>NZ_RXOZ01000037.1 GCF_003991205.1 Georgenia sp. SYP-B2076 | reverse complement strand
GTCGCCGTGGTGCTTGTCGTTGTCGCAGTCCTTGTCGCGGTGCCACCTGCCGTGGTGGTCACGCCACCATTCGCCGTGGTGCCAGTTGCCGTCGTGGTCGCGCCACCAGTCCCGGGCCGCCGCACGCGCCCCGCGGACCGGGCGCGGGCCGCCGGGCGCGCGGGGATCCGGCGACGCGGACCGAGGGCGGCGTCGGCCCTCCCGTCGCCCTCCGGCCGGCGCACCCACACGACGGCGCCGGTCCAGACGAGGACGACGGTGAGGGCGATGGCGACCCACGTGACGGGGTGCCAGGCGCTGTCCTCCTTCGCCTGTGGCGCCGCCGAGCCCGGCCGGGCCGCCTCGTCCTCGGCGTTCCGGGCGGCGATGAAGGGCTGGTAGACCTCTAGTGGCACGGATCCGGCCAGCGACTCGCGCGCGCCCTCGTCGAGCGCCCGGACATGGTCGTCCTCGATGGTGAACCACGCGTCGAGGGGCACGTCGTGGATGAAGGGGCTGGCCAGGTCGAGGCCCTCCAGCGCCTCCCCCAGGTCACGGTCGCCGCTGAGGCGGTCGAGCGCGACGTCACCGGTGGTCTCGCGCCCGGCGAACAGCGCACCCACCGCGCCGCCGTCGAGCAGGAGGGGCGCCACCCACTGGTCGCGCACGGGCTCCACGGCGGGCGAGAGGGTCCCGCCGGCGATCAGGTTCGGCGACCAGGTCATCACCGCGCGCACGCTGCCGACCTCGACGTCGGCGCGCCGTTCGGCCGTGACGTCCCTCAGCTCCCTGCCGCCCTGCGTGACCACGACGCCGGGTCCCTCGGCCGCGAACCAGGCGGCGACGTCGGCGGGGACCCCGGCGCCGGTGGGCCGAGGTGCGGGCGACGGGCCCTCAGCGGCGTCCGGGGTGGAGGAGGGCACGGCTGCCGCCACCGACCCCGGCGCGGCCGCGGCCGACGCCGGCGCGACCGACGGGACCACGACGGGGTGGGGCGCGGCCGCCGCGACGGCGGGCACCGCGGCCACCGCGGCCATCAGGGCGCCGGCGAGGGTAGCGAGCACGCGCGCCCCGAGCCGGCGGCGCGGGGCCGGGCGCCGGAGGGTCACGACGGCCCCGGGCGCAGCGCCGTGAGGTCGACGCCGGCCCACCGCTCCCCCACCGGCCGCACGATGACCTCCCGCGGGGCCGGCTCCGCGAGGCCCTCGATGTCGTCGGTGACGACCCCCGGGGTGCCACGCGGCCGGCGGACCTCGATCTCGAGCCGGTCCGCGGCGAGGACCTCGACCTTGCCCTCGCCCCACTCGACCACCGTGACGGAGTCCTCCAGGGCGGTGTCGAGGTCGAGGGCGTCGACCTCGTCGAGGGAGCCGAGCCGGTACGCGTCCACGTGCACGAGGTCGGGCCCGTGCACGAGCGAGGGATGGACCCGCGCGATGATGAAGGTCGGCGAGGCGACCTGGCCGCGCACGCCCAGGCCGGTCCCGATGCCCTGCGTGAGGGTGGTCTTGCCCGCGCCGAGCCCGCCGCTGAGCAGCACGAGGTCGCCGGCGCGCAGCAGCGCCGCCAGGCGCGTGCCGAGCTCCCGGGTCGCCTCGGCGTCGGGGACGGTCAGTGTCACGTCGGTCATGCCTGCTCCTGCCTGTGCCCGTCCAGGGCACGCGTCCCGCCGACGTGCACCCGCGGCACGCGGGCGCCCAGGCGGGTGACGATCTCGTAGTTGATGGTGCCGCTGGCGGCGGCCCAGTCGTCGGCGGTGGGGGTCCCGCCGGTGCCGTCGCCGAAGAGGACGGCCGTGTCCCCCTCGCGCACGGCCGCGCTCTCGGGACCGAGGTCCACGACGACCTGGTCCATGCACACGCGGCCGGCCACGTGGTACCGGCGCCCGGCGACGGAGATCGGCCCGGCGTTCGAGGCGGCGCGGGGGATGCCGTCGCCGTAGCCCAGCGGCACCACGGCGAGGTGGGTGTCGGAGACGGTGACGGCGGTGTGCCCGTAGGACAGCGGGGTGCCGGCGGGCGCCGCCTTGACCACCGTGAGGCGGGCCTCCAGGCGCATCGCGGGGCGCAGGCCGATCGCGGCGGAGGTCGCCACGGCCGGGGCGGGGCTGAGCCCGTAGACCGCGATCCCTGGCCGCACGAGGTCGAAGTGCGTGGCCGGGTGGAACAGTGTCCCGGAGGAGGCGGCGAGGTGGCGCACCTCGGGGCGCGCACCGGCCGCCTCGGCCTGGGCGACGGCAGTGGTGAAGATCCCCACCTGCCTCGCCGTGGCGGGGTTGTCCGGCTCGTCCGCGCACGCGAGGTGCGACCAGATGCCGACGACGTCGAGCGTGCCCTCCGCCTGGGCGGCCAGGGCCGCGCCGAGCAGCGAGCCGAAGGCCTCGGGGCGCGCGCCGCCGCGGCCCATGCCGGTGTCGACCTTGAGGTGGACGCGTGCCCGGCGCCCGGTGGACCGGGCGGCCGCGGCGATCTCGGCCACCGCCCACGGGGCGGAGGCCGACAGGTCCAGGTCCGCCCGCAGCGCGCGGTCCAGCGGGGCGCCGGGCGCGAAGATCCAGGTGAGGATCCGCGGCGGGGTGGCCGACGGCCCGCCCGCGGGGGCCGCGGGCACGGCGGCGGGCGCCCCGGTGGCCGCGGCGAGGCCGGCGCGCAGCTCGAGGGCCTCGCCGAGCTGGGCGACGCCGAGCCACGTGGCGCCGCCGTCCAGCGCCGCGCGGGCCACCGGCAGCAGCCCGTGCCCGTACGCGTCCGCCTTGACGACCGCCATGACCTGGGCGGTGGGGGCGGCGGCCTGCAGCACCGCGATGTTGTCCTCGATGGCGCCGAGGTCGACCACGGCGCGCGCCGGGTGGACGGGGTGCGTCGGTTCGCCGCCGGGCGCGGGGGTGCCGCCGAGGAGGGCGGGAACGGGAAGGCTCACGGGGTCCAGTGTTCCACCCGCCGGCGCGGCGCCGGCCACCACCCTGAGGCGGCCCGGTCAGCCCAGAAGGGTGCGCAGCGCGGCGGGCACGGCCCCGGCCACGTCGAGGGCGGTGATCGGCGCCCCTGGGCCGCCGGTCGCCATCGGCTCGCCGGGTCCCGGCCCGCCGCCGCCCGGCCCGGGCACCGCGAGCCCGGCGGCGAGGCGCGCGGCCCGGCCGTGCACGAGCGCGGCCGCGGCGGCCAGCCGGGCCGGCAGGCTCGCCCGCTGGGCGCCGTCGTCGGCGGCGGCGAGCACGTCGCCGTACCCGGCCAGGAGCGCGCCGAGGATGCCGGCCAGGACGTCGCCGGCGCCCGCCGTGGCCAGCCACGCCGTCCCGTCGGCCTGGGCGTGGACCGGCCCGTCGGGGGCGACGACGAGGGTGGTCGCCCCCTTGAGCAGCACCGTCGCGCCCGTGATCTCGGCGGCCAGGCGGGCGTGCCGGGCGGGTGCGGCGTCGACCGCCGCCCGGGTGGTCGCCTCGCCGCGCGCGGTGAGCAGCGCCGCCAGCTCGCCGGCGTGCGGCGTGAGCACGGCGGTCTCGGGCAGGTCGGGGAACCGGTCGTCGTGCAGGAGGGTCAGCGCCCCGGCGTCGAGCACTACAGGCAGCAGGTCGGCCAGCGCGGCCGCGAGGTGCTCCTCCATCTCCTCCGCGCGGCCGACGTCGGCGGGGTCGATGCCGGAGCCGATGGCCCAGGCCTGGACGCGGCCCCGCGCGGTGACGACCTCGGGGTGGCGGGCGTGCACCAGGGCGGTGGGGGTGCCCGGCCCCAGGTAGCGGATCATGCCCAGGCCGGCGCCCAGGGCGCCGGACGCGGCGAGCACCGCCGCGCCGGGGTACGCCTGGGAGCCGGCGACGAGTCCGAGGACCCCTCGGGTGTACTTGTGGTCGGCGGGGCCCGGGACCGGCCAGAGGTCGGCGACGTCCGCGCCCAGCAGCCGGCACACGGACGGCGCGGCGGCCGCGAGCGCGGCGTCCAGGCCGAGGTCGACGATCTCCACGCGCCCGGCCAGCGCCGCGGCGGGCGGCAGGAGTAGGCCGGGCTTGGCGGTGCCCATGGTCACCGTCACGTCGGCGGGCAGGACGGGGCCGTCCACGGCGCCGTCGTCCACGCCGATGCCGCTGGGCACATCCACGGCGACGACCACCGGCTCGTCCGGGGACGACGCCTTCTCGGCGGCCAGGGCCGCGACCACCCCTGCAAGGGGCTCGCGGAGCCCGCCGCGCGCGCCGATCCCCGTGAGGGCGTCCACCCAGACCCCGGCGCCGCGGGCGAGCCGGACGACGCCGTCCCGGGCGCCGTCGTCCGCGCGGGCGCCGTCGTCCCGGGCGCCGTCGTCCGCGAGCGCGCCGAGCACGTCGTGCAGGCGCACACCGGCCGTGCGGGCGGCTGCGAGCCCGCCCGGGTGGACGCGGTCCGCCAGCAGGGCGGCGTGCACCTCGCAACCGCGCCGGGCCAGGTGCGCGCCGGCGTGGAGGGCGTCGCCGCCGTTGTTGCCGCCGCCGACGAGCAGGAGCACCACCGATCCGCTCACGCGGTGACCGCGCGCGCGCAGCTCCGCGGCGACGTGGGCGGCCAGGGCGAACGCGGCCCGGTCCATGAGGGGCACGCCGGCGGCGAGCAGCGGCTCCTCGGCCTCGCGGACGGCGGCGGCGGTGTGCGCGGTGATCATGTGCCCATGGTGCCGCGCCGGGCGGGCCCTGACCCGGCATCGGCCGGCGCCGGGCTCAGGACTCCGCGACCACCATGGCCGAGGCGATCCCGGCGTCGTGGGAGATGGACAGGTGCCAGCGGGTGATGCCCAGCTCGGCGGCGCGCGCGGCCACCGTGCCGCGGATCTCCACGACCGGGGCGGAGCCGGTGACCCGGTGGACCGTGCAGTCGTGCCAGCGCATGCCGGCCGGGGCGCCGAGGGCCTTGGCGATCGCCTCCTTCGCGGCGAACCGGGCCGCGAGGGAGGCGTCGGGCAGGTCCCGCTCCTCGGGGGTGAAGATCTTCTCGCGCAGGCGCGGCACCCGGTCGAGCTCGGCGATGAACCGGGCGACGTCGCACACGTCGACGCCCACGGCGACGATCATGAGGCCGGCCCGGCCGGCGCCCGCGTCACTCCACCGTCACCGACTTGGCGAGGTTGCGCGGCTGGTCGACGTCGTAGCCCTTGGCGCCGGCGAGCTCGGCGGCGAAGATCTGCAGGGGCACGACGGTGACGAGCGGCATCATGAGCGTCGGGGTCCTCGGCACCCGGAAGATGACGTCGGCGTAGGGCGTGACCGCCTCGTCGCCCTCCTCGGCGATGACCAGGGTCTTGGCGCCGCGGGCCCGCACCTCCTGGATGTTGGAGACGACCTTGGAGTGCAGCAGCGGGCGCCGGGGCGTGGGGACGATGAAGAAGACGGGCTGGCCGTCCTCGATCAGGGCGATGGGGCCGTGCTTGAGCTCGCCGGCGGCGAAGCCCTCCGCGTGGATGTAGGCGAGCTCCTTGAGCTTCAGGGCACCCTCCAGCGCCACCGGGTAGCCCACGTGGCGGCCGAGGAAGAGCACCGAGGTGGCGTCCTTCATGGCGCGGGCCACGGCGCGGACCTCCTCCTCGTTGTCGAGGATGTGCTGGATCTTCGCGGGGAGCGCGGCCAGCTCCTCGAGGTAGCCGGCCACCTCGTCGGGGTACTTGTTGCCCCGCAGCTGGGCGAGGTAGAGCCCGAGGAGGTAGCAGGCGGTGATCTGCGCCAGGAACGCCTTCGTGGAGGCGACGGCGACCTCGGGGCCGGCGTGGGTGTACAGGACGGCGTCGGACTCGCGCGGGATCGTCGAGCCGTGGGTGTTGACGATGGCGAGCACCTTGGCGCCCTGCTCGCGGGCGTGGCGCACGGCCATGATCGTGTCCATGGTCTCCCCGGACTGGGAGATGGCCACGACGAGGGTCTTCTCGCTCACGACCGGGTCGCGGTAGCGGAACTCGTGGGCGAGCTCGACCTCCACGGGGATCCGGCACCAGTGCTCGATGGCGTACTTGGCCACGTGGCCGGCGTAGGCGGCGGTGCCGCAGGCGACGACGATGATCTTGTCGACGCTGCGCAGGATGGTCTCGTCGATGCGCAGCTCGTCCAGGACGAGGTTGCCCGCGGTGTCGGTGCGCCCGAGGAGGGTGTCGGCCACGGCCTTGGGCTGGTCGTGGATCTCCTTGTCCATGAAGGTGGCGTAGCCGCCCTTGACGGCCGCGTCAGCGTCCCAGTCCACGGTGAAGCGACGCCCCTCGGCGGGGTTCCCGTCGGCGTCGACGACTCGCACGTCGTCGGCAGTGATGGTCACGACCTGGTCCTGCCCCATCTCGAGGGCGTCCTTGGTGTGGGAGATGAAGGCGGCGACGTCGGAGCCGAGGAAGTTCTCGCCGTCGCCGAGGCCGATCACCAGCGGGGAGTTGCGCCGCGCGCCCACCACGGACCCGGGGGCGTCGGCGTGGATCGCGAGGAGCGTGTACGCGCCCTCCAGGCGCCGGGTCACCGTCAGCATCGCCTGCGTGAGGTCCCGGGCGGCGTTGTACTCGCGCGCCAGGAGGTGCGCGACCACCTCGGTGTCCGTCTCGGAGGTGAAGGTCACCCCGGCGGCGGCGAGCTCGGCGCGCAGGGGCGCGAAGTTCTCGATGATGCCGTTGTGGATGACGGCGAGCTTGCCGTCCTCGCTGAGGTGCGGGTGGGCGTTGGCGTCGGTGGGGCCGCCGTGGGTGGCCCACCGGGTGTGCCCGATGGCCACGGTCGCCTCCGGCAGCGGGCTGGCCTCGAGCACGCCGCGCAGGTTGGCGAGCTTGCCCGCCTTCTTCGCGCTGACCAGGCCCATGGGGGCCACCAGCGCGACCCCGGCCGAGTCGTACCCGCGGTACTCCATCCGGGCCAGGCCCTCCATGGCGACCTCGAGCGGACGGTTGCTGGGCATAGCGGGGCCTACGTACCCGACGATTCCACACATGCGCGTCAGGATAACCGGCGGCGCCGCCCGCCGGGCATGACACCGGTCACTGCGTGATGGGCCCCACACCCCGGCCCCGGGGCGCGGAGGTGCGGGGTTGCCGCGCGGCGGGCGGGCGTGCGCCAGACTTGGTGCGTGCCAGCCTTCCCGCGCGCCCTGACCACCGCCGCCTCACCGTTCGTCGAGTTCGACCGGGACGCGTGGAGCCGGCTGGCCGCCTCGACCCCCCTGCCGCTCACCGACGCCGACGTCGTGAACCTGCGCGGGATGGGCGACCCGCTGGACCTGGCCGAGGTCGACGTCGTCTACCGGCCCCTCTCCGGGCTGCTGCAGCTGTACGCGGCGGCCACGCGCGCGCTGCACCAGGCGACCTCGACGTTCCTGGGCGAGCGCGCCACCCGCACCCCCTACGTCATCGGGGTGGCGGGCTCGGTGGCGGTGGGCAAGTCCTCCACCGCGCGGCTGCTGCGCGAGCTGCTGCGCCGCTGGCCCCAGACCCCGCGGGTCGAGCTGATCACCACGGACGGCTTCCTCTACCCGAACGCGGAGCTGGAGCGCCGCGGGCTGCTGGAGCGCAAGGGCTTTCCCGAGTCCTACGACCGCCGTGCCCTGCTGCGCTTCGTCTCCGAGGTCAAGGCCGGGGCGCCGGAGGTCGCGGCCCCGCTCTACGACCACGTCACCTACGACATCGTGCCGGGCGGCTCGCAGAGCGTGCACCACCCCGACGTGCTCATCGTCGAGGGCCTCAACGTGCTCCAGCCGGCCCGGGCGACCGCGAACGGGACGTCCTCGCTCGCCGTCAGCGACTTCTTCGACTTCTCGATCTACGTGGACGCCCGCAGCGCGGACGTCAAGCGGTGGTACGTCGAGCGGTTCCTCGGGCTGCGCCGGACCGCGTTCTCCGCGCCGGACTCCTACTTCCGCAAGTACGCGGACCTCGACGACGTCGCGGCGGTCGCCAAGGCCGGGGAGATCTGGGACGCCATCAACGCCCCGAACCTCGCGCAGAACATCCTGCCCACGCGCGGGCGCGCCACCCTCGTGCTGACGAAGTCCGGGGACCACAGCATGCACCGCATGCGGCTGCGAAAGCTGTAGCCGGCGGACCTCAGGTCCCGGGCGTCGAGGCCTGCGCCCCGTCCCGCCCCTCGTCGCCGTCGTCCGCGAGGTTCATCCGCTCCTCGGGCGAGGGGATATGGGGGAACCAGCGTCGCTGGGCGATGCCGAGCACCTTGTCCACGATGATGCCGATGACCACCCCGCCGGCCACGCCGACCGCCACGGCGACGATGGGATGCTCGTGCAGGAACACGCCGGCGCCCACGCCCAGGAGGGTCGAGTAGCCGCCCCACACGACGGCGGCGAACGCCACGATGATGACGAAACGGCGCCGGGGGAACCCGACGGCCCCCGCGGTCATGTTCACCGCCACGCGGCCGATGGGGATGAACCGGGCCGAGAGGATGAAGACGGTGCCGCGGCGCGCCAGGGCGTGCTTGGTCCGGTTCAGGGTGGCCTGCCCGCGGGGGGACGCGAAGATCCGCAGCCGGTCGATGGGCACCTTGGTGCCGATCGTGTAGGCAATCACGTCCCCGCAGAACGCGCCCACGGCCCCCGCGGCCAGGAGCAGCCACAGGTTCGGGCCGTCGCCGTGCATCGTCAGCGCGGCCACCGCGATGATGATCGACTCGCTGGGCACCGGCGGGAAGAAGCCGTCGATGGTGGCCAGCACCGCGACGGCGACGAGGATCCAGGGCGACCCCGTCAGCCCGAGGACGAACTCCTCCACCGCCGAGGCATCTAGCAAGAATCACTCCCAGGTTCCGGACGCCGAGCGGGCGCGTGCGCCGGGGTCGGCGCACCGGCAACGTTACGTCACCGCGCGCGGCCGGCGGCATCGGTGCCCGCCCCGGCGACGCCCCTGGTCATCCGGCCGCGCGGCGTCAGGGACCCGGACTCGCGCGGCCGCGGGCGTCAGAGGGCCAGGCGCTCGTGCACCACCCCGGCGAGGCGGCTCGCGGCGGCGTCGGCCTGCTCCTGGGTGCCGGCCTCGACCATGACCCGCACGAGGGACTCGGTCCCGGAGGGGCGCAGCAGCACGCGGCCCGTCTCCCCCAGCTCCGCCTCGACGGCCGCGACGGCGTCGCTGATGCCCTCGTCGCTGCTGGCGCGCGTCTTGTCCACGCCGGGGACGTTGACCAGCACCTGGGGCAGGCGCGTGACGACGGACGCGAGGTCGGCGAGGGTGCGGCCCGTGGCGACGACCCGCGCGGCGAGCATGAGGGAGGTGAGCACGCCGTCGCCGGTGGTGGCGTGGCGGGCGCTGATGACGTGGCCGGACTGCTCGCCGCCGAGGGTGTAGCCGCCCGCGCGCATCGCCTCGAGCACGTAGCGGTCACCGACGCCGGTCTGGACGGTCGCGATCCCGGCCCGCCGCATCGCGAGCAGCAGCCCGAGGTTGCTCATCACCGTCACGACCAGGGTGTCCCCGGCGAGCGTGCCGGCCTCCTTCATCGCCGTCGCGAGCAGGCCCATGATCTGGTCGCCGTCCACGATGCCGCCGGTGTGGTCGACGGCCAGGCACCGGTCGGCGTCCCCGTCGTAGGCGACGCCGAAGGCCGCCCCGGACGCCACCGTGACGGCCTGGAGCTGCTCGGGGTGGGTGGAGCCGCAGGCCTGGTTGATGTTGCGCCCGTCGGGCGAGGCGTTGATGACGACGACGTCGGCGCCGGCCTCCCGCAGGGCGAGGGGCGCGATGTCGCTCGCGGCGCCGTTGGCGCAGTCCACGGCGATGCGCAGGCCGCGCAGGTGGTCCCCCGCCGCGCCGACCAGGTGGTCGATGTAGTTGCGGTCCGCGAGCGTGGTCTCCGCGGTGATGCGGCCGACGTCGCCGCCCACCGGGCGGTCCCACGCCGTCCCGAGCCGCGCCTCGATCTCGTCCTCGATGCCGTCCTCGAGCTTGAAGCCGCCGCGCGCGAAGAACTTGATGCCGTTGTCCGGCATCGGGTTGTGGGACGCGGAGATGACCACGCCGAGGTCGACGTCGGTGCTCGCGGTCAGGTGGGCCACGCCCGGGGTCGGCAGGACGCCCACCTGGGTCACGTCCACGCCCGCGCTCGCCAGGCCGGCGGCGATGGCCGAGGAGAGGAACTCCCCGGAGATGCGGGTGTCGCGGCCGATGACGGCGCGGGGACGCCGGCCGGCGACGTCCCCGGAGGCGGCCAGCTGCCGCGCGGCCGCGACACCGAGGTCCAGGGCCAGCTCCGCGGTGACGTGCCGGTTGGCGAGGCCGCGTACGCCGTCCGTGCCGAAGAGCCGTGCCATGTGTCTACCTCCGAAAGATCTGCGTGTGGTGCTGTCGTTGCGCGTGGCCATGGTGCCACTGCCGCCGGGGGCGGGATGCCGGGCGCCGGGCGCCGGGCGGAGCCTTGCTGGGCCGCCGGACGCACGACGGCCCCGCCACACGGGTGCGTGGCGGGGCCGTCGGGAGCGCCGGTCAGCGCTTGGAGTACTGCGGTGCCTTACGGGCCTTCTTCAGACCGGCCTTCTTGCGCTCGACCGCACGGGCGTCACGCTTGAGGAATCCGGCCTTCTTCAGCGCCGGGCGGTTCGAGTCGTGGTCGATCTCGTTGAGCGCGCGGGCGATGCCGAGGCGCAGCGCGCCGGCCTGGCCCGAGATGCCGCCGCCGTTGATGCGGGCGATGACGTCGAAGCGACCCGCGATGTCGAGCAGCGCGAACGGCGAGCTCACCAGCTGCTGGTGGAGCTTGTTCGGGAAGTAGTCCTCGAGCGTGCGCCCGTTGATCTTCCACTCACCGGTGCCGGGAATGAGCCGGACGCGGGCGATGGCCTCCTTGCGGCGGCCCAGGGCCTGGCCCGGGGCGGTCAGGGACTGACCCTGGCCGGTCGCGGGAGCTTCGCTCTCGCTGGTGTAGCTGCTGGGGACGTTTTCGTCGTCCAGCTCGATGTCGGCAGTGGTCTCAGCCACAGTTCTCCTTCAGTCCTGTTCCAACGGTGCCTGCAGGCGCGTGAGCGCTACTGGGCAACCTGGGTGATCTCGAAGGCCTGCGGCTTCTGCGCGCTGTGCGGGTGCTCCGCACCGCGGTAGACCTTCAGCTTGCTGATCTGGGCTCGGCCCAGGGAGTTCTTCGGGATCATGCCGGCAACGGCCTTCTCGACGGCGCGCTCCGGCTTGGTGGCCAGCAGCTGCGCGTAGGAGGTGGCCTTCAGCCCGCCCGGGTAACCGGAGTGGTGGTAAGCGAGCTTCTGCTCGCGCTTGCTACCGGTGAGGGCGACCTTGTCAGCGTTGATCACGATGACGAAATCGCCGTTGTCCACGTGCGGGGCGAAGGTCGGCTTGTGCTTCCCACGGAGCAAAGTGGCGACCTGGGTCGCCAGACGGCCGAGGACGACGTCGGTAGCGTCGATGACGTACCAGTTCTTCGTGACGTCGCCGGGCTTCGGTGTGTACGTGCGCACGGGCGTAGCCTTCGTTTCTTCAGCGTTCGTTCGATCGGGCCCAGCGATGGCGGCGCTGCGACCCATGGTCAGGTGGTGCTCGCTGCGCGCATCCGCGCCGCTGCACCGGCGAGTGGGAGCACCGGGGAGCGCATAGGGATGCACAACGACTACCCACGATACTGCCGCGGGGCGCCCACGGTCAAAACATCGGGCCGGGAGCTCGCGTGAGACCCGCCACGACGGCGGGAGAGCCGCCACGACGACGGGGCGCCGGTCCTTCCGCGGTGCCCGCGCCCCGTCGGCGGTAACCTGCGAGCGTAGTGACTGCTGCGCGACGGTGCGGTCCGGGCCGGCCGTGGCCACATGAGCGGGTCCGGGAGGTGGCGGTGCGCACGACACGGCTGCGTCCGGTGCTCCAGCTCCGGGCGGACGGGACCGAGCGGCGGCGCGCCGACACCCTCGCGGGCGAGGAGCCGCTCGAGATCCGCGTCGGCGGCGCCGCGTTCAGCGTCACCATGCGCACCCCCGGGGACGACTTCGACCTCGTGGTGGGCTTCCTCCTGTCCGAGGGCGTGGTGTGGCACCCGGACCAGGTCGCCGGCGTCTCCTACGCCGCCGGGGTGAACCCGGACGGCACCGCGAGCTACGACGTCGTGGACGTCCGGCTCGCCCCCGGGGTGGCCGCGCCGAGCGCGTCGCTCGAGCGCCACGTGTACACCTCCAGCTCGTGCGGGGTGTGCGGCACGGCGTCCATCGAGGCGGTCACCAAGGCGTCGCGGTTCGCCGTGGCCGACGACGGCTGCCGGGTGCCCCTGCCGGTGCTGCTCGGGCTGCCGGAGCGGCTGCGGGCCCGGCAGCGGCTCTTCGACCGGACCGGGGGCGTGCACGCCGCCGGCCTGTTCGTCCCGGACGGTGACGGCGGGGTCGACCTGGTGTGCCTGCGCGAGGACGTCGGCCGGCACAACGCCGTGGACAAGGTGCTCGGCTGGGCGCTGCGGGAAGGGCTGCTGCCGCTGCGGGGAGCCGTGCTGCAGGTCTCGGGCCGTGCGTCCTTCGAGCTGGTGCAGAAGGCGCACATGGCCGGGGTCCCGGTGCTCGCCGCCGTCAGCGCCCCCTCCTCCCTCGCGATCGAGCTGGCGGAGGAGACCGGGCTGACGGTGGTCGGGTTCAGCCGTGGGAGCAGCGCGAACGTCTACTCCAGGCCCGACCGGATCGCGCGCACGGTCGCCGCGCCGCACGGCTGAGGGACGCGCCGCACGGCTGACGGCCCCGTCGTCCCCGGCCAGGTCAGCGCGGACCGTGGATCCCGGAGCGCCGCCCGCGCCGTCAGCGACACCTCCGGGACGCCTCCGGGACGCCCGTCCGGCGCCACCGGCCCTCCCCGGTGGCACGCTGATGTCATGAGCAACGAGTTCGTCAGCCCGGGTCCCGGCCAGTTCCTCGACGACGAGTCGTGGCAGCCCGACAAGGAGGACGGCCTGCTGGAGACGGACGCCGACGACGTCCTCGAGGAGGGCGTGGCCGCGGCCGAAGAGGATCCGCTCGCGGGCCTCGACCTCAGCCAGCGCGGGCAGGTCGAGGGCGAGCCCCTGCGCGGGCGCCTGGGGCGGGAGGAGCCCGACGACCGGCGCGACGAGGACGACGACGAGGAGCAGGAGGACGCCCTGGGGCTCGGGGACGAGGACCGCAGGGACGACCCCGACCGGCGGGTGGGCCGCCTCGTCGCGCTGCCCGACGACGACGACAGCACCGACCTGCTCGGCGAGGAGCAGAGCATCGCCGCCGAGGACGCCGGGGTCGCGGGCGGGGATTTCAGCGCCGAGGAGGCCGCCATGCACATCGTGGCCGACGACGACGACGCCGGCGGCCTGACCGACGACCCGGACCCGTACGGGGCCGTGTACGACGAGCGGCGGTGAGCGGCCGAGGCCCCTCCTTCTGCGAGCACGCCCGGCCGGTGGCACGCTGGCTGCATGAGCACAGAGAGCACTGAAGGCGTTCCGAGCACCGAGGGATCCCCCGGTTCCGACCAGTTCCTGGCCGACGAGTCCTGGCAGCCCAGCGAGGAGGACATGCTCCTCGACAACCCGTCGGACGACGTGCTGGACGAGGGCCTCACCGCGCCCGACGACGACCCCCTGGCGGGCGTCGACCTGACCGAGTCGGGCCAGCGGGAGGGTGACACGATCGCCGAGCGGGTGGCGCGCGAGGAGCCGGAGGTGTGGGAGGAGCGGCCGGCCGACGACTCGCCCCACGCCGGGCCGGGCACCGGCGGCGAGCCGGCACCCGACGGGGTGGACGAGACCTCGGTGGGCCGTCTCGTGGCCGAGCCCGACGACGACGACCCGAGCGACACGCCGGGCGAGATGCAGGACGTCCTTGCCTCCGACGTCGGGCTGGACGGGGCCCGCTTCATGCCCGAGGAGGCCGCCATGCACCTCACTGACACGGAGGACGTCGCCGTCGACGAGGGCGGCACGATCGACCCGGACGACCGCCCCTGAGCCAGCCCGGCCGCCCCTGAGGCGACGCACCGCCCCTGAGGCTCGGGCCGCCGCGCCCGGGCCTCAGGGCAGCGTGCGCACGTTCCTGGCCTCCGCGGCCCGCGCGGCGAGCTCGTGGTCGCCCGGGTAGGCCACCTCCTCGAGGGTGAGGCCGTGCCCGGCGACCACGGCGACGCCCGGCTGCCGCTCGCGCCCGGCCAGCACCTGCGCGGGCCACGGCGCGTCCCGGCGCCCCTCCCCCACGGCCACGCTCGCGCCGACGAGCGCGCGGACCATGGAGTGGCAGAAGGCGTCGGCGCGCACGGTGGCGACCACGAGGCCGGCGTCCGGCGCGCCGGCCGGCACCCGACGCCAGCGGAAGTCCTGGAGGGTGCGGATCGTCGTGGCCCCCTCACGGGGCTTGCAGTAGGCCGCGAAGTCGTGCTCGCCGAGGAGCCCGGCCGCCGCGTGGTCCATGGCGGTCACGTCCAGCGGGCGGGGGTGCCACAGCACGTCGGTGCGCCGGATCGGGTCGCGGAACCGGGCGTCGTCGGCGACCCGGTACGCGTAGCGGCGCCACACGGCGCTGAAGCGCGCGTCGAAGCCGGCCGGCGCCTCGCCCGCCCCGCGCACGACGACGTCGCTCGCCCCCCGCGGGCGCTGCCCCCGGCCGAGCACCCCGGCCAGCCGGGCGACGAGCGCCTGCCCGGGCGCCCGGTCGCCGCGACCGGGAAGGGCCAGCCAGGCGCCGCGGGGGACGTCCAGGTGCGCCACCTGCCCGCGCGCGTGGACGCCGGCGTCCGTGCGGCCCGCCACGGTCAGCCGGGCCGGCGCGGGCAGCCGCAGCACGGTGGTCAGCGCCTCCTCCAGCACGCCCTGCACCGTGCGGAGGCCCGGCTGCGTCGCCCACCCGGCGAACGCCCCGCCGTCGTAGGCGACGTCGAGCCGGATCCGCACGGCGTCCGCGCGCTGGGGGTCCTCGCCGTTGCTCACGCAGCGAGGCTAGTACCGTCGCGGGGTGGAATCCCCTCTCGCGACGCTGGCCGTGGACTGTGGCGGCGGCGGCATCAAGGCCTCGGTCCTCGACTCCGCGGGCACCATGCACGCCCAGCCCGTGCGCACCGCCACGCCGTACCCGCTGCCGCCCGCACGCCTCGTCGCGACGATCGCGTCCCTGGCCGAGCAGCTGCCCCGGGCGCAGCGGGTGACGGTGGGCATGCCGGGGATGCTGCGCCACGGCGTCGTCGTCGCGACGCCGCACTACGTCACCCGGTCCGGCCCCCGCACCCGGGTGCTGCCCGAGCTGGTGCTCCACTGGTCCGGGTTCGACATGCGCGGCGCCGTCGAGGAGGCCCTCGCCCTGCCGGCTCTGGTCCTCAACGACGCCGAGGTCCACGGCGCCGGCGTGGTGGCCGGCGCGGGCCTGGAGATGATCGTGACCCTCGGCACCGGCCTCGGCAACGCGGTCTTCGACGGCGGCGCCCTGGCCCCGCACGTCGAGCTGAGCCAGGGCCCGGTCCGCTGGGGGCTGACCTACGACGACTACATCGGGGAGCACGAGCGGCTCCGGCTGGGCGACGCGCAGTGGTCGCGGCGCGTGCGCAAGGTCGTGGAGGCCCTGCGCCCGATGTACATGTGGGACCGCCTCTACCTCGGCGGCGGGAACTCACGCCGGATCAGCCCGCAGGTGCTCGCGCGCCTCGGCGACGACGTCGTCATCGTGCCCAACAGCGCCGGGATCATCGGCGGCGTACGCGCGTGGGACCTGCGGGTGCGCTGAGCGGCCCGGCCGCTCCCCGGCCGCCCGGCCACCCGCCCGCGCCGGGCGCATTGCCCCGGTCGGACCCGTTGTGCCGGGGGCGGTGGGCGGATTACCTTGTTTCCCGAGGCTGTGTGGATGCATGAGCTGTCTCTCACCCAGAGCGTCGTCGACGCGGTGCTGGACCGCACCGGCGGCCGGAAGGTCACTGCCGTGAACCTGACGATCGGGCGGCTCTCGGGAGTCGTCCCTGAGGCCGTGCGGTTCTGCTTCGACGTGGTGGCAGAGGGCACGACGCTCGCCGGCGCCCAGCTCAACATCGAGGAGCCGGCCGGGGCGGCCACGTGCCGCAGCTGCGGTCGCGACTTCGAGATCTCCGACCCGATCCTGCTGTGCCCGTGCGGCAGCGCCGACGTCGCGATCCGCAGCGGCCGGGAGCTCGCGGTCACCTCGGTGAGGGTGGTGTGAGATGTGCTCGACGTGTGGCTGCAGCGACGCGGCCGGGGTCCGCGTGTCGACCGCCGACGACCAGGAGCGCGAGCATGAGCACGCGCACGACCACCCTCACGGCCACACGCACGACCACGAGCACGACCACCCCCACGACCACGCGCACGACCACCCCCACGACCACGGGCGCGGCGAGGTCGCGCGTCCGGAGACCCTCGTCCTCGAGCAGAACCTCCTCGCCAAGAACGACCTGTTGGCCGCCCGCAACCGGGGCTGGCTGGAGGGCCGGGAGATTTTCGCCGTCAACGTGATGAGCTCGCCGGGCGCGGGCAAGACGACCCTGCTCGAGCGGACGATCCGGGAGCTGGCCGGCGACCGCGGCGTCGCCGTCGTCGAGGGGGACCAGGAGACGCTCCTCGACGCCGACCGGATCCGCGCGACCGGCGCCCCCGTCGTCCAGATCAACACCGGGGCCGGCTGCCACCTCGACGCCGACATGCTCCGCCGGGGGCTGGACCGCCTCGCGCCGCGGCCGGGTTCGTACCTCTTCATCGAGAACGTGGGCAACCTCGTGTGCCCGGCGCTCTTCGACCTCGGCGAGGCCGCCCGGGTCGTGATCATCTCGGTCACCGAGGGCAACGACAAGCCGCTGAAGTACCCGCACATGTTCGCCGCGGCCGACCTCGTGCTCATCAACAAGGCCGACCTGCTCCCCTACGTCGACTTCGACGTCGAGCGGTGCGTCGAGCAGGCCCGCCGGCTCAACCCCCGGGCGGACGCCCGGGTCGTCTCGGCGACCACCGGCGAGGGGTTCGGCGGCTGGCTCGGCTGGCTCGCCGCCCGTGCGCCGGCCCGGGAGGCGGTGGCGGCGGAGCCCTAGGCGGACGTCCCCGCGCCGGGCGACGACGCCGCAGAAGCGGGAGGGAGGTGCGAGGTGGTCGATCCGGTTCCCCACGACCCGTTCGCGCGCGCCCTGACCGTCGCCGACGCCGTCCTCTACGAGGGCTACGTCCTCTACCCGTACCGCAAGTCGTCCGGGAAGAACCAGGTCCGCTGGCAGTTCGGGATCCTCGCGCCGCGCGCCTGGGTGGACGCCCGCGGCGGCGCCGTGGACGGCGTCGCGGGCTCCAGCGAGTCGTGGTGGCAGCAGACCGAGTGCCTGCTCGAGGCGCCGGACGCCGCGACCCTCCGCGTCCGCGTGCGCTACCTCCAGCTGCAGACCCGCGACATCGAGGAGCGCCGGCCGGACGGGTCGTTCCACCGGGTCGAGCGCCTCGAGGTGGGCGGCCGCACCGAGCTGAGCTTCGAGGAGGCCGTCCCGCGGGAGGCCGACGTCGCCGTGCCCCTGGGTGGGCTGCGCGCCCGGCCGCGCACGCTCGACGTCGCGGCCCCCGGCGGCGAGGACGTCGAGCCCGTGGCGGACGGCGAGGGCCGGGCGGTCGGCCGGGTCGTGCGCCGGCGCCGCCCCCTCACGGCGCGCGCGCAGCTCTCCCTCGAGCGGATGCCCACCCCGTTCCCGCTCCACCGCCTGCGCGTGCGCACCGAGAACGCGGCGGCCGGCCCGCCGCCGGCGGCGGCCCGGCCGGTGGCGCTGCGCTCGAGCCTCATCGCGACGCACACCCTGCTGGCCCTTGACGCCGGGTCGTTCCTGTCGCTGCTCGAGCCTCCGGCGTGGGCGGAGGCGGCGGCAGGGCAGTGCGCCAACATCCGCACGTTCCCGGTCCTGGTCGGCGAGCCCGGCAGCCGCGACCTCGTCCTGTCCTCGCCGATCATCCTGTACGACCACCCCCGGGTCGCCCCGGAGAGCCCCGGGGACCTGTTCGACGCCGCCGAGATCGACGAGATCCTCTCGCTGCGCACCCTGACGCTCACCGACGGGGAGAAGCGCGAGGCCCGCGCGACCGACCCGCGGACGGCCGCGATCGTCGACCGCGCCGAGGCGATGCCACCGGAGGTGATGGCGCGGCTGCACGGCGCGATCCGGTCGCTCCGGCCCCACGCGGCCCCGCCGGACGGTGCCGCGGCCGCCCCGCCGCGGTGGGAACCCGCCGTCTCCCCGGGGTCCGAGACGGTCACGGTCGGCGGGGTCCGCGTCGCCCGGGGCAGCAGGGTGCGGCTGCGGCCGCGCGCCCGCGGCTCGGACGCGCACGACATGTTCCTCGCCGGCCGCACGGCGCGGGTCGAGGGGATCTTCCGCGACGTCGACGACGCCCGGCACGTCGCCGTCACCCTGGAAGACCCCTCCAGCGAGCCGCACAGGTGGTACGGGCGGTTCCACTACTTCGCCCCCGACGAGGTCGAACCCCTCGACGGCGACGGGCCGCCCGCAGTCGGCACCGGCACGGTCGCCGCGGGAGACACCGGGGGCGCCGGAGGCTCCGGAGGCACGGCATGAGCGTGCTGGTGGCGGGGATCGGCAACGTCTTCCTCGGCGACGACGGGTTCGGGGTCGAGGTGGTGCGGCGGCTGCAGGGCGCCGCCGTCCCGGACGGTGTCGACGTCGCCGACTACGGCATCCGCGGCATCCACCTCGCCTTCGAGCTCCTCGAGGGCCGGTACTCCACGCTCGTGCTCGTCGACGCGGTCCCGCTCGGCCGGGCGCCGGGCACCGTCGCCGTCCTCGACGCCAGCCGGCGGGCCGGTGACGCCCCGGGCACCGTCGACGCCCACGCGATGAGCCCCGACGTGGTCCTGGGCGCCCTGCGCGGGCTCGGCGGGACGATCGATCGGGTGCTGGTGGTCGGGTGCCAGCCGCAGGTCCTCGAGGAGGTCCTGGGGCTGTCCGAGCCGGTGCGGGCCGCCGTCGAGGAGGCCGTCCCCCTCGTCGTCGAGCTCGCCAGGACCGAGGCGGCCGGCGCGGCCGTGCGGGCCGCGGCCCGCCCGCAGCGTCGCGGCGATGCCACCGGGCCACCCGGCCCCTCGCACGAGACCACCGCCGCGCGGCCGGAGGCCGCCCACGGCGACCGGCGCCCAGGCCCACGAAGGAGACAGAGATGACCACGACCGCCACGACCCCGGCGGGTGACCGGCGCGCCGCCTATGAGGACCGCGCCGGCTTCCCCGAGATCGACATCCTCTGGATCTCGGAGGGCATGAGCTGCGACGGCGACACCGTCTCCATCACGGCCTCCAGCCAGCCGTCGATCGAGGACGTCGTGACCGGGCTCATCCCCGGCCTGCCGAAGGTCAACCTGCACAACAAGGTCCTCTCCCCCACCCTGGGCGGCGAGGAGTTCCTCGCGCCCTTCCGCGCTGCGGCCCGCGGCGAGCTGGCGCCGTTCATCCTCGTCATCGAGGGGTCCATCCCGAACGAGAACATCAACGGCGAGGGCTACTGGACGTCCTTCGGCAACGACCTCGCCACGGGCGAGCCACTCACCCTCAACTGGTGGATCGACCGGCTCGCCCCCAAGGCGTGGGCCGTGGTCGCCATCGGCACGTGCGCAGCGTACGGCGGCATCCATGCCATGGCGGGGAACCCCACCGGGTCCATGGGGCTGGCGGACTACCTGGGCTGGGACTTCCGCTCGGCTGGGGACCTGCCGATCGTCAACGTCCCCGGCTGCCCGGTGCAGCCGGAGAACTTCATGGAGACCCTGGCCTGGATCCTCTACCACGCGGCCGGGGCGGCGCCGCCGCCCCCCTTGGACAACCTGCTGCGCCCGCAGTGGCTCTTCGGCAAGACGGTGCACGAGGGGTGCGACCGGGCCGGGTACTACGAGCAGTCCGACTTCGCCCACGACTACAACTCCCCCAAGTGCCAGGTCAAGGTCGGGTGCTGGGGACCTGTCGTCAACTGCAACGTGCCCAAGCGGGGCTGGATGCACGGCATCGGCGGGTGCCCCAACGTCGGCGGCATCTGCATCGGCTGCACGATGCCCGGCTTCCCGGACAAGTTCATGCCGTTCATGGACGTCCCGCCGGGCGGCTACCTCTCCGCCGCGCTCGGCAAGCCCTACGGCGTCTTCGTCCGCAAGATGCGCGAGATCACCAACACCGCCCTGAACAAGGAACCGCGGTGGCGGCACAACCGCGGCGAGCTCACCAGCGGCTACGACCCGCGCTGGCGCCCCGACGTCCCCACCACCGCAGGAGGCCCCCGATGACCGTCACCGACCGCAAGGGCGCCGGACCGGGCCAGGAGCAGGAACAGCTTGTCGAGATGTCCTGGGACCCGATCACCCGGATCATCGGCAACCTCGGCATCTACACAAAGATCGACTTCCAGAACCAGCGGGTCGCCGAGTGCCACAGCACCTCCTCGCTGTTCCGCGGCTACTCGGTCTTCATGAAGGGCAAGGACCCGCGCGACGCCGGCTTCATCACCAGCCGGATCTGCGGCATCTGCGGCGACAACCACACCGTGTGCTCCAACTACGCCCAGCAGATGGCTTACGGGATCAAGACGCCCAAGCTGGCCGAGTGGATCGTCAACCTCGGCGAGGCCGCGGAGTACCTCTTCGACCACACCCTCTTCCAGGACAACCTCGTCTTCGTCGACTTCTGCGAGGCCATGGTCAAGGCGACCAACCCCAGCGTCCTGGCCAGGGCGGAGAACACGCCGGCACCGAACGCCGGCATGCATGGCTACCGGACCATCGCCGACATCATGCGCGCCTTCAACCCCTTCGAGGGCGAGGTCTACAAGCAGGCGCTGCACATGAGCCGGGTCACCCGGGAGATGTTCTGCCTCATGGAGGGCCGCCACGTCCACCCCTCGACGTTGTACCCCGGCGGGGTGGGGACGATGCCCACCCCCACGCTGTTCACCGACTACCTCTCCCGGCTGATGTCGATCATCGACTTCGTCAAGCAGGCCGTCGCCATGAACGACGACGTGTTCGACTTCTTCTACGCGGCGCTCCCCGGCTACGAGGAGGTCGGTCGGCGACGCGTCCTGCTGGGCTGCTGGGGGGCGTTCCAGGACCCCGAGGTCGTGGACTACCGGTACGAGACGATGAACGAGTGGGGCAACGCGATGTTCGTCACCCCGGGCGTCATCGTCGACGGCGAGCTCGTCACCTCCAACCTCGTCGACATCAACCTCGGCATCCGGATCCTGCTGGGTAGCTCCTACTACGAGGACTGGGTCGCCGAGCCGCCGTTCGTCACCCATGACCCGCTCGGCAACCCGGTGGACATGCGCCACCCGTGGAACCAGACGACGCTGCCCGCCCCCGGCAAGCGTGACTTCGACGGCCGGTACAGCTGGGTGATGAGCCCCCGCTGGTTCGACCGGCGCACGGGGGACCACCTCGCGCTGGACACCGGTGGCGGCCCGTTCGCGCGGCTCTACGCGACGGCGCTCGCCGGCAAGGTGCAGACGCCGTACGTGCGCTCGACCGGCTCGGGCGTGCAGATCTCCCTGCCGCGCAGCGCCTCGCTGCCGGAGTCGACGCTGGAGTGGCGGATCCCGCCGTGGTCGAACGCGATCGAGCGGGACCGGGCCCGGGTCTACTTCATCGCCTACGCCGCCGGCATGGCCCTGTACTTCCTCGAGGAGGCGCTGACGCGGGTGCGCAGGGGTGACCAGAAGGTGTTCCAGACGTTCGACGTGCCGGAGGAGGCCATCGGCTGCGGGTTCCACGAGGCCGTCCGCGGCGTGCTCTCCCACCACCTCGTCATCCGCGAGGGCAAGATCGCCAACTACCACCCCTACCCACCGACGCCGTGGAACGGCAGCCCGCGGGACAGCTACGGCACCCCGGGGCCGTACGAGGACGCCGTCCAGGACATGCCGATCTTCGAGGAGAACGGGCCGGATGAGTTCCGCGGCGTGGACATCATGCGCGCCGTCCGCAGCTTCGACCCGTGCCTGCCGTGCGGGGTGCACATGTACGTCGGCGGGGGCCGCACCATCTCGCAGACGCACTCGCCGATGTTCGGGGCATCCCATGGGTGAGTCGGCCCCGCGCCTGGACGACGCGGCGGTCGGGCAGCTGCTCGACCGGTTCGACGAGCTGCTGGACGTGGTCGAGCAGGTACCCGGCGCGACCTCCGAGGCGGCGGTCGAGGCCATCCGGACGCTGGCGGAGATCTACGGGGAAGGCCTGCGACGCGTCCTGGCGGTGGCGCCCGAGCCGCTGCGCGCCGACCTCGCCCGGGACCAGCTGGTGGCTCACCTCATGGTCGTCCACGACATCCATCCCGACCCCGTCCAGGACCGGGTGGAGCAGGCGCTCGACGCGGTGCGGCCCTACATCGAGTCCCACGGCGGGCGGGTCGAGCTCGTCGACATCGACGCCGGGGTCGCCCACGTCCAGCTCTCCGGCGCCTGCGGGAGCTGCTCGTCGTCGGCCGTCACCCTCGAGCAGACGGTGTCGGACGCCGTGCTCGCGCTGGCCCCGGAGCTGACCGAGGTGGAGCCGGTCCAGCCGCCGAGGGGCGGGCCGACGGTGATCCCGGTGGAGGCGCTGTTCCAGCGCCCCGCGGCCCTGCGGGGATCGGCGTGAGCAGCGGGGCGCTGGAGCGGGTGGTCCGCGGCGGGGCGGCGCCGCTGCTCGCCGAGCGGTGCGACGTGTGCAGCGCCCCGCTGCGCGAGCGGCACCGCCACCTGCTCGACACCGAGCGGGGCGACGTGATGTGCGCCTGCCAGCCGTGCTCGCTGCTCTTCGTCCGGGACGTCGCCAGCCTCGGCCACTACCGCCTCGTGCCGGAGCGCCGCGTGCGCCTGGGCGAGGTCTCGACCGAGGAGCTCGGTGTCCCGGTGGGCCTGGCGTACTTCGTCCGCGGGGCGGGCGGCGCGGTGGTCGCCCACTACCCGAGCCCCCTCGGCTCCACCCAGTGGGAGGTCGACCCGCTGGCGTGGCGGACCGTGGTGGGCCGCCGCCCCGAGCTGGCCGGGCTGACCCCGGAGGTGGAGGCCTTCCTGGTCAACACCGCCCGCGGGAGCCGGCACCACTGGCTGGTCCCGGTCGACGACTGCTTCCGGCTGGTCGCCGTCGTGCGGCGTGAGTGGCGCGGCCTGTCCGGCGGGAGCCGGGTGTGGCCCGCCATCGACCAGTTCTTCGCCGAGCTCACCGAGCACCGTTGAAGGGAGGGTCCATGAGCATCCGGGTAGGCAGGCGCGACGTCGCTCCCGACGCGTCGGCGCACGTCAAGGGGGTGGACCAGGGCAACAGCGGCCCCGTGGAGGAGCAGCGCGGCCACCACGCCGACGACACCGTCGACGCGCGCCGCTCCACGGGGATCAACCCGCGCAAGCACGACCCCGTCTCCACGGCAATGCCCAACCTGCCGCCGGGCTGAGCGGCGGGCCCACTCACGGACAGGAGGCGGGGACGGTGAAGGACGTGCGGACGTTGGTCGGGCGGATCAGGACGTCGGCCGCGGGCGGGGTGATGCCGCCCGGGCGGGCGGCGCGGACGGCCGGCAGGAGCGTGACGATGCCGGTCAAGGCGGCGCTGGCGGCGGCGGGCGCTGTCGGCTTCGTGTACCTGGCCCGCAAGGAGCTGCCCGCGCTCAAGCGCGAGTACCGGCTCCTGCGGATGTGACCGACCACCGAGGGCGGCAGGCTCAGCGACCCGAAGGACGGAGACAGCGATGTGCCTAGGCATCCCGGGCAGGATCGTCGAGGCCGTGGAGGGCCACGGCGGCATGCTCGCGCTCGCCGACGTGCGCGGCGTGCGGGACACCATCAACCTCGGCATGCTCGACGGCCCCTCGCCCCGCCCCGGCGACTGGGTGCTCATCCACATGGGCTTCGCCATGGAGGTCATCGACCCCGGCCGAGCGGCCCGCGCCATGGAGGGGCTCGAGCTCATGGGCGGCGGTCGGGACGCGGACGGGTGAGGGGCGACATGCCCACGGCCCCGTCCGCTGCCGTGCCGGGCCCCGTGCTGTTCGCCCGGTACGCGTTCCCGCCCAACCACCACGGGTACTGCGGCCCGGCGGACCACCTGGCGTTCTTCGAGAGCGGCACCGGGGGCGACGACCGCGGTCTGCGCGCCATGGCGCGCGAGTTCGCCGGGGCCTGGCCCTACCTCGAGCTCATCGCCGGGGCCACGGGGCTCTCCGACCCGCTCGACCCGCGCGCCGTCGAGGCCTACTGGATCGGAAGTCCCCGGCTGGACCGTGTCGGCGTGACGAAGATCGGCAGCTCGATGGAGGACCGCTTCCGGTTCCGGTCCGGCCCGCGCTTCGGCAACCTCACCGCCGGGGTGCTCGCCGGGGGCGTCCCGCACCACAGCTTCGCGGTGTTCTGCATCTACCCGTGGACGGGCCTGCTGGGCGACGACCGGCGGGCCGGGCAGGCCCTGACCGTGCTCGACATGTGCCGGATCCGCTGGGGCAGGGTCGTCCACCTCCACGGCGACCGGGTCGCCGTGGAGTCCCGGCACCTCACCTGGGACGGGCGCCGGCTCGGCTTCGGCGAGCCCGAGCTCGAGACGGTCGAGCGCGCGATCGGCGGCCTCGGGCTCAGCTCCCCGCTGCGGGCGGGTGACTGGGTGGCCATGCACTGGGAGTGGGTCTGCGACCGGGTGACCGAGCGGCAGGTCCGGGCGCTGCGCCACTACACGAGGCGCCACCTGGACATCGTCAACGCCGCCGCGGAGGCCGGGCCGGCCGGGATGCTCGCATGAGTCCCCCGGCCTTCGGCGAGCTGCCGGCGATCTCGCGGCGCTCGGTCCTCAGGGGCGCCGCGCTGCTCGGGGGCCTCGGCCTCCTCTCGGCGTGCGGGTCGCGGGCGGAGCCCGCCGCGACCACCGCGGCCGGCGGGATCACGGTCCAGGACCAGCGGGGCACCACGCTGACCTTCGACCGCCCCGTCACCAGGATCGTCACGCTGCCGATGCCGGCCGCCTCCCTCGCGATCGCGGTCGACGCCTCCGCCGACCACCTGGTGGGCATGAACGAGGCGTCCTTTACGGCGATCCGCGACGGGATCATGGCCACGATGTTCCCCAGGGCCACCGGGATCGCCCACGACGTGGCCGGGCAGGACTTCACCCCCAACGTGGAGAGCATCCTCGCGCTCCGGCCCGACGTGGTCGTGCAGTGGGCCGACGAGGGGACGGGCATCATCGCCCCCCTGGAGAACGCGGGGCTGAAGGTGCTCGGCGTCACCTACGGGACCCAGGACGACCTCGACACCTGGACGACCCTGTTCGCGACCATCCTCGGCAAGCCGGACCGCGCGAAGGAGATGATCTCCCGCAGCGACGCCGCGCTGCGGGAGGTGAAGGCGCGCACCGCGAAGGTGGCCGGCGCCGCGCCCAAGGTCCTGTATTTCAACCGCTTCTCCGCCGGCCTCAAGGTGGCCGGGCCGAGGACCTACAACGACTTCTACATCCGGCTGGTCGGCGCCGAGAACCCGGCGTCCGGGCCCACCGGCGTCCGGGGCCCGGGCATGGTGGGGGTGGACGTCGAGCAGGTGCTCGGCTGGGACCCCGACATCGTGCTGCTCGGCAACTTCGACGAGGCGATGCCCGACGACGTCTACGGCGACGCGGTGTGGGGCCCCGTGTCCGCGGTGCGGTCGCGGCGCGTCTACAAGGTGCCGCTGGGCGGGTACCGGTGGGACCCGCCCGGCCAGGAGTCCCCGCTGATGTGGCGCTGGCTCTCCCGGATCGTGTTCCCCGGGGACGACGGCCGGCCCCTGCGGGACGACGTCCGCGACGCCTACGGCTTCCTCTACGGCTACCGGCCCACGGACGCGGACCTGGGCCGGATCCTGTGGTCCGAGGTCAACGGCGGCTCGGCGGGCTACGGACAGTTCGATGCCCGATGACCACGCCCGGGCGCCGGGCCGGGCGGTGCGGCGCCGGCGATCGGACGACGACCAGCGGCGGGCCGCCCTCCCGGTCCTCGTCATGGCGGCGGTCCTCGTGGGGGTGGTCCTGGTCGCGCTGTCGGTGGGCCGGTTCCCGGTCCCGCTGACCGACGTCGCGCAGATCGTGGCGGCCCGGGCGCTGGGGGCGGCCGGCCCCGCGGCCGGGAACGAGCAGAACATCGTGCTGCTCGTGCGCCTGCCGAGGATCCTGCTCGCCCTGCTCGTCGGGGGCGGCCTGGGCATCGCCGGCGCCGCGCTGCAGGCGACCTTCCGCAACCCCCTCGTCAGCCCGGAGATCATCGGGGTCTCCGCGGGCGCGTCGTTCGGCGGGGCGCTCGCCCTGCTCCTCGGGCTGGGCACCGTGTACCTCGTCGGAGGGGCGTTCGTCTTCGGTCTCGGGGCCCTGACCCTCCTGTTCCTGCTCACCCTCGGGCGCAGCGGCGCCTCGATGCTCATGGTCGTCCTCGGCGGGGTGGTGACCGGCTCGTTCTTCTCCGCCCTCGTGTCCCTGCTGACCTACCTCGCCGACCCGTACACGACCCTGCCGGCGATCGTGTTCTGGCTGCTGGGCAGCGTCGCCACGGCCACCTACGCCACGCTCGCGGTCGCCGTCGTGCCGATCCTCGCGGGCACGGTGGTCCTCGTGGCCGTGCGGTGGCGCATCAACGTGCTGTCCCTCGGGGACGAGGAGGCCGCCGCGCTCGGGCTGCGGCCGGGCCGCATGAGGTGGGTCGTGCTCGTCGCCGCCGCGCTCATCGTCGCGGGGGGCGTCGCGGTCAGCGGCGTCGTGGCGTGGGTCGGGCTGGTGGTCCCGCACCTGGCACGGATGTGGGTGGGGCCGGACCACCGGGTGCTGCTGCCGGTCTCGTTCCTCACGGGCGGCGCCTATCTCATCGCCGTCGACACCCTGGCGCGGACGGCCACGGCCGCGGAGATCCCGCTCGGGGTCATCACGGCGCTGGTCGGGGCGCCGGCCTTCTTCGTGCTGCTGCGCCGCAACCGGGACAGGATCTGGGACAGTGCTTGAGGTCGACCGCCTCGGCTTCCGCTACCCGCGCGGAGGCTGGCTCTTCCGGGAGGTGAGCTTCCGGGTGGCACCGGGATCCGTCACGGCCGTGCTCGGGCCCAACGGCCGGGGCAAGACGACGCTCGTGCGCTGCGCCGCCGGGCTCCTGGCCCCGCGCGAGGGCACCGTCGCCACCGACGGCGCCGTCGGGTACGTCCCGCAGGCGCGGGGCGGCGCGTTCGCCTACGACGCCCTCGACATGGTCGTGATGGGACGCACGCGCCTCATCGGGATGTTCTCGACCCCCGGCCGCGCGGACCGGGCCGCGGCGCTCGCCGCGATGGACCGGGTGGGGATCTCGCACCTGTGGGACCGGGCGTTCCCCACGCTCAGCGGCGGTGAGCAGCAGCTCGTGCTGATCGCCCGCGCGCTGGCCTCCCAGTGCCCGACCCTCGTGCTCGACGAGCCCTCGACCGGGCTGGACCTGCACAACCAGGCCCGGATCCTGGTGCTGCTGCGCCGGCTGGTCGCGGACGGCATGGCGGTGCTGCTCACCACGCACCACCCCGACCACGCCCTGTCCCTCGCCGACTCCGCCGTCCTGATGATGGGCGCGGGCGACGTGCGCACCGGCGCCGCCGCCGCGCTGCTCACCGACGACGCGCTCTCCGAGCTGTACGCCGTGGAGGTGCGGACCATCACGTACGGCGAGGGCGGCCGCCGGCGTGCGGTCGTCACGCCGTACGCGCTGCCGCCGGGCCCGCACCCGCCCCGGCACTGACCCCGTCCCGCCCGCCGCCGCCGGTGCGGACTCCGTCCCGCCCACCGCCGCCTGCGCGGACCTCCTCGACGAGGTCCAGCAGGACGCGGTTGAAGGCGACCGGCCGCACGAGGGAGACGAGGTGGGTGGCGCCCGGGACGACGACGAGGCGCCCGTCGGCACACTGACGCAGGAACCGGCGCTCGTGGCCGCGGAAGTGGTCCCAGCGGCCGTTGACCAGCCAGACGGGCGCCTCGATCGCGCGCAGGTCCGCCAGCGTGTCAACACCGGCCATGCCCGCGAGGACGTGGTCCATGACGCCCACGTTCGTCCCGCCGGCCAGCACGTCGGCGAGGGCGTCCGCGGGCAGGAAGCGCCGCGCCAGCGCGTCGCTCAGGCCGGCGCCGGCGTCGGGGAGGCGGCCGATGGCGCGGGCGAGGCGCCGGTAGGCCCACAGCGGCAGCCCCTGCGGCTGGGTGCTGCACGACGCCGCGAGCACCGCGGCCGGCCGCCGCCGGGTGTGGGCGGCCCAGTGCAGGGCGAGGTAGCCGCCCATGGACATGCCAGCGACCACCACGGGTGCCGCCACACGGCGGGCGACCTCCTCGATGGTCGCGAGCGCGCCGTCGACGGTGAACGGTTCGCCGGCACGGCTGCCGTGCCCGGGCATGTCCGGCGCGACGGCGGGCACGCCGGCCGCCCGGAGGGCGTCGACCTGACGCCGCCACATCGACGACGACGCCCGGATCCCGTGCACGAGCAGGACGGTCGGCGTGCCCGTCGTCATGGCACCCGCTGATGAGCTCACGGCGCCAGCGTAGGGCGCGGCCCGGCTCTGGCGAACGGCTTCCCGGGGGTGCGCGAAGGGCCCGGACCAGGCGGTCCGGGCCCTTCACGCGAGCGTGGGCAGGGAGGCTCAGGCCTCCTTGTCCTCCGCCTTCTCGGCGGCGGGGGCCTCGGCGGCGTCGGCCGCGGGGGCCTCAGCCTCGACGGCCTCGGTCTCGGCGGCGTCGGCCGCGGGGGCCTCAGCCTCGGGGGCCTCTGCGTCGGCCGCGGGGGCCTCGTCGGCCACGGGCGCCTCGACCGGAGCCGACGCCTTGGCGGCGCGCTCGGTGGCCTTCTCAGCCTCGCGCACGGTCGCCTGCTTCGGGCTCACGGGCTCGAGCACGAGCTCGATGACCGCCATGGGGGCGTTGTCGCCCTTGCGGTTGGCGACCTTGGTGATGCGCGTGTAGCCGCCGTTGCGGTCGGCGAACTTCGGCGCCGTCTGCTCGAAGAGCTCGGCGACGATGTCCTTGCGGCTCAGGGTCGCCAGGACGCGGCGGCGCGCGGAGAGGTCACCGCGCTTCGCGAGCGTGATGAGCTTCTCGGCCACCGGGCGCAGGCGCCGGGCGCGGTGCTCCGTGGTGGTGATCTTCTTGTGCTCGAACAGTGCGGTGGCCAGGTTGGCCAGCATGAGCCGCTCGTGCGCAGCGCTGCCGCCCAGACGGGCACCCTTTGCGGGTGTAGGCATGGTTACTCCTAGTAGATATGTCGGGCCAGCAGGTCAGCTGGGCTGCTCGTCGCTGAACTGGATGTCGCCGTAAGCTTCCTCGTCGTCCTCCTCGGCACCGACGTGCGCCGAGAGGTCGAAGTCCGCCGGGCTGTCCTTGAGGCCGAGGCCCAGGCCGGACAGCTTCTCCTTGATCTCGCCGATCGACTTGGCGCCGAAGTTGCGGATGTCCAGGAGGTCGGCCTCGCTGCGGGCGACGAGCTCGCCCACGGAGTGGATGCCCTCACGCTTGAGGCAGTTGTACGAGCGCGAGAGGAGCCCCAGGTCCTCGATGGGCATCGCCAGGTCCTGGGCGAGGGCGGCGTCCGTCGGGGACGGGCCGATCTCGATGCCCTCCGCCTCGACGTTGAGCTCACGGGCCAGGCCGAAGAGCTCCACGAGCGTCTTGCCCGCCGACGCGATGGCGTCACGCGGCGAGATCGCGTTCTTGGTCTCGACGTCCACGACCAGCTTGTCGAAGTCCGTGCGCTGCTCCACACGGGTCGCCTCGACCTTGTACGTGACCTTCAGCACCGGGGAGTAGATCGAGTCGATCGGGATGCGACCGATCTCGGCGTCCGAGCTCTTGTTCTGGACGGCGGAGACGTAGCCGCGGCCACGCTCGACCGTCAGCTCGACCTCGAGCTTGCCCTTGGCGTTGATGGTGGCGATGTGCAGGTCCGGGTTGTGGACCTCCACGCCCGCGGGCGGGGTGATGTCACCGGCGGTGACGACACCCGGGCCCTGCTTGCGCAGGTACATCACGACCGGCTCGTCGTTCTCCGAGGAGACGACGACGTTCTTGATGTTCAGGATGATCTCGGTGACGTCTTCCTTGACACCGGGAACGGTCGAGAACTCGTGGAGCACGCCGTCGATCCGGATCGACGTGACCGCCGCGCCCGGGATGGACGAGAGCAGGGTCCGGCGCAGGGAGTTGCCGAGGGTGTACCCGAAGCCGGGCTCGAGCGGCTCGATGACGAACCGGGAGCGGTAGTCGGAGACAACCTCTTCGGTCAGCGTGGGGCGCTGTGCGATAAGCACGGTGGTGTTCCTTTCAGCTGGCGTCCGCTATATGACGCCATGGCAGGACCTGCCGGTCCTCTGTCCGTCCGGCAGGGGTGGTGCACACGCAGCACGGCGGGATGCGCGCACCGCGGTGCGCGCATCCCCTGTGCCGCAGCTCAGACGCGGCGACGCTTGGGCGGGCGGCAGCCGTTGTGCGCCTGGGGGGTGACGTCCTGGATCGAGCCGACCTCGAGGCCGGTGGCCTGCAGGGAGCGGATCGCGGTCTCGCGGCCGGAGCCGGGACCCTTGACGAAGACGTCGACCTTCTTCATGCCGTGCTCCTGGGCGCGGCGGGCGGCGGCCTCGGCCGCGAGCTGCGCGGCGAAGGGCGTCGACTTGCGCGAGCCCTTGAAGCCGACCTGGCCGGAGGAGGCCCAGGCGATCACGGCGCCGGTCGGGTCCGTGATCGAGACGATCGTGTTGTTGAAGGTGCTCTTGATGTAGGCGTGGCCGTGGGAGACGTTCTTCCGCTCCTTGCGGCGCGGCTTGCGTGCCGCGGTCGCCGTACGGGTCTTGGGAGGCATATGCGCTTTCTTCTCCAGGGTGTGAGGTCGTCGGACCGGTCCCCGCCGCCGGCGCCGTGCGGCGGCGGGGGCGCGGACTACTTCTTGCCGGCCTTCTTCTTGCCGGCGACGGTGCGCTTGGGGCCCTTGCGGGTGCGCGCGTTGGTCTTGGTGCGCTGGCCGTGGACGGGCAGGCCACGACGGTGGCGCAGACCCTGGTAGCAGCCGATCTCCACCTTGCGGCGGATGTCCGCGGCGACCTCGCGGCGGAGGTCACCCTCGACCTTGAAGTTGCCCTCGATGTAGTCGCGCAGCGTGACGAGGTCCGAGTCGGTCATGTCCTTGACGCGCAGGTCAGGGCTGATCCCGGTGGCCTCGAGAGTTTCCTTGGCGCGGGTGCGGCCGACGCCGTAGATGTAGGTGAGCGCGATCTCGAGCCGCTTCTCGCGGGGGAGGTCGACGCCAGAAAGACGTGCCAACTTTGACTCCTGTTGTGGGGTCGGAGGTCTGAAGCACCGCCCTCCCGCTGCTGCGGGCCCCGGCCTCCGAGCCGAGGGTGGCGCCGACGCCTGGGCGGCGACGCTGGTGGTGCGCTGTGCCGAGGGCGGACCCTCAGCGGATGCCTGGGCTCAGCCCTGGCGCTGCTTGTGGCGCAGGTTCTCGCAGATGACCATGACTCGGCCGTGACGACGAATGACCTTGCACTTGTCGCAGATCTTCTTGACGCTGGGCTTGACCTTCATGTTTCCTCCGCCGCCGCGCATGCGCGACCCACCCGGGTCAGCACGACGGCGCATGTTCGTGGTGGTTACTTGTAGCGGTAGACGATCCGACCCCGGGTGAGGTCGTAAGGGCTCAACTCGACGACCACCCGGTCCTCGGGGAGGATCCGGATGTAGTGCTGGCGCATCTTGCCCGAGATGTGCGCGAGAACCTTGTGGCCGTTGCTCAGCTCCACACGGAACATCGCGTTCGGGAGGGCCTCGACAACGCTGCCCTCGATCTCGATGACGCCGTCCTTCTTCGCCATGTCCCCCGCTAACGTAGGTTGATCTGATGGTTGGTGCCGGCCCGGGCCGTCGTGCGGGCGCACGCCGACACGGTGATGCCATGCCCAGCGGACAATCCTACGGCATCCTCGCCCGCCACGGAACCGCGGCCGGGGTGATCGGTCTCACCCGGGCGCGGTGCGGGGCGGTCACTCCGGGGCGTCGGGGGCGAGGATGCCCAGCGACCTCGCCCGGCTCAGGGCGTCGGCGCGCGAGTGGACGCCCAGCTTGCGGTAGATGCTGCGCACCTGGGTCTTGATGGTGCTCTCCGAGACGTAGAGCCGGCGCGCGACGTGCGTGACGGGCCGGCCCGAGGCCAGCTCGCCGAGCACGCGCAGCTCGCTGCGGCTGAGCCGCACGGCCCGGTGCGGCGCCGGCAGCGGCGGGGACGCGGCGAGCTCGGGGCGGACCAGCAGCGCCCGGGCGGCCGGCACGGCCGCCGCGACCGCCTCGAGGTCGTCGCGCGGCACCAGGACGAAGGCGCGCACGTTGCCGCTGCTCAGCGCCAGGGAGGTGGCGAGCTCGAGCGCCTCCATGGCGACGAGCTGGTGCCCCGCACGATGGGCGGCGACGGCGCGGACCAGGCTGAGGCCCAGCGCGGCCCGGGGGCGCAGGGCCGCCATCTCGGCGCTGCGGCCGCCGAGCTCGAGCGCGAGCTCGTGGTCCCCGGCGTAGAGCGCCACCCGCGCGCGTGCGGCCCGCAGCCAGACCGACCGGTCCGCGACGGCCGCCGGGACGGAGCCGAGCAGCGACCGGGCGCGGTCCGCCTGGTCGGTCGCGAGGTAGAGGTCCACGAGCGCCGCGACGACGAGGTTCTCCGCCAGCGCGGAGCCGCCCGCCGGGCCCCGGTGGAACCGCTCGAGGCGGCCCAGCATCTCCTCACTGCCCCCGGCGTGCAGCGCCCGCCCGGCGCGGACGTAGAGGGAGGTGGCCTCGAGCCCCGCCAGGTCCGCGGGCAGGTCGAGCTCCAGGTCGGCGGTGTGGGGGTCGAGCCCGTCCAGCGCGAGGAGGGCCGGGACCACCCGGGCGGCCACCTGCGCGAGCCCGGGTGCGTCCGGCCCGGGCAGCTCGCCGAGGTACCTGCGGGCCGCGTCCGGGTGCCCGAGGAAGGCGAGGCTCAGCGCCAGGCCGCCGTGGGCCTGCGCCGTCGCGGACCGGTCACCGCTCGCCTGCGCGCACAGCCCGGCGTCCGTGAAGGCGTGCGCGGCCCGGACGACGTCGGCCTCGAGCAGCCGCGTCGCGCCGAGGAGGAGGAGGTGCTGGTGCACGTGGTCGTCATCCGGCCCGGCGTGCGCCCCCGGTCCCGGCCCGGGCGCTCGGACCGGTCCCGGCCCGGGCGCCGGCGCGGCGTCCGCCCCGGGCACGTAGTCGCCGTGCCTGAGCCCGCTGACCAGCGCCAGGCGGAAGGACCGCGGCACCTCGGCGGGCAGGATGTGGTCGCGGGCCACGCGGCCCCTGGCGCTGGCGGCGAGCAGCTCGGCCGGAACGAGCGTGAGCGCCTCGCGGACGGGTTCGGGGTGCGCCAGCAGCTGCGGCCAGGCGCTCTCGAGGACGGCGACCACGGCGCGGGGGTCCTGCGTGCGTACCGCGTGGGTCAGGGCCGCGAGCGGTTCGCCGGCGCGCAGGCAGTGCTCCATCGTGACGCGGTTGAGCATGCGGTACCGGTCCGGCTCGTCCTCCCGCAAGATCCGCAGGAGCAGCTCGCGCACGATGGCGGGGTAGGCGACCGCGTCCGGCCCGTCCCCGCCGTGCTCGGGCAGCAGGCCGGCCTCCCGGGCCCGGCTGACCGCGCCGGCGAGCGCCCCCGCCCCCGCGAGCCGGCCGGCGAGCTCGGGGGTCACGTGGTCGGGGACAGCCAGGGCGGTGACCGCCGGCGCGGCGGCGGTCATCGCGCCGTCCTGGAGCACGAGGCGCAGGTAGTCGGCGAGGCTTGCCATCTCCAGGGCGAGGACGCCGTCGGGGCCGGGCTCGGAGGTCAGGAGGGCGGCGCGGACGAGGCCGGCCCATCCGCCGAGGCCGTCGGTGAGCCGGCGCGCCTCGGCGGCGCTCACCGGGCGGCCGATGGCCCGCGCGAGATCGGCGACCTGCCCGCTCTCCAGCACCAGGTCCTCGCGTCGCAGCACCACAGTGTCCAGGGCGACCCGGGCGAGCGTCTCCACCGGGCGGCGGGCGCGCATGAGGAGGGCGAGGTGCAGCTCCTGGTGGGTCTGGCCGAGGGTCACGAGCTCCTCGTCGACCTCGCGGTCGCCGACCTGGTCGAGGCCGTCGATCACGAGCACCAGGCGCCGCCGCCCCGCCCGTGCGCCCCGCACGACCCGGTCCCAGCCCTCGGCGCCGGGATCGTCGAACCCCGCCCGGACCATCGCGAGGTGGACCGCGGCCCAGAGCTCGGCCCGTGAGATCGGCCGCGGCGGCACGGTCACCCAGACGACGTCGTGGTCCGGCAGATCGGTGCGCCGCAGCCAGTGCGCCACGGTGCTGGACTTGCCGAAGCCGCGCGGCGCGCGCAGCACGACCACGCTCGGGAGCCCGCCGAGCAGCTCCTGCACCCGCGGGGTGGGCGTGAAGGCTGCGGGCACCCGGGGCAGGCCGGCGCCGTCACCGGCGAGGGAGGCGTGCGCGGCGCTGGGCACAGGCATCCACCTCAGCCCTGCGCCCAGGTGACGATCCCGGGCAGGGCGGCGCTGCGGGGCGTGGAGGCCGCGACCAGCGCCTCGTCACGGCTGCCCACGCCGAGCTTGCGGTAGACCGCGCGCAGGTGGGTCTTGACGGTGTTCACCGACAGCCCCAGCTCCCGCGCGATGCCCACCGCGCCGGCGTTGCGCGCCAGGGAGTCGAGGACCTGCCGCTCGCGCCTGCTCAGCGGCTCGGCGGGGCGTGCGGCGGCGACGGCGGGGCCCTCCTCGGTGGACGGGGTCAGCCGGGCGGGCCACAGGTCGAGGACGCCGCGGTCACCGGCCGCGAGCTGCAGGAAGGTGGAGTGCCGCATCGCCAGCAGCGGCCGGCGCTGGCCGGAGCCGTAGGCGGACTCGATGGCCTGGTCGAACGCGCGCCGGGCGGCGACGCGCTCCCCCAGCGCGTGGTGCGCCCCCGCGAGCACCAGGTGGCACTCCATGGCCGAGCGCTGCGTCAGGCGGGGGTGCGCCAGCCCCGTGCGGGCGTGCGCGACGGCCCGCGCGGGGTCGCCGTCGGCCAGGCTGAGGCGGGCCAGGGTCGCGAAGCTCACGACCGAGGGCTGCATGTCCTCGGCGGCCTGCCGGGCGGCCACCAGCATCCCGCCCACGGTCAGCGTCTCGACGAGGCCGGAGCGCACAAGCATCTCGGCGAGGCCGCCCCGGGGCAGGTAGTGGCGCGCCGCCCGCAGGTTGGCCGCCCAGCGCGCCACCTCCCCGGGCTCGCGGGACATCCCGGCGTGCAGGGCGCGGATGTAGACGGTCAGCGCCCAGATCTCGTCCCGGCGGTGGCGCTCCCCCATCGCCAGGACCGCGTCGTCGACATCCTCGTCGAGCCCGTCGAGCGCGACGAGGGCGCGGGCGATCCGGACACCGACGCCGGCCAGGTCCTGGCCCTCCGGCGCCGCGTCCACGTCGGCGACGGCGGCGTCGGCGAGCCAGCCCCGGGCGATCTCGACGTCGCCGAGCAGCGCGTGGGTCAGGGCCAGGCCGGCGGTGGCCGGGACGAGCGCCGCGTCGTCCCCGGCGGCCTGGCCGTGGTCGCGGGTGCGGCCGAAGGCGTACAGGGCTGTCGCCAGGTCACCGGCCAGCACTGCGGCCACGCCCCACTGCAGCAGGGCGAGCGTCGTCCCCCCGGGCGTGGCGCCCCGGCGCTGGAGCTGGAGCTCGGCGGTGATGCCGCGCAGGTCGCCCGTCGGCCACGGCGGCACGCCGGGCCCCGCCGTGCCGGGCGGCAGCGCCTGGGCGAGCTCGTCGCGGGCGACCCGCAGGCGCGGGTGCGCCGCGGCGATCTCCGGCGGGATGAGCTGGGCCGCCGCGACCAGCGCCCACGGCTCCTGGGTGATCAGGTGCGGCCAGTGCTGCTCCATGAGCAGCTCGACGGTGGCCCAGTCGCCCGCGTGGATGGCGTGGACGATGGCGCGCACGTGGTCGCCGGTCTTCACGTGCCAGTCCATCAGCGTGCTGTGGACCTCGCGCAGCTGCTGCGGCCGGCTCTCGGTCAGCACGCGGACCAGGGCCTGGCGCACGAGAGGGGCGTAGGAGTAGACCCGCCGCTCGTCCCGGATCTCCTCGTGGAGCAGGCCCTGGGAGCGGACGTTGCGCAGGATGGCGAGCACCTTCTCGCTCGGCGCGACCAGCTGGGCGAGCTCCGCGTCGAACTCCTCGGGCACCGCGGTGCGCAGCATGAAGGTCCGCACCGCCTCGTGGCGCAGGTCGCGGACCATGCTGGCGATGTACTGGTCGGCGAGCGCCAGGTTGATGTGCCCGCCGTCCCGGCGCGAGCGCACCAGGACGTCGCGGATCGCGGCGGGCCAGCCCCCGAAGCCCACGGACAGCCGCGCGGCCTGGGCGTCCCCGATCGGGACGCCGGTGCGCGCGGCGAGCGCGGCGACCCCGCCGGGGCTCAGCCGCAGCTCCTGGGGGGAGATGATGGTGACGTCGATCGAGAGCGAGCCCGTGGTCTCCAGCACCCGGATCGCCCGGGTCGCGACCACGAGGTAGAGCTGGTCGTTCTGCCGCACCAGCTCGACGAGCTCGTCGTCGATGTCGGCCGCGACATCGCGGCGCCCGGCGTGGTGGTAGTCGTCGATCACCAGGGTGAGCGGCTCGGTCCGGGCGGCGAGCTGACGCACCGCCTCGTGATGGGGGTCGGCCCCGTCCGGCAGCTCGATCACGCCCGCCGCAGACAGCGCCCGGGCCAGCCCGTCCCAGAAGGTGGGGCCGTCGTTGCACGCCTGCGTCAGCCGCAGGTACACGACCTCCTGGTCCCGGTCGCCTGCGAGCCGGGAGAGCCACGCGTCCACGAGGGTGGTCTTGCCGTAGCCGCGGGGTCCGCGAACCACCGTCAGCGGCGACCGGATGGCGAGGAGGTCGACGAGCTCCTGCTCCACGACGACGCCCCGCGGTGCGCGGGGACGCCCGAGAACGACCGACGGTGCTGCCTCGCCCATCATCCCTCACTTCCGACCCGATGAGAGCCCGCCGTCCGCCCGGGCCCAGGTCAGCTCGACCAAGGACTCCGCTCCAGGGAGCCCACACTAGGTGATGGTCGTCACCTGTCCGGGCGGAACGATGCCCCAATGTTGTGGGGTGAGGGGGCATGGTGCGGGGTGTCACCGACGTCGGTCGGGGGAGACGGTGCTCGGGCCGGATGCTGTCAGGGGGCCTCTCCTTCTCTGCGGGGGCCGGGGCCCGTGCAGGCGCTCGCCGAAGCGGGGTCAGTAGGCACCGCGGCCGCCGAAGACGGCGCCGACGGTGCGGCCGAGGATGGACACGTCCATCGGCACGGTCCAGTTGTCCACGTAGCGCAGGTCGAGGCGGACAGACTGCTCCCAGCTCAGGTCGGAGCGACCGCTGACCTGCCACAGCCCGGTCAGCCCGGGCCTGACCCGCAGACGCCGGAGGGCGGTGCCGTCGTAGGTCGCGGTCTCCTCCGGGAGCGGGGGCCGCGGGCCCACGAGCGACATGTCTCCGCGCACCACGTTCCACAGCTGGGGCAGCTCGTCGATGGAGTACCGGCGCAGGACCCGGCCCAGCGGCGTGACCCTGGGGTCCTGGCGCATCTTGAACAGGGTGCCGTTCCCGTCGCTGTGCTGGGCGAGGTCGGCCAGGCGCCGGTCCGCATCCGTCGTCATGCTGCGCAGCTTGTACATGGTGAACCGGCGCCCGTGCGCCCCCACCCGGGTCTGGCGGTAGAACGCCGGCCCGGGCGACGTCAGCCGCACCGCGAGGGCGGCCGGGACGAGCACCACACCGGCGCACAGCAGGAGGAGCGCGCCGGCGAGCCGGTCGATGACCGCCTTGGCCAGCAGCCGCCGCCGCGGCGCCCCGACCCGGACGCCGAGCAGAGGCATGCCGGCGGCGGGCTGCACGCAGATGCGGGACATCCCCACGTCGAGGAGGTTGGGCGCGACCAGGTACTGCACGTCGCAGTCCTCCAGCGCCCAGGACAGCTGCCGCAGCGCGGCCGCGTCCAGGCACGCCGCGGACACGACGACCGCCTCCGCGCCCGTCTCCCGCACGATCCGGGGCACGTCGGCGACGGTGCCCAGGAGCGGGACGCCGAGGCCCTCCGCGGGCGCCGGGGAGCAGACGCCGATCGGCGCGTAGCCGTGCTGGGCGCTCTCACGCAGCTCCGCCAGCAACGGCCCGAGGCGCTCGCCGTCCCCCACCACGATCGTGGGCCGGAGCAGGCGCCCGCGGCGCCGCGCCCTCCGCAGCGCGGCGCGCTGCGCGAGCCGGCCCGCGGCGATGGCCCCGAGGGTGACGGGCAGGGCGCCCAGGAGCAGCGGCCGGGGCAGCGCGGCCTCCGTGAGGTAGGCCACGGCGAGGACGAGGGCCGCCAGGATCACCCCGGCGCGGAAGATCGCGGCGAGCTCGCCCGGCCCCGAGCCGGCCGCGGCGGTCGCATACCCGCGGTGGAACGCGATGAGGGCGACGAGGACGGCGGCGGTCGCCGCGGCCACGGGAACCAGCGCCGCCATCTCGAGCACGCCGGCGCACACGACGGCCACGGCGACGACCGCGAGCACCGCGTCCAGCCCCACTGCCGCGACCTGGTAGGCGCGCGCCGCCGAGCGCCACGGCCGGCCGGCCCGCGCCGCCGGGCCCGCGAGCGTGCCGAGGCCGACGCGCAGCACCCGCCGCCGCACCCCGGGCGCGCGGCTGAGGGTCTCCTGGCGCCCTACCGTGACGGCCATGTCGCCGCCCCTGCCGCGCGGCGCGCGTCGACGAGTGCTGAGGCACCTGTCGACATGCTGCGCACGAGTTCCCTCCCAGACCGATGGTCCGGGGATCTGCACGGGCGCCGATGCCCGCCATCTCCTCCGGTCGTCGTTCTAGGCAACCAGGGCGATGCCGCTCGCGGGCGGGCCCGCAGGGATGATCAGCGCCTGAAAGCCCCGGGATGAGCCGGGTGAGGGACGTGGGGCGAGAGCGCGCTCCGGGGACTCGCCCAGGGTGAGGTAGACGGTCACCCGCAGGAGAGGGTGAGCCCGCCCGTCCTCGCTCAGTCGAGCGGGCTCACCCGGACGCCGAGCTCCGCGAGCCTCTCGGCTCCGCCGTCGGGCGCCGTGAGGACCCAGATCCCGCCCTCCCCCAGCGCGACGGTGTGCTCGAAGTGCGCCGCGCGGGAGCCGTCCAGGGTGATGACGGTCCAGTCGTCCTCGAGGACCACGTTGTCCGGGCTGCCGGCGGTGAGCATGGGCTCGACGCACAGGCACATGCCCGGCCGGAGCCGCGGTCCCTTGTCCCGCGCCCGGTAGTTGAGCACCTCGGGCGGCTGGTGCATGGCGGTGCCGATGCCGTGGCCGACGTACTCCTCGACGATGCCGAGCCGCACGCCCGCCGTGGCGGCGTCCTCGACCACGTCCTCGACGGCGTGGCCGACCGCGCCCACGTGGGTGCCCGTGGCGAGCGCGGCGATGCCGGCCCACATGGCGCGCTCGGTGACGTCGACGAGCGCCTGGTCCGCCTCGGTGCCCTGCCCCACCACGAGCGAGAACGCGGCGTCGCCGTGCCAGCCCGCGACGACGGCCCCGCAGTCGAAGGAGACGACGTCACCCTCTCGGATCACCCTGTCCCCGGGGATGCCGTGGACGATGACCTCGTTGACGGAGATGCAGGCCGTGGCGGGGAAGCCGTTGTAGCCCAGGAAGTTGGAGGTCGCCCCCGCCCGCTCGATGACGCCGGCGGAGACGGCGTCGAGGTCCGCCGTCGTCATGCCCGGCGCGACGGCCTCGCGCAGCGCCGCGTGGATGTCGGCGACGACGAGGCCGGCCCGGCGCATCGCCCGGACCTGCTCCGGCGTCTTGTACTCGATCTTCTCGCGGCCGAACATGGCTCTCCTCGAGGTGATGTGCGCCCGGCCCGCGCGGGTGGGCCGACGACGACGGCGCAGCCCGAGACCTCGGGCTGCGCCGGCGGGGGCTGTGGTTCTCAGTTCAGGTGGGGGGCGAGCGCGGTCATGATGCGCTCGGTGACCTCGTCGAGGCCGCCGATCCCGTCGACCTGCACGAGCAGCCCGCGGGCGGCGTAGGTGGCCGCGAGCGGCGCGGTCTGCTCGGCGTAGACCTCGAGGCGACGGCGGATGACCACCTCGGTGTCGTCGGGGCGCCCCTGCTCCTCGGCCCGCTTGAGGAGACGGGTGACGACCTCGTCGGTGTCGGCCGTGAGCTCGACGACGGCGTGGAGGCGCTGGCCGTCGGCGCTCAGCATGCCCTCGAGCTCGTCGACCTGGTCCGCCGTGCGGGGGTAGCCGTCGAGCAGGAAGCCGTCGGCGGCGTCCGGCTGCGCGAGGCGGTCGCGGACCATGGCGTTGGTGACCTCGTCGGGGACGTACTCCCCCGCGTCCATGTAGCGCTGCGCGCGCTTGCCCAGCTCGGTCTGCTCGGCCACGTTGGCGCGGAAGATGTCGCCCGTGGAGATCGCGGGGATGCCGAGGCGGTCCGAGAGCCGGGCGGCCTGGGTGCCCTTGCCGGCCCCGGGCGGACCGAGGAGGACGAGTCGTGCGCTCATCGCAAGAACCCTTCGTAGTGACGCTGCTGGAGCTGGGAGTCGATCTCCTTGACGGTCTGGAGACCGACGCCGACGACGATGAGGATCGAGGTGCCGCCGAAGGCCAGCTGCGTGATGTTCATCTGGGCGAAGACGATCGTGGGGATCAGGGCCACGACCGCCAGGTAGATGGCGCCGGAGGTGGTGATCCGGGAGATGACGTACCGCAGGTACTCGGCGGTGGGCCGCCCGGCTCGGATGCCGGGGATGAACCCGCCGTACCGCTTCATGTTGTCCGCGACCTCGTCGGGGTCGAACGTGATCGACGTGTAGAAGTACGCGAAGAACAGGATGAGGACCGCGTAGATCGTGATGTAGATCGCGGACTGCGGGTTGGCGACGTGCGTGACGATCCACTGCACCCAGCTCGCCGACTGGTCGCCGAACTGGGCCGCCAGGGTGGGCAGCGCGAGCAGCGAGGACGCGAAGATCACCGGGATGACGCCGGCCATGTTGATCTTGATCGGGATGTACGTGGAGGACCCGCCGTACATCCGGCGCCCGACCATGCGCTTGGCGTACTGGACGGGGATGCGCCGCGTCGACTGCTCGACGAAGACGACGAGTAGCGTGATCACCAGGACGAGGCCCAGGATGATGAGGAACTTCGCCACCCCGCCGGCGCCCCCGGCGATGGAGAACATGGCCGACGGGAAGCTCGCCGCGATCGACGTGAAGATCAGCAGCGACATGCCGTTGCCGACGCCGCGCTCGGTGATGAGCTCGCCGAGCCACATGACGAGGCCGGTGCCGGCCGTCATGGCGACGATCGTGATGAGGAGGCTGAGCGGGGAGTCGTTCGGGATCGGCGGCGTGGCGCAGCCCGGGAAGAGCCCGTTGTTCGCGACCGTGACGATGACGGCGGACTGCAGGACCGCCAGGAAGATCGTCAGGTAGCGGGTGTACTGCGTCAGCTTCGACTGCCCGGCCTGGCCCTCCTTGTGGAGGTCCTCGAAGCGAGGGATGACCACGCGCATCAGCTGGATGATGATGCTCGCCGTGATGTACGGCATGATCCCGAGCGCGAAGACCGACAGCTGCAGCAGTGCGCCGCCGCTGAAGAGGTTAACCATCCCCAGGAGGTCACCGGTGCCGGCCGAGGCGAGGCACTGCTGGACGTTGGCGTAGGAGACGCCCGGGGCGGGGACGAACGTCCCCAGCCGGAAGAGGGCCATGATGCCCAACGTGAACAGCAGCTTGCGCCGCAGGTCAGGCGTGCGGAACGCCTGGGCGAATGCGCTGAGCAATGGTCCTCCTGGTACTTCGGGCCCCTGTACACGGGGGCGGGGCCGGCTCGGGCGTGCGGGGCGCCGCACGGGCCGCCGGTCAGACTACCCTGGTTGCGCCGCCGCCCGGCTCCGCCGCGGGGGGGGCGGCTCGGGCGGGGCGCGCACGCGCGCGGGGACGACGACGCGGGCGGCCCGGCATCAGCCGGACCGCCCGCGCACGGACTCACCTGGCGGAGATTGCCCCGCCGGCGGCCTCGATCTTCGACTTCGCCGACGCGGACCACGCGTCGACGGCGACCTCGAGCTTGACGCCGAGCTCACCGCTGCCGAGGACCTTCACCAGCTGGCCGGAGCGCACCGCGCCCTTGGCCACGAGGTCCTCGACGGTGACGGAGCCACCCTCGGGGTACAGCGCGCCGAGCTTCTCCAGGTTGACCACCTGGTACTCGACCCGCGCCGGGTTCTTGAAGCCGCGGAGCTTGGGCAGCCGCATGTGCAGCGGCATCTGCCCACCCTCGAAGCGCTCCGGCACCTGGTAGCGGGCCTTGGTGCCCTTGGTGCCGCGGCCCGCGGTCTTGCCCCTCTTGCCGCCCTCACCACGACCCACGCGGATCTTGGTGGACTTGGCGCCGGGGGCCGGACGCAGGTGGTGGACCCGGAGCACCGGGGCGGACGCCGCGGTCTCGTTGGTCTTCGTGCTGTCAGCCATGGTCAGTCGACCTCCTCGACGGTGACGAGGTGCGCCACCGTCGTGATCATGCCGCGCGTCTCGGGGTTGTCCTCGCGCACCACGGTGTGGCTGATGCGCTTGAGGCCCAGCGAACGCAGCGTGTCACGCTGGTTCTGCTTGCCGCCGATGACGGACTTGGTCTGGGTCACCTTGAGCTTCGCCATCATGCACCTGCCCCGGCGGTCGCGGTGGCCTTGACCTCGCGGTCCTTGGCCTCGCCCTCGGCGCGCGCCCGCAGCAGCGCGGCCGGGGCCACGTGCTCCAGGGGCAGGCCACGGCGGGCGGCCACGGCCTCCGGCTGCTCCAGCATCTTCAGCGCCGCCACGGTCCCGTGCACGATGTTGATCGCGTTCGTGGAGCCGAGGGACTTGCTGAGGACGTCGTGGATCCCGGCGCAGTCGAGGACGGCGCGCACGGGCCCGCCGGCGATGACACCGGTACCCGGGGACGCGGGACGGAGGAAGACGACTCCGGCCGAGGCCTCGCCGGTCACGGCGTGCGGGATGGTCCGCTGGACGCGGGGAACGCGGAAGAAGTTCTTCTTGGCCTCCTCGACGCCCTTGGCGATCGCCGCGGGCACCTCCTTGGCCTTGCCGTAACCCACGCCGACGGTGCCGTCGCCGTCGCCCACCACGACCAGCGCGGTGAAGCTGAAGCGGCGACCACCCTTGACGACCTTGGACACGCGGTTGATCGTCACCACGCGCTCGATGTACTGGCTCTTCTCCTCGGCCCCGCGACGGTTGTCGCGACGGTCGTTGCGGCGGCCGTCGCCGCGGCCCTTGCCGCCCTCACCCGTCCCGGCGGCGCCTGCCCCGGTGCCCGTGGCGGGACCAGAGCCGGTCCTGCTTCGCTGCGGTGCAGCCATCAGATGTTCCTCTGCTCTCGTTCGGTCTGCGTGGTCACAGGGTCAGACCACCCTCGCGGGCACCATCGGCCACCGCCGCAACCCGCCCGTGGTACTTGTTGCCGCCGCGGTCGAACACGGCGAGCTCCACGCCCTGGGTCTTGGCGCGCTCGGCGACGAGCTCGCCGACCCGGCGTGCCTTGGCGGTCTTGTCGCCGCCGTCGGCGCGGAGGTCGGCCTCGAGAGTCGAGGCCGAGACCAGCGTGCGGCCGGTCGTGTCGTCCACGAGCTGGGCGACCATGTGCCGGCTGGACCGGGTGACCACCAGACGGGGACGCTCCGACGTACCGGAGATGCGCTTGCGCAGCCGCATGTGACGGCGCGTGCGGGCAATCGTCTTGCCCTTGCCCTTGATCGAGATAGCCATCGGTTACTTACCAGCCTTTCCGGCCTTGCGGCGGACCTGCTCGCCGGCGTAACGCACACCCTTGCCCTTGTACGGCTCGGGCTTGCGGATCTTGCGGATGTTGGCCGCGACCTCACCGACCTGCTGCTTGTCGATGCCGGAGACCGAGAACTTGGTCAGGCCCTCGACCGCGAAGGTGATGCCCTCGGGGGCGGTGACGTGCACCGGGTGCGAGAAGCCGAGCGCGAACTCGAGGTCCGAGCCCTTCGCCTGCACGCGGTAACCGGTGCCGACGATCTCGAGCGCCTTGGTGTAGCCCTGGGTGACGCCGGTGACCAGGTTGGCCAGCAGCGTGCGGGTGAGGCCGTGGAGCGAGCGCGACTCGCGCTCGTCGTTCGGACGCGTCACCACGAGGGCGCCGGCGTCGTCACGGGTCACGGTGATGGGCGCGGCCACCGTGTGGCTGAGCGTGCCCTTGGGGCCCTTGACCGTCACGATCGCTCCGTCGATGGTGACATCGACGCCAGCGGGGACCGGGACGGGGACCTTACCGATTCGGGACATGGTCTTACTCCTCCGTTTCCCTGGTCACCAGACGAAGGCGAGGACTTCCCCGCCAACGCCCTTGTTGTGAGCCTCGCGGTCGGTGAGCAGACCGGAGGACGTGGACAGGATTGCCACACCGAGGCCACCGAGGACCCGGGGCAGGTTGGTCGACTTCGCGTAGACGCGCAGTCCGGGCTTGGACACGCGGCGGATGCCGGCGAGCGAGCGCTCGCGGTTCGGGCCGAACTTGAGGTCCAGGGTCAGCTTCTTGCCGACCTCGGCGTCCTCGACCTTCCATGCGGCGATGTAGCCCTCGGACTTGAGGATCTCCGCGATGTTGGCCTTGAGCTTCGAGTACGGCATGGTCACCGTCTCGTGGTACGCCGAGTTGGCGTTACGCAGACGCGTGAGCATGTCTGCGATGGGGTCAGTCATAGTCATCGGGCTTCTGCCCTTCCTCGTCGTGGTTTCCTCGCGGGACCTGCGACGTAGTGGTTACCAGCTGGACTTGGTGATGCCCGGCAGCTGCCCGGCGAGAGCCATCTCGCGCAGGCAGATGCGGCACAGCCCGAACTTGCGGTACACGGAGTGCGGACGTCCGCAGCGCTGGCACCGGGTGTATGCACGGACCGCGAACTTCGGCTTGCGGTTCGCCTTCTGGATGAGAGCGGTCTTCGCCATCTCAGCCCTCCTGGAAAGGGAAGCCCAGGCGGCGCAGCAGCGACCGCCCCTCTTCGTCTGTAGTGGCCGAGGTGACGACCGTGATGTCCATGCCGCGCACGCGGTCGATGTTGTCCTGGTCGATCTCGTGGAACATCGACTGCTCGGTCAGACCGAACGTGTAGTTGCCGTTGCCGTCGAACTGCTTCGGGGAGAGCCCCCGGAAGTCGCGGATACGCGGCAGCGCGAGGGAGAGCAGGCGGTCGAGGAACTCCCACATGCGGTCCCCGCGCAGCGTGACGTGCGCGCCGATCGGCTGGCCCTCGCGAAGCTTGAACTGCGCGATGGACTTGCGTGCCTTGGTGACCTGCGGCTTCTGGCCCGTGATCAGGCTGAGGTCGCGGATGGCGCCCTCGATCAGCTTCGAGTCGCGCGCTGCGTCGCCGACGCCCATGTTGACCACGATCTTGGTCAGGCCGGCAACCTCGTTGACGTTGGGGTGGCTGAACTCCTCGCGGAGCTCGGCCACGATCGTCTCGCGGTAGCGCTGCTTGAGTCGCGGCGCCTGGATGGTGGTGGTCTCGCTCATGCTCAGATGTCCTTACCGGAGCGCTTGGCCACGCGGACCCGCACGGTGCGGCTCCGGCCATCGCGCTCGACCGTCTCGCTGCGGGAACCGACCCGGGTGCCCTTCTTGGTCTCCGGGTCGACCAGCATCACGTTGCTGACGTGGATGGGGGCCTCGATCGTCTCGATGCCGCCCGTGCGCGCACCGCGGCTGGACTGGCCGACCTTGGTGTGCTTCTTCACGCGCTGGACGCCCTCGACGACGAGACGGTCGTTGTCACGGTCCATCTCGAGGACACGGCCCTGCTTGCCCTTGTCACGCCCGGAGATGACGACGACGAGGTCGCCCTTCTTGATCTTCGACATGTCAGAGCACCTCCGGCGCCAGAGAAATGATGCGCATGAACTTCTTGTCGCGCAGCTCGCGGCCCACGGGGCCGAAGATGCGCGTCCCGCGGGGCTCGCCGTCACCCTTGAGGATGACTGCCGCGTTCTCGTCGAACTTGATGTACGAGCCGTCCGGGCGACGCCGCTCCTTGGTGGTGCGGACGACGACCGCCTTGACGACGTCGCCCTTCTTCACGTTGCCGCCGGGGATGGCGTCCTTGACGGTGGCGACAATGGTGTCGCCGATGCCGGCATAGCGCCGGCCGGAGCCGCCGAGCACGCGGATGCAAAGGATCTCCTTCGCCCCGGTGTTGTCGGCGACCTTCAGCCGCGACTCCTGCTGGATCATTCGATGTACTCCTGTCGTCGTACCGGTTCTCGACCGAGTCGAGCCTGGCCGAACGGATGGTGGGCTTTTGAGGCCTGGGTTACTTGGCCTTCTCGAGGATCTCGACCACGCGGTAACGCTTGGTCGCCGACAGCGGCCGGGTCTCCATGATCAGGACCAGGTCACCGGTACCGACCTCGTTGTTCTCGTCGTGCGCCTTGACCCGCTCGGTGCGGCGGATGACCTTGCCGTAGACCGGGTGCTTGACGCGGTCCTCGACCTCGACCACTACGGTCTTGTTCATCTTGTCGCTGACCACGTAGCCGCGACGGGTCTTGCGCAACGCGCGCTCCTCGCCGCCCGTCGTGGGGGCGCTCTGGTTCTCGCTCACTGGGGCCTCGTTCACTTCTCGGTGCTGGGCGCGGTACGGATGCCCAGCTCGCGCTCGCGCACGATCGTGTAGATGCGGGCGATGTCCCGGCGCACAGCCTTGAGCCGCCCGTGGTCCTCGAGCTGGCCGGTCGCTGCGGAGAACCGCAGGTTGAACAGTTCTGCCTTGGCCTTGTCGAGCTCCTGGGCCAGGCGGTCGTTGTCCATGCCGTCCAGGTCCACGGGGCTAAGACCCTTGGTTCCGATGGCCATCAGCCTTCACCACCCTCACGACGCACGAAGCGAGTCTTCATGGGGAGCTTGTGCTGCGCGCGGCTCATGGCCTCACGCGCCAGCGACTCCGGGACCCCGGCCAGCTCGAACATGATCCGGCCGGGCTTGACGTTGGCGATCCACCACTCCGGGGAACCCTTACCGGAACCCATGCGGGTCTCGGCAGGCTTCTTCGTCAGCGGGCGGTCGGGGAAGATGTTGATCCACACCTTTCCACCACGCTTGATGTGACGGGTCATGGCGATACGAGCGGCCTCGATCTGACGGTTCGTGACGTACGCAGGCTCGATGGCCTGGATGCCGAACTCGCCGAAGGAGATCGTCGTGCCACCCTTGGCCACGCCGCGACGCGTGGGGTGGTGCTGCTTGCGGTGCTTGGTCCGCCGAGGGATGAGCACGGCTCAGGCCTCCGTTCCGGTGGTGGCCGAGGCGGCGTCGGCGGCGGGGGCGCTGGGCGTCCCCGCGGCTGCCTGTGCCGGAGCCTCCTGCGTGCGGGACTCGCCACCGCGGCCGGCGCCCTCGCGGCGGGGCGCGCCACGGCGCTCTCCACCACGACCGCGCGGGGCCCGGTTGGCGGAGTCTGCCTGCTCGCGGGCGTACTCCTTCTCGGTCACGTCACCCTTGTAGATCCACACCTTCACACCGATGCGGCCGAAGGTGGTGCGGGCCTCGAAGAACCCGTAGTCGATGTTCGCGCGGAGCGTGTGCAGCGGCACGCGCCCCTCGCGGTAGAACTCCGAGCGCGACATCTCCGCGCCGCCGAGGCGACCGGCGCACTGCACCCGGATGCCCTTGGCGCCGGCGCGCTGCGCGGACTGCATGCCCTTGCGCATCGCACGACGGAAGGAGACACGGCTCGCGAGCTGCTCGGCGACACCCTGGGCGACCAGCTGGGCGTCCATCTCGGGGTTCTTGACCTCGAGGATGTTCAGCTGGACCTGCTTGCCGGTCAGCTTCTCCAGCTCGCCGCGCAGGCGGTCGGCCTCCGCGCCGCGACGCCCGATGACGATGCCCGGGCGGGCGGTGTGCAGGTCGACGCGCACGCGGTCACGGGTGCGCTCGATGTCGACCTTGGAGATGCCTGCGCGCTCCAGCCCGGCGGACATGAGGCGACGGATCGCGACATCTTCGCGGACGTAGTCACGGTAGCGCTGGCCAACCTTGGTGCTGTCGGCGAACCAGTGCGAGCGGTGATCGGTGGTGATGCCGAGCCGGAATCCGGTCGGGTTGACCTTGTGACCCACTAGCGGGTCCTCCCCTTCGTGCCGGCGGCCTTCTTGGCCGCGCCGTTGGTCTCGGCCTCGCCCACCACGACCGTGATGTGGCTCGTGCGCTTGAGGATCTGGCTGGCCCGGCCCTGGGCGCGCGGCCGGAACCGCTTCAGGGTGGGACCCTCGTCCACGTAGGCCTCGAGGACGACGAGGTTGCCCTCGTTGAACGCCTCGCTGGCCTGCTCGGCCTTGACCCGTGCGTTGGCCATCGCGCTTTCGACGACCTTGCGCACGGTCTCCGCCGCCGCCTGCGGGGCGAACCGCAGAACTGCCACAGCCTCCTCGGCGCGCTTGCCGCGGACGACGTCCACGACACGGCGAGCCTTCTGGGGCGTGACGCGGACGAATCGCGCCTGCGCCTTGGCTTCCATGTTCCTGCCTTACTTATCTGATCGGTGTGCTCGGGTGGAAGGCTCGCCTAGCGGCGGCGGGCCTTGCGGTCGTCCTTGTCGTGCCCGCGGTAGGTGCGGGTCGGGGCGAACTCCCCGAGCTTGTGGCCGACCATCGACTCGGTGACGAAGACCGGGACGTGCTTGCGCCCGTCGTGCACCGCGAAGGTGTGCCCCAGGAAATCGGGGGTGATCACGGACCGACGGGACCAGGTCTTGATGACGTTCTTGGAGTCCTTCTCGTTAGCGGCGTCCACCTTCTTCTGCAGGTGGTCGTCGACGAACGGACCCTTCTTCAAACTGCGCGGCATGTCGTCGCCCTCTCCCTATCAGCGCTTCTTGCCGGTACGGCGACGGCGCACGATGAGCTTGTCGCTCGGCTTGTTCGGACGGCGGGTGCGGCCCTCGGGCTTGCCCCAGGGGCTGACCGGGTGGCGGCCACCGGAAGTCTTGCCCTCGCCACCACCGTGCGGGTGGTCGACCGGGTTCATGACCACACCACGGACGGTCGGGCGCTTGCCCTTCCACCGCATGCGGCCGGCCTTGCCCCAGTTGATGTTCGACTGCTCGGCGTTGCCGACCTCGCCGATGCTGGCGCGGCAGCGTGCGTCGACGTTGCGGATCTCGCCGGAGGGCATCCGCAGCTGCGCGAACTTGCCCTCCTTCGCGACGAGCTGCACGGACGTGCCGGCCGACCGGGCGATCTTCGCGCCGCCACCGGGCTTGAGCTCGATGGCGTGGATGACCGTACCGACCGGGATGTTGCGCAGCGGGAGGTTGTTGCCGGGCTTGATGTCAGCCCCGGCGCCGTTCTCGATGCGGTCGCCCTGCTTCAGCTTGTTCGGCGCGATGATGTAGCGCTTCTCGCCGTCGGCGTAGTGCAGGAGCGCGATGCGCGCGGTGCGGTTCGGGTCGTACTCGATGTGCGCGACCTTCGCCGGCACGCCGTCCTTGTCGTGACGACGGAAGTCGATCACGCGGTAGGCGCGCTTGTGGCCACCGCCCTTGTGACGGGTGGTGATCCGACCGGTGGAGTTACGGCCACCGGTCTTTGTCAGCGGGCGGACCAGCGACTTCTCCGGCTCGGACCGGGTGATCTCGACGAAGTCAGCCACGCTCGAACCGCGGCGGCCCGGCGTCGTCGGCTTGTACTTACGGATTCCCATGGGTGTCGATCCTCAATCTTCTCTGGCAGACCGGCGTCAGCCGGCCACCTCGCCAAAGATGTCGATGGTGCCCTCGCGCAGCGTGACGATCGCGCGCTTGGTGTCCTTGCGCTTGCCAAGACCGAACTTGGTGCGGCGAGACTTGCCCGCACGGTTCAGCGTGTTCACCGAGGACACCTTCACCTCGAAGATCTTCTCGATGGCGTTCTTGATCTCGGTCTTGTTCGAGCGGGGGTCCACCTCGAAGGTGTACTTGCCGCCGTCGATCAGGCCGTAGCTCTTCTCGGAGACGATCGGCTTGATGATGATGTCGCGGGGGTTCTTGCTCGCCTCGACGCTCACTTCGACTCCTCCTCGGCCACCGGTGCGCCGCCGATGAAGGCAGCGAGGGAACCGGCGGTGAACACGACGTCGTCGTTGACCAGGACGTCGTAGGTGTTGAGCTGGTCGACCCACAGCAGGTGCACGGCCGGCACGTTGCGCAGGCTCAGCACGGTCAGCTCGTCGGTGCGCTCGATGACGACGAGCGCGGTGCGCTCGGCGACGACGTTCCTAAGCGCGGCGAGGGCGGCAGCGGTCCGCGGCGTCTCGCCCGAGACGAGCGAGCTGACCACGTGCACGCGGCCGGCGCGGGCCCGGTCCGACAGGGCCCCGCGCAGGGCGGCGGCCTTCATCTTCTTGGGCGTGCGCTGGCTGTAGTCACGCGGCTGCGGGCCGTGGACGACGCCACCACCGGCGAACTGCGGGGCGCGGGTCGAGCCCTGACGGGCGCGGCCGGTGCCCTTCTGCTTGTAGGGCTTGCGTCCACCACCGCGGACCTCGCCGCGGGTCTTGGTGGAGTGCGTGCCCTGACGCGCGGCGGCGAGCTGAGCCACGACGACCTGGTGGATGAGCGGGACATTCGTCTGGACGTCGAACATCTCGGCGGGGAGGTCGGCGCTGCCGGCCTTCGCGCCCGAGGCGTCGAGCACGTCGACGGTCTGCGTGGTGGCCATGAGGCTCACGCCCCCTTCGCGGCAGTACGGACCACGACGACGCCGCCCTTGGGGCCGGGCACCGCACCGGTGACGAGGAGGAGACCTCTCTCGGCATCGACGGCGTGGATCGTGAGGTTCTGGGTGGTGTGCTGGTCATGCCCCATGCGACCGGCCATCTTCAGGCCCTTGAACACCCGCGAGGGCGTCGAGGCGTTACCGATGGAGCCCGGCTTGCGGTGGTTCTTGTGCGAGCCGTGCGAGGCCCCCACACCGTGGAAGCCGTGGCGCTTCATACCGCCCGCGAAGCCCTTGCCCTTGGTCGTACCGGAGACGTCGACCGTGGTGCCGGCCGCGAAGGCCTCCACCGTGATCTCCTGGCCGAGGTTGTACTCGGAGGCGTCGCTGGTGCGGATCTCGGCCACGTGACGGCGTGGGGTGACCCCGGCCTTCTCGAAGTGGCCCTTGAGGGGCTGGGTGACCTTGCGAGGGTCGATCTGGCCGAAGGCGAGCTGGACGGCGCTGTAGCCGTCCACGTCCGGGGTACGCACCTGCGTCACCACGTTGGTGCCCACCTGGACGACCGTGACTGGCACGAGGCGCCCGGCCTCGTCCCAGACCTGGGTCATGCCGAGCTTCGTGCCGAGCAGCGCCTTGACGGCGGTGCCAGCAGCCTGCTGGGAAGTCGTAGTCATTACAGGGTCCTCAGAGCTTGATCTCGATGTTGACGTCGGCCGGCAGGTCGAGTCGCATGAGCGAGTCGACGGCCTTCGGCGTCGGGTCGACGATGTCGATGAGCCGCTTGTGCGTGCGCATCTCGAAGTGCTCGCGGCTGTCCTTGTACTTGTGGGGCGATCGGATGACGACGAAGACGTTCTTCTCCGTCGGCAGCGGCACCGGGCCCACGACCGTCGCACCAGCGCGAGTCACCGTGTCGACGATCTTGCGCGCCGAGCTGTCGATGACTTCGTGGTCGTAGGACTTGAGCCGGATGCGGATCTTCTGTCCCGCCATGGCGTCGTCTAACCTCTCTCGTACCGCTACCTGTACCGACCCCCGCACTCGGGCGTGTCGCTTTTTGCGGCAAACCCGACCGGGTACCCCGGTACGGGGCTGGTCGTTGTGATGCTTGTGGGACCGGGCGGTGGCGCCCGTTCCAGCAGTCGTGACGCCTGAGGCCTAACCCCAGGCAACCGGACTAGTCTGCCAGAACGACAGGCGCATGGCCAATCGGGACCTACCCCTCGCGGTGAGAGGCCAGTCACTTCCCGGCAGGTGCGCGACCGCGCAACCCGGCTCCGCCACATTACCAGCCCGCGACACCAAGCGGCGACCCCCCGGGCGGATCGGCCGCTGTGAGGCTGCACACCGCGACGTCGCGTAGCCGCCGACGTCGGCGGGGGGCCCCGCGGGCTCGGGCGCCTGCTCCCCGGCAGCTGCCGGCGTCGGCGTCCGCGTCGGCGTCGGCGTCCGCGTCGGCGTCCACGTCCGCGTCGGCGTCCACGTCCGCGTCGGCGTCCACGTCCGCGTCGGCGTCCACGTCCGCGTCGGCGTCCACGTCCGCGTCGGCGTCCACGTCGGCGTCGGCGTCGGCGTCGGCGTCGGCGTCGGGCCCAGTGGACTCGGCCACCGGCTTCGAGGTCGAGCGGCGCGGTGGCCGGCTCCGTTCCGCCCGTCCCCGCGATGCAGAAGCCTTCGTACGGACTATCCGTACGAAGTTTCCCCGTTAGTGGTCTCCACTGGCTCGTTAGTGGTCTCCACTGGCTCGGTGCCCTCAGAGCCGGCGCGCAGGCCGCCCCACGCAACAGATTTCCGATGGGACCGGCACCTCATCAGCTCGGCGACGCTCAGGACCGCCCCCGGGGTACATCCGTCAGGTGTCTGCCGGAGGTACCCCGCGGTCAGCAGGCCGGCGCCCGGCGTAGCCATGCCCGGCGGGCCGCCGCCACTGCCAATCGCTCCTCCGCGGCTAGTCCCTGCCGCCCACCCGGCCACACCGCTCCAGCGGTTCCCCGACGCCGAAAGCTTCGTACGGATTATCCGTACGAAGGTTTCCCTTTGGCCAATGCCGCGGGCCGGTCGCCGTCAGTGCCAAGCCGCCTGGTCAGCCCGCGCAACAGGTCTTCGATGGGACCCGCACCCGGTCAGCTCCGTGAGGCACTCGGAACCGCGCGGGGGTACATCCGTCATGTCCTGCTGGATGCCCCCGGGACACGCATGCCCGGCGCGGGTGCAGCCACGCGCGGCGCACTCCGGTTCCCCCAGCGTCGGCAGCTCGGAACGCCGAAGGGCCCGGCAGCTCTGGGAGCTGCCGGGCCCTTCCGGTCCTGCTGTGCCGGCCTGGCCGGCGGCCGGGGTCGCCCCCGGCGGGGAGTCACTTGATGATCTTGGTGACCCGGCCCGAGCCGACGGTGCGGCCACCCTCGCGGATGGCGAAGCCGAGGCCCTCCTCCATGGCGATCGGCTGGATCAGTTCGACCGTCATCTCGGTGTTGTCGCCGGGCATGACCATCTCGGTGCCCTCGGGCAGCGTGATGACGCCGGTGACGTCGGTGGTGCGGAAGTAGAACTGCGGGCGGTAGTTCGAGTAGAACGGGTTGTGACGCCCGCCCTCGTCCTTGGCCAGGATGTAGACCTGACCCTCGAAGTTGGTGTGCGGGGTGATCGAGCCCGGCTTGCAGACGACCTGCCCGCGCTCGACCTCCTCGCGCTTCGTGCCGCGCAGCAGCAGACCGACGTTCTCGCCGGCGTCGGCGGTGTCGAGCAGCTTCCGGAACATCTCGATGCCGGTGACGATCGTCTTCTGCTTCTCCGGGTGGATGCCGACGATCTCCACCTCCTCGTTGACCTTGAGCTGACCGCGCTCCACACGACCGGTCACGACGGTGCCGCGGCCAGTGATCGTGAAGACGTCCTCGATGGGCATGAGGAAGGGCTTGTCGATGTCGCGGACCGGGTCCGGCACGTTCTCGTCGACGGCCTCCATGAGGTCCTCGACCGACTTGACCCACTCCGGGTCGCCCTCGAGCGCCTTGAGCGCGGAGACGCGGACCACGGGCACGTTGTCGCCGTCGAAGCCCTGGCTCGACAGCAGCTCGCGGACCTCCATCTCGACGAGCTCGAGGATCTCCTCGTCCTCGACCATGTCGGACTTGTTCAGCGCCACCAGGAGGTAGGGAACACCCACCTGGCGGGCGAGCAGGACGTGCTCGCGGGTCTGGGCCATCGGGCCGTCGGTCGCCGCGACCACCAGGATCGCGCCGTCCATCTGGGCGGCACCGGTGATCATGTTCTTGATGTAGTCAGCGTGACCGGGCGCGTCAACGTGCGCGTAGTGGCGCTTCTCCGTCTGGTACTCAACGTGCGAGACGTTGATCGTGATACCGCGCTGGCGCTCCTCGGGAGCGTTGTCGACCTGGTCGAACGGCGTGAACGTGTTCAGGTCCGGGTACTTGTCAGCCAGCACCTTGGAGATGGCAGCGGTCAGCGTCGTCTTACCGTGGTCGACGTGACCGATCGTGCCGATGTTGACGTGCGGCTTGGTCCGCTCGAACTTGGCCTTCGCCACTGGGGTCCTCCTGGGACTTGGGTAGTTGTCTCTCAGCTCTAGCAGGGGCGTGGCTGCTCCTGCCTGGGCGGATGCGATCCTACGGGTCGGTTATGGGTTACTTGCGGGTCGACCTGTGGGACTCACTCGCCCCGGGTCTTCTTGATGATCTCCTCGGCGACGTTCCGAGGAACCTCCGAGTAGCTGTCGAACTGCATCGAGTACACCGCGCGCCCCTGGGTCTTGGACCGCAGGTCGCCGACGTAGCCGAACATCTCCGACAACGGCACGAGAGCACGGACGACCTTGACGCCGCTCGCGTCCTCCATCGACTGGATCATGCCACGGCGGGAGTTGAGGTCGCCAATGACGTCACCCATGTACTCCTCGGGCGTACGCACCTCGACGTCCATCATCGGCTCGAGCAGGACGGGGTCCGCCTTGCGGACACCCTCCTTGAGCGCCATGGAGCCGGCGATCTTGAAGGCCATCTCGGAGGAGTCGACCTCGTGGTAGGCGCCGTCGAGCAGGGTGGCCTTGACGCCCACGAGCGGGAAGCCCGCGAGGACACCGCCCTGGAGGGCGTCCTGGACGCCCGCGTCCACGCTGGGGATGTACTCGCGCGGGACGCGGCCACCGGTGACCTTGTTGTCGAACTCGTACAGCTCGCCCTCGGTGGTGTCCAGCGGCTCGAAGGACATCTGGACCTTGGCGAACTGGCCGGAGCCACCGGTCTGCTTCTTGTGCGTGTAGTCGAGCTTGTCCACCTTGCGGCGGATCGTCTCGCGGTAGGCGACCATCGGCTTGCCGACGTTCGCCTCGACCTTGAACTCGCGGCGCATGCGGTCCACGAGGATGTCGAGGTGGAGCTCGCCCATGCCGCCGATGACGGTCTGGCCGGTCTCGTCGTCCAGCTTGACGGTGAAGGTGGGGTCCTCCTCCGCCAGCTTCTGGATCGCCGTGCCCAGCTTCTCCTGGTCGGCCTTGGTCTTCGGCTCGATGGCCACGTGGATGACCGGCTCGGGGAAGGACATCGACTCGAGGACCACCGGCGCGTCGAGGGCGCACAGGGTGTCACCGGTGGTGACGTCCTTGAGGCCGATGAACGCGTAGATGTGGCCGGCGTGGGCCTCCTCGATCGGGTTCTCCTTGTTGGAGTGCATCTGGAACATCTTCCCGATGCGCTCCTTCTTCCCCTTGGTCGAGTTGAGCACCTGCACGCCCTGGGCCACCTTGCCGGAGTAGACCCGGATGTAGGTGAGCTTGCCGAAGAACGGGTGCGTCGCGACCTTGAAGGCGAGCGCGGAGAAGGGCTCCTTCTCGTCGGGGTGGCGCTCGACGATCTTCTCCTCGTCACCCAGCGCGTGGCCGTGGATGGCGCCGACGTCGAGGGGCGTGGGCAGGTAGTCGATCACGGCGTCGAGCATGGGCTGGATGCCCTTGTTCTTGAACGCCGAGCCGCAGAAGACCGGGTAGGCCTGGCTGGTGATGGTCATGATGCGGACACCGCGCTTGATGTCCTCGATCGTGAACTCCTCACCACCGAGGTACTTCTCGAGCAGCTCCTCGTCGGCCTCCGCGACCTGCTCGATGAGCTTGGCGCGGTACTCCTCGGCCTTGTCCTTGAGGTCGGCGGGAATCTCCTCGACCTCGTAGTCCTCGCCGATCTTCACCTCGCCGCGCCAGGTGAGCGCGCGCATGTTGACCAGGTCGACGACGCCGGTGAAGTCGTTCTCCGAGCCGATGGGCAGCTGCATGACGAGCGGGGTCGCCTTGAGGCGGTCCTCGATCGTCTTGATGGTGAAGTAGAAGTCCGCGCCGAGCTTGTCCATCTTGTTCACGAAGCAGATGCGCGGGACGTTGTACTTGTCCGCCTGGCGCCACACCGTCTCGGACTGGGGCTCCACGCCCTCCTTGCCGTCGAAGACCGCGACGGCGCCGTCGAGCACGCGCAGGGAGCGCTCGACCTCCACCGTGAAGTCCACGTGGCCGGGGGTGTCGATGATGTTGATCTGGTTGTCTTTCCAGAAGCAGGTGGTGGCCGCGGAGGTGATGGTGATCCCGCGCTCCTGCTCCTGCTCCATCCAGTCCATCGTCGAGGCGCCGTCGTGCGTCTCGCCGATCTTGTAGTTGATCCCGGTGTAGAACAGGATCCGCTCAGTCGTCGTCGTCTTGCCGGCGTCGATGTGCGCCATGATGCCGATGTTGCGGACCTTGGTCAGGTCGGTCAGCACGTCAAGTGCCACGTGGAGCTCTCTTCGGTCGTGTCGGAACGTAAGGACAGGTGCGGACTACGCCGTTGAACTACCAGCGGTAGTGCGCGAAGGCCTTGTTGGACTCGGCCATCTTGTGCGTGTCCTCGCGGCGCTTCACGGCGGCACCGAGGCCGTTGGAGGCGTCAAGGATCTCGTTCATCAGGCGCTCGGTCATCGTCTTCTCGCGGCGCGAGCGCGCGTAGTCGACGAGCCACCGCAGCGCGAGGGTCGTCTGGCGCACCGGACGGACCTCGATCGGCACCTGGTAGGTCGCGCCACCGACGCGGCGCGAGCGCACCTCGAGGGAGGGGCGGACGTTCTCCAGCGCGCGCTTGAGCACGACGGCCGGGTCGCTGTCCGTCTTGTCGCGGACACCCTCGAGGGCGCCGTAGACGATGCGCTCGGCGGTGGACTTCTTGCCGTCCGTGAGCACGCGGTTGACCAGCTGGGTCACGACCGGGGAGCCGTAGACCGGGTCGACGACGAGCGGACGCTTCGGGGCGGGGCCCTTACGAGGCATTACTTCTTCTCCTTCTTGGCGCCGTAGCGGCTGCGGGCCTGCTGGCGGCCACGGACACCCTGGGTGTCGAGCGCGCCGCGGACGATCTTGTATCGCACACCCGGCAGGTCCTTCACACGACCGCCGCGCACCAGCACGATGGAGTGCTCCTGGAGGTTGTGGCCGACGCCGGGGATGTATGCGGTGACCTCGACGCCGCTGGACAGGCGCACGCGGGCGACCTTGCGAAGAGCCGAGTTCGGCTTCTTCGGGGTCGTGGTGTACACGCGGGTGCACACACCGCGACGCTGCGGGCTGCCCTTGAGGGCCGGCGTCTTGGAAGTCCCGACCTTGACGCTGCGGCCCTTGCGGACCAGCTGCTGAATCGTGGGCACTACGTCTCCGTCTCGAAGTTCTTAGCTGTTCGATGTTTCTGCTCGCCCGACCATGGGGTCGACCGGCCCGGACCGCTGGGACGGCCCGTCCAGGCTCGCTCCCCTTGCCCCCGTTGTCGGGCGTGTCGCCCAGCGGCGGACACCTGAGGCCAGCCACCCGCGAAGGGGACGGACACTGGTTGCAGCTGGCGAGGACGCCTGCGGGCACCTCACTGCGCAGCGTTGTCACTGCCGGCGCGAGAGGCGCACACACGAGAGCCCGTTGTCGCGGGCACCGCCGACCAGACTACTCCGGGGCCGTTTCCCTCGTCAAAGCGTAGGAGAGCGCAGCGGCGTGGTCTGCACCACGCCGGTGGCGCTGGATGGTAGTCCGCTCGCCGTCGGGGCGAGCGGGATGGCTGACGCCGGACACGCGGCGGGGCCGTGAGGGTGACCCCACGGCCCCGCCGTCATGCGCGTGACGTCAGCGGAACTCCAGCCCGTAGGTGTCCGGACCGAAGTCCAGCTCCTCGAGCAGGATCGAGTCGCCCGTCCCCGTGGCGGGGGCGAAGTCGATGTCGCTGTAGCCCATGCGGCTGAACGCCTGGGCCTTGGCCTCCTCGGTCGGCTCCACGACGACCTCGTGGTAGCGGGGCAGGCCCGTGCCGGCCGGGATGAGCTTACCGAGGATGACGTTCTCCTTCAGGCCGAGCAGCGGGTCACGACGGCCGCTCATGGCCGCCTCGGTGAGCACCTTCGTCGTCTCCTGGAAGGAGGCGGCGGAGAGCCACGAGTCGGTGGCCAGCGAGGCCTTCGTGATGCCCATCAGCTCCGGGCGTCCGGCGGCGGGGGCGCCACCCTCGGAGACGACGCGGCGGTTCTCGTCCTCGAACCTGGTGCGCTCCATGAGCTCACCGGGCAGGAGGCGGGTCTCGCCGGGCTCGAGCACGGTCACGCGCCGCAGCATCTGCCGCACGATGACCTCGATGTGCTTGTCGTGGATGTCCACGCCCTGCGAGCGGTAGACCTCCTGGACCTGCTCCACCAGGTGCTTCTGCGTGGCGCGCGGGCCGAGGATGCGCAGGACCTTCTTCGGGTCCACGGCGCCGGCGATGAGCTGGCGGCCCACGGCCACGTGCTCGCCGTCCTCCACCAGCAGGCGCGCGCGCTTGGTCACCGGGTAGACGGCGTCCTCCTGCCCGTCGTCGCGGGTGATGACGAGCTTGCGCGTGCGCTCGGAGTCGTCGACCTTGATCCGGCCGGCGGCCTCGGCGATCGGGGCCTCACCCTTGGGGGTACGGGCCTCGAACAGCTCCTGGACACGCGGCAGGCCCTGGGTGATGTCCTCCGCGGAGGCGGCTCCACCGGTGTGGAAGGTACGCATGGTCAGCTGCGTGCCGGGCTCACCGATGGACTGGGCCGCGATGATGCCGACGGCCTCGCCGATGTCCACGAGCAGGCCGGTGGCCAGCGAGCGGCCGTAGCACTTCGCGCACGTGCCGACCCGCGACTCGCAGGTGAGCACGGAGCGCACCTTGACCTCGGTGACACCCGCCGCGATGAGCTTGGCGATGACCACGTCACCCGCGTCGTCGCCGGCGTGGGCGAGGACGTTGCCGTCCGCGTCCTTGACGTCGGTGGCGATGGTGCGGGCGTAGACGCTCGTCTCGACCGTGTCGGCGCGCACGAGGTTGCCCTCGGCGCCCTCCACGGCGATCGTCTGCGTCAGGCCCATGCGGGTGCCGCAGTCGTCCTCGCGGACGATGACATCCTGGGAGACGTCCACCAGGCGGCGGGTGAGGTACCCGGAGTCGGCGGTCCGCAGGGCGGTGTCGGCCAGGCCCTTGCGGGCACCGTGGGTGGCGATGAAGTACTCGAGCACCGACAGGCCCTCGCGGTAGTTGGACTTGATGGGGCGAGGGATGATCTCGCCCTTCGGGTCCGCCACGAGGCCACGCATACCGGCGATCTGACGCACCTGCATCCAGTTACCACGAGCACCGGAAGAGACCATCCGGAAGACGGTGTTGCGCTCGGGGAAGTTCTCCCGCATCGCGACGTCGACCTCGTTGGTGGCCTGGGTCCAGATGTCGATGAGCTCCTGACGGCGCTCGTCGTCGGTGATCAGACCGATCTCGTACTGGTCCTGGATCTTGGCGGCCTCGCCCTCGTACTTCTCGAGGATGTCGGCCTTGGCGGCCGGCGCGACGACGTCGGAGACGGCGATGGTCACGCCCGAGCGGGAGGCCCACTTGAAGCCGGCCTCCTTGAGCGCGTCCAGGCTGGCCCCGACCTCGACCTTGGGGTACCGCTCCGCCAGGTCGTTGACGATCGACCCGAGCACCTTCTTGTCGACCACGCCGTTGATGTACGGGTAGTCCACCGGCAGGAGCTCGTTGAACAGGGTCCGGCCCAGGCTGGTCTCGAGGAGGACCGGGTCCCCCTCCTCCCAGCCCTCGGGCGCGACCCAGCCGGCCGGCGGCACGAGGCCGTCGAAGCGGATCTTGACGACGGCGTTGATGTCCAGCGAGCCGGCGTCGTAGGCCATGATGGCCTCGGCGACCGACGCGAAGGAGCGGCCGGCGCCCTTGGCGTCCTCGCGGTCCGACGTCAGGTGGAACAGGCCGATGATCATGTCCTGGGTGGGCATGGTCACCGGGCGGCCGTCCGACGGCTTGAGGATGTTGTTGCTCGAGAGCATGAGGATGCGGGCCTCGGCCTGCGCCTCCGCGCTCAGGGGCAGGTGCACGGCCATCTGGTCGCCGTCGAAGTCGGCGTTGAACGCGCCGCAGACGAGCGGGTGGAGCTGGATGGCCTTGCCCTCGACCAGCTGGGGCTCGAACGCCTGGATGCCGAGGCGGTGCAGCGTGGGCGCGCGGTTGAGCAGCACAGGGTGCTCGCGGATGACCTCCGAGAGCACGTCCCACACCTGCGGGCGGGAGCGCTCGACCATGCGCTTGGCCGCCTTGATGTTCTGGGCGTGGTTGAGGTCCACGAGCCGCTTCATGACGAAGGGCTTGAAGAGCTCGAGCGCCATCTGCTTGGGCAGGCCGCACTGGTGCAGCTTGAGTGTGGGGCCCACCACGATGACCGACCGGCCGGAGTAGTCCACGCGCTTGCCGAGCAGGTTCTGGCGGAACCGGCCCTGCTTGCCCTTGAGCATGTCCGAGATCGACTTGAGGGCGCGGTTGCCCGGGCCCGTCACCGGGCGCCCGCGGCGGCCGTTGTCGAACAGCGCGTCCACGGACTCCTGGAGCATGCGCTTCTCGTTGTTGACGATGATCTCCGGCGCGCCCAGGTCCAGGAGCCGCTTGAGGCGGTTGTTCCGGTTGATGACGCGGCGGTACAGGTCGTTCAGGTCGGACGTGGCGAACCGGCCGCCGTCGAGCTGGACCATGGGGCGCAGGTCCGGCGGGATGACCGGGACGCAGTCCAGGACCATGCCCATGGGCGAGTTGCCGGTGCTCAGGAACGCGTTGACGACCTTGAGGCGCTTGAGCGCCCGGGTCTTGCGCTGCCCGGTCCCGGTGGCGATGGTCTCGCGCAGGGACTCCCCCTCGGCCTTCAGGTCGAAGGTCTCGAGGCGCTTCTGGATCGCCTCGGCGCCCATGGAGCCCTTGAAGTAGATGCCGTAGCGGGCGTTGAGCTCGCGGTAGAGCATCTCATCGCCCTCGAGGTCGCCGACCTTGAGGTTCTTGAAGCGGTCCCAGACGCGGTCGAGCCGGTCCAGGTCCTGCTCCGAGCGCTTGCGGATCTGCGTCATCTCGCGCTCGGCGGACTTGCGCACCTTCTCGCGGGCGTCCGCCTTGGCGCCGGACGCCTCGAGCTCGGCGAGGTCGGCCTCGAGGCGCTGCGCGCGGGTCTCGATGTCCGAGTCGCGCTTCGTCTCGACCTGCTTCTTCTCCAGGTCCATCTCGTTCTGGAGCGAGGGCAGGTCCTCGTGACGACCCTCGTCGTCGACCTCGGTGATCATGTAGGCCGCGAAGTAGATGACCTTCTCGAGGTCCTTCGGGGCCAGGTTGAGCAGGTACCCCAGGCGTGAGGGCACGCCCTTGAAGTACCAGATGTGCGTGACGGGAGCGGCGAGCTCGATGTGGCCCATCCGCTCACGGCGGACCTTCGAGCGGGTGACCTCAACGCCGCAGCGCTCGCAGATGATGCCCTTGTAGCGCACGCGCTTGTACTTGCCGCACGCGCACTCCCAGTCGCGGGTAGGGCCGAAGATCTGCTCGCCGAAGAGGCCGTCCTTCTCCGGCTTCAGCGTGCGGTAGTTGATCGTCTCGGGCTTCTTGACCTCACCGTGCGACCATTCGCGCACGTCGGCTGCCGTCGCGAGGCTGATGTGCAGCTGGTCGAAGACATTGACGTCGAGCAAGGGTTCCTACTTCCTCCGGTAGAACACCGTGTACTTCCATGTTGTTGACGCCGGCGGGGCCGTGCGTGCCGGGGGCGCCGGGAGAACGTGTTCCGTTCTTCCCCCGGCGCCTCCCGGCCGGCCCCAGACGGGGCTAGAGCTCTTCGACGCTGCTGGCGTCCGGGCGGCGGGAGAGGTCGATGCCGAGCTCCTCCGCGGCGCGGTACACCTCGTCGTCGGCGTCACGCATCTCGATGGCGTTCCCCTCGGCGTCGAGCGCCTCGACGTTCAGGCACAGCGACCGCATCTCCTTGATGAGCACCTTGAAGGACTCGGGGATACCGGGCTCCGGGATGTTCTCGCCCTTGACGATGGCCTCGTAGACCTTCACGCGACCGGTGACGTCGTCGGACTTGATGGTGAGCAGCTCCTGCAGGGCGTAGGCGGCGCCGTAGGCCTCGAGGGCCCACACCTCCATCTCGCCGAAACGCTGGCCACCGAACTGCGCCTTACCACCCAGCGGCTGCTGCGTGATCATCGAGTACGGGCCGGTGGAGCGCGCGTGGATCTTGTCGTCCACGAGGTGGTGCAGCTTCAGGATGTACATGTAGCCCACCGAGATCGGCTCCGGGAACGGCTCGCCGGAGCGGCCGTCGAAGAGCTGCGCCTTGCCGTCCGTGCCGACCATGCGCTCGCCGTCGCGGTTGGGCAGGGTGTGCGCGAGCATGCCCTGGAGCTCCTCGTACTGCACACCGTCGAACACCGGTGTGGCGACCGTGGTGCGGGGCCCGGCGACGAGCGAGTCGTCGGACATCTGCCGCGTCCACTCCTCGGCCTGCTTCTTGGCCTCGGTGACGTCCCAGCCCTGCGCCGCGATCCAGCCGAGGTGCAGCTCGAGGACCTGGCCGATGTTCATGCGGCCGGGCACGCCGAGCGGGTTGAGGATGACGTCGACGGCGGTGCCGTCGGGCAGGAAGGGCATGTCCTCCACGGGCAGGATCTTGGAGATGACCCCCTTGTTGCCGTGGCGGCCGGCGAGCTTGTCGCCGTCGGTGATCTTGCGTCGCTGGGCGATGTAGACCCGGACCATCTGGTTGACGCCGGGCGGCAGCTCGTCGTCGTTGTCCGCGCTGAACTCGCGGATCCCGATGACGATGCCGGACTCGCCGTGGGGCACCTTCAGCGACGTGTCGCGCACCTCACGCGCCTTCTCGCCGAAGATCGCCCGCAGGAGGCGCTCCTCGGAGGTCAGCTCGGTCTCGCCCTTGGGCGTGACCTTGCCGACGAGGATGTCGCCCGCGCTGACCTCGGCGCCGATGCGGATGATGCCGCGCTCGTCGAGGTTGGCCAGGACCTCCTCGGAGACGTTCGGGATGTCCCGGGTGATCTCCTCGGCGCCCAGCTTGGTCTCGCGCGCGTCGACCTCGTGCTCCTCGATGTGGATCGAGGTCAGCAGGTCGTCCGACACGACACGCTGGGACAGAATGATGGCGTCCTCGTAGTTGTAGCCCTCCCACGACATGAACGCGACCATGAGGTTGCGGCCCAGGGCGAGCTCGCCCTCGTCGGTGGCGGGGCCGTCCGCGAGGACCGAGCCGACCTCGACGCGGGCGCCCTCCTCGGCCAGCACGCGCTGGTTGTAGGAGTTGCCCTGGTTCGAGCGGCGGAACTTCGCGACGCGGTACACCTGGTTCGTGCCGTCGTCCGCGGCGACGTGGATCGCGTCGGCCGAGACCTCCGTGACCACGCCCGCCTTGGCGGCGAGGATGACGTCGCCGGCGTCGACCGCCGCGCGCCACTCCATGCCGGTGCCGACCAGCGGGGCCTCGCTGCGGATCAGCGGCACGGCCTGGCGCTGCATGTTCGCGCCCATGAGCGCGCGGTTGGCGTCGTCGTGCTCGAGGAACGGGATCATGGCCGTGGCCACGGACACCATCTGCCGGGCGGAGACGTCCATGTAGTCGACCTCGTCGGCCGGCACGAGGGCCGGCTCACCGCCGCTGAGGCGGCACAGGACGCGCTCCTCGGCGAAGCGGCCCTCCTCGGTCAGCGGCGCGGAGGCCTGGGCGATGATGTGCCGGTCCTCGTCGTCGGCCGTGAGGTACACGACGTCGTCGCTGACCTGGCCGCCCGTGACGGTCCGGTACGGCGTCTCGACGAAGCCGAACGGGTTAATGCGGGCGTAGGTGGCCAGCGAGCCGATCAGGCCGATGTTCGGGCCCTCAGGGGTCTCGATGGGGCACATGCGGCCGTAGTGCGACGGGTGGACGTCGCGGACCTCCATGCCGGCGCGGTCACGGGACAGGCCACCCGGGCCCAGCGCGGAGAGACGCCGCTTGTGCGTCAGCCCGGCCAGCGGGTTGTTCTGGTCCATGAACTGCGAGAGCTGTGACGTCCCGAAGAACTCCTTGATCGACGCCACCACGGGGCGGATGTTGATCAGGGTCTGCGGGGTGATGGCCTCGACGTCCTGCGTGGTCATGCGCTCGCGGACGACGCGCTCCATGCGGGACAGGCCGGTGCGGACCTGGTTCTGGATCAGCTCGCCGACCGCGCGGATGCGGCGGTTGCCGAAGTGGTCGATGTCGTCAGTCTCGACGCGGACCTGGACCGGCTCGCCGTTCCGGGTGCCGGGGAGCTCCTCGTCGCCCTTGTGCAGGGCGAGGAGGTACTTGATCGCCGCGGTGATGTCCTCGATGCGCAGGACGGACTCGCCCAGGTCGGTGGTCTCGCCGAGCTTCTTGTTGATCTTGTAGCGGCCGACCTTCGCGAGGTCGTAGCGCTTCGGGTTGAAGTAGTAGTTCTCCAGCAGGGTGCGGCCGGCCTCGACCGTGGGCGGCTCGCCCGGGCGGACCTTGCGGTAGATGTCGAGCAGCGCCTCGTCCTGGGTGTGGACGTTGTCCTTCTCGAGGGTCTCGATCAGCACCGGGTAGTCCGCGAACTGCTCGCGGATCTCGCCCTCGGTCATGCCCAGGGCGCGCAGGAACACGGTCACGGACTGCTTGCGCTTGCGGTCGATGCGGACGCCGACGGCGTCGCGCTTGTCGATCTCGAACTCGAGCCACGCGCCGCGCGAGGGGATGACCTTCGTGGTGAAGACGTCCTTGTCGGAGGTCTTGTCGGCAACCTTCTCAAAGTAGACGCCCGGGGAGCGCACGAGCTGCGAGACGACGACGCGCTCGGTGCCGTTGATGATGAACGTGCCGCGCTCGGTCATGAGCGGGAAGTCGCCCATGAACACGGTCTGCGACTTGATCTCGCCCGTGGTGTAGTTGACGAACTCCGCCGTCACGAACAGCGGGGCGGCATAGGTGAAGTCCTTCTCCTTGCACTCCTCGGCCGTGTACTTCGGGGGCTCGAAGCGGTGGTCGCGGAAGGAGAGGGACATCGACTGGCCGAAGTCCTCGATCGGGGAGATCTCCGAGAAGATATCCTCAAGGCCGGAGGTCGCGGGCACGTTCGTGTCGCCGACCTCCGCAGCAGCCTTGACGCGGGCGCGCCAGGCGTCGTCACCGAGGAGCCAGTCGAAGCTCTCGGTCTGCAGGCCCAGGAGGTTCGGGGCCTGGAGCGGCTCGTGGATCTTGGCGAATGAGACACGCCGCGAAGCTGTGCGGGCCGCGATAGCGTCTGCAGTAGGTGCGGAAGAGGTGCGCGAGGCAGCCAAAGGGGGTCCTTCCCTGCGAATTGATTGCACACAGCGCTGACGACCTGGGGCGGGTGGGAGGCCTGTTCTACAGGCACAAGTCAGCGCAAAGCGTCAGCATACCCTCTGGATGGTGCACTGTCCAGGGGGGCACTCATGCGGTCGAGGCCCGCACCGTGGCGGTGCGGGCCTCGACATCGAGATCCGGGCTCAGGCAGCGCGCGTGGCGCGCCGGGCCCGGTGATGTGTCACTTGAGGGTGACGGTGGCTCCGGCGCCCTCGAGCGTCTCCTTGGCCTTCTCGGCGGCGTCCTTGTTGACGCCCTCCAGGACGGCCTTGGGGGCGCTGTCCACGAGGTCCTTGGCCTCCTTCAGACCGAGGGACGTGAGGGCGCGCACCTCCTTGATGACCTGGATCTTCTTGTCACCGACGGTCTCGAGGACGACGTCGAAGTCCGTCTTCTCCTCGACCTCCTCGGCAGCGCCACCGGCGGCCGGCGCGGCAGCGACGGCGGCGGGAGCGGCGGCGGTGACCTCGAAGGTCTCCTCGAACTGCTTCACGAACTCGGAGAGCTCGATGAGGGTGAGCTCCTTGAAAGCCTCGATGAGCTCTTCGTTGGTGAGCTTCGCCATGGTTGGCGTTCCTTCCTGGTTGTCCTGCTACGCGAGCAGAGGGTGGGGGTGGTGCGTGCCGTGCCTGGGGCCCACAGGGGCTCAGGCCTCGGCGGCCTGCTTCTCGCGCAGGGCCTCGATGGTGCGCACGGCCTTGCTGGCCGGCGCGGTGAAGAGGTAGGCAGCCTGGAACAGCGCAGCCTTGAACGCTCCGGCCGCCTTGCCCAGCAGCACGTCGCGGGACTCGAGCTCGGCCAGGGTGGAGACGTCCTGGGCGGAGAGCTTGTTGCCCTCCAGGACACCACCCTTGATCACGAGCTGAGGGTTCGCCTTGGCGAAGTCACGCAGGGTCTTGGCCGCCTCGGACGGTTCACCCGTCACGAAGGCGATGGCCGTCGGGCCGGCGAGGTCGTCGTCGAGAACGTCGACGCCGGCCTCCTTCGCCGCGATGGCCGTCAGCGTGTTCTTCACCACGGCGTAGCTTGCGGTACCGGCGAGCGAGCGACGCAGCTGCGTGAGCTGGGCGACGCTGAGCCCGCGGTACTCGGTCAGCAGGACGGCGCTGGACTCCCGGAACTGGTCCGTGAGCTCGGCAACCGCAGCTACCTTGTCAGGCCTCGCCATGGCCCTCCTTCCGATAATGCCGCGCGATGGTGAAGTCCTGGGCACAGAAAAAGCCCCGCGCAGGAGGGCGCGGGGCTCGGGTGCCACGAGGGCGTTGCTGAGCTCTTTGCTTCACCTGCGCTGGCTCCGCTGCTGCGGACTTCGACCCGTCTGGCAGACGGGCGACCGGCGGTCTTGGGCAAGAGCACACGCTACCCGAGCGCGGGCCCGGCAGGCAAGGCGCGGGGCGCCCGGGCGGACCCGGACCGCAGTGGCGTTGCCCACACCCCCAGCCGCGGAGGCTGCCCCGCGCTCAGCCCCGGGCGTCCTGGTCGAGCCGGCGGAGGTACACGTTCTCCTCGCGGGTGGGCGGCCCGGGAGCGACGAAGACCGCGCCGAGGAGGGCGCCCACCACCCAGGTCAGTAGGTTCGTCACCGTGCCCCAGGCGCTCACGTCGCCCGCCGCGGCGAGGACGCCCACGAGGGTCAGCAGCGCCCAGGTGCCCACCCCGAACCGGGCGGCGAGGCGGGCCGCCTGCGCGCGGTCCTCCAGCCCGTGACGCTGCCTGACCATGACGAGCCCGATCACGGCGACCAGGGCCATGCGCACCAGCTCGACCCCCACCATCGGCGTCACCCAGCTGGCGCTGGCGAGCCCGAGGTGGAGGGACAGCGTGGGCGAGGCGAGGATCATCCAGGTCAGGGCGACGTTGGTCACCGCGCCCATGACGCTCGTCAGGACGGTCTCGCGCCAGTGCCGGGCGGGGCGGGTCCGCGCGCGACGGGACGTCGTCATCCGAGGGTCGCGCTCAGCACGGCGTCGTACGTCTCGGAGCCGGGCTCCAGCTCGCCCTCGGGCGCCACGGCCATGACGTTGTACCCCCGCCCCTGCTCGTCGACGAGCCAGAGCCAGAACACGTCGTTGGCGTGGCTCCCGCCGCCGTCCTCCTCCACCGCCTGGGTCCAGGTGAGCGCCATGGCCTCGGCGGCCCCGGGCCAGGTCTCGGCGGACCGGTGGACGTCGCTGTTGATGCCCGCGCCCACCAGCGCCTGCTGCTGGGTGTACGTCTCCTCGGTGAGGTCCCGGCCGCCGTCGTCGCTCTGGACCTGGATGACGGGCAGACCGGACGCGGCGTCGCCGCCGGGCAGGCGGTACACGACGGTCGTCAGGCCGGACTCCTCCTTGGAGCTCTCCTCCTCGGTGCCACCCGGAAGCGTGAGCGTGAGGCCCTTCACGGGATCCACCGCATCGCCGGTGGGGCGGGTGGGCGAGATGCCGAGCGGCTCGTCGGTCGGCGTCATCGGGTTCTCGGCCTCCTCGCTCGCCGCGGAGGCCGGTGCGTCAGCGGCGCCCCCTCCCCCGCCGGCCGCGCACCCGGCCAGTGCCAGCACGGCCAGGGCGGGCAGGACGAGCGATCGTCGAAGGTGGTACACAGACATTCCTCTCGGTCGGGGGGCAGGGACTCGTGCGGGGCGCTCAGGAGTGGCAGCTCACCCAGGGCGCCCACACCTGCCCGTCCCAGTATTCGGCATCGGTCACGTTGGTCTGGCTGGTGCTGTTGTCGTAGCGCGCGCCGAGCGCCACGCCCAGCTTCCCCGAGGCGTTGAACGCGAACGGCGTGCTCGAGTCGCCGTCGAACTCCTGGCGCCACAGCTCGCCGCGCTCCTGCGCCGCACCCACGAAGGTCTGCGCCGCGCCGACGAAGGAGAGGGGCCCCTCGGGCGAGTCGCCGCCGCCGTGCGAGCCGGGCGGCACCGGGATCCCCGCGCCGCGGAGCAGGTCGGTCGCGATGGACAGGCTCTCGCCTCGCGTGAGGTCGACCGAGGCGCTGAGCACCTGCCCCCCGGAGGCGTCGCCGGAGAAGCCCTGCCCGAAGATCGGGTCCACGCTCCCGTCGGCGGCGCCGAAGACCGTGCCCTGGAGCTCGACGTTGGTGAGGTACTCGCCCTTGGGATCGAGGGTGACGGCGATGATGCCCGTCCCCTGGCTCTCGGCCGAGCCGTCGACCTCGACGACGCGGCCGACGTTGGCCTCGGCGGAGACGTCGTAGTCGACCTGGTAGTAGGTGGTGACCTCGCCCGTCTCGAGGTTCGTCTCGATACCCAGCGCCACGCCCACGTCCCCCTTGGCGGACGCCGAGCGGTCGAGCGCCGTCGCGACGGCGCTGCCCGAGCCCTTGACGCCGACCTCCCCGAACACGGAGGTCGGCGGCGGCGGCTGGTACCGGTCCACCCAGGGCATGGCGTTCCACAGGTTCTTCGCGGGACCGACGATGGGCGTGGTCGCGTTCGACAGCTCCTCCTGGAAGTAGGCGACCAGGGCGTCCTTCTCCTCCTTGCTGTCCACCTCCCACATGCCGCCGCCCGTGAGGACGGCCGCGGCACCCCCGCCGGCCGACGCCTCGCCGCCGTACTGCTCGTCGTCCCACGTCACCGTGGCGCCGGCGCCGACGCCGCCGCTCACCCCGCCCTGCAGGTCGCCCTGGAAGGTGACGCGGTAGGTGCCGTCGGCGAGGGTCTCGACCGCCACGGCGCCACCGCCGTCGAGGTCGACGGACATGACCGTGACCCCGAGGCTCTTCTTCGTCCCCTCCGTCGCCACGACGCAGATCTCGTCGGGCACCCGGGAGTCCGCGGCGGCGTCGCCCGACGAGCCGCCGCACTCGAGCCCGAAGGAGGAGAAGGCCCGGCAGAGGGCGTTCTCGAACGCGCCCGAGAGCCCGCCGCCCGGCGCCGCCGCGGTCAGGAGCGCCCCCACCACGAGGACCACGACGAAGATCATCCCGGCGAACTCGGCCGAGGCCGCGCCGCGCTCGCGCCACGCGCCGTCGGTCTCGCGCCGGGCGCCCGCGCCCGTGTCGTTCGTCGCTGCCGGGAGCTCTTCGCCGGCGCGCGGCTCGCTGCGGGGTCGCACGGGGCGTCTCCTTCGGTCGGTGGTCGGTGTGATGACGCTAGGAGCGCCCGTAGCCCCGCTGACAGGGGCGGACGCCCCGCCGAGCGCCCTCACTCGTTGGCGACGAGGCGGGTGGTGATCTCCAGGTCGTCCGGTCTGGCGCCCGGGCTGCCCGCGGGTCCCCGATGAACTCGGCACACGCCGCCGATCCTGACGCCGACGTCCCCGCCCTCGAGGCAGAGGCCGGACTCGAGCACCAGCTCGGCCGTGGCCTCGGAGCGGGCGTACGTCCCCGTCGACTCCAGCGGCTCCGCCGAACGGACCCGGACGTGGACCTTCCCACCCGCCAGGACCTCGACCTCGTGCGGGTCGAGCACCGCGTCATTACGGGCGGCGTAGCTGCCGGCAGCCACGGTCATGGTGGAGTTCTGGTAAGCGGTCAACGGCTTCCCGACCAGCGCCCAGAACCCCTCCCACGGGTCCGTCTCGGTCGCTTCTTCGGAGGGTGTGGGATCGGGCGTGGACTCCTCGGCTTCGACACCGGCCGCGGCGGCCGCTTCGGCGGCTGCCGCGGCCGCCGCGGCGGCAGCCTCGGCCGCTTCCGCAGCAGCTTCCGCGGCAGCCTCCGCGGCTTCGGCAGCCTCGGCGGCGTCGACGAGGTTCCCGTGGAGGGTCCTGAGCGGCTTCGTCCACGTGCCGACCGCGGCGAGCGCCGCCGCGTCCGCCGCGGTGCTCGCGGTGCGCCGCTCGGTGATGGCGGTGCCCAGCGGGATCATGAACAGCAGCCCGACCAGGAGGAGGACGACCGCCCCTGCCACCGTGTAGGGCAGGATGCTTCCGCGCTCGGGGCCGCCCGTCAGGCGGCGGGCCGCCCATGTCCGCAGGTCGCGGAGCCGACCGGCGCTCATTCCACGACCGGGATGTCCGTGAGGCGGAACGGCGGCTGGCCCTCCAGCGCCCCCGTGAACGTCGAGTCGTTGTGCACGTCGAGGGTGACCGTGTCGGCGTCGACCCCGGGCCAGACGGCCGTGAGCGTCACCGTCTCGCCCTCGGCGAGGTCGGTCTTGGCCTCCAGCTCCGTCAGCCCCCGGAACTGCTTGTCGCCCTCGATGTAGTAGTCCACCGGGTAGATTCGCTGCCCGCCGTGGACGAGGGTGAGGTTGTTCGTCGAGTACTGGTGGTAGATCGCGGCCTCGCCGCGGCTGTTGTTCCCCCCACCGACGGAGAACCAGGTCCCGATGGTGCTGACCTCGCCGGCCTGGTGAGCGACCTCGACCTCGCCGACCAGGTAGTCACCGAGGCGCCGCACCTCCGCGAGCCGGACGGTCACCTCGCCGCTCCCCCCGGCGAGCGTCACGCCCTGCGCGCCGGTGCCGGTCGGTCCCGTGCTCTCGGGCAGCTCGGCGGCGCTGGTGGCCCCGACCGTCCCCGCGTCGGGCGCGGCGTCGGGCACGAACACCAGCTCCACGCGCCGGTTCACGGCCCTGGCCTCCTTGCCGGTGCCCTCCACCCGGGGCTCGGACTCGCCGCGCCCCTCGGTCACCACCTCGTACGCGCCGAGGTCGGTGAGCGCGCCGAGCCGCGCCGCGACCGCTGCGGCACGTCGCTCGGACAGGTCCTGGTTGTAGGCGTCGTCGTCGACGTCGTCGGTGTGGCCGATCACCGTCAGGGCGCCGGCGCCGTAGCCGGCGAGCTGGGTGGCCACGCCCTGGAGGGTCGCGTCCGCGTCGGGCGAGAGGTCGGCGCTCGTGGGCGCGAACAGGACGTCCGCCGCCACGTTGATCTTCACCTGCTCCTCGACCACCCGGGTGTCGGTGGAGCTGTCCACCGCCTCCGTGTAGGACGCGATCTGCCCCTCCCGGGCCTCCGCGTCGATGTCGAGGTCCGCGACCACCGCCGCCACGTCGACGCCCGCCTCCTCGGCGGGGACCACCGGGACGTCCTCCACGAGACCCATGAGGGGAAGCATCACGGCGGTGGTGTCGCCCTCCACGGCCCCGAAGGCGACCTGGGCCTCGACCGGCTCGCCCGCCGGGACCTCCAGCTCGCCGCTGGTCGCGGCCACCTCCTCCTGCACCGTGCCGGACACGGCGTCGACGAGCCGGATCCCGTGGGCGCCGTACCCCGGCGCCCGGTCGTCGCCCCAGATCGCGCCGAGCTCCAGCGGCTCCTCGGCCGGGGCGCGGCTGACGTCGCGCGCGGACAGCATGAGGACGCTGTGCTCGCCGGCGTCGACGAGGGGACCGACCTCGAGCTCGATGTCCCGGTCCAGCACCGTCACCGACGTGGTCACGCCGGGCACGGCGGTCGGCTCCTCGGCCGGCGCCGGCGTAGGCCCTGGCGTCCCGTCGGTCGCCTCCGCGGCGCACCCGGTGAGCAGGGCCGCGGCGAGGACGAGAGGGACATGGACGGTGGGGCGTCTCACGGAGAACCTTCCTGATGTGCCGTTGGGGGTTGCGGTGCAGCCTAGGCCGATACAAACCGAGCGCCTCACGCCGGCGGCGCACGGCGGGCCGCCGTGCGCCGCCGGGTCGGTCCGGCCGCTCGTCCGCCGCGCCCGGGTCAGTCGCCGATCTTGTCGATCTGCTCGGTGATGACGCCCTTGACGGCCTGGGCGATCTCGTCGCCGAAGGCGGCGAGCGCGCCGACGATGAGCACGATGACGGCGATGATGCCCGCGTACTCCGCCGAGGCCTGGCCCTCCTCGTCGGTGCGGAGGCGGTCGACGGCGCCGGCGACGAAGGCCACGGTGGCGACCTGCGCGGCAAGGATGCGGGTCTTGGCGGTGTTCAGCATGATGCTCCTCTGAGTGGTGTTCGGCCGGCCCGTTGCCGGGGGTGTCGAGGCTCGACGTTACGGACGCCGCCGCCCCGGCGGATAGGGCCTACCGCCCCACGAGCGCCCCCTGTGCCGCCCCTGGTGCCGCCCCGTCGTGGGCCGCGGCCAGCCATGCCACCACCGCGGCCGCACGGTCGTGCACACCGAGCTTCGGGTAGGCGGAGTTGAGGTAGTTCTTCACCGTGCGGGGCGAGAGGAACTGCGTCCGGGCGATCTCGTCGTTGCTCAGCCCCTGCGCGGCCGCCTCGACGACGTCCGCCTCGCGCGCGGTCAGCAGCGCGCGCAGCGGGTGCTCGGGGGCCGGTGCCGGGGCGCCCCCGCTGAGCACGGCCGCCGCCTCGGGACCCAGCACGAGCCCGCCGGACCGGCACGTCTGCAGCGCCCCGGACAGCTCGTCGACGCCGACGCGGCCGTGCACCAGGTATCCGCGGGCGCCCGCGGCGAGGGCCTGGCGGATGATCTCGGGGTCCTCCGAGTGGGTGAGGACCAGGGTGCAGGTCTCCGGGGCGATCTCGTCGAGCACCTCCAGGCCCGACTTGCGGGGCATCCGCACGTCGAGGAGGACCACGTCGGGCCGCCGCGCGCGGACGACGTCGATCGCCGCCTGGCCGTCTGCCGCCTCGTAGACCTCGGCCACGTCGGCGATCCGCTCGAGCACTGCCCGGACGCCCAGCCGCACGATGGCGTTGTCGTCGGCGATCAGCACCTTCATGCCTGTCTCCCTAGTCCTGGCCGCGGGTACGCGGCAGCTGGATCGTCACTTGTGTCCCGGCGCCGGAGGCGGGCGCGGCGGCCGTGACGCACCCCCCGACCTCGGCGGCCCGCTCCTGGACCCCGATGAGCCCGTAGTGCCCGCCCAGGGCGAGGGAGTCGCGGTCGAGCGGCCGTCCCATGCCGCGGCCGTCGTCGCGCACCGTCAGCACGGTGGCCTCCTCCCCCAGCTGCAGCACGACCCAGACCTGGTGGGCCGCGGCGTGGCGCTCCACGTTCTCCAGCAGCTCGCCGAGGATCCGGACCAGCCGCCATCCGGTGTCCGCGTCCTCGGGGCGTGCCGTCTCGGCGTCGCCCCGGACCTCGAGCCCGGCCGGGATGCCGGTGCGCTCCTGCCACATCCGCACCTCCAGGCGGACGGCGTCGGCGAGCCGGTCCGTCGCGAGCGCCCGCAGCCCGCCCAGCACGTCGCGGGTCTCGCGCACGGCCGTGTCGCAGGCCTGGAAGATCACGTCGGCGCGGGCCGCGTGCGGCGACGCGTCGTCGTGGAGCCGGGCCGCGAGGGAGTCGGCGAGCATGCGCACGCCGTGGAGCGTCTTGGCGGTGGAGTCGTGCATCTCGCGCGCCAGGGCGGCGCGCTCGCCCGCCACGGCCTCGCGGCTGCGCAGCTCGACGAGCCGCTCGGCCAGCTTCCCCTGGCGCCGCAGGTTCTGCCCCAGCCGTCCCGACAGGTAGCAGGTCAGGGCGGCGGCGGGGACGAGGAGCACGGCCCCCAGGCTCTCGCCGCCCCCGACGGCCACCACGCCCATGCAGCCCGCGGCGGTCGCCGCCGCGAGCGCCAGCGCCCGCCAGAGCGGCAGGAGGACGCCGAAGAGCGCGGCGGTCTCGAGGAGGTACGCGGTCGTCAGGGCCCGCTCCCCCATCTCCGTCCAGCCCACCTTCAGCACCATGAGGGTCATCACGGCCTCGCTGAGGAGGTAGGCCGTGCCGCGGGCGAAGACCATGGGGTGCTGCGCCCAGTGCCGCAGCGGCATCCAGCTCAGCGGCACGGCCAGGAGCATGATCAGCAGCGAGGCGTCCGGGGACCGCGTCGCGCTGACCACCATGACGACGGCCAGGGTGGCGAGCCGCGCGTCGCAGAGGAACCGGACGACGCCGGCGATGCTGGCGGTCTCCAGTGACGCGGTGGCGCGCACCGCGAGGGCGGCGGTGAGGTCAACCGAGGAGGCCATCGAAGGCGCCCCCGTTCGAGATCAGCATCCCGGCCATCATGAGGATGAGCGCGCCGGGCACGATGGTCATCGTCACGACGAGGGAGACGCGGGGAGAAGCCTTCGCCGCGTCGCGCCGGACCTGCTGGGCGCGCTGGCGGCGGACCTCCGAGGAGATGCTCGTCAGCGCCTCCGCGATGGGCACGCCGAGCTCCTCGGCCTGCAGCAGGGCGGTGACGAAGGTGTTGACGTTCTCCGACTGGGCGCGCTCGCGGACGCCGATGAGCGCCTCGCGCCGGGGGACGCCGAGCTGCATCTCGCGCAGCGCCGTCGCCATCTCCTGCGCCAGCGGACCGTCGTGGAAGGCGGCGACCCGCTCGACGGCCTGCCGGAAGGACATGCCGGCCCGCACCGTCACCCCGAGGACGTCGAGGAAGTCCGGCAGGTCGCGGTCGATCTGCGTGCGGCGCCTGCCGGCGACCAGCCACAGCCAGACCTCCATCCACAGCGCGAACACCAGCCCGAGCAGGACGCCCACGACGGGCTCGCCGAGCAGGGCGACGAGCACGGCCACCGCGGCGCCGAGCACCACGAAGCCCGCCTCGCGCTGGACGAACGTGGTCATGGTCAGGCCCTCGGGCCGTCCGGCGCGGCGCAGGCGCTGCTCGAGCGCGTGCAGCCGGCGCGCGCCGTAGGCCCGCATCAGGGTGCGCTGGAACCGGGCGCCGATCCGGTCGACGAGCAGCGCGGCGCCCTTCGCGGAGCCGGCGTCCGCGTCGGTGGAGCCGGTGACGACCAGGCCCTCGAGCCCGGCGGAGCTGGTCATCCGGATGCCCGTCGCCCCGAGCACGACGAGCAGCGCGCCCGCGAGACCGATGAGCAGGGCCATCAGATCTCCACCCGGGTCATGAGCTTCATGAGGACGAACCCGACGGCGAAGCAGGCACCCGCCGCCGCCAGCGCCAGCTGGCCCAGCGTGGTCGTGGCCATCTCGTCGAGGATCCCCGGGGAGAACAGGTTGAGCAGCAGCACCGACGCGACGCCGATCCCGACCACGGTGTACCCGCCGTAGACCGACCCGAGCATCACCGTGCCGACCTCCCGGCGCAGCTCCTTGCGCTCCTCCAGCGAGGCCGCGATGTCCGACAGCGCCGTGACCAGCGCGCCGCCCGAGCGCGACTGGATGGCGATGGTCTGGACGAGGACGTTGAGCTCGCGGGAGGGCAGCCGGGTGGACAGGTCCCGCATCGCGAACTCGAGGTCCCGGCCCAGCCGAAGCTGGCCGACGATTCTGCGGAGCTCGCCCGCGGCCGGCTCGCCGATCTCGCCCGCGGCCAGCTCGAGCCCGCGCCCGACCGACAGGCCGGCCGCCGCCGTGTTGGACAGGAGCCGCGCGAGCTCGGGCAGCTGCGCGATGAACCGCTCGGTGCGGCGGACCACCCGGTGGTCAAGCCAGCGGGAGACGACGACCGGGATGGCGACCACGACGGCGATCGTGGCGATGCGTCCCAGCGTCACCACGCCCACGGCCGCCACCGCCGTCATGACGAGACCGACGGTGGCCACCAGGCGCACCGGCGACATGTCGATGCCGGCGCCGCCCAGGCGGCGGTGCAGCCGCTGCCCGCTGCGCGTGCGCCGCGCCCACGCGTCCAGCCGGACGAACAGGCCGGCGAGCGGCCGCTGGGCGGGGTTGCCCGCCACCTCCACGACCGCGCGGGCGCGCACCGCGTTGTCGACCAGGACGGACGCCGCCCACAGCGCCAGCGCCAGCGCGGCCGCGGTGGCGAGCAGGACCGCCTCGGAGGATCCCCACGTCATGCCGGCACCACGCTCCGGTGGCCGGCGACGGCGAACTGCTGCGGGACGACCTCGCCGGCGCGGAGGAGCCGCTCGCGCAGCTGCCGGGGCAGCGAGTGGTGCGCGAAGGTGCCGGCCGTGCCGGGCTCGGCGCCGAACGGCGGGGGCACGAAGTCGGTGATGGGCTCCGTCCGGAACGGCTCTCGGTGGGCGGAGGTCACGGCGTGCACCTCGCGGATGCGCCGGTTGCCGTCGCCGTCGCGCTCGAGCTGGACGACGACGTCCATGGCACCGTTGATCTGGTCGCGGATGACGTCGACCGGCAGCTCCAGGTCGGTCATCGCCGCCAGGGTCTCCAGGCGCCCGAGGGCGTCGGAGGCGCTGTTGGCGTGGACGGTGGTCAGGGACCCCTCGTGGCCGGTGTTCATCGCCTGGAGCATGTCAAGGGTCTCGCCCCCGCGGACCTCCCCGACGACGATCCGGTCGGGCCGCATCCGCAGGCTGTTGCGCACGAGGTCGCGGATGGTGACCGCGCCCTGCCCCTCGACGTTCGACGGGCGGGACTCGAGCCGGACGACGTGGGGCTGCTGCAGCGAGAGCTCGGCGGCGTCCTCGATAGTGACGATCCGCTCGCCGTCCGGGATCAGTCCCGAGAGGGCGTTGAGGAACGTGGTCTTGCCGGAGCCCGTGCCGCCCGAGACGAGGATGTTGCACCGCGCCCGGACCATGGCGGCCAGCAGCAGGGCGAGGGGCTCGTCCAGCGTGCCCTTCGCCACCAGGTCCCCCATGCGGAAGGGCTGCGGGAAGCGGCGGATGGTCAGCGTGGGGCCGTCCATCGCGAGCGGCGGGATGATCACGTTCACGCGCTCGCCGGTGGCCAGCCGGGCGTCGACCATCGGGCTCGACTCGTCCACCCGGCGGTTGACCGAGGAGACGATGCGGTCGATGGTCTGGTACAGCTGCGCCTCGGACGCGAAGGTGGTGGGCACCCGCTCGATGCGGCCGCGCCGCTCGACGAAGATGTCCTTGGCGCCGTTGACCATGATCTCGGTGACCGTCTCGTCGGCGAGGAGGCCCTCGAGCACGCCTAGGCCGACGGTGTCGTCGACGATGCGCTGGATGAGCCGCCCGCGCTCGCGCGAGGACATCACGGGCCCCTCGAAGGAGAGGATCCGGGCGAGCACGCGCTCGAGCCGCGCGCGCCGCTTGGCCAGGTCGAGGGCGGTGACCTCCTCGAGGTCGACCTCCTCGAGCAGGCGGGTCTTGAACTTGGTGACCAGGTCATCGGCGTCGTCGCCCGCCGGCCGCGAGTCCTGGGAGAGCCTGTCGCGCAGTGCCACCGCTACTCCCTCGGGAACTCGGCCGTGCGCTGCACGGTCACGGTGTCGAACGTGATGGACGGCAGGCCGATCGGGACGCGGGCCTCGACGCTGACGCACGCGCCGGCACACCCCCCGTCCCTGACGACGACGTCCGTGAGCCAGCCCGGGACCTGGGCCAGGGCGGCCTGCTCCCACACCGCCCGGGGCTCGCCCGCCGCCATGGTGCGGGCGCCGTCGCGCGCGGCCTGCTGCACGGCGGAGATGGTCGTGACGGCGAGCATCCCCTGCACGATCAGCAGGGTCACCAGCATGAGCAGCGGCACCATGGCCGCCAGCTCCACGCCGAGCGAGCCGCGCTCCCGCTCGCCGGCCCGCGCGCTCATCCCTGTCCCCAGCCGTCCTGGGCCCCGGGTTCCCAGAGGATCTGGGCGGTCGCGCTCGTCTCCGGCAGGGAGAGCGGCGACGGCGTGCGCAGGGTCACGGTCACGTCGTCCACCGTCGGCGCCGAGATGGTGACGTCCGCCCGCCACGGCCCGGGCACCCGGTCCAGGACCTCCGCGCGCACCTTGTCGCCTGGGAGGCCGACCGCGAAGCCGCGCGCCGCCTCCTGGGCCGCGTTGTGGGCGAAGATGTGGGTGACGCCCCAGAAGATGAGCTGGAGGCACACGAGCAGCACGAGCGTCGCGAGGGTGAGGACCACCGGGGTCTCGGCGACGATCTGGCCCGCCTCGCGGTCCTCGTCCAGGCGCCGGCCACGTCGGCCGGTCGGGCGCCGCCGGCGCCGCGACGGCGCCTGCTCCTCCGCGCCCGGGGCGGCCGGCGCGGCGGCGGCAGGGACCGCCGTGGCCGCCGCCACCGCCTGGAGGGGCTTGGCGAGCTCGGGGAGCTTCGCCTCGAGCACGGTGGCCGTGTTCATCGCCGCGGCGAGCGGGGCCCCGAGCCGCGGCAGGCTCTGCGCGACCGGGATCCCGGACAGTTTCGGGGCCATCGCGGGCTGGATCTCGTTGGACCGGTCCGTCATGTTCAGCAGCATGCGCAGCGGCGCCTGCCCGCGGACCTCGAGACGGTCGAGCGCCTCGGAGAGGCGGCGGGCGGCCCGGAGGGCGGGCACGTCGGGGGTGGCGACGACGAGGACGTCGTCCGCGGAGTCCAGGCCCATCACCATGACGTCGTCCAGCCGGGAGCCGCAGTCGATGACGACCCGCTCGTACTGGTAGCGCAGCGCCTGGATGATCTGGCGGGTCGCGGACTCGGACAGCTCCTCACCGTGCTCGCCGTCGGCCGGCGCCGGGATGAGGCTGATCCGGTGCGGGAGCGCGTAGGTGACCTCGCCCAGCGCGCGGCCGGTCAGCTCGTCGGCCACCTCCACCAGGTCCACGACGCTGCGGCGCACGGCGATGTTGCCGTAGCCGGCGAGGTCGCCGCCGCGCGCGTCGAGGTCGACGAGGCACGTGGTGTGGTCCGCGGCCAGCTCCTTGGCCAGGAGCAGGGTGAGCAGCGAGGTGCCCACCCCGCCCTTCGCGCCCACGAGCGCGACGACCTCACCGGTCGTGCCCCGGTGGCCGGCGGAGTCGTCGATCTGCCGGCGGACCGACCGCGACCAGGTCACCGCGGACTCGATGCGTGCGCCGAACTGCTCCAGGGAGGGCGGCAGGGCGAGGATGGACCGCGCGCCGGCGTCCATCGCGGCGGCGAGCGCCTCCGGCGTCGCGCGCTGGACGAGGACCAGCGTTGCCACCAGCGGATGGTTGAGCCCGCTCTCGCGGGCGACGTCGAACCCGGTGCCGCCGTCGAGCCGCTCGTCGACGAGGACCACGTCGGTCTCGCCGAGCGCGAGCTCGGCCCGCAGCTGCGTGGCCGAGCCGACGACGACGGCGTCACCCACCCCGTCGAGCTCCGCCAGGGTGGCGCGCACCTGCTCGACCGTCCAGCTGTCGTCCGAGACGACCAGCACGTTCGACGTCATCGCGCCACCCCCGGGATCTGCTCGTAGACGCGTTCCTCGGCGGGCACGTCCGACTCGTCGCCGAGCCCGCGCAGCGCGAGACGCAGCTTGACCGCGAAGCTCTCCGCATACGCGACCCGCAGCGCGTCGGCGGTGCTCAGCGCGAAGGTCACGGGCACGCCCTGGGAGCTGTCGAACCCGCCGTTCACGTCCTCCCCCTCCACGGGCTGTGGCAGGCCAACCTCGATGACCAGCGCGCTGCTCACCCACACCTCGGCCCGCTGGGCGTCGGTGCCGGGATCGACGGTGGTGGCGAGGATGTCGACCCGGTCGCCGGAGCTGACCTTGCCGGCCACGCCCGTCTCGGCGTCGACCATGATCGCCACCTCGCGGAAGCCGGGATTCAGGCCGGGAGCCTCGGTGAGCATGCCGTCCTGCAGCATGGTGTCGGCGCGGAAGGGGCCCGTGGACACGAGCCCGGCGGCCTGGTCGAGGGAGCGCAGCGCGGTCTCGGGCACCCACCGCTCGGGCCGCTCGACGACCTCGACCATCTCCGGCCTGACCGGCTCCAGCGCCTCGACGTCCCGCGTGAGGGTGACGACCGGCACCATGTTCCCGACCTGGGAGGCGACCGAGGACACGTAGGCCGAGATGGCGAAGAAGACGACGACGGCGCCGATCCCGGTGGCGATCAGGAGCAGCACGCCCCGTCGCTGGCGGGGGTTCATCGGGCGGCTCCGCCGCGCGCGCTGGCTGACATCGGGGAGAGCGCTCCTTGGGGGTCGTGGGTGAGGACGTGGCCGCAGTAGAGGCACCACGCGGCATCGGCGGCGCGGTGGCACATCGGGCACGCGCGCCCGGGCAGCCGGGGGAGGATGTCGGCGAGCAGCTGCTCGGGCGCACGGTCCACCGAGCTCATGGCGACCCAGCTGCGGGCGCGCCACGGTGGCGCCTGTGTGGGCGCGGTCAGGGTGATGGCGGGCGCCGGGCCCGCGAGGGTGACCGGCAGGCGCCGCTGCTCCTTCGACGCCTCCCAGGCGATGAAGTCGCCCTCGGCGGCGGTCCAGGTGATCTCCTTGGTCGTGTGCACGTGGCCGCCGGTCACGTCGACGTCGAAGACGGTGGAGGGCACCCAGCCCACGATGTGCTGCAGGAGGCTCGGGGCCGGCTCGGCCAGGCGGGCGACCGAGGTCAGCGCGAGCCGCGTGCGCACCAGCGGGGCGGCGGCGGCGACGACCCCGGGGGCCGAGCCGTAGCGGTCGGCCGGCAGCGCCAGGAGGCACGCGGCGAGGATCGTCCGGGCCGTGCGGTGCCCGCCCAGGACCACCAGGGCGACGTCGCCCCGCGCGAGGGCCGTCCGCGCGATCCGGGAGCTGCGCTCGAGCTCGGCCGGTCCCGAGACCAGCAGGACGTCGCGCCCGCGCGTCGAGTCCAGGACGGCCGCGGCCTCGCCCAGGCTCGATACCGTGACGACGCCGTCCCGATCGGGAAGGCCGGCGTCACCGACGATAACCTTCACCGAGCTTCCCCACATTCATCTATTGCCAGACATGGACTTATGACCGGCCGCCGCGGGCCGTCATCCGACGATTGGACTACGGACAATGCGCCCAACCTGGGCCGATCAGGACGAACCGTATCGACTTATCGTGAATGGTGCGACCGGAAAGGAAATCGTGTGGGTGGCCGCCAGCGGGCCCGCGCGGCGCCAGGGGCTCCTCGGCACCGACGGGCTCGACGGGCTGCTGTGGATCGAGCGCTGTTCCTCGGTGCACACCTTCGGGATGCGCTACCCCATCGACGTGGCCTATCTCACGCGGTCCGGCCGCGTCCTCGACGTCGCCACCATGCGCCCGGGTCGCGCGGGCCTGCCCCGGCTGCGTGCGCGCTCGGTCCTCGAGGCGCCCGCGGGTGTCATGGCGGGTCTCGGCGTGCGCCCGGGCGCCGACGTCGGCCGGGCACCGGCCTGACCGCGCGCCGCAAGACCCAGGCACGACGCCGCAGGCCCGGCACCCTCGAGGGGTGCCGGGCCTGCGGCGTGGTGGGACGGGGCTACGTCAGGAAGCGTCCTCGGTGAGGAGGTTGCGCGTCTTGGTGGCGTCCAGCGGGATGCCGGGGCCCATCGTGGTGGCCATCGTGGCCTTCGTGATGTACCGGCCCTTGGAGCTCGCGGGCTTCAGCCGCAGGATCTCCTCCTGCGCGGCCGCGTAGTTCTCCAGGAGCTTGGCCTCGTCGAAGCTCGCCTTGCCGATGATGAAGTGCAGGTTCGAGTGCTTGTCGACGCGGAACTCGATGCGGCCACCCTTGATGTCCGTGACGGCCTTGGTCACGTCCATCGTCACGGTGCCGGTCTTCGGGTTCGGCATGAGGCCACGGGGGCCGAGCACGCGGCCCAGGCGGCCGACCTTGCCCATGAGGTCCGGCGTCGCCACGGCGGCGTCGAAGTCGGTATACCCGGCCGCGACCTTCTCGATCAGCTCGTCGCCGCCGACCTCGTCGGCACCGGCGGCCAGCGCCTGCGCGGCGCGGTCACCGACGGCGAAGACCACGACGCGGGCGGTCTTGCCGGTGCCGTGGGGCAGGTTGACCGTGCCACGGACCATCTGGTCCGCCTTGCGGGGGTCGACGCCAAGGCGGAAGGCGACCTCGACCGTGGGGTCGAACTTGGTGGTCGCCGTCTCCTTGGCCAGGCGCACGGCCTGGAGGGGGGCGTACAGCTCGCCGGCGTGAATGTTCTCGGCGGCCTTGCGGTAGTTCTTGCTGCGCGTAGTCATCTGCTTCTCCTGTGCAGTCGTGGTGTACGGGTCCGCGCGGACCCTGCCACTGCGCGCCCGGGGGCGCGGGTTCGGATGGTGGTGCTCAGCCCTCGACCGTGATGCCCATGGAGCGGGCGGTGCCGGCGATGATCTTCTCGGCGGCGTCGATGTCGTTGGCGTTGAGGTCTTCCTGCTTGGTGCGCGCGATCTCCTGCACCTGCTCACGGGTGATCTTGGCGACCTTGACCGTGTGCGGGGTGCCGGAGCCCTTGGCCACACCGGCGGCCTTCTTGATCATCTCGGCGGCCGGCGGGGTCTTCGTGACGAAGGTGAAGGAACGGTCTTCGTAGACCGTGATCTCCACCGGGATCACGTTGCCGCGCTGCGACTCGGTGGCCGCGTTGTAGGCCTTGCAGAACTCCATGATGTTGACGCCGTGCTGTCCCAGCGCGGGGCCGATCGGCGGCGCGGGGGTGGCGGCGCCGGCCTGGATCTGGAGCTTGATCAGGCCGGAGACCTTCTTCTTGGGAGGCATGTCGGGTCCTTACGGTTCTTCTCTCGGGGCCGCCGGTGAGCCGGCGGGGATGTGGGGCCGTTCGTCAGATCTTGGCGACCTGCGAGAACGACAGCTCGACCGGCGTCTCCCGGCCGAAGATCGTGACGAGCACCTTGAGCTTCTGGCTCTCGGGGCTGATCTCGGAGATGGTGGCGGGCAGGGTCTCGAAGGGGCCGTCGGTGACGGTGACCGACTCGCCCACCGTGAAGTCCACCTTGATCGGCGTCGCGGTCTGGCCGCCGCCGCCCTTGCCGGCCCCGGTGGCGACCGGCGCCTCGATCGTGGGGGCGAGCATGGAGAAGACCTCGTCGTCGGTCAGCGGCACGGGCTGGTGGGTGTTGCCCACGAAGCCGGTCACACCGGGGGTGTGGCGCACCGCGCCCCAGGACTCGTCCGTCAGGTCCATCCGCACCAGCGTGTAGCCGGGGATGCGCACGCGGTTGACGATCTTGCGCTGGGCGTTCTTGATCTCCACGACCTCCTCCATGGGGACCTCCACCTGGTAGATGTAGTCCTCCATGTTGAGGCTCTGGATGCGGTTCTCCAGGTTCGCCTTCACGCGCTTCTCGTAGCCGGCGTAGGTGTGCACGACGAACCAGTAGCCCGGCAGGGTGCGCAGCTCGTCGCGGAACGCCTTGACCGGGTCGGTCTCCTCGGCCTCGTCGGCAGCCGCCTCCTGCGCGGCGGCCTCGTCCGAGGCGGGCTCCGCGGAGCCCGCCTCGTCGACGGCGGCGTCGGCCGGCTCGTCGTCGTCGGCCGGCTCGTCGTCGTCCTCGGCCGGCTCGGTGACCTCGTCGGAGCCGGCGGACAGGTCGTCCTCGGCGTCGTCCAGGTCGTCCGTCTCGTCCTCGGCCGCGAGCTCGGCGTCGCCGGGCTCGCGGTCCGCGTCGTCGGGGGCGGGAGCAGGCGCGCCGAGGTCACCGGTGTCCTCGGAGGGGACCTCCGGCTGTCCGGGCTCGAGCGACGCCTCGTCGAGGTTCGTGGGCTCGAGGTTCTCAGGCACGTGCGACCTGCTTTCTGCTCGGAAACTTAAGGGCTGGGATGTCGGTCGGCTGTGGTCCGGGGGACGGCGTGGTGGGGCTCAGCCGAAGATCCACAGCACGAGCTGGCCGAACAACAGGTCGAGCACGCCGACGAACGCCATGATGGCCACGACGAACACGAGCACGACCACGAAGTAGGTCAGCAGCTCGCTGCGCGTGGGGCGCACGACCTTCTTGAGCTCCGCGATGACCTGGCGGACGAACAGCGCGATCTTGGCGAAGAACCCGCGCTTCCTGACCTCCGGCGCGGACGCGCTGCGGGCGCGTTCGGGCCGCCCCGAGGTCGCGCTTGCAGACTCGCTCACAGGTTCTTCCTCACGGTTTCCGGCCAGGTCCCTTCGCCGCCCAGCGGGCGGGTCCGGCTCGCCGCGTGGCGGAGCCGTCAGGACGTCCGCCTCCCGTGAGGGGAGACGTGTCCCGGCAGGGCAGGAGGGACTCGAACCCACAACCGCCGGTTTTGGAGACCGGTGCGCTACCAATTGCGCCACTGCCCTATCAGCGGTTCGCCGCCCGACCGCCCCGGCTCCTGCCCGCAGGGGCAGGGTCCAGCGTGGCGGACGTCAACCACCGGCGTCGAGTGTACGTCCTTCTCGCCCGTCAGGTCGAACCGGACGGCTGGGGACCCTGATCACATCGGCTGCGCGGCCCGGTGGGAGAGCGCATCACCGCCCGTGGGCACACCGTCCCGACCCGCCCGCCCGGCCCCCTCACCTGCGCGGACGGCGCCCGCCACCACCTCCGCGGGCCCCGGACCGCGACCACGGGGCGGTCGCCCTAGGACGGCCTGCCGGGCGCGTGCCACGATGTCCCCGTGAGCGCACCCACCATCATTCCCAAGCCCCGTGTGTCCGCACGCCTGGCAGCCATCGCCGAGTCCGCCACCCTGGCGGTCGACGCCAAGGCCAAGGCCCTCAAGGCCGCGGGCCGCCCCGTGATCGGGTTCGGCGCCGGCGAGCCGGACTTCCCGACGCCGGACTACATCGTCGAGGCCGCCGTCGCCGCCGCGAAGGACCCGGCCAACCACCGCTACACGCCCGCCAAGGGCATGCCCGCGCTGCGGGAGGCGATCGCCGCGAAGACGCTGCGCGACTCCGGCTACGAGGTCTCCCCCGACGCCGTGCTCGTCACCAACGGCGGGAAGCAGGCCGTCTACGAGGCGTTCGCGTCGATCATCAACCCCGGCGACGAGGTCCTCCTCCCGGCGCCGTACTGGACCACGTACCCCGAGGCCATCAAGCTCGCGGGCGGCCGGCCCGTCGAGGTGTTCGCCGGCGTCGAGCAGGAGTACCTCGTCACGGTCGAGCAGCTCGAGGCCGCGCGCACCGAGCACACCAAGGCCTTGCTGTTCTGCTCGCCGTCGAACCCGACCGGGGCGGTCTACTCCGCCGAGCAGACCGAGGAGATCGGCCGCTGGGCCCTCGAGCACGGCATCTGGGTCGTCACCGACGAGATCTACGAGCACCTCGTCTACGACGACGCGGTCTTCACCCCCATCCAGCGGGTGGTCCCCGAGCTCGTCGACACCTCCATCGTCCTCAACGGCGTCGCCAAGACGTACGCGATGACCGGCTGGCGGGTGGGCTGGATGATCGGCCCGGCCGACGTCATCAAGGCCGCGACCAACCTCCAGTCGCACCTGACCTCCAACGTCGCGAACGTCTCCCAGCGCGCCGCCATCGCCGCCCTGACCGGCGACCTGTCCGCGGTCGCGATGATGCGCACCGCGTTCGACCGGCGCCGCCGGACGATGGTGGAGATGCTCCGGGCCATCGACGGCGTCACGCTGCCCACCCCGCGCGGCGCGTTCTACGCCTACCCGTCCGTCGAGGGCGTGCTGGGCCGGACCATCCGCGGTCGCACCCCCACCACGTCCGCCGAGCTGGCGGCCCTGATCCTCGAGGAGGTCGAGGTCGCCGTCGTGCCGGGCGAGGCCTTCGGCCCCAGCGGGTTCCTGCGGCTGAGCTACGCGCTGGGCGACGAGGACCTGGCCGAGGGCGTCGGCCGCATCCAGGAGCTGCTCGCCTGACGCACCCGCCTCCGCCACGACACGGCCGGGGCCGCCCCGCGGGGCGGCCCCGGCCGTGTCTCGTCTTCGTCTCCTCTGCCAGCGCCACGATGGGCGCATGAAGAGATGGGGACCGGTGCCCACACCGTGGGCTACGACCTCATGGTGTGGGCATCGGCCTGGTCGACGTCACCCGCTGAGCCGCGGGCCGCCTGCGCGCTCGGCGCCGCCCGCGGCCCGCGCCTGCAGGCCGGCGACGACCCGCGCGATCGTGGGCGTGGGGATTCCGCGGCTCGCCCCGAGCCGCACGAGCTCCCCGCCGAGCGCCTCGAGCTCGTTGGCACCGCCCCGGCGCATGTCGCGCTGGAGGGAGGACTGCAGCGTGGGGGGCAGCCTGCGCAGCGAGGCGTCGAGCGTCTCGCCGTCGAGGGGCCGGCCCTCGGCGGAGGCCAGGGCCGCGACCTCGGCCACCACGCCCGCGGTCGTCGCGGGGTCGTGCGCCAGCGCGGGGCCGATCGGCAGGTCGGCCCAGCTGGTCAGCAGCGCCGTCGGTGCGAGGAAGCCCAGCTTGCGCCACAGCACCTCGTTCTCCGTCCCGCCCGTGCGCACGCTCACCCCCGCCCGCCGCAGCGCGTCGGTGGTGCGCCACCCGTCGGCGTCGTCGGGGACGGTGACGATCGCGTAGTTGCCCTTGTGGACGACGACGGTTCCCTCCCGGGTGGACTCGACCTGGATCGACGCGCACGCTACGTGGGCGAGCCCGGCGTCGCGGAGCGTGCGGGCGTGGCCCACACCGTTCAGGAGCGCGAGGATCTCGGCCGGCTGCGCCCGCCGCAGCTCGGGGAGGACGTCCGCGAGGCCGTAGGCCTTGACCGCCAGCACGACGGCGGAGCCGTCCGGGACCGTGCGGGAGACCGGCACGTGCGCCGTCCAGCTCCCGAACTTCTCGGAGCGCACGACGATGCCGTCGGCCGCCAGCCGCTCGGCCGTCCCCGCGCGCGCCACGGCGACGACCTCCTCCCCCGCCCGGTGCAGCACGGCGGCGAGCAGCCCACCCACGGCTCCTGGCCCGACAACGGCGATCATCCTTGGGTCCCCTCCCGGTGCGGTGCGGTGTGGTCATGCGGGCGCGCGCGACGGGCGCCGCCGCCCGGCCGGCGGTGTGCGCGCTAGTGCGGGCCGCGCTGGGCGAGCGTCTCGCGCCCGCGGGCCAGCCACGCCTCCGCCCGTGCCAGGCGACCCTCGGCGTCCGACCGCCACGCGCCGCCGTCCGTGCGGCGGGCGCCGGCGACGAGCGAGAGGACGACGCCCGCGCAGCGCGCGTGCAGGGCGACCGGGTCCACCAGGCGTTCGCAGGCACGGGTCCACGCCTCGAGGAGGTCGGGCACGTGGGGGTAGGTGGTCGGGGCGAGGTGCGGCAGCACGCTGATGTGGCCGAGCAGGCACGCCAGGTCGTCGACGCGGTGGCCCGGGCCGACGGCGTCGACGTCGAGCAGCGCTGTGACGCCCACGGCGCCCGCGCGGGGGTCCATGAGCACGTTGGCCTCGTAGAAGTCCCCGTGCGAGGGGACCACCGGCCCGGGGTGCGAGTCGGCCATGAGCGCGTCGACGCCGTCCGCGAGCGCCCGCGCACGGTCCGCGTGGTCGGGCAGCACCGTGGCGGCGGCGTGGGCGTAGTGCTGGGCCCGCTCGGACCAGGCGGGCCGTCGCGGCAGGTCCAGCACGTCCTCGGGCAGGGCGTCGAGCGTGGCGAGCAGGGCGGCGAGCACGGCCTCCGCGTCCGGCCCGAGCCCGCGGGCCAGGAGGTTCGACAGCGGTGTCCCTTGCCCCTCCCCGAGCAGGACGAGACCGTCGTCGTCGGCCCGCAGCACGGCGGGCGCCGGGACACCGGCCTGGGTGAGCAGGCGGTGGCGGTCGGCGAAGACCCGGGTGCCCGAGGGGCGCACCACCTTCAGGTACGCCGTCGTCGTGGGCGTGTCGGTGCGCCGGACCCGCAGCACCGCCCGGCGGGTGGGCCGGTAGGCGAGGAGCTCCACGGTCACGGGCGCGCCGAGGCGCCGCGTCAGCGCGGCGGCGTCGCAGGCCACGGGCAGCGCGGGCAGCTCCGGGTCGGCCGGGTGGCGCCACATGTGCACGATGGGGCCGCCGTCGGGCTGCTCGAACCGGACCAGGCCTGGGCCGGGCCCCTGGCTCAGCCGCGCGGTGGTCGCGCACAGGTACTCCTCGGTGCGCAGCGGCGCCGGCTCGCCGGGCATCTCCCGCTCGACGGTGGCGGTGTAGCCGACGGTCACGCCCGCCCCCGGGCGGTGGTGCACGGTGTGCACGTGCCAGGCGACGAGCCGGCTGCCCTCCCCCTCGAGCGCGCCCGCGAGCATCGAGCCCGCCTCGGGCCCGGTGAGCAGGGCGACGTCAGCCGGCTCGTGGAGGGCGGCGACTGGAACGCTCATGGCACCAGTGTGGACCACGCCGGCGCCGGGACCGGCCGGTCGGCGCCGGACCGGCGGCGCGGGTGCCGCGGCGCCGGTGGCAGACTCGTCAGGATGCGTGACCTTGCAAGCCTGCCGAAGGCGCACCTGCACCTGCACTTCACCGGTTCCATGCGCCTGTCCACCCTGGCGGAGATGGGCGCCGAGCAGGGGCTCCGGGTCCCCGAGCACCTGCTCGACGCGGACCCCCTGCACGTGCCGGCGGACCAGCGCGGCTGGTTCCGGTTCCAGCGCTCCTACGACGCCGCCCGCGCCGTGGTGCGGTCCGAGGCCGCGATGCGCCGGATCGTGCGCGAGGCGGCCGAGGACGACGCCGCGGAGGGCTCGCGCCGGCTGGAGATCCAGGTGGACCCGACCTCCTACGCCCCGTACGTCGGCGGGATCACCCCGGCGCTGGAGATCGTCGTGGACGAGGCCCGGCTGGCCAGCGCCGCCACGGGCGTGCAGGTCGCGGTGATCGTCGCCGCCTCCCGGACCCGCCATCCCCTCGACGCGCGCACCCTGGCGCGCCTCGCGGCCGCGCACGCAGGGCACGGGCCCGGCCAGGTCATCGGGTTCGGACTCAGCAACGACGAGCGGCGGGGGAACACGGCCGACTGGGCGCCGGCGTTCAACATCGCGCGGAACGCGGGGCTGGCGGCGGTCCCCCACGGCGGCGAGCTGCTGGGGCCCGAGCACGTGCGCGACGTCGTCGCCCACCTCAAGCCCGCGCGCCTGGGGCACGGGGTGCGCTCCGCGGAGGACCCCGACCTGCTGGCCAAGATCGTGGACGCGGGCATCGCGCTGGAGGTGTGCCCGGCCTCGAACGTCTCCCTCGGCGTCTACGCCGACACGGCGCACGTGCCCCTCGCTGCGCTCCTCGACGCCGGCGCGGAGGTGGCCCTGGGCGCCGACGACCCCCTGCTGTTCCTCTCGCGCCTGAACGACCAGTACCGCATTGCCCGGGACGTGCACGGCCTGGACGACGCGGCACTCGCCCGGCTGGCGCGCAGCTCGATCAACGCGTCGCTCGCCTCGCCGGCGTCGAAGGCCGCGATGCTGGCGGACGTCGACGCCTGGCTGGCCACGCCGGACCCGGCGGACGAGACCGCCCGCGAGCGCGCGGCCACGCACTGACACACCCCCCACACACACGTCGAGCGGTCAAGTACTCGCGTGCGAGTACTTGACCGCTCGGCGGCCGGGGGGTTAGAGCGCGGCGCCCAGCAGCACCGGCTCGGGGATCAGCTCGATGCCGTAGGCGGCCCGGACCCCCTCGCGGACGGCGCGGGCCAGCGCCAGGAGGTCCTCCGCGGTGGCGCCGCCCCGGTTGGTCAGCGCGAGGGCGTGCTTGGTCGAGAGGCTGGCCGGGGCGCCGAGGCCGAACCCCTTCTCGAACCCGGCGTGGGAGATGAGCCAGGCGGCCGAGGTCTTGACGAGGTCCTCGACGACGGGGGCGCTGCCACCGATCTGGTGGATCGCAGTGTGGTCCGCCACGGGGTAGCGGGGCGCGTCGGCGGGCAGCAGCGCGTCCGCCTCCGCGACGCTCATCAGGGGATTCGTGAAGAAGGAGCCGGCCGACCACGTGTCGTGGTCGGCGGCGTCCAGCACCATGCCCTTGCCGCGGCGCAGCTCGAGCACGGCGGCCCGCACGTCCGCGGCGGGCACGCGGCGGCCGACGTCGATCCCCAGCGTCCGGGCGAGCTCGGGGTAGCGCACGGGCGCCGAGAGGGTGGCAAGGCGCAGCTGGAAGCTCACCTCCAGGACCACGTACCGCCCGGTGGGCCCCCAGGTGCGCCCGCCCCCGGCGGCGGTGTCGGCGAGGGATCGCTTGAGGAGGGAGGTGCGGTAGCCCAGGCCGAGCTCCCCGACGGCGAACATCCGGGTGCGCCGCTCGAGCCGGTCGTACACCCGCACGGAGGAGAGCGTCTCGGCGACCTCCTGCCCGTACGCCCCGACGTTCTGCACCGGCGTCGCGCCGGCCGACCCGGGGATGCCGGAGAGCGCCTCGACGCCCATCCAGCCCTCCTGGACGGCGGTGGCGACGACGTCGTCCCAGGGCTGGCCCGCGGGGACCGTGAGGCTCGCGCCGGCGCACGCGTCGTCCCCGACGCCGTCGATGGCGCGCCGGGCGTCCCGCACGACGACGCCGTCGAAGGGCGCGTCGGAGGCCAGCAGGTTGGATCCCCCGCCCAGGACGAGGAGCGCGGCGCCCGCGTCGTCCGCGGCCCGCACGGCGCTGACGAGCTCCGCCTCGGTCTGTGCCTCGACGTACTCGCGCACCGGGCCGCCGACGCGCAGGGTGGTCAGCTCCGCGAGCGTCGGCGCGCCCCCGGGGAACGTGCTGCCGGCTGCGAGGGGGGTCGCCGCGGGCGTGAGGGGGTCGAGGATGTCAGTCACCCGTCCAGGTTACGGCCGGGAGCCTGCCCCGCGTCCTGTGACATCGCCCGCGCCCGGCACGGCGACGCCGGGGCCGGGCGCGCCAACGCCGGGGCCGGGAGCGCCCGGCTCGGCGGCGCGAGCGCCGGGCCCCACGGCGGGAGGGCGGGCTCCCGCGGGCCCGATCGGCCGGGCGGCGGGCGTCAGCACGATCCCCAGGACCAGCGGGACGGCGATCGCCAGGAGGGCGTGGCGGTAGCCCACGTGCTCGGCCAGCAGGCCCAGCAGCGGGGGGCCGGCCAGGAAGGCGGTGTAGCCGATGGAGGAGACGACGGAGATGCGGGCGGCGGCGCGCAGCGGCTCGTCGCTGGCCGCGGACATGCCGACGGGGAACCCGAGGGCCGCCCCCACGCCCCACAGCACGGCGCCGGCGACCGCGAGGCCGAGCCAGGGGGCGAGGGCGAAGGTCACCAGGCCCACCGTGGCCAGGACCGAGCACAGCCGCAGGACCGGCACCCGGCCGTACCGCTCGAGGAGGCTGGTGCCCGCGAGCCGCATGCCCGTCATGGCGGCGACGAAGATCCCGAAGCCGGCCGCGCCCACGGCGTCGGGCTGGTCGAAGCCGTCCACGACGGCGAGCGCGAGCCAGTCGTTGGCGGCCCCCTCGGTCAGGGCCGCGGCGAGCACGACGCCGCCGATGAGCAGGGTGCGGGCCTCGGTCCACGCCGAGAGCGCCTGCCGCAGGCCGCCGCGGCGCGCGCCCCGGCCGGGCTCGCCGGAGCGCGGGGACCGCGGAGCCGGCGGCACCGGCTGCTCGGGCAGGAAGCCGCGCAGGCACACCAGCACCGCCACCCAGATCAGGGCGAGGACGCACAGGAGGTGGACGGTCACGGAGATCCCCGCCCAGGCGGCCAGCGCGCCCATCCCGGCCCCGGCCACGGTGCCCAGGGAGAAGCCCGCGTGGAACCGCGGCATGATCGCCCGTCCGAGCGCCCGCTCGACGGCCCCGCCCTCGATGTTCATCGCCACGTCCCATGCGGCGATGCCCACCTGCGCGACGAACAGCGCCGGCACCAGCCAGGCGATCTCACCGGCGCCGACGGCCAGCGCGACCAGCGCGAAGCAGCCGACGTTGAGGGTCGCCGCCAGGCCGGCCGTGCGTGCGGTCCCGAGCCGCTGGACCACGGCCCCTGTCAGGGGCAGCGCCACCACGGAGCCCAGGGAGCCGACGAGCAGCAGCATGCCGAGCCGGGACGGGCTCAGGTCGAGGGCGTCACGCACCGCCGGGAACCGGGAGACCCAGTTCGCGAACACCAGCCCGTTGAGGGCGAAGACGGCGAAGGTCGCCCACGCCGCCCGGTTGGCCCGCCGGTCGGTCACCGGCGCGGCCGTGGCGCCGCCGCTCACGCGAGGCGGACGACGGCCTGCGCCTTGGCCAGCACGCTCGCGCCACCCGAGGTCACGGCCAGGTCCACGCGGACCGAGCCGGCGGCCAGGTCCAGCGCGCCGACTCGTCCGACGACCTCGATCTCGGCGGTGCCCGGGTCGGGCACCTCCACCGGCCGGGTGAAGCGCACCCCGTACTCGGTGACGGCGCCGGGGTCGTCGGCCCAGTCCTCGACGGCGGAGGCCGCCAGCCCCATGGTCGCCATGCCGTGCGCGATGACGCCGGGCAGGCCGACCTCGCGGGCGACGCGCTCGTTGTAGTGGATCGGGTTGAAGTCCCCGCTGGCCCCGGCGTAGCGCACCAGGAGCGCGCGGTCGATCGCGTACGTGCGCGTGAAGAGCTCCTGCCCCACCTCGAGCTCGGCGAGCACGGGCCGCTCGGGCTGGAAGTCGTCGGACGACGGGGTCTGCGCGCTCATCGGCCCTCCCCCCGCACGGCGAGGGTGGACAGGACGGTGCACACGGGGGCCTCTGCGTCGTCGGCGATCTCCGCGCGCGTGGTCACCAGGGTGATGCCGGCGCGCTCGAGGATCTTGTCCACGTGGACCGTGGTGCGCAGCCGGTCCCCGGCGACGATGGGGCGGTGGTGGGTCAGGCGCTCCTCGGCGTGGACCACGCGGGAGAAGTCGATGCCGGCCTCGGGGCTGGCCACGTAGGCCTGCTCGGCCCGCTGCGCCACGACGGCGGCGAAGGTGGGCGGGGCGACGACGTCGGCGTATCCCAGGGCCCAGGCCGCATCGGGATCGGTGTGCGCGGGGTGCGTGGCGCCCGTGGCGGCGGCCATCTCGGCGATCTTCACGCGGGAGACCTCGTAGGTCTCCGTCGGGGCATAAGAACGCCCCACGAGCGTCTTGTCGACGCCGGTGGGGCGGGTGCTGCTCTCGGTCATCGCCCCAGCCTAGGGCAGTGGCGTGGCCGAGGAGGTCAGCGGGTCTCGCGGTGCGTCGTCTTGGCGTTGCAGCGCGGGCAGTACTTGGCCAGCTCGAGACGGTCGGGGTTGTTCCGACGGTTCTTCTTGGTGATGTAGTTGCGCTCCTTGCACACCTCGCAGGCGAGGGTGATCTTGGGGCGGACATCGGTTGACTTGGCCACGGCAGTTCCTCACGTTCAACTCGTGCGAGCGGCCAATCGGCTGCTTCGTCGTCTTGCTTGGTAGCGGGGGCGGGGCTCGAACCCGCGACCTCACGATTATGAGTCGTGCGCTCTCGCCAACTGAGCTACCCCGCCGCGTCCTTCGAGCCACCAGCGTACCGAACCTGCGGTACCGCCGGCGGCCCGAAGGCCAGAGCCCCGAAAGGGAATCGAACCCTTGACCTTCTCCTTACCATGGAGACGCTCTGCCGACTGAGCTATCGGGGCAGCGCGGACGAGCCTACATGGACCCCCGCCGGAAGGTGAAATCCGATCGGCCACTTCCGGCCGTGAGTCACGTCACAGCCCGGATCTCGCCCGGAACGACGGGGATTCACGGGCCTGTGAGCCGCTCTGCCGCACCGGCGGCCGGCCCTCCGGGACGCCGCTGCCGTGCGGCACCGACGGGACGGACCGTCGTGCGGGGACTCATGGAAGGCGGAAGCCCCAGGAGGCGAGGTTGGCCGGCGCGGCCGGCGCCCCCGGTGCGAAGGTGAGGCTGACGACGACCGCCTTCGCGCCGCCGGGCGCGGGGATGCGAAGGGACCACGCGCCGCCCACGACACGCTCGACGCCGCGGAGCAGGGAGCGGCTGTCACGGTGCACGTCCAGACGGTCCCCCGCGGGGATGCCGTCGGGGTCGATCCCGGAGAAGTACGCGATCTCGCCGGAGACCGCCAAATCCGCGTCGGTCACCGTCATCAGCACCGGCGCGCCGCGGTCGAGCCTGATCGTCGGCAGGCGTGCCGCGAGGTCGGCCTCCTCGGTCCTGGACCGGGGAGCATTCTCGTGCCGGTCCGCGGGGTCGCCCCAGGACGAGCTCAGCAGCGGCAACGTCACCGTCCCGACGGTCACGGTGGGCGGCGCCGCGACGGACCTGGCCGGCGGCGCGCCGGCCACGGCGCGCAGGCGCGCTCGCGCCGGCGTCTCCTCGAACGGCTCGAGGTTCGGCGGCGCCGACGCGGGAACACCCCGGCGCTCGAGGACGGTCGCCTCCCCGATCACTCGCCGGTGCCGGCTCCGGGAGAGGAGCGTCAAGGTGGCACCCGCGTCGACCCCCCGCCACGCCTCGGGCCACATCGGGTGGATGAGCACGTTGCCGGTGCTCCCCGGCGCCAGGCTTCGCGCCTCGACGAGGTCGAGCGGGCCCTCCTGGATCGCGGGCTCGCCGTTGGCACCCTCGAGCGACCACAGCGCCCGGAACCCGGGCTGCAGGTGACGCGTCCTGCCGGCGCGCTCGGGCGACCACAGGTCGAGAGTGGCCAGGAACGTTCCCCGGTGGCCGATGAGGCGCCGCCAACCGGTGATCTCGGTCATCCGCCCATTCTGGCGTCGGCGCCTGCGGGCGGGAGGCGATCTGGCGGGGCCTCGGGGCGGGCCCGGAGATGACGGCGGCCCACCACCGCTTGCGCAGGTGATGGGCCGGTCCGTGGCGAGTGCAGGATTCGAACCTGCGAAGCATTCCGCGGCTGATTTACAGTCAGCTCCCTTTGGCCGCTCGGGCAACTCGCCTCACACCTCGGAAGGTGCAGATGGAACGATAGCAACAACTTGCGGGTGCTCGTGAACCGCGGCGTGCGCGACGATGGTCACACACGCCCGCGCCGCGCCTCCGCCCGCGCGCCCGCACCACCCACGACCAAGGAGTGCTCATGGCCGATTCGTCCTTCGACATCGTCAGCAAGGTGGACCACCAGGAGGTGGACAACGCCGTCAACCAGGCCGCCAAGGAGATCTCCCAGCGTTACGACTTCAAGGGCGTCGGCGCCTCCGTGACGCTGGCGGGAGACACGATCACCATGGCGGCCAACTCCGCCGAGAGGGTCAAGGCCGTCCTGGACGTGCTCCAGTCCAAGCTCATCAAGCGCGGGATCTCCCTCAAGGCGGTCGACACCGGCGACGGCGAGCCCAAGCCGTCCGGCAAGGAGTACCGCCTGGTGGGCACCCTCAAGGAGGGCCTGAGCCAGGAAAATGCGAAAAAGATCACCAAGCTGGTGCGCGAGGAGGGCCCCAAGGGCGTCAAGACGCAGATCACCGGGGACGAGGTGCGGGTGACGTCGAAGAGCCGCGACGAGCTCCAGGAGGTCATCACCCTGCTCAAGGGCGCCGAGGACATCGACGCGGCGCTGCAGTTCACCAACTACCGCTGACGTCACGCGGACGGCCGGCGCCCGCCGTCCGCGCCCGACCGCCTAGCCCACCGCCCGGCCGCCGGCCCGGACGACCCCGTCAGTACCCCGCCATGCGCTCCAGCCGGGCGATGCGCTCCCCCATCGGCGGGTGCGTCGCGAACAGCCGGCCGAGCCCGCCGCGCCCGCGGAACGGGTTGGCGATCATCATGTGGCTGACGTTCTCCAGCGGCTGGCTCGGCGTGAGGGGTCGCGCCTCGGCGCCGCGCTCGATCTTGCGCAGCGCCGAGGCGAGGGCGAGCGGGTCGCCGGTGAGCTGCGCGCCGTCCTCGTCGGCGTCGAACTCCCGCGTGCGGGAGATCGCCAGCTGGATGAGGGACGCGGCGATCGGGGCGAGCAGCGCCGTCGCGATGAGCGCCAGCGGGTTGGCGTTGCGGTCGCGGCCCCCGCCGAAGAACATGAGGAACTGGGCCACCGACGTGATGAGCCCGGCGAAGGCCGCGGACACCGACGACGTCAGGATGTCGCGGTTGTACACGTGCATGAGCTCGTGCCCGAGGACCCCGCGCAGCTCGCGGGGCTCGAGGAGCCGGAGGATGCCCTCGGTGCAGCACACGGCGGCGTTGCGCGGGTTGCGGCCCGTCGCGAAGGCGTTGGGCTGCGCGGTGGGCGAGATGTACAGGCGGGGCATCGGCTGGCGCGCGGCCGTGGCCAGCTCGCGGACGATGGCGTAGTACCCGGGGGCCTCCGCCTCGCTCACCGGCCGCGCGGCCATGGCGCGGATGGCGAGCTTGTCGGAGTTCCAGTAGCTGTAGAACGTCGTGACGAGGCCGATGCCGGCGAACAGCCAGATGAACATGGAGCTGCCGGTCCCGTTGGCGACCACGCCGCCGATGGCCAGGAGGATGGCCCACATCGCGGCGAAGAGCAGCGTGGTCTTGATGCCGTTGTGGTGCCGGTCGTTCATCCTGGGCTCTCCTGGTCTCGGGTCGGCGGCCCCGCACGGGTCCCCGCCACCTGGTCCAACGCCCGCCGCGGGCCGGCGGTTCCCCGGCCCGCGTGGCACCCCGGGCCGCGGCGCCCGGCCCGGCCCCGCGAGAGGCCGGCGCGCGAGCGGCCGTGCGGGGCCGGACGGCTAGAGGAGCCGGCCGTCGTGCTCCTCGCCGCGGGAGATCGCCGTCATGGTCTCGCGCTGGACGACCTTGACGCGCTCGCGCTCGATGCCGTCGTACGCCCCGCCCAGGGACCGCTCGAAGGCGTCGAGCAGCTCCCAGCCCTGCCACGTGGTGTAGCGCACGCCCGCCTCCTCCAGCGCCTGGAGCATCGCGTCGTGGCCGACGGCGGACTCGTCGTCCGTGCGGGCGTGGAGGAGGCCCGCCTCGGCGTCCTCGACCAGGTGCGCGATGGTCTGCTGGGCATCGGACTTCGTCGAGCCGATCAGGCCCACCGGCCCCCGCTTGATCCAGCCCGTCGCGTACACGCCGCGCAGGTACGTCCCGTCCTCGCCGATGACCCTGCCCTCGGTGTTGGGGATGACGCCGGCGCGCTCGTCGAAGGGCAGGTCCGGCACGGGCGAGCCGTAGTAGCCCACCGCCCGGTACACGGCCTGCACGGGCGTGTCGACGAACTCCCCGGTCCCGCGGACGCTCCCGTCGCCGGCGAGCTCGGTGCGCTCGGTGCGCAGCCCCTCGACCCTGTCCGCGCCCAGGACCTCCACCGGGCGGTGCAGGAAGTGCAGGTGGATGCGCCGCGACGCGGTCCGGTCGGACTCCTCCTTGAGGGTCCAGTCCATGAGGGTCTTGACCACCTGCTTGGTCTGGTTGGAGGCGCGGATGGCCTCCTCGGAGCCCTCGTCGAACTGGAAGTCCTCGTCGTAGACGATGACGTCGACGTCGGGCACCTTGCCGAGCTCGCGCAGCTCGAGGGGGGTGAACTTCACCTGCGCCGGGCCGCGGCGCCCGAACACGTGGACGTCCGTGACGGGGCTGGCGCGCAGCCCCTCCACGACGTTGGGCGGGATCTCCGTGGGCATGAGGTCCTCGACGTGCTTGGCGAGCATGCGCGCCACGTCCAGCGCGACGTTGCCCACCCCGACCACCGCGACCTCCTTGGCCTCCAGCGGCCAGGTCCGCGGGACGTCGGGATGGCCGTCGTACCAGGAGACGAAGTCCGCGGCGCCGTAGCTGCCCGGCAGGTCGATCCCGGGGATGTTCAAAGGGGCGTCGCGGTCGGAGCCGGTGGAGAAGATGACCGCGTCGTAGTGGCGCTGCAGCTCGGCGAGCGAGACGTCCGTGCCGACGTCGACGTTCCCGATGAGGCGGACGTCCCCGCGCTGGAGGATCTTGTACAGGGCCACGATGATCTGCTTGATGCGGGGGTGGTCGGGGGCGACGCCGTAGCGCACCAGCCCGAACGGGGCGGGCAGCCGCTCGAAGAGGTCGATGCTCACCTCCAGCCCTGACTTGGACAGGATGTCGGCGGCGTAGATGCCGGCAGGGCCGGCACCCACGAGCGCCACGCTGAGCGGGCGGGAGCTGGTCACAAGTACCTCTCATCAGGGGTGCGGGGGGCGAGGCGGACCGCGCGTGCGCGCACCGGGGCCAAAGTCCAGCGACCAGTCTAGGACGCCGCGCCCCCTCCCGGACCGGTGACCTCGTTCACGCGGCCCGTCGGGCCCTGGGAGGTGGGGCGGTTTGGTTCCCATCCGAGTCCGCGGGGAGGAGGATGGGGCCATGGCCACCCCCCGCGCCGGAAACCGCCCCTATCTCCCGAGCAGCCCGTTCAACGCCGCCCGTGAGGCCGCGGACGCCCTGGCGGTGCCCATCCCGGTGGGTGCGCAGGTCTCCCACGAGCGCCACGGCCTCGGCAAGGTCATCGCGCTGGACGGCGCACGTGCCGTCCTCGTGGACTTCGGCAACGGCGACGTGCGCCGCGTGGCGCTCGACAGCTCGCGGCTCGAACGCCTCTGACGCTCCGGGCGCCCGCGGTGCCAGAGTGGGGCGCGTGAATCGTCCGCGCACGCCCCCCGCCTCCCCGGGCCCGCTCGCCCCCGGCCCCACCGGACGGGGCGACGCCGCGGCGCACGACGGCGGAGCCACCGACGCGCGGCCCGCCGCGCCCGCCCCGCCCACCGACGCACCGGCCGCCGCCGACGCGGGGCCCGCGGCGCGTCCGGGAATGGACCGCGTGGGGCTGGCGCTCGGCCTGGGCTGCTACCTCCTCTGGGGCGCGTTCCCGCTGTACTTCCGCCTCCTCGAGCCCGCCGGCGCGGTCGAGATCGTGGCGCACCGGGCCGCCTGGAGCCTCGGCTTCTGCCTGCTCGCGCTGCTCCTGACCCGGCAGATGCGCCCGTACGCGCGGGCGCTGCGCCGGCCGCGCACGCTGGCCACGCTGGCGCTCGCCGGGGTGCTGGTGGCCGCCAACTGGCTCATCTACGTCTACGGCGTCAACTCGGGCCACACGGTCGACGCGGCGCTGGGGTACTTCATCAACCCGCTCGTGACGGTGCTGCTCGCCGTGGCGGTGCTGGGCGAGCGCCTGCGGCCGCTGCAGTGGGTGGCGACCGCGGTGGGCGGGCTCGCCGTCGTCGTCATCGTCGTCGGCTACGGGGAGCTGCCGTGGATCGCGCTGAGCCTCGCGGTGACCTTCGGGCTCTACGGGCTGGTGAAGAACCGGGTGGGGCGCACTGTGGCCGCCCTGCCCGGCCTGGCGGTGGAGACGACGGTGCTGTTCCCCGTGGCGGTGGCCTACCTGCTGTGGCTGGCGCAGTCCGGCGCCAGCACCTTCGGCGCGGCGGGGCCGGAGCGGGTCTCGCACATGGTGCTCCTCGCGGTCTCGGGCCCGCTGACCGCCGTCCCCTTGCTGCTCTTCGGCGCCGCAGCCCGCCGCCTGCCGCTCAGCGTGGTGGGCATGCTGCAGTACATCACCCCGGTGCTCCAGCTGCTCGTGGGTGTGCTCGTCTTCCACGAGCCGATGCCGCCGGAGCGGTGGGCCGGCTTCGCCCTGGTGTGGGCGGCCATCGCGATCCTCACCCTCGACGGCGTGCGCAGCCGCCCGCGGTGGGCGCGCGCCTGACGTACAGCACTCGCGCCTGACGTGGCGCCCAGCGTCGTGGTGGCGGGCCGGAGACGCGCTCAGCATCACGACGCCGGTGGGCGAGATCGCCGTCGGCATCAGGCGCGGCCCCGCGGCCCACCCCGCCGAGATAGAACGTTTGCGCCGAGCTAGAACCTTCAAACGCCCTGACTCGCCGCAACTCTTCTACCTCGCCAGGTGCAGCCAGATCCACGCCCGCCCGCCACCTCCACGGGTCAGCGCGGCGTTTGGTGGCCGGGTGTTCCCGGACTCGCGTGACGGGGCCGTCTCCGGGCCTCGGGGCCTCCGGGCACCATCAGGCCGGCGACCGGGCGGAGCGCCGTGACCATCGCCGCCGGGAACGCCGCACGCAGTCGCCGGAAGGTGCCTTCCTCGTCTCGCACATCACCCTGGTCGAACCGGCGCACATCGTCCCCGAGCGCACGGATCGCATCCTCCCTGAGCTTCTCGTCGACCATGGCACGTGAGGCGTCGGCGCCGCCGTTGGCGTACTTGATCCGGCCGTCGAACTCCACGTGGAGGGTCCACTCCCGAAGCGTCCGGCCGCCGGGATCCACCGTACGGAAGGTCCACGCCAGGTCGCTGAAGTACGTGCCGCGGTGTGTGACGACGCGGTACTGGGTCACCGGCGCCGGAAGGCCGCGGGAGACCGCGATCCAGCGCAGCACGGTCTCCCACGCTGACTCCGAGAACGCATCCGCGTACTTGACGACGGCGCGGGCACGCACGATCCCACGAGCGCCCGGTTTGCGAGCGAGCCTCTCGACCAGTTCCCGTCGCACCCGCTCGACGCGACCCGCGGCGTTGGCACGTTCTCGACGACTCGGCGCGGCAAGTATGCGTAGAGCACTGTCCGCGATGACCAGAGCGTCACGCGGGTGCATCGTCAGCGCACAGTCCTCGATCGTGCGCACCAGGGCGGTGACCCGCAGCCCGTTGACGACGACGACATCACCGGGCGGCACCTCGGCCACATGGCGCCGAACGTCCGCAGAGCTGCCGGTGCTGGGGTTGAGAGGTTGGGTGATGTGCGTCTTGTCGTCCAGCTGCCAGATCCAGCAGCCGTGGATCAGGGCGGCAGAGATGTGGCTGAAGACGAACTCGCATGTCAGTTGGCGAGCGACGGCGACGCACCGGCCCAGGGCCTCACGCTCGCGCCGCTGCCAGGGCGCCGCGTCGGGAACGTCGTGGATGTAGGCGCCCGACCGAACCCGCACCAGCTCGCCCGATCGATGTTCTGGGCGGATGGCGTCGGCGCCCACGTCCCGCGAGAAGGTGACTTGTGGCAGCGGACGCGGGAGGATCTGTAAGGCCATGCGCTGATCGTGGTCGCCGGCCGGTCGCCCGCCGGGTTGGACTGTGGATCGGTGAGCGCGATCCACGCTGTGCACACAGGCGCCCAGTGGGTGGGCACCCGCACGCGGCGCCGCCCAACGACATTCCGTTGGATGGCCGCCCGAGATAGAACAGTCGCGGCGAGATAGAAGGTTCAAATCTCCTAGCTCACCGCAACTGTTCTACCTCGTCGGCCGGGTGCCGGCCGGGTGCCGGCCGGGCGCGATCCGGCGCCGCCCGGGTGCTGGCCACCCGTCAGGCCATGCGGTCGACGAGCATCCCCGCGAAGGTGCCCAGCGCGTCCTTGATCTCCCCCGCCGGCAGCGGCTCGAGCTCGGCGACGGCGTCGGCGGCCCAGGTCCCGGCGAGCTCGCGCGCCTGGGCGACCACCTCGTGGTTGCGCAGGCCGGTGACGACGGAGCGCAGCGCGTCGTCGGAGCGGAGGTCGGCGCCGAGGCGGCCGAGGACGGCGGCGCCGTCGTCGTCCAGGGTGCCGGCTGCGGCCCGCTGGCGCAGTAGGAGCACGGGCATGGTGTCCACGCCCTCGCGCAGGTCCGTGCCGGGCGTCTTGCCGGTGGTGGCGGCGTCGGCGGAGAGGTCGATGACGTCGTCGGCGAGCTGGAACGCGACGCCGACCTTCTCGCCGTAGCGCGCGAGGATCTCCGCGACCTCGTCCGAGGCCCCGGAGAAGGTGGCGCCGTAGCGCGCCGACGCGGCGATGAGCGAGCCGGTCTTGTCGGCCAGCACGCCCAGGTAGTGCTCCACGGGGTCCTCGCCGTCGGCGGCCCCGAGGGTCTCGTGGAGCTGGCCCAGGCACAGCCGCTCGAAGGTCTCCGCGTGCACGAGCACGGCGTGGGCGCCGAGGGAGGCGACCAGCTGCGAGGCCCGCGCGAAGAGCAGGTCCCCGGTCAGGATGGCCACGGAGTTGCCCCAGACCTCGTGGGCGGCGGGAGCGCCGCGGCGCACGGGCGCGGAGTCCATGACGTCGTCGTGGTAGAGCGTGGCGAGGTGGGTCAGCTCGACCGCGACGGCGGCGCGGAGCACCTGCTCGTTGCTGCCCCCGCCGAGCTCGGCGGTCAGCAGGGTGAGCAGGGGGCGCAGCCGCTTCCCGCCGGCGGCGGCGAGGTGGGCGGCCGGGGCGTCGACGAGCTCGTCCGCGCCGACGACGGCCGCGCGGAGCCGGGTCTCGACGTCGGACAGGAGCGGCAGGAGCCGCTCCTCGAGCGCGGAGTCGCCCAGGGGGAGCATGGAGGTAGTCACGGAAGGCACGGTACTCAAGGAAGGAACACCGCCGCCTGGTCGGCCAGCGCGAGGACCGGTCCGGGCAGCACGCCCAGGAGCACGGTGCCCACCACGCAGACCGCCACCGCGACCGAGGTCAGCCCCTCGGAGGACACGACGGCCGTGGTCTCCCCGTCGGGCTCGGTGAAGAACATCAGCACCACGAGCCGGACGTAGAAGAACGCCGTCGCGGCCGAGGCGAGCACCGCGAGGACGACCAGGACGGCGCCGCCGCCGTCGACCGCCGCGGAGAAGACCGCGAACTTCCCGATGAAACCGGCCGTGAGCGGGATGCCCGCGAAGGAGAGCAGGAAGATCACCATCCCGACCGCGACGGCCGGGCTGCGTCGTCCCAGCCCGGCCCACTGGGAGAGGTGGGTGGCCTCGCCGGTGACGTTGCCGGCGGTGTCGCGCTCGCGCACGAGCGTGATGAGGGCGAAGGCGCCGACGGTGGCCAGGCCGTAGGCGAGGAGGTAGAAGATCACACCGGAGATGCCCGCGCTGCGCAGCGACATCACACCGATGAGCACGAACCCGGCGTGCGCGATGGACGAGTACGCCAGCATCCGCTTGATGTCCGTCTGGACGATGCCGAGCACCGTGCCGACGAGCATGGTGAGGATGATGATGACCCACATCACCGGCTGCAGGTCCCAGCTCATGCCGGGCAGCACCACGTAGACGAAGCGCAGCAGCGCGGCGAAGGCCGCGATCTTCGTCGCGGCGGCCATGAACCCGGTGATGGGCGTGGGCGCGCCCTGGTAGACGTCGGGCGTCCACGCGTGGAACGGCACCGCGCCGACCTTGAACAGCAGGCCGGTGAGCACCATGATGACGCCGGCCAGCAGCAGCCAGTCCATGCCCGCGGTGGCGGGGACGGACTGCGCGAGGCCGGACAGGCGGACGGTGCCGGAGTAGCCGTACAGCAGCCCGATGCCGAAGATCACGAACGCCGAGGCGAAGGCCCCGAGCAGGAAGTACTTCAGCGAAGCCTCCTGCGAGAGGAGACGACGGCGACGCGCCAGGCCGGAGAGGACGTACAGCGGCAGGGAGAGCACCTCGAGCGCGACGAACAGCGTGAGGAGGTCCCCGGCGGCGGCGAAGACCATCATGCCGGCGAGCGTGAAGAGGGTCAGCGGGAAGACCTCGGTCTGCGCCATCCCGGCGCGCGTGGCGTCGGCCTCGTCGGTGGAGCCGGGCCGGGTGGCGGCCTGGGCGACGAACGCGCCCTCGCCGGACTCGGTGCGGTCGGCGATGACGAGGAGGGCCAGCAGCCCGAACAGGGCGAGGATCGCCTGGACGGCCAGCGCGGGGCCGTCCTCGATCAGCGCGCCGGAGACGAGCTCGCGCGGGCCCGTGTCCTGCACGACGGTCCAGCGCCACACCACCGCGACGAGCGCGGCGGCGGTAGCCAGCAGGCCGAGGATCAGCTGGGCCGGCCGGCGGCTCCCCCGCGGCACGAAGGCCTCGATGAGCACGCCGACGACGGCGGCGCCCAGGACGAGGAGGACCGGTGTCAGCGCGGCCCAGTCGACTGACGGGGCGACGAACGTGCTCACTTGGCGATCCCCTCGATGGCGACGGTGCGGGCGGCGCTGTCCGCGCCGCCGCGGGAGGTGCCCTCGCCGGCCGCGACGAGCGTCGCGGCCGCGGGGGCGCCGAGCGGGGCGTCGGCGGTGGCCGTCCCCGCGGGCGGAAGGAGCCCGGGCGCGGCGGACGGGTCGACGCTGCTGGGCTGGTCCAGGGCCACGCCCTGCGCCACCGGGGTGACGGCGTCGATGACCGGGGCCGGGTAGAAGCCCAGCGCGAGCATCGCCACCACCAGGGGCGCGAGGGCCCACTTCTCGCGCCCGTTCAGGTCCGGGGTGCGGGCCAGCTCGGGGAGCTTCGGCCCGGTGAAGATCCGCTGGTAGGGCAACAGGATGTACAGGGCGGCGATGATCACGCCGAGGACGGCCACGCAGGCCGCGAGGATGGAGACGCGGAAGGTGCCCTGCAGCACGAGGAACTCGGGCACGAACCCGCTCAGCCCCGGCAGCGCGATGGTGGCGAGGCCGGAGACGAGGAACGTCCCGGCGAGCACCGGCGTCACCCGCTGCATGCCGCCGTACGCGGGGATCTGCTGGGTGCCGCCGCGGCGCGTGAGGAACCCGGAGACCAGGAACAGCGCGGCGGTCGAGACGCCGTGGGCGACCATGTAGACCATCGCGCCGGTCAGGGCGACCTGGTCGCGCACGAAGATGCCCAGCACGATGAAGCCGAAGTGGCTCACGGACGTGAACGCCACCAGGCGCATGAGGTCCTTCTGGCCGACCGCGACGAGCCCGCCGTAGATGATCGAGACCAGGGCCAGGACGATGATGACCGGCGCGGCCCACCGGGACGCTGCCGGGAACAGCGGCAGGCACAGCGTGATCATCCCGAAGGTGCCCACCTTGTCCAGCACGCCCACCAGGAGGGTGGAGGTGCCGGGGGTGGACTGCTGCGCGGCGTCGGGCAGCCACGTGTGGACCGGCCACATCGGCGCCTTGATCGCGAAGGCGATGAAGAAGGAGAGGAACAGCAGGCGCTCGGTGGTGGCCGACATCTTGAGGTTGCCCACGAGGTTGTCCACGAGGAAGCCCTGGTCGCCGCCGGGGCCGGCCAGGTAGAGCGCGACCACGCCCACGAGCATGATCAGGCCGCCGGCGAGGGAGTACAGCAGGAACTTCAGCGCGGCCGTGCGCCGCCTCGGCCCGCCGTAGTTGCCGATGAGGAAGTACACCGGCACGAGCATGGCCTCGAAGAGCACGTAGAACAGGAAGACGTCACGGGCGGCGAAGACCGCGACCATGAGCGCCTCGAGCGAGAGCACCAGCGCGACGAACCCCATCTGGCGCCGCACGAGGACGGCGCCGTCGGGCACCACCTCCTGCTCGCGCCAGGCGGCCAGCAGCACGACCGGCACGAGGAAGACCGCCAGGAGCACCATCACCAGGCCGAGGCCGTTGACGCCGACGGCGTAGGAGACGCCCAGCTGCGGGATCCACCCGGCCACCTCGGTGAACTGCTGCCGGCCGGCCGCGGCGACGTCGAACTGGGTCGCCATCGCCACCGCGCCGACCAGCACCAGCAGCGACACGGCCAGGCCGTAGGGCCGGGCCACCCGGTGCAGCGGCCGGACCAGCCACAGCACGACGGCGGCCACGAGCGGCACGACGATGAGCAGGGTGAGCCACGGGAGCGCGGCGTCGTTGTTGAGTTCCATGGTTTCCTCTACCTGTTCCTCTCGGCTCTACACGCGAGAGGCGAGGACGACGACCAGGGCCAGGACGACCCCGGTGAGCATCAGCGCGGCGTAGGAGCGTACGTACCCGTTCTGGTACCGGCGCAGCACCCCGCCGAGCCCGGCGGTCGAGCGCGCGACCCCCATGACGGCGCCGTCGACGACGGCGGAGTCGGCGTAGACCAGCGAGCGGGCCAGGTACTGGCTCGGCCGCATGAAGGCGCCCTCGTTGACGGCGTCCTGGTACAGGTCGGCGCGCGCGGCGCGCGTGAGGACCGTGCCCCGCGGGGCGGCCACCGGCACCGGGGCCGCGCCGTACATGCGCCACGCCAGCCCGGCGCCGAGGACGACGAGCACCAGGGTCGCCGCGACGATCACCGTCGCGGGCAGGACCGGCTCGCCGTGCTCGGCGTGCCCGGTCACCGGCTCCAGCCAGCTGGCGAACCCCCCGCCCGCCGCGAGCAGCCCGCCCAGCGCCACGGACCCGATGGCCAGGATCACCATGGGGACGGTCATGAGCGCCGGGGCCTCGTGCGGGTGCACCTGCGCCTCGCCGGCACTCTCCCAGCGTGCCTTGCCGTGGAAGGTCATGAAGAACAGCCGCGACATGTAGAACGCGGTGATGCCGGCGCCGACCAGGGCGACGGTGCCGAGGACCCAGGGCTGCCAGCCCTCGCCCACGAAGGCGGCCTCGATGATGGCGTCCTTGCTGAAGAACCCGGACAGGGGCGGGATCCCCAGGATCGCCAGCCACCCGAGGGCGAAGGTGACCCAAGTGACCTTCATGTACCGGGCCAGGCCCCCGAAGCCGCGCATGTCCACCCGGTCGTCCATGCCGTGCATGACGGACCCGGCGCCGAGGAACAGGCCGGCCTTGAAGAACCCGTGGGTGACGAGGTGGAAGATCGCCAGGGCGTAGCCGATGGGGCCGAGCCCGGCGGCGAGCATCATGTACCCGATCTGGGACATGGTCGAGGCGGCGAGCACCTTCTTCATGTCGTCCTTCGCGCAGCCGACGATGGCGCCGAACAGCAGGGTGATCGCGCCGACGATGGAGACCACGAGGAGCGCGGTGGGGGCGCCGGTGAACAGCGGGCCCGAGCGCACCACGAGGTAGACCCCGGCCGTGACCATGGTCGCGGCGTGGATGAGGGCAGAGACGGGCGTGGGGCCGGCCATGGCGTCCCCGAGCCAGGCCTGGAGCGGGAACTGAGCCGACTTGCCGCATGCGGCCAGGAGGAGGAGCAGCCCGATGGCGGTGAGCACGCCCTCCCCCGCGCCGCCGGCCGCGCCGAGCACCGTGGCGAAGTCCACGGCCCCGAAGGCCGCGAACATCACGCCCATCGCGAGCAGCAGGCCGACGTCCCCGACGCGGTTCATCACGAACGCCTTCTTCGCGGCGACGGCGTAGTCGGTGCGGTAGTTCCAGAACCCGATGAGCAGGTAGGAGGCCAGGCCGACGCCCTCCCAGCCGACGAAGAGCAGCGCGTAGCTGTCCGCGAGGACCAGGAGCAGCATCGAGGCGACGAAGAGGTTGAGGTAGGCGAAGAACCGGCGCCGGTCGACGTCGTGCTCCATGTAGGCCACGGAGTAGATGTGGATGAGCGTGGCCACGAAGGTCACGAGCATCACGAAGGTGATCGACAGCGGGTCCAGGAGCAGGGCCGCGTCGATGTCGAGGTTCCCGGCGGGGATCCAGCTGAACAGGTGCACGCGCAGGGCCCGCTCGGCGGCCGGCAGGCCGAGGAGCTGGACCAGCACGCCGAGCCCGACGACGAAGCTGAGGGCCGAGGCGAGGACGCCGACCCAGTGGCCCCAGCGGTCCGCCCGCCGCCCGGCGACGAGCAGCGCGCCCGCGCTGAGCAGCGGGATCGCGACGAGGAGCCACGCGAGCGCGGCGACGCCTGTGGCCGGGGCGGGCCCGGCCGTCACCGCCGCGGGCAGGCCGGCGGGCACACCGGCGGCCAGTGCCGCGGGCATGGAAAGAGAACCCAACATGGTGGCGCTCACGCGTACCCCGTCAGTGCTTCAGGAGGTTGACGTCGTCGACCGACGCTGACCTGCGAGTTCGGAAGATGGACACGATGATCGCCAGGCCCACGACGACCTCGGCGGCGGCGACCACCATGACGAAGAAGGCGACGACCTGGCCGGTGAGGTTGCCGTGCAGCCGCGAGAAGGTCACCAGCACCAGGTTCGAGGAGTTGAGCATGAGCTCGACCCCCAGCAGGGCGATGATCGCGTTGCGCCGCACGAGCACGGCCGTGGCGCCGATGGCGAAGATGACCGACGCCAGCACCAGGTAGTTGACGAGGCTCATCCCTGCTCCTTCGTGGAACCCTCGGTGGCGACGCGCGCGGCGCCGTCCGCGCCGTCGCCCTGGTGGGCGTCCGCGTCCTCGCCGGCGAACCCGGTCCCGGCGGCGTCGCCGGGCCGGACGGCCGCGACCTCCCCGGCGGTGGCCCCCGGGCTGCCGGGCACGCGGGGCACCGGTGGCGCCTCGCCGCGCATGCCGGGCATCGCCGCCTGGCCGACGGCGCGGGTGGCGTCGCCGCCGTGCAGCCCCGCGCCGGTCTCGCCCGACCTCGCGCGGGCGATGGCCTCGACGGTCTCAGGGCTGACGTCCGCGATGGTGCGCTCCTGGCCGCGGATGCGCAGCACCCGCGGCACGGAGGAGACGATGGGCTCGCCGGCCGCGGAGAGCGCGGGCAGGTCGGCGGCGTTGGACCGGGCGTAGACGCCGGGCGCGGGCAGCTGGTTGATGCGGCCCCGGCCCGCGGCGTAGGCGCGCATCTTGGCCTCGGCGAGATCGGTCTGCGTCACGCGCGGGCGGATGCGCTCGTTGTGGGTCAGCGTGACCGCGCCGAGCGCGGCGGTGATGAGCAACGCGCCGGTGATCTCCATGGTGAAGACGTGGTCGGAGAAGATCAGCCGGGCGACGCCCACCGGGTTGGTGTCGGCGTTCGCGGCGGTCAGGCCGGCGGGGTCCGGCATCGTGGCCGAGACCGCGACGCCCGCGAGGACCAGGAGCAGGCCCGCGCCGACGAGGACGGCGACCCAGCGCTGGCCGCGGATGGTCTCGTGCAGCGAGTCGGAGGAGTCCACGCCCACGAGCATGAGGACGAACAGGAACAGCATCATGATGGCGCCGGTGTAGACGACCACCTGGGCGGCGCCGAGGAACGGGGCGTCCTGCGCGACGTAGAGGAACGCCAGGCACACCATGACGAGCACGACGCTCATCGCGGCGTGCACCGCCCGCCGGGAGAACAGCAGCCCGAGGGCGGCGAGGACCATGATCGGGGCGAGGACCCAGAACAGCACCGTCTCGCCGGTGGAGAAGGCCGCCGGCGGCTGGGCCGCCGCGGGCAGGGCGAGGGCGAGCGCGCTCACTTCGTCCCCCCGGAGGTGGCCACGCGGACGGTGCGCAGGGTGGGGTCGCTCGGCCGGCGCTCACGCACCCACTCGACCTGTCCCTCGCTGGGCCCGCCGACCTCGCCACGGTAGTAGTCGTCGTCGTCGGTGCCCTCGGCCATCGGGTGCGGGGCGGCGAGCATGCCCTCGAGCATGGGCGCGAGCAGGTCCTGCTTCTCGAAGATCAGCCCCTCGCGGCTCGGCCCGGCGAGCTCGTACTCGTTCGTCATCGTCAGGGCGCGCGTGGGGCACGCCTCGATGCACAGCCCGCAGAAGATGCAGCGCAGGTAGTTGATCTGGTAGACGCGGCCGTACCGCTCGCCCGGGGAGTACTGCGCCTCCGGGGTGTTGTCGCCGGCCTCCACCAGGATGGCGTCGGCCGGGCACGCCCAGGCGCACAGCTCGCACCCGATGCACTTCTCCAGCCCGTCCGCGTAGCGGTTGAGCTGGTGGCGGCCGTGGTAGCGCGGCTGCGTGGGGACCTTCTCGAACGGGTACTGCTCGGTCACGACCGGGCGGAACATCGAGGAGATCGTCACACCGAAGCCGGCGACGGGGGCGAAGAGCTTCCCGACCGGCCCCTTCTCGGCCGGGCCCAGGCGCGCCGGGTCGAACTTCTCGACCTCGCCGCGCCGCTTGCCGCGCCGGCCGACGGCCTTCCCCTCCTCCCGGGGGGAGCTCTCCTCAGACATCCTGACCCTCCTTGTGGGTGGTGGACGGCGCCCCGGCGGCCGCCGCGGCGGCCTCGCGTCGGGCACGGCGTGGCGACGGCGGCAGGGTCTGCCCCGGCAGCGGCGGCACGGGGTAGCCGCCCGCGAAGGCGTCGAAGTCGGACGTGGGCGCGATGATGTCGGGGCGGGCGGCCGTCGCCGGCGCCTGCTCCTCGGGCTTCTTCTCGGGCCAGACCAGCAGCGCGACCATGAGCACCAGGAAGGCCCCGGCGATCCACAGCAGCATGGTCGTCAGGTCCGTGTCGGTGAACTGGCGCACCCCCTGCACGACGGCGACCGCGACGAGCCACGCCAGCGCGACGGGGATGAGGACCTTCCAGCCCAGCTTCATGAACTGGTCGTAGCGGAAGCGCAGGAGCGTGCCGCGGATCCAGATCATGACGAACATGAGGATCCAGACCTTGACGACGAACCACAGCACCGGCCACCAGCCGGTGTTCAGGACGCCGTCGCCGACGGCGGAGAGCGGCCACGGGGCCCGCCAGCCGCCGAGGAACAGGGTGGTGGCCACCCCGGAGACGTTGAACATGTTGATGTACTCGGCGAGGTAGTACCACGCGAACTTCATGGACGAGTACTCGGTCATGTGGCCGGCGACGAGCTCGCCCTCGGCCTCAGGGAGGTCGAAGGGCAGGCGGTTGACCTCGCCGACCATGGAGATGAAGTAGATGACGAAGGCGGGCAGCAGGGCGAGGCCCCACCACAGCTGGGTCTGGGAGCTGACGATCTGCGAGGTGGACATCGACCCCGACACGAGGAAGACGCTCACCAGCGACAGGCCCATGGCCAGCTCGTACGAGATGACCTGCGCGGACGACCGCACGGCGCCGAGCAGCGGGTACGTGGAGTTCGACGACCATCCGCCGAGGACCAGGCCGTACACCCCGAGCGAGGTGACCGCCAGGATGTAGAGCACGGCGACGGGCATGTCGGTCAGCTGCAGCGGCGTGGTGCGGCCGAACAGGCTCACCTCGGGCCCGAAGGGCAGCACCGCGTAGACCATGAAGGACGCGAAGGCCGCGATGAACGGGCCCAGGTGGTAGAGGAACCGGTCCGCGCCCTTGAGGTTGATGTCCTCCTTGAGCACGAGCTTGAGGGCGTCCGCGATCCCCTGGAACAGGCCCAGCGGTCCGGAGACGTTCGGGCCGAGGCGGGTCTGCATCCGGCCCAGGCCGCGGCGCTCGACCCACAGGGCCATGATCACCGACACGAGGAGGAACACGAGGATCCCGACGGCCTTGAGGACCCAGAGCCACCACACGTCGTGGCTGAAGTCCGCGGTCGGCGCCGCGGAGGCGAGCAGCGTGGTCACCGGATCTCCTTCGTCGTGGCCGTGACGCCGACGACGGCGCCGGCGCCCACGCCGAGCGCGTCCAGCACGCTCGACCCGGGTGAGTTCTGCGGCAGCCACACCACGTGCTCGGGCATCGTGGTCAGCTGCAGCGGCAGGGTGATCGCGCCGGCGGGGCCGGCGACGGTGACCGGCTCGCCGTCGGCGACGCCGAGCGAGGCGGCCGTGGCCGGGGCGACGCGCGCGACGGGGCGGTGCGCGGTGCCGGCGAGGTGCGGCTCGCCGTCCTGCCCGCGCCCGGAGTCGAGCTGCAACTTCCACGTCGCGAGCACGGCCTGCCCCGCGCCGGGCGCGGGGAGCGGCGCCGCCGCGGCGGCCGGGGCGTCGGGGCGGCGCCCCTCCCAGCCGTAGAGCTCGGTGAGCTCGGCGTGGGTGGCGGACAGCTCGTCCAGCCCCAGGGCGGTGCCCATCTCGTCCGCCAGGGCGGCGAGGACCTGCCGGTCGGAGCGGGCCCGGGAGACGAGGACCTGCCCGAAGGGCCGCACCCGTCCCTCCCAGTTCACGAAGCTGCCGGCCTTCTCCACGGGCGGCGCCACGGGCAGCACGACGTCGGCGTAGCGGCTGACCTCGGAGCGGCGCACCTCCAGCTGGAGCACGAAGCCCGCCGCCGCCAGGGCCGCGCGGGCCAGCGCCGGGTCGGGCAGGTCGAGCGGCTCGAGGCCGCCGACCACCAGGGCGCCCAGCTCGCCGTCGCGCGCGGCGGCGAGGATCCCGGTGAGGTCGCGGCCCGGCGTCGACGGCACGCGCTCGACGCCCCACACGGTGGCGACGTCGACGCGGGCGACCGGATCAGCGACGGGGTGGGCGCCGGGCAGCAGGCCCGGTAGGAGGCCGGCGTCGACGGCGCCGCGCTCCCCCGCGCGGCGGGGCACCCACGCCAGGCGGGCGCCGGTGCGCTCGGCGAGGGCCGAGACGGCCGAGAGCGTGCCGCGCACGCCCGCCGCCCGCTCGCCCACGAGGATGACCGCGCCCGGCGCGGCGAGCCGCTCGGCCAGCCCGGCGAGGGCGTCGTCGGCGGCGCCGGCCGTGATCGCGCCGAGGACCTCCGGCTCGGTGCCGGGGGCGGCGGGCACGAGCTGGGCCCGCATCTTGGTGCTGCCGCGCGTGGCGAACGGGGCCAGGGTGGCCACCTGCACGCCGCCGGCGAGCATCCCCTTGCGCAGCCGCAGGAAGATCGTGCCGGACTCGTCCTCGGGCTCCAGGCCCACGAGCAGCACCTGGCCCGCGCGCTCCAGGTCGGAGAAGGTCACGCCCAGGCCGGTGGCGGCCACGTGGTGGGCGAGGAACTGCGCCTCCTCGGCGGAGTGCGCGCGGGCGCGGTGGTCGACGTCGTTGGTGCCGAGCACGACGCGGGCGAACTTCGACCAGGCGTAGGAGTCCTCCAGGGTCAGGCGGCCGCCGGGCAGCAGGCCGACGCCGCCGGCCCGGGTGGCCTCCGTGAGCGCGCGGGCGGCGACGTCGAGCGCGTCCGACCAGCTGGTGGGGACGAGCTCGCCCGTCTGGGCGTCCCGCACGAGGGGGACGGTGAGGCGGTCCGGCGCGCTCTGCCAGGGGAAGGCGAAGCGGTCCTTGTCGGTGATCCACTCCTCGTTGACGTCGGCGTCCTCGCCGGCGAGGCGGCGCACGACCACGCCGCGGCGGTGGTCCACGCGGATCGCGGAGCCGCCGGCGTCGTGCTCGGCCACGGAGGCGGTGGAGACCAGGTCGAAAGGCCGCGCGCGGAAGCGGTAGGCCGCGGAGGTCAGCGCGCCCACGGGGCAGATCTGGATGGTGTTGCCGGAGAAGTAGGAGGAGAAGGGACGCCCGGAGGTGTCCTGCTCCGCCACGCCGAGGGGCCCTGACGCGAGCGCGCCCACGACGCCGGGGCGCCCGTCGGGCCCGGTGAGGTCCGTGGCCGGGACGACGGGGCCCTCCTCCCCCGTGGGGGCGAAGTGGAGGACGTGCTCGTCGAACGTGCCGATCTGCGAGCCGTTGAGGCCGTGGACCTCGCTGCGGGGCGTGCCGCCGCCGCGTCCCTGCAGGGCGATGAACGCGTCGCCGGCGATCTGCGCGGAGAACCGGGTGCAGCGCTGGCACAGGACGCAGCGGTCCCGGTCGAGCAGGATCTGCGACGAGATCTTCAGCGGCTTGGGGAAGGTCCGCTTGACGCCGTCGAACCGGGAGGTCGCGCGCCCGTTGCTCATGGCCTGGTTCTGCAGCGGGCACTCGCCGCCCTTGTCGCAGACGGGACAGTCGAGCGGGTGGTTGATCAGGAGGAACTCGATGATCCCGCGCTGGGCCTTCTCGGCGACCTCGGACGTGTGCTGCGTGCTGACGACCATGCCGGGCGTCGCCTCGAGCGTGCAGGAGGCCTGCGGCTTGGGCATGGCCCGGAGGTTGCCCTCGCGGTCCGGGGTGGCGACATCCACGAGGCACTGCCGGCACGCGCCCGCAGGCTCGAGGAGGGGGTGGTCGCAGAAGCGGGGGATCTGGATGCCGGCCTTCTCGGCGGCGCGGATGACCAGGGTGCCCCCCGGCACCTGGACCTCGACGCCGTCGACGGTCACCGTGTGCAGCTCCACCGCGGCGGCGGTGGAGCGTTCTGTCGTGGCGGTCATCGCACACCCGCTTCGCTGAAGATGGCCGAGGCCTCGTAGGGGAAGAGCTCCCAGGCCGGGGTGGTGGTGCCCGCCTCGAACTCGGACCGGAAGTACTTGATCCCGCTCTGGATCGGGGTGGCGGAGGCGTCACCGAGGGCGCAGAACGACCGGCCCGCGATGTTGCCCGCGACGTCGAGCAGGAGGTCGACGTCGCTGTCCAGGCCCTTGCCGGCCTCGAGCCGGTGCATGACCTGCTTCATCCAGTAGGTCCCCTCGCGGCACGGCGTGCACTTCCCGCACGACTCGTGCTGGTAGAAGTCCGTCCACCGCGCGATGACGCGCACCACGGAGGTCGTCTCGTCGAAGACCATCAGCGCGCGCGTGCCGAGCATGGAGCCGGCGGCGCCGACGGAGTCGTAGTCCAGGGGCACGTCGAGCTCGGCCTCGGTGAAGATCGGCGTCGAGGACCCGCCGGGGGTCCAGAACTTCAGGCGGTGCCCGTCCCGGATGCCGCCCGCCATCTCGATGAGCTCGCGCATCGTGATGCCGAAGGGCACCTCGAACTGGCCCGGGTTCGTCACGTGGCCGGAGACGGAGAACAGGCCGTGCCCCGTGCTCTTGGGCGTGCCCATGGACGTGAACCAGTCGCTGCCGTTGGCCAGGATGCCCGGGACCGAGGCGATGGACTCGACGTTGTTGACGACCGTGGGGCGGGCGTACAGGCCGGCGACCGCCGGGAACGGCGGCTTCAGGCGCGGCTGGCCGCGCAGGCCCTCGAGGGAGTCGAGGAGCGCCGTCTCCTCGCCGCAGATGTACGCGCCGGCGCCGGCGTGGACGGTGATCTCGAGGTCGTAGTCACCGTTCGGGCCGAGGCCGGTGCCGATGAGCCCAGCCTCGCGGGCCTCGCGCACGGCCGCGAGCAGGCGGCGGTAGACGTGCACGACCTCGCCGCGCAGGTAGATGAAGGCGTGGTGGCCGCCGATGGCGTAGGAGGTGATGGCCATGCCCTCGATGAGCGAGTGCGGGTTGGCCAGCATGAGCGGGACGTCCTTGCAGGTGCCCGGCTCGGACTCGTCGGCGTTGACCACGAGGTAGCGGGGTCCGCCGTCGGGCTTGGGCAGGAAGGACCACTTCAGCCCGGTGGGGAACCCGGCGCCGCCGCGGCCGCGCAGGCCCGACTCCTTGACGAGGTTGACGACCTCCGCGGGCGCCATGGTCAGGGCCTTGGCCAGGCCCTCGTAGCCGCCGTGGTCGCGGTAGGTGTCCAGCTTCCAGGACCTCGGGACGTCCCAGATGTCGCTGAGGACCGGCGTCAGCCGGCCTGGGGCGGTGATGGTCATTGGACGTTCCCCTTGCCCTCATCGCGGATCGGCTCTGGCGAGACGTCCGACTCGGTGGTGGGTTTGCGCTCGGCGCTGGACTGCTCGCGCCCGACGGGCGCCGTGCCGGCGGCCGCCGCGGCGGCGACGTCGGCGGCGGGCGCCGCTCCGGGCGACTTCGCGTCGGCGGGCGACTGGGCGGCGGGCTCCTCGTCGGGCTCCGCCGGCGCGCCCGGCACCACGCGGGGCGCGGTCCAGCCGTTCTCGCGCGCCATGCGCAGGCCCAGCAGCGTGGCCTCCCCCGCGCCCGGTCCCTCGTCGGCCCGGCCGTCCTCGAAGCCGGCGAGGACGTGCGAGATCTCCTTGAACGTCGCGACGGTGTCGGCCCCGCGGGTGGGGTGCACGGGCACGCCGGCGGCGATCTGGTCGACGAGGTCCACGGCCGACGTCGGCGTCTGATTGTCGAAGAACTCCCAGTTCACCATCACCACGGGCGCGTAGTCGCACGCGGCGTTGCACTCGACCTGCTCGAGGGTGATCCGGCCGTCCGCGGTGGTCTCGTCGTTGCCGATGCCCAGGTGGTCCGTGAGCCGGTCCCAGATGATGTCCCCGCCCATGACGGCGCACAGGGCGTTGGTGCACACGCCGACGGTGTACTCGCCGTTCGGGTGGCGCTTGTACTGGCTGTAGAAGGTCGCCACGGCGGAGACCTCGGGACGGCTGAGGTCGAGCAGGTCGGCGCACAGCGCGATGCCGCGCGCGGAGACGTAGCCGTCCTCGGACTGGACCAGGTGCAGCATCGGCAGCAGGGCCGACCGCGGGTCGGGGTACCGGGCGACGATCTGCGCCGCCTCGGTGCGCAGGCGCGCGTCGGCCTCGGGCGCGTAGGTCTCGTTCATCAGCGGTCCACCCCTCCCAGGACGGGGTCGATCGAGGCCAGGGCGACGACGACGTCGGCGATCATGCCGCCCTCGGTCATCATCGCCGTGGACTGGAGGTTGGAGTAGGACGGGTCGCGGAAATGCGCCCGGTAGGGCCGGGTCCCGCCGTCGGAGACGAGGTGGACGCCCATGACGCCCCTGGAGTGCTCGACGGCCTGGTAGACCTGCCCGGCCGGCACCCGGAAGCCCTCGGTCACCAGCTTGAAGTGGTGGATCAGGGACTCCATGGAGGTGCCCATGATCTCCTTGATGTGCTCGAGGGAGTTGCCCTGCCCGTCGGGGCCGATGGACAGCTGCGCGGGCCAGGCGATCTTCTTGTCGGCCACCATGACCGGTCCGGGCGTGGCGTCGAGCCGGTCGAGCGCCTGGACGACGATCTTGAGGGACTCGTAGCACTCCTCGAAGCGCAGCATGACCCGGTTGTACGCGTCGGACTTGTCCCGGACCGGGACGTCGAAGTCGAACGTCTCGTAGCCGCAGTAGGGCTGGACCTTGCGCATGTCCAGCGGCAGGCCGGCCGCCCGGAGGCACGGGCCCGTCAGGCCCAGCGCCATCGCGCCGGCGAGCGAGATGTAGCCGACGTCGATGTGCCGCATCTTGAAGATGGGGTTCTCGGCGGCGAGGTCCTGCAGCTCCTTGACGGAGAGCCGGATGTTGGGCAGGAGCTCGCGGATGTAGTCGGTGGTGCCGGGCGGCAGGTCCTGGGCGACCCCGCCGGGGCGGATGAAACCGTGGTTCATGCGCAGCCCGGAGATGCGCTCGAAGATGCGCAGGATGTCCTCGCGGCCGCGGAAGGCGACCGTCATCATCGTCGTGGCGCCGAGCTCGTTGCCGCCCGAGCCGATCGCCACGAGGTGGGAGGAGATGCGGTTGAGCTCCATGAGCAGGACCCGGATGAGCGTGGCGCGCGCGGGGATCTCGTCGGTGATCCCGAGGAGCTTCTCCACGCCCAGGCAGTAGGGGACCTCCTGGAAGAACGGCGCGACGTAGTCCATGCGGGTGCAGAACGTCACCCCCTGGGTCCAGCTGCGGAACTCCATGTTCTTCTCGATGCCCGTGTGGAGGTACCCGGTGCCCACGCGCAGCTCGCGGATGCTCTCGCCGTCGATCTCGAGGATGAGCCGGAGCACGCCGTGCGTGGAGGGGTGCACCGGTCCCATGTTGACGACGATGCGCTCCTGGCCGAGACGCTCCGCCTCGGCGGCGATCTCGGCCCAGTCCCCGCCGTCGGCGACGAACTCGGGCGCGCCGGGGGCCTCGCCGGCCGGCCCGGCGGCGTGCGGCATGGCGTTGGTGGACGCGGTCATCAGCGGTACGACCTCCGGTTGTCGGGCGGTGGGATGACCGCTCCCTTGTATTCCACGGGGATGCCGCCGAGCGGGTAGTCCTTGCGCTGCGGGTGGCCGACCCAGTCGTCGGGCAGCGCGGTGCGGGCGAGCGAGGGGTGACCGTCGAAGACGATGCCGAACAGGTCCCACGTCTCGCGCTCGTGCCAGTCGTTGCCGGGGTAGGTGTCCACCACGGTGGGGATGTGCGGGTCCGCGTCGGGGCAGGCGACCTCGAGGCGCAGCTGCCGGGCGTGCGTGACGGAGAACAGGTGGTAGACGGCGTGCAGCTCGCGGCCGGCGTCCTGGGGGTAGTGCACCCCGGAGACGCCGAGGCACAGCTCGAACCGCAGGTCCTGGTCGTCGCGCAGGGCCCGGCAGACGGTGTCGATGTGCTCGCGGGCGACGAAGATCGTCAGCTCGCCGCGGTCCACCACGACCTTCTCGATGACGGCGTCCGCGTCCAGCCCCTGCGTGCCCAGCACCTCCGTCAGGACGTCGACGACCTCGTCGAACCAGCCGCCGTAGGGCCGCTCGGACGCGGGGGGCATGGCGATGACGCTGACCAGGCCGCCCATGCCGGAGGTGTCGCCGGAGTCCTCGGCACCGAAGAGCCCGTGCCGGGTCGCGACGATCTCGAGCTGCGTGCGGCCGCCCCGCGGGCCGGCGGGGATGTTCTGGGCGCCGGCCTCGGCGGCGCCGGCGGTGGGGCTCTGCCCCACCTCCGCGCTCACCTTGCCCGGCTGCGCCGCGTCGGCCGCGGACTGCTTCTCGTCGTTGCGGTCGCTCACGCCAGCAGGCCCTTCATCTGGTGGGTCGGCGTGGCGGCGAGAGCCGCCTCCTCCGCGGCGCGGACCGCCTTCTCGCGGTTGACGCCGAGGGGGGAGGACTTGATCTGCTTGCGCAGCTCGAGGATCGCGTTGATGAGCATCTCCGGCCGGGGCGGGCACCCGGGCAGGTAGATGTCCACGGGGAGGATGTGGTCCACGCCCTGGACGACGGCGTAGTTGTTGAACATCCCGCCGGAGGACGCGCACACGCCCATGGCGATGACCCACTTGGGCTCGGCCATCTGGTCGTAGATGGCGCGGACGACGGGGGCCATCTTGTGGCTCACGCGGCCCGAGACGATCATCAGGTCCGCGTGGCGCGGGGAGGCGCGGAAGACCTCCATGCCGAACCGGGCGATGTCGAAACGCGGCGTGCCGGCCGCCATCATCTCGATGGCGCAGCAGGCCAGCCCCATCGTCACCGGCCACTGGGACGTGCCGCGGCTCCAGTCGACGATCTTCTCGACCGTCGTGAGCATGAACCCGGCCGGTGCCTTCTCCTCGATACCCATGTGCGCGTCCCTCAGTCCCACTCGAGCCCGCCGCGGCGCCACTCGTACACGAAGGGCACCGTGATCAGGAAGATGAAGCCGAGCATGGCCACCAGGCCGAAGGCGGCGAGCTCGGAGAACGCCACCGCCCACGGGTAGAGGAAGACCACCTCGATGTCGAAGATGATGAAGGTCATGGCGACCAGGTAGTACTTGACCGGGAACCGGCCGGCCTGGGGCGCGCGAGGGGTGGGCTCGATGCCGCACTCGTAGTTGGCCACCTTCACGCGGTTGTAGCGCCGCGGCCCGATGAGCGCGCTCGCGCCGAGGCCGCCGATGGCCATGGCTGCGGCGACACCCATCATGACGAGCAGCGGCACGTACGGGTTCGTCATCGTTCCTCCGTCGGAATGGTGCGGTGAGAGACGTCCATGACGAACCTCTCACTGCCAGCGTAAGGGCATGGGTGCACGACGTTGACCACCCACGCCGTCCGATTTGTCATGAGGCAGGTGCCATCCTCGTCAGCGCCGTGATCAGGCGGTCCATCCAGTCGCCGTCCCGGCGGTCGAACCCGTCCGAGAGGAGCTTCATGACGAACCGCATCAGCGTGCGGCGGGGCAGCCCGTGCTTCACGCACAGCCGCATGATCTCCGGCCGCTCGATGAGGTGGGCGAAGGCGCGCCCGAGGGTGTAGTAGCCACCCAGCTCGTGCGCCAGGATCCTGGGGTAGGTCCGCAGCGCCTTCTCCTGCTGGTAGTGCGCGGGACGGGCGAGCGCCTGGGAGATGACGTCGGCGGCGATGCGGCCGGACTGCATCGCGTAGGCGATGCCCTCGCCGTTGAACGGCGAGACCATCCCGCCCGAGTCCCCCACGAGCAGCAGGCCCTGCGTGTAGTGCGGCTTGCGGTTGAACGCCATCGGCAGCGCGGCGCTGCGCAGCTCGCCGACGTGGTTCTCCGGCGTGAGCTCCCACTCGGCGGGGGCGTTGCGCATCCAGGTCGCGAAGAGGCCCTTGTAGTCGAGCTTCGTCGGGCGGGCCGTGGCGCTGAGCGACCCCAGGCCGACGTTGACCGTCCCGTCGCCCAGGGCGAAGACCCAGCCGTAGCCCGGCATGAGGTTGGACTCCCCCGGCTTGCCGTCCCACAGCTCCAGGTGCGACTCCATCATCGGGTCGTCGTGGCGCGGCGAGCGGAAGTAGGTGCGCACGGCCACGCCCATGGGCCGGTTCATGTTCTTCTCGATGCCCATCGAGGTGGCGAGGCGGGCGGAGACCCCGCCGGCGTCGACGACGAGCGGCGCGCGGAAGGTGAGCTCCTCGCCGCTCTTGCGGCCACCTGCGTCCACCTGCCGCGCCGTGACGCCCTGGATGCGGCCGGAGCGCTCGTGGCGCACCGGGCCCGTCACCGCCACGCCCTCCATGACCGTGGCGCCCGAGGCCGCGGCATGCCGGGCCAGCGTCTCGTCGAGGTTCATCCGGGAGCGCGCGAGGCCGTAGCTGGGCATCTCGGCGAGCTCGGGCCACGGGATCTCGATCCGGTGCCCGCCGCCGTACGTGCGCAGGCCCCAGTTGCGGATCCACCCGTCCGACTCGGGCGTGGGCACGCCCATGCGGATGAGCTCGGCCACGGCGCGCGGCGTCAGGCCGTCGCCGCAGACCTTGTCGCGCGGGAAGGTGCCCTTCTCCAGCACCAGCACCTCGAGCCCCGTCTGGGCGAGGTAGTGGGCGGTGGCCGCTCCCCCCGGGCCTGCGCCGACGACGATGACGTCGGCATCGGCGCCCGCACCAGCACGCACACTTGCTCCCAACGTCTATGCTCACGGAAGTGACGGGGCCCACATCGTCCCGTATGACACGGATTCTACGATTCGGGTCTTGCGTCGTCTTGTTAGGCCACCCTAAGGACGGTTCGCGACCGGGCAACCGGGACCATTGTCCCTGGTCATCCTGGTGCGGGTGGTAGTGGGGCGCCCGCGCCACGCCGGTGCGGCTCGCGCCGCCGGGCCGGTGCGGCTCGCGCCGCCGTCAGGCCGGCCGGACGGCCCGGTGCAACGCGACGATGCCGCCGGACAGGTTGCGGTACGCGACCTGCCTCCACCCGGCGCGCTGCAGCATCCCGGCGAGCTCGCGCTGCGCGGGCCAGCTGATGATGGACTCTGTCAGGTACCGGTACGCGTCCGTGTTCGACGAGACGAGCGAGGCCATCCGGGGCAGCACCTGGCCGATGTAGGTCTCGTAGACCTTCCGGAAGGGCGCCAGCGTCGGCCGGGAGAACTCGCACACGACGAGCCGGCCGCCCGGCCGTGTCACGCGCAGCATCTCGCGCAGGGCCCGGTCGGTGTCCACGACGTTGCGCAGGCCGAAGGAGATCGTCACGGCGTCGAAGCTGCCGTCGGCGAAGGGCAGCGCGGTCGCGTCGCCGGCCACGAACGGCAGGTCGGGCCGCCGACGCTTGCCCACGGCCATCATCCCGGTCGAGAAGTCACAGGGGACGACGTCGATCCCGCCGTCGGCGTACTCCTCCGAGGACGTCCCGGTGCCCGCCGCGAGGTCGAGCACGCGGTCGCCCGGGCGGGCCGCGACAGCCTTGCGGGTCGCCACCCGCCAGATGCGGTCCTGCCCGAGGGAGAGGACGTCGTTGGTGACGTCGTAGCGCTTGGCCACGCCGTCGAACATCCCGGCGACCTCGCGCGGCTTCTTCTCCAGGCTTGCTCGGCTCATGGCGCCATCATCCCAGGTCCGCCGCCGGTGCGCACCGGGCCTATTGTGGGCCTGATGCCCACGACCCACCCGAGCGCCGCCACGAGCGTGCACGAGCCCCGCCCCGAGCCCGGTGACGCCGCCCGCGCGCCCTCCCCTGCCCTCCATGTGCGCACCGTCGAGATCGACGACGTGCCCGACCTCCTCGCGCTGCTGCCGTCCTCGGACCCGGTGCGCACGTTCTCCTGGGTGCGGCGCGACGAGGGCCTCGTCGGCTGGGGCGAGGCGCTCCGCATCGAGACCGACGGGCCCGGGCGCATCCGCGCCGCCGACGCCGAGTGGTCGCGCGTCGTCGCCCGGATGACGGTCGAGAATGAGGTGGGGCTGCCGGGAACGGGCGCCGTGGCCTTCGGGTCCTTCGCCTTCTCCGCCGACTCGGACGCGGGCGGCGTGCTCGTGGTGCCCCAGACCGTCGTCGGGCGCCGCGACGGGCGCTGCTGGCTGACGACCGTCTCCGCCGCCCATGACAGCGCCGCCGCGGTCACCGCGCCCGCCCTGCCGACCCCCACCGCCGTCACCGCCCCCGGGGCGGTGACCTTCGCGGACGGGTCCCTCACCACCCGCGAGTGGCGCACGGCGGTCGCGGAGGTCGTGGCGAGGATCAAGGCGGGCGAGGTCGCGAAGGTCGTGATGGCGCGCGACGTGATCGCCCGCGCCGAGGCGCCGGTGGACCTGCGCCACCTCCTGCGTCACCTCGCGGCGGACTACCCGGCCTGCTGGACGTTCGCCGTCGACCACCTGCTCGGCGCCACGCCCGAGCTGCTGGTGCGCCGCGAGAAGGGACTGGCCGCGTGCCGCGTCCTCGCGGGGACGATCCAGCGCACCGGCGACGACGCCGACGACCTGCGCCGCGCGGCCGAGCTCGCGCGGTCGTCGAAGGACCTCGAGGAGCACGAGCTCGCGGTCGCCTCCCTCGTCCGGGCCCTGCGGCCGTACTGCGCCAGCATCAACGTCCCCGACGCGCCCTTCGTCCTCCACCTGCCCAACGTCATGCACCTGGCCAGCGACGTCACCGGCGTGGTGGACGGGGCCCTGGGACACCCCAGCACCTACACGTCGCACGGGGCGGACGGGCTGGGGCCGTCGAGCCTGGCGCTGGCCGCCGCCCTACACCCCACCGCCGCGGTGGGCGGGACGCCGACCAAGGACGCCACCGCGATCCTCGCCGGCGCCGAGAAGATGGACCGCGGCCGCTACGCGGGTCCGGTGGGCTGGATCGGGGCGGACGGCGACGGCGAGTGGGGCATCGCCCTGCGCTCCGGGCAGATCTCCACCGCCGACCCGCGCGAGATGCGGCTGTTCGCCGGCTGCGGCGTCGTGGCCGCCTCCGACCCCGAGGCCGAGCTGGCCGAGTCCGAGGCGAAGCTCAGCCCGATGCGCGAGGCCCTGCGGCCCTGAGGCGCCCGGGCGCCGCTGCGCCGGGGGCCGCCGGCACCCCAGGGCCCACACCGACCCCGGGTCGGTGGCGGTGGCGGTGGCGGTGGCGGTGGCGGTGGCGGTGGCCGATCGTCGGACCGTCAGCCGCGGCGTGACCCGCCGCGGCTGAGCGCGCCCCGCTACTGGTCCTTGCGCACCGCCAGGGTGGCGCTGACGTCGAGCGCCTTGTCGCTACGCACCACGGTGAGGGTGACCTTGTCACCGCTGGCGTACTGGCGGACATAGCCGGTGAGCGCCTCCGCGCCGTCCACGGGGTCACCGTTGATCGCGGTGATGACGTCGCCGGGCTGCAGGCCGGCGTCGGCGGCGGGCGTGCCCGGCTCCACGGAGTGCACCTGCGCGCCGGAGCGGGTGGCGCCGTCCGCCGTGGCGGTGCCGTCGGCCAGGGACACGCCAAGGTACGCGTGCTCCGCGACGCCCTTGCTGATGAGCTGGCCGGCGACCTGCTTGACCAGGTTGCTCGGGATGGCGAACCCGAGTCCGATGCTGCCCGCCTGGCCGGAGCCGTTGGACATGCTCGCGATGGAGCTGGTGATGCCGATGACCCGGCCGGCGGCGTCGAAGAGCGGCCCGCCGGAGTTGCCGGGGTTGATCGCCGCGTCGACCTGGATCGCGTTGGTGACGACCTTGCTGGGCTGTTGTCCCAGGCCCTGGGGCTGCTCGGTGGTGCTCACCGGCCGGTCGAGCGCCGAGACGATGCCCGTGGTCACCGTCGAGCTCAGGCCGAGCGGGTTGCCGATGGCGACCACCGGGTCGCCGACGACGACGTCCTCGGAGTTGCCGATCGTGGCGGGCTTGAGGTCCTTCGGCGGGTCGGTGATCGTCACGACGGCGAGGTCGGTGGCGGGATCCGTGCCCTGGACGGTCGCCTTGTAGATGCGGCCGTCGGAGAGGGTGATCTGGATCCCGCCGTCGACGGCGTCCCCGACCACGTGGTTGTTGGTCACCACGTGGCCCTTGTTGTCGATGATCACGCCGGAGCCGGCGCCGGCGCCGGAGGCGGTCTGCACGTCGATGGCGACCACGCTCGGGCGGACGGCGGCGGCCACGTTGGCCCAGTCGGGGTCCGTGGTCGTGGAGGTCACGACCGGCTTGCTGTTGGTGCCGGCGCTCTCCTGCTGCGTGGTGGCGGTCGCGGCCGCCGGCGCGCCGCCGTCGTCGAACGCGCCGGTCAGCCCGGCCGTGCCCACGCTGGCGAGGAGGGCGGCGATGGCTGCGGTGCCGGCCAGCGCGGCCCAGCCGGGCCGGCGGCGCTCCGTGCGCTCGGTGTCGCGGCCGCGCAGGGGCCCCGATCCGCCCGCTCCCCCGGCTCCCGCCGGCCCGTAGGGACCGAAGTTCGGGCCCTTGGCGTCGTATCGCGGTGCGCCGCCGTAGCTGCCGCCCTGCCCGGGGCCGCCGCCGTGGCCGCCGTCCGGGCCGGGGACCGACGCGTAGCTGCTGCCCGATCGAGCACCCGCGGCGGCGTACGGGCCGCGGGACGCCGGTGCGTAGGGACCGTTCGGCTCATGACCGTTCGTGGTAGCCGGGCCGTGCGCGTCGCCGCGGGCCGGGTCGGTCGAGCGCGGCGAGCCCGTGCCGCCGCCGACCCCCTGCTGTGTCCAGCCGTCACGGCCGTAGGGATTCGGGGCCGTCCACCGTGAGGCGGACTGCGGCTGCTGCTCGTCGTTGCTCATCGTGTCCTCCGTGTACCTGTTGGTGCCACCAGGTAACCCCAGCGACCTGACGGGCACCTTGGCGAATCCTGAGAACATCCTGGGACGCCGTCGGCGCGGGCGCGAGCCGTCCCCGGGCGCCGCGCCGGCGTTCGGACGCCGGTGCCGCGGGCCCCGGCCCGCGCCCGGCGCCACCGGGCGCGGGGCCGATCAGCGGGCGGCCACGCCGCGCAGCGCACCGCCGACGGCCGAGGCGACCTCCGCCCCGAGCCGCCCTCGTTCGGCCCTGAGCCCGGACCTGTCGACCCGGACCTCGACGACGCTGCGGCCCCGCATGGCACCCGCGAACAGGGCGCGCAGCTGCTCGCCGTCCTCGACGAGCACGTGGCGCGCCCCGTAGCCGGTGGCGAGCTGCGCGAGGTCCACAGCCTGAGGAGTGCCGAAGATCCGCTCGAACTGGGCGGCCCGCTCCGGCGCCCCGTGCTCGAGCGTGGAGAAGATCCCGCCGCCGGCGTCGTTGAGCACCACCACCTGCAGGTCCACCTCCCGCTCGAGCGTGCCGCGCAGCAGCGCCCCGGCGTCGTGGAGGAACGTCAGGTCTCCCATCACCGCGCGCACGGGCCGCCCGGTGCCGAGAGCGACGCCGGTGGCCGTGGCGATGGTTCCGTCGATGCCCGCCAGCCCGCGGTTGGCGAGCACCGTCGGGGCCGCGGCCGCATCCCATGGCGCGGCGGCCAGGTCGAGGTCGCGCACCGTGTTGGAGGAGCCGAGGACCAGGATGTCCGGTCCGTCGCCGGGCCGGCCGGCCGCGTCCGCGACGCGACGGGCGAGCAGGAGCCCGTCCAGCGGCCGGCGGGCGTCCAGCACGAGCTTGTCGATCGCGGCCCGCGCGGCCTGGTCGGCCAGGCGCCAGCGGTCCAGCCAGGCCGCGTCCGCCGGGACGCGCGCCGCGGGCGGCAGCACGTCGCCCACCACGCGGGCCGCCGTCCCCGCGACGTCGGTCCACAGTCCCCGCGGGGCGACGACGACCACCTCGACATCCGGGCGCGCGAGCAGCGTGCTCACCGGCCGGGACAGTGTCGGATGGCCGAACAGGACGACCCGCTCGATCGCGCCGCCGAGCGCGGGCTCGGACAGGAGCAGCCGGTAGGGGCCGATGGCGTGGTCCCCGGCACGGGCGCCCGAGGTCGGCTCGGCCAGCAGCGGCCATCCCGCCGCCTCCGCGAGCTGTCGGGCGCGGGGGCCCGCGCCGTCCCCGGCCACGACGACCGTGCGCGGACCCCGCCGCAGCGCCTCCGCGGCGGGGCGCCCCGCCGGTGCCACGACGTCGCGCGGGGCGGGCGGCCGCCCGGGGCGCCACCGCGCCGCCGGGGCGAGCGGGTCGCGCAGCGCGACGTTGAGGTGCACGGGGCCCGGGTCGTTCGACCGCAGGCCCCGCGCGGCGGCGAGCGCCCTGGTGACGACCTGGTCCAGCGCGGACCCGCCCGCGGCCCCGGCGGGCAGGTCGACGGCGTACCGCGTCGCCGAGGCGAAGATGCCCACCTGGTCGGTGGTCTGGTTCGCGCCGGTGCCGCGCAGCTCGTGCGGGCGGTCGGCGCTGAGCACGACGAGCGGCGCTCCCGAGTGGGAGGCCTCGAGCACCGCGGGGTGCAGGTTCGCGACGGCGGTCCCGGAGGTGGTCACGACCGCGACGGGGCGGCAGGCGCCCCCGTCCTCGGCGGCGGCGCGCCCGTCCTCGGCGGGGGCGCGCGCGAGGCCCAGGGCGACGAAGCCGGCGACGCGCTCGTCGACACGCACGTGCAGGCGCAGCCACCCGGCGTCCTCGGCCGCCTGCAGCGCGTAGGCGAGCGGGGCGCTGCGCGAGCCGGGGGCCAGGACGACGTCGCGCACCCCGTGCGCCACGAGTGCGGTCACGAGCTGGTGCGCGGTCGCCGTCGAGGGCTCAACCGCGGCGCCGTCGCCGATGCTCGCGCTCATCGACCTGCTCCGAGGTGGCCGGCCATCTCGGACAGACGGTCGTCCCACCGCACGGCGACGTCGCCGCCGGCGCGCGCGGACGCGAGTGTCTGCGGCGTCGGCGCGGGGCGGCGCACCCCGATCCGGCCGTCCACGGGCAACAGGGGGTCGGGGACGGTGTCGCGCTCGAGCAGGTGCACGGTGGCGAGCCCGCAGGCGTACGGCAGGTCCGGCAGCGCCGCCGCGAGCGCGAGGCCGGCCGCGATCCCGACGGAGCTCTCCAGTGCCGAGCTGACGACCACGGGAAGCTGGATCTCCTCGGCCAGGCGCAGGCACGCGCGCACGCCGCCGAGGGGCTGGACCTTGAGGACGACGACGTCCGCGGCCTCGGCCCGGCGCACGGCGAGCGGATCCTCGGCACGCCTGATCGACTCGTCCGCGGCGATGAGCACATCGGTCCGCCGGCGGAGGGCCGCGAGATCGGCGACGGCGGCGCACGGCTGCTCGGCGTACTCGAGGCCGCCGGCCGCGCGGTCGAGGTGGCCCAGCCGCGACGTCGCCGTCTCCAGGTCCCAGGCGGCGTTCGCGTCGACCCGGATCTTGCCCTCTGGGCCGAGGGCGTCGCGCACGGCCTCGAGCCGGGCCTGCTCGTCGCCCAGGGACTGGCCCGGCTCCGCGACCTTGACCTTCGCCGTCATGCACCCGCCGGAGCCGAGGACGATCCGGGCGGCCTGCTCGGGGCCGACGGCGGGGACGGTCACGTTGACCGGGACGCTGGCCCGGACGGCCGGCGGCCAGCCTTCTTCCGCGGCCTCGAGGCCCGCGCGCAGCCAGGCGGCGGACTCCGCGGCGCCGTAGTCCCAGAAGGGCGAGACCTCGCCCCAGCCGGCGTCGCCGCGCAGCAGCACGCCGTCGCGCACCGTGATCCCACGGAACCGGGTGCGAAGGGGCGTCGAGTAGACGGCGCGAACCTGCGGGAGGTGTCGGGCGGCGAGCGTGGCGGACATGGTGGCCAGGATAGGAGGCCGCACCTACACGACGTGTCCCAGCAGGTCGGTGGCCGTCTTGCGGACGTCGCCGCCCTCGCTCAGGGCGCTCACCACCGCGCCGTCGACCACGGCGACCGCGAGCGCCGGGGGGCATCGGCTGCCCAGGAGCGTGAGGATCCCGCCGACGGCCGCGTCGAGGCGCTCGCGGCCGGCACGGTAGGCGCGGGCGACGGCGGGCGTGCCGCCTGCGGCGAGGAGCTGCTGGTAGTGGCCCCGGACCTGGCCGGGGCCGGGCAGCAGCGCGTCGAGCACGGCCGCGGCGATCTCCGGCGCGGGCACGTCGGTGGGCCGGTCGGGCGGGCGACCGGCGCCAGTGGGGCCCGGCGTGCGGAGCCGGTCGAGCACCCGCTCGGCCTGCTCGGCCCAGCGACCCACGAGGAGGCTCCCGGCGGCGCCGAGCAGGTCCTCCAGCCCCCCGAAGTAGTAGGTGGTGGCAGAGAGTGAGCAGCCCGCGCGCTGGGCTACGGCCCGGTGGGTGACCGCGGCCGGCCCCTCGGCGAGCACGATGGCGGCCGCCGCCTCGACGAGGGCGCTCCGCCGGCGCTCCCCCTTGGAGCCCACGGTCATGAGGCTGCGTTCTCCGCGAGGTTGAGGCCGACGATCCCCGCGACGATGAGGACCAGGGAGACGAGCTTGAGCACTGAGACGCTCTCGCCGAGGACCGCCATGCCCACCACCGCCGTGACGCTGGCCCCGATGCCCGTCCACACCGCGTATGCGGTACCGACGGGGAGGGTGCGCAGTGCGTAGCTGAGGCCCAGGAGGCTGACGACCGTCAGCACGACGAACGACACGCTGGGCCAGAGGCGGCTGAGCCCGTCGGAGGCCTTGAGGCTGAGCGCCCATCCCGCCTCCAGGACGCCCGAGCCGATGAGGATGAGCCAGGCCATGATGATCTCCTTCAGATAGTGGTACGGACGTACCGTAGCGGGCCGCCGAACTGCGGGCACCTCCGCCACCTCGAGGGGCGGTCAGCAGCGCAGCAGGCTCGGCATCCACACGGTGCGCCTAGACCCTTGTGCGGTGTGTCACATGTCGGTAGTTTGTACGTATGTTCGACATGGTGTGGAACCCAGGACCGCAGGACGACGCCGCGGAGGCGCCCCCGGCGGAGGCCGGCGAGCGTCCCAGCCCGCTGGAGGTCCTCATGCTCACCGCCCTCCACCGCCACTCGGTCGACCACCCCGGCAAGCGGCACCACGGGGCGCGTCGCGCCCGGACCGTCCGGCCGGAACCACCTGAGGTGGTCGCGGCGCCGGAGACCCCCACGGCCCCGGCCGAGCCCGAACCACCCACAGCCCCCGTAGCCGCGACCTCGCCCACCCCGCTCGCCGATCCGGCCAGCCTCGGCGACATCCTGGACTCGGCAGCCCCGCTCGTCGGGCTCGACCTCGCCCAGACCATCGACGGAGTCGACCCGGAGGGCCAGGACGCCGGCGACCTCGTCGAGCTCATCGCCCATTGGTCCCGGCTGCTCGCGTGGGCCCATGCGCGTCGCGGCGAGGCGGCCGCGGAGCTCCTCGAGCGGGCGAGCCGGGACCATACGGCCGACACCGCGCTCCTCGTGGTGGCCACGGAAGTCGCGATGAGGCAGGGGACCAGCCGACAGGCGGCCTCGACCCTGGTGCGCACCGGCAGCCTCCTCGCCGGCCCGCTCATGGCCACCGGGGAAGCGCTCCGCCGCGGGGCGATCGACCCGGGCAAGGCCCAGATCATCGCCAAGGCGCTCGAAGACCTGCCGCTGCCGGTGAGCACCGCCGTGGAGGACGTCGTCCTCCCTGGCGCTCTGGGGCGGACTCACCGGCAGCTGACGAGGGACCTGAGCAGGGCACTCATCGCCGTCGACCATCACGAGGCCGAGCGGCGCCACCGGTCTGCACGCGACAAGCGACGCGTCTGCCACCCGCGCGCCCTGCCGGACGGCATGGCGTCCATGTTCGCCGTGCTGCCGGCGGAGGACGCGATCGCGCTCGACCTGGCCCTCGATGCCGGGGCCCGTTCGGCGAAGAACGCCGGCGACCGAAGGACCAGCGACCAGCTGCGCGCCGACATCCTCGCCGCCGTGGGGGCCGACGCACTGGTGCAAGGGTGGATCGGGGGCCGGCCGGGCACCGTCGTGGCCGCAGACCCCGCACCTGGTGCCGCGGCGGACCCGGCTGACCGTCCCGATGCGTCCGGCCCACGGCCGAAGCGCCGTCCGGCGCCTGCCGAGACCTTTCCCATCGGCACCGTGGGCGGGGTGCCGGTACAGGTCAACGTCACGGTGCCCCTCTCGACGCTCATGGGCGGCGGCGAACCGGGCGACCTCCACGGCTACGGCCCGATCGACCCCGCCTCGGCCCGTGCACTGGCGCTGGGCGGCGTCTGGAGACGCCTCGTCACCGACCCGCTCAGCGGCACCGTGCTCGACGTCGGCCGCACCCGCTACCGGGTCCCGCTGGGTCTCGCCGAGATCGTGCGGGCGCGTGACGGCACGTGCGTGCTGCCCGGCTGCGGCACCCCGGCCAGCCGTTGCGACCTCGACCACACGATCCCGTTCGGCCGCGGCGGACCCACCGCGCTGACGAACCTCGGTGCGGCCTGCGACACGGACCACCTGATCAAGACCATGGGCGACTTCCGGGTACGGCAGTTCGCCCACGGCGTGTTCGAGTGGACCTCGCGCCTCACCGGCCGCACGTACCGGCGAGAGCTCGACGGCTCCACCACCGTCCTCCCCTGGCGGGCCAGCAAGCGCGACGCCGAGCCGGTCCCTCCACCGGCCGATCGTTCCGGATCGGCCGACGACGGCGAGGGCGAGGGCGACGACGACGCTCCACCCTTCTGACGCGGCAGTCGGGCGGCGCACGGCCGGCTCGCTGGGGGCGTCGCCACCGCAGTTAGGGTGAGGCCGTGAGCGAGATCCCCTCCCCCGTGTCCGAGACCTTCGACCCGACGGCATGGCGGGAGGTCGCCGGGTTCAGCTTCACCGATCTCACCTATCACCGCGGGGTCGACCGCTCGGGCACCGAGGAGCGCGACCTGCCCGTCGTCCGCATCGCGTTCGACCGCCCCGAGGTGCGCAACGCCTTCCGCCCGCACACCGTCGACGAGCTCTACCGCGCCCTGGACCACGCCCGGATGACCTCCGACGTCGCCGCGGTCATCCTCACCGGCAACGGCCCGAGCCCGAAGGACGGCGGCTGGGCGTTCTGCTCCGGCGGCGACCAGCGCATCCGCGGCCGGGACGGCTACCGCTATGAGGCCGAGGGGGCAGACGACGAGGCGCCGGTGGCCCAGCGCCGCGAGCAGATCGACCCCGCACGGGCAGGGCGCCTGCACATCCTCGAGGTCCAGCGGCTGATCCGCACCATGCCCAAGGTCGTCATCGCGGCGGTCCCCGGGTGGGCCGCGGGAGGCGGCCACAGCCTCAACGTGGTGTGCGACCTCTCGATCGCCTCACGGCAGCACGCGAAGTTCATGCAGACGGACGCCAACGTGGGTTCCTTCGACGCCGGGTACGGGTCGGGCCTCCTCGCCCGCCAGATCGGGGACAAGCGCGCCCGGGAGATCTTCTTCCTCGCCCGCGAGTACTCGGCCGAGGACGCCGAGCGGTGGGGGGTCGTCAACGAGGTCACCGACCACGACAACCTCGAGCCCCTGGCGCTCGAGTACGCGCGGATCATCGCCACGAAGTCGCCCCAGGCGATCCGCATGCTCAAGTTCGCCTTCAACATGGCCGACGACGGCCTGGCCGGTCAGCAGGTCTTCGCCGGCGAGGCCACCCGCCTCGCGTACATGACCGACGAGGCGGTCGAGGGACGCGACGCCTTCCTCGAGCGCCGCGACCCGGACTGGTCGACGTTCCCGTACTACTACTGACAGTGATGATGTGTGTGAGGGTTCCTCGGTGGGGGTCCGACTCCCTGGCCCCGTCTACTGGACCGTCACGCCGCCGTTGACCGGCACGAGCTCGATCCACGTGTTCCCCGGAGCGATCGTGAGCGGGGTGCCGTCGGCCGCGGTGAGCGCGAGCGGGTCGCGCGTGCCGGCCTTGGACCAGGTGCCCTCCAGGACCTTGCCGCCGGTGGCGACCAAGGCCTGTCCGTTGCCGGTGAGGACCGTCTCCGGGACCGGGAGGCCCGCGGGGTCGCGGGCGCCCGTGTCGACCACCTGGACGCGCAGCACCACGACGTTCGTGGCCACGATGCGCACACCGTCGGCGGAGACCTGCGCGGCGCCGCGCTCGTCGCGTGCCCAGACGCCCGGCCCGCCGCCGCGGCCGGCGTCTGCCGCCCCGTCCCAGGTCCACCCTGGCGCGGCGCTGGGGAACGCCAGGACGATCCTCGACGCCGGCGTCCCCGCCTTCACCGCGCTCGCGGACGCCGCATCCCAGGCGTGACGCAGCTGTTCCGCCGGCGGCGCGCTGTGCGCGCCGTCCGCCTGGGCGAGGAGGTCGGGGCCGGAGCCGTAGACGTTGTGCGGCGCGCGCCTGAACTTCACCCGGTACAGCCCGCGGACGCCCTCGTCGTTGCTGAGGACCTGCAGGCCGGCGTCGCGGATCTGCTGCACGAACTGGGGCTGCCCGCCGGAGAAGGCCATCACCCCGCCGAGCGGGCCCGAGATGGCCGCGTCCATCGGACGCACCGACCGCACCGGCCCGAGCACGTCCGGGACGGCGGAGTGGTAGACGGCGTTGAACCGCGTGATCCCACCCTCGACCATCTCCTCCCAGACGACGTCCGCGTCCTCGAGGCCCGTCTGCGGGCGCGCCGCCGCCGAGTTCTCGATCTTGACCGAGAGCGCCGGGCGGGGGGTGACCTCCCCGGCCACGCCCGTCAGCGGCCACCGCGCGGGCAGCGGCGCGGGCCGCGCCTTCTTCGCGAGATCCACGGCCGGGGTCGTCGTCGTCGACGGCTCTGGCTCCGGGGTCGACGGCGAGCAGGCGGCGAGCGCCAGCGCCACGCCGACGACGAACGCCACGCCCACCCGCCCACGCCGCCACGGGCGCCGGCGATCGCCGCGCGGACCGGCCGCCCCAGCGGGGGAACGGTCCGGGGTCGGGGTGCTCATCGTTGTCTGCTCTCTGACGGGGAGATGACGCTCACATTAGTGGCCGACCTACCCTGGTTCGGTGACCAGCCACGCCGTGCCGCCGAAGGACCCGCCCGCCCCGTCGTCGCCCGGGCGTGAAGGCCGCGACCCCGGCGCCCTGGCTGCGGGGCTCGAGCCGGTCCCCGGCGGCACGCACCCGCGGGAGGTCGCGGCGCTCCTGGGGGCGCTGCGCGGGGTCGTCCTCGGCGACGACGCGCGCATCCTCGTCCCCCACAGCCCCGACCGGTCCGGCACCGACGTGCTCACCGAGGTCCGCGGCCGGCTGCGGCGCCCGGTCCCCGGCGGCACGGCCGTGATCCTGCAGACGTCGGGCTCCACGACGGGCCGGGGGCACCTGGTCGCCCTGAGCGCCCGGTCGCTGGCCGCGTCGGCGCGCGCGACGGAGCAGCGGCTGGCCGGGCCCGGCCAGTGGCTCCTCGCCGTCCCGAGCCACCACGTCGCCGGCCTGCAGGTCCTGGTGCGGTCCGCGCTCGCCGGCACCGAGCCCGTGGTCCTGGACACCACCGGCGGCTTCGACGCCGAGTCGCTGGCCGGCGCCGCCCGCACCATGCGCGCCGACGTCCCCGGGTACCTGTCCCTCGTACCGACCCAGCTGGTGCGCGTCCTCGACGCCGGCGACGACGCCGTCGCGGCACTGCGGCGCCTCGCCGCGATCCTCGTCGGTGGTGCCGCGTCGGCGCTACACACCCTCGGCCGCGCCCGCGACGCGGGCCTGCGCGTCGTGACGACCTACGGCATGACCGAGACGGGCGGCGGGTGCGTCTACGACGGCGTGCCGCTGCCGGGCGTGACGGTCCGCACCACGGACCAGCGCGTGGAGATCAGCGGGCCCGTGCTCGCCTCCGGGTACCTCGACGACCCGGCCGCGGACGAGGCGGCCTTCACCACCGCGGACGGGGTCCGGTGGCTGCGCACGTCGGACCGGGGCCGGCTCGAGCACTCCGCCCCGGGACAGGCCGCCCGGCTGGTCGTACTCGGCCGCATGGACGACCTCATCAACACCGGCGGCGTGAAGGTCTCCCCCGGCGCCGTCGAGCGGGTCCTGCACGAGCACCCGGGCGTCGGTCAGGTGGTCGTCGTGGGGGTGCCCGACGACGAGTGGGGCGAGCTGGTCACGGCCGTCCTCACCGTCGCGCCGGGGGCCGCCGCCCCGGCCCTCGCCGAGCTGCGCGCGCTCGTCGCCGCCCGGCTCGACAGCGCCCAGGCCCCGCGGGCGCTGGTGGTGGTGCCGCGGCTGGCCGAGCGCGGCCCGGGGAAGGTGGACCGGATCGCGTCGGCCCGCATCGCCGAGGCCGCGCTGCGCGAGCCGCACGGCTCCGGCGTCGAGCGTCACGTCCACGGCGCACCACCGACGGCGGACGAGGGCAGCCGCGGACGCTAGGCCTGGCCCACGGCGCGGCGCCGACGGCGGCCGAGGCGCGGACGCCGGGCCGGCCGGCACGCCACTATCCTTGATCGTCCCCCTTTGCCCGGTCCTTCCCACCGGGCCGCCCCCGACCTCGACGGAGTCCCATGGCCACCCTGACCGACTGGCTCGAGGGCGCGCGCGTGCGCACCCTGCCTGCCGCCATCTCGCCCGTGCTCATCGGCACGGGCGCGGCCGTGGGCCTGGGCCAGGCATCGGTAGGCCGGGCGCTGCTGGCCGCGGGCGTCGCCCTCGCGCTGCAGATCGGGGTGAACTTCGCCAACGACTACTCGGACGGGATCCGGGGCACCGACGACGTCCGCACCGGCCCGCCGCGGCTCACCGGCGGCGGGAAGGCGACGCCGGCGACGGTGAAGCGGGCGGCGCTCGTCAGCCTCGGCGTCGGCGGCCTCCTGGGCGTCGGCCTGGTCGCGGCGTCGGGCTCGTGGTGGCTCCTCGCCGCGGGGGCCGCCGCCCTCCTGGCGGCGTGGGGATACACCGGGGGCAAGCACCCGTACGGCTACATGGGCCTCGGCGAGGTGGGGGTCTTCGTCTTCTTCGGGCTGATGGCCACGCTCGCCACCACCTGGACCCAGGCGCTGGAGGTGTCCTGGATGGCCTGGGCGGGCGCCGTCGGGGTGGGCCTCATCGCCTGCGCGCTGCTCATGGTCAACAACATCCGGGACATCCCCACGGACTCCCGGGTGGGGAAGACGACGATGGCCGTGCGCCTCGGGGAGCGCGGCGCACGCTGGACCTACGTCGCCATGATCTGGCTGCCGGTCGTGCTCGGCGTGGCCTGCGCGCTGCAGTCACCGTGGGCGTTGCTGGTGCTGGTCCTCGTCCCGTGGGCGGTCCGCCTGAGCCGCATCGTGCTCGGGGGCGCCGTCGGCCGCGACCTCATCGTGGTCCTGCGCGACACGGGGCTCCTCGAGCTGGGCTACGGGCTGCTGCTCGGCGTCGGGCTCGCGCTCTAGCGAGCTGCCCTCCGCCGGCGAGCCCTCGCGGGCGGGTGCGGCGCCACGGGCGGGATCGGCACCCGGCCCGGTCTCCTCCGGCCCGGGCTCGTCCGGCCCGTCGGCGCGCTCGTCGAGGAGCGCGTCCTCGTAGGCCGCGTCCTGCTCCACCCGGGGGGAGAACGTCGGCCGCTGCTCGCGCAGGGGGCTGTACTCGGAGATCACCTGGGCGGCGGCCTGGCCCTGCGGCTTGAGCACGAGGAACGAGACCAGCGCGCCGAGCACGATGGCGGTCACCCACAGCAACCAGGACCGCATCCCCAGCACGTACAGGACGCCGGCGGCGGCGAGGACCATCACCAGCCGGAGGGCGGTGTACACGAGCAGACGCATCCCCCCACACTACGGCGCCGGCGCCGCCGGCCCGCCGGGCGCCCCCTCGGGCGTCCACCGCTTCCCAGCCCGATTACCCTTGGGGCATGGGAAAACTTCTCCCCGTGATCCTTCTGCTCGCGGTCATCATCTACGCCCTCATCGACTGTGTGCGCACCCCTGAGGACTCCATGCCGGCCGGGATCCCCAAGGCGCTCTGGGTGGTCCTCATCCTGGTGTTCCCGGGCCTCGGCGCGCTGGCGTGGCTCGTCATCAGCAGGATCGCCAGGGCCGAGGCGGCGCAGCAGAGCGGGACCCGGCCGGGGCCGTGGACCGCACCACCCGCCCGGCGCCGCGGCCCGGTGGCCCCCGACGACGACCCGGAGTTCCTCGCCCGGCTGGAGGCCGAGCGTCGCCGCACGGCACGGGAACGGCGCCGGGCCGTCAAGGAAGGTCGCACCGGGAACGGGGGCAAGGGTCACCCGGACCAGAACGGCCAGGGGGCCACCTCGGGCGGTCTCCGCGAGTCCCCCAAGGGGCGCCTCGGTCCCGAACGGGCGCAGCGCGCCTCGGACCACGGCCCGGCGGATCCCCGCAAGGACGACGAGCGTGTCGCCGACGAGGGCGAGCAGGGCACCGTGGACCCGGACGCGAGGACCGGCACGAGCGAGTAGCCGCGGAGACCGGCGCGAGCGAGTAGGCCACGAGCGAGTAGGCCACGGGCGGCCCGCCACGGGCGAGCCGAGGGGCCGCGGGGGCGGACCGCCGGCACGGCCGCCGGCGGCGGGCTAACCGATCCCGCTGGGCTACCCGATCCCGCTGTAGGAGTGCAGGCCGTTGAACAGCAGGTTCACGACGAAGTAGTTCCCGAGGATGCACACGAACCCGAACAGCGACAGGTAGGCGGCGCGCCGCCCCTCCCACCCGCGGGTGGCGCGGGCGTGCAGGTAGGCGGCGTAGACCACCCAGATCACGAAGGACCAGACCTCCTTGGGGTCCCAGCCCCACGGCCGGCCCCAGGCGTGCTCCGCCCAGATGGCGCCGGCGATGACGGTGAAGGTCCACATCATGAAGCCGACGGCGTTGAGGCGGAACGAGATCCGCTCCAGCTCCGCGGACGAGGGCACGACCTCCAGAACCCTGCCCCAGAAGCCCGGGCGTCCCGCGCCGCTGGGCGCGCCCGCGGCGCCGCTGCCGCCACGGCCGGCGACGGCGTGCGCCGCACCCGCCGTCGCGGCGCCGGCGGAGCCGACCAGCGCCAGGTCACCGGCGCCCGCCTCCGCCTCCCGGCCGCGCCGGAGCTCGGCGCGCTCCTGGACCAGCTGGACCGCGGAGAGCATGGCCGCGATGCCGAAGACACCGACCGCCGCCGTCGCGATCGAGACATGGATCACCAGCCAGTAGCTCTGCAGGGCCGGCTGCACGCCGTCGGCGCGCACGTACAGCACCGAGACGGCGACGCCGAGCATGAGCAGCACCGGCCCGACCACGAACGTGCCCAGGATCCGCAGGTCACGGCCCCGCTGCAGCGCGAGGAAGATCGCGACCGCCACGAGGGTGGCGAGGATCGAGAACTCGTACATGTTGGCCCAGGGCACCCGCCCGGCCGCGATGCCACGGGTGGCGACGCCCACGAGATGGAGGCCCGCGCCGAGCCACGTCGTAGACATGGCGATCCCCACCGCCCGGCGCCGGCGCCCCTCCGGGCCGCGGTCCCGCAGGCCCGAGAGGTCGATCGCGAACGCGACGAGCGCCACCATGTAGGCGGCCATCGCGCCGTAGATCAGCAGCGTGCTCAGCTGACCGAGGTTGCTCTCCGGCATCAGTGTCCTTCCTGGGCCGGCAGCGCGCCGGCGGTTGTCCCTACCGCCTCGGCCCGGTCCGGTGCGCCCGGACGGCCTGCCGCGGTGGTCTCAGCGGTCTCATTGTGCCTCGCGGGCCCCGCCGCGGACATCACGCGCTCCAGGTCCCTGCCGAGCGCGGGGTCGTCGCCGCGCGCGAGCGCCGCGGCGGAGACGTCGGTGCCGCCACCCGGCCGCGCGGTCAGGCGCACCCACAGGCGCCGGCGCGGGACGAACAACGAACCGAACAGCCCGACCATCGCGGTGACGGCGAAGGTCAGCAGGAACGGCAGCGACGGGTCGTACCGCAGGTCGAGGGCCGCGAACCGCGGGAGGGAGTCGAACGTCACCGACCCGAGCCCCTCGGGCAGGTCGACCGTCTGCCCGGGCGCGAGGAAGAGGGTGACGGGCGCCTGGCCGCCCTCGGCGGAGCCGGGCGAGCCGTCGGCGGCGGGCTCGTACAGCTGCCGCATGGCGTCCGTGTCCAGGACGTAGACGTTCTGCGGGACGCCGCCGTCGAGCCCGAGGTCGCCCGCCCAGGCGGTCAGCGCGAGGAGCGGTGCGTCGGGCTGGGGGTACACGGAGCGCACGCCGGAGCCGTCCGGCTCCGCGACGGCGGTGGGCAGGAAGGCGCCGGTCAGCCCGAGCTGTTCCTGGCCGGGGCTGACGTCGGGCACCTTGACGACGCCCCGGGAGGTGTAGACGCCGTCCTCGGGCAGGAACGGCACCGGCCCGGAGAACGCGACCTCGCCGGCGCCGTCGCGCACGGTGATCACCGGGGCGTACCCGTTGCCGGAGAGGTAGACGTTCGCGCCGCCGGCCGTCATCGGGTGGTTGACCTTGAGGAGCTCCGCCCGGGTGGACCCGTCCGGTTCCCTGACCTCCATGTGCGCGGTGAAGTTCCGGGCCTGGGCGACGGCGTTGAACTCGGACTCGAACTTCTTCAGCGTGAAGGTGAAGGGTTCGAGCGAGCCCGGGTCGAACAGGGTGCCGGGGTCGAAGGAGTCGTACGCGACGACGGAGTTGGCGAAGGACTGCCCCTCCACCACGACCGCCTGGCCCCGGTAGCTGAAGAGCTGGCCGGCGGCCAGCGACAGGAGGATGCCGACGAGCGAGAGGTGGAAGACGATGTTGCCGGTCTCGCGCAGGTACCCGCGCTCCGCCGTGATCCCGTCGGGCGTGACCGCCGCGCGGTAGCGGCCCCTCAGCGCCGCCCTGACGGCGTCGGTCGCGTCGGCGGCGGTCGCGTCGACCACCCGCTCGGCGCGCACCGGGAACCGGGTGAACGTGCGCGGCACCCGGGGCGGCTGCGCCCGCAGCGCCCGCCAGTGCACGGCGATGCGGGGCACGATGCAGCCGATCAGCGAGGTGAACAGCAGCAGGTAGATCGCCGCGAACCAGGGCGAGCCGTAGACGTCGAAGAGGCCCAGCCGCTCGAGCCACGGCGCCAGGGAGGGGTGGTCGAGCTGGTACTGGGCCACCTTCGCGGGGTTCTGCGGGTCCTGCGGGAAGAACGAGCCGGGCAGCGCCGCCACGGCCATGAGCAGCAGCAGCATGATGGCCACGCGCATGCTGGTGAGCTGGCGCCACGTCCAGCGCAGCCAGCCCCGCAGCCCCAGGGCGGGCACCTCCACGCCGGGGCCGCCGCCGGACCCGCCCGAGGTTCGGGAGTCCCCCGGCGCGGCCTCGTCGCCCAGGCCCGCCTTGGAGCTCAGGTTCGTCGGGTCGTTCTCGTTCGTCCGCAGCTTGGCCACGCTCACACCACCGGCTCGAAGTTCAGGACGAGGCCCTGGAGATAGTTGGAGAAGGTGCCCCACACCCCGCTGACGAGCGCGATGCCCAGCAGCACCAGCAGGGCGCCCCCCAGCCGCTGGATGAGCAGCCGGTGCCGGCGCAGGAAGCCCAGCACCCGCCGGGACCGGGAGAAGGCCATGGCCAGGACCACGAACGGGACCCCGAGCCCGAGGCAGTACGCCACCGCGAGCGCCACGCCGCGCGCGGGGTCCGCGCCGCCGAGGGAGAGGGTGAGCACGGCCGCCAGCGTCGGGCCGATGCACGGGGCCCACCCGAGGCCGAAGACGACGCCGAGCACCGGCGCGCCCCACATCCCGCCGCGGGGGGTGGCGTGGATGCGCCGGTCCCGCTGGAGGAAGGGCACCGCCCCCATGAAGGCCAGGCCCATGAGGATCACGACCGCCCCCAGCACCCGCATGATGGTGCCGATCCACGGGGTCAGGGCGATGCCGACCCAGGAGAAGGCCAGGCTGAGGCCCACGAACACCGCGCTGAACCCGGCGACGAAGAGCAGGACCCCCACCAGCAGCCGCCCGCCGCCGGAGCCCTTCCGGGCGCCCGCGCCGCCGGTCGTGGTGCCGACCATGCCGCCGAGGTACCCGACGTATCCGGGCAGCAGCGGCAGCACGCACGGAGAGGCGAAGGAGACGAGCCCGGCCACCATGGCCACGGGCAGCGCCGCGAGCATGGAGCCGTCGACGACGGTGCGCTGGAAGAGCTCGGCGATCTGGTCCACCGCGCCTCAGGCCCCCTCGGCCAGGACGTCGTCGATGAGCCCGCGCAGGATCGTGGGGTCCGCCTGCCCGAGCACCCGGGCCGCCACCCGCCCGTCACGGTCGAGCACGACGGTGGACGGCATGGCCTGCAGCGGCACCAGACCCTCCAGCGCCGCGACGCCGCGGGCGCCCGAGTCGTGCAGCGAGGGGTAGGGCATGTCGAAGGTGCGCTCGAAGGCCTGGGCGGTGCCGACGTCGTCGCGCGGGTTGATCCCGAGCAGGTGCACACCCTGGGCCGCGTAGTTGTGCTGGACGGCCGCCAGGTCGGGGGCCTCGGCGCGGCACGGCGGGCACGCCGCGTACCAGAAGTTGAGCACGGTGACGTCGCCGCGCCAGTCGGCGACGTCGATCTGGTCGCCCTCGTAGCTCGTGCCGGTCAGCTCCACCGGGTCGCCGCGGTCGGCCTCGGGCCAGGTGGCGAAGGACCCGTCCCCCGCCACGTAGCCGCCGTTGACCGAGCCGGGGTCGCCGGACGCGCCTCCCGGGGCGCAGCCCGCCGCGAGCAGCACCGCGGCGACGACGGCGGCCAGCAGCACCCGCGCCCGCGCGCCGCGGGGGCGCCCGGCCTGAGCCCCCGGGGGGCGCCCGGCCTGGGCGCCCTGCGTGCGCGTCGCCCGTGCGCCGTCCCCGCTCACGCGAGCGCCCCGCCGTCGTTCTCGGCGGCGGCCGAGGTCCCGGGCACCATGTCCGACGCGCCGAGGAGCAGCTCCCCGGCGGGCTCCCAGTAGCTCAGCCCGACCAGCCGCCGCCCGTCGAAGGTCAGCGACGTGAGCGAGGCCAGCGAGCACTGGCGCCGGCGCGGGTCGTGCGCGAGCGGGCGGCGCTCGAGGAAGAGGCGCGTGGACCAGATCGGCAGCTGGTGGCTCACGAGCAGGACCTCACCGCCGTCGGCGCGCGTGAGCGCGTCCGAGATCGCCCCGCTCATGCGGGCCACCTGCGAGCGGTAGGGCTCGCCCCAGCTGGGCCGGAAGGGATTGACGTAGGACGGCCAGTAGCGCGGGTGCGCGAGGACGGCGCGGTTCTTGTTGACCGCGACGCCCTCGAAGCGGTTCGCGGCCTCGATGAGGCGCTCGTCGGTACCGACCTCGAGCCCGTAGGCGCTCGCCGTGGGGCGTGCCGTCTCCTGGGCCCGCTGGAGCGGGGACGCGACGACGGCGCGGATGTCGTGGCCCGCGGCGTGGAGCACCTCGGCGACGCGCGCCGCCATCTCCTGGCCGCGCGCGGAGAGCCGGTAGCCGGGCATGCGCCCGTACAGGACGCCGTCGGGGTTGTGCACCTCGCCGTGCCGCATGAGGTGGACCGTCGTTCGCTGCATGACCCCAGTGTCGCAAACTCAGCGAACCGGGCGGACCGGGCCCTACTCGTCCCCGGCGTCCGCGCTGGTGCCGGACGGCGCGCCGTCCCCCGGCGCGTGCGCCGTCTCGCCGTCGTCGGCGAAGACGGCCATGATCTCGCCGAGCTGGTGCATCTGCTCGGGCGTGATCCGGTCCACCAGCCGCGCGCGGACGGAGTCGACGTGGCCGGGCGCCGCGGCCACGAGGCGGTCGAACCCGGCGTCGGTGAGGGTGCAGTTGACCCCTCGCCGGTCGTCGGAGCAGGTGCGACGTTCCACCAGCCCGGCGCTCTCCATCCGCCGGACGGTGTGCGTCAGGCGCGAGCGGGAGTGCACGAGCTCGGACGCGAGGACGGACATGCGCATCGTCCGGCCCTCCGCCTCCGTGAGCCGGACGAGCACCTCGTACTCGCTGAGCGAGAGCCCCGACCGCTCCTCGAGGTCGCGGTTGATGTCGTCGAAAAGCTGGGCCGAACCCCGCAGGAGCTGGCGCCAGCTGTGCTGCTGGTCGGCGTCGAGCCAGCGCGTCGCCGGCTGCGTCGGTGCGGACATGTGTCTCACCCTCCTCGGCGCCCGGGGCGCCGGTTGGTCACTCACCATCGTCGTACGGCCGCGCGCACCGTGCCCAGCCCCGCGACGGACATCGCGGGCGGGACCGTCTCAGGCTCTGATACCCGTGGGCGGGATCACTTGCGCAGACCACACCCGCCCAGTATATAGTTCAATCGTCAACTACTTGTTCGATCCCCTCGGAGGAACCATGAGCTCGATCCCCGCTGGCACCTACGTCATCGACGCCTCGCACACCGACGTCGGCTTCACCGTCCGCCACGCCGGCATCTCCAAGGTGCGCGGCAAGTTCGAGAAGGTCGACGGCACCATCGTCGTCGCCGAGAACTTCGCGGACTCGAAGGCCACCGTGAACATCGACGCCTCGTCGATCAACACCGGCGACGCGAACCGCGACGGCCACCTGCGCTCGGCCGACTTCTGGGACGCGGAGAGCAAGCCGACCTGGACGTTCGTGACCACCGGCATCGAGGGTGCGGGCGAGGAGTTCAAGATCGTCGGCGAGCTCACGATCAACGACGTGACCAAGCCCGTCACGCTGGAGACCGAGTTCAACGGCTCCGTCGTCGACGCCTTCGGCGCCCCCCGTATCGGCTTCTCCGCCGGCACCGAGATCTCCCGCAAGGAGTTCGGCCTCACCTGGAACGCGGCCATGGAGACCGGCGGCTTCCTGGTGGGCGACAAGATCAAGATCTCGCTCGAGGTCGAGGCCAACCCGGTCACCGAGGCCTGAGTCACCCGGGTCCTCGGACCCGACCCGGCCGGCCGCACGGACGCGGCCGCACCCACCGACGGCGGTGCCTGCACCAGGCGCCGCCGTCGTGGTGTCCCGGCGCCGCCGTCGTGGCGTCCCGGCGCCGCCGTCGTGTCCCGCCGTCGCCGCGAGGTCAGCCGCGCCCGAGCGCCGCGCGCACACGCCCGGCGTCGATGCGCCAGTAGCCCTGCTGCACCCCGTCGACCGTGACGACGGGGACGAGCTCGCCGTACTTCTCGCGCAGGGCGGGGTCCGCGTCGATGTCGACCTCCTCGAAGCCCTCCCCCGTCGCCTCGCGCAGGCCAAGGAGCATCGTCCTGGCCTGGTCGCACAGGTGGCAGCCGGCGCGTCCGTAGAGGACCACCCGGGATCCGCCGCCAGTCCCGCCCGCGGGCGCCGCCGCTCCAGTGTCGTCCATGGCCACGACCCTACGCGGGCGCGGGGCGCCGTTAGGCTGGCCGGGTGCCACGACCCGAGGTAGAGGCCGCCACCGACCACGTCGCGGCCTTCTTCGACGTCGACAACACCATCATCCGGGGCGCGAGCGCGTACCACCTGGCCCGCGAGCTCTACCGGCGCGGCTTCTTCGGCCTGCGCGACATCCTCTTCGCCGCGCGGCACTCCGTGGCCTACGCGGTCCTGGGCGAGAACCTGCTGCGCATCGCGGCCATCAAGGAACGCGCCCTGCGCCTCATCGAGGGCCGCTCGGTCGCCGAGATCATCTCGATCGGCGAGGAGGTCTACGACGAGGTGCTCGGCCACCGGGTCTTCCCCGGCACCCGTGCCCTTCTGCAGGCCCACCTCGACGCCGGCCACGAGGTCTGGCTGATCACGGCCACCCCGACCGAGATCGCGGACCTGCTGGCCCGGCGCCTGGGCGCCACCGGCGCGCTGGCCACGCGCATGGAGGCCACCGACGGTCACTACACCGGCAAGCTGACCGGGACGATGCTGCACGGGCCGGGCAAGGAGGCGGCCGTGCGCGAGCTCGCCGCCGCGCGGGGCATCGACCTGGGCGGCTCGTACGCCTACGGCGACTCGATCAACGACGTGCCGATCCTGGGCGCCGTCGGGCATCCCTGCGCGATCAACCCGGAGCCGCGGCTGCGCCTGCACGCCGCGGAGGTGGGCTGGCCGGTGCGGGACTTCCGCCGCCGACGGCGGTCGGTGAAGCAGGACCTGCGCGCCGGGGCCCGCTCGGCCAGCTGGGCGGGCACCGCGTGGGCGGTCTCCATCGTGGCGCGGGCGCTCCTGCGGCGGGTGCGGGCGCGGCCCTGAAGACGGCTCAGGCCCGGCGCTGGGGCCGGGCCTGCCGTCATGGCGCCCCGTGGGGCGCCGGCGTCACTTCTTGTTACGACGCTGGTGACGCGTCTTACGAAGCAGCTTGCGGTGCTTCTTCTTCGACATGCGCTTGCGGCGCTTCTTGATGACTGAGCCCATAGGGACCTCACAGGGTTGATCGCGGGGCGCGGGGCGGGCGGCCGCGCGCAGAACACAGAGATTCTACCCGCTCACCGGCCGCCGGCCGACGCCTGCCCCCAGTCGCCGAGCCCCTGGCTGATCAGATGCTCGACGGCGGCCTGCGGCACGCGGAACGAACGACCCATGCGCACGGCGGGCATCTCGCCGGCGTGCACCATGCGGTACACCGTCATCTTGGACACCCGCATGAGCTCGGCGACCTCGGCGACGGTGAGAAACCGCGGCGGCCCTTGCTGCTCAGCCATGTCCACCCGTCCTTATTCGTGCCGCCAACATGGCGGGCTTCTCCAGAGCGAAATATAGGGGTAATCGGGGCCGCGTGGAAACAGCGTTCGTTCGCCGTGCGGGAACGGCGCCCGGGCCTCAGTCGAGCAGCGGATCCAGCCCGTGCCACGGGAACACCGCCTGACGGGTGGCCATGATCGCCCGGTCGACGGCGTCATCCGGGTTGAAACCGTCCGCGAACCGGGGATACGTCCCGTCGCGCCCGTCGCTCATGGTCTCCGGCGCGGTCACGTCCGCAAGGTCGTGCACCCGCGCGCGCCACGCCTCCGGCACGGGCGTGGCCGGGTCGATCGGGTGCCCGGCGACGATGGCGACCAGGTGCGCCCAGGCGCGCGGCACGACCCCCACCACCTCGTAGCCTCCGCCGCCGAGCGCCAGCCAGCGTCCCGGCGGGCGCTCGTCGGCGAGCCCGGCCATCATCAGGGCCGCGGCGCGCTGGGCGTCGACGGAGACGTCCAGCTGGGCGAGCGGGTCCCGCCCGTGGCAGTCGCAGCCGTGCTGGGTGACGAGGACGTCGGGCGCGTGCTCGCGCACCAGGGGCACGGCGACCGCCTCGATGGCGCGCAGCCACGCGGCGTCGGACGTCCCCGGCGGCAGCGCGACGTTGGCGGCGGTCCCGCGGGCGCCCGCCGAGCCGATGTCCTGGGCGTACCCGGTGCCGGGGAAGAGGCTGCCCGGGTGCTGGTGGACGGAGACGGTCAGCACGCGGTCGTCGTCCCAGAAGGTGCGTTCGACGCCGTCGCCGTGGTGCGCGTCCATGTCGACGTAGGCCACGCGCGCGCCCTGCCCGAGCAGCCACGAGATGGCGACGGCGGCGTCGTTGTAGACGCAGAACCCCGACGCGCGGCCGGGCATGGCGTGGTGCATGCCCCCCGCCACGCTCACGGCACGCGTCACGTCCCCCCGCCAGAGGGCCTGGGCCGCGGTCAGGGTCGAGCCGACGATCCGCGCCGACGCGGTGTGGACCTGGCCGAAGACGGGCGTGTCGTCGTCGCCGAGCCCGAACTGCGGCCGGGGGTGGCCGTCCGCCTCCGCCTCGTGCACGGCTGCGACGTAGTCGGGGGTGTGCACCAGGGCGAGCTCGGCGTCGCTGGCCACGGGGGCCGGGGCCAGCCGCAGCTCGGGCAGGTCGAGGATCCCCAGGTCGCCCAGGAGGCGGTGCGTGAGCATCAGCCGGACCGGCGCCATGGGATGACCGAGGCCGAAGTTATAGCTGACGAGGTCCTCGGACCAGACCAGCAGCGCATCGGTGGGCATGCCTCACCGTAGCGGGCGGCGGCGCGTGCCCGTGACCGTCACCACAAGCCGGCGGCGGATCGTCCGGCCTGCGCCGTCGCGCTGCCGTGCGGCCCCGCCACGTGCGCGGACGCACGCCAGCGTGCGCGGGCGAGGCGGACGTTGTGCCAAGGTGGGCGTGGCCCGCGCCTGCGCCGCGGGCTGGCGCCGCGGGCGTGGGGTCGAGCCGTGCCGAGGGCGCGTGGGAAGGGAAGTCCTCGTGGCGACGGATGTGGTCCCGGGCACGCTGAGCGCGGCGCGCGACTGGCTGGACCACATCGCCCGGTCCTCCCCCGCACGTCTCGCGCTGCTGGTCTTCGCCTCGATCATCGCCGTCGAGACGGCGCTGCTCTCCCTTCCCGCAGCCACCGCCTCGGGGGATCGCGCGCCGTTCATCGACGCCCTCTTCACCGCCACGTCGGCCGTGTGCGTGACCGGCCTGACCACCGTGGACACCGCCACGTACTGGTCGCCGCTCGGCCAGGCGGTGGTCCTGGTGGGCATCAAGATCGGTGGCCTCGGCGTCATGACGCTGGCCTCGATCCTCGGCCTCGCGGTCTCCCGCCGGATCGGCCTGACCCAGCGGATGCTCGCGGCGTCGGAGACCAAGACCACCCGGCTGGGTGAGGTCGGCACCCTCGTCCGGGCCGTACTGGTCGCGTCGCTGACGGTCGAGGGCGCCCTGACCCTGATCCTGGTGCCGCGGTTCCTCACGCTCGGCGAGTCGCTCGGGCAGTCGCTGTGGCACGGCGTGTTCATGGCGCTGAGCATCTTCAACAACGCCGGCTTCGTCATCATCGAGGGCGGCCTGACGCCGTTCGTCGGCGACTGGTGGCTGGGCCTGCCCATCGTGGTCGGCACCTTCATCGGCGCCATCGGCTTCCCCGTGATCCTCAACGTCGCGCGGCTGTGGCGCACGCCGAAGAAGTGGACGCTCCACGCCAAGCTGACGCTGGTGACGTCCGGCGGCCTCGCGGTCGTCGCGATGCTCGTGTTCGCCCTGTTCGAGTGGACGAACCGGGACACCCTGGCGGGTCTGCCCTTCGACGAGAAGATCCTGGCGAGCATGGTCCACGGGATGACGCCGCGCTCCTCGGGGCTCTCCACGGTCGACGTCGGCGACATGCGCGAGGCGACCTGGTTCTTCACCGACGCGCTGATGTTCGTCGGCGGCGGGAGCGCTTCGACCGCGGGCGGCATCAAGGTCTCGACCCTCGCCGTCCTGCTGCTGGCGATCGTGGCCGAGGCGCGCGGCGACCGGGACATCGAGGCCTTCGGCCGGCGGATCGGCTCGTCGACCGTGCGCCTGGCCGTGTCGGTGGCGTTCATCGGCGCGACCCTCGTAGGCGTGTCGACGCTGCTGCTCCTCATGGTCACCGACCTGAGGCTGGACGTGATCCTCTTCGAGGTGATCTCCGCGTTCGCGACCTGCGGCCTCAGCACCGGTATCACGCCCGGGCTGCCCGACTCGGGGAAGTACGTCCTCACCGTCCTGATGTTCGCCGGGCGCACCGGCACCATCACGGTCGCCGCGGCCCTCGCGCTGCGCGAGCGCAGGCGGGTCATCCGCATGCCCCACGAGCGGCCGATCATCGGCTGACGGCGCCCCGGGGCCACAATGGCAGCGCGGCCACGCACGAACCACCGAGCAACCGGCCGGGCCGCGGCGCACGTCCGCCGCGGCCCCACCAAGGAGATGTGATGGCAGAGAAGGCAGAGTCCAAGGACTCAGGGGTACTCGTGATCGGCCTCGGCCGGTTCGGGTCGGCGATGGCCGCCACCCTGGAGAAGCTCGGCCGCGAGGTCCTCGCGGTGGAAAAGGACCCCGCCCTGGTCCAGCAGTGGTCCACCCGGCTCCCGCTCGTCGAGGCGGACGCCACCAACCCCGAGGCCCTCGAGCAGCTCGGCGCGGAGGAGTTCCCCGTCGCGGTCGTGGGGGTGGGCACCTCGCTCGAGGCGTCGGTGCTCATCACCGGCAACCTCGTGGACATGGAGGTGCCCCAGATCTGGGCCAAGGCGATCAGCGCCGAGCACGGGCGCATCCTGCGCCGCATCGGCGCGACCCACGTCGTCTACCCCGAGTACGACGCCGGCCAGCGCGTCGCCCACATGGTCTCGGGCAAGATGCTCGACTACATCGAGATGGAGGACGGGTTCACCATCGTCAAGATGCGCCCGCCGCGCGAGACGCACGGCTTCACCCTGGGCCAGTCGAAGGTCCGCGAGCGCTACGGCATCACCGTGATCGGTGTGAAGCCGCCGGGCGAGCCGTTCGAGTACGCCACCGAGGACACGCTGGTCGGGGCGGACGACCTCCTCATCGTCAGCGGCGACACCAACCTGCTGGAGCGCTTCGCGCACCGGCCGTAGAGGGGCAGCCCCCAGCGCCGACCGCACCCGCCGTCGCCCGGGGGCACGCCGGCGCCCGGTGGCCGTCCCCTTCCTCGAGGTCGGCCACCGGGTGCCCTTGGTCGTTCGGCGGCTCAGCGCGTGCCGGCGCGCCGCTTGTTGTAGACGTCGAAGGCCACGGCCAGCAGCAGCACGAGACCACGGACCACGGCCTGGACGGACTGCTCGATGCCCATGAGCTGCATGCCGTTGCTCATCACCGCCATGATCAGACCACCGACCATGGCGCCGACCACCGTGCCCACCCCGCCCGTGACGGCCGCACCGCCGATGAACGCGGCGGCGATCGCGTCGAGCTCGAACATGTTGCCCGCCGCTGGCTGAGCCCCGTTCGAGCGGGAGGAGTAGACGATGCCCGCGACGGAGGAGAGCAGGCCCATGTTGACGAAGATCCAGAAGTTGACCTTTCGGACCTTCACGCCCGAGAGCATGGCCGCGCTGAGGTTCCCCCCGATCGCGTAGACGTGCCGGCCGAAGACGCTCTTGGTGGTCACGAGGCTGTACGCGAGGATCAGCACAGCCAGGAGGATGAGCACGATGGGCAGGCCACGGCTGCGCGCGAGCTGGTAGGCGAACAGCATCACGACGATCGCGATGGCCACCACCTTGAGGATGAACAGCGGCATCGCCTCGACGGGCTGCTTGTACCGCAGGCGCGCCTGACGGTGCCGGAACGAGTTCACGGCGTAGCCCACGACCGCGATGGCGGCGATGAGCAGCGTGAAGATGTCGACCCCCTGGCCCCCGAGGAGCCCGTTGAGGAAGCCGCTCGCGATCCTCTGGTACTGCCCCGGGAACGGCGAGAGCGAGATGTTGTGGAGCACCTGCAGGGTCAGCCCGCGGAAGATGAGCATGCCGGCGAGGGTGACGATGAAGGCGGGGATCCCGACGTAGGCGACCCAGAAGCCCTGCCACACGCCGACGAGCAGCCCCGTGCCCAGGGCGGCGAGCACCCCGACCCACCACGGCATCCCGTTCTGGATGACGAGGACGGCAGAGACGGCGCCGGTGAGCGCCACCACCGAGCCGACGGAGAGGTCGATGTGCCCACCGATGATCACGATGACCATGCCGATGGCCAGGATGAGGATGTAGGAGTACTGCAGGACGAGGTTGGTGATGTTGCCCGGGCTCAGGAGCACGCCACCGGTCAGGATGGTGAACAGCCCCACGATGAGCACGAAGGCGATGTAGATGCCGCTCTGGCGCAGGTTCCTGGTCAGGAGCTCGCGCAGGCTCGTGATGCCAGTCATGAGACCAGTTCCTTTTCCTTCTCCTGGGTCATGAGCGCCATGAGGCGCTCCTGGTTGGCGTCCTGCCGGGGCAGGACACCCGTGATGCGCCCGAAGGCCAGGGTGTAGATGCGGTCGCAGATGCCGAGAAGCTCGGGCAGCTCCGAGGAGATGACGAGGACCGCCTTCCCGGCGTCCGCGAGGGCGTTGATGATCGTGTAGATCTCGAACTTGGCGCCGACGTCGATGCCTCGGGTCGGCTCGTCGAGGATCAGGAGCTCGGGGTCGGTGTAGAGCCACTTGCTCAGGACGACCTTCTGCTGGTTGCCGCCGGAGAGCTTGCCCACGACGGCCATCACGGAGGGTGTCTTGATGTTGAGGCTCTGCCGATACCGCTCGGCGACGGCGATCTCCTCGTGGCCGTTGACCCAGCCGCCCTTCGCCAGCTTGCCCAGCGCCGCGGCGGAGACGTTGCGCTTGATGTCCTCGATGAGGTTGAGGCCGTAGCGCTTGCGGTCCTCGGTGGCGTAGGCGATGCCGTTGTCGATCGCCTCCTGCACCGTGCGGACCCTGGCCTCGCGGCCGTGCATGAAGGCCCGGCCGGACACGACCTTCCCGTAGCTGTGGCCGAACACGCTCATGGCCAGCTCCGTGCGCCCGGCGCCCATGAGCCCGGCGAGGCCGACGATCTCGCCGGCCCGGACGGAGAGCGCCGCGGAGTCGATGACGACGCGTCCCGCCTGGGTGGGGTGCAGCACCGTCCAGTCCTCGATGCGGAACACCTCCTCGCCCGGGTGCGACTCGTGCTCGGGGTAACGCTGGCTGAGGTCGCGCCCGACCATGCCGCGGATGATCCGGTCCTGCGTGGCGTCCGGGGCGGACATGTCCATCGTCTCGATCGTCTTGCCGTCGCGGATGATGGTGGTCGAGTCGGCGATGTCGGCGATCTCGTTCAGCTTGTGCGAGATCATGATCGAGGTGATGCCCTGCTGCTGGAACTGGCGCAGCAGGCCGAGGAGATGCTCGGAGTCCTGGTCGTTGAGGGCGGCGGTGGGCTCGTCGAGGATGAGCAGCCGGACGTTCTTGGACATGGCCTTCGCGATCTCGACCAGCTGCTGCTTGCCCACCCCGAGCTGGCCGACCGGCGTGACCGGGTTCTCCCGCAGCCCGACGCGCTCGAGGAGCTCCGCGGCCTGCGCGTTGGTCTGGTTCCAGTCGATCAGCGCGGTCCCCACCCGCTCGTTGCCGAGGAAGATGTTCTCCGCGATGGAGAGGTACGGCACGAGGGCGAGCTCCTGGTGGATGATGACGACGCCGCGCGCCTCGCTGTCGTTGATCGAGCGGAACTCGACCCGCTCGCCGTCGAGATAGATCTCCCCGTCATAGCTGCCCGCGGGGTACACGCCGGAGAGCACCTTCATGAGGGTGGACTTCCCGGCGCCGTTCTCCCCGCAGATGGCGTGGATCTCGCCGCGCCGGACGCTCAGGGAGACGTCCTCCAGCGCCTTGACGCCGGGGAAGGTCTTGGTGATGTTGCGCATCTGCAGGATGTCGTCGCTCGTGCGCCCGTCGTGGCTGGTGCGTCCGTCGTCGCTCACGCGTCCGTCGTCGCTCATGCGTCACTCCTTGTGTTGTGCCTGCCCGGTGGGTCTGGCGGCCGCGCCGCCAGACCCACCGGCCGGGCGAGCGGATCAGGCCTGGCCGCTCTTGACCTGCTGCTCGGTGTAGTAGCCCGAGTCGACGAGCAGCTTCTGGATGTTGTCGGCGTAGACGATGTCCGACTGCAGGAGGAAGGACGGGACGACCTTGACGCCGTTGTCGTACGTCTTGGTGTCGTTCGCCTCCGGCTGCTTGCCGCTCAGGAACGCCTCGGAGGAGGTGACCGCCTGCTTGGCGAGCTTGCGGGTGTCCTTGAAGATGGTCGAGTACTGCACGCCGTCGGCGATGAGCTTGACCGAGGCGATCTCCGCGTCCTGCCCGGTGACGATGGGCATGTCCTGACCGGCCTTGTAGCCGGCGTTCTGCAGGGCGGTGATGATGCCGCGGGAGAGCCCGTCGAACGGGGAGAGCACGCCGTTGACCTTGGAACCGTCGCTGTAGGCGCCGGTCAGCAGGTCTTCCATGCGCTTCTGGGCCGTCTCCTGCTGCCAGCGCAGGATCGCGGCCTGCTCGATCTTCGTCTGGCCGGACTTCACGACGAGCGTGCCCTTGTCGAGGTAGGGCTTGAGGGTGTCCATCGCGCCCTGCCAGAAGAAGTGGGCGTTGTTGTCGTCGAGCGAGCCCGCGAACAGCTCGACGTTGAACGGACCCGTGGCGCTGCCCGGGGAACCGTCCTTGTTGAGCAGGCCCAGGCCCGTCAGCAGGGAGGTCGCCTGCTGAACCCCGACCTGGTAGTTGTCGAAGGTGACGTAGAAGTCCACGTTCGGGGTGTCCCGGATCAGCCGGTCGTAGGAGATCACCGGGATGCCCGCGTCCTTGGCGGCCTGGAGCTGCCCGGACAGGGCCGTGCCGTCGATCGCGGCGATGACCAAGAGCTTGACTCCCTGGGTGATCATCTGGTCGATCTGCTGGGACTGGGTGGGGATGTCGTCACCGGCGAACTGCAGGGAGACCTTGTACCCGGCGTCCTTCAGACCCGACTCGACCGCCTTGCCGTCGGCGATCCAGCGCTCGGACGTCTGCGTCGGCATGCTCACGCCGACCATCCCGCCCTCCCCGCTCCCGCCGCCGCTGGCGCCCCCGGAGGCACCGCCGCCCCCGCCGGCGCCGCCGCCGCCGCACGCCGCGAGCCCGAGTGCGAGGGCGACGCTTGCCGCCAGTGCCGTGAGCCTGCTCTTCCTCATGTGTCTTCCTCCTTGACGTGTCCTGCCGGCGAGCCGGCCGGCGTGGCTGGCTCTCGTGCCCGCTCGCGCACGAGGGGCGTGCGTACCCCCGCCGCGGCGGGGACGCTCAGGGTCAGCGGCGCCTCACATTCCCTGGGCCAGGCGGTAGTACGCCTGGTTCCAGCGCAGCTCGCGGGCGAAGCCCCGGGGCGTGGTGGCACCGTCGATGACGGCGAGCTCGAGCCCGGCGATGTCGGCGAGGTCCTCGAAGACCTCGAGCCCGACGGCCGTGGTCATGACCGTGTGGTGCGCCCCGCCGGCGGTGAGCCAGCACCGCGCCGACGTCTCCAGGTCTGGTCGGGGCTCCCACACGGCCCGGGCGACGGGCAGGTTCGGCAGGTCCGCGTCCGGCGGGACGACGTCGACGACGTTGGCGACGAGCCGGAACCGGTCGCGCATGTCGGACATGGCCACGACCAGCCCCGGGCCGGGGTCGGTGTCGAAGACGAGGCGCACCGGGTCCTCGCGCCCGCCGATGCCGAGCGGATGGATCTCCAGCCGGGGGCGCCGGGTGGTCAGGGTCGGGCAGACCTCGAGCATGTGGGCCCCGAGGATCTTCTCCTGGCCGGGCGTGAGCTCGTAGGTGTAGTCCTCCATGAGCGAGGCGCCGCCGGGCAGGCCGTGCCCCATGACCTTCGCGGCCCGCACGAGGATCGCGGTCTTCCAGTCCCCCTCCGCGCCGAACCCGTACCCGTCGGCCATGAGGCGCTGGACGGCGAGGCCGGGCAGCTGGCGCAGCGCGCCCAGGTCCTGGAAGTTCGTCGTGAAGGCCGCGAACCCGCCGGCGTCCAGGAAGGCCCGCATCCCCAGCTCGAGGCGCGCGCCGTAGCGCAGCGACTCGCGGCGCCCGCCACCCGGGCCCAGCTCCTCCGCGACGTCGTACGCCCCGTCGTAGACGTCGACCAGCGCGTCGGCGTCGACGTCGGCGACGGCGTCGACCGCGTCGGCGAGGTCGTTGACCCCCCAGGTGTTGACGGAGACGCCGAGGCGCAGCTCGGCCTCCGTCTTGTCCCCCTCGGTCACGGCGACGTCGCGCATGTTGTCGCCGAAGCGCGCCACGCGCAGCTCGTGCATGGCGGCCCACCCCGCGGCCGCCCTGGCCCACGACGCCACCTGCGCCTGGACGCGCGCGCTGCTCGCGTGGCCCACCACCGTCTTGCGGCGGGCGCCGAGACGGGTGGCGACGTAGCCGAACTCCCGGTCGCCGTGGGCGGCCTGGTTCAGGTTCATGAAGTCCATGTCGATGTCCGCCCACGGCAGGGCCACGTTGGCCTGGGTGTGCAGGTGGAGCATCGGCTTGGCCAGGACGTCCAGGCCCAGGATCCACATCTTCGCGGGCGAGAACGTGTGCATCCACACGATCACGCCCAGGCAGGCGTCGGCGGCGTTGGCCTCCAGCGCCGCCCGGCGGATGGCGTCGCGGTCCTTCAGGACCGGCTTCCACACGATGCGCACGGGGATCTCCGCGGCGCCGTCGAGGGTGGAGGCCACCTCCCGGGACTGCTCGGCGACCTGGTGCAGCGTGTCCTCGCCGTACAGGTCCTGGCTCCCGGTCAGGAACCAGATCTCCTTGCCCTCGAACGGCGCGGACATCACCTCTCCCCTCGCTGGCCGTAGACCTGCTGGTAGCGCGCGAAGAGCGCGTCGACGTCGGCGGCGGGGATGGGCGTGGGCTCGCCGAGCTGGCGGGCGATGTGGACGGTGCGGGCCACCTCCTCACACATGACGGCGGCCTTGACGGCCGCGCGGGCGTCCCTGCCCACGGTGAACGGCCCGTGGTTGCGCATGAGGACGGCCGGGGAGCGCGACTCCCGCAGCGTCTCGACGATCCCGCGCCCGATGGAGTCGTCACCGATGAGGGCGAAGGGGCCGACGGGGATGTCGCCGCCGAACTCGTCGGCCATCATCGTGAGCACGCACGGCACCGGCTCCCCGCGGGCGGCCCAGGCGGTGGCGTAGGTGGAGTGGGTGTGCACGACGCCACCGACCTCCGGCATGTGCCGGTAGACGTAGGCGTGGGCGGCCGTGTCCGAGGAGGGCTGGAGCCGCTCCGCGGTGCCGTCCTCGATCTTGTTGCCGCCCAGGTCGCAGACCACCATGGTCGCGGCGTCCAGCTCGTCGTAGCTCACGCCGGACGGCTTGATGACGAAGAGGTCCGCGCCGGGCACCCGCTCGGAGACGTTGCCGGCCGTCCAGACCACGAGCTGGTTGCGGGGCAGCTCGGCGTGCAGCGCCGCCACGCGCTCGCGGCACTCGGCGACGGCTTCTCGGACCGCCGTGGACAGGGCCGCCAGGTCGACGGTCATCGCACCTGCCTCTCGGCCAGGTCGGTGTCCGCGCGCCCGGCCGTGTCCGGCTCCGCGCGTCCGGCCGTGTCCGTGCCGCGGCTGGCGGCGCGGCCGGAGACCACATCGCGGCGCATCTTCTTGAGCCGGTGCATGACGTCGTTCCCGCCCCGGCCGAAGTAGTCGTGCAGGGCGCCGTACTCGGCGAACAGCGCGTCGTAGCGCAGCGCCGCGTCCTCGTCGGGGGTGTAGGCCGCCACCCGGCGGTTGCCCATGGCCCGCGCGGCGGCGCGGACGTCCGGGTAGAGCCCGGCGGCGACGGCGGCGTGGATGGCCGAGCCCAGCGCGGGGCCCTGGTCGGAGACGATGGTGGACAGCGGCAGCCGCGTGACGTCGGAGTAGATCTGCATGAGGACCGAGTTCTTCAGCAGGCCGCCGGCCACCACGAGCTCGGTGACGGGGACCCCGGCGTCCTCGAAGGCCTCGACGATCACCCGGGTGCCGAAGGCCGTCGCCTCGAGCAGCGCCCGGTACACGTCCTCCGGCCGGGTGGTCAGCGTCAGCCCCAGGACCAGTCCCGAGAGCTCGTGGTCGACCAGCACCGACCGGTTGCCGGAGAGCCAGTCCAGGGCGACGAGCCCGTGCTCGCCCACCTGCTGGCCCGCGGCCTTCTCGGTGAGCAGCCGGTGCACCGAGACGCCCCGCTCGTGGGCCTCGTCCACGTATGCCGGTGGCACCGCGTTCTGGACGAACCAGCCGAAGACGTCCCCGACGCCGCTCTGCCCGGCCTCGTAGCCCCAGTAGCCCTCGACGATCCCGCCGCGGACGACCCCGCACATGCCCGGCACCTCGGCGAGCGTGTCCCCGTTCATGACGTGGCACGTGGACGTGCCCATGATGGCGACCATCTGGCCCGGCTCGACGGCGTCCGCCGCGGGCACCGTGACGTGTGCGTCGACGTTGCCGACGGCCACGGCGATGCCCTCGGGCAGTCCCGTCCAGGCCGCCGCTCGCGCGGTGAGCGTCCCGGCGGGGTGCCCGAGCTGGCCGATGTCCCCGGCGAGCTTGTCCCGCACGAAGCCGGCGAAGTCGGGGTTGAGGCCGGCCAGGAACTCCTCGGACGGGTAGGAGCCGTCCTGGTAGATGCCCTTGTACCCGGCGGTGCAGGCGTTGCGCACGTACCTGCCGCACAGCTGCCACACGATCCAGTCGGCGGCCTCGACCCAGTGGGCGGTCGCGTCATAGACCTCGCGGTCCTCCTCGAGGAGCTGCAGGCCCTTGGCGAACTCCCACTCGGAGGAGATGAGGCCGCCGTACCGGTCGATCCAGGGCTCGCCCCGCTCGTGGGCCAGCGCGTTGATCCGGTCCGCCTGCGGCTGCGCCGCGTGGTGCTTCCACAGCTTGACCCACGTGTGCGGCCGGTTCGCGAGGTGCGCCAGGGCGCTCAGCGGCGTGCCGTCCTCCGTGGTGGGCACCATGGTGCAGGCGGTGAAGTCGGTGCCGATGCCGGCGACGTCCCGCGGGTCCACCCCGGCGGCGCGGAGCGCGGCCGGGACGGCGGTCCGGAGCACGTCGACATAGTCCTCGGGGCTCTGCAGCGCCCAGTCCGGCGGCAGGCGCCGGCCGTCCGCGGCGGTGAGCTCGCGGTCCATCACGCCGTGCGCGTACTCGTGCACGGCGCTGCCGAGCTCCGCGCCGTCACTGGCCCGCACGACCACCGCGCGGCCCGACAGCGTCCCGTAGTCGACGCCGACCAAGAAGGTGCTGCTGAGACCTGCCATGCGAACCGGCTCCTATGCCGGGGCCCGGCCTGGACCCGCTTCGATGGTTCGTGATGTTAGCGCTAACATCAGAGGGTCGCCGACAGGTGCAGATCTTGTCAACCGCAGACCGACGCCCGCGACTGAACTGTGATACGGCCGGAGTTTTCAGTGAAGCGGAGGCCTATTGCGGTGGATCTGCCCGCGTCGGCGCCGGGCGGGCCGCGGACGAGCGCACGACCAGCTCGGGCGGGATCAGCGTGGTGCTGGGGCTGCGACCGTCCAGCGCACCGAGGATCACCTCGATGCACCGCCGCCCGACGGCGGCGAACGGCTGACGCACCGTCGTCAGCGGCGGGGAGAAGAACTCCGATCCGGCCACGTCGTCGAAGCCCACGACCGAGACGTCCTCCGGCACGCGCACCCCGGCCTCCTGGAAGGCCCGGAGCATCCCCAGCGCCATCTGGTCGTTCGCGGCGAAGACGGCCCCCGGCAGCCGCCGGTCCCGGGCCATGCGCCGCGCCACCTCGTACCCCTGCGCCGCGTCCCACCCGCCGGCCACGAGCGCGGAGACCTCCAGGCCGGCCTCGCGCATCTCCTTGCGCCAGCCGGCGACGCGCGCCCGGGCGTCGAACCAGTCGTTGGGGCCCGAGACGTGGACGACCTCGCGGTGCCCCAGGCCGATGAGGTGGCGGGTGGCCATCCTCGCCCCGAGCTCCTGGTCGACGGCCACGACGTGCAGCGACGCCGTGGCCTGCAGCCCGGCGGCGACCATGACCACTGGGAGCCTGCCGGCCAGCTCGTCCGCCGCCGCCGCCACGTGGGTGCGGGCCGCGATGACGACGATGCCGTCGACGCCCAGCCCGAGGAAGTACTCCAGCGCCGCCTCGACGGTCTCGTGCCGGGCGTCGCGCATGATGGTCAGCGTCGTCGCGTAGCCGGCCTCGCGGGCGGCCTCCTCGATCGCGATCGTGGTGTTCGCGGGGCCGAACCGCGCCTCCCCCGGGTTGATCACGCCGATCAGCCGGGTGCGCCGGGTCACGAGGGCGCGGGCGGCCGGGTTCCGGCGGTAGCCCAGAGCGCGGATCGCCACGAGGACCCGCTCGCGGGTGTCGGGGCGCACCGCATCGGGGTTGTTCAGCACCCGCGAGACGGTCTGGTGGGAGACGCCGGCGACGGCGGCGACGTCGGCCATCGACGGCGCGCCGACCCGCGCCGTGCGCGGGCCCGGGATCGGTTCCATCTCACTCCTGCCCGGCTGGTGTCGCTCAGTGCCAGGGTATCGACGGGGGCGGCCGGCCCGTCCGCGCCGGGCCGGTTCACACCCCCCGGCTCACGACCATCTCGCGCCGGGCACCGTACCGCTCGCGCACCTCGGGGACCGGCGGCGCCTGGCGCGTGCGCGCACGCGAGGTGGTCCACGACGGCGGCCGGTTCGCCTCCGTGAGCACCCAGGCGGCCTGGCGGGCCGCGCCGTCGGCGACGTACTCCCCCGGCTCGGGGACCTGGACGTCGGCGCCGAGGATCGCCGGGGCGATTTCCTGGAGGGCCCGGGAGCGGGCCGCGCCGCCGATGAGCTGGATGCGCCGGGTGGGCACACCCCGCGCGCGCATGGCGTCGAGGCCGTCGGCGAGCCCGCACAGCAGCCCCTCGACGGCGGCGCGGGCAAGGTTCTCCCTGGTCGCCGACGCGAGCGTGAGGCCGAGCAGCGAGCCGGTGGCGTCCGGCAGGTTGGGGGTGCGCTCGCCCTCGAGATAGGGCACGAGCGTGAGGCCGCCGGCGCCGGGCCGAGCCGCCAGGGCCAGCGCGCTGAGGCCCTCATGGTCCACCCCGAGCAGCCCGGCGGCGGCGTCGAGGACGCGGGACCCGTTGAGCGTGACCGCCAGGGGCAGGAACCGCCCGGTGGCGTCGGCGAAACCGGTCACCAGCCCTGTCGGGTCCTCGACGGGGTGGTCGGAGACGGCGGAGACCACCCCCGAGGTCCCGACGGAGATGGCCACGTCCCCGGCCGTCATGCCCAGCCCCAGGGCGGCCGCCGCGTTGTCGCCGGCCCCGGGACCGAGCACGAGGTGCCCGAGGCCCGCCCGCACGGCGCCGTTGCCGGCGCTCTCGCGCGGGCGCAGGACGCGCGGGAGGACGATCCCCTCGGCGTCGTCGCGGCGCAGCGCCCGGGCCAGCAGGTCCCTGCGGTAGGTGCCGTTCGCGGTGTCGAAGTAGCCGGTGCCCGAGGCCTCGGACCTGTCGGTGACGAGCGTGTCGAAGGACTGCGCCCCGGAGAGCTGCCAGGTGAGCCAGTCGTGCGGGAGGGCGACGGCTGCCACGCGGGCGGCGGCGTCCGGCTCGTGGTCCGCCAGCCAGCGCAGCTTCGTCACGGTCAGCGAGGCGACCGGCACGGAGCCGGTGGCCCGGGCCCAGGCGGCCGGGCCGCCGCCGGCGTCGCCCGCGGCGCCCCCGAGCTCGGCGACCAGGTCCCTCGCGGCCGCGGCGCTCCGTGTGTCGTTCCAGAGCAGAGCCGGGCGCACGACCCGGCCGTCGGCGTCGAGGGCGACCATGCCGTGCTGCTGACCGCCCACGCTGACCGCGGCGACGTCGTCGAGACCGCCGGCCGCCGCGACCGCCACCTGCAGCGCGTCCCACCACGCGGCGGGGTCCACCTCGGTGCCGTCCGGGTGCGGGGCCTGCCCGAACCGGCGCAGCGCACCGGTGGCGGCCTCACGGACGACCACCTTGCAGGACTGGGTGGAGGAGTCGATCCCGGCGACCAGCGTCTCGCTCATGGTTGCTCCTCAGCCGATGAGGTGGGCGAGGGCGAGCTGGTTGAGCCGGACGAAGCCGAAGTTGCGCTGCGCGGCGGCGTCGGCGTCGAACTCCTCGAACGCGCCACGGTCGGCGAGCAGGTCCGTCAGGGACTCCCCAGGCGCGAGGGTGGGCTCGGAGAGCTCCAGGACGCCGGCGGCCTCGAACGCCGCACGCACCTCGGGGTCGGCCCGGTAGGCCTTCGCCTTCTCGGCGAGCATGAGGTACATGTCCATGTTCGCCCGCGCGGAGTCCCACACCCCCTCGTACCCCTCGGTCCGGGACGGCTTGTAGTCGAAGTGCCGCGGGCCCGTGTACATCGGCCCGTCGGTGCCCGCGCCGGGGAAGCCGTTCTCGATCAGGTCCACGGTGAAGAACGCCGAGAGCAGGTCCCCGTGGCCGAAGACCAGGTCCTGGTCGAACTTGATGGAGCGCTGCCCGTTGAGGTCGATGTGGAACAGCTTGCCCGACCACAGGGCCTGCGCCAGGCCGTGGGTGTAGTTCAGCCCCGCCATCTGCTCGTGCCCGGTCTCCGGGTTCAGCCCGACGATGTCCCCGTGCTCGAGCCGGGCGATGAAGCCCAGCGCGTGCCCGACCGTGGGCAGCAGGATGTCCCCGCGGGGCTCGTTCGGCTTGGGCTCCAGCGCGATGCGCAGGTCGTAGCCCCGGTCCTTGATGTACCCGGCGACCGTGTCGATGCCCTCCGCGTACCGGTCCAGGGCGGCGCCCACGTCCTTGGCGCCGTCGTACTCGCTGCCCTCCCGGCCGCCCCACATGACGAAGGTCTGCGCGCCGAGCTCGGCGGCCAGGTCCACGTTGCGCACGATCTTGCGGAGCGCGAACCGGCGCACCGACCGGTCGTTGGACGTGAACGCCCCGTCCTTGAACACCGGGTGGGAGAACGTGTTGGTCGTGACCATCTCCACCACCAGGCCGGCGTCGTCCACGGCCTTCTTGAAGGTGGTCAGGATCTGCTCGCGCGTGGCGTCGTCCGAGCCGAACGGCACGACGTCGTCGTCGTGGAACGTCACGCCCCACGCGCCCAGCTCGGCCAGCTTCGTGGCGTACTCCCACGGGTCCATCGCGCGGCGGGTGGCCTCGCCGAACTGGTCCCGTGCCGTCCAGCCGACCGTCCACAGGCCGAACGAGAACCGATCCTCGGGGGTGGGGTTGCGCACCATGATGTCTCCTCGTCGAGATTTGTTGTGTGGCAAAACTTAATCAGCCGACCCGAGTAAGGTCAAGCGGGTGACCGAGACCACAGACCCCGTGCCGTCGCGAACCCGGAGAGCGGCGTCGACGTCGCTCCCGGCGCCCCTCGCGCCCCCCACGCCCCGCCACGGGGGCGCCGCGCGGCAGTCCTCCCTGCGTGAGAACAACCTAGCCGTGCTCACGCAGGCGGTCTTCGCGAGCCCCGGGCCGGTATCGCGCGCCGACCTCGCCGCCGACACCGGCCTGACGCGGTCGACGGTGTCCCGGCTGGTCGAGGAGCTGCTCGACGCGCAGATCGTCGTGGAGCAGGAACCGCCCGGCACGCGCGGCCCCGGGCGGCCGGCGGTGCCGCTGGCGCCGGCCCCCGGCTCGATCGCCGGCATGGGCCTCCAGGTCAACGTCGACTACATGGCCGGCCGTGTCGTCGACCTCACCGGGCAGGTCCTCGCCGAGGAGCTCGTCCCGGGGGACTTCGAGCACTCCGACCCGGGCCGCGTGCTGGCCCGGACCGGCGAGCTGGCGCGGAGCCTGTTCGCCGCGACGACGGCGGCGGGGGCCGTCGTCGCGGAGGCGCACCTCGCGCTGCCGGGGCTGGTCGACGTGGCGGAGGGCCGGTTGCTCCTCGCGCCGAACCTCGGCTGGCGGGACCTGCGGCCGGCGGACCACCTCGGCTCCGACGTCATCCCGGCCGGCGTGCGCCTCGAGATCGACAACGACGCCAACCTCGCGGGGTACGGCGTCGCCATGGCGGCGCCCGGCCGCCGGGCCGAGTCCAGCACGTTCATCTACGTCAGCGGCGACATCGGCATCGGCTCGGCCCTGGTCGCCGGCGGGCACATCATCACCGGGCAGCACGGCTGGGCGGGCGAGATCGGGCACGTCGCCATCGAGCCCGACGGCCCGCAGTGCCCCTGCGGCGCCCGCGGCTGCCTCGAGCGCTACGCCGGCATGCACGCGATCTTCGAGGCGGCGCAGCTTCCGCCCACCACCTCCGGGGCCGAGCTGGCCGCCGCCACCTCCGCGTACGGGCCGCCCCGGGTCGCCGTCGAGCGCGCGGCCTGGGCGCTGGGGATCGCGCTGGCCAACATGGTCAACATCGTGGACGTCGGCGAGGTCGTCCTCGGCGCCGGGTTCATCCCGCTGGCCGGCCTGCTCCGCCCCGGCATCGAGGAGCAGCTGCGCCTCCGGGCGCTGGCGGGGCCGTGGTCGAAGGTCACGATCCGCACCGCACCCGACGACCGGGCGCCGGCGACCACCGGCGGCGCGTTCCGCGCCCTGGACTCCGTCATCCGGGACCCGGCCGCCTGGATCGCCGGCTGAGGATACACGACGACACGAGACCGAATCGAGACCTCCGTCACTTGCCTGGGGCGCTACGGTCTAATAAGTTCGCTGATACAACAAACCAGCGTGGACGACGTGATGAGGCGTCGCGGACCCGGCACCGAGGACGGTGCAGGCCGCACCTTGGGACGTGCCGGACGCCGCTGGTCAAGGGCAGCGCCTGCTGGGCAGGCATACAGAAGGGTTGGACGATGACGTCTCTGCGAACGAGGAAGGCGACCGCGGTCCTCGCGGGCACCGCCATGGCGATGGCGGCCCTCGCCGCGTGCAGCAGCGAGCGCACCGACACGGCGTCGGGCGCGACGGACGCGGGTTCCGAGGAGACGCTCGTCGGCATCGCGATGCCGACCCGCTCGCTCGAGCGCTGGAACAACGACGGCGAGAACCTCGACTCCCTCCTCAAGGACATGGGTTACGAGACGTCGCTGCAGTACGCCGACAACAAGGTGGACCAGCAGATCACGCAGATCCAGAACATGATCAACTCCGGCGCCGACGTCCTGGTCGTCGCCTCGATCGACGGCACGGCGCTCGGCCCGGTGCTGGGGTCCGCCAAGGACGCGGGCATCTCCGTCATCGCCTACGACCGCCTCATCAACGGCACGGACGCCGTGGACTACTACGCGACCTTCGACAACTACCAGGTCGGCCAGCTCCAGGGCGAGTTCATCGTCGAGCAGCTCGGCCTCGCGGACGCCGGCACCGGGCCGTTCAACCTCGAGCCGTTCGCCGGCTCCCCGGACGACAACAACGCCAAGTTCTTCTTCTCCGGGGCGTGGGACGTCCTGCTGCCCTACGTCCAGAAAGGCCAGCTCGTCGTGCCCTCCGGCAAGGCGCCGGCCAGCAACGACGCCTGGACCACGATCGGTGTCCAGGGCTGGGCCTCCGCGACCGCGCAGTCGGAGATGGACAACCGGCTGAACTCCTTCTACGCCGACAAGAAGGTCGACGTCGTCCTCTCCCCCAACGACTCGCTCGCCCTCGGCATCGAGCAGGCCCTCGAGGCCGCCGGCTACGCGGACGGCGCCGACTTCCCGGTCGTGACCGGGCAGGACGCCGACCTGGCGAACGTGAAGAACATGCTCGCCGGCAAGCAGTCGATGACGGTGTGGAAGGACACCCGCACCCTGGGTGAGCAGGTCGCGACCATGGTCGACCAGATCGTCAAGGGCGAGACGGTGGAGGTCAACGACACCGAGACCTACGACAACGGCACCAAGGTCGTCCCGTCCTACCTGCTGCCCCCGCAGGTCGTCACGCCCGACACCGCCGAGGAGCTCCTCGTCGGGTCCGGCTTCTACGACGCCGCCGAGCTCGGTCTCTGACGCACGCGCCGCCTGCCGGTCCCACCGGCCGGCAGGCGGCCCGCGACCGACCGAACGAGCGAGGAGCACGCATGTCCACTGATCACACGATCCTCGAGATGCGGGACATCACCAAGACGTTCCCCGGTGTCAAGGCCCTCGAGGACGTCAACCTGAGCGTCCGCCGCGGCGAGGTGCACGCCATCTGCGGCGAGAACGGCGCGGGCAAGTCCACCCTCATGAACGTCCTGTCGGGGGTCTACCCCCACGGCAGCTACGAGGGCGAGATCCACTTCGACGGCCGGCCCTGCGACTTCCGGAACATCCGGGACAGCGAGGAACGCGGCATCGTCATCATCCACCAGGAGCTGGCGCTCAGCCCGTACCTCTCCGTCGCGGAGAACATCTTCCTGGGCAACGAGCAGGCGCGCGGCGGCGTCATCGACTGGAACACCACCAACAGCGAGGCGGCCAAGCTCATCGCCCGGGTGGGCCTCGACGCCGACCCGGACACCAAGGTCGTCGACCTGGGCGTCGGCCGTCAGCAGCTGGTCGAGATCGCCAAGGCCCTGTCCAAGCGGGTCAAGCTCCTCATCCTCGACGAGCCCACCGCGGCGCTCAACGACGATGACAGCGCGCACCTGCTCACCCTCATGCGCCAGCTGAGGGACCAGGGCATCGCGATGATCATGATCTCCCACAAGCTGGGCGAGATCGCCGCGATCGCCGACTCCACCACCGTCATCAGGGACGGCCGCACGATCAAGACCCTGGACATGCACGGCGCCGAGCCCGTCACCGAGGAGCAGATCATCAAGCTGATGGTCGGCCGGGACCTGGAGAACCGGTTCCCGGACCACACCACCACCGTCGGCGAGGAGGTCCTCCGGGTGGAGGACTGGACCGTCTTCCACCCGCTGGACTCCACGCGCAAGGTGGTCGACGGCGCCAACCTCACCGTCCGGCGCGGGGAGATCGTCGGTCTCGCGGGCCTCATGGGCGCGGGACGCACCGAGCTGGCCATGAGCATCTTCGGGCGCGCGTACGGCCAGAACATCTCGGGCCGCCTGTACAAGGCCGGCACCGAGATCAAGAGCCACACCGTCGAGCAGGCCATCAACCACGGCATCGCGTACGCGACCGAGGACCGCAAGCGTTACGGCCTCAACCTCATCCAGGACATCAAGCTCAACGTCGCCGCCGCGGGGCTGCGCAAGCTCGCCCGCTTCGGGGTGGTCGACCGGCACGAGGAGTCCACGGTCGCCGAGCGGTACCGCCGCGAGATGCGCATCAAGACACCGAGCGTGGACGCGATCGTCGGCCAGCTCTCGGGCGGGAACCAGCAGAAGGTCGTGCTGAGCAAGTGGATCTTCACCGACCCGGACGTGCTCATCCTCGACGAGCCGACCCGCGGGATCGACGTCGGCGCCAAGTACGAGATCTACCAGATCATCAACGCGCTCGCCGACGCGGGCAAGGCCGTGCTGGTGATCTCCTCCGAGCTGCCCGAGCTTCTCGGCATCTGTGACCGGATCTACGCGATGAGCCAGGGACGCATCACCGGAGAGGTCCCCCGGGCCGAAGCCAGCCAGGAGCGGCTCATGCACTTCATGACGATGGAAAAGGACGCCGCAGCGCGATGAGCACACTGACGCAGTACCTCAGCCGGAACGTCCGGCAGTACGGGATCATGGCGGCCCTCGTCGCCATCGTGATCCTCTTCCAGATCCTCACCGGCGGCCTCCTGCTCGTGCCGAACAACGTCGCGAGCCTCGTGCAGCAGAACGCCTACGTCATGATCCTGGCGATCGGCATGGTGATGGTCATCGTCGCCGGTCACATCGACCTCTCCGTCGGGTCCCAGGTGGCGTTCGTGGGCGGCGTGGCGGCGCTCATGATGAGCAGCGGGGCCCCCTGGCTGGTCGCCGTCCTGGTCGCGCTCGTGCTCGGCGCCGCCATCGGCGCCTGGCAGGGCTTCTGGGTCGCCTACGTCGGCATCCCCGCGTTCATCGTCACGCTGGCGGGCATGTTGATCTTCCGGGGGCTCGCCATCGTCCTCGTCGGGACGACGGTCGCCGGGCTGCCGGAGGGCTTCAACGCCATCTCCAACGGGTCGGTGCGCAACGTCCTGGGCTACGTCGCGAACCTCGACCTGGTGACGCTGCTCATCGGTGCCGCCGCGATCGCCGGTCTCGCGTTCACCCAGATCCGGGCGCGGCGCGCGATCCGCAAGCACGAGCTCACCGTGGAGCCCTTCGCGGCGTTCGTCGGCCGGCTGGTCCTGTTCGGTCTCCTCATCGGGTTCGTCACCTACCTGCTGGCCCGGAGCGCAGGCGGCACGCCGATCGTGCTCGTGATCGTCGGCGTCCTCATCGTCGCCTACACGTTCGTCATGAACCGCACGACCTTCGGCCGGCACATCTACGCCATCGGCGGCAACCTCCAGGCGGCGAAGCTGTCCGGCGTGAACACGAAGCGCGTGAACTTCATGATCTTCGTGAACATGGGTGTCCTGGCGGCGCTGGCCGGCATCGTGACCACGTCGCGGGCCGGGGCCGCCGTCGCGGCCGCCGGCAACAGCTTCGAGCTCGACGCCATCGCCGCCGCCTTCATCGGGGGCACCGCGGTCACCGGCGGCATCGGCAAGGTGTCCGGGGCGATCATCGGCGCGCTCATCATGGGCGTGCTCAACATGGGGCTGTCCATCATGTCCGTCGACCCGGCCTGGCAGCAGGCCATCAAGGGCATGGTGCTGCTCCTCGCCGTCGCCTTCGACCTCATCAACAAGCGCAGGTCGAGTCGCTGACCTGCCGCGCTCCGACGGGCCGGGTCCACACCGCTCACGGTGCGGGGCCCGGCCCGTCGGGCTGTGCGGCTCAGTTGCCGTCCTGCGGCGGCCACGGCACCACCGGGCCCAGCAGCGCGTTGGCCCACGCGCCGTGCACGGACTCGTCGTCGCTGGGGTGGAAGATCCCGGCCAGGACGTCGCGGTACAGCCGGGAGAGCTCCTTGCTGTTGGAGTACGACGCGCCGCCGGAGGCCCGGACGGCCTTGGTGACGACGTCGAGCGCGACCTCGGTGGCGCGGGACTTCACGGCCGAGAGCTGCGGCATCCACAGCGCGCCACGGTCCACCTGGTTGTCGACGTCGCGGGCGATCATGGCGATCTGCGGGTAGATGCCGTCGAGCTGGAGGGCCGCGTCCGCCAGGCGCCAGCGGATGTCCGGGTCGTTGGCGTAGGGGGCGCCGCCGTTCTTGAAAGACGTGCGCCGGTGGGCCCTCGCCACGGCGACGTCGATCGCGCGCCGGGCGACACCCGCGTAGACCGAGGCCAGCAGGATCTCGAAGTTCGCGAAGATGCCGAAGATGAACGGGTCCATCGTCGGCCCCGGCGGGATGCGCCGCACGACCCGGTCCGCCGGCGCGTGCGCGCCGGCGAGCACGGTCGTGCAGGACTGGGACGCGCGCATGCCCAGCACGTCCCAGTCGTCCTTCACCTCGACGCCGCCGCCGTCACGGGTGACGAAGCCCCAGACGTTGTGCGGGCCGTCCTCGCCCGTCGTGTCGGCGCCGAACGTTCCCAGGCGGGTCCACGCCGGGGAGAGCGAGGTGAAGATCTTGGTGCCGTGGAAGGAATAGCCGCCCTGGCCGTCGGGACGGGCCTCGCTGGCAGAGCCGAAGAGGACGAGGTCGTTGCCCGCCTCGGAGACGCCGAAGCCGAAAACCTCGCCCGCCGCCGCCTCCTCGAGGATGAAGTCGGCGGAGTGGTCGCCGCGCGCGCGGACGACCCGGGCGACGCCGACCCAGACGTGGTGCATGTTCACCGCGAGCGCCGTCGCGGGGGCCGCGCCGGCCAGGCGCATCTGCTCGGCGGTCATCTCCTCCAGGCTGAGCCCCGCCCCGCCGAGCTCCTCGGGCACGAACGCCGTGAGGTACCCGGCCTCCTTGAGCTCGGCGAGGTCCTCGTCGAAGAAGGAGTTCTCGGCGTCATAGCGCGGCGCCCGCTCACGGATCCGCTCGAGCAGGTCCTCGGTCAGGATCTGGCGGTGCTGGCTCATCTGGCTTCCCTCTCCGTCCGGCTGGTGCTGCCTCGACCCTATGCCCGGCCCCCGACAGGGCCCGTGGACGGTGATGTGGGTGCCGCTCGTTAGCGTGTCCCCCATGAGCCCCACCGTCACGAAGACCGCCCGGCCGCCGAGGCCGGCCTTCCGCTGCAGCGAGTGCGGGTGGAGCGCCGCCAAGTGGCAGGGCCGGTGCGGGGAGTGCCAGGCGTGGGGCACGGTCGAGGAGGCCGCGGGCCTGCCGCCCGCCTCCCGCGCGCCGGCCTCCCTCGCGCCCTCCTCCCCCGCGCGTCCCATCAGCGAGGTCGACGTCGACTCGGCCCGCGCCCGCAGCACCGGCGTGGGCGAGCTCGACCGGGTCCTGGGCGGCGGCATCGTCCCGGGCGCCGTCGTCCTGCTCGCCGGGGAGCCCGGCGTCGGCAAGTCCACCCTCCTGCTCGACGTCGCCGCGAAGGCCGCCGCCGTCTCGGCCGACCACGGTGCGGGCGGCTCCGGCCGGCCGGTGCTGTACGTCACCGGCGAGGAGTCCGCGGGCCAGGTCAGGCTGCGGGCCGAGCGCATCGGCGCCCTGACACCGCACCTGCTCCTGGCCGCCGAGACGGACCTGGCCACCCTGCTCGGGCACGTCGACCAGGCCGACCCCGCGCTCCTGGTGGTCGACTCGGTCCAGACGATCGCCGACGCCGGGGTGGACGGCGCCGCCGGCGGCGTCAGCCAAGTCCGCGCCGTCGCCTCGGCCCTGATCCACCTGGCCAAGACCCGGGACATCCCGGTGCTCCTCGTGGGGCACGTGACGAAGGACGGCTCGATCGCCGGCCCGCGGGTGCTCGAGCACCTGGTTGACGTGGTGTGCCAGTTCGAGGGCGACCGGCACTCGCGCCTGCGCATGGTCCGTGCCGTGAAGAACCGGTACGGGCCCACGGACGAGGTCGGCTGCTTCGACCTGCACGACGCGGGCATCACCGGCCTGGCGGACCCCTCGGGGCTCTTCCTGTCCGGCGACCGCTCGGCCGTGCCCGGCACCTGTGTGACCGTCTCCCTGGAGGGACGCCGGCCGATGCCCACCGAGATCCAGGCCCTCGTGGCCGCGTCGCCGCTGAGCTCACCACGGCGCACGACATCCGGGCTGGACTCCTCGCGCGTCGCCATGACCCTGGCGGTGCTCCAGTCCCGGCTCGGCGTGATGCTGAGCAGCGCCGACGTCTACGTCTCCACTGTCGGTGGCGCCCGCGCCGTCGAGCCGGCGGTCGACCTGGCCGTCGCGCTGGCCGTCCTGTCCGCGGTCGAGCACAAGGAGCTGGACCCGGGCTTCGTCGTCTTCGGGGAGGTGGGGCTCACGGGCGAGGTGCGCAGCACCGTGGGTGTCCAGCGCCGCCTCGCCGAGGCCGCCCGGCTGGGCTTCACCCGGGCCATCGTCCCCCACCAGGGCGCGGCGGACCTGCGGCCGGTCCCCGGCCTGGCCGTGCGCCCGGTCCGGCACCTGCACGAGGCGGCCACGTCCGCCTGGGCATCGACCCGGTCGTGACGCGACCTGGTCATGCGTCGGCGGATGCCGGAGCGGGCCCAGGAGCGCACCTAGGATGAGGGAAGGGGCAGTCGCCCTCTCCTGCCTGAGCACCGTGTGAGGGATCTGTGCCCGACCTGCCCACCGACACCAAGCTCCGTGCGATGCTGCGCACGGTCGCACCCGGCACCGAGCTGCGGGACGGACTCGAGCGGATCCTCCGCGGGCGCACGGGTGCCATCGTGGTCCTGGGGTACGACGACGCGGTCGAGGCGATGTGCTCCGGCGGGTTCGAGCTGGACGTGGACTTCTCGGCCACGCGGCTGCGCGAGCTCGCGAAGATGGACGGCGCGGTCGTGGTCGACTACGTCAACAACCGCATCCGGCGCGCGAACGTCCAGCTGCTCCCGGACGCATCCATCGAGACCTCCGAGTCGGGCATGCGCCACCGCACCGCCGAGCGGGCCGCGAAGCAGTCCGGCTACCCCGTGATCTCGGTGAGCCAGTCGATGCGCACCGTGGCGCTCTACGTCGACCACCGCCGGCACGTGATCGAGGACTCGGACGTGATCCTCTCCCGCGCCAACCAGGCCCTGGCCACGCTCGAGCGGTACAAGTCGCGGCTCGACGAGGTCTCCGGGACGCTCTCCGCCCTCGAGATCGAGGACCTCGTCACCGTGCGCGACGTGGTCACCGTGGTACAGCGCCTCGAGATGGTCTCTCGCATCTCCGCCGAGGTGGCGGGCTACGTCGTCGAGCTCGGGACGGACGGCCGCCTCCTCTCCCTCCAGCTGGAGGAGCTCGTCATCGGGATCGACCCCGACCGGACGCTGGTGCTGCGCGACTACCTCGGTGACGGCGTCCGCACCAGCCCCCAGCAGATCCTCGACGCCCTCGGCACGCTGGACTCCGCCCAGCTGATCGACATGCCGACGGTCGCCCGGGCGCTGGGCATCGGCGGGCCCGACGGCGAGGCCATCGACTCGGCGCTGTCCCCGCGCGGGTACCGCGTCCTGGCGAAGATCCCCCGGCTGCCGTCCTCGATCGCCGAGTCGATCGTGACGCACTGCGGGACCCTCCAGGTGATGCTCTCCGCGACCACCGAGGACCTGCAGGCCGTCGAAGGGGTCGGGCCGCAGCGCGCGCGGGCCGTGCGCGAGGGGCTGTCGCGGCTGGCCGAGTCCTCGATCCTGGAGCGCTTCGCCTGAGAGCGGCTGCGGTCGGCGGCTGCGGGCTGCCGGCGGGCGTTCGGCGCCCGGTCCTCCTAGCCGATGCTGAAGCTCGTCCCGGACCCCGGAACCTGCTCGCCGTCCACGGACGCCTCCACCCGGTACGAGCCGGGCCCGGACGAGCCCTGACCGCTGGGGCAGCCGGCCGCGGAGCGCCTGCCGTTCCAGGTCACGGCCGCCTCCGCGGTGTCGCCGACGTCGAGGAGGAGGGGGCGCGAGGACGGCTCGGCCGGGCAGTCGTCCGAGGCCCACACCCGGTCGGTGCCGGAGCGGACCGTGAGCGCGAGCGAGGACCGGCCGGCGTCGGCCAGGCAGGCCGCCTTGCCGTCGTTGGTCAGCGTGACGGCGAAGGAGACGGTCGCCCCGGTCGCACCGACGGACGGCACGACGTCGACCCCCAGGTCCTCCGGCGCGCAGGGCCCCGGGTCGACGGGCGCCGTCGACGTCGGGCTCGGCGCAGCCTGGGGGGCAGACCCCGAGCCCAGCGCCCGCACCGCCGCCGTGATGCCCCACGCGACGAGGGCGACCACCGCGAGGAGGACGAGGAGCGCCACCGCGCGGCGGCGCCAGATCACCGCCCGGCTGGGGCGGCGCACCGGTCGGCGAGGGCCGCCGGCCGTCGGGCCGCCTGCCGTGCGCGTGCCGGGCGGGCGCCTCGGTGCGCCCGTGCCCCGGCCGGCGGGTCGCGGCCCCTGCGTTCCCCTGGTCGTCGCCACGGCACGACCGTACGGCTCCCCGCGTGCCCGGCGTGGCCACCACGCCGGGCACACTGGACCTGATGACTACCGACCTTGCCCCCCTGCGCGCGGCGGTCCGGACGTGGTTCGACCAGCATGCCCGCGACCTGCCGTGGCGCCGCCCCGGGACGGGCGCGTGGGCCGTGCTCGTCAGCGAGATCATGCTCCAGCAGACCCCCGTGGCGCGCGTCGAGCCGGCGTGGCGCGCCTGGATGGAGCGGTGGCCCACCCCGGCCGACCTCGCCGCGGCCCCCGCCGCCGACGTGCTGCGCGCGTGGGACCGCCTCGGGTACCCGCGCCGCGCACTGCGCCTGCAGGAGTGCGCGCGCAGCATCACCGCCCAGCACGGCGGGCGCGTCCCGGACACCGAGGAGGAGCTCCTCGCGCTCCCCGGGATCGGGGCCTACACGGCGGCGGCCGTCGCGGCCTTCGCCTACGGGCGCCGCGCCGTCGTCCTGGACACCAACGTGCGCCGGGTGCTCGGTCGCGCCCTCGAGGGGCGCGCCCTGCCGAGCCCGACGCTCTCCCGCGCCGAGCGCGAGCGCGCCGGCGGGTACCTCCCCGCGGACACCGGCGACGACGCCGCGTCGGTGCGCTGGAACATCGGTCTCATGGAGCTGGGCGCCCTGGTGTGCACCGCCCGGTCCCCCCGGTGCGCGCAGTGCCCGCTGGTGAGCGGCTGCGCCTGGCACGCGGCGGGCCGCCCGGCCGACGAGCACGCCGGCAGGCGGCGCCGCCAGGCCTGGCACGGCACCGACCGTCAGGTGCGCGGGCGCATCATGGCGCACCTGCGCGCGCGGCCCGACGACGCGTGGAGCGACGGCCACGAGCTGCTCGTGGCGGGCGCGGACGGCGCCGACCCGGCCGCCCTGGCCGACCCCGCCCAGCCCGCCCGCGCGCTCGCGTCGCTGGTCGACGACGGTCTCGTGGTGGCGGGGGCAAGCGGCTCCTACCGTCTGCCCTGACGCACGGCGCCCGCTCGGGCCGCTAGCCTTCGTGGGTGAGCGAGACCGGGACCACCGAAGCCGCGGCGAGGGCGGCGAGCGTCCTGCGCACGACCCTCGCCGGATGCGTGGGCGCGTGCCTCGCGCTGGGCGTCATGGGGCTCGCCCTCACGGCGCTGACCGGCGCCGACGGCGCGGTCGCGTGGCCGGGCGTCTCCCTGCTCGGGCTCGGGCAGCTCCTCGCGCTCGTCGCGGCCGCCGTGGCGGGGTGGGGCCTGCGGCGCGTGCTCGCGGGGGACGCGCCGCGCGCGGTCACCGCACGGGTGCGCTCGGCGCTGGGGCGCGTGGAGCAGGCCCTGCTCGTCCTGCTGGCGCTGGGCGCCCTCGCCTGGGTCGTCGCCAGGCCGGAGGCCACCGTGGCGATCCTCGCCTGCGCCCTCGTCAGCGCGCAGGTCGCCGCGGTGCTGCACCTCCTGCGCCGCTGACTCAGAGCTCGAGCAGCATCCGCGTGTTGCCGAGCGTGTTGGGCTTGACCCGGGCCAGGTCGAGGAACTCGGCGACGCCGTCGTCGTGGGAGCGCAGCATCTGGTCGTAGACATCCGTCCCCACCGGTGTGCCCTCGATCGGCGCGAACCCGTGGCGGGCGAAGAAGTCCACCTCGAAGGTCAGGCAGAAGACCCGGCGCAGCCCGAGCCCACGCGCGCGCCCCACGAGCGTCTCGAGCAGCCGGTGACCGACCCCCGTGCCCCGCGCCGACGGGTGCACGGCGAGGGTGCGCACCTCGGCGATGTCGTCCCAGAGCACGTGCAGCGCCCCGCAGCCGACCATGTGCGCGGCGCCGTCGCCGGCGGTGCGCTCGGCCACGACGAACTCCTGCACCGCCTCGAAGTAGGTGATGAGCTCCTTGTCGATGAGGGTGCGGTCCGCGGTGTAGTGACGCACGAGGTCGAAGATGGCCCGCACGTCCGCCGGCCGCGCCTGGCGCACGACCAGCGCCTGGTCGTCGTGGCGGTCACCGGCAAGACGAGACTCAGCGCTGCTCACGGCATCGATCCTGGCACGGGCGTGCCGGCCGCGCGCACCCGTTCCACGACGGCCCTGGCGGTCGCCTCGTCGACGACGAGGTCGGTGACGGCCCCCGCGCGCAGCGCCCCGAGCAGGGGTGCGACCTTCGCGACGCCGGCCGCCACGCACACCCGCCTGGGCAGGGCCGCCAGCTCGCGCGGGGTCGGGCCGGTGGCCCGGGCGTTGAGGGCGATGTCGGCGTACGAGCCGTCCTCGCGCAGCAGGACCGTGCAGATGTCCCCCACCACGCCCTCCGCGCGCAGGTTCGCCAGGTCCTCCGCGCCGAAGTACCCGCCCTCGTACACGTGGGAGGCGAGCGGCCCGCTGAGCGCGCCGGCGCCGAACAGCGCGATACCCACCTGCCCCTGCACCGCCAGCACGCGCCTGACCGAGCGCTCCCGCCACATCGCCTCCTTCGTCGCCGCGAAGTCGAAGAACGCCGGCACCGGGAAGTGGTGGACCCGCGCGTCGAAGGCCTCGGCCGCCGCCGTGAGGATGGAACCCGCGTAGGGGATCCCGGACGTCGCCTGGTTGGCGGCGCCGTTGAGCTGGACGACGGCGCTGCCCGGCACGCGCCGCGGCACGAGGTGACGCACGACGGCGGCGATCGTCGTCCCCCACGCCACGCCCAGCACGGCGCCCGGCTCCATCCATCCCGACACGAGCCGGCCGGCGACCCGGGTGACGCGGTCGAGGCGCTCGACCTCGGTGGCGCCCTGACGGACCGGGACCACGTGGGCGCCGATCCCGAAGACCCCGTGCAGGGCGCGCGCCGCGGCGCTGGAGGAGCCGCCGCGCGCCTGCATCGAGATGCGCACCAGGCCCGTCGCCCGGGCCTCCTTGAGCAGGCGGGAGACGGTCGAGCGCGAGACGCCCAGCCGCGCGGCGACGTCCTCCATCGTCTCCTCCTGCAGGTAGTACATCGCCGCGGCCTCGTACATCACGTCGTCACGTCTGGTCATGCCCACCCTCCGCTCGTGCACAGATGTGCAGCATCCTTGCACCGACGTGCACTACTCCCCGACGCTGGGGGACGTGGCCGGCCCCGCGCCCTCGGGTGGCGGCCGGCGACGCGAACGGACCGTCGGCCGCGAGCACATGCCGTTGCGCATGTGGGCGGCGGTCGCCAGCATGGTGCTGCTGCTCCGCAGCGAGCGCGCCGCACCGTACGGCCGAGCATGGAGGAAGCACATGAGATCGTCCGCCCTGACAAGGAAGTCCCGGGACGAGGCGCTGGCCGCGATGAGCGACGACGAGGGCCTGGACGTCCTCGTCATCGGCGGCGGGGTCACCGGCGCCGGCATCGCCCTGGACGCCGCGACCCGCGGGCTGCGCACCGGCATCGTCGAGGCCCAGGACTGGGCCGGCGGGACGTCGTCGTGGTCGAGCAAGCTCGTCCACGGGGGCCTCCGCTACCTCTACCAGCTCGACTTCAAGCTGGTCCTCGAGGCGCTGACCGAGCGCGGCCGCCTCCTGCGCACGACGGCGCCACACCTGGTGCGGGCCCAGCCGTTCCTGTGGCCGCTGCAGACCCCCGTCATCGAGCGCGCCTACAGCGCCGTCGGGGTCGGCATGTACGACGCGCTGGCCATCGTCGGCTCGCGCGGGAAGTCCACCGTGCCGATCCAGAAGCACTACTCCAAGAAGGGCGCACAGCGGCTCTTCCCCGACATCAAGGACGACTACCTCGTCGGCGCGATCCGGTTCTACGACGCCCGCGTCGACGACGCCCGGCTCGTCATCGACCTGGTGCGCACCGCCACCCAGTACGGGGCGCTGGCCGCCTCCCGCGCGCAGGTGACGGGAATGAGCAAGGACGCGACCGGCCGCATCACGGGGGCGGAGGTGCGCGACCTGGAGAACGGCGAGACGCGCCACGTCAAGGCGCGCCACGTCATCAACGCGACCGGTGTGTGGACGGAGGAGACCGAGGCGCTCGGCGGGACGGAGGGCGGCCTGAAGGTCCTGGCCTCCAAGGGCATCCACATCGTCGTCCCCAAGGAGGCGATCCAGGGCTCGACCGGGCTGTTCCTCCGCACGGAGAAGTCCGTGCTCTTCATCATCCCGTGGGAGCGGTACTGGGTCATCGGCACCACCGACACCGCCTGGCACGAGCCGCGCCGGCACCCGGTGGCCACGAGCGCGGACATCGACTACATCCTCGAGCACACCAACGCCGTGCTCGGCCGGCCGCTGACCCGCGAGGACATCATCGGCACGTACGCCGGCCTGCGGCCGCTGCTGCAACCGGGCACCAAGGACGCCGACGAGTCCAAGTCCACCAAGGTCTCCCGCGAGCACACCGTCACCGAGGCCGCGCCCGGCCTGACGGTCATCTCCGGTGGCAAGCTCACCACCTACCGGGTGATGGCCGAGGACGCCGTCGACTTCGCGCTGGGCGAGGCGCGGGCCAGGCAGACGCCGTCCGTCACCGCGACGACCCCCCTCGTCGGGGCGGAGGGGTTCGCGGACGCCATGCGCCAACGCGCCGGCATCGCACGCAGCCGCGGGTGGACGGCCGACCGGGTCGACCACCTCTTCGGCCGGTACGGCTCGGAGGTCTCCGTCCTGCTCGACATGATCGACGCGGACCCAGAGCTGGGCCGCCCGCTCGAGCACGCCCCCGCCTACCTGCGGGCCGAGGTCGCCTTCGCCGTCACCCACGAGGGCGCGTTCCACCTCGAGGACGTGCTCGTGCACCGGGTGCGCCTCGACTTCGAGACCCCCGACCGCGGCGTCAGCGCGCTCGAGGAGATTGCCGGCATCGTCGCGCCCCTCCTGGGCTGGGACGAGGCCACGACCCGGCGGGAGATCACCTCCTACCGGGAGCAGTCCGCGGCCGTCCTGGCCGCGGAGCAGGAGACCACCGACGCCGACGCGGCCCGCACGCGGCTCCGCGTGCCGGACCTCGTCCCCATGGCTGACCTGCGCGAATCCGTATAAACCCCTTCCCGCGACCGACCAGGTGGTGTTGTATCCGTCCTAGGGTCTCCCACCCCTAGCAGAGCGCCCGCCGGGCGCCCGGACTGGCACAACGACGTCGCCAGAAAGTGAGTGCACAGTGGACCTCTCGATGTCCGACATCTTTTTCTCGGAAGTGATGGGCACGGCGATGCTGACCCTGCTGGGTTGCGGCGTCGTCGCCAACGTGGTCCTGCCCAGGACCAAAGGTTTCAACAGCGGCTGGATCGTCATCACGTTCGGGTGGGGCCTCGCCGTCTTCGCCGGCGTCTACGTCGCCTTCAAGTCGGGCGCGCACCTGAACCCGGCCGTGACGCTGGGCCTGCTCGCCAACGGTTCGGACATGGTGGGGGCGACCGACACCCACAACGCGGTCCCGGGCACCGGCGGCAACGTGCTCACCTATCTCGCGGGCGAGCTGGTCGGGGCGTTCATCGGTGCCATCCTGGCGTGGGCGGCGCACAAGAAGCACTTCGACGAGGAGGCAGACCCCGGCACGAAGCTGGCGGTGTTCTCCACCGGCCCGGCGATCCGCTCCTACGGGTGGAACTTCATCACGGAGGTCATCGGCACCTTCGTCCTCGTGTTCGTCATCATCATGTTCGGCAGGTCACCCAGCGGCCTGGGGCCCCTCGCCGTCGCCCTGCTCGTCGTCGGCATCGGCCTGAGCCTCGGCGGCCCGACCGGGTACGCCATCAACCCGGCCCGTGACCTCGGCCCCCGCCTCGCCCACGCCGTCCTGCCCATCCCGGGCAAGGGCAGCAGCGACTGGGGGTACTCCTGGGTCCCGATCCTCGGCCCCATCGTCGGCGGTGTCATCGCGGGCCTGCTCGGCGCGGCCGTCCTCTGACCGTCCGCCCCCTGACCGGCCCTCCTCCGCGGCGCGCCGGAGGCCGCGGCCGACCGGCGCGCGCCTGCTCCACCCACTGACAGCTCTTCGGTCACCCGAGGGTGCCCGACCCACAACGATGTGAAAGGACCACCATGGCTGACCAGAAGTACGTCCTCGCGATCGACCAGGGCACCACGAGCTCGCGCTCGATCATCTTCGACCACTCCGGGCAGATCGTGCAGACGGGCCAGCTCGAGCACGAGCAGATCTTCCCCCGGGCCGGCTGGGTCGAGCACGACCCGGAGGAGATCTGGACGAACGTCCGCGAGGTCGTCGGCCTGGCGCTGACCCGCGCCAACCTCACCCACCGCGACATCGTCGCCGTCGGCATCACCAACCAGCGCGAGACGACGGTGGTCTGGGACAAGACCACCGGCAAGCCCGTCTACAACGCCATCGTCTGGCAGGACACCCGCACCGCGAAGATCGTCGAGGAGCTCGGCGGCGCCGACGGGCAGGACAAGTACAAGTCGCGGGTCGGCCTGCCGCTGGCCACCTACTTCTCCGGCCCCAAGGTCAAGTGGATCCTCGACAACGTCGACGGCGCGCGGGAGAAGGCCGAAGCGGGCGACCTGCTCTTCGGGAACACCGACTCTTGGGTGCTCTGGAACATGACCGGCGGCCCGGACGGCGGCGTGCACGTCACCGACGTCACGAACGCCTCGCGCACCATGCTCATGGACCTCGCGACCCTCAGCTGGGACGAGGAGATCGCGAAGGACATGGGCATCCCGATGTCCATGCTCCCCGAGATCCGGTCCTCCTCCGAGGTCTACGGCGAGGGCCGCACGGGCGGGTTCGTGCCGGGCATCCCGATCGCGGGCATCCTCGGGGACCAGCAGGCGGCGACGTTCGGCCAGGCCTGCTTCGAGGTCGGCATGGCCAAGAACACCTACGGCACCGGCAACTTCATGCTGCTCAACACCGGCAACGAGCCGGTCGAGTCCAAGAACGGCCTGCTCACCACCGTCGCGTACAAGATCGGCGACGCCAAGGCCGTCTACGCCCTCGAGGGCTCGATCGCCGTGACCGGCTCCCTGGTGCAGTGGCTGCGTGACAACCTCGGGATCATCAAGTCCGCCCCCGAGATCGAGGAGCTGGCCAAGACGGTCGAGGACAACGGCGGCGCCTACTTCGTCCCGGCGTTCTCTGGCCTGTTCGCCCCGTACTGGAGGTCCGACGCGCGCGGCGCCCTGGTGGGCCTGACGCGCTACGTCACCAAGGGCCACATCGCCCGCGCGGTGCTGGAGGCCACGGCCTTCCAGACCCGCGAGGTCAACGACGCCATGACCGCGGACTCCGGCGTCGCCCTCACCGAGCTCAAGGTCGACGGCGGCATGATCGCCAACGAGACCCTCATGCAGTTCCAGGCCGACATCCTCGGCGTCGACGTGGTCCGCCCGAAGGTGGCCGAGACGACGGCGCTCGGCGCGGCCTACGCGGCCGGCATCGCCGTCGGCTTCTGGGACGGCGAGCAGGACGTCATCGACAACTGGGCCGAGGACAAGCGATGGACGCCCCAGATGGACGAGGCCGACCGCGAGCGCACCTACCGCCTGTGGAAGAAGGCCGTGACGCGGACCTTCGACTGGGTCGACGAGGACGTGCGGTAGGGCCGGGACCGCGTCGGCGACGGGCGCCTCGGTGTGCCCGTCGCCGCGCGTCCGGCGCCGGCGCGCCTCCCGCTGCGCGCCTCCCGCTGCGCGCCTCCCGCTGCGCGCCCACCGCGGCCCGCCGGGGCGCCCACCTCACGCGCGTGTCGGTGGTCGTTGGCACACTGGGACCATGAGCAGCCCCGAGCAGATCACCGACCCCCTGTGCTACCACGGCGAAGGGCCGGTGTGGTCCGAGACGTGGGGCGGCCTGCGCTGGGTCGACATGCTCGCCGGGGACCTGCTGACCCTGCGCCCGGGCGGCTCGGTGGACCGGTTGCACGTGGGCAACATCGCCGCGTTCGTCCGCCCGCGCGCCTCCGGGGGCTACGTCGTCGGCCTGGAGCGGGGGCTGGGCCTGGCAGAGGGCCCCGACGAGGCCCCCACGCCCCTGCCGGAGATGTGGTCCGACACCGGCATCCGCATGAACGAGGGCGGCTGCGACCCCGCCGGCAACCTCTACGCGGGCTCGATGCCGTACAACAAGGCCCCAGGGGCCGCGTCGCTGTACCGCGTCACGCCCGCCGGCGCGGTCTCCGTGGTCGTGCCGGAGGTGACCACCTCCAACGGCATCGACTTCTCCCCCGACGGCACACGCGCCTACTACAACGACACCCAGACCGGTGGCACGGACGTCTTCGACGTCGTCGACGGCGAGCTCACGGGCCGCCGCCTCTTCCACCACGGCGACGGCGGCCGCCCGGATGGCCTGACCGTCGACTCCGCGGGCAACGTGTGGGTCGCGCTGAACCGGGTCGGGAAGGTGCGCTGCTACTCCCCAGACGCCGAGGTCCTCACCGAGGTCGACCTCCCGCTGCGCCTGGTCACGGCGTGCACGCTCGGCGGCCCCGACCTGCGCGACCTGTACATCACCACGTCGCGCGAGAAGCTCGAGGACCCGGAGCCGGGCGCCGGCGCCGTCTTCCGGATGCGGGTGGACGTGCCCGGCAAGCCCGTCCTGCCCTACGGGGGCTGACGCACCAGTAGACCGAGGAGGCCGACGTGCGGATCGCGATCTTTGCCACCTGCATCGCGGAGGCGATGTTCCCGCAGGCGCCGGCGGCGACGGTGCGGCTGCTGGAGCGCCTGGGCCACGAGGTCGCCTTCCCTCCCGGGCAGGCGTGCTGCGGCCAGATGCACGTCAACACCGGCTACTACCGGCAGGCGGTGCCGGTGATCCGCAACCACGTCGCGGCCTTCGCGCCGGTGCTGGACGGGGAGTGGGACGCGGTCGTGGCCCCCTCGGGCTCCTGCGTGGGCTCCGTCCGCCACCAGCAGGCGATGGTGGCGACCCGGGAGGGCGACGCCCGCCTGGCCCGGGACGCCGCGGCGGTCGCGGCCCGGACGTACGAGCTCTCCGAGCTGCTCGTGGACGTCCTGGGCGTCACCGACGTCGGCGCCTGGTTCCCGCACCGGGTCACCTACCACCCCACGTGCCACTCGCTGCGGCTGCTCCGGGTGGGCGACAAGCCCGTGCGGCTGCTGCGGGCCGTGGGCGGCATCGACCTGGTCGACCTGCCCGAGGCGGAGTCGTGCTGCGGGTTCGGCGGGACGTTCTCCCTCAAGAACGCCGAGACCTCCGCCGCGATGGTCACGACCAAGACCCGCAACATCGTGGCCACCGGGGCCCGGGTCGTCACCGCCGGGGACTACTCGTGCCTGATGAACATGGCGGGCCACCTCTCCCGCGAGCGCACCGGCGTCCACGCCGCCCACCTCGCGGAGATCCTCGCGAGCACCAGGGAGGAGCCGTGGACCCCGACCATGCTCGCCGTGGACCGCGCCGGCACGCCGCCCGCCGGGGTGGCGCCGGAGCCACCGGGCACCGCGGCCGCGGACCGGGCGGGGGCCGCGCGGTGAGCACGTTCCTCGGCATGCCCCGCGTCACGCCCGAGCCGCCCGTCACGCCGGCCGACCCGCTGCGGTGGGGCCCGACGTTCCCCGAGGCGGCGCACGAGACCCTGGGCAACGCCCAGATGCGGGCGAACCTGGGCCGGGCCACCCACACGATCCGGGACAAGCGCCTGCGGGTCACCGCCGAGCTGGAGGACTGGGAGGCGCTGCGGGACGCCGGGGCGGCGATCAAGCACGAGGCGATGTCGAACCTGCCCGCGCTGCTGCTCCAGCTTGAGGAGAACGTGACCGCCCGCGGTGGCACGGTGCACTGGGCCCGCGACGCCGCCGAGGCCAACCGCATCGTCACGGATCTGGTCCGGGCCACCGGGGAGCGCGAGGTGGTCAAGGTCAAGTCCATGGCCACCCAGGAGATCGGGCTGAACGAGCACCTCGCCGCGGCGGGCATCACGGCCACCGAGACGGACCTCGCCGAGCTGATCGTCCAGCTCGCCGGTGACATGCCCTCCCACATCCTCGTCCCGGCGATCCACCGCAACCGCGGCGAGATCCGTGAGATCTTCGCCCGCGGCATGGCGGACGCCCCGGCCGGTCTGGGCGACGACCCCCACGAGCTGGCCATGGCCGCCCGGGCCCACCTGCGGGCGAAGTTCCTCACCGCCAGGGTCGCGGTCTCGGGCGCGAACATGGCGGTCGCCGAGACGGGCACCATCTCGGTGTTCGAGTCCGAGGGCAACGGGCGGATGTGCCTGACGCTGCCGAGCACCCTGATCACGGTCATGGGCATCGAGAAGGTCGTCCCCGCCTTCCGTGACCTCGAGGTCTTCGCCCAGCTCCTGCCGCGCTCGTCCACCGGCGAGCGGATGAACCCGTACACGACCATGTGGACCGGGGTCACGCCCGGTGACGGCCCCCAGGAGTTCCACCTCGTGCTCCTGGACAACGGCCGCACCAAGGCCCTGGCCGACGACGTGGGCCGGCAGGCCCTGCACTGCATCCGCTGCTCGGCGTGCATGAACGTCTGCCCCGTCTACGAGCGCACCGGCGGCCATGCCTACGGCTCCGTCTACCCCGGCCCGATCGGCGCGATCCTCACCCCGCAGCTCCTGGGCACCGGCGCCGGTCCCGGCCCCGCGGGAAGTCACGACCCCACCGCGTCGCTGCCGTTCGCGTCCTCGCTGTGCGGGGCGTGCTACGAGGCGTGCCCCGTAAAGATCGACATCCCCACCGTGCTGGTCCACCTGCGCAACCGGGTCAACACCGCCGCCGAGCGCCGCCCGCTGCCCACCGCCTGGGAGGTGGGCATGGACGCCGCCGCGGTCGTGATGTCCTCGGGCCCGCGCTTCGCCGCCGCCGCGAACGCGGCGCGGGCCGGCCGCGTCCTCGCCCGCGAGGAACGCATCGGGGCCCTGCCCTTCCCCGCGTCGCTGTGGACCGGGGTGCGCGACCTGCCGGCCCCGCCCCGGGAGTCCTTCCGCACGTGGTGGGCCCGCCACCAGGAGGAGGCCGCCCGCGGGACGACCGGGAGCTCGGGCGGGGACGTGGCCCCGTGATGGAGGCACGTGAGGCGATCCTCGCCCGGGTCCGCGACGCGCTGGGCCGCTCCCAGACCGCGCCCGCTCCCCCGGTGCCGCGGTCGTACCGGGCGACCTCTGACGTCGCGCCGGGCTCCGACGCCGCGCTCGCGCTGCTGACCGACCGGCTGCTGGACTACAAGGCTGACGCGCACGCGTGCGACGAGGCGTCCCTGCCCGCGGTGCTGGCCGGCCTGCTCCGCCTCGCGGGCTCAATCGTCGTCCCACCCGGGCTGCCGACGGCGTGGGCGCGCCCGCTGGCCGACGCCGGCACCGTGATCCGCACCGACACGCGCGAGGCGCCGCTCAGCCCGGCGGCGCTCGACGAGGTCGGCGCGGTGCTCACCGCCGCCCGCGTCGCCGTCGCCGAGACGGGCACCATCGTCCTCGACGCCGAGGCGGACCAGGGTCGCCGCGCGATCAGCCTCGTCCCGGACCACCACGTCTGCGTCGTGCGCCGCGACCAGGTCGTCGCCACCGTCCCGGAGGCCGTGGCCGTCCTCGGCCGCCACCCCGAGCGGCCCATGACCTGGATCGCCGGCCCCAGCGCCACCAGCGACATCGAGCTCGTGCGCGTCGAGGGCGTCCACGGCCCCCGCCGCCTCGACGTCGTCGTGGTGCGGTGAGACCCCCGCCGCCCGCACCGCGCCGCCCGACGATGGCCCGCCGCCCGACCCGGCGCGACGGCGCCGGGTCGCCGCTACCGTCGTGCCATGGCGTCCCAGGATGACGGCGCGCGGCACCTCGACCCGGACGTGCGGCGCGTCCTGGCCGCGTACCGCGCGTTCGAGCGCGGGGACATCGACGCCGCCGTCCGTGACCTGCACCCGCGGGTGGTCTGGACGGAGCCGGAGGAGTTCCCGGGCGGCGGTCGGCGCGTGGGCGTGGCGCAGGTCGCCGCCTACCTGCGCGCCTCCCGTAACATGTGGGGCGAGCTCGAGTCGCGGCCTACCGTGACGCGCCGCGGCGCTGAGGTGAGGGCGGTGCACCGGGTGCGCGGCCGGCTCGTCGACGGCACGCCGCACGAGGCCCTGGCCGTGGACGTCTTCCGGTTCGTGGACGGGCAGGTCGTGGAGATGACCGCGTACGCCTCGCCCGAGGACGTGCCTCCCGAGGCCTGAGCCCACCGGCCGGCGGCGCACGACCGGCGGCGCACTACCCCCGGAGGTGGGACCTCATGAACGTGAGCGCCCCGGTGGCCAGCTTCCTGTTGTCCGTCCACAGGTTGCGCCAGATCGCCAGCGTGTTCGAGAACGACGGGTGGACGACCGCGGAGGAGAACGACTCGAACGTGACGACGCCGTCGTACCCGGAGCTCGCGAGCGCGCCGAAGAAGTCGTCCCACAGGATCGACCCGGTCCCCGGCGCCCCGCGGTGCGACTCCCCGATGTGTACGTACCCGAGCCGCCCGGCCGCGGCGGCGGCCAGCACCGGCTCGCTCATGCTGACCTCCTCGATGTTCATGTGATAGGTGTCGAGGTGCGCCATCACGTTGGGCCGGCCGACGGCCTCGATGAACTCGAGCGTCTGCGCCGTCGTGTTGAGCACGTTCGTCTCGTAGCGGTTGCAGAACTCCAGCGCGATGGTGATGTCCGACGCGGCCGCCTCGTCGGCGAGCGCGGCGATCGTCTCGTGGGAGTTCGCCAGCCCCCTCTCGGTGACCGGCCGGTCGTACTTGCGCAGCGCGGAGTAGATGACGCCGCACAGGTGGGTGCCGCCGGTGTCGCGGACCAGGGCGAGCGCGTCGCGCAGGCGCGCCCGGCCCGCCGCCACGACCTCCGGGTCCTCGCTCGAGACGTCCGTGGCGGCGTCCAGGCCCAGGGACGCCGTCGCCGCGATCCCGTGCTCGGCGAGCAGCTTCGCCGTCAGGTCGACGTCGAAGTCCGCGGGGTCGATCGCCGCCAGCTCGATGAGGTCGTAGCCGGCCTCCGCGGTCGAGGCGATGGCGTGGCGCGCGTGCTCGGGGGACCAGTCGCCCACCCAGACCATGCTGTGGATACCGAACTTCATCGTTCTGCCTTCCTCTGGACGGTGGGGGCGCCACGACGGGCGGCGAACTGTGGCGCGGGGCGCGGCGCCAAGGCGGCGGGTGGGCTGCGGCGCGGTGCCGGGCGACCGCGCTAGCGTGTCCCCCCGTACCGCCGCGTCGCCATGCCGTTGAGCAGCGCGGCCGCGATGAGGATGACGCCGAGCGCGAGGAGCTGGATCTGCGAGCTGAGGTTGCCGGCGAAGGCCAGCAGGATGCCCGCGTTGAGCCACACGATGAGCAGGGCCGCCAGGAACACGCCGAGCACGCGGCCGAGCCCGCCGGTGATGGCCACCCCGCCGAGCACGGCGATGGTGATGGCCGGCAGGGCCATCCCGTTGCCGGAGGTGCCGGCGTCGGGGCGGGCGGAGGCGAACTGGGAGACGGTGACCACGGCGACGAGGCCGGAGATCGCGCCGGCCGCGACGTACGCGAGCATCCTGCTGCGGGCGACGTCCAGTCCGGCCCACCGCCCGGCGGTGTCGTTGGTCCCGATGGCGTAGACCTTGCGGCCGTACGTCGAGCGGCCCATGAGGAGCCAGACGATCACGATGGTCGGCAGCAGGAACAGGAACACCCCCGCGGGGACGAGGGGCAGGTACTGCCCCACCAGGGGCAGCTCGACGGCGCGGGAGGCCCCGTACAGGCCCTGGATCGGCGTGGTGTTGACGGGCTTCTGGCCGTTGATGACCAGCGCGAGGGAGAGATAGGCGTAGTACGTCGCCAGGGTGGCGATGAGCGGCGGGAAGCCCAGGGAGGCCACCAGCACGCCGTTGACCAGGCCGAGGAGGGCCCCGAACAGGATCGCCGCGGCGACGGACACCGCCAGCGGCCAGCCCCACAACCCGTACGCGAAGCCGAAGACCATCCCCGTCAGGGACACGTTGGCCCCCACGGACAGGTCGATGCCGCCCCGCCCGGAGACGATGACGATGAGCTCCGCGAGCGCGAGCATCATGAGGGGGACGGCGTTGATCAGCGCCGCGGCCATGTAGTCGGAGTTGTACGAGGCCGAGAGGTACCCGAGCCGGTCGAGGGTCATCATCACCACGACGACCACCACGACGAGGATCGCGAGCAGCACGATCCGCTGGGTCAGGACCGCGCGCAGCAGCCGCGCGCGGACGGACTCGCGCTCCCCGCCGGCCGTGGGGGTCCCGGTCGGGGCCTGGGCCGTCGCCGCCATCAGGTCCGCCTCCGTCGCTCGCGGACCAGGTCGGCGCCGACGGCGACGATGATGAACAGGCCGACGAAGAGGTTCGACAGCTGGCTCGGCCATCCGATCTGCGTGACGCCGGACGCCACCGTCTGGACGAGCAGCGCACCGAGGACGCTGCCCAGCACCGACCCGCGACCGCCCAGGATCGACGTGCCCCCGATGACGACGGCGGCGATCACGGCGAGCTCCTGCCCGCGGCCGACGTTCTGGTCCAGGCTCGACGTGCCCCCGGCGAGGGTGAAGCAGGCCGCCAGCCCGACCAGCACGCCGGTGACCGTGTAGGCGAGGAAGGTCCGTCGCCGGACGTTGACGCCGGCGAGCTCCGCCGCGTGCGCGTCGCCGCCGATGGCGAAGAAGTGCCGGCCGCCGGCGAAGTGGCGCAGGTACCACCAGGCGGCCGCGACGATCAGCACCATGATGACGAAGCTGTGCGGGACGCCGAAGGTGCGGCCTGCCTCCCCCCGCCCGAACGTGGCGAAGGTTCCGGGGATGCCGTTGACGGTCTGGGAGTTGAAGATCCGCAGGCCGACGAACTGGAACAGGTTGGCGGTGCCGAACGTGATGATGATGGCGGGCACCCTCCCGTAGGCGATGAGCACGCCGTTGACGGCGCCGAGCACGCCGCCGAGCACGAGGGCGACGACCAGCGCGGGCACGAACGCCAGCCCCGCGGTGGCCAGCAGCTTGGCGGTGACCACGGCGCACACCATGAGCGTCGCGGCGACCGAGATGTCGATGCCCCCGGTGATGATGATGAAGGTCATCCCGACGGCCATGATCCCGGTGGGGGCGAGGCGGACGAGCAGCGGCTGGATCGACTCGGACGTGAGGAACGCCGGCGTGAACGCCCAGAGCAGCACCCACGTGACGGCGATGACGCCGAGGAGGACGACCTCCTGGCCCGTCACGGGCGGCGCGATGACCCGGCCGGTGCGCCGCGCGGCCGGGCTCGTCGTCGCGGGGGCGCTCACGGCCGCTCCTCCAGGCGCTGCGGGGCGAGCTCGGAGTCCTCGCGGTGGCCGGCGGCGGCGGCGAGGACGTCGGCGTGGTCGGCGCCCGGCGCGAACTCGGCGAACGGCGTCCCGTTCCGGATGACGACGAGGCGGTCCGCGATCCGTGTCGCCTCGGACAGGTCCGACGTCGCGACCAGCACGGCGGTGCCCTCCTGCGCGAGCTCCTCGATGATCCGGTGGATCTCCTCCTTGGCCCCGATGTCGACCCCCTGCGTGGGCTCGGCGAGGAGGAGCAGGCCGGGGCGCTCGACGAGCTGACGGGCCAGGACCACCTTCTGGGCGTTCCCGCCGGAGAGGTTGGCGACGGCGACCGACTCGTCCGGGGTCTTGATGGCGAGCCGCCCGATCATGCTCCGGGCCACCGTCCGCTCGCGCTGACGATCCATCCAGGCGCCCGCCTTCTTGAAGAGCGACAGGTGCCCGACGGAGATGTTGAAGGCCACCGACTGGAAGCCGAACAACCCCTCCCGCTTCCGGTTCGCGGGGAGCAGGGCGATGCCCAGGTCGTGGGCGTGGCGGGGCGAGCGGGGGGTGACGGTCCGGCCGTCCAACCAGATGGTGCCCGCGGTGACGCGTTCCATGCCGTAGATGGCAGAGGCGATCTCGGCCACCCCGGAGCCGACGAGGCCGTACAGGCCCACCACCTCGCCGGCGCGGACGGTGAGGTCGACGTCGTGGAAGGACCCCTCGGAGCTGAGCCCGTGGAGCACGAGGCGCGGCTCGGCGTCGGCGGCGACGCGCGAGCGGGCAACCTCGGTGATCTCGCCGCCGACCATCATCTGCGCGACGCGCCGCACGTCGAGGTCCCCCACGGGGAAGGTCCCCAGCGTGCTGCCGTCGCGCATGACCGTCACCACGTCGGCGATGACGAACAGCTCGTCGAGGCGGTGGGTGATGTAGATGATGGAGACCCCCGCCGCGGTCAGCCGCCGGATCGCCGAGAACAGGACCTCGATCTCGGCGTCCGTGAGGATCGCGGACGGCTCGTCCAGGATCAGGACCTCGGCGTCCTGGGAGAGGGCCTTGGCGATGGAGACCTGCTGCTGGTGCGCCGCCGAGAGGGTGCCCACCAGCCGCGTGGCGTACCAGGCCGGCAGGGAGAGCCGGTCCAGCAGCCGCACGACATGCTCGTTCTGCGCGGCCCAGTCGATCCGGCCGCCCGTGCGGATCTCCCTGCCGAGGAAGATGTTCTCCGCGACCGTCAGGTCGGGGAAGAGCTGCGCCTCCTGGTAGACCGTCGCCACGCCGAGGCGGATGGCGTCGCCGGCCGTCCTGATATCGACCGGCCGGCCCGCGAACTCGATCTGCCCGGCGTCCAGGGACTCGGCGCCGGAGAGGATCTTGATGAGCGTCGACTTGCCCGCACCGTTCTCCCCCACCAGGGCGTGGACCTCGCCCGGCATCACCCGCAGGTCGGCGTGCCGGATGGCCCGCACACCACCGAACCGCTTCGTGATGCCGGTGAGCGACAGCCGCGCCCCGGCGGCGGACGTGGCGCCCGACGTCGTCATGCCGGCCCCCTCGCTGTGGGCGTCCCCGCCCGCCCGTGGGACGGGCGGGGAGCCGGGTCAGTAGTTGTACTTGCCCACGTTCTCCTGGGTCAGCACCAGGGGCGGCCCGAGGAGCAGCTCCTTGGTGGCGGCGTCGTACTTCACGCCCTTGATGGTGTCGCTGACGTCGTTCTCGGCCTGGAACTCCTTGCCCCCCGCGAGCTGGACCCCGGCCCACGCGGTGAGGTAGCCCAGGGCCTCGACGTCCCAGAGGATCGACCCGGACGACGAGCCGTCCTTGAGGTAGGGGGCCATCGACTTGGGCGTGCCGACGCCGACGGTGAACACCTTGCCGATGCGTCCGGCGTCGCGGACGGCCTGCGCCACCCCGGGTGCGGAGGTGGTGCACTGGCCCACCAGGCCGGTGAGGTCCGGGTGGGCGTTCATGAGGTCGGTCGCCATCTCGGTGGCCTTGGCCTGGTCCTCGCCCGCATACACGACGTCGACGATCTGCACGTCCGGGTACTTCGAGGCCGTGTAGTCCTGCTCGACCTTGATCCACGTGTTGAGGTTCTGCGCCGTCTCCCCGCACGAGACGATGGCGTACTTGCCGGACCCGCCCATCGCCTTGACGAGCGTGTCGACGACGTAGTCCCCGATGCCGTCCGGGGAGGCCTGGCTCACGAACACCTCGCGCACGGAGTTCGGCGCGTCGGTGTCCGACGTCGCCACGTGCAGGCCGGCGCTCTTCGCCTCCTCGAGAACGGGTGCCATGGAGTCGGGGTCGTTCGGGGCGACGACGATGACGTCGGCCTTCTGCTGGATCAGCGACCGGACGATGTCCGTCTGGGCGGCCGGGTCGGCCGTCGTGGGGCCCTGGTAGAGCCACGTGAGCCCGTCGATGTCCTCGGCGGCCTTCTTGCCGCCGGTGTTCATCGCCTCGAAGTACGGGATGCCCTGGATCTTCGGGACGAAGGCGACGGTGACCTTACCGCCGCCGCTGCCGGTGGCCGCGGCCCCGCTCGAGGTTTGTCCACCGGTTCCCCCGCCGGTGTCGCGCTGTGTGCACGCGGAAACCGACAGGGCGAGTGCGAGCGCGGTGGCCGCGACGGCGACCTTGCTGCGCGATCGACGCATGGTCCTCTCCTTGCTGTGGGTGGTCAGCGCGAACCTGCTCGTGGATGTGGCGCCCTCCCTCCGGCCGCGCGGAGGGAGGCAGCGGGGGCGCGCACAGGAGGCGCGGTCGGTGCAGCCACGCGAGAGCCTCCTTGCTCGACGCACGACCCGGACGCTCCCAAGGTACTCGCGGGTCCGCGTTCGTGCGCCTCACCACCGGGCCCCTCATGGCCACAGCCGCCGCTGCGCCTCGTCCCACCGGTCCTGGCCGGCGCCGCCCTCCCCGGGCTCGTAGCGGGTCAGCTCCGCCGAGGCCAGGACCCGCCGGCGCAGGGCCGCCAGGTCGCCGTCGATAGCGCCGAGGGCCCGCGCCTGGACGAGGAGGTTGCCCATGGCGGCCCCCTCGACCGGCCCGGCCACCACCGGCAGCCCGATGGCGTCGGCGGCGAGCTGGCACAGGAGCGTGTTGCGGACCCCGCCCCCGACGAGGTGGACGACCCCCACGCGCCGGCCGGCGAGGCCCTCGGCCTGCCGCACCGCGCGCCGGTAGGCCAGGGCGAGGGAGTCGAGGATGCAGCGCACGGTCTCGGCGCGCGTGCCGGGCGCCGGCGCCCCCGTGCGCGCGACGGCGCGGGCCAGTCGGGCCGGCATGTCCCCGGGCGCCAGGAGGTCGGCGTCGTCGACGTCGATGACACGGCGCAGCGGCGTGACGCGCCCCGCCTCGGTGATCAGCGCGGCGAGGTCGACGGCGTCCCCGTCCTCCTGCCAGGCCCGCACGCACTCCTGCAGCAGCCACAGGCCCATGACGTTGCGCAGGTAGCGCACGGTGCCGTCGAGGCCGAGCTCGTTGGTGAAGTTGGCGGCCCGCGACGCCTCGGTCAGCACTGGCGAGTCGAGCTCGAGGCCCACGAGGGACCACGTGCCGCAGGAGATGTAGGCGAAGTCGGGGCGGGTGGCGGGGACGGCCACGACGGCGGAGGCGGTGTCGTGCGACCCGACGGCGACGACGGCGGCGTGGAGGCCGCCGGCCGCCCGGCCGACCTCGCCGCGGAGCGGTCCGAGGACGGTGCCCGGTTCCGCGAGCGGCGGGAGCAGGTCGAGGACGCCGACCCCGAACCCGTCCCGCACGCGCTGCCCGACGCTCTCGGACCAGCGGCGCGCGCGCACGTCGAGCAGGCCGGTGGTGGAGGCGTTGGTCAGCTCGGCGACCTGCTCGCCGGTGAGCCAGTACCCCAGCAGGTCGGGGATGAGCAGCAGCCGCCGGGCGGCGCCCAGCTGGGCGGTGCGCGCCGCCGCGACGAGCTGGAAGACGGTGTTGAAGGGCTGGACCTGCACCCCGGTGGCCGCGTAGAGCTCGCCCGCGGGAACCTGCCGGAGGACGCGCTCGGGCACGCCCGCCGTGCGCGGGTCGCGGTAGTGCACCGGGTTGCCGAGCAGGGCGCCGTCTTGGTCGAGGAGCCCGAAGTCGACCGCCCACGAGTCGATGGCGATCCCCGCGATGTCGTCGCTGCGGCGCCGGGCCTCGGCGAGCGCGTCGAGGATCTCGGCGTACAGGGCCAGGACGTCCCAGTGGAGCCGAGGGCCCCCGGCGCCGGGGACGAGGACCGGCCGGTTGGGGAACCGGCTGAGCTCGGTGGCCCGGACGCCGTCGCCGTCGGCGGCGCCGAGGATGACCCGGCCGCCGGACGCGCCGAGGTCGACGGCCACGAAGGTGGTCATCGCAGGAATGCGGCGGCCACGCCGGAGTCGACCGGGACGTGCAGCCCGGTCGTCTGGGACAGGTCCGGGCCGGTGAGGGCGACGACCGCCGCGGCCACGTGCTCGGGCAGCACCTCCCGCCCCAGCAGCGTCCGCCCCGCGTAGTACGCGCCGAGCTCGGACTCCTCGACGCCGTACACCGCGGCCCGCTGGGCGCCCCAGCCCCCGGCGAAGATCCCGGAGCCGCGCACGACGGCGTCGGGGTTGATGCCGTTGACGCGGATGCCGTGCGCGCCGAGCTCGGCGGCGAGGACGCGGACCTGGTGGGCCTGGTCGGCCTTGGCCGCGGAGTAGGCGATGTTGTTGGGCCCCGCGAAGAGGGAGTTCTTGCTGGCGATGTAGACGATGTCGCCGCCCAGCCCCTGCGCGACCATCGCGCGCGCGGCCTCGCGGGAGACGAGGAACGACCCGCGGGCCATGACGTCGTGCTGGAGGTCCCAGTCCGCCGTCGTCGTCTCCAGCAGGGGCTTGGAGATCGAGAGCCCGGCGTTGTTGACCACCAGGTCCACGCCGCCGAACGCGAGGGACGTGGCCGCGACCAGGGCGGCGACGTCGTCCTCGGCCGTGACGTCTCCCCGCACGGCGACGGCGACGTCCCGGCCGCCGATCTCGGCGGCGACACGCTCGGCGGCCTCGAGGTTGATGTCGGCGACCGCGACGCAGGCGCCCTCCTCGGCGAGCCGGCGGGCGATGGCCCGGCCGATGCCGGAGCCGGCGCCGGTGACGAGCGCGACACGGGTGGCCAGCGGCCGGGGCGGGGGCATCCGGCGAAGCTTGGCCTCCTCCAGGGCCCAGTACTCGATGCGGAACTTCTCGGCCTCGGCGATGGGCGAGTAGCTCGACAGCGCCTCGGCGCCGCGCATCACGTGGATGGCGTTGACGTAGAACTCGCCGGCGACCCGCGCGGTCTGCTCGTCCTTCCCGAAGGAGAACATGCCGACGCCCGCGATCAGCACGACGGCGGGGTCGGCGCCGCGCATGGGTGGCGTGCCGGGGCCTGCGTGGCGCTCGTAGTACGCCCGGTACTCGGCGCGGTAGGCCTCGTGCAGCTCGCCGAGCCGGGCGACCACCTCCTCGAGCGGCGCGCCGGCGGGCAGGTCCAGAACAAGGGGCCGGACCTTGGTGCGCAGGAAGTGGTCCGGGCAGGAGGTGCCCAGCCCGGCGAGGGCGGCCAGCTTCTCGCGGGAGAGGAGCTCCAGGACGTCGTCGGAGTCGGTGAAGTGGCCGACCTGGCGGGCGTCGCGGGAGACCAGCCCCCGGATCACCGGGGCGAGGACGGCGGCCCTGGCGCGGCGTTCCGCCTCCGGGAGGGGCTCGTAGCCCGGCCGGCGGGCCCCGAAGGGGTGGTGGCCCTGCGCGAGCAGCGTCTCGGTGCGCGCGGCGATGAACGCCTCGGCGGTGCGGATGATCTCGAGGGACCGGGCCTCGCACTCGTCGCTGGTCTCGCCCCAGGCCGTGATGCCGTGGCCGCCGAGGACGCAGCCGATGGCGCGCGGGTTGTCCCGCCTGATCCGGGCGATGTCCAGGCCGAGCTGGAAGCCCGGGCGGCGCCAGGGCACCCAGGCCACGCGGTCGCCGAAGATCTCCCGGGTGAGGGACTCGCCGCCCGCGGCGGTGGCGACGGCGATGCCGGAGTCGGGGTGCAGGTGGTCGACGTGGGCGGCGTCGACCAGGGCGTGCATGGCGGTGTCGATGCTCGGGGCGGCGCCGCCCCTGCCGTGCAGGCAGTAGTCGAACGCGGCCACCATCTCGTCCTCGCGCTCCCGCCCGGGGTAGACGTCCACGAGGGCGCGCAGGCGGTCCAGCCGCAGCACCGCCAGGCCCCGCTCGGTGAGGGTGCCCAGGTCCCCGCCGGAGCCCTTGACCCACACCAGCTCGACGTCCCCGCCCGTGACCGGGTCCGTCGCGGTGCCCTTGGCGGAGGTGTTGCCGCCGGCGTAGTTGGTGGTGCGCGGGTCGGCGCCGAGCCGGTTGGACCGGGCCAGGAGGTCGGCGACGACGGGGCTGGTCATGTCACGCCCCCCAGCCGGCCTGCCCGCCACCGACCCGCTCGGCGGCCGCCCGCCGCGCGTAGCCGGAGGCGGCGAAGGCGGCCACGGGGTCCGGGTCGAGGCCCTTGTCGAGACGGACCTGGGCCAGGAGCGGCCGCACGTCGGTGCTGTAGGCGTCCATGAGCACGCCGTGGGCGCCGAGCACGTCACCGGCCTGCTGCGCGTCGTGCAGCGCGGCCCGGTCCACGAGCAGCGCCTTGGCGGTGGCCTCCTGGACGTTCATCACCGACCTGATCTGGGCCGGGATCTTGGGCTCGATGTTGTGGCACTGGTCGAGCATGAAGTTCACGCCGGAACCCGGCCGGAGCGCGTCGGCCGCCACGATCTCGTTCATGATCCGGAACAGCTGGAACGGGTCGGCGGCGCCGACCATGAGGTCGTCGTCGGCGTAGAAGCGGGAGTTGAAGTCGAACGCCCCCAGCCGCCCGACCCGGAGGAGCTGCGCGACGATGAACTCGATGTTGGTGCCGGGGGCGTGGTGGCCCGTGTCGAGCACGACGTCGGCCTGCTCACCCAGCGCCATGCAGTGCAGCAGCGCCGTGCCCCAGTCCGGGATGTCCATGGCGTAGAAGGCGGGCTCGAAGAGCTTGTACTCGAGGAGGATCCGCTGGTCCGGGTCCAGGGCGGCGTAGATCTGCGCCAGGGCGTCCGCGAGGCGCTCCTGCCGCGCGCGGAGGTCGTCCTGGCCCGGGTAGTTCAGCCCGTCGGGCAGCCAGATCTTCAGGGCGCCGGACCCGGTGGCGCGCATGACGTCGAGGCACTCGAGGTGGTGGGCGACGGCCTTGCGCCGCACGGCCGGGTCGGGGTGGCACAGCGAGCCGAGCATGTAGTCGTCGTCCTGGAAGACGTTGGAGTTGATCACGCCGATCGCGACGCCGAGGTCCTCGGCGTGGCGGCGCAGGTCCGCGAAGTCGCCCACCCGGTCCCAGGGGATGTGCAGCGAGACCCGCGGCGCCGCCCCGGTGTACCGGTGCACCTGCGCGGCGTCGGCGATCTTCTCGTACGGGTCGCGAGGCACCCCGGACTGGGAGAACACCTTGAACCGGGTGCCGGAGTTGCCGTACGCCCAGGACGGGACCTCGATGGTCTGCTCGGCGAGCATCCTGCGGACCGTCCCGGTGCCGAGAGCTTCCGTCACGTCCACCGCGAGCTCCTTCGCCTCGTGCGCGGCCGTGCTGGGTGCCGGTCGGCTCCGTGGACACCGCGTGGGCCGGTGCCCGCCGCACAGGAGGGGCGTACGCGTGACCAGGCGCTGGCCCGGGCGCCGTTGCCCGCTGTGCTCGTGATGGGGACCCTAGGTTTCGCCCCCGGCGGCGTCAAGGCCCGCCGGGACCACAGGTCCGGCATCCGCGCTCGCGCCGCGGCCTATCCTTGTCAGGGCCTCCGGCAGCAGGGGCGCCGAGCTGAGGGAGGACGGGGCATGGCCGTGGGCCAGGACGGGACGAACGAGGCCGAGGCCACCGCGCAGGACGGTCTCTTCGAGCTCCCGCCGGGCACCCGGCGGGCCGCCGCCCGCGTGGTGCTCCTCACCGGACCGTCGGGCTCGGGCAAGACGTCGCTGACCCGGCGCATGGGCCTCCCGGTGGTCTCGCTGGACGACTTCTACCTCGACGGCGAGAACCCGTCGCTGCCGCGCCGCTACGGCATCGTGGACTGGGACAACCCGCTGTGCTGGGACCGGGCCGCGGCCATGGCCGCGCTGGTCGAGCTCAGCAGCACCGGCCACGCCGACCTGCCGGTCTACGACATCCCGACGAACCGGCGCACGGGCACCACGCACCTGTCCCTGGACGGCCTGCCGCTGTTCATCGCCGAGGGGATCTTCGCGGCGGAGATCGTCGAGGCGTGCCGCGAGGAGGACATCCTCGCCGACGCGCTGTGCATCTGGCGCCCCCGCGCGCAGACCTTCTGGTACCGGCTCATGCGGGACCTGGGCGAGGCGCGCAAGCCCCCGATGACGCTGGTCCGGCGCGGGCTCAACCTCGCCCGCAACGAGCCGGCCATGATCGCCGACCTCACGGGCAAGGGCGCGCGCAAGGTCCGTGTCGACGAGGCCGAGCGGGACATCGCGGCGCTCCTGCGGCGCTGAGCCGGCCGCCTCCGCCAGGGGCGGGACGGGCCGGCCAGGTCACGGGTTCGCAACGAAACGCCCGCGGCCGCCGCCCAGCCCCTACGGTGCGGTCATGAGGGCCATGAGGTGGGTCGTCGCGCTGCTGCTCGCCGCGGTGCTCCTGACGAGCTGCACGGACGCGCCGACGGGCAGCTCCGGCGCGGAGTCCGTGCCGGGGGTCGGCGGCGAGGCCCCGGCCGTCGGGGACCAGGGCGGCGGGGCGCAGGGCGGCGGGCAGGGCGCCCGGGACGTCATCTCGACGGGGTCGATGACGCTCGTCGTCGCGGACGCCCGTGACGCCGCCGACCGCGTGGCCGCGATCGTCGAGGGCGCCGGCGGCCGGGTCGACGAACGCTCGGAGCAGGCCGGCGGCGAGGGCATCGACCCGGCCGCGTGGCTGACCGTGCGTGTCCCGTCCGCGGACCTCACCGCGACGCTGGACCGCCTCGAGAGCCTCGGCGAGGCCCGCGACCTGACCATCAGCTCCCAGGACGTCACCCGCGAGACCCGGGACCTCGACGCCAGGATCACGGCCCTCCAGACGTCGGTGGACCGCCTGCTGGCCCTCATGTCGGGCGCCACGACCAGCGCCGACCTCATCGCGGCCGAGAACGCCCTGAGCGCGCGGCAGTCGGACCTCGAGGCGCTCAAGGCGGAGCGGGCCGGGCTCGCCGAGCGGGTCGACCTCGCCACGCTCCGCATCCAGCTGGTCACGGCACGCTCGCCGAGCCTGGCGCCGGGCGGGTTCCTCGGCGGCCTGGCCACCGGGTGGGACGCGCTCGTCTCCTTCGCCAGCGCCGTGCTGGTGACCCTCGGTGTGCTGCTCCCCTGGCTGCTCGTCCTCGCGGGCCTCGCCGCCGTCGTCCTCGCGGTGGTGCGACGGCGCCGCAAGGTCGAGCCGGAACCAGCGCCCCGGGAACCGCAGGACGTCGGCGCCGGCTGACCGGCGGGCTCAGCGCCGCTTGACGAGCGGGAACGTGATGGTCTCGCGGATGCCCTGGCCCGTCAGCGCCATGAGCAGCCGGTCGATGCCCATGCCCATGCCGCCGGCCGGGGGCATGCCCTGCTCCATGGCCTCGAGGAAGTCCTCGTCGAGCACCATCGCCTCGGGGTCGCCGGCCGCGGCGACCAGCGCCTGGGCGGCGAAGCGCTCGCGCTGGATCACCGGGTCGACCAGCTCGGAGTAGGCGGTGGCGAGCTCGAAGCCGCGCACGTACAGGTCCCACTTCTCCACGACGCCGTCCTTCGCGCGGTGGTCGCGGGTCAGCGGCGAGGTGTCCACGGGGAAGTCGCGCACGAAGGTTGGGGCGTAGAGGTGGTCGCCCACGAGGTGCTCCCAGAGCTCCTCGACGATCTTCCCGGGCGTGTAGTGCGGCGCCAGGGAGATCCCGAGCCGGTCGGCGTGGGCCACGAGGGTCGCCGTCGGCGTGGCCGGGCTGACCTCCTCCCCCAGCGCGCCGGAGAGCGAGTCGAACAGGCCGATCTGCGCCCACTCGCCGCCGAGGTCGTACTCCTCGCCGTCCTCGAGGACCACGGTGGTCGAGCCGAAGGCGTCCAGCGCCGCGCGCTGGATGATCTCGCGGGTAAGCACGGCCATGGTGTCGTAGGAGCCGTACGCCTCGTACGCCTCGAGCATGGAGAACTCCGGGGAGTGCGTGGAGTCGGCGCCCTCGTTGCGGAAGTTCCGGTTGATCTCGAAGACCTTCTCCACGCCGCCGACCACCGCGCGCTTGAGGAAGAGCTCGGGGGCGATGCGCATGTACAGGTCGACGTCGTAGGCGTTCATGTGCGTGACGAACGGCCGGGCGGCGGCGCCACCGGGCTGGATCTGCAGCATCGGCGTCTCGATCTCGACGAACTCGCGCTCGTCGAGGGACCGGCGCAACGACTTCACCACGGCGGCGCGGGTGCGGACCATGTCCCGGGCGCCCGGGCGCATGATGAGGTCGAGGTGGCGGCGGCGCACCCGCCCCTCCTCGGAGAGCGCGACCTGCTCACCCGCCTCGTTCTCGTAGGTCTTGGGCAGCGGGCGCAGCGCCTTGGCGGCGAGCTGCCAGGAGTCGGCGAAGATGCTCAGCTCGCCGCGCCGGGAGGCGATGACACGGCCGTGGACGAAGAGGTGGTCGCCGAGGTCGACGTCGGCCTTGAAGGCCGCGAGCGACTCCTCGCCCACCTCGGCCTTGGACAGCATGACCTGGAGTCGCTCCCCCGCCCCGTCCTGGAGGGTGGCGAAGCAGAGCTTGCCGGTGTTGCGGAGGTACATCACGCGGCCGGCGAGGCCGACGGCGACGTCGGTCTCCTCGCCCGCGGCGAGCCCGCCGTGCGCGGCGCGCACGGCCGCGATCGTCGTCGTGATCGGCAGCGTGACCGGGTAGGGGTCCACGCCCTCGGCGAGCAGCCGTGCACGCTTCTCGGCGCGGACCCGGACCTGCTCGGGGGCGTCCTGGCCGTGCTCGTCGTGCTCGGCGTCGTCCGTGGTCACGCCCTGGTCGGTGGTCTGTTCGGTCACCGGACAAGGGTAGCCGCACCAGGTTCGCCCGCTCACGGCCGGAAACGTGATGTTGGCGGCGTCGGACGCCGCGGGCTCAGTCGTGGAGCGGCCTCAGGCGGGGCGGGCTCAGGCGCGGGGCCCGGGCCCCACGCGCGAGCCCACGCTCTGGCGGTAGTCGGCGACGGTCATGCCGCTGGGCTCCACGCGCCGGGCCGCTCCGTCGTCGACGGCGGGCACCTGCCCGGGCTCCTCGCCGACGTCGAGGATGCGGTTGCGGCCGTCGACGAAGACCACGTGCGGCGTGTAGTCGCGGGCGTCCGCGTCGCTGAGCTGGCCGTAGGCGATGACGATGACCAGGTCGCCGGCGTGCACGAGGTGCGCGGCCGCGCCGTTGATGCACACGGTGCCGCTGCCCCGCTCGCCGGGGATGACGTAGGTGGTCAGCCGGGCGCCGTTCGTGACGTCGACGACGTCGACCTGCTGGCCGGGCAGGAGGTCCGCGGCGTCGAGCAGCTCGGCGTCGATGGTGATGGAGCCGACGTAGTGCAGGTCCGCCTGGGTCACGGTGGCGCGGTGGATCTTGCCGGTCATCATCTGGCGTACCAGGGAGCTCGGCGTCGTGCGGGGGGTCATGCGGGCCTCGGTCCTTGCAGCTGGAGGGTCATGTTGTCGATGAGCCGGGTGCCGCCCACGCGGGCTGCGACGGCGAGCAGGCCGGGGCCGGTCGCGTCCGGGCCGACGGGCAGGAACGTCCCGGGGTCGACCAGTGCAAGATAGTCGACGGCCACCCCCTCGCCCGTATCGAGCACCTGCCGCGCCGCGGCCAGGACGGCGTCCGTGTCGGCGCCCGCGTCGGCGGCCGCCCGGCCGGCGTCGAGGGCGCGGGACAGGGTCAGCGCCCGGGCCCGCTCCGCCGGGGAGAGGTAGGCGTTCCGGCTCGACATGGCCAGCCCGTCGCCCTCGCGGCGGATGGGGACGCCCACGATCTCGACGCCGAGGTCGAGGTCCCGCACCATCGTGCGCACCAGCGCCAGCTGCTGCGCGTCCTTCTCGCCGAACAGCGCGACGTCCGGCCGCACCAGGTTCAGCACCTTGCACACGATCTGCAGCACCCCGGCGAAGTGCCCGGGCCGCGTGCGGCCCTCGAGCACGTCCGCGACGGGGCCGGGGTCGACGCGCACGAGCGGCCGGGCGACGTACGCCTCGTCGTCGTCCGGCGCGAAGACGACGTCGACCCCCGCCTGGGTCAGCAGCGCCAGGTCGTGCTCGAGGTCACGGGGGTAGGCGGCGTAGTCCTCGCCGGGGCCGAACTGGAGCGGGTTGACGTAGACGGAGACGACCACGTGGTCGGCGCGCGCCTGGGCCTCGCGCACGAGGGCGAGGTGCCCGTCGTGCAGGGCGCCCATAGTCATCACCAACGCGCGGGTGCCGGTCTGCGAGCGCAGGGCGGCGGCCAGCTCGCCGCGGGTGCGGGCGAGGACGGGATCGAGGGGCGGGCGGTCCGTCGCGTCGCGGCCGGTGACGGGCGCGGCGGCGGGAGCACCGGCCGCGTTCGCGGCGGCGGCCGCCTGGGGGCGGACGCCTGAGGCACCGCCCTCGGCTCCGTCCACGGCGAGGGCGTCGAGCAGTGCGGTGGCGGCGGCCTCGCTCAGGCGCCCGTTCGCCAGGGCGCGCCTGGTGGTGACGCGGGCCAGGTCGCGGTAGCTGTCGACGACGTCGGCGAGGTCCTCGGGTGCGAGCGCCCCCAGCGCGGCGAGGTGCGCCCGGACCGTGCCGACGTCCCCGCGGACCACGGGCCCGGTCAGGCCCTGCTCGCCGCCCCGCAGCGCGCCGTCGAGGGCGGCGGTCAGCAGCGGGGCGAGGAGTGTGCCGGGCTCCTCGATGCCCGTGGCGCGCAGGGCCCGTTCCGCCTGGGCGACGAGGGTGACCAGATGGTTGGCGCCGTGGGCGAGGGCGGCGTGGTAGACGGGCCGGTCCGCCTCGTCGAGCACGAACGGCTCGCCGCCGATCTCGACGACGAGAGCCTGCGCGATCGGCAGCACGGGCGCGGCGGCGGTCACGGCGAACGGGCACCCCGTCAGGCGGGACAGGTCCAGGCTCGTGCCGGTGAACGTCATGGCGGGGTGGATCGCGAGCACGATCGCGCCCGCGGCCCGCGCGGGGGCGAGCACCTCGGTGCCGTAACGGCCCGAGACGTGCACCACGAGCTGGCCGGGCTGCCACCGGCCCAGCTCCGCGAGCCCGGCGACGAGGTCGGGCAGGACGTCGTCGGGCACGGTGAGCAGGACCAGCTCGGAGCGCTCGACGACCTCGTCCACGCCCAGGACCGGCACGCCCGGCAGGAGCGCCTCGACCCGGTCCTTGCTCTCCGCGGAGACCGCGGTGGCCCCGACGACGGCGTGCCCCACGCTGCGCAGGGCGCTGGCCAGGACGGCCCCGACCCGGCCGGCACCGACCACCCCCACGCCGAGACGACCGGGGCGGGGCGAGTGGGCGGGGCGGACGACGGGTTCAGGACTCACGCCGACATCATCCCAGGACGGGCGACCCCGGGGCCGTGCCGCCCGGTTGGGCCGGCGTCTCCTCCGCGCCCTCCGCGCCGTCGGAGCCGGCCGGCGGGGCGCCGACGCGCCGCTGCCACTCCTGCAACCCCTCGGCGGCCCGCGCACCACGGGCCCGGTGCGCCTGCTCGAGCAGCAGGGCCCCGGCCAGGTGCGCCTCGAGGTGTGTGGCCACCGCGGTGACCGGCCCGGGCACCGAGTGGGCGTGCAGGTCGGCCACGCCGAGCCGGCGCTCGAGCGGGCCCTGCTGCAGGGCGAGGGACTGGGTGCGCTCGTGCGGCACGACCGCGAGCTGGCGCGCGAGGCGTCCGCGGCGCACGAGCAGGGCGGTGCGGGTGATCCGCAGGCCGTTGCGGCGCCAGGTCAGCGGGTCGAGCCAGCGGGACGCCCGCGGGCTGGTGAGGAACCCGCCCGCGCCGCCGTGGCCCTCGAGCGCGGCGTCGAGGACGGGCTCGGCCTCGTCCACACCGAGGTCGGGGAGCACCAGCCACAGCGCGGTCAGGGCCTCGCCGCGGCTGCCGACGGGGAGCAGCACGGTCTCCACAGCGCCGCCGTTGCCGGGCACGTTGATGCCGTAGCCGGCAACGTTGACCTCCACGCGCCACCAGCCCCGCCGGCGCCACAACAGGGGCTGGCTCAGGACGACGGCCTGGACGCGGCCGGGTGGCAGGGTCTGGGTGCGGGTCTCGAGCAGCCCGTGGCGCAGCCTGATGCCGTCCGGCGAGATCGCCGCCCTGAACCCGAACTCGCCGGCGAAGCGGCTCCACAGGTAGCCGCCCCAGCCCAGGACCGCCGGAAACGCGCCGACGAAGGGCCCGAAGTTGCGGGTGATGATCGCCGCGGTCACGAGAACGGCCATGACGAGGACGAACATGATCATGGAGCCGGACAGGAGCAGGGAGCCGACGATCCGGCCCGCCGGGACCTGGACGATCTCGCGCTCGGGCGCCGCGACGACGGGGCGTGCCACGCCGACAGGCGACCCGGCGACCGGCATCGGCGCGCCGGCGGTCCGGGCCATGATCTCGTTGCGCAGGTCCTGTGCGTCCGCCTCACGCAGGTACCCGATGACCACGTTCGACCCGCCGCTGCCGGCCGTCTCCACCCGGACCTGGGCGAGGCCGAACAGGCGACCGAGGAGCGGCTGGACGACGTCGATGGCCTGCACCCTGTTGAGGCGGGCGTGGCGCTCCTGGCGGAAGAGGATGCCGGTGTGCAGGTCGATCGACTCCTCGCCGACGGTGAAGCGCATGCGCCGCCAGGACAGCAGCGAGTAGACGGTCGCCACCAGCGCGATCAGGGCGAGCCCACCGACCACGGCGAGGATGGCCCGCGCGCGGTACTGCGCGACGGTGTCCCAGACCTCGGCGGGCAGGTTGGTGACGTCGTCCGTCAGCTGCCACGCCAGGAACGCGAGGACCGCGACGATGACCTTCCAGGCGTTCAGGACGGGGGTGATCTTGTGCACGCGACGCCAGGCCGGCTCGCGCGGCGCCCCCTGCCCGGGCGCGCCGCCGTCGTGCGGCAGCGGCCCGCCGTCGTGCGGCAGCGGCCCGCCGTCGTGCGGCAGCGCCGGCCCCGCGCCGTGCGGGACGCCGGAGCCCGGGGTGGCGCTCACAGCCCCGCCAGCCTGGCCTCGCCACGGGCGGTCAGCCGGTCCCGCAGCCGGGACGCCTCGGCGGGCGGCAGGCCCGAGATCTTGGCGTCGGTCTGGGCGGAGGCGGTGTGCAGCTGCACCTGGGCCACGCCGCAGCGGCGGTCGAGCGGGCCGGCGTTGACGTCAACGAACTGCATGCGCCCGTAGGGCACGACCGTCAGGGAGCGGAAGAGGATGCCCCGGCGGACGAGCAGGTCGTCCTCGGCCTCGGCGTACCCCATCGCGCGGACCTGGCGCGGGATCAGCCACAGCAGCCAGGCGAGGACGGCGATCACCACGACCGGTGCCGCCCACACCCAGCCGCCGAAGATGACGCCGAGGACGACGGCCGCCACCACCGGCACCACCAGCGAGAGGCACACCACGATCACCCGCGCCCGGATCAGCCCGTCCGAGACGGGCGTGAAGGTGACGCCGAACGGCTCGAAGGGGCTGGCCACCCCAGCGGCCGGGCCCGGGGCGCGGGTCGGCTCGTCGGCGGGTCGGGTGGTCATCGTCGTCTCCTCGGTGGTCGGGTGCTCCGACAAGCCTGGCAGAAGAGCGCCGGGACCTCAGCATCCTCGGCCCGCACCCCCGCCGGCCCGCACCCGCTCACGCCGCGGTCGGCGTCGTCCTGCCCGGCCCCGGCTTCTCGGGGTCGTCGTCCTCCGGCGGCACCCGGCACCACCACTCCACGAGCAGTGCGGCGCCCACTAGCACCAGGCTGGTGGCGAGAGCGAGCCCGGACGCCCAGGCCTGCTCACGGGGCAGCGGGGCGGCGAGGTTGTCCAGGTTCGAGAGCAGGTGCGCGGCGAAGTACCCGACCAGCGCCGAGCCGACGAGCGCACAGGACTTGGCGAGCACCACCACGCGGGATGCGCCGATCGGCGTCATGGAGGTGGGCTTGCGGTGCACGAGCCGGCGCACGTTGCGCCCGAGCCCGAGGAGCACGACCGTGAGGACCGCCGGGCCCAGCCCGCTCACGGTGGGCACGGGGACCGGCAGGTTGCCGCGCTCGTCCAGCACGGAGAGCACGAGGAAGGTGACGAGGCCGGCCGCCAGGGCAAGGGCGACGAGCGTCTGCCACGAGGTCCGCCGCATCAGCGCGCCCCCGCACCGGCGTCGACGCCGTGCCCGGCCGCCGGCAGGTCCGGCACGTCACCGCTGAGCCAGTCCGCGGCCAGCCAGCGCACCGTCCGGCGGTCCGGCGCCCGGTCCGCCAGCTCGGCCACCAGGCCGCCGGCCGGCCCGGGGAGCACGGCGCCCGGTTCCGCCTGCGCCCACGGGACGAGGACGAAGGCGCGCTCGTGGGCACGCGGGTGAGGCAAGGTCAGCACCGGGTCGGCGACGACGAGGTCGCCGACGCTGATGACGTCCACGTCCAGGGTGCGCGCCCCCCAGTGCTCGTCACGGCGTCGGCCGTGCTCCGCCTCCAGGCGCCGGCCCAGCGCGAGCAGCTCCAGTGGGGCGAGGGTGGTGGCCCCCACGACGACGGCGTTGAGGTAGTCCGGCTGCGCCGCCTGCCCGGCCGCGAGCACGGCGGCGGTGCGCGCCAGCGGCGACACGGCCAGGGTGCGCACGCCGGGCGCGTGCCCGAGCGCGCCGACCACCTCGCGCAGCGTCCCGAGCGGGTCCCCGAGGTTGGCGCCCAGGGCGAGCACGAAGCGCGTGCCGCCGTCCGGGCGCCGGGCCAGCACCGCCCTGCGGCGGATGCTCACCTGGACGTCGTCGAAGGGCACGGTCAGCGGCGCCCGGGGCTTGTGCACGGTCACGTCCACGGCGCGCACACCGGGCCGGGCGAGCACCGCCTGCGCGATCCGCTCGGCCAGGGTCTCGAGCAGGTCCACCGGTTCGCCGCCGAGGAGCGCCGCCACGTCGTCGGCGACGTCGGCGTAGCTGACGGTGCCGGCCAGGTCGTCGGCGCGGGCCGCGGCGCGCGTGTCCAGGTGCATGACGACGTCCGCGCCGAAGGGCTGGCCCTCGACGCGCTCGTGCTCGAAGACGCCGTGGTGGCCGACGGCGCCCAGGCCCAGGAGGCGGATCTGGTCGAGCTCCTGCCCGTCGGCGCCCAGGACGGGGGAGGTCATCGGTGCGCCCGCCATGCGGCGGCCACGCGCACGGCGTCGGCGGAGCCGACGACCTCGTGGACCCGCACGGCCCAGGCGCCGGCGTGGGCGGCGAGCGCGCTGACCGCGGCGGTGGCGTGGTCGCGGGCGAGGGGCTCGGCGGCGACCTCGGGGGCCACGACGCCGGAGAGGAACCGCTTGCGCGAGACCCCCACGGCCACGGGGTGCCCGAGGGCGGCGAGGGCGTCGAGGTGGGCGAGCAGGCGCCAGTTGTGCTCCGGGTCCTTGGCGAAGCCGAGGCCCGGGTCGATCACGATCTGCTGGGGCCGGACCCCGGCGGCGAGCATCTCGGAGACGCGCGCCTCCAGCTCGGAGCAGACGTCCACCACGACGTCGTCGTAGACGGCGAGGGAGTTCATCGTCTCGGGCGTCCCGCGCCAGTGGCCGAGGATGTACACGGCCCCCGTGCGCGCCACGGTGGCGGCCATGGCGGGGTCGGCCAGCCCGCCGGAGACGTCGTTGACCAGGAGCGCGCCGCCCGCGAGCGCGGCCTCGGCGGTCGTGGCGTTGATGGTGTCCACGCTGACCACGGCGCCGTCGCGGGCGAGCGCCTCGACGACCGGCAGGACCCGGGCGAGCTCCTCGGCGGGGGTGACCGGGTCGGCGCCGGGGCGGGTGGACTCGCCGCCGATGTCGACGATGTCGGCGCCCTGGGCGAGCAGGTGGCGGCCGTGGGCGATGGCCACGTCGGTGTCGAACCACTGACCGCCGTCGGAGAACGAGTCGGGCGTGACGTTGACGATGCCCACGACGAGCGTCCGCCCGGTCTCCTGCAGTGCCTGCGGGAGCGGGCTGGGCGTGGTCCAGGCGGTCGGGGTGCTCATCCGTCCAGGCTATAAGTCAGGGCGGCAACCGGCTCACGGGTCTCGGCGTCGGACCGGGCCGGCCTCAGCCGCGGTGGCCCAGGATGAGGCTCATCGCCTCGGCGCGGGTGGCCACGTTGCGCATCTGGCCGCGGACGGCCGAGGTCAGGGTCCGGGAGCCGGGCTTGCGCACCCCGCGCATGGACATGCACAGGTGCTCGGCCTCGATGACGACGAGCACGCCGCCGGGGTGGAGCCGGTCGACGAGGGCGTCGGCGATCTGGGTGGTCAGCCGCTCCTGGACCTGCGGACGGCGGGCGAACCCCTCCACGAGCCGGGCGATCTTGCTCAGCCCTGTCACCCGCCCGTCCGCGGCCGGGATGTAGCCGACGTGGGCGACGCCGTGGAACGGCAGGAGGTGGTGCTCGCACATCGAGTACAGCGGGATGTCCCGGACGATGACCATCTCCTCGTGGCCGATGTCGAAGACGGCGTCAAGGTGGTCGGCGGGGTCCTCGGTGAGGCCGGCGAACATCTCGGCGTAGGCCCGCGCCATGCGCTCGGGCGTGCCGGCGAGGCCGTCGCGCTCCGGGTCCTCCCCCACGGCCACGAGCAGGTCACGTACGGCCCGGCGCACGCCGTCGGCGTCGTAGGGCCGGCGTGCCCGGCCGTCGCCGGGCGGGCGCGGCGAGTCCCCGGGCGGGCGCGGCAAGTTGCCGGGCACGGCCTCGTGCGGTCCGCTCACAGGCCTTCCGCCGCGCCGCCGACCCGGCCGTCCTCGGGGATCTGGCCGACCGGGGCGTGGTCCCCGAGCGCGGTCTCCCCCGCGGCGGCCATCTCGTCCTGGGGCAGCATCTGCTCGTGCCGGGCCACCTCGGCCGCCGTCTGCACGGGCGGGATCGTGCTCACCTGACGGTCCTCGGACGAGAGCCACACCGGCCGGGCGGGCCGCTTGACCACGGGGGCGAAGACCCGGGCGAGCTCCGCCTGGTTGAGGGTCTCGTGCTCCAGCAGCTCGAGGACGAGGTGGTCCAGGACGTCGCGGTACTGGGTGAGGATCTCCCAGGCCTCGTCGTGGGCGTTCTCCACGAGCTGGCGGACCTCCTCGTCGACGATGCGGGCGACGTCGTCGGAGTAGTCGCGCTGGTGGCCCATGTCACGGCCGAGGAAGGGCTCGCCCTGCGTCTGCCCCAGCTTGATCGCGCCGACGCGCGCGCTCATGCCGTACTCGGTGACCATCTTGCGGGCGAGCGCCGTCGCCTTCTCGATGTCGTTCGAGGCGCCGGTGGTGGGGTCGTGGAAGACGATCTCCTCCGCGACGCGCCCGCCCATGGCGTAGGCGAGCTGGTCGAGGAGCTCGTTGCGGGACGTGGAGTACTTGTCCTCGCTGGGCATGACCATCGTGTAGCCGAGGGCGCGGCCGCGCGGCAGGATCGTGACCTTCGTGACGGGGTCGGTGTACCGCAGGGCCGACGCCGCGAGGGCGTGCCCTCCCTCGTGGTAGGCGGTGACCTTCTGCTCCTTCTCGTTCATCACGCGCGTGCGCTTCTGCGGGCCGGCGACAACGCGGTCGATGGCCTCGTCCAGGGCACGGTCGTCGATGAGCTGGGCGTTGGAGCGGGCGGTCAGCAGCGCGGCCTCGTTGAGGACGTTGGCCAGGTCCGCGCCGGTGAACCCGGGCGTGCGCTTGGCCACCATGCCCAGGTCGACGCCGGGGGCCATGGGCTTGCCCTTCGCGTGGACGTGGAGGATCGCGGCGCGCCCGTGCATGTCCGGTGCCTCGACGGAGACCTGCCGGTCGAACCGGCCGGGGCGCAGCAGCGCGGGGTCCAGGACGTCGGGGCGGTTGGTCGCGGCGATGAGGATGACGTTGGTCTTGACGTCGAAGCCGTCCATCTCGACCAGGAGCTGGTTGAGGGTCTGCTCGCGCTCGTCGTGCCCGCCGCCCAGGCCCGCGCCGCGGTGACGGCCGACGGCGTCGATCTCGTCCACGAAGATGATGGCCGGCGCGTTGGCCTTGGCCTGCTCGAAGAGGTCGCGCACGCGGGACGCGCCCACGCCGACGAACATCTCGACGAACTCCGAGCCGGAGATGGAGAAGAACGGCACCCCGGCCTCGCCGGCGACGGCGCGGGCCAGGAGCGTCTTGCCCGTCCCGGGCGGCCCGTAGAGCAGCACGCCCTTGGGGATCTTGGCGCCCACGGCCTGGAACTTCGCGGGCTCGGCGAGGAACTCCTTGATCTCCTGGAGCTCCTCGACGGCCTCGTTCTCGCCGGCGACGTCGTCGAACGTGACCTGCGGGGTCTCCTTGGAGACCAGCTTGGCCTTGGACTTGCCGAACTTCATCATGCCGCCGGCGCCGCCCTGCGAGCGGGACAGCAGCCACCAGAAGACGACGAAGATGATGAGCATCGGCAGCAGGAACGTGATCAGCGACGTCCACACCGACGTCGTGGGGACCACGGAGTTGTAGCCCTGCTCGGGTGCGGCGTTCTCGACGGCCTGGATGACGCCCGGGCCCTGCGGCTCGACGTAGGAGAACTCGACGGACGTGCCCTTGTCGACGGTCCCGCCCTCGCTGTCCGGCGCCTTGTACGGCTCGGACAGCGTCATGCGCACCCGCTGGGTGCCCTCGGTGATCTCCACCTGCTTGACGGTGTCGCCGGCGAGCAGCTCGAGACCCTGGGAGGTGTCGATCCGCTGGGTGCTGCCCTGCCCCAGGAGCGACCACCCCATCGAGACGAGGAGGAGCATGATGAGGATCCAGATCAGTGGCCCTCGGAGCAATTTCTTGGCGTTCATCGAGTATGGGCTTTAAGCCCGGTCCCTCCTGGTCGCACGGTCATCGCCCGACGGTATATGACAAACCTGACCGATGGCCGGGCTCGCCCCTCGTGTTCGCGCAGGGCATGCACGGGACAACGCCCGACGCCCCGGCGCTGTTCCAAGGCTCCTCGCGGTTCCCCGGGCCGGCGGCACCCGCGGAGCCGCCGCGTCGGGCTCAGCCGCCGTAGACGTGCGGCGCCAACGTCCCGACGAACGGCAGGTTCCGGTACTGCTCGGCGTAGTCGAGGCCGTAGCCGACCACGAACTCGGTGGGGATGTCGAAGCCGACATAGCGCACGTCGACCTGCACCTTCGCGGCCTCGGGCTTGCGCAGCAGCGTGGCGATCTCGACGGACGCGGGCCCCCGGGAGCGGAGGTTGGCGACCAGCCAGGACAGGGTGAGCCCGGAGTCGATGATGTCCTCGACGATGAGCACGTCACGCCCGTGCAGGTCGGAGTCGAGGTCCTTGAGGATGCGCACCACGCCGGAGGACTTGGTCCCGGAGCCGTAGGAGGAGACTGCCATCCAGTCCATCTGGACCGGGACATGGATGCGGCGCGAGAGGTCCGCCATCACCATGACGGCGCCGCGGAGCACCCCCACGAGCAACAGGTCCTTGCCGGCGTAGTCCGCGTCGATGTCCGCAGCCATCTCGTCCAGCCGTGCCTCGATCTGCTCCTGGCTGACGAGGACCTTCTCCAGGTCCTGCCCCATGTCCTGCGCGTCCACTGCGCCCCTTTCCGAGCTCGTCCGGTGGCGCGACCACGACCACCTCGCCGGCTCACGCCCGGCCGTGGCCGTCGTGAGCAGCGAGTGTCAGCCTGCCACACCTGCGGGTGGCGGTGACGCCGCCGGGCAGCTGGAGGGGACCCTGCCCGTGGTAGGCCGAGACCACGGCGTCGAGGGCCTCGACGTGGACGGCGGCGAGCGCGCCCGGCGCCGCCCCGGCGAGCAGCGCGGCCGAGCGCAGGGCGCGCGTGCGCAGCGCCGGGTGCGCGCCGCCCAGCACGGCGACGTCGAGCTCGACGGGCGGCCGGCCCAGCAGTGCGCGGTGGAGCAGGTCGTCGGCGAGGCGGTCGAGGAGGTCGCCGTCGCGCCGGAGCTGGGCCGCGGTCCGCCCGAGCGCGGGGACGACACCGGGCCCGAGGGCGCCCACGAGCGCGGGCAGCACCCGCTCGCGGAGCGCGGCGCGGCGCAGCGCCGTGCCGTCCGCGGCGCGCCAGGGCCCGTCCGCGCTGTTCGCGGGGTCCCGCACGTAGTCCAGGCCGAGCACGCGGCACACCTGTTCGGTCTGGGCGCGCCGCATGGCCAGTAAGGGGCGCCGCCAGAGCCCGTGCACCGTGGCCATGCCCGCCAGGGAGCGCGCGCCGGAGCCGCGCGCGAGGCCGAGCAGGACCGTCTCGGCCTGGTCGTCGAGGGTGTGCCCCAGGAGCACGGCGACTGCGCCGGCGTCCCCGGCGGCCTGCGTGAGGGCGGCGTACCGGGCGTCCCTCGCGGCCGCCTCCGGTCCCCCGGCGCCGCTGCCGCGCGCCCCGCCGACGACCTCGACCGGGCGCACCAGGACCGGCTCGAGGCCCAGCCGGCGGCACTGCTCCGCGGCGCCGCGCGCGACCTGCCCCGACCCGGGCTGGAGCCGGTGGTCGACGACCACGGCGCCGGCCGACCAGCCCTCCCGGGGCGCGACGAACGCCGTCGCGGCGGCGAGCGTGAGGGAGTCGGCGCCGCCGGAGCAGGCCACGAGGACGCGGGCGCCGGGCGGCAGGTCGGCCAGGACGCGCCGGACCCCGGCGCGTGCGGCCGCGACGTCGGGGTGGGGTCCGGCCACCTAACCGTGCACGCGGCGGACCCACGCCCCCGGGTCGGCGACCTCGGCCGCGCTCGGCAGCTGCTCCGGCGAGGTCCACACGGCGTTGAGCCCGTCGTGGCCGACCCGGCTCACGACGGCGCGCACGAACTTGGCGCCGTTGCGGTACTGGGCCACCTTGGCGTCCATGCCGAGCAGGCGGCGCAGCAGGACGTCGGGCGCGGAGGTCCCGTCCCGGCGCTTCTCGAAGGCGGCGCGGATCCGGCGGACCGAGGGCAGGACGGCGGGGCCCACCGCGTCCATGACGACGTCGGCGTGCCCCTCGAGCAGGCTCATCACCGCCACGACCTCGCCCATCGCGGCGCGCTCGGAGTCGCTGAGGAATGCCTCGACGAGCGGGCCGCCCACCTCGTGGGAGGGGACGTCACCGGGGCCGGAGAAGGCTGAGGCGAGGGTGTCCACGATGGCGCGCAGCGCGCGGCCGAGGCGCTCGGAGCCCTCCTCGGCCGAGGAGACGCCCTCGACCAGGGCCCGCATCCGCGAGGAGAGGTGGCCGGCCAGCCACGGCGCGGCGGCGAACTGCACGGCGTGGGTCTGCTCGTGCAGGCACACCCACATCCGGAAGTCCATGGCGTCCAGGTCGAGCTCGCGCTCGACCTTGAGGACGTTGGGGGCGACGAGCACGAGCCGCCCCGGCGAGGGGCCGGCCGGCGTGAAGGGGTCGAACTGGCCCAGCACCTTGGGGGCCAGGACGGCGAGCATCACGCCCATCTCCTCCCCCGCCATGCGCGCCGACCCGGGCAGGCGGGAGGTGGGCAGGAGCCCGTCGGTGAGCTGGGCGAACATCTCGACGTTCGCCTGCGCCCACCGGGGCCGGTCGACCACGTAGACCGGGACCTCGGCGGCGCGCCGCGCCGCGGCACGCAGCCCGGTGATCTCCCCCACGTGCAGGGGCGCCTCGGCGCCGGCGCTGCGCAGCACCTGGATCAGGGCGCGGAGCTCCGCACGCGAGCCGCGGGGCCCCGGCGGGGTGAGGGTCCCGGCGCGGCGCACGGCCACCTGCCAGTCGACGGCGCTGCTCATGGGCCTAACGTAATGGTTCAGGCGCACCCGCACGCCGCGAGCCCGTCGACCCAGTCGTCGACGGCGGCGCGCGCGTCGAGCGCGGTGCCGAGCGGCAGGGAGTCCGTGAGGACGGCGAACACGAGCAGCCGGCCGTCGGCGTCGACCACCGTCCCGCTCAGGCTGATGGCCTGGTTGAGCGTCCCCGTCTTGGCGCGCACGATCCCCGCCGACCCGCCGGAGAACCGGCCGTCGAGGGTGCCGTCGAGGCCGCCCACGGGCAGCGACGGGGGGAGGCCGTGCAGCGAGGTGGCCTCCGGGTCGAGCGCCGTCAGGAGCACGTCCGCGAGCACGGCGGGCGGCACGCGGTTCGTCATGCTCAGCCCGGAGCCGTCCTCCAGGTGCACCCCGGACACGTCCACGCCGAGCTCGTCCAGCTGCGCGAGGACGGCGGCCGTCGCGCCGGCGAAGTCCGCCGTGTCGCCCCGCTCCACGGCGACCAGGCGGGCCAGCACCTCGGTGACCGAGTTGTCGGAGTGCTTCAGGGCGTAGCGCACCTGCTCCCCCACGGGCGCCGAGCGGACCTCGGCGAGCGCGGCGGCGTCCGCGGGGGCGGCGGCGCGGCCGACGTCGCCGCGCACCGTGACACCTTGCGCGGCCAGGGCCGCCGCGAAGGTCCGCGCCGCGTCCAGGGCCGGGTCCTCGGCGGCGCCGCCTCCGCCCTGCCCCGTCTCCACGGCGAGGGCCTGGACCGGCATCACGAAGCTCCGGTCGGTGCCGGTGACGTCCGAGGCGTACAGCGGGCCCGTGAAGAGGCGGTCGTCGAGGCCGACGCCGACGCTGGTGAGCCCCTGCGCGCGCAGCGCCGCGGCGGTCTCGGCGGCGAGGTCACCCAGGCCGGCGCGGCCCATCACGGCACCCGGGTCGCCCGCGCCGGCGGCGAGCATGACGTCGCCGCCCCCGACGAGCACCACGGAGTCCTTCCCGGCCTGGACCGCGGACGTCGTCAGGGTCCGCGCGGCCCCGAGGGCGTCGAGCGCCGCCGCGGCCGTGAGCAGCTTCTGCGAGGAGGCCGGGACGCGCGCGGTGGCGCCGTCGGCATCCAGCAGGGTCGCGCCGGTGACGGCGTCGGCCACCACGATGCCGGCGGCGCCCGCCATCCGGGGGTCCTCGGTCAGGGACCGGGCCCGGGTCTCCAGCGCGGCGGTGCCGGGCACCGGGGCTTCGGCGTCCGGGCCGGCCACGGCGGGCGCGGCCGGCGCGCCCCCGGGGAGCGTGACGGCGGGGAAGGTCGCGGGATCGGCCGGGGCCGGGCCGGTGGTCAGCACCCCGGGCACGATGTCCGCGGCGTCCGCCACGCCGTACCCGCCGAGGAGCAGGGCGACGGCGCCGACGGCGGTCCAGGCGGTGCGTCGTCGAGCCACCGCACCTCCCGCCAGAACCGTTTCAGGGCCGTGTCCGCGCACGAGCCCCCTCTCGTGCGACACACTAGTGCCCAGGAGTGTCCCGTCAGCTCAGTGCCGGGCGCGCACACAGTGCCCCGCTGACGGCCGCGGTCGTCGGGGGCGGAGGAAGGGAAGCCGTGGAGTTCGACGTCACGATCGAGATTCCCAAGGGGAACCGCAACAAGTACGAGGTGGACCACGAGACGGGGCGCATCCGGCTCGACCGGATGCTCTTCACGTCCACGCGCTACCCCGACGACTACGGCTTCATCGAGGGCACGCTGGGCGAGGACGGCGACCCGCTCGACGCCCTCGTCCTGCTGGAGGAGCCGACGTTCCCGGGCTGCCTCATCCGGTGCCGCGCGGTGGGCATGTTCCGCATGCGGGACGAGGCCGGCGGCGACGACAAGGTCCTGTGCGTGCCGGCCGCGGACCAGCGCGCCTCCTGGCGCACCGAGATCGAGGACGTCAGCGAGTTCCACCGCCTGGAGATCCAGCACTTCTTCGAGGTCTACAAGGACCTCGAGCCGGGCAAGTCGGTCGAGGGCGCCCACTGGACCGGGCGTGAGGAGGCCGAGGAGGAGATCCGCCGCTCCTACCAGCGCGCCAAGGAGACCGGCTACTACGACCACGCCGGCGCCGGGCACGCCGCCCACACCGGCAGCGGCGACGCCGGGCACGCCGATCCGACGGGTGCCGGGGACGCCGGCGCGCCGCGCGTCTGAGCCGACGAGGCCCCGCCGGGACGGCGGGGCCTCGTGCTGTGCCGGCGCCCGGGTGGGCGCGCGCGTCGGCGCGGGTCAGACGCGGACGCCGTAGGGCATGAGCCCGGTGGACATCATCGAGACCTCCTGCACGGGTGTCCCGGGCCGCGGCGCGTGCAGCCGCATGTTGCCGCCCGTGTAGATGGCCACGTGGTAGATGCCTGACGCCGAGCCGTTGTTGGACCAGAACACCAGGTCGCCGACGGCGAGCTGGCTCACCGGGACCTTCGAGCCGGCGCCGTACTGCGCGCGGCTGGTTCGGGGCAGGTTGATGCCGGCCTGCTGGAACGCGCGCATCGTCAGGCCGGAGCAGTCGTAGGAGTCGGGGCCGACGGCGCCCCAGCCGTAGGGGGTGCCGATCTGCTGCCGCGCCCAGGCGATCGCCACCTCGCCGGCGCCACTGGGAGCCGGGGCGGGCGCGACGGGCGCCGGGGCCGGCTTGGGCGCGGGCGCCGGGCTGGGCGCCGGCCGCGGGGCGGGCGGCGTGGTGACGACGGGGGCCGGGCTGGGCGCCGTCGGGGCTGTGGTCGGCGCGGGCGCCGGGG
>NZ_RXOZ01000036.1 GCF_003991205.1 Georgenia sp. SYP-B2076 | reverse complement strand
GACCGCGAGGAGCGCCCGGACATCGACGCCGTTTCGGGCGCGCCGGCCGAGCCCGACCGGGGCTGACCGGCCGCCGGCCGCACGGCGCGGGCGCCGCACGGCGCGGGCACGCCCCCGTCGTCCGCTCCGCCGTCAGACCAGCGGGCGCACCAGGCGCCAGTACCCCTGCAGCACCTTCTGGAGCGGCTGCGCCGCCGCCGGCAGGTCCATCGCGACGGGGTCGAAGGTGTCCGAGAGCAGCGGCGTCAGCTCCCGGTCGGGCACGGTGCGCTCCGCCTGCACGAACGCCCGGCGACGGCGGATCCAGCCCGGGTGGCGCAGCACCCAGCCCCACGAGCGCAGCTTCTGCCTCGCCCAGCCCTGCGAGGCCGCCACCGCGAGGAGCGCGACCTCGAAGGCGAGCAGCGGCGGGGCCAGCAGCAGCAGCGTCTTGACCTCGTGGCAGGTGAGCAGGAAGAGCAGCCGGTTGCGCTCGACCAGGTACATCTTGAGCGGCGAGCGGCCGAACTCGTAGTGGTGGCGCACCCGCGCGGCGGCCAGGACCTCGACCCGCAGGCCCTGCTGCCAGCACCGCCAGGAGAGCTCCAGGTCCTCGAGGTAGGCGAAGAACTCGTCGGGGAAGCCGCGCAGGTGGGTCCAGACCGAGCGGCGCATCACCAGGGTGGCGCCGCTCGCGGAGGCGACGTCGGCCCGGTCGGGGACGAGGGCGGCGTCCTCGTCCATGCGCCCGGCCCAGCTCAGGCCGAGCACGTGCAGGGGGTTGCCGGCGGAGTTGACCTTGTCGGGCCGGTCGGCGAGGAGGACGAGGGCCCCGGCGATGCCGACGGACTCGTCGGCGGCGCGCTCGACGAGCAGGCGCAGGCAGTCGGGCTCGACCTCCGCGTCGGAGTTCACCATCGCGATGAACGGGGCGCGGCTCTCCCGCGCGCCGAGGTTGACCCCGCCGGCGAAGCCGAGGTTCTTCTCGGGGCGCACGACCCGCACCCCGGGGCGTCCCGTCACGTCGGCGACCGCCGACGTCGTGCACCCGTTGTCGACGAGGACGATCTCCAGCGACACCCCGGTCGAGGCGAGCACGGCGTCGACGGCGGCGCCGAGCCACTCCTCCTCGCCGTAGGCGAGCATGATCACGCTGAGCTGAAGGGTCATCGTTCCTCCGAGGAGTGGCGGCGGGGCGCGCCCGCCCAGCCGCGCATGGTGCGGCGGAGGGCGGCGGCGAAGAAGAGCAGCGCGGCGGCGGAGCCCGTGCACAGGGCGACGGCGACGGTGGTGGTCGTGGCCAGCGGCAGGAAGAGGGTCGCCACGGTGACGGCGATCCCGAGCCCCCAGCCCCACGCGACGAGGGCGTCGACCTGGTGCGCGAGGAGGCCCTGCACGAGGAGCTGGGCGCCCATGAACAGACCGCCGGACAGCGCGATGAGGGTGATGTCGAGGCGGGAGATGTCGAACTCGGGCCCGTAGACCAGCTGCATCGCCCAGCGGCCCAGGACCGCCACGCCGAGCACGCCCGCGCCGCCGAGGGCCGCCGTCGCCAGGGCGCCGGCACGCACGGAGCGGCGGAAGTCCTCGACGCGGCCGGTGGTCACGTGCGCGGCGAGCGAGGGCAGGTAGACGGCCTGCACGGCGGCGAAGAGGAACAGCGGGATCCGGGCGATGGTCACGGCCGCGACGAACTGGCCGGTGGTCGCCTGCTCCGCGGCCGAGGAGATGGCCGCGATCGCCAGCGGCCCGGCGTTGGCGAGGAGTTGACCGCTCACCGAGGTGACGACGAGCGGGGCGAGGGGCTGGCCGGCGGTGCCGGCGGGTGCGCCGCCGTCGGCCGCGGCGGCGGTGCCGGGGGTGCGCTCGGCGGTTCCGGCACCCGCCGAGGCCGCCGCGCCCTGGCCCCGGCCGAGGAGCTCGCGCAGCGGGATGGTGGTGAGCGTCGCGATGAGGGGGCTGGCCACCAGGACGGCGCCGTAGAGCACGGGCGAGGCGGCCGGCGCGAGGAAGACGAGCGCGCTCAGCACGATCCGGGCTCCGCCGTCTACGGCGAGCTGGGTGCTGTACCGGCGGAAGCGGCCGGTGCCCGCGAGGATGCCGCGCGCGTAGTACTCCAGCGCCTGCGCGGCCAGCGCGAGGACGAGGACGACGACGAGTCCGCGGGAGCCGCCGAGGAACGTGTCCGAGATCGGGACGATGCCCACCAGGGCCACGACGGCGAGGGCGAGCACCGCGCCGACGGCGTAGCGGGTCACGCGCGGCAGCGGCGGGCGCCGGAGAGCCCCCCGCGCGCGGGCGGCCGAGATCTGCCGCCCGACCTCCTGCTCGAGGGGCATGAACAGGCCGATGCCGACGGCGTTGAGGATCGTCCAGGCCACCGAGACGGGTGCGGCGAGGGCGGGGCCGAGGTCGCGCCCGGACAGGCCGAGGAAGACGAAGCTGGACAGCCCGAAGATCATGAGGCCGACGGCCACCTTCAGGGCATTGCTGGAGCCGGATGGGGCCTTGGCCTCCGGGTGGTTCACGGGCTGGTCGGGCACGAGGTCGGGATCGGTGGCACTCACGCGTCGTGGTCGAGCAGCCCGAGCAGGTAGGCGCCGTAGCCGGACTTGCGCAGGGGCTCGGCCCGCTCGCGCAGCTCGTCGTCGGTGAGGAACCCCTGGCGCCACGCGACCTCTTCAGGGCAGCCGATTTTCAGGCCCTGCCGCGCCTCGACGGTGCGCACGAACGCGGTGGCGTCGGCGAGGGAGTCGAACGTACCGGTGTCGAGCCACGCGGTGCCGCGGGGCAGGACCTCCACCTGCAGACGGCCCTGCTCGAGGTAGGCGCGGTTGACGTCGGTGATCTCGTACTCCCCGCGGGCCGAGGGCTCGAGGCTCTTGGCGATCTCCACCACGTCATTGTCGTAGAAGTACAGGCCCGGCACGGCGTACGAGCTCCGCGGCTGGGCCGGCTTCTCCTCGAGGGAGACCGCCGTGAAGCTCTCGTCGAACTCGACGACGCCGTACGCCGTCGGGTCGGCGACGTGGTAGGCGAACACCGCCCCGCCGTCGATGTGGCTGAAGCGCCCGAGCGTGGTGCCCATGCCGGGGCCGTAGAAGATGTTGTCCCCGAGCACCAGGGCCGCGGCGTCGTCGCCCACGAAGTCCGCCCCGAGGACGAAGGCCTGGGCCAGGCCGTTGGGCACCTCCTGGACCGTGTAGGAGATGCTGATGCCGAACTGCGAGCCGTCGCCTAGGAGGCGGTGGAACGAGGGGGCGTCGTGCGGGGTGGTGATCACCAGCACGTCGCGGATGCCGGCCAGCATGAGCGTGCTCAGCGGGTAGTAGACCATCGGCTTGTCGTACACGGGCACGAGCTGCTTGCTCACGCCCTGCGTGATCGGGTGCAGCCGCGTGCCGGACCCGCCGGCCAAAATGATTCCGCGCATCCACACAGTCTGGCGCATCTTCAACGTTACGGTTGGGCCCTGGACCAAACGGGAGGTGCGCGTGCACAGGTTGACGGGCGTGGGGCGTGACTACGCATGGGGATCGAGCCGCGCGATCCCGGACCTCATGGGCACTCCCGCGACCGGCCGGCCCGTGGCGGAGCTGTGGTTCGGGGCACACCCGGCGGGCGCCGCGCGGCTGGCGGCGGACGGGTCCGGCGAGGGCGACGAGGTCGGCGAGGGCGCGGACGGCGCCGCGGCGGCCCGGGAGGACTTGACCGCTCACGCGACGAGGGGCGGTGTGCGCGAGGACTTGACCGCTCACGCGACGAGGGGCGGTGTGCGCGAGGACTTGACCGCTCACGCTCGCGGGGCGGGGGGCGCGGCCGGCGGGTCCGCCGTCGGGCTCGCCGAGCACGACCAACCGCCCACCGCCGCGGACCTGCGCGCGCTCATCGCGGCGGACGCGGTGGGCACGCTCGGCGAGGACGTGGTCTCCCGCTTCGGCGCCCACCTGCCCTACCTCCTCAAGCTCATCGCCCCGGAGCGCCCGCTCTCCCTGCAGGTGCACCCGAGCCTGGAGCGCGCGCGGGAGCAGTTCGCCGCCGAGGAGGCCGCCGGGACGCCGCGCGACGCGCCGCACCGCAACTACCGCGACCCCAACCACAAGCCCGAGCTCGTCTACGCCCTCACCACGTTCGAGGCGATGTGCGGGTTCCGGGCGCCGCGCCGCGCGGCCGAGCTCTTCGTCGACCTGGACGTGCCGCTCGCCCGGGAGCTGCACCGCATCCTGCGCTCGGACACGTCGGCGGAGGGCGTGCGGCAGGCGTTCACGACGCTCCTCGCCCCGGCGACCCGCCCGCCGGCCGCGCAGGTGCAGGCCGTCGCCGCCGCCTGCGCCGCCCGGCTGGCCGCCGGCTCGCCGTCCCCGCGCGCGGACGGGACCGTGGTCATGCTCGCCGAGGCCTACCCGGGCGACCCCGGGGTCGTGGCCTCGCTGCTGCTCAACCCCGTGACCCTGCAGCCCGGCGAGGCGCTCTTCATCCCCGCGGGTGGCGTGCACGCCTACCTCTCGGGCGTGGGCGTGGAGATCATGGCCTCCTCGGACAACGTGCTGCGCGCCGGGCTGACGACCAAGCACATCGACGTGGCGGAGATGCTCGAGTGCGTCGACTACGTCGCGGCGCCGCCCATCCGTCCCGCGCCAGAGGTCTTCCACGGGGCCACGCGGGTGTTCTACGCGCCGGTCGACGACTTCGAGCTCTCCATCACCGACCTCGCCGACCTGCCCGACGGCCCCCGGCACCCGCTGCCCGGCCGCGGCCCGCGCATCCTGCTGTGCCTGGACGGCACCGCGGACGTGGCCACCGCCGAGGAGCGCGTCCGGCTCGAGCGCGGGCAGGCCGTCTTCGTCCGCGCCGACGAGGGGCGCGTGTTCGTCCACGGCACCGGAACCCTCGTCCAGGCCGACGTGCCGTAACAGATCGACGATTACCGTCCGTTTTCCTACTACTGTCGTGGTGTGACCGATCATCGGGCAGCGCGCTGGTGGCCCTCCTCTGGGCGGGTCGCGCGACGGCGCTTCATCACCTCCTGCGCCGTGCTCGCGACCGGGCTGCTGATGGCGGTGGGGCCCGCCGGGCCCGCGGCGGGGTCGGCGTCGGCGTCGGCCGAGCTGCCCGCGCCGGCGAGCATCGAGGGTGCCGCGGACACCGAGGGTGCCGCGGACACCGAGGGTGCCGCGGGCACCGCGGGCGCCCTCATGAGCCCCGCCGGTGGCTCGGAGGGCCGGGTGCCCGGCGCGGTGAGCCCGGACCCGGCGCTGACCGAATCCCCGGCACCGAGCGCTGACCCGGCGTCGGGCGGTGACGTCGTGCAGAGCCCTGGTCCGGCGTCGGGCGGCGACGTCGTGCCGAGCCCTGCTCCGGCGTCGGGCGGCGACGTCATGCCGAGCCCTGCTCCGGCGTCGGGCGCTGCCTCGCCCGGGGCCGCCCTGCCCGACGCCACCCCGCCAGCGGCCACCGCGCCCCCCGGCGCAGAGCCGGACCCGAAGGTGAGCGGGCTGATCGTCGCCTACGAGCCGGGCGTCCGGGCGACCGAGGCCAACGGGGCGGTGACCGGCTCGGCGAAGGTGCCGGACGTCGAGCTCGAGCCGGGGGTGTCGCTCGGCCGCGGGCTGCGCACGGTGGAGCTGGCCGAGCCGGTCGCTCTCGGGCGGGCGGAGCAGGTCGCCGCCCAGCTGGCCCGCTCGCCGCTGGTGGCCTGGGCCGAGCCGGACTACGTCGTCACCCTGCCGGAGGACCGCGGCGCCGCCGCCGAGGACGCGCGGCCGCTCTCGCCCGCCGGCACCGTCGGCCTCCAGGCGATCCAGAGCGTGCCGCCGTGGGGCCTGGACCGCATCGACCAGCGGCGCGGCCTCGACGGGCAGTACCGCTACGACACCACCGGCGCCGGCGTCACCGCGTACATCGTGGACACGGGGGTCCGGCCCACCCACGTCGACCTCGCCGGCCGCGTCGTCGGCGGGTTCTCCGCGATCACCGACGGCCGTGGCACCGCCGACTGCGGCGGCCACGGCACCCACATCGCCGGGACCGTCGGGGGCACGACCTACGGCGTCGCCAAGGCCGTCACGCTCGTCCCGGTGCGCGTGCTCGGCTGCGGCGGCGAGGGCACCACCTCCGGGCTCATCGCCGGCCTGAACTGGGTGCTGGCGCACCACCGCGCCGGCGCTCCCGCGGTGGTCAACATCAGCATCATGAGCGAGGCGAGCGCGGCCGTCGACGCCGCCGTGGGCGCCCTCATCGCCGACGGGATCACGGTCGTGGTCGCCTCCGGCAACGACGGCGTCCCGGCGTGCGACGTGAGCCCGGCCCGGGTGCCGGCGGCGATCACGGTCAGCGCGTCCACGCGCGCCGACGCCCCGGCGTCGTTCTCCGACTACGGCGCGTGCGCGGACGTGTACGCCCCCGGCGTGGGCATCGTCTCGGCGTTCGGCGACTCGGACACGGCGCTCGCGGTGGGGGACGGGACGTCGATGGCGGCGCCCCACGTGGCCGGGGCCGTGGCCCGGCTCCTCGACGCGGACCCCGCCCTCACCCCGGCCCAGGTGGCGGGCGCGATCGGCGGCTCGGCCACGACCATCGACTTCCGGCCCGCGGACCCCAGTGACCCGAAGAAGCTGCTGTACACCGCCTCGGCCGCAGGCTCACCCACGCCGGCCGCACCGGACGCGCCGGCCGCACCCGGCGCGCCGGCCGCGCGCGCCGCGCCCGGCGTCCCGGCGGCGCCCGACGCGCCGGGCGTCCCGGCGGCACCGGCGCCGGCGGACACCGGGTTCTTCCTCAACAACAACTTCTCGGGCACCGCCGACGTCCACTTCGCCTACGGCAACGCGGACGACGAGGTCGTCGTCGGCGACTGGGACGGTGACGGCACCGACACCGTGGGGGTGCGGCGCGGGGCGACCTTCTTCCTCCGCAACTCCGCCGGCGGCGGCGTCGCGGACGTCGTCGTCACCTACGGCGACCCGGGGGACGTCGTCCTCGTGGGGGACTGGGACGGTGACGGCGCGGACACGTTCGCGGTGCGCCGCGGCAACCAGTTCCACGTGCGGGACTCGATGACGCCGGGCGTCGCGGACGTCGTCGTCACCTACGGCGACTGGGGTGACGACGTGCTGGTGGGGGACTGGGACGGTGACGGCGCGGACACGTTCGCGGTGCGCCGCGGCAACCAGTTCCACGTGCGGGACTCGATGACGTCCGGCGTCGCGGACGTCGTCGTCACCTACGGCGACTGGGGTGACGACGTGCTGGTGGGGGACTGGGACGGGGGCGGCACGGACACGTTCGCCGTCCGGCGGGGCCACGTGTTCCACCTCCGCAACTCGATGACGTCGGGCGTGGCCGACCTCGTGTTCGGCTACGGGAACCCGGGCGACGAGGTGCTGGTCGGCGACTGGGACGGCGACGGCACGCAGACGCTGGGCGTGCGCCGGCGGTAGCCGGGGCCACGCGCCGACGGCCCAGCTCCGGGCGGCTACCGCCGGCCACGCCGCGGTTGGCTGCCACCACGGGCGGCCGCCGGCGCGAGGTCACCGGTCGTCGTCGAGGTCCTCGTCCCCGTCCACGTCCTCCGCGTCGTCCACGTCGACCTCCACGGCCTCATCGAGGTCGACGTCCTCGGTGAGCACGAGGTCGGGATCGGCGGCGTGGGAGAGCTCGTGGGCCGCGGTCACGAGCGGGCCCCACAGGTCCTCCCCGCCCCGCACACGCTTCGTCTCCTCGTCGATCTCCTCGATGTCCTCGGCCTCGGGGTGGTCGAAGTCGAGCGGGACGACCAGGCGGATCGTCGCCGGTCCGTCGAACCCGTCGACGACGACGTCGAGACCGGTGACCGGGTCGGTGAGGGTCTCGTCGATGATGTCGTCGAACGCCTCGTGCATGTCGCTGTTGAGCATCTCGAGATCAGACATGTACGTCCCCCTTCGCGTTGGCCGGCCGTGGCACCGGCCCGGATCATAGCCTCGCCCACGCGGAAGCCGATCGTCCACCGGCGTCCGCGGGCAATTCTGCCGCCATGTCCGGCGCCGCCGGGGCACTTTCGGACACGTCCGGCACGGGGTTCGGGGACACGGTTTGAGCGGGCTCGGGGGGCTTTCGTTTCTCTCCGGGCGGGATCGGCCTGGGTCTAGCGTCCCGATCTGTAGCGCTGGTGGCCTTTCGGCGGTGCTGGCGGCACGACGACGTGACCCCAGCCGCGACGGCAAGGGAGTGACCGTGACTGACACTCGTGGACGTATCCCCACTTCGCCGCACTCAGCCGGTCGGTGGCGGCGCCGGACCGGAGGGGCTTCCCTGGCCGCCGGCACCCTGCTCGCCGCTCTCGCCGTCGCCGCGCCGGCTCCGGCCGCCCAAGCCCCCGCGGCCCCGGGAGGCGCCCCGGCCGCCCAGGCGCCGGCCGCCCAGGCCCCGGCCGCCGCGGGCGGCGCGCAGGTCGCGGGGCTGATCGTCGCCTACGCGCCCGGCGTCGGCCCGACCGAGGGCCCGGGCGTGGTCACGGGCTCGGCCTTCGTCCAGGACCTCCAGCTCCAGATCGGCCAGGCGATCGGCCTGGGCCTGCGGACGGTGGGGCTCGACGCGCCGATGAGCGCCGAGGCGGCCGAGGCCGTCGCGGCCCAGCTGGAGACCTCACCGTCGGTGCTGTGGGCGGAGCCCGACTACGCCGTCTCCCTGCCGGACGACCTCGGCCCGATGGCGGCGGGCGGCGCCGCGGTCACCGGGGGGCCGCCGGCGGCCGCGCCGGGCGTGGCCTCCGTCCAGGCCGCGGCCCCCTGGGGCCTGGACCGCATCGACCAGCGCAGCGGTCTGAGCACGACGTACGAGTACGACACCACCGGGGACGGCGTCACGGCGTACGTCATCGACACCGGCATCCGCGCCACCCACACCGAGTTCGTGGGCCGCGTGGGCACCGGCTTCTCGGTGGTCACGGACGGCGGCGGCACCAACGACTGCCACGGCCACGGCACCCACGTCGCCGGCACGCTCGGCGGCACCACCTACGGCGTCGCCAAGCAGGTCGAGATCGTGCCGGTGAGGGTCCTGGACTGCAACGGCGCGGGCACGAACGCCGGCGTGATCAGCGGCATCGACTGGGTCGTGAGCAACCACGACGCCGGCACGCCGGCGGTGGCCAACATGAGCATGGGCGGCCCCGCGAGCGACGCCGTCGACGCCGCCGTCCGCACGATGATCGACGACAACATCACGGTCGTCGTGGCGTCGGGCAACGGCGGCACGTCGGCGTGCCAGACCACCCCGGCGCGGACGGCGGAGGCCATCACCGTCAACGCGTCGACGAACGCGGACGCGATCGCGAGCTTCTCCAACAGAGGGTCGTGCACCGACGTGTACGCGCCCGGCGCCGCCGTCCTGTCCGCCTGGGCGACCTCCGACACCGCCAGCCTCGAGGGCAGCGGGACGTCCATGGCGTCCCCGCACGTGGCCGGTGCGGCGGCCAGGATCCTCGAGCGGAACCCGCGCTTCACGCCCGCGCAGGTGTGGACCGCGCTGAGCGCCGCGACGACGGCCGTCGACTTCGTTCCCTCGGACGCGGCGGACCCGAAGAAGCTGCTCTACGCGGCGCCGACGGCGGGGGCCCCCGCCCCGCCCGCGGTCCCCGACGGCGGTGCCACCGGCTTCTTCCTCAACAACAGGTTCACGGGCGCCGCCGACCTCCGCTTCGACTACGGCAACCCCGGCGACCAGGCCCTCATGGGCGACTGGAACGGGGACCGGTCGGACACCCCGGGCGTGCGGCGCGGCGCGACGTTCTACCTGCGCAACTCCAACAGCACGGGGGCGGCGGACGTCGTCGTCGGGTACGGCAACCCCGGTGACGAGGTGCTGGTGGGGGACTGGGACGGCAACCGCACGGACACGTTGGCGGTCCGCCGCGGGAACGTCTTCTACCTGCGCAACGCGCTGACCTCCGGGGTCGCGGACGTGGTGCTGGGCTACGGCAACCCGGGCGACGTGGTCCTGGTGGGGGACTGGGACGGCAACGGCACCGACACGTTGGCGGTCCGCCGTGGGAACCAGTTCTTCCTGCGCAACTCGCTGACGTCGGGGGTTGCGGACGTGGTACTGGGCTACGGCAATCCCGGCGACGAGGTGCTGGTGGGGGACTGGGACGGCAACGGCACGGACACGCTCGCGGTGCGCCGCGGGAACCAGTTCTATCTCCGCAACCTCCTGACGTCGGGGGCCGCGGACCAGGTGCTCGCCTACGGGAACCCCGGCGACGAGGCCCTCACCGGGGACTGGGACGGCAACGGCACGGAGACGCTGGGCGTGCGGCGGTAGGTCTGGCGCGGCGGGCGGCCGGCGAGGGTCCGGCGCGGCCGGCGAAGGTCCGGCGCGGCGGGCGGCCGCCGGCCGCCCGCTGTCGAGCACCCGCGGGCGGCAGCTACCAGCGCAGCTCGACGCGCTCCTCCTCGGCGATCCGCTCGAGCGCATCCGCGGGGGTACCGGGCTCGGCCAGCACGAGGGAGCCGCGCGCCTGCCACACCGCCAGCGCCTGCTCCAGGAGCTTCTCCATGGAGGTGGGGGAGACGAGGACCCGGATCTCCGTGACGTCGTCGTTGTCCTCGACCTCCTGCTCGCCGAGCTCCCCGCTGCCCGCGGACCACGACGCGAGCTCGCCGAAGGTGGCCTCGAGCTCGTCGCTGGTCAGGGCGAGGTCGTCGTCCTCGGGCTCGCTGACGTAGCCGAGGCGGTCCCCGTAGGTCATGAGCTCGGCGGCGGCGTCGACGACGCCGGAAGGCAGGTCCGCGCCGTCCCAGCGCATGGCGAGGGCGGGCAGGGCGACGGCGAGGACCAGGTCGGCCGCGCCGGCGCCGGGCGCCTGGTCCGGGTGCGTCGTGACGACCACGGCGACGTCGTCCTCGACGTCCTCCGCGCCCGGCAGCACCAGCTGGGCCCCGGTGGTCCAGGCCCCGAGCGCCCAGACCAGTGCCCGCCAGTGCACGGGCAGGTCGAGGACCACCTTGGTGCCGGGCTCGGCGTCGGCCTCCTCCACGAGCAGGTTGGCCGCCTTGGTGACCCAGTTGGCCAGGACGCGCCCGGAAAGCTCGGTGCGCTCGCCCCCGACGCCGTACCAGGTCAGGCGGGGGCTGGAGGCGCCGGAACTGAGAAAGGTGTCCAGCAGCTGACCGGGGAGCGTCGCGGGAAAAGTCATGCGCTCGAGCCTATTGGCTGCCCGAGCGACCTTTGGCCGGATGGGGCGTCCGGAGCCCGGCGCGCGGGGTCGAGAGATGCCGGCAGGGGCAGAGTGCGTGGCGACCGGGGCTGCTACACCCGGCTGGCGCCCTGTCCGCGCGAGCGGCGTACCCGGCCCGCGCGCCCGGTGGCCCTGTCCCGCACGAGCAGCGCCCCTGGCGCAGCCGAGTTAGGCGCAAATGCCGGGACGGGGCGTCTGATAAGGGTTCGCAGGCTGCCCTCCTTCGCCATACTGGGCGAAGGCGCTTCAAAAAGGACGCCTCTCCCGTCGCACGTTGACGAGTTTCAGAGCGTCACGGTCCGGACGGCAACGTTGCGAAACCATAACGACACGCCGCACGACACGCCGCAGTGGTGCCCTGGGCCACAATTTCGGCCGGTCTATAGCACTTCCGGGCTTGACTGCCGGGGATGACACGCGTGTAATTCGGTACTAGAGAAATCATGAGGAAGAGGGGGAAACGCCGTGTGGAACATTCTCGGTGAGGGTCCGCTGGTCTCGGGCACGGCCGCCGCCGAGCATGTCGTCGACTCGGACGTCCTGCACCTGCTCCACGCGGTGGACGACGAGGACGAGGGCGTCCTCGGCTGGCAGGAGCGCGCCCTGTGCGCGCAGACGGACCCGGAGGCGTTCTTCCCCGAGAAGGGCGGCTCCACCCGCGAGGCCAAGCGCGTGTGCACCTCCTGCGAGGTACGTTCCGCGTGCCTGGAGTATGCGCTGGCCAACGACGAGCGCTTCGGTATCTGGGGCGGCCTGTCCGAGCGCGAGCGTCGCAAGCTCAAGCGCCGCGCGGTCTGAGGCGCCCGCCCTATGGCGGCACAATTGCCTGTGGCTTCTCCCCTCCCGGTTCATCCCGCACGACCCTCCACGCTCGCCGTGGTGGTCAGCGCCGGCGTCTCCGCCTACCTGCCCCGCACCCTCGCCGGGATCGCGGGGCAGACCCATGCGCCCGACGTCGTCCTCGTGGTCGACGTGGGGGCGCCCGGGCGTGACCTCGGCACCGGCATCCCCGTCCAGGAGGCCGTGACCGACGCGGGCCTGGAGGAGGTCGCCCGCGTGCGGGTGGTGCGGGCGCCCGAGGCGGGCACGTTCGGTGAGGCCGTCCGCCAGGGCCTGGTCGAGTACGCGGCGCTGATCGAGCGCGCGGCCCGCCGGGCGGCGAAGCGGCCGGGCGGCGTCCTGACGGGGTCGCACGGCGGCTCGCTCTTCGGGGCCGGTGCCACCGGTGCGTCGTGGGCCGGGCTGACCGGCGAGCTCTCGCCCATCACCTCCGGGGAGATGCGCGCCGTGGGGGCCCACGGCACGGAGCCGGACCGCCAGGCGCGGCCCGAGTGGCTCTGGCTGCTCCACGACGACTCCGCGCCCGCGCCCGAGGCGCTCGACCGGCTGCTGCACGCCGCCGAGTCCGGCCGATCGGTGGCCATCGCGGGCGCCAAGCAGCGCGATTGGTCCGAGCCCGACCGGCTCCTCGAGGTCGGCCTGCGCACGACCCGCAGCGGGCGCCGCGTGGCGGACATCGAGCCCGGCGAGATCGACCAGGGGCAGCACGATCACCGCGAGGACGTCCTCGCCGTCGGCACCGCGGGCGCCCTGGTGCGCCTGGACGTGTGGACCGAGCTCGGCGGCACCGACCCCGTCCTCGGGCCCTTCGGCGACGGCCTCGACCTCTCCCGCCGCGCGCGCCTGGCCGGGCACCGCGTCGTCGTGGTCCCCACCGCCGTCGTCTTCCACGCCCGGGCCTCCCTCCTGGGCCAGCGCGGCGGCGGGGTGGTCCGCGGCGCGTCCCTCGCACCCGAGGGTCCCGACCCGCGCCGGTCGTTCCCGGCCCGGCGTCGCGCGCAGCTGCACAACGCCCTCGTGGCCGTCCCCGGCGCGCTCATGCCGCTGCTGGTCGTGGCGTTCCTCGTGCTCGCGCCGGTGCGCGCCCTGTCGCGCGTGGCCACCAAGGAGATTGGTCTCGCGGCCGCGGAGCTGACCAGCGTCCTGGCGGTCCTCGGCCGCCCGCGCGCCCTGTGGTCCGCGCGCCGCCGCTCGCGCCAGGCCCGGCGGATCCCCGCCCGCTCCCTCCGGCCGTTGCAGGCCACGTCGGGCGAGATTCGGCGCGCCAAGCGCGACGTCCGCCGCCAGGCCGCCGCCGCGCGCCGCGCCGCCCAGGCGCCTAGCGAGCTCGAGATCGCCGAGCGCGCCGCGCTGGCCCACCGGCGCCGGGTGACCCTGTCGCTGCTGGCCCTCCTCCTTGTCGTCGTCTCGCTGGCGACCTACCTGCCCGTCGTCCTCAGCGGCGCCCTGACCGGTGGGGCGCTGCTGCCCGCCGACGCCACCCTCGCCGACGTGTGGCGCGCCGCCCGCTCCGGCTGGGTCACCGGCGGCGCCGGCAACCCCGGCCCCGCGGACCCGATGATGCAGGTCCTCGCCGTGGCCATGGTGCTGGTCGCACCGTTCGGTGCGACCGCGAACCCCCTGATATCGGCGCTCGTGGTCCTCGCCATCCCGCTCGCCGGGGTCGGCGCCTGGTTCGCGGCCGGCGCGGCGACCCGCTCCGTCGGCCTCCGGGCCTGGGCGGCGCTCGTGTGGGCGCTCGCGCCGGCCCTGCTGCTCGGGACCGGGCAGGGGCGCCTCGGCGCCGTCGTCGCGCACGTGATGCTGCCGTGGGTGGCCCTGGGGATCGCTCGGGCGGTCGGCGTGGACCGGCGCGACATCATCCTGCCCGGGCTCGCCGGCGCGAAGCGCACCGCGCTCGCCCGGAGCCGGGAGCGCGTGGCCGCGCAGGCGGCGGAGCGGGCGCAGGCGGCAGGGGCCGCGGAGGGTGCAGGGGCCGCGCAGACGGCAGGGGCACAGGCCGCGGGGGCACCGGCGGCAGCGGCCGCGCAGGGCGGCGTTGCCCCGCAGGGCGTCGCCACATCGGGAGCGGTAGCCGTCCCCACGCGCGGCGCCGCGCACGGTGCCTCCGCCGTCGGCGATGCCGACGCTCCCGAGCACGAAGCCTCCACGGCCGGCCACGCCGACCTTTCCCGCACCGACCACACCCGCAGCCACGCCGGCTCCATCGCCGCCGCCGCGGGCGCCGGCCTCGCCCTGGCCGTCGCGGCCGCCGGCGCGCCGGTCCTGCTGCCGGCTTCGGTCGTGCTGGTCCTGCTCCTCGCCGTCGCGGTGCCGCGCCGCCGACTCCTCGTCCTCGCCGTCCCGCTCCCCGCGCTGGCGCTGCTGGGCCCGCTGCTCGTCGAGACCCTGCGCGACGTCGGCGCGGGCAGCTGGCGCCTGCTGCTGGCCGACCCCGGGGTCGCCTATGCCTCCGCACCCGGCGCCCCCTGGCTCGCGGTGCTCGGCTGGCCGGCCCGGCCGCCCGCATTCCCCGGCCTCGACGCCAGCGCCGGCGGCTGGCTCGGCTGGGCCGCGCAGCACGGCATGCTCGCCGGCGGCGCCACCCTTGTGCTCGCGGCCCTCGCCGCGATGCTCCGCGGGACCCGCCGTGGGCGCGCCGTCCGCGTCGGCTGGGTGGTCGCCGTCGTCGGGATCGTCGCGGCCCTGGCCGGTGCACGGACCGACGTGGCCGTGGGCACCGGGCTCGCCGCGGCGACCGAGATGGTGCGCGGGTGGGCCGGCCCCGGCGTCAGCCTCGCGGTGCTCGGCCTGCTCGTCGCGGCGGTCAGCGGCGGCGACGGGCTGCGCGGGGCCCTCGGGACCCGCAGCTTCGGCTGGCGCCAGGTCGGCGCCGCGGCGCTCAGCGTGGCGGCGTTCGCGGGCCCGCTCGTCACGGCCGCCGGCTGGCTGGTGGCCGTGCGCCCCGGGTACCACGCGCCCACCGAGCTCCTCAGCGTCCACGCCCGCGCCGCCGAGGCCGTGCCCGCCGTGGCCGCCGAGATGCAAGCCTCCGGCCTGCGCTCGCGCGTGCTCGCGCTCAAGCCCGTCGGCGACACCGTCCGTGCCGAGGTCTGGCGCGGCCCCGGCGCCCAGCTGACCGGGACGTCCGCCGCCGTGGCGGCCCGCGAGCTGGTCGGCGCCCCCACGGCACGCCCGGCCGGCGAGGCGGCCGCCGCGGGCTCCGCAAGCGCTGCGGGCTCCGCGGGCGCCGCAGACGCCGCGGACGCCGAGCTCGCCCAGGCGGTCGCCGGCCTGGCCGTCGGTGCGGCGCAGGACCCCGCCGCCGTCCTCGGCGAGCACGCCGTCGGCATCGTCGTGGTGCCGCCGGAGGCCACCTACGTGCTGGCCGGCGCCGAGCCCACGACGGCCGCGCGCACCGAGCTGATCTCCCGGCTCGACTCCACCGCCGGCCTCGAGCGGATCACCGAGAACGAGTCCGGCGTCATCTGGCGCGTCGCCCGGGGCGAGGGGGAGGACACAGCGAGCTCCGTGGCCCGTGCCCGCGTGGTCGACGCGGAAGGCGCCTGGGTGCAGGACGTCGCCGCCGGCGTCGTGGAGATCGAGACGGTGCTGCCGAGCGGACCCGAGGGCCGCGCGCTGGTCCTCGCCGAGCGGGCGGACGCCGGCTGGCACGCCTGGTACGACGGCCGGCCGCTGCGCGCCACGACCGACGGGTGGCACCAGAGCTTCGAGCTGCCGGCCCACACCGGGACGTTGACCGTGAAGTACGAGCCACCCCTGGGTGCGGCGTGGGCGTGGGCGCAGGGGATCGTCCTCGGGCTGACCCTGCTGCTGGCCCTGCCAGTCCGACGTCGCCGGGAGGTGCACTGATGCGCGAGAACGAACACGATCCCGAGAACCGTACGGATGCTTCGGAGGTTGAGCGCGCCGACGGCGGCCCGGCCGGCGACGGCGACGCACCGGTCGGCGGTGGCTCGGCGGCTGACCTGGCCACCGAGCCCGTCCAGGGCAGAGCGCATGCCGTCGCGGAGCCGGCGCAGGGCGGTGCCCATGCGTCCACCGAGCCGGCGCAGGGGGGTGCCCATGCGTCCACCGAGCCGGCGCAGGGCGGTGCCCACGCGTCCACCGAGCCGGCGCAGGGCGGTGCCCATGCGTCCACCGAGCCGGCGTCCGGCGATGCCGGGGTCTCCGACGCGGCCGCCGAGCCCGCGCACGAGCACACCGCCTCGGTCCCCGACGTGGCCGCGGACATGGGCGCCCACGCGGGTACGCCGACCAACGAGCCGGAGCCGGAGCCTGCCGAGTCCGGCGCCCGCTCGGTAACGTCGACCAACGAGCCGGGGTATGCCGAGGCTGCCGTCGTGACCGAGCAGGCGGAGCCCGAGCCGGCTCACCAGCCCGCCGCGCCGCCCGCCGCGGCGCCCACCCGGCGCCGGGCGGGGCGCCGACACACAGGCGTGCCCGCCGAGATCCCGCACGAGCCCTCGCCCGACGAGCCCGACGACGAGCCGGACGAGCGCGCCGAGCCCGTCGCCCCGCGCCTCGCGCGCGGGCGGACCGTGCTGCGGCGCGTCGGGGCGACCACCTCCGCGCTGGTCGTGCTCGCCGCCGCCGCGGGCGCCGTCGTCGCCGGGCAGTACTTCGCGCCGCCCGAGGCGACCGCGGTCCCGGCCACCCGCGTCGACGTCCCGGCCGGGCCGGTCTCCGCCGTCTGTGCCGCTCCGCCGGCGCTGACCGCCGGCGCGGGCATGTCCGTGGGACCCGAGGTCGACCCGGCCGCGGTCACGCCCGCGACCCGCACCCAGCTGCTCACCCTGCCCCGCGCCGGCGGCAGCCCGGCCGAGGCCACCTACACCCCGCTCGGCGGCGGCGCGCCGCAGGCGCTCGACCGCGCGGGCCAGGTGCGCGCCGCGCTCACCGACCCGGCCGGCGTCGGCGTCCTCACCGCCCAGCCGGTCGACGGCGTCACCGCCCTCATGGCCGGGGCCACCGTCGCACGGACCGACGCGGGCGACCTGCGCGGTCTCACCGCGGCCGCGTGCCAGGCGCCGGCGTCCACGACGTGGCTGGTCGGCGGCGGGACGGAGCCCGGTCAGAGCGCACAGCTGCAGCTCACGAACCCCGGGCAGACCCCGGCCACAGTCGACGTCACCCTGTGGACCTCGCTCGGGCTGGTCGACGCGCCGCGGCTCAGCGACATCGTCGTCGCGCCGCGCAGCAGTACGGCGGTGCTGCTCGAGGGCGCCACGACCGGGGACCCCCGCCTCGCCCTGCGCGTCGAGGCCTCCGGTGGCGAGGTCACCGCCGCCGTGCAGGACCTTCAGCTGAATGGCGTGGTGCCCGCGGGCATCGACGCCGTCACACCCACCCGCGCCCCGGCGCTCCATCTCGCGGTGCCCGGCGTGGTGCTGGGGGAGTCCGGCGTGGACGACGCCGTGACGTCGGCCGTGCGGCTGGTCAACCCGGGGGAGTCCACGGCGACCGCGTCGGTGCGGCTCCTCGGCGCCGACGGGGAGCAGGCCCTGCCCGGCGCGGAGTCGGTCGCGCTCGACCCCGGCGCGGTGATGGACCTCTCGCTCACCGGCGTCGCGCCCGGCGTCTACGCCGTCGAGATCACCGCGGACAATCCGGTCACGGGCGCCGTCGTGCTCGCCCGCACGGGGCAGGCCGGCGCCCTCGACCCGGACGTCGCGCCGGTCGACCGGGCGTGGACCGCCGCGGCCGAGCCCGTGCGCACCGGGACGTTGATGGTGCCCGGGCTGGGGCAGCTGGTCAGCGCCGCGACCGTCGCGCTGACGAACCCCGCTGCGGACGCCACGACGGTGGAGCTGGTGCCGGTCACCGCGCGCGGAGCCGCGGGCGAGGCTGTCCAGATGCGAGTCCCGGCGCGGAGCACGGTCTCCACCGCCGTCGCCCAGCTCGGGCAGGACGTCATCGCCGTGCAGGTCAGCGCCGAGGACGGGGCGGGCGGCTCGACCGGCTCGGCCCCGGCCGCCTCGGCGGCTGGCGTGGTGGCGGCTGTGGTGCTCACCGCCCAGGCGGCCGATGGCGAGCTCATCTCAGTGCTGCCACTCACGACCGATCCGCACGACGCCCGGTCCGTCCGCGTGGATGTGCGGTAGCGATCAGTACGCATTTGGGCCTCAACGCGATCTCGGATGGGTCCGCGGGGTGTGCGGGAGCCATCGCGCCCGGATCGCGCCACAAACGCCGCTCATGGGGGCACATTTGGCGCCGATTTCGCCTCAGCAGCCACTCCGGCATCGCTTTGCGGCGCGATCCGGGCGACGCCCGGTTCGTCCGTGCGGTTGTGCGGTGACGAACCACAGAGATGTCGCCATAACGCGACTTCAGCGGGTTCGCGGGGACGCACGGCATCGATCCGGGCAGTTCCAAGCCGCAAGGCGACCTCGGGTGGGTCCGCTGGGGGTGTGCAGGAGCGATGGCGCGCGGATCGCGCCACAAACGCCGCTCATGGGGGCACATTTGGCGTCGATTTCGCCTCAGCAGCCACTCCGGCACCGCTTTGCGGCGCGATCCGCGCGGGGCCGGACGGACGAGGACCCCGGGCGGCGGACTGAGGGAGGCCGGAGCCAGGGAAGGAGCTGAGAGCGAGCGCCGGATCACCCGCGAGCGCTTGCCCAATACCGCCGAGACACCTTGCACACCCCTACGTCGCCTGGGCTGGCACACCCCTACGTCGCCTGGGCTGGCACACCCCTACGTCGCCTGGCCTGGCACACCCCTACGCCGCCTGTTCGCCCCGCACCCGGGCGAGCACGTCGCGCGCGGCGCGCACCTGGTCGTCGTTCGGAGCCAGGCGGGCCCCGCGGTAGACGCGCAGCTCCACGTCGGCCCCGCGCCGGCGCAGCACGTCGGCGGTCTCCTCGGCGCGCGAGAGGGGGACCCATGGGTCCTCGCGGGAGAGCCCGAGGAAGACGGGCCGCCCGTCCCAGCGGCTGGTCACGGGTGCCGCCGTCCCGTCCGGCCCGAGGTAGCCGCCGCCGAGGAGGACGGCACCGCCGAAAGCCACCCTGGAGGTGACGATGTGGTGCGCCAGGAGGCACGCGCCCTGCGAGAAGCCCAGCAGCACGGTGCGCGCCGGCGCGAAACCCGAGCGCATGATGTGCGTGAGGGTGGCGAGGACGGCTTCGAGCGACTCGTCGAGCTCGGGCTGGTTGACCTCGAACGGCTCGGTGACCCTCTCGGGGAACCAGTGCCCGCCGGGCGCCTGCGGCGCGAAGTAGGCGGCCCCCGGGTCGGCCACCCGCGCAGCGAGGTCGCGCATGTGGCTGGCGTCCTGGCCGGGCCCGTGGACCGCGAGCACAGCGGTGGTGGCGAAGTTCAGCGACGCGCCCCACCGTTCGATGACCGGCTGCGACGGGTCCATCATGGTCGCCTCCCGGGCGGTGTGGCTGTGCACCGATCGCTCGGTGTGACGGAGGGGCTTCTCGGCCTTCCATCCGATCGGACGAAGATTACCCCTGATTAGGACGAGCGCGGAGCGAAAAAAGTCCTCGGTGCCGGTCCGGTCCGGTCAGGCTCGCCGGGTCCGGGCGGCCTCACTCCTCGCCCGGATACTCCGGGTCGATCTCCTCCGGGGCCCGGCCCAGCATGCCCGCGACCTCCTCGACCAGCACGACGCGCACGAGCAGCTCGATCTCCTCCGGGTCCTCGCACCGGGCGAGCACCGGCCGGCGGTAGACGACGATCCGGTGGGTGAGCCCGGACGCGGAGTCGGCGGGGAAGTACCGGCCGAGCGCGACCGTACGGTGCTCCCACGGCGCCGGGTCCGAGGGCGGGACCTCCTCCACGGCGAACTCCACCCCGTCGAGCTGCTTCGCCCACCGCCGCTCGAGGCGGCGCACGGAGCGCAGCACGACGTCGTCGAACTTGTCGCCGCGCGTCTTCCAGCCCGGCAGGTTCGGCGGCAGAAGTGGGCCGCGCAGGCCCCGGCCGTGCCGGTCGCGGCGGCGCGCCGGGCGGCGCACGGGCATCGCGGACGACGGCGTCCCTGGGTCAGTCACGCCCACGAGGCTAGTCGACCGTCGGGCACCCGCAGCCGGGGCGGGACGGCGCGCTGCAGTGAGTCGCGCGTCTCACGGCGCGGAAGCGCGGGTCCGTGCCCACCAGGCGGTAGCCTGAACCGCTGTGAGAGCAGTCCGCCAGTGCAGCAGGTCAGCCTGCTCCCGAGCCGCCGTGGCGACCCTCACCTATGTCTACGGTGACTCCACCGCCGTGCTCGGCCCGTTGTCCACCTCGGCCGAGCCCCACGCGTACGACCTGTGCGAGGTCCACGCCGAGCGCCTGACCGTCCCGCGCGGGTGGGACGTGGTCCGCCTCGCCACCGACTTCGTGCCGGCGAGCCCCTCCGACGACGACCTCGTCGCCCTGGCGGACGCCGTGCGCGAGGCCTCCCGGACGAAGCCGCAGCGGTCCACGCCGGCCATGCGCCCCGGGTCGGCCGCGCCCGTCACCCACCGCCTGCCCGAGTCCGGCGTCGACGGCGAGATCGGGCGCCGCGGGCACCTGCGGGTGCTCCGGGGCGACGGCGAGTAGATCGCAGACCCGCCTGTCTGGACACGGCCGGGATCGCGCCCGCGCGTAGGCTGGCGGCAGACCCCCAGACCTCAGGAGCCACCGGCATGAGCGAACCCTCCCGCACCAGCACCCCGATCCTCTCGATCGACCCGTGGGTGCGCCAGATCCTCCGGTGCCCCGTCACCGGCGCCCCGCTCGTCGACGGCGTCGGCCCGGACGGCGAGCCCGAGCTCGTCTCGACCAGCGAGGTCAACGCCCTCGCCTACCCCGTGCGCGACGGCGTCCCGATCCTGCTGGAGTCCGAGGCGCGGCACGTCGACAAGGTCGTCGAGGGCGACTGACCCGGCGGGCGCCCCGCGGTGCGCCGCCCGGCGGGCGCTGCCACCCGCCGGCCGCCCGGCGGGCGTTGCGCCCCGCCGGCCGCCCGGCGGGGCGCGTCTCACCGATGCCCACTAACCTGTGACGCGGACCTGACGGTTCGTCACATCGAGCACGGGGAGAGCGCATGTCGGCCAGCGGCGGGACCAAGGCGATCATCGCCGCACTGACGGCGAACATCGGGATCGCGGTGGCGAAGTTCGTCGCCTACCTGCTGACGGGCTCGAGCTCCATGCTGGCCGAGTCGATCCACTCCGTCGCCGACTCCGGCAACCAGGTGCTGCTGCTCGTGGGCGGCAAGCGGGCGGCGCGCAAGGCCTCGAGCGTCCACCAGTTCGGGTACGGCCGCTCCCGCTACGTGTACGCCTTCATCGTGTCGATCGTGCTGTTCAGCCTCGGCGGGTGCTTCGCGTTGTACGAGGCATGGCACAAGTTCGCCGAGCCGCACCCGATCGACTCATGGCAGTGGGTGCCCGTGGTGGTGCTGGTCCTCGCGATCGTCCTGGAAAGCCGCTCCTTCATGGTGGCGATCAAGGAGGCCAACGCCGTGCGCGGGAGCCACTCGCTCATGGAGTACGTGCGGGCCTCACGTGCCCCGGAGATCCCCGTCATCCTGCTCGAGGACTTCGGCGCGCTCGTCGGCCTGGTCTTCGGCCTCTTCGGCGTCGGCATGACGCTGGCCACCCACGACGGGCGCTGGGACGCCGTCGGCTCCGCGGCCATCGGCATCCTGCTCGTGGTCATCGCCATCTTCCTCGCGCGCGAGATGGCGTCGATGCTGCTGGGGGAGTCGGCGCTGCCCGCGCACCACGACGCCATCGAGAAGGCCCTGCGGGGCGAGGGCGTGGACGAGGTCATCCACATGCGCACGCTGCACCTGGGCCCCGACGACGTCCTGGTCGCGGCCAAGGTTGCCGTCTCCGCGAACGACTCGGCCGAGCAGATCGCCCGGGCGATCGACGCCGCCGAGGTGCGCGTGCGCGCGGCCGTGCCGCTGCACCTGCAGATCTACATCGAGCCGGATCTCCTACGCGCCGACGGTGCACCCCGGGCGCGCACGGACAGCGCGACGCACTGAGCACGGGGCCGCGCTGAGCACCCGCCCGCGCTGACCGCACGGCCGCACTGAGCACCCGCCCGCGCTGACCGCACGGCTGCGCTGAGCACCCGCCCGCGCTGACCGCACGGCTGCGCTGAGCACCCGCCCGCGCTGACCGCACGGCTGCGCTGAGCACCCGCCCGCGCTGACCGCACGGCTGCGCTGAGCACCCGCCCGCGCTGACCGCACGGCCGCGCTGAGCACCCGCCCGCGCTGACCGCACGGCCGCGCTGAGCACCCGCCCGCGCTGACCGCACGGCCGCGCTGAGCACCCGCCCGCGCTGAATGCCGCGCGCCCCACCGGCCCGCCCGTGCGCGCCACCGAGCGCCCGGAACACGACGACCGCCAGTCCTCGCCCGCACCTGCACACGCCCCTCGACGCGCCCGCCCCCGCGTCCCACACTGGTTCCCATGGCTACCGACGGATCTGCTGGTGGGTCGCCCGACCCCGGGCCCTCTGACGCCTCGCCCCTGGACGCCGCGGCCGAGGCGGTCCCGTCGGTCGGCGGACCCGCGGAGCTGACGCTCGTCGAGGGCAGGTCGTTCGCGATCAGCGGCCGGGCCGGGCAGATGCGCGGGCGCACCCACGGGCTGGTCTACGACGACCGCCGGCACCTGAGCCACCTCATGATCCAGGTCGACGGCGCCCACGTGGAGACCCTCGCATCCAGCACGCCGACGCCGTCCTCGGCGGTCACCGTCATGCGGCTCCTCGACGGAACCACCATGGCGCCGTCGTCGTGCCTGATCGTGCGCAGGCGGCAGCTCGGCGGGGGGATGCTGGACGACCTCGAGCTGCGCGAGACCGGGCGCCACGACCGCGACGTGGTGCTGCGGCTGTTCGTGGCGGCGGACTTCGCCCATGTCTTCGACGTCAAGGCCGGCAAGCACGATCCGCCCGGGCACCTGAGCGCCCACGACGGCGGATGGCAGATCCTGCCCGCCGGGTCCCTCGACCTGAGCACCCGCTTCCGCGCCGAGCCGGCGCCCCATGCCGGTGATCCCGAGACCGGCATGCTCATGTGGCGCCTCCGTGTGCCGGCCCGCGGCTCGGTGCACGTGCGCCTGCACGTCGTCCCCGTCGCCGGTGGCGAGGAGGCCCCGCTGGAGCCAGCGACGTTCCTGCCGCTGGGCGCCACACCCGAGCGCCGGGCACGGCCGGAGGAGCCGAGCGTCGTCTCCGCGGACCCCCGGCTAGCGCCCTCCGTCGCGAGGGCGCTGGACGACCTGGACGCCTTGCGCCTGACCGACGTGGGTCATCCCGGCCGGTCCATGATCGCCGCGGGCGCGCCCTGGTACATGACCCTGTTCGGCCGCGACTCCCTGCTCACCGCGCTCATGGCGCTGCCCTTCCTGCCGGACCTGGCGGGCGGGGTCCTCGCCGAGCTCGCCGAGCTCCAGGGCCGGAGGGACGATCCCCTCTCCGAGGAACAGCCCGGCAAGATCCTCCACGAGGTGCGCAAGCCCGGGGCCTCAGGAGCCTTCGCCGAGCACAGCTGCTACTACGGCACCGTCGACGCCACCCCGCTGTTCGTGGTCCTCGCCGCGGAGGCCGCCCGGTGGGGCGCGCTCGACGACGCGGCGCTGACCGAGCTGGCCCCCGCGCTCGACGCCGCCGTCGGCTGGATCCTGCGCGAGGCGCGCTCCGAGCACGGCTTCATCGGCTACCGCCGCCGCGGCCGGGAGGGGCTGTCCAACCAGGGGTGGAAGGACTCCTGGGACGGCATCACCTTCGTCGACGGCTCGCTGCCCGAGCCGCCGATCTACCTCGTGGAGGTCCAGGCGTACGCCTACGCGGCGCTGCTCGGCGCGGCCGAGCTCGCCGAGCGCGTCCACCTCCAGCAGGAGCCGCGCGTGCTGCGCGAGCGGGCCGAGCGCCTGCGCGACCGGTTCAACAAGGTCTTCTGGGACGCCCGCGGCTGGTTCGCCCTGGGGGTGGACGGCCGCGGGCGCGTCATCGACTCCCTGACCACGAACCCCGGGCACGCCCTGTGGTGCGGCATCGCCGAGCCGGCGCTGGCCAACGCCTACCTCGACCGGCTGCTCACGGACCAGATGTTCAGCGGGTGGGGCCTGCGGACGCTTGCCAGCTCGATGGGCGCCTACGACCCGCTCGCCTACCACAACGGCTCGGTATGGCCCCACGACACTGCCCTGTGCATCGCCGGGGCGGCCCGTTACGGCCGGTGGGACGTGGTCGACCGCCTGGTCGACGGCGCGCTGGAGACCGCCAGGCTCTTCCGCGGCCGCCCGCCCGAGCTCTTCTCCGGGCTCGACCGCGCCGAGGTCCCCACCCCGGTGCCCTACCCGGCGTCCTGCTCCCCGCAGGCCTGGGCGTCGGCGTCGCTGCTGATGAACGTCCGCAGCCTGCTGGGCCTCGAGCCCACGGCCGACGGCGTAGCGGTGCGCCGCACGGACGTCGAGGGCCTGCCGAACCTGAGCGTCGTCGGCCTGCGCGGCCCGCGCGGTCCGGTGGACGTCCAGCTGTTGTTCGGGACGCTCGCCATCGAGCCGCACGGCAGCGTGCCGGTCGCCGCGCCCGACTAGCCAGGGACGGCCAGCTCCGCCACGGCGCAACCAGGACCGCACGTTCTTGGAACGCCTCGCCAACCGCGTGAGCGCAGGGCGAGGACGACTTGCCGGGCGACCTGGCACGGCGTGACCGCGACGTGGAACCATCGATACCGCAGGGTGATCTCCGTCGTGCCGATGAGGACCGCGTTGTCGCGCCAGACGTCCGCCTCGGTGCGTCCGAACGGATGAGCGAGCTGACCATCAAGTTCGACTCTTACGCCGAGCCCCTCGTAGATGCAGTCGGCGCGAAGCCAGAGATGGTCCACGACCTGCCTGACCTGGAGCACCGAGAGCGGCATGCCGTGGGTCCGCTCGATGTGGTGGTAGCGGTACTCCAGGGGCGACTCGATGCCGCGGTCGACCGCGGCGGCGAGGTCAAGCAGCAGGGCGCGGTGGCGTTGCCGCTTCCGCCTCGCGACCTCGGTAAGAATTTCAGCGATGTCGATGTTTTTCTGAACCGCCGCACACACGAGCCCGACGACGTCGTCCTCGGTCGTCGTCTTCAGGCTGGCCAGGTCCAGCACGGTGGCTATTGGTGAGGTAGCCCGCAGGTGGCCCCACGCCGGTGGCATGCGGTCGCGCACGTGGATGCGGAGGCCGCGTTGTGGTCGCACACGCCGGCTCGACGGGACGCAGACGTGGATGAGCTCCCCGGGCCGATCTCGCAGCCCGTGGAGGAACGCGGCGCTGGAGTGGCTCAGCGCCGCGCCGGACCCGGCGTACAGAAGGGCTGCAGTCGCACTGGTCCGCCATCGGACCGTTCCTGTGTGCACCACGTAGACACCGGGAAAAAGGCGCCGCCACCGGCGGTTGCGCACCTGCCGGCTGATCCAGTCCAGCGTCGCACCGGCGGCGAGGAGCTGTTGCCGGGTGATGACGTCGTACTGGTTCGCGGCGGTGCGGGTGATGCTCGCGATGTCGGCGTTGGTCATGACGCGAGCGTGCTGGATAGGGCGGCGCGGAGTCTTTGCCGCTGTGGACCACCGTGGAGGCGCGGGTGCCTGAGTTCGCTGTGGACAGCATGGCCGGGGCGGCCGGGGCGGCGACGACGCCCACGCCATACGCCGAAGAGTTCGTACGGATAATCCGTACGAACTCTTCGGGTTAGCGCGCGGCGCCCTGTTCGGGGTGGTGCTTGGGTCTAGCGGGCGCGGCATCGTCGGCGCTACGCGCGCATGGAGCGCAGGGTCAGCCGGTGATGCCCGCGACGAAGTCGGGGTTCTCCTGCAGCCACTGCTCGACGGCGGCATCGTTGTCCTTGCCGCCCATCTCGTTGAACATGAGGTTCTCAAGCGAGAACAGCTGCTCCGACGTCATCGTGAACTTGCCGATCCAGCCGGCGACCTCGGGATTCTCCTCGGCGAACCCGCCGTGGCCCATGGTCTTGATCTCCTCGGCGGCGCCCAGCGTGCTCTCGGGGTCCTCGAGCGCCTTGATCGGGAAGGCCTCGAAGGCCCAGTGCGGCTGCCACAGGGTCACGGCGACGTTGGCGCCGGCCGAGGTCGCCGACTGCAGCTCGGCGAGCATCGCGGGGGTCGAGGAGATGAGGTACTCCATCTTGTCCAGCCCGTAGGTGGGGATGACCTTGTCCTGCGTGGCGGCCGTCAGTCCCGCGCCCGCCTCGATGCCGACGAGCTTGTTGCCGAAGAGGTCCGCGTTGTCGGCGAGCTCGGCGAGGGAGTCGATCGGGGCGTCCTCGTTCACGGCGATGACGTTCTTGGCCTCGGTGTACCAGGTGCCAAGGTCCTCGAGCTGGTCGCCGTACTGCTCCTGGTAGGAGGCGTGGGTCAACGGCAGCCACGTGTCGAAGTTGAGGTCGTAGTCGCCCTCGGCGAGCGCGGTGAAGACGACGCCGGCGTCGGCGGTCTCGAGCTCGACGTCGTAGCCCTCGTCCTGGAGGATCTTCTTCCAGAGGTGGGACACGGCGATGCCCTCGTCCCAGCCGGAGTGGACGCCGATGCTGATCGTGTCGTCGGCGGCGCCACCGCTGGCCGCGCCGGCGCCGTTCAGCTGGGAGGGGCCGCACGCGGCCAGGGTGACGGCCAGGGCGGCGGCGGTGGCGAGGACGGCCCCGCGGCGCTTCGTGAGCTTCATCAGGTGTTCCTTTCGTGAGCGCACGAACGCGCTCGAGTGTCGGTTGCGGGCTCGGCGACGGTGCGCCGTCGGGCCCGCGGCGTCAGCGGTAGGCGCGGGTCTTCAGCGCCTGGGCTTCTGGGATGCCGGCCCGGCGGCGGTCCGCCGCCGGGCCCGCGGCGTCAGTGCTCGGCGCGGATCTTCAGCGCCCGGGACACGGGCGAGCGGTCGCCCAGGGCCGCGGTGACGCGGTCGAGGAACATCGCCAGGATGACGACGGACAGGCCGGCCTCGACGCCCAGGCCGATGTCGACGCGCTGCAGGGCCTGGACCACGTCCTGGCCGAGGCCGTCGGCGCCGACCATGCCGGAGATGACCACCATCGACAGGGCCAGCATGATCACCTGGTTGACGCCGGCCATGATGGTCGGCATCGCCAGCGGCAGCTGGATCTGGCGCAGGATGCGCCCGGGGGTGGCGCCGAAGGCGTGCCCCGCCTCGACGACCTCGGAGTCGACCTGCCGGATGCCCAGCTCGGTCATGCGCACGCCGGGGGCGATCGCGAAGATCACCGTGGCGACGAGACCGGGGACCACGCCGACGCGGAAGAGCACGACGGCGGGGATGAGGTAGACAAACGCGGGCATCGTCTGCATGAAGTCCAGGACCGGGCGCACGATCGTGGAGACCGCGTGGTTGCGCGCGGCGAGGATGCCGACCGGGATGGCGATGACCAGCGCGATGAGGCTCGCGACGAGCACCAGCGCGAGGGTCGCCATGGCGTTGTCCCACTGGTCGACGCCGTAGATCACGGCGAACCCGACCAGCGAGGCCAGGGCCAGCTTCCAGCCCTTGGCGAAGTAGGCGATCGCGGCGAGCACGATGGCGACGGCCCAGAAGGGCGGGGTGGACAGCACCAGGGCGAGGAAGTCGTAGCCCCACCCGAGGATGAGTCGGACGTAGTCGAACGTGCGCCCGACGTTGGCGGTGAGCCAGTCGACGACCGCGTCGGCCCAGACGCCCACCGGGATGTGGTAAATGGCCTCGGTCATCGTGCGTCTCCCTTCGCGCCGGCGACGACGGAGGCTGTCGTGGCGTCATAGTCGGTGGTCGCGTCGGCGGACATGCCCGCGGCATCGGCCGGGGCCGTGTTCGCGACGAGGTCCACCTCGCCGTCGTCCGGGGTGCCGGCGGAGGCGGCGCTCTCCCCGGCGGGGGCCATCGCCTCCAGCAGCGCCACGCGCGGGACGACGCCGAGCAGCCGGCCGCCGTCGTCGACCACGGCCAGGGGCAGGCGCGCCTCGGCGGCGGGGGCGAACATCTCCGCGAGGGGCGTGTCGGCCTTGACCGCGGAACGGTCGGGGTGGACGAGCCCGTCGAGCGACTCGGCGCCCGAGCGGTGCGCGGTGAGGAGCTCGTCGTCGTACACGGAGCCGTGGAGGACGCGGCGACGGTCGACGACGTAGGCCGCGGAGGCATGGGCGCCGCGCATCTCGCGCAGGGCGAGGGCGGGGCCGCCGGTCAGCGGCACGGTCACGATCGGCCGGTCCATGAGCGAGCCGGCGGTGAGGACCCGGGAGCGGTCGACGTCGGCGACGAACTGTGTCACGTACTCGTCGGCCGGCTCGGTGAGGATCTTCTCCGCGGTGCCGATCTGGACGATCCGGCCGTCGCGCATGACGGCGATGCGGTCGCCGAGGTACATGGCCTCGTTGAGGTCGTGCGTGATGAAGATGATCGTCTTGCCCAGGGTGGTCTGGAGCTCGACGAGCTGTTCCTGCATCTCGCGGCGGATCAGCGGGTCGAGGGCGGAGAACGCCTCGTCCATGAGCAGGATGTCGGTGTCCGCGGCGAGCGCGCGAGCCAGGCCCACGCGCTGGCGCATGCCGCCGGAGAGCTGCGAGGGCAGGGAGTCCTCCCAGCCGGCGAGGCCGGTCAGGCCCAGCGACTCGGCGGCCTTCTTGCGCCGCTCAGCCTTGCCGACGCCCTGGATCTCGAGGGGGTAGGCGGCGTTGTCGAGCACCGTGCGGTGGGGCAGGAGCGCGAAGTGCTGGAAGACCATGGAGATCTTCTTCCGGCGGATGTCGCGCAGCTCGGACGCGGAGACGTTGGAGATGTCTGCGCCGTCGATGCTGATGGTGCCCGCGGTGGGGGGAAGCAGGCCGTTGAGCGTGCGGATAAGGGTGGACTTGCCGGAGCCCGACAGGCCCATGACGACGAAGGTCTCGCCCGAGTTCACCTCGAAGGAGGCGTCGATGACGGCGGCCGTGCCGAACGGCTTGACCTCGTCCCGGCTCTTGCCGGCCCGCAGCCGCTTGATCGCCTCGGCCGGACGACGGCCGAAGACCTTGTAGACGTGCTCTGCGCGTAGTGCGCTCACGTTCACCTCTTGGATCCGATTGAGCGCGTCAGGCGGCGCCGGTACGAGGCGCACTGCCGTCCACGCGGTGATCGCACGACGGGCTCCAAAATGGGGAGCCACACCCGGGACGGGTGCACGTCCCCCGCCGGGCGCGGCGGCTCTGCAGGGCCGCCGGGGCAGGGGTCATGGGCGATCTATGGAAACTGGACACTCCACCATGGCAAACATGTGGTGATCCCGCTAGCCCCCTCTGCCTGCCGTGTTCAGCGGATCGACATGGGGTATTCGCTGCCCTGCCGCGGATAAGTCCGGGTCTGGGAGGTGAACGAATTGTGACCGGTTTGTGATGTAAAAAGCAGGCGCGCCGGTGAGGTTTGTGGATCGGGTCACTCGCTGTCCGGTGTCGCGTGTGCACGCTCACGTGCGGCGCGAGGCGCGCCCTCGTGCGCGCGGGAGGCGCGCACTCGTGCAGGCGGGCGGCGCGGGCGTCCACGTACGCACGCTCACACGCGTTCCGGGCACCTCGCGTTGCACACCGACACGGCGCCCCACGTCCAGGCTCTTCCCAGCCCCGTCCCGGGGCGCGATCATCGACGACAGGGAGACTCGTGCGCGAACGGCAAGGCGGCCGGTCGGACGGGCCCAAGGAAGGGCGCCGGGGCGGTCGCACCGAAGGCGGTCAGGCGGCGCCGGCGGGTACGTCTCGGAGAAGGGTGGGCAGGGCCATGTACGGAGGCGGAATGGGCTGGGGCTGGGGCGCCATCGCGTTCCTTTTCGGGTTGCTGATGATCGCGGGAATCGTCGTGCTGGTCATCGTCGCCGTGCGCATGCTCCGCGGCGGGGGCGGCGGTGGCGCGATGCAGTGGCAGGGCGGGGCGAACCGGTACCCGCAGGGCGGCCCCATGCAGGGCGGCGTCATGCCCGGCGGGCTGAGCGGGGCGCGCCAGATTCTCGACGAGCGCTTCGCACGCGGGGAGATCGGCGCTGAGGAGTACCAGGAGCGCCGCCGGTTCATGGACGGATAGCGCGACGACGTCCCCACCCGATGGGCGAGTTTCCCCACGAGTGGGAGAGGAGTGCACGACTTGCCGGCAGTTCCGTGCCTCATCTGCCACTCCAGCACCGTTTGTGGGGCAAGTGGGGGCCGCGACAGGCCGGGACGTTCGTCCCATCAGTGAGAAGGAGCCAATAAGTACGGTCGAAGCGTGACTAAATGGGGTCCGAGACCAGCCAGGTCTAGCCGGCGCGACCGTCTGAGTGCGCCGCGCCGCGCCGTCCTCGACCTGCTCGTCGAGCGTGACGAGCCCATGACCGTCGCGCGGGTCGCCGAGCTGCTCGCCCAGCACCCCAACACCGTCCGCGAGCACCTCGAGGGGCTCACCGGCGCGGGCCTCGCCCGGCGTGACCACCTGGCCCCGGCGGGCCGCGGCCGACCCGCCTCCGTGTACACCTACTCGCCCGAGGCGTCCTTCGCGAGCCCCGAGTACGCCGTCCTCGCCCAGGTGCTCGTCTCGTACCTCACCGAGGTGCTTCCCGACGGCCCGACGCTGCGCCACCACGCACGCGAGGCAGGGCGTGCCTGGGGGCGCACGATCGTCGCGCGCGACCCGGAGCACGGCGCCGCCACCTCCCGGCGGGCCGGCGGGCGGGCGGTCACGGGTGCCGTCGAGCACCTGCGGCAGCGGCTGGACCGCGTCGGCTTCGAGCCGGAGGTGGACGACGACGGCGCAACGCTGCGCCTGCACCGGTGCCCCGTGCTGGCGCTGGCGCAGGAGCACCCGCACGTGGTGTGCAGCGCGCACCTGGGCATGGCGCGGGAGATCCTCGCCGCCGAGGACGTCGACGCCGACAAGGTCAGCCTCGAGGCGTTCGTCGAGCCCGGGGCGTGCCTCCTCCACGTCGCGCGGCGCCTGCCGGGCACGGACGACGCCGAGGACGGGCTACGGGTCGGGCCGCTCCGCAGCACGATGAGCGCGGGGGCGCGCCAGTGAACACCGGCGCCCGCGCGGCTGACTCCCCCGACGCGCGCCCGGCTGACTCCACCGACGCCCGCGCGGCAGCCCCCGACGCTACCCGCCCCGCGGCCCCCGACAGCACCCGCCGAACGGGCCCCGCCGGGGTGCGGCCGCTGCGCACGCGCACCGGCTTCCGCCTCGCCTTCCTCCTGCCCGGCGGCGTGGCCCTGCTCTTCGGGCTCGACGCGGCGCTCGGACTGCTGGGGCTCCCGCAGTACCTCGCTCCCGCGCTGGGACTCACGGGCCTGCCCGACGTTCATGGCCCGCTCATGGTGCTCGGCTTCGTCGGCACCGTCATCGCCCTGGAGCGGGCGGTCGCGCTCGGGCGGCCCTGGGGCTACGCGGCCCCGGCCGCCTCCGGGCTGGCCGCGGTGGCGCTGATTGCACCGCTGCCACCGGTCGCCGGGCGGGTCCTGCTCGTGCTCGCGCAGGTCCTGCTGCTCCTCGTCTACCGGCAGCTCTTCGCGCGTCAGCCGGCCGCCGCGGTGACGATCCAGGTCCTCGGCGCCGTCATGGCCCTCTGCTCCGCGGTGCTGTGGGCGGGCGGCGTGCCCGTGCCCGACCTCACGCCGTGGCTGGCCGGCTATCTCGTGCTGACCATCTTCGGCGAGCGCCTCGAGCTCTCGCGTCTCGAGGCCCTCTCCGCGGCCGCGACCCGTACGGCGCTGGGTCTCGCCGTCGCGCTCCTGGGCTCCGCCGTCGTCACCCTGCTCGCGCCGGAGGCCGGCTTCACCCTGGTGGGGCTGAGCCTGCTCGCCATCGCCGGCTGGCTCGCGGCCAAGGACGTCGCCCGCCGCACCGTGCACGCCACCGGCCTGCCCCGCTACATCGCAGCCAGCCTGCTCGCCGGCTACGGCTGGCTCGCCGTCGGCGGCGCGGTCTGGGCCCTGGGCGGGGCGGTGACCGCGGGGCCCGGCTACGACGCCGTCCTGCACGCGGTCATGCTCGGCTACGTCATCTCGATGATCATGGCGCACGCGCCGGTGATCCTGCCGGCCGTGCTGCGCCGGCCGCTGCCCTACCACCCCGTCATGTACGCACCGGTGGCACTGCTGCACGCCTCCCTCGTGTTCCGCCTGGCGGTGGGGGACGCCCGTGACCTCACCTGGGCGGTGCAGCTGGGCGGGACGTTCAACATCGTCGCGGTCCTGGGGTTCGTCGGCGTCGCGGCGTGGGCCGTGCTGACGGCGCCGCGCCGCCCGCCGCCCCGCCGGCCCGGTGTCGGGCGCACCTCGCCCCGCGGGCCCGGTGTCGGGCGCGCCTCGCCCCGCCGGCCCGGCCGCCGACCGACCCGTGACCGGAGCCGACTCGTGACCCTCCCCGTCCTCAGCCCCGACAAGCCCCGCCTGAGCCGGCGCACCTGGCACGAACGCGCCAACGCGGTCGTGGTGGCGTGGTTCGTCGCGGCCTTCGTCGTCGCGGTCGCCCACCGGTGGCTCCCGGGCTCCGCCTGGCTGCTCACCCACATGATGCTGCTGGGCGCGGTCGGCTCGGCGATCCTCATCTGGTCCGGGCACTTCGCCGACACGCTCCTGGGCCGCCCGGCCCCGGGCGGGCAGCGCTTCATGGTCGCGCGTCTGGCGGTGTACAACCTCGGCGCCATCGGCGTCGTCGTCGGGATGTCCACCGGCCGGGGGGCCCTCGTGGACGGCGGCGGGGCGCTCGTCGCGCTCGCGGCCCTCGCGCACGGCGCCGTCATCCTCCGCCAGCGCCGCGGCGCGCTCATGGCCCGGTTCGGCGCGCTGTCGCGGTACTACGTCGCCGCCGTCGCCGCCCTGGCGACCGGCGCGGTCCTCGGGATCTTCCTCGCCCGCGCCGCCACGGACGCCGCCACGCAGGGCCAGCTCTACGTCGCGCACGTGGCCACGATGCTCATGGGCTTCGTCGGGCTGACGGTGCTCGGGACCCTCGTCGTGCTCTGGCCGACGATGCTGCGCACGAAGATGGCCCCCGGCGCCCCGCTCGCCGCCGGCCGGGCGATGTGGCCGCTGCTCGCCGGGCTCGTCGTCGTCGACCTCGGCGCGCTGACGACGCTGCGCCCGCTCGTCCTCGCCGGCGCCGTGGCCTACGTGGCCGGCATCGCGGTGCTCGTGCGCCCCATGGTGACGATCGCGCGGGGCAAGCCGCCGCGGTCCTTCGCCACCTTCTCCGCCGCGGCCGCCCTCGGCTGGTTCGCGTTCTGCGTGCTGACGCTCGGCGTGGTCGTCGCCGCCGCGCCGGGCTGGGCCGACGCGGCCGGGTCCCTCGGCGTCCTGCGCGCGCCGTTCGCCGCGGGCTTCGCCGGGCAGGTGCTCGTCGGGGCACTGAGCTACCTCGCGCCGGTCATGCTCGGCGGGGGACCGCGGGTCGTGCGCGCCGTCAACGAGGAGATGGACCGCGCCGCGGCCGCGCGCGTGGTGACGCTCAACCTGTGCCTGATCCTCTTCCTGCTGCCGCTGCCCTCGCTGGTGCGGGTCACGACGTCGATGCTCGGCCTGGCGGCCCTGACCGGCTTCCTCGTGCTTCTGGCCCGGGCCGGCTGGGCCCGCGTGCGCACCGCGCGCGCGGACGACGTCGTCGCGGGGAGTCTGCGCGTGGGGCCGCCGCCGGTGCGCCGCCGGCTCGGGGGCGCCTGGGGCGTGGGCGCCGTGGCGCTCGCCGTCGTCCTCGGCGTGGCCGGCGACCCGGCCGCCGCGGGCCTCGGCGCCTCCGCCGCCTCCGCGGACGTGGCCGCGACCGGGCAGACGACGACGGCCCGGGTGACCGTCGAGGGGATGCGCTTCACCCCGGACGTCATCGAGGTGCCCGTGGGCAACGCGCTCGTCATCGAGCTGACCAACACCGGCACGGACGTGCACGACCTCGTCCTCGAGACCGGTGCGACCACCGGTCGCCTGAGCGTGGGGGAGACGGCGAGCGTCGACGTCGGCGTCGTCGGCCGCGACCTCGACGGCTGGTGCTCCGTCGCCGGGCACCGCCAGATGGGCATGACGCTCCAGGTCGTCGCCGTCGGCGCGGGGGACGACGGCGGAGCCGCGGCGCCGGGCGGCGCGACGTCGGGCGGCGCGACCTCCGGCGACGGGACCGGGACCCGCGACGCGACCGGCATGGCCGGCATGGGCCACTCCGGCGGCTCCGGCACCGCCGGCGCGCCCGCCGCCGACCTGCTCGACCTCCAGGCCGAGCCCGGGGAGGGCTTCGCGGCCCGTGACGCCGCCCTGCCACCCGCCCCCGCCGCCACGGTGCACGAGATGACCCTAACCGTCGGCGAGATCCAGGCCGAGGTGGCGCCCGGCGTCACCCAGGAACGGTGGACCTTGGGCGGCACCGCGCCCGGGCCCACGCTCCGGGGGAAGGTCGGCGACGTCTTCGACATCACCCTCGTCAACGACGGCACGATCGGCCACTCGATCGACTTCCACGCCGGCGCGCTCGCGCCCGATGGGCCGATGCGCACCATCGCGCCGGGGGAGTCCCTGACCTACCGGTTCACCGCCACCCGCAGCGGCATCTGGATGTACCACTGCTCGACCATGCCGATGTCGATGCACATCGCCAACGGCATGTTCGGCGCCGTGATCATCGACCCGCCAGGCATCCCGCCGGTGGACCGCGAGTACGTGCTCGTCCAGTCCGAGATGTACCTCGGCGCGGTGGGCGGCCCCGCGGACGCCGACAAGATCGCCGCCGAGGCGCCGGACCTGACGGTCTTCAACGGGTACGCGAACCAGTACGACCACGCGCCGCTCGCGGCGAGGGTCGGCGAGCGAGTGCGCGTGTGGGTCCTCGACGCCGGGCCCTCCCGCGGCAGCGCCTTTCACGTGGTCGGCGGCCAGTTCGACACGGTCTACACCGAGGGCGCCTACCGCCTCGGCGGCCCGGGGGCGGGTGCCGGCGGCGACCCGACGGGCGGCGCGCAGGTGCTGCCGCTGGTGGCGGCGCAGGGCGGCTTCGTCGAGCTGACCTTCCCCGAGGCCGGCAGCTACCCGTTCGTCTCCCACGCCATGGTCGACGCCGAGCGCGGCGCGCACGGGCTGTTCCGCGTGACCGACTGAGGCGCCGGCCTGGTGAGGACGGCGCCGGCCCGGTGGACGGCGCCGGCCCGGTGGACGGCGCCGGCCCGGTGGACGGCGCCGGCCCGGTGGACGGCGCCGGCCCGGTGGATAACGCCGTGCCGAAATGCCCGCCTCCACCTACTCTCTGGTCATGACCACCACGACCGTCTCTCCACCCAGAGTCGGGTGGGGCGTGGTGACGGCGGCGATCCTGCTCGCGGTCGTTGCGGTGCCCGCGCTGGGCGCGCTGTACCTGGCCTGGTCCGGGTTCACCGGCTGCGTCCTCGAGTGCGCGCAGCCCGACGTCGGCGTCGGCCTGCTGTGGACGGCGGTCACCGTTGGCCTCCTCGCGGTCCCCGGGGTCGCTGGCGTGCTGGTCTGCCGGGTGCGCCCGCGGTTCGCCTGCGCCGTCGTCGGTGCCATGACGGCCATCGTCGTCGCCTTCGGCTTCGCCGCCGGCCTGATGTGAGGGGCGCGGCCGTCGACTTCGCTCGTTGGCCGCCCCCGATGTTCGGACGTTCGACACGTCGTGGTCAGCGCGCCGCCACCCGGCTCTGCCACCGTCTGTCGCGTGGCCGTCCTCGCTCGGCGGCAGGTGCCGCGGATGGCCGCGGCCATCGCGCGTCGGGCGGCACGATTGACCAGCGGATACGTCCAAAAACTTGAGTCCAGGCCCTAAAGTTTCGGTCAACACGAGACAGGAACCGACTGTGACGAACATCCTCGACGCCCCGGCTCGCCCGACGACCGCCCTTCTCGACGCGCTCGCGGAGATCGTCGGCCCCGGCGAGCTCCTCACCGGCCCCGACACCGAGCCGTTCCGCCGCGACCGGTCCGACGGCACCCCGAGCGGCTCCCCGGCCGCGGTGGTCCTCCCGACGAGCACCGAGCAGGTGGCCGCAGTGGTCGCCGTCGCCGCCGCGCACGGCATCGCGATCGTGCCCCAGGGCGCCCGCACCGGGCTCGCCGGCGGCGCGAACCCCGGCGACGGTGACCTCGTCGTGAGCACGAGCCGGATGACGCGCATCCTCGCCGTCGACGCGGCCGACCGGACGGCCACCGTCGAGGCCGGCGTCCTCACGATCGACGTCGACCGTGCGGCGGCCGGCGTCGGACTGTTCTACCCGCCGGACCCGGCGTCGGTGGCCATCTCCACGATCGGCGGCAACGTCGCCACGAACGCCGGCGGCATGCGCTGCGTGAAGTACGGCGTGACCGGGGACTTCGTGCGCCGGCTCACCGTGGTCCTCGCCGACGGCCGGATCGCCCGCACCGGGCACCTCACCACCAAGGGCGTCACCGGCCTGGACCTGACCTCGCTGCTCGTCGGCTCCGAGGGCACGCTCGGCATCATCACCGAGGTGACCGTGGCGCTGCTGCCCAGGCCGGGCTCGGCCTCCGGGGTCCTCGCGGCGTTCCCGAGCACCACCGCCGTGCTCGCCGCCGCCGACGAGATCGCCCTGTCGAGCCGGCGCCCGAGCGTCCTGGAGTACCTCGACGCCGCGAGCGTCGCCGCGATCAAGGCGCACGACCCGGCGTGGTTCCTGCCCGCCGACGCCGAGGCCGTGCTCCTGGTGCAGTCCGACGAGCAGGGGCGCGCCGTCGTCGACGTCGAGGAGTACGCGGCGATCGCGGAGCAGCACGGCGCCACGCTGGTCGAGGTCGCGCACTACGCCGAGGCGCTCGACCGCCTCATGTCCGCCCGCCGGCTCCTGCACCCCGCCCTCCGGGAGCTGCACGGCGCCATCCTGAACGAGGACGTGGCCGTGCCGCGTTCTCAGCTGTCCGCGCTGCTCCGGGGCATCGAGGCGCTCGCCGACGAGCTCGGCGTCACCGTTGCGACCGGCGGCCACCTCGGCGACGGCAACCTGCACCCGTCCATCTGCTACGACCCGTCCGACCCCGCCGCGGAGGCGGCTGCCGTCCGGGCGCACGGGCGCATCATCGAGCTGGCCGTGGCTCTGGGCGGCACGTTGTCGGGGGAGCACGGCATCGGGGTGCTCAAGCGGGACCACGTCGGCGCCGAGCTGGGCGACGTCGTCGTCGGCCTGCAGCAGCAGGTGAAGCGGGCGCTGGACCCGCGCGGCCTGCTCAACCCGGGCAAGAAGCTCTAGCGGCGCTCCTCGCCGGCGGCGACGCGCTCGAGGAGCACGGCGTGCTCGCGCCGTAGCCAGTCGGCGCCGTCGGCGAGGCGCGCGTCGTGGACGGGCCGGCCGGCGCGCACGTCGGCGAGGTAGCGCCGGTCGGCCCGGACCCGGCGGCGCAGCTGGGCGCGGTCGCCGACCGTGCCGTGCCCGGGGACGACGACGTCGAGCGGGCCGGCGTCCAGCAGGTCCGCGATCAGGTCCAGCGCCCGGTCGTAGTCGCCGAGGGGGTCGGCGGCGTCGTGGTCGGGCAGCGGGATCTCGACGTCGGAGACCATGTCGCCGGCGACGAGCGTCCGGGCGTGGGGCACGAGCAGGGCCGCGTGGCCGGGGGCGTGGGCGCGGTGCTCGAGGACCCGCACGGTGGGCCCGTCCCACGGGAGCGTCGTCGGCCCGGCCGGCAGCGCGGCGACGCGGGCCAGCGCGGTGACGTCGGCGTCCGGCGCGGCATCTCGCGCCTGCGCGACGTTCTCCGCCAGGCGGCCCAGCGCCGTCCGCGCGCCGAGGGACGTCGCGTAGCGGGGCGCCTCGCCGAGGGCGGGACGCCACAGCAGGTGGTCCCAGTGCGGGTGGGTGGAGAAGCCGGCCGTGACGCGCCGGCCCAGGGCGGCCAGCTCGGCGGCGAGCGCGTCGATCTCCGCGGCCGTGACGGCCGGGTCGACGACGAGGCAGCCGCCGTCGGCCCCGAGGACCACGGTCGTCGTCGTCGTGCAGAACGGGTGGGTGGCCACGAGGACACCGTCGGCGACCGCGACCAGGGACGTCATGGGGCGCCAGTGTAGGAGGGCCGTGGGTGAAACAGGGGCGCCCGATGAGTCCGGTGGGTCCGGTGGGTCCGGCCCGTCCAGCGAGCCGGTGGGCCGACCGGGCCCGGTGGGCGCGGCCGCCCCCTGCGCGGCCGCGCCCGTCGCCGCTCAGATGCCGAGCCGGTCGGCCAGCGCGCGGTGGTGGAGGTCGGTGACCCCGGGGTGGCTGCGGAACCACATCTTCAGCGCGTTCAGGCCGTAGGTGTCGTAGATCTTGTTGTGGTCCTGGACCTCGACGCCGGGGGCCGCAGCGGCGAGCTCGGCCGGCAGGTCCCACGGGTGGAAGGTCGTGCCGAGGCCGGGGTTGAAGAAGTACGGCACGCTGATGCGGTCGCCGTCGCCGGGGCGCGAGACCACGCGGTGGTTGGTGGCGCGCAGGTACCCGTCCGTGGCGGCCTCGAGCATCTCGCCGATGTTGACGATGAGGGCGTCCTCGAGCGGCTCGGCCTCGATCCAGGCGCCGTCCTTCTCCACCTGCAGCCCGCCCTTGCCGGGCTCGACGAACAACAGCGTCAGGAACCCGAAGTCCTTGTGCTCCCCGACGCCCTGCCCGTGGTCGGTATCCGGCGCCTCGGGATAGCGAACGATCTTCAGGCGGGCGTCGGGGGCGCGGAAGTCGTCGGCGAGCAGGTCCGCGGGCTGGCCGAGGGCGCCCAGCCAGCCGTGCAGGAGCGTCCGGGCCACGCGTTCGTTGTGCCGCGTCCACTCCTCGACGATCCCGCGGAAGTCGGCCGGCTCGGCCGGCCACAGGTTGGGGCCCTCGAGCACCAGCCACGGTTCCTCGGCCGTGGCGGCGCGCGGCTGCGTCTCCGGGCCGACGTCGACCTGCTCGCGCCAGTCCTGCGCGCCCTTGGTCAGCTCGTCGCCGACCCGGCTGTACCCGCGGAAGTGCTGGCTGTTGATCTTCTCGATCGACAGCTTCTTCTCCTCCGGAAGGGCGAAGAACCGGCGCGCCACCGTCACGAGCTCGTCGCTGAGGTCGCGGGGGATGCCGTGCCCGACGAGGTAGAAGAAGCCAAAGTCCCGGGTGGCGGCGCTCAGGCGCTCCTGGAAGCCGAGGGGGTCGGTCTCGACCTCGCGCAGGTCGATGATCGGCAGGGTGCTGGTTGTCATGGTGGTCATGGTCTGTCCTTCGTGTGTGCGGCAGCGTGGTGGGGCTGGCAATGCGGGTGGGCCGGGCGGTGAGCGGTGGCAGGTCGCCGGGAGTGCACGGACGTGCGGTGCGGGGCGGTGTGTGGCGGGAGGGCGCCGGAAGGCCGGACGGGCGCTGCTCGACGGATGCCGGACGGGCGCTGCTCGGCCGTGACCCGACGGGCGCCGCCCAGCGGTAACCCGACGGAGGTCAGGCGGCGCGGGGCTCAGGCGCCGGTCGACGCCGGTCTCGGCACCGTCCGGGAGCCGGGGCTCCGGCGGTGCCGGAGCGTCAGGCTCCGGGGCGCGAGGCGGGACGCGGGCAGGCGGGTCCTACGGTCGGCGGGGGCGTCAGGCCCGACAACACCGACACGTGGCGAGGCAGTCGAAGGAACGCACGGCGACAGTTGCCGTGTTCCGGACGCCAGATGCCTTGCGCATGACGGCGACCGTAGCAGCCCGTGGCCGCGCCGGGAACACCTCGGCGGCGACGTCCCGATACTTGAGACGACAAGGGACGGGGCCGTGAAGGCCCAGGGCGCCGGTCAGCCCTTCACGCCGGTCGAGGCGATGCCCTGGACGAACACCCGCTGGGCGACGAGGAAGACGAGCAGGGTCGGCAGCGAGGCCACGAGCGCCCCCGCGATGACGACGTTCTGGAACTCGAAGCTCATCGTGTACGACATCAGCCGGTTCAGCGTGAGGACCACCGGGTACATCGCCTCGGAGCGGAGGATGGACAGCGGCCAGAGGAAGTTGTTCCAGGCGTAGACGAACATGAACACCGCGAGGGTGACGACCGCCGGCTTGAGCAGGGGGACGACGAACTGCCAGACGATGCGGAACTCGCCGGCGCCGTCGACGCGGGCGGCCTCGAGCAGGTCGTCCGGGAGGTCCATGATGAACTGCCGCATGAGGAAGATGCCGAAGGCGTTCGCCAGCCACGGGAGCATCACGCCGAGGTAGGTGTCGGCCAGGCCCATGTTCGAGACGAGGTAGTACAGCGGCACCAGCGTCACGACGGGCGGCAGGAACATCGTCGCGACGATCCCCCAGAAGAGCACGTCGCGGCCGCGGAACTGGTGCTTGGCGAAGACGTAGCCCGCGAGGACGCTCGTGACCACCACCGAGAGGGTGCAGCCGCCGGCGATGATCACGCTGTTGAGCAGCGAACGGAAGAACGGCACCTGCGTCATCGCCGTGGTGAGCGGGTCGAGGGTCGGCTCCGCGGGGAAGACGGTCGGCGGGATCTGCACGAACTCCGCGGGGGTCTTGAACGCCGAGATCACCAGCCAGTACAGCGGCAGCAGCGGGAGCAGGACGACGCACGCGAGGAGCACGTACAGGATGACCTGCGTGCCGATCTGCCGCGCGGTGCGGGGCCGCCGCTGGAGGGCGCGGGTGCGGACGGCGACGGCGGTACTCACTTGTCCCTGCCCCTCATGAGGATGCCCAGGACGGCCCCGACGACGACGATCATCATGAACAGCGACACCGCGAGGGCGCTGGACTCGCCGGCGAGGCCGTACTGGAACGCGGAGCGCTGGATCTCGAAGGAGACGACGTCGGTCGAGCCGGCGGGACCGCCCTGGGTGAGCAGATAGATGGGGTCGAAGACCTGGATCGAGTTGATGAAGGTCATGAGGACGACGAAGACGAGCGAGCGCCGCAGCAGCGGGATGGTGATCGACCAGGTGCGCCGCGTGAGGCCGGCGCCGTCGATCTTCGCCGCCTCGTAGAGCTCCTCGGGGATCTGGGTGAGCCCGGCGATCAGCAGGATGACGTAGTAGCCGAGCATCTGCCAGACGTTGAAGATCACCAGGGAGACCAGGGCCCAGCTCGGGTCGCTGAGCCAGGCGGGGGAGGGGATGCCGACCGCGCCCAGCATCGCGCTGAGCGGGCCGTACCCCGGCGCGTAGATGTTGCTCCAGATGATGACGATCGCGACCGTCGGGATGACGTACGTGGCGAAGAGGATGACGCGGACGAGGTTCTTGCCTCGCAGCGTCGGGAAGTACAGCAGCATCGACACCAGCAGCGCGAGCGGCACCGTGATGAGGACGCTGAGCCCCACGTACACGGCCGTGTTGCCGATCGCCTGCACCCGGGCGGGGTCGCTGAGCAGGCGGCGGTAGTTGTCCAGGCCGACGAAGGTCATGTCCCCCATCGGGGTGAACATCGACCACTGGTGGAAGCTGATCACGACCGTCATCACCATCGGGACGACGGTGAAGATCCCGATGACGAGGAGGGTCGGGCTCAGGAAGAGCGCCGACCAGCCGGCCTGCGTGCGTCGCTTGTGCCGGGCGCGGCGCGCCGGGGGGAGGCTCCGGACGAGGGAGCCTTCCCCCACGGACTGAAGCGTGGTCACTGCGGTGTCACGTCCTCGGGGGGTGCGTCACTGGGCGGAGGCGAGGGCGGCGTCGACGTCCTTGTTGGCGGCCTCCATGGCGGCCTTGGCGTCGAGCTGGCCGTTGAGCAGCGCCTCGATCTGGCGCTGGAGCGCGTCGGCCGCGGCGGGGCCGCCGATCACCGTGGGGAACGGCGTGGCGGAGCCGAGCGCGTCGACGTAGGGGGTGAGGAAGTCGGACTCGAGGTCTGCCTTGTGCGCCTCGATGTCGGAGGTGCGCGACGGCAGGATGCCCATCGACACGAGGATGTCGCCCATGGCGGAGGAGCCGGCCTTCCCCGAGTCCGGGCCGTTGAGCCAGGTGAGGAACTCCCACGCCGCCTTCTGCTTGGCGTCGTCGGCGTTGCCGTTGACCATCGTCATCCACGAGTAGGAGATCGAGGAGGACGTGGTGCCGCTGGGACCGACCGGGATCGGGGCGGTGGCGACGTCGCTGAACTTCTCGCCCATGGCGTCCTTGAGTGAGCCCTCCCACCAGTTGGCCATGATGATCATGCCGGTCTTGCCGTTGACGAAGTTGTCGAGGTACGGGCCGGTGGTGTTGGCGTTCGCGGTCGACATCGAGGGGTCGGTCAGGCCCTCGTCGACGAGCCGCTGGTACAGCTGGGCCGTCTCGATGGCCTGCGGGCTGGTGAGCTCGGCCGCGGTGCCGTCCTTGTTGAGGAACGTCCCGCCGTCGGAGGCGAGCAGCGAGAGGAAGGGGTGCACGGCGCCGGAGTTCCAGCTGGTGATGAAGCCGATGCCCTGGCGGCCCTGGCCCGTCGCCTTGATCTTCGTGGCCGCGTCGACGAGCGCGTCCCAGTCGGCGGGCGGCGCGGCGACGCCGGCCTCCGCGAAGATCGCCTTGTTGTAGTTGAGCTGGTAGAGGTCCACCTCGTTGGGGATGCCGTGGACGCTGCCCTGCTGGGAGGCGGCGCCGACGATGTTCTCCGGCCAGTTCCCCGTGACCTCGCTCGAGACGTCCTTGGGCGCCTCCGCGGCGAGGCCGTCGCGGGCGAGCTCGGGGAGCCAGGCGTCGTAGATGCCGGCGATGGTCGGGCCGTCGGGCGAGGCGCCCTGCGTGCGCAGCGTGGAGAGCAGGTTGCCGAACGGCACGGCCTGCACGTCCACGGTGACGTCCGGGTTCTCCTTGGTGAACGCGGCGGCCGCATCGTCGAGCATGCTCACCTGGTCCGGGCCCCAGTGGGTGAGGAAGGTGATCTTCTGGGCGCCGTCACCGCCTCCGCTGCTGCTGGACCCGCCGCCGGAGCCGCCCGAGGAGCAGCCGGCGAGGCCCAGCGCGAGGGCGGCCCCCAGGCTCGTGGCCGCGAGAAGTGCCTTCTTGTTCATGGTTCTCCCTTGGCGAGTGAGGTGCGGGGTGGGGTGGTCTGTCACGGTCCGGCGAGGGCGAACTTCTCGTTGCCGGCGGTCTTGAAGGCCGCCGCGCGCTTCTCCCCGACCAGGCAGCCCTTCACTTCCATCAGGGCCGAGTAGTAGTCGATGAAGCGGAACCCGTAGGTCTCGCCGCGGGCGAAGGCGTGCTCCTGGATGCCCTCGCGCCATCGGGCGTAGGCCTCCTCGGGGATCGAGAAGAACGTGTCGGCCTCGAAGCCCGCCATGTCCTCCCAGTTCTCCGCGTGGAGGATGGTGGGCACGGAGTGCCGCTCGGCGTCGACCTCCTCGATCGGGATCGAGGCGAGGAACGCCCCGCGCAGCGCGGCCTGGGCCGCGCGCTCGTGGTCACGGTGCATGCTGCGCACCCAGTGGGTGATGAGGAGGTCGGGCTTCGCCTCCCGGACCACCGTGGCGACCTGCTCGGCGACCGCCTCGTCGTCCGGGAGGAAGCCGTCGGAGTAGCCCAGCGTGACCAGCTCGGCGCCGATCTTCTCGGCGAAGAACCGGGCCTCGTGCCGCTTCTGCGCGCGGTACACGCTCGGCGCGAGCGTGGGGTGGCCCCGCTCGCCGTCGGTGCAGTCGACGATGATGGCCCGCCCGCCCTCGAGCACCACCTTGGCCAGCGTCGGCCCGGCGGTGAGCTCCATGTCGCCGATGTGGCCGCCGACGGCGACGACGGTCTTCGTCATGGGTCGTCCTCTCTGCCGCTCGGGCGCCTAGTCGAGGGGGGCGCGCAGGATCGAGAAGGTGCGGGTGATGCGGAAACCGGTCCGCTCGTACAGCTTCGATGCGGCGGAGCCCTCGTCCGCCCAGAGGAACCAGGCGCTGTGCGCGCCGAGCGCGGTCATGCGCTCGAGGGTGAGGTGCAGCAGTACCTTGCCCAGGCCCGTCCCCCGGCTGGCGGGCAGCACCCCGAACGGTCCGAAGCGCTCGATGACCGCCTCGTAGGTGCCGTGCATCGCCCAGCCGAGCACGTCACCCGCGGGATCCCGGGCGATGAGGATCCGCTCGAGGGGCATGCCGCCCAGCACGCCCTCGCGGATGGCGCGGGCCCAGTCGGAGCTGAAGGACTCCCCGGCGATCCGGATCAGCGGCACGAGGTCGTCGTTGGTCGGCGTGCCGAGGTGCCAGCCCTCGCCGCGCAGGGCGGCGACCCGGGCGCGGACCTCCTCGGGCATCTGGTAGCCGATGAGCGACAGGTCCATGGCGCTGGGACGCTCGACCTCGGCGAAGCCGAGCGCGTGCAGCAGCCGCTCGGCGGCGGGGTAGCGCGCCGCGTCCAGGCCGGGCAGCACGTAGTTCGGCGTGTAGCTCGAGAAGAGCACCTCGCGGGCACCCTGCGCGCGCAACCAGGCCATGGCTGCCTCGACGAGCCGCCGGCCGAGCCCGGTGCCGCGGGCGGAGGGCACGACGAAGAAGTAGGGGATCCAGCCGGTGCCCGCCTGGAGGTCGTCGCCGTGGTGCGCCACGCGGCGGCGCACGGCGTAGGCGGAGCCGACGACGCGGTCACCCTGCTGGGCGACGAACAGGCCGTCGGGGTCGAAGTTGCGGTCGAGGAGGACCAGGTCGCGCAGTCGCCGCTCCGTCATGCCGTCCTGGGGTGCGCCCTCCGTCCATGCCTCGGCCATGGCCCTGGCATCGCCCGCGGCGAAGCTGCGGAGCGTGACGGGGGCGGCGATCCGGGGCACCCGCGTTCCTTTCGCTGGCGGACGGCGGACCTCGTCGTCCGCAGTTGCAGCGACAGTAGTGTCATCCACGTCACACCGGCAAGTTTTTTCACCCACACTCTTTGGGACGGAGTTCGGTTACATGGCGCACTGGGGCTGCGCCGTCGGCCGCGGGCGACGCCGCAGTCGGCGGCCGTGGGCGACGCCGCCGTCGGCCGTGGTGGGCGGCCGGTCGTCGGCTGCCCGCCGGAGACGACGCGCGTCAGACGGCGCGGGCGCCCCGGGTGACCTCGCGGGTGCGTCGCAGGGCCTCCACCGTGGAGTCGTACCGGCGCTGGGCGACCCCCGCGAAGATGCAGTCCACGACGGCGAGCTGGGCGATCCGGCTGACCATGGCGCCGGCCCGGAAGGTCGTCTCGCGGACCTCCGTGAAGAGCGCGAGGTCCGCGAGCCGGGCCAGGCTCGAGCCCTTGGCGCCGGTGATGCCGACCGTGCGCGCGCCGTTGTCGCGGGCGAGGCGCAGGAACTCCAGCGTCTCGTGCGTCTCCCCGACGTGCGAGAAGGCGACCGCGACGACGCCCTCGACCGGGAGGACCGCGGCCGTCCAGGCCTCGTGCGGCTCCGTCGGCGCGAACACGGTGCGCCCGATGCGGAAGAGCTTGACCTGGAGGTCCTCGGCCACGAATCGGCTGGCGCCGACCCCGTAGAGCAGGATGCGGCCCGCCCCGTCGATCGCGTCGACGATGCGCTCGAGCGCCTGATAGTCCAGCCGTGCGATCGTCTCCTCGATCGCGAGGATCTCGAGCGAGGCGATCTTCTGGGCCATCTCGGCGAGCGACTCGCCCTCGGTGATGTCCGCCCCGTAGCTGGTGCCGCCGAACTGTGCCGACTCCTTGCCGAGCTCGGTCGCGAGCATCATCCGCAGCTGGGTGTACCCGCTGAGGCCTATCGCCCGGCAGAACCGCACCACCGACGCGACGGAGGTGCCGCAGGAGTCGGCGAGATCGTTGATGGTGCTGTCGAGGACGATCGCCGGGTTCTCGCGGATCGCGGCGGCGACCCGGCGGAGCGAGGGCGAGAGGGAGCCGATCGTGGCCTCGATCGTCGACTGGACGCTCACGTCGGCCTCCTCCGTGGTCCCTTGCAGTATCCGCGTCGCTGTGATGAAAATACGTTACAGCAGTGAGCGATCTGGTGGATGACCGTTACATCCGCACCGTCAGGAGGGCGGTATGACGCGAGACGAAGGGCTGACCCTCTGCGTCGACGTCGGGAAGACCCGCTGCCGGGTGGGCGCACTCTCCGCCGACGGTGTCGTCGCGACCGTGGAGGACGAGGGGGCCGCGGGCGCAGCGGCCGGCGACGGCGCCGCCCAGATCTCCGGGCGCGTGCTGGCCCTCGTGGCGCGCCTGTCCGTTCCTGCGCCGTCCGCCGTCGGCGTGGGCGCGGCGGGCGTCCTCACCGACCCGGGCGCCGGTAAGCGGATCGCCCGGGAGCTGGCCGAGCGGCTCCGCCTGCCGGTCGCGGTCGCCTCCGACGCCGTCACGGCCCACGTCGGCGCGCTTGGCGGGGAGCCGGGCGTGAGCCTCATCGCCGGCACGGGCGCCGTCGCGCTGGGCGTCTCCAGGACGGGCGAGCTGCGGCGGGTCGACGGCTGGGGCACGGACGTGGGCGACCTCGGCGGCGGCTCGTGGATCGGCCGCGAGGGCATCCGGGCCGTCCTCGGGGCGGCGTGCGGGCTCGGGCCCCCGACCGCCCTGTTCGCCGACCTGCCGGGCGTCATCGCGCCGGAGACGGACGTCGTCCGGTGGGTCTCGGGCGCGCCGGGTGCTGGGCGGCGGCTCGCCATGGTCGCCCCTGCGGTGCTGCGCCGGGCGGAGGGCGGCGACGCCGTCGCGCTGGAGATCGCCGGGCGAGCCGTGACCCACCTGGCGGACACGGCGCACGCCGCCTCGGACGCCGCGGACGCCTCGGACGCCGCGGGGGCCTCGGCCGTGTTGGACGCCGCCGACGCCGCGGACGCCGCGGCGCGGCGGGTCTGCGCACTCGGCGGGCTCACCCGAGATCCCTGGTTCGCGGCACGCCTGGCCGCGGCGCTCCGCGCACGCGGGCTCGTCCCCGCCGACCCCGCCGGCACGGCGCTCGACGGGGCCCGGGCCATCGCCCTCCGCGCCGACCTGCCCCACGAGAGGTACATCCACCGTGCTCAGTGACGAACCGGCACGCCTGGACAGGCTCCTCCACGAGCTGTCGACGCTGACGACCGAGGCCGCCGGCCCGGGCCGCGCGGATCTTGACACCCTCAGCACGATCGACCTCGTGCGGGAGATGAACGCCGAGGACGCCAAGGTCCCCGCCGCCGTCGGGGCACGGGCCACGGCGATCGCCGCCGCCGTCGACGGCATCGTCGAGCGGATGCGCCGGGGTGGGCGCCTGATCTACGTGGGAGCCGGCACCGCCGGCCGCATCGGCATCCTCGACGCGAGCGAGTGCCCGCCGACCTTCGGTACCGACCCCGGCCTCGTCGTCGGGCTCATCGCCGGCGGCCCCGCCGCCATTCAGCGCGCGGTCGAGAACTCCGAGGACGACGGGGAGGCGGCCGCCGCCGGGCTCGCCGGGCTCGGCCTCACCGCGAGCGACGTGGTCGTGGGCATCTCGGCCTCCGGCCGCACCCCGTACGTCGTCGGCGCCCTGCAGCACGCCCGCGCCGTCGGCGCGTTCACGGTGGCGATCGCCCAGAACGCGGGGTCCGCGATCGGCGCCCTCGCCGACGTCCCCATCGAGGTCGTCGTCGGCCCGGAGATCGTGGCGGGATCCACCCGGCTGAAGTCGGGCACCGCACAGAAGCTGGTCGTCAACATGCTCAGCACGCTCAGCATGGTGCGGCTGGGCAAGACCTACCACGGCATCATGGTCGACCTGCAGGCGACCAACGAGAAGCTCAAGGCGCGTTCGGTCCGCACCGTCATGGGGGCCGCCGGGGTGGGCGCCGACGAGGCCGCGCGTGCCCTCGAGGCGGTCGACGGGTCGGTCAAGCGGGCGATCCTCGTGCTGCTCACCGGCATCGCCGTCGAGGAGGCGCCGGCCGCGATCGAGCGCGCCGGCGGCATCCTGCGCGTCGCGATCGAGCAGAACGGCGGGGCGAGGGCCTGAGCGGCCGGGCCGGCGCCCGGCCTGAGCGGCCCGGCGGCGCGGCCCTGAGCGGCTGGACGGCGCGGCCCTGAGCGGCCCGACGCCCGCGTCACGTCAGCCCTGGCTGTGCCGCTCGAGGAACTCGTAGACCTCGGTGTCGTCCACGCCGGGGAACGTCCCGGGCGGGATGGCCGCGAGGAGGTGCGAGTGCGCGCGGGCGCTGGGCCACGCCTGCGACTGCCACCGGGCGGCGAGCTCCGCCGGGGGGCGTCGGCAGCAGGACGGGTCGGGGCAGGAGGACCGGGAGCGCACCGCGGTCTCCCGGCCCTGGAACCACTTCACGTGCGCGAACGGCACGCCGACGTCGATGGCGAAGTCGCCGTCGCCGGTGCGTTCGACATGCGTGGTGCACCAGTACGTCCCGCGGCCCATGTCCGTGTACTGGTAGTGGGTGGCGTACCGGTCGGCGTTGTTGAACACGGCGCGCGAGGCCCAGAACCGGCACACAGTCTGCCCCTCGATGGCGCCGGTGACGTCGGTGGGGAAGGTGACGTCGTCGTTCTCGTAGGCCTTGTAGATCACCCCGTCCTCGCCGACGCGCATGAAGTGCACGGGCAGGTCCAGGTGCTCGGTCGCGAGGTTGGTGAACCGGTGCGCGGCGGTCTCGTAGGAGACGGCGAAGACGTCGCGGAGGTCGTCGATGGCCAGGGCCTTGTTCGCCTTGGCGTCCCGCAGGAAGGCTACCGACGGCCCTTCCGGCATGAGCAGCGCCGCGGCGAAGTAGTTCGCCTCGACCCGCTGGCGTAGGAAGTCGGCGTACCCGGTGGGGTCGGAGTGGTTGAGCGCGAAGTGGCCGAGGGTCTGCAGCACGATCGTGCGCGGGTCGTGGCCGCCGCGGTCCGCGAGCGGCAGGTAGATGCGGCGGTGGCGCAGGTCGGAGACCGACCGGGTGGCCCGGGGCAGGTCCGCCGCCCGGTGCAGCGTGAAGCCCAGGTGCGCCGTCACCGACGCGACGCCCCGCTCCGTCAGCGGCCCCGCGGTGTGCCCGACGGCGGCGGAAATCTCCGTGGCGAGCCGCTCGATCTCGGCGAAGTAGTTGTGCCGCGCCCGCATCTTGTGGCGCAGCTCGGCGTTGGCCCGGCGGGCCTCCTCGGGCGTGGCCGAGCGGATCGTCGCCCGGCGGGCCAGCTCCTCGTGCAGGCCCACGAGCGCCTCGAGCGCCTCGGTGGGCATCTTCGCGCTCGCCCGCACCCGCGGCAGGCCGAGCGCCGTGTAATGCGGGCGCACCTGCGCCTGGGCGAGGGCGATCTCGAGGGCCGCCCGGTGCGAGGGCGCCTCGTCCTTCATCAGGTCCGCGACGGAGACGCCGAGCTCGCGGGCGATGGTGCGCAGCAGCGCGAGGCGGGGCTCCCGCCGGCCGTTCTCCACCTGGGAGAGCAGCGACGGCGCCCGCTCCACCCGCGCCGCCAGCTCCGCGAGCGTCCAGCCCTTCGCCTGGCGGGCGTGCCGGATGCGCCGCCCAAGGGTGGCCAGGTCCGTCGTGGGCTCCGTCTTCGTCAAAGTTCTCTCCTCGTGAAGATCGCCCAATCTTCACCGAGATTAGCAGTGGTTGTGAGATGAGTCACTGCACCAGGGTGAAGTGACACGGAAGTTAACGGGCCGCGGCCCCCCGACGGAGGAGAGCACGATGACCAGCACGCTCGACAACCCGACCACCACGACCCCGCCCCGCACCCCTGCCGAGCGCATCGCCGCCGAGGCCGCCGAGCTCGAGCGGCAGTGGGCCACCGACCCGCGCTGGGCGGGGGTCGAGCGCACCTACACCGCCGAGGACGTGGTGCGCCTGCGCGGCACCGTCCGCGAGGAGTTCACCCTGGCCCGCCGCGGCGCCGAGCGGCTGTGGGAGCTGCTGCACACCACCGACTACGTCCACGCGCTCGGCGCCATCACGGGCAACCAGGCGGTCCAGCAGGTCCGCGCCGGGCTCAAGGCCATCTACCTCTCCGGCTGGCAGGTCGCGGCCGACGGCAACGTCTCGGGCAACACTTACCCCGACCAGTCGCTCTACCCGGTCAACTCGGTGCCCACCGTGGTCCGCCGCATCAACAACGCCCTCCTGCGCGCCGACGAGATCTCCTTCTCCGAGGGCACCGACCCGGGCTTCGACTGGCTCGCCCCGATCGTCGCCGACGCCGAGGCCGGCTTCGGCGGCCCGCTCAACGCCTTCGAGCTCGCCAAGTCCCTCATCGCGGCCGGCGCCGCGGGCGTGCACTACGAGGACCAGCTCGCCTCGGAGAAGAAGTGCGGGCACCTCGGCGGCAAGGTGCTCGTGCCCACCGCCCAGCACGTGCGCACCCTCAACGCGGCGCGGCTGGCCGCGGACGTCATGGGCACCCCGACGATCATCGTCGCCCGCACCGACGCCCTCGGCGCCAACCTCATCACCTCCGACGTCGACGAGCGCGACGCCGCGTTCCTCACCGGCGAGCGCACCCCCGAGGGCTTCTACCGCACCAACCCCGGCGCCGGCCCCGTCATCACCCGGGCCCTGGCCTACGCCCCGTACGCCGACCTGATCTGGGTCGAGACGTCGACGCCGGACATCGGGCTGGCCCGCCAGGTCGCCGACGCGGTCCACGAGCAGTTCCCCGGCAAGATGCTCGCCTACAACTGCTCGCCGTCCTTCAACTGGAAGGCCCACCTGACCGACGAGCAGATCGCCGCCTTCCAGCGCGAGCTCGGCGAGCTGGGCTACACGTTCCAGTTCATCACCCTCGCCGGCTTCCACCAGCTCAACTACGGCATGTTCGAGCTGGCCCGCGGCTACGCCGAGCGCGGCATGAGCGCCTACGTCGAGCTCCAGGAGAAGGAGTTCGCGGCCGAGGCGGACGGCTACACGGCCACCAAGCACCAGCGCGAGGTCGGCACGGGGTACTTCGACCTAGTCTCCACCGCCCTGAACCCGAACAGCGACACCCTGGCGCTGCGCGGGTCCACCGAAGAGCAGCAGTTCCACTGACGCGTGACGGCCCCGAGAGGACCTCAGACCATGACCACCACCCCGCCCCAGACCCGTCCCGCGCCGACCGTCGCCCCACCGCGGCGCGACCCGGGCTCGCCGCTCCGCGTCGTGGCGCCGAGCGCGCCGAGCGCGCCGAGTGCGCCATCGCCGGCGAGCGCGGCGCCGGTGAGCGTCGCGCCGTCGAGCGCCGCGCCGTCGAGCGCCGCACCGGTGAGCGTCGCGCCGGCCGCCGTGCCCAGCGCGCCGTCGTCGCCGGCCACGGCTCCCCGGCCGGCCCGCGTCGAGGTCACCGGCCCGCCCGTCCCCGGGGCGGAGCAGATCCTGACCCCCGCCGCCCTGGACTTCCTCGCCGAGCTCCACCGCCGATTCTCCGGGCGGCGGGCCGAGCTGCTCGCCCGGCGTCAGGCGACGCGCCGCCGCATCGCCGACGGCGCCGACCCCCACTTCCTGCCCGAGACCGCCCACGTCCGCGAGGACCTCACCTGGCAGGTGGCGCCCCCGGCACCTGGGCTAGTCGACCGTCGGGTGGAGATCACCGGGCCGACCGAGCGGAAGATGGCGATCAACGCCCTGAACTCCGGCGCGAAGGTGTGGCTCGCGGATCTCGAGGACGCCAACACCCCGCACTTCGCCAACGTCGTCGCCGGCCAGGTCAACCTCCGGGACGCCGTCCGGCGCACGATCAGCTTCACCAGCCCCGAGGGCAAGGCGTACGCGCTGCGCGGCGGGGACCTCGCCACGATCGTCGTCCGCCCCCGCGGGTGGCACCTGACCGAGAAGCACCTGCGCTTCGGTGAGGAGGTCATGGTCGGCGGGCTCGTCGACTTCGGCCTCTACTTCTTCCACAACGCCGAAGAGCTCCTGGCCCGCGGCTCGGGACCGTACTTCTACCTCGCCAAGCTCGAGAACCACCACGAGGCCCGGCTGTGGAACGACGTCTTCACCTTCGCCGAGGACCACCTCGGGCTCGGCCGCGGCACCATCCGCGCGACCGTCCTCATCGAGACGATCACCGCGGCCTTCGAGATGGAGGAGATCCTCTACGAGCTGCGCGAGCACTCCGCCGGCCTGAACGCCGGGCGGTGGGACTACATCTTCAGCCTCATCAAAAACTTCCGCGGCCGCGGCCCGGCGTTCGTCCTGCCTGACCGGGCGGACGTGACCATGACGGTGCCGTTCATGCGGGCCTACACGGAGCTGCTCGTGCGCACCTGCCACCGCCGCGGCGCCCACGCCATCGGCGGGATGTCGGCCTTCATCCCGTCCAAGGACCCCGAGCGCGACGCGATGGTCGACGCCAAGCTGCGCGAGGACAAGCAGCGCGAGGCGGATGACGGCTTCGACGGCTCGTGGGTGGCGCACCCCGGGATGGTCGGCTCGGTGCGGGAGGTCTTCGACGGGGTGCTGGGGGAGCGGCCCAACCAGCTCTCCCGCCAGCGGGAGGACGTCCGCGTCACCGCCGCCCAGCTCCTGGACGTCGCCGCCACCCCGGGCGCCGTCACCTCGCGCGGGCTGCGCACCAACGTCTCAGTCACGCTGCGCTACCTCGAGGCGTGGCTGGGCGGGCGCGGTGCCGTCGCGATCTTCGGGCTCATGGAGGACGCGGCCACGGCGGAGATCTCCCGGTCGCAGGTGTGGCAGTGGATCCGCCAGGGCACAGTGCTCGACGACGGACGCCGGGTCACCGCCGAGCTGGCTCGAGAGATCCTCGCGGAGGAGCGACGAGCGCTGCTGGCCGAGGCCGGGGCCGACTCCGAGCGGGCGGCCCGCGTCGAGCAGGCCGCCGACCTCTTCGCCGAGGTCGCGCTGGGGGAGGAGTACCCGACGTTCCTGACCGTCCCGGCGTACGCCTGCCGGGTGGAGTAGCCGGCGCCCTCCCGTCCCGGCGAGGTCCCTCCTCGGCGTGATGTCCCCTGACGACGGCCCCGGGTGAGCGCCCGGGGCCGTCGGGCGCGTGCCGAGAGTCGGACCGTCGTCGTGCGGGTCTGTCCCCAGGCGCGGGCGCGATGTCGGTGCCCGCCGGTAGTCTCATACACATGTTCGATGGGCAGCGTGGCCGGGACCGGGGTGCGGGGCATCCCGGTCCCACCCCTGCCCGCCCGACCTCGGTGGACATCGCCCGCTGGCGGGTGGCGGTGGCGGACCTGGACCGGGACGTGCCCGACGCCGAGCGCGTCGACCAGCTCCGGGCGCTGGAGGAGCTCAAGGCCGCCGCCTCGGCGGCGCAGGCGCGGATCGCGGTGGACCTGGACGCCTCCCAGCGCCGGGCGCAGGCCGCGGCCGGGGTGCCGGCGGCCCGGCGCGGCCAGGGGGTGGGCGCGCAGGTGGCGCTGGCCCGCCGGGAGTCGCCGGCCCGGGGCGGGCGGCTGCTGGGCCTGGCGAAGGCGCTGGTCCTGGAGATGCCGCACACCTTCGCCGCCCTGGCGGCCGGGTCGATCAGCGAGTGGCGCGCCACCTTGCTGGTGCGCGAGTCGGCCTGCCTGAGCGTGGCCGACCGGGCGGCGCTCGACGCCGAGCTGTGGGCCGACCCGCAGGGGCTCGAGCGGATGGGGGACCGCCGGCTGGTCGCCCGGGCCCGCGCCGTCGCCTACCGACTCGACGCCGCCGCGGTGGTGCGGCGGGCACGCAAGGCCGAGGGGGAGCGGGGCGTGAGCCTGCGCCCGGCCCCGGACACCATGACCTACCTGACCGGGCTGCTCCCGGTGGCCCAGGGGGTGGGGGTCTACGCTGCGCTGACCCGGGCGGCGGACGCCCTGCGGGCCCAGGGCGACGGGCGCAGCCGGGGACAGCTCATGGCAGACACCCTCGTCGAGCGGGTCACCGGCCAGGCGCGGGCCGCGGATGTCCCGGTCGAGGTCCAGGTCGTCATGACCGAGCGGACCCTGCTCACCGGCGACGACGAGCCCGCCGCCATCCCCGGCTACGGCACCGTCCCGGCCGAGTGGGCCCGCGAGCTCGTGAAGGAGCGCACCGGCACCCCGAAGGGAACCGGCACGCCCGGTCCCGGTGAGGCGAGGGTGTTGTTGTGGCTGCGGCGGCTGTTCACCGCGCCGGGCACCGGACAGCTCGTGGCGATGGACTCCCGGCGCCGGATCGTGCCGCCCGGCCTGGCCCGATTCGTCGGGGTGCGGGACCAGTTGTGCCGGACGCTGTGGTGCGACGCGGCTATCCGCCACCGCGACCACGTCGTGGCCCACGCCGAGGGCGGGGCGACCACCGCCGAGAACCTCCAGGGCACCTGCGAGGGGTGCAACTACGCCAAGGCCGCCCCCGGGTGGAGGGCGCGCATCCTGCCCGCCGCAGACCAGCGCGCCGGCCCGGGCGGCCACGTGGTGGAGACCACCACCCCGACCGGGCACCGCTACGCCTCCCACGCTCCGGCCCTGCCCGGACACACCAGGCCCGCCCCACGCGCTGCATCATTACTCCCGCGCGAGACCGGCAGCGGCGTCGAACGCGCGCTCGCCGACTACCCCTGGACGGCCTGAACCGACGTGCCGCCGTGGCAGGGCACTGCCGGGCCGCGCGGGGGAACCACTCCGCCGTCCGGCGCTCCGTCGGACGACGGACGGCGGGCCGCCGCCGATAAGGTGCGCGTCATGGCTCCTCCCGTTCTCCTCCCGCTCGGGCTGCCGGAACGGCTGAACGCCTGGCTGAACGACCCCGTGGACCCCCTGTGGGAGCGACCCCCGCCCGGCCCGCGACAGCTGCGCAACGATGTCGTCGGCGCGGCGACCTTCGTGGCCCTCGCCCTCCTGATGACCCTGCTGACCAAGAACATGGGACTGCGCGCCGAGGGCGAGGCGGCGTGGCGCGCCTATGTCGCCGTGGGCCTGATGATCCTGCCGCTGGCCCTCCGACGCCGGTTCCCGCTCGGCGTCCTCGTCAGCTCCAGCGCCGCGTTCGTGGCGCTGTCCTACCTCAGCACCGAGGTGGCCGGCCAGATCAGCTTCCAAGTGGCGTACTTCGCGGCGCTGTACGCCGCCGTCGCCTGGGCCCGCGACCGGCGCCTGCTCTGGATCGCGATGGGGTTCGTGCTGCTGGCGATGACGCTGTGGATCGTCATCACGTTCACGGTCACCTCCGGCTACGCCCAGATGCTGAAGTCCTACGAGGAGCCGCGGGGACCGCTGCCGCAGCTGACGGCGGCCGTGCTCTACACCGCCGCCGTCAACCTCCTGTACTTCGGCGGCGCCATCGCCGTGGGCCGGACCTCCTGGCGCGGGGCGCTGCGCCGCGAGCGCATGGCCGCCCAGGCCGAGCGCATCCGCGAGCAGGCGGACGAGCTCGCCCGCCGGGCAGTGGTCGACGAGCGGCTGCGCATCGCCCGCGAGCTGCACGACGTCGTCGCCCACCACGTCTCGGTCATCGGTGTGCAGGCCGGCGCCGCCCGCAAGGTGCTGACCCGCGCGCCCGACGCTGCCGCCGAGGCGCTGCGCACCATCGAGGACGCCAGCCGCACCGCCGTCGGCGAGATGCGCTCGCTCCTCGGGGTGCTGCGCAGCGAGACGGATACGGTGCGCGGCGACGGCGGGCGGGCCCCCGTGCCAAACCTGGCCGAGCTGCGCGGGCTCGTCGCGTCGCACCGGCGCCCGGGTCTTGACGTCGAGCTCGCGGCGGTCGAGCAGCGCCCCGGCGACCTCGCCGGCGTGACGGCTCCGGTCGCGTTGTCGCTGTACCGCACCGCGCAGGAGTCGCTGTCCAACGTCGTGCGGCACAGCACCGCCACCCGCGCGCAGGTGACCGTCCGCACGGGCGGCGCCGACGGCGCCGGGTGGGCCGAGGTGGAGGTCGTCGACAACGGCCAGCCGCGCCCCGGCACCCACGGCTCCGGCTACGGCCTGCGCGGCATCCGCGAACGCGTCCACCTCCACGGCGGCGAGGCCGAGATCGGTCCGCGCGAGCAGGCGGCAGGATGGCGGGTGCGCGTGCGTCTGCCGCTCGGTCGCACGGCGGGCCGCCCGGTCGAGCCTCCGGCGTCCGACCATCGGCCCCACCAGCCGGCCCGCTAGTTCCAGCCAGCCAGCCAGCCCGCCAGCCCGCCCGACAACCCGCCCGCTCGCTCCGGCGCCCCGCCCCGAGCCCGCCCCTGCAGAAGGAAGAACCCGTGCCCGAACCCATCCGCGTCCTGGTCGTCGACGACCACGCCCTCGTCCGCTCGGGCTTCGCCATGGTGCTCTCCGTGGAGGACGACGTCGAGGTGGTCGGGCAGGCGGCGAACGGGCGCGAGGCCCTGGCCGTGCTGGCCGAGCGGCCGGCCGACGTCGTCCTCATGGACGTGCAGATGCCGGTGATGGACGGGATCGAGGCGACCCGCGAGGTGGTGGCCGGCGGGCTCGCGAAGGTCATCATCCTCACCACCTTCGACCGCGAGGACTACCTCTTCGACGCCCTCGCCGCCGGCGCCAGCGGCTTCCTCCTCAAGAACGCCGACCCCGACGATCTCGTCGAGGCGATCCGCGCCGTGGCGGGCGGCCACGCCCTCCTCGCCCCGGAGGTGACGCTCAAGGTCATCTCGCGGCTCGTCGGCCGAGGGGAGACGCCGGGCGGGACGGTTCCTGGCAGGTCGACGAGCATGGTCGACGACGCCCCGCCACGGATGCCCGACGGCGCCGCCCGGGCTGGCGCGGCGTCCGGGACGGGCACCGCCGTCGGGCAGGACCCGCAGGTGGGGCGCGTCGTCGCGTCGCTGACGCCGCGGGAGCGCGAGGTGCTCGCCCTGCTTGCCGACGGCCTCTCTAACGCCGAGATCGCCGGCCGGCTGTACCTGGGGGATGCGACGGTGAAGACGCACGTGTCAAACATCCTTGCCAAGACCGACTCCCGCGACCGGGTCCAAGCGGTCGTCTTCGCCTATCGCGCAGGGCTCGCGGGTCTCGGCTGAGCGGGGTTCCCCCGCCGCGGGCGCGGGCTTGCGCGGCGACTAGCGCGCTGGGGCCCGGTCCTCTACCGCCGGAAAGTGAGCTCGAAGTGGCGGGCGGCCACCCAGCCGGCCACCTCGTGGTGCATGGCGCGCGTGCCGCGACAGCCCAGGTCCGGCTCAGGCCGCCGCTCCATCGCGTGGGGGAGTGGCGGGGCCCGGGAAGTCCGCCGGGCGGGGGAAGCGGCGGAGGCCGACCGATTCCTAGGCTTGGCCGGACGAAACACGAAAGGACGACCGACATGAGCCACCAGCCACCACCCGCGCTAGAGGTGCGGAACCTCACCCGGAGCTTCGGGGACAACACTGCCGTGGACGACGTCTCCTTCGTCGTCGAGCCGGGACGGATGACCGGCTTCGTCGGCGCCAACGGTGCCGGCAAGACGACCACCATGCGCATGATCATGGGCGTCCTCGCCATCCACGGCGGCGAGGTGCTCTGGGGCGGGCGGCCCATCACCGCCCGGGACCGGGCGCGGTTCGGCTACATGCCCGAGGAGCGCGGCCTGTACCCCAAGCAGTCGATCATCGATCAGCTCACCTACCTCGGTCAGCTGCGCGGGATGACCCGGCGCGACGCCGGCGCGGAGGCCACCCGCATGCTGGACCGCTTCGGCCTGGGCGGGCGCCTGAAGAACAAGCTCGAGTCGCTGTCCCTCGGCAACCAGCAGCGGGTGCAGATCGTCGCCTCTCTGCTGCACCACCCGACGGCGCTCGTCCTCGACGAGCCGTTCTCCGGCCTCGACCCGGTCGCGGTGGACTCGATGGTGGACCTGCTGCGCGACCGACTGCGCGAAGGCGTACCCGTCCTCTTCTCCAGCCACCAACTCGACCTCGTGGACCGGCTGTGTGACTCCCTCGTCGTCCTCTCCGACGGCAAGGTCATGGCCGCCGGCACCGGCGACGAGCTGCGGGCACGCGGCTCACGGCAGTTCCGCATCGCCACGGTCCCCGACGCCGGGTGGCTGCGCGAGGAGCCGGGGGTCCGCGTCGTCGACGTCGACGGCGCCCGCGCGATCCTCGAGCTCGACGGCCCGGCGACCCAGGAGCGCGTGCTGGCCCGGGCTGTCGGGCGTGGGCTTACCGAGTTCACGCCGCTCGTCCCGTCCCTGTCCGACATCTACCGAGAGGTCGTCCGATGACCACCACGACCACGCCGCCGGACCACCGTGTGGAGTCGCCAAGCGAGCGCCCGGACGACGCGCCGCGCGTGAAGCACCCGTGGCTGGTGGTGACCGTGCGGGAGATCGTGGTCAAGCTGACGAACCGCAGCTTCATGCTCTCCACCGGCCTCACGCTCGTCATGATCGTCGCAGGCGCGGGCGTCGGCGCCTTCGTCGGGGGCCGGACGACCGACTTCACCGTGGCCGTCACCTCCGCCGAGGGCCGCGCGGCCGTCGATGCCGGCCGGTCCGCGATCGAGTCCGGCGACTCGGGCGACACCCTGGCCGCGGAGGAGTACCCCGACGAGGCCGCGGCCCGCGCGGCGGTGGGTGAGGAGGAGGTCGACGCGGCGCTGATCGCCGGCCCCGACGGGTGGACCGTCATCGGCAACGACGGGGTCAATCGTGCGCTTGCCGGCGCGTTAAGCGACGGCGTCGGAGCGGCCGTGCTCGAGGCGAACGCCGAGGCGGCGGGGACGACCGTCGCCCAGCTCACCGCCGGCACCGAGATCACCACCGAGCTGCTGGTGGGCGAGGACCGCAGCGGCCTGGCCGAGGCGGTGGGATTCGTCTTCGCGTTCCTCTTCTACATGGCGGCCATCGTCTTCGGCATGACGATCGCCAACTCCGTCCTGGAGGAGAAGCAGAACCGGGTGGTGGAGATCCTCGCAACCGCGATCCCGATCCGGCAGCTGCTCTACGGCAAGGTGCTGGGCAACTCCATGCTCGCCTTCGCCCAGATCGCCCTGTACGCGGTGGTCGGCCTCGTTACGGTGAATGTCACGGGCGTGGCAGGCGACATCGGCTGGATCCTCGGTGCGTCCGGCTGGTTCATCGCGTTCTTCGTCGCGGGCTTCGCCGCCTTGGCCTCCGTCTGGGCCGTGCTCGGGTCGCTGGCGAGCCGCAGCGAGGACCTGCAGTCCAACACCGGTCCCGTCATCACGGTGATCATGGTCGCGCTGTTTGCGGGTCTGTTCGCCGACGGCGTCTGGCTCACGGTCGCCTCGTACGTGCCCGTGGTGTCCTCCGTGGCCATGCCGATCCGGGTGCTCGGCGGCGACGTCCCGGTGTGGGAGCCGTTCGCGTCGCTCGTGCTGACTGCCGTCGTGGCGTACCTGCTGCTGCGCCTGGGCGAGCGCATCTACCAGCGCGCCGTCATGCAGTCAGGCACCGCGCTGAGCTGGCGGCAGGCGATGAAGCTGGAGGCCTGAGCCCTGAACGAACGAACGGACGCCGCGTCGCGCGGAGGGATCGGGGCGCGGCGCGGCGGGCCCGGTGGGCGGCGGCGTTCGAGGTGTAGGCGGTGACATTCGCCCCGGTTGCCGCGGCCGGAGTCGCAGTAGCGGCCGGCCGGTCGGATCGCGCCACATAGCCCTCCCTCGGGTCTCGGGCCGACCAGGCCCGGATGAGGCGGTTCCAAGGAAACGCCGCGTCCGGGCCTGGTCGTGGGCCGGCGTGGGCCGGCGTGGGACGGCGGTTGTGGCGCGATCCGATCGCGCATGACCGAGCTGCACGCCGCCGGGGCGGTTATGGTGCCGCGGCGCGCAGCCGCGGACTGATCAGGACGCTGCGCGGCGGGCGCGGTAGGCGGCAACGTTGGCGCGGTTCCCGCAGCCGGAGTCGCAGTAGCGGCGTGAGCGGTTGCGGGACAGGTCGATCACCACGTCCTGGCAGTCCTCGCCCGCGCAGACGCGCAGCCGGTCGAGCTCGCCGCCGCGGACGACATCCGCCAGGGCCATCGCGGCTTCCACGCCCATCCGCGTGGCCAGGGGCGCATCGGGGGCCGTGGCGTGCAGGTGCCAGTCCCACCCGTCGTGCCGCACGAGCTGGGGGAGCGCCCGCGCCTCCGCGAGCAGGGCGTTGGCGCCGGCGGCGACGACATCCGCGTCACCGGACGTCCAGAGCCGGCGCAGGACGGGACGCAGAGCGCGCACGGCCGCTACCTCGGCGGCGTCGTGGGTGCGACTCCCGGTGAACGGCCAGCGCGCCAGGAAGTCGTCGAGGTCGGACTCGGTGACCAGGGTGTCCCCGTCCTCGCCGAGGGTGTTGACGAGGGCCGCGGCGGTCATGAGCGCCTCCTCAGCGTCACGAGCGAAAACCACGTTGACTCCTGACATTGTCGCGGCCTACCGTCATGAGTGTAACGAGTTTCACTCATGACATCTTCCGTCGGGCCGTGTGGCGCCGGCAGTCCGCCCTGGGAGGGACCATGCCACGAGGCCAGGGCCGCGCGCCGGACGGCGTGGGTGCAGGGGACCGTCGCCGCACGGCGGCGCCCCGCCACCAGGGCCCGGCCATCTGGCTGGCGCTGGCCTCCGCGGCGGCCTTCGGGACCTCCGGCTCGCTGGCGAAGTCGCTGCTCGAGACCGGCTGGTCGCCCGGCGCGGCCGTCACCGTGCGGATCAGCGGCGCCGCCTTCGCCCTCCTGGTGCCGGCACTGCTCGCGCTGCGGGGCCGCTGGCACCTCCTGCGCCGCAACGCCGGGCTCATCGTGGCGTACGGCCTGATCTCCATGGCGGCGTGCCAGCTCTTCTTCTTCAACGCCGTGACGACGCTGTCCGTCGGCGTCGCCCTGCTCCTGGAGTACCTCGGCCTGGTGCTCGTCGTCGGCTGGCTGTGGGCACGCCACGGCCAGCGCCCCCGCCGCTGGACCGTCCTCGGGATGGTGCTGGCGGTCGGCGGGCTGATGCTGATCCTCGACGTCACCGGCGGGATGCGGGTCGACCTCGGCGGCGTCCTCTGGGGGCTGGGGGCCGCCGTCGGGCTCGCCGTGTACTTCGTGCTCTCGGCCAGGGAGACCACCGGCCTGCCGCCGCTGGTCCTGGCGGCCGGCGGCATGGTCGTGGCCGCGGCCGCCCTCGCCGGGGCGGGCCTGGTCGGCTTGATGCCGATGACCACCTCCTCGCGTCCCGTCGTCCTCGCCGGGGCCGAGATGCCGTGGCTGGTGCCCGTCGCGGCCCTGTGCCTGGTCGCCGCGGCCTTCGCCTACGCCGCGGGCATCGCGGCCACCCGACGGCTGGGCTCGAAGGTGGCGTCCTTCCTGGGGCTCACCGAGGTGATGTTCTCGGTGCTGTTCGCCTGGCTCATGCTCGGTGAGCTGCCGCTGCCCGTCCAGCTCCTGGGCGGCGTCCTCATCGTCGCGGGCGTCGTGGCGGTGCGCTACGACGAGCTCACCGGCCCACGTCTCGCCGCGCCTGCCGATCGGGCGGCGCCGGCCGGAGACGACGGCGGCGGCCCGGGCGCCGTCGCCGTGGCCCGACGGCCGGCCGGCCGCCGAGAGGCGTACGAGGCCTGAGCGGGGACGGCCCCTGAGCGGAGGGGCGCACGAGGCCGGTGCGGGGACGACCTCCGAGCGGAAGCGGCCGAGGACCCCTGAGCGTCAGGCCTTGCTGCCAGGATGACCGCATGCGCTTCGACACGGTCCCCGTCCGGCGGCTGGGCGAGGACCCGAACAACGTCCTGGACCGGGGCGTCTGGCCGGCCACGCTGGCGCCGGTCGCCCAGGTGCTCGACCAGGGACTGGAGCTCGGGCCGGCGACGGTCTTCGTCGGCGAGAACGGGTCCGGGAAGTCCACGCTCGTCGAGGGCATCGCGCTGGCGTACGGGCTCTCGCCCGAGGGCGGCTCGACGGGGGCGCGACACTCCAGCCGCCCCACCGAGTCGGCGCTGTGGGCCCACCTTAAGCTGCTGCGGAACGCGGGGACCACCAGGCGCGGCTACTTCCTCCGCGCCGAGACGATGCACGGGTTCTTCACCTACCTGGAGCAGAACCCGACTACCTCCGTGCACCGCGAGGACCTGCGCTTCCACGAGATGTCGCACGGGGAGTCGTTCCTCGAGCTGACCATCGACCGCTTCCGGGGGCCGGGCCTGTGGCTGCTGGACGAGCCGGAGTCCGCCCTGTCCTTCTCCGGGTGCCTCGCCCTCGTGGGGCTGCTCAAGGATCTCGTCGCCGAGGGGGACTCCCAGGTCATCATGTCGACGCACTCGCCGCTCCTCGCGGCGCTCCCCGGCGCCGACATCTACGAGGTGGGTGACTGGGGCCTCCGGCCGACCGCCTGGGAGGACCTCGACCTCGTCACCAGCTGGCGGGCGTTCCTCGACGCGCCGGAGAGATACCTGCGGCACCTGTGACCCGCCGCGCCCATGGGCGGGCCATCACCAGCCCGGCACAAGCTCGATGCGTTCGCGGCGCAGCGTCCGGGCCAGGGCCGGGTCCCGCAGCAGCCGGAGCTCCCACAGGCGCTTCTTGCCCTCCGCCGGCGCGAGGCGGCGCGCGGCGCTCTTCGGGGCCGGGTGCAGCACCAGCTCCGAGGTGCCCTCCGGGAGGGCGCGCAGCTGGGCGAGGACCTCGGCGCGCAGCTGGGGGTACCCGAGGATCATCCGGCCGGGCAGCCACGACCCCACCATGACCTCGGGGAGCCGGACGCCGAGGGCGTCGGCCAGGGCGACGGCGCGGGCGTGCTCACGGCGGAACCGGCCGCGCAGGGCCAGGGCGACGACCCGGCTCAGGCGGCGCGGGATGCGCAGGGCAAGGTCGTGCTCGGCGCAGAGCTCCACCGCGACGTCTGCGAACGAGCGCCCGTGCATGCCGTAGAGCGTGCCCGAGTGGGAGTCGAGCGCGCTCGGCCCCAGCCCGGCCGCCCGCATCCAGGCGAGCTGCGCCGTCACTTCGCGGGCGACGTCCCGGGGCGTGCCCGCCCTCTCGACGCGCGCCGGGTCGAGGTGGAAGGCGCCGCTCGGGTCCGTCAGGGACGGCACGTCCGGGGCGAGGGGGTGCCAGGGCGCGAACTCGCGGGCGCCGGTGAGCGTGACGTGCAGGTGGGGGACGGGCAGGCCCGCCGCGAGCACGCGTCGGACGGCGTCGTCGGCGGCCGGGGCCACGGGCATGAGCGTCGTGGCGGACAGGAGGCCGTCGGCGAGCAGCTCGGCGATGGCCTCGTTGGTGTCGGGATCGAGACCGAGATCGTCCGCGGTCACGACCAGCCGGCGTGTCATCGGGGGCTCTCCGGGTGCTCATCCGTGCGGCGCGTCAGCGCGGCTGCTCGGGAGGGTACCGCCGCCCGGAGCGCCGCGCCTCCGGGCGGCCGGCTACCAGGCCGGGACGAGCTCGATGCGTTCGCGGCGCAGCGTCCGGGCCAGGAGCGGGTCCCGCAGGAGCCGCAGCTCCCACACCCGCTTGCGGCCCTCCGCCGGGTGGAGGCGCCGCGCGGCGCTGGGGGGCGCGGGGTGGAGCATGAGCTCCGAGACGCCTTCGGGCAGCCGGCGGAGCTGGGCGAGGACGCTGGCGCGCAGCTGGGCGTAGCTCAGCACCAGCGTGCCCGGCAGCCAGGAGCTGACCATCGTCTCGGGCAGCCGGACCCCGCGGGCCTCCGCACCGGCCACGGCGTCCTCGTAGCGGCGGCGCAGCCGGCGGGGGACGACGCACCCGACGAGGCCGGGCAGCCGGCGCGGCAACCGGAACCCGAGGCCGTGCTCGGCGGAGAAGTCCAGCGCCGCGGAGAGGAACGATCGCCCGCGCACGCCGTACAGGCTGCCCGAGTGCGAGTCCAGCACCGCGGGGCGCAGCGCGGCGGTGTGCATCCAGCGCAGCTGGGCGGCCATCTCACGGACGACGTCGTCGGCCGAGGCCCGCGCCCCGACCCGGGCCGGGGCGATGTGGAAGGCGCCGCTCGCGTCCGTGAGGGAGGCGACGTCGGGCGCGAGCGGCCGCCAGGGGCGGAACTCGCGGGCGCTGGTGAGCGTGACGTGCAGGTTGGGGACCGGGACGTTCGCGGCCAGCACGCGCCGGACGGCGTCGGCGGCCGCGGGCGCGACGGTGATGAGCGTCGTCGCGGTGACGAGGCCCTCGCGCATGAGGCCGACGATCGAGCGGTTCGTGTCGGCGTCGAGGCCGAGGTCGTCGGCGGTGACCACGAGGTGACGCGTCATGGGCGAGGGCGCTCCGGTCTGGCACGAGACATCCCCGGCCGGCGGCCGGGCACACCGGCGGGCCGGCGCGGGGCCGGCCGCGCGCCCCGAGGGCGCGCCGCTGATATGGGATGGGGCGACGGTAATCGCTGCGGCGGCGCAGCGGAACCTTTTCCGGTCAGGGTGCTCAGTGACACACGGGCGACCCGGCGCCCTGAGGCGGCGGCGCGCCGGGGCGCCAGCTGTCCATGTGCCCCACGAGTGGGGCTGGTGGGACGGGTGTGGCGGGTCGGCGCCTGGAGATCGCAACATCAGCCCCAGTCGTGGGGCATTCGAGTCATCCGTGGGGCATTCGGGTCAAGCTCGCGGGAACCTTTCGGCGAGCCGCTGCGAGGACTTGACGTCTCGCGGGTGAGGAACGGCGGCTGCGAGGACTTGACGTCTCGCGGGTGAGGAATGGCCGCTGCGAGGACTTGACGTCTCACGGGTGGGAGGTGCTGTCACGCGCATGACAAGTCAGCGGGAGTCGGGGATGCCGTACGGCAGGCGCTCGATGCGGGCAGCCTCCGCGGCGTCGCGCTCGCGGGCGCGCAGCGCGACGGCGTACTCGCGGTCCCGGCGCGAGACGAGCACCGCGGCGAGGAAGCGTTCGGGAGATGTGCCCCACGGCGCCGGCGGGGAGACGTACGGCTCGACCTGCGCCGCCAGCCGTGTGCCCATCTCCGCCCGTGCCTGCGGCGTCATCCGGGACATCCGGGAGAGGAACTGGCGCGCCGCGAGGCCCAGGCCGTTCGGGAGGGCGCGGATGTCGGCGCCGCGGGCCCAGCCGGCCAGCTCGGGGGGCATCGACAGGGGCTCGTGGCGTCTGGCGCCGCCGCGCACGCGCACGGCGTAGGTGCCGGCCAGGAGGTCACCGAGCCGCTTGCCGCGCCGGTTGACCGCCGCAGAGAGGATCGCCAACGCCCCGCCCGTGAGCCACAGCTCGCCCACGCCCGCCAGCGCGCGCACCAGCGCGTGACGCAACCGGACGGGACCGCCGTCGTCGCGCACGATCCGGATGCCGGCGGCGAGCTTCCCGAGCGACCTGCCGCGGCTGAGCGTCTCGACCAGCGTGGGGCCGATGACCATGACGACCGCGAACGTGCTCACCTGCACGACGCCGAGCTGGGCGGGGTTGAGGGTCTCCAGCAGCCTGGTGGCGGCCAGCAGCAACCCGACGGCGGCCAGGACGTAGACGAGGGCGTCGACCAGGGCGCCGAGGATCCGTACACCCACCGAGGCCGGCCGCAGCTCGAGCGCGACCGCCTCACCGGTGACGATGAGGTCCTCCTGGAGGCGGGCGCGCGCGAGGGTGGCCTCCGGGCCCGTCCGGAAGGTGCTGCTCATGTGTGGCAGGGTAACCCGTGTGGACACCGACGCCTTCGCCGCGGTGCACGCCGCCGAGTGGGAGCGGCTGGAGCACCTGAGCAAGCAGCGCCGCCTGAGCGGGCCCGAGGCCGACGAGCTGGTCCGCCTGTACCAGGCCACGGCCGGGCACCTCTCGGCGGTGCGCACCTCCGCGCCGGACCCGCACCTGGTCGGGCGCCTGTCCGCGCTCCTGGCCCAGGCCCGCGGCCGGGTCGCCGGCGCGCACGAGCTGCGCCTGTCCGACGTCGCCCACTTCCTCACCTCCGCCCTGCCCGCCGCGTTCTACCGGGTGCGGTGGTGGACGGTGGGCGTGATGGTCGTGTGGGTGGCGCTCGCGGTCGCCGTCGGTTGGTGGAACGCCGCGACGCCGGCGGCCGTGGCGCAGCTGGGCCCGCCGCGCGAGCTGCAGCGGTACGCCGACGAGGCCTTCGCCGCGTACTACTCCAACTACCCCGCGCCGGACTTCGCCGCGCAGGTGTGGACGAACAACGCGTGGATCGCCGCCCAGTGCATCGGCCTGGGGATCACCGGCGTCTTCCCGGCGTACGTGCTCTACGCCAACGCCGTCGGTGTGGGGCAGGCCGCGGCGATCATGGCGACCTATGGCGACCTGCGGGTCTTCTTCGGCCTGATCCTGCCGCACGGGCTGATGGAGCTGACGGCGATCTTCGTCGCCGGCGGCACCGGGCTGAAGCTGTTCTGGACGGCGGTGGTGCCCGGGCGGCGCACGCGCTCGCGGGCGCTCGCCGAGGAGGGGCGTTCCCTGATCACCGTCGCGGTCGGGCTCGTGCTCGTGCTGGCGGTCTCGGGCCTGGTGGAGGGGTTCGTCACCCCGTCCGGGCTGCCGACCGCGGCGAAGATCGCCATCGGTGCGCTCGTGCTGGCGGGGTACTGGGCGTACACGCTCGTGCTGGGCCGCCGGGCCGTGGCCGCCGGGGAGACCGGCGACCTCGCGGAGGACCTCGCCGGGCACACGCTCGCGCAGGCGGGCTGAGCCGGGCCGGGGCCGCCGTTCTCAGGGCGTTCCCAGCATGATGGCGCTCTACTAGAGGCATGGTCGCAGGACTTGCGCCGGGCAGCTCCGGCGAAGGTATGCCGGCACCGTTGCTGGAGCACCTGTCGCACCAGCACGGGCTGCTGACGACTCCCGTGCCGGGCACCGTGCTGGTCCTGGCGGCCACCGTGCTCGGCGTCATGCTCCTGCGGCGGTTGCGGCGCGGCCGGCGTCCGCGGCGTCTGGGCCGCCTGCGGCTCACGGTCCGGGTGGTGGGCATCGCCGGCCTCGTGGCGCTGTCCGCCGGCGCCTACGTCAACGCCTACGCCGGCTACCTGCCGACCGTCGGCGCGCTCGAGCAGGCCGTCGGGCTGGCCCCCGCCGGCGCGACGGCGGCCGGTCCCGTGACCGGCGGGCACGTCTCCGTCGTCCGGATCGCGGCCCCCGCGCTCGGCATCGGCGGCGGCACGACCTACGTCTACACCCCGCCGGGCTATGACCGGTCGCCGTCCCGCCGCTACCCGGTGATCTACCTGATCCACGGCTCGCCGGGGACGACGGCGGACTGGTTCCGCAGCGGCCGGGTCGACCTGGTCATGGACGCTCTGAGCGCCGCGCCCGCGAGCCGGCCGGCGATCGTCGTCGCGATGGACTGCGGCGGCGGCCTCACCGGGGACACCGAGAGCCTCGACGTCGTCAGGGGCCCGCAGGTGGAGACGTACTACACCCACGTCGTCGTGCCGTACGTGGACGCGCACTACCGGACGGTCCCGGACCGCCGGGACCGGGTCCTCGGGGGGATGTCCTCCGGCGGCTTCGGCGCCCTCAACGTCGGCCTGCGCCACCAGGACCTGTACGCCACCATCCTGGCCCTCGAGCCCTACGGGGACCCCGGCGTGGGGAACCTGCGCCGGTTGCTGGGAGGCGACGCCGCGAAGTTCCGGGCGAACTCCCCGAGCGTGTACATCCGCACGCTGGCCTTCCCGCAGACGATGAACGTGTTCCTGGACGTCGGCGGGGCGACGGGCCCGGACGTGCGGACGGTCCGGGCGCTCGCCGACGCCTTGACCGCGCGCGGGCAGCACGTCGACTTCCGTGTCGAGGCCGGGCAGCGGCACAGCTGGAGCGAGGCGGTCGCCGGGCTGCCCTACGCCCTGGCCTTCGCGGAGGCCCAGCTGCCGCCGGCCGCGCCATGAGGGCCGAGGACGCCGCGCACTCCGCGCAGGAGCCTGACGTCGATGCGGCCCACCCGGGCCGCCCCACCGGGCCGCCGCGCCAGTCCCCGCGCCCGGTCCGGCCGCCGCGCCCGGGCGTCCGGCGAACCCGGCCGGGCGCACATCAAGCGGGCGACGGCGGACAGGGGGAGTGGCGGCGACGGGACCGCTCACGTCGCTGGGCCACGTACACGGTCGCCGTCCTGGGCGTTGTGGGCCTGCTCTCTGCGGCGTCGCCCCCGCTGCGCGGCCGGGTCGAGACCCTGCTGGAGGTGGTGCCGCTCGTGGTGCCCAAGACGGCGGCCCTGACCCTGGTGTTCGTCTCCTTCGCCCTGCTCCTGACGGCCAGGGGGCTGCGCTCCGGGCACCGGCTGGCCTGGGGCGGCGCCGAGGCGCTGCTCGCCGGCTCGGTGGTGCTGCACGTGACCAAGGGCCTCGACGTCGAGGAGGCCGTCCTCGCCGCGGCCGGGGCCGTGTGGCTGGCGACCCAGCACCGCGCCTTCCCCGTCCTGCCCACCCGCGGGGCCGCCGTCCGCGCCGTGGCGGTGGGCGCCGGTGGCCTGGTCACGGTGCTCGTGGTGGCGCTGGCGCTGGCCCTGCGCACGGCGCCGCACCGCATGGGCGACCTCGACGACTTCGCGGGCGCCGTCGTCGGGCGGCTGGGGGGCTGGGGCCCCGTGCCGCTGCCCTTCGCCGGGCGCTTCGCCCCCGTCGTGCTCGCCGCCGTGGGGCTCGGGCTGCTCGGCAGCGTGGCGTGGCTGCTGCTCGCCCCGCGGGGCCCGGCGCCGCTGACCGGCGAGGCGCACCGCCGCGAGCGGGAGCGGGCGCGGGCGGTCGTGACCCGGTACGGCGGAGGGAGCCTGGACTTCTTCGCGCTCCGGGACGACAAGCAGTGGTTCTTCGCCGGCCGCAGCGTGGTCGCCCACGCCGTCCGGGGCAGCGTGTGCCTCGTCTCGCCCGACCCGATCGGTCCCCAGGAGGAACGGGAGCAGATCTGGGCCGAGTTCATGGCCCACGCGGAGCGCTCGGGCTGGTCGGTGGCGGTGGTCGGCGCCGCCCAGGACTGGTTGAGCATCTACGAGGCCACGGGCCTGCGCGGCGTCTACCTCGGCGACGAGGCGATCGTGGACGCCGCGACCTTCTCGCTCGCCGGTCGCGCGATGCGGGGCCTGCGCGGGGACCACCGGCGGTTGGTCGCCGCGGGCTACACCGCCACCTTCCACGACGTCGCGGCGCTCGACGGCGGAGCCCGCGCCGAGCTGCTCGCCCTGGCCGCGCAGAGCCGCCGGGGCCAGGGCGAGCGGGGCTTCTCGATGACGCTGTCGCGGCTCGTCGACCCGGCCGACGCCGGGGTGCTGGTGGCCGTGGCACGGGACTCCGCCGGGCGCGCCCGGGCCTTCATCCAGTGGGTGCCGGCCCCGCTGCTGCCGGGCTGGTCCCTGGACGTCATGCGCCGCAGCACCGCGCCGGAGGTGCCCAACGGGGTCATCGACTTCCTGGCCATCGAGTCGATCTACCGGGTGCGCGAGGAGGGCGGCGCCGCGCTGGGCCTGAACTTCGCGGTGTGGCGCACGGTGGTCGCGGGCCAGGGCACCAGGGCGCGCAGCCGGCTCGCCCGCGGGGTGCTGCACCGCGCCTCGGAACGGATGCAGATCGAGTCGCTCTGGCGGTTCAACGCCAAGTACCACCCCACCTGGGTGCCCCGCTACGCCGCCGTCGGCGCGGTCGACCTCCTGGCCGCCCAGGGGCTGGCCATCGCTAACGTCGAGGGCATCACCGAGGTGCCCGTGCTGGGGCGCTTCCTCGGGCGGGTGCCGTGACGCTCGGGCTGGCCGCCGCGGTGCTGGGCCGGGTCGCGCCGTGACGCTCGGGCTGGCCGCCGCGCTGCTCGGCACGCTCGGGTACGGCGCCGGCTCCGTGCTCCAGGCCGCGGCGACGGCCCGCGCCAGCGGCCCCGCGGCGCTGCGGCACCCCCTGTACCTCGCCGGGCTGGGCTGCGACCTCGTGGCGTGGCTCGCCTCGCTGCTGGCGCTGCGCTCCCTGCCGCTCTTCGTGGTGCAGGCCCTGCTCGCCGGATCCCTCGCAGTCACCGTGCTCCTCGCGCGGGTCTTCCTCGGCACCCGGATGCGCGGCCGGGACCTCCTGGCCGTGGTGGCCGTCGCGGCCGCGCTCGCGGTCGTGGCTGCGGCAGGCGGGGCGCAGTCCGCCGGCGCGGCGCCGGCCGGCTTCACCGGCGCCGTCCTGGCGGGGCTCGGCGCGTGCGTCCTCGCGCTGCTGGTGCTGTACCGCCGCGGCGGATGGCCAGCGCTCGCCGCGGTCGCGGGCGCCGCCTTCTCGGGCGCGGCGCTGTGCGCCCGCGCGATACAGGGGCCCGGGCCGGCGGGGGCGGGCCCGGTCGGGCTCCTCACGGACCCGCTGGTGTGGGCGATCCCGGCGTTCGGCCTGGTTGGGCTGATGGCCTACGCCAGATCCCTGGAGCGCGGCAACGTCGGCGCGGCCACCGCGGTGCTGTGGGTGGTCGAGATCCTCGTGCCTGCCCTGGTCGGCGTCTGGGCCCTGGGCGACTCGGTCCGGCCCGGCTGGCAGCTCGCCGCCGCGGCCGCCATCGCCCTCGCCGTCGCCGGGTGCGTGACGCTGGCCCTCAGCCCGTCCCAGGCGGCGGAGACGGGCTACCCTCGGCCATGACCTCGTCGGCGGGGCCTCGCGGACCGGGCGCCGCGGCCGGGCTGGGACTCCCGGCGGCCGTGCGGCTCGCCGTGGCGTTCCTGGTGGGGACCGCGTGCGGCCTGGCGGTCGGCGTGCCCGCGAGCTGGCGGGTCGGGCTCCTCGCCGGGTGGATCGCCGGCGGGGTCATCTACGTGGCGTGGATGTGGATGACGATCGGCCCGATGGACGCCGCCGCGACCGCCACGCACGCCGCCCGGGAGGACCCGGGCCGGACGGCCGCACACCTGATCGTGCTCGGGTCCGCCGTGGCCAGCCTCGGCGCCGTGGCACTCCTGCTCGCGCACGGCTCCCCGTCCGACGGCGGCACGGGGGCGCAGGCGTCGCTCAGCGTCGCGAGTGTCGCCGTCGCGTGGACGGCCGTGCACACCACGTTCACCACGCGGTACGCGCGGCTGTTCTACACCGGCGGCGACCGGCCGATCGACTTCGGAGACACACCGCAGCCCCGGTACCTGGACTTCGCTTACCTCGCCTTCACGGTGGGCATGACCTTCCAGGTCAGCGACACGCAGATCCAGACCGGCACGATGCGCGCCAGCGTGCTGCAGCACGCGCTGATCTCGTACGTGCTCGGGGTCGTGGTCATCGCGGCGACGATCAACCTCGTGGCCGGGCTCGGCGGCTGAGCGGGTCGGCTACGCCAGCCGATGCGGCGGCTGAGCGGGCCGCCGCTACGCCATCCGGATGCGGCCCCCGACGTCCGCCGCAGCCGCGACGCGGGCCGCGAGGAAGGCCAGCCCCAGCCCGAGGAGGAACGCCGTCGCGTGCCCCACGTCGGTGAACGTCTGGTTGATCAGCAGGGGAGCGACGAAGTACGCCGCGGCAGCGACGACGTACGGTGCCCGCCAGCGCGCAGGGGCCCGGGAGACGAGGAAGCCGGCCAGGCAGGCAAGCCCGTAGCTCACGCCCACGTCGGAGGCGCGTGCGACGCTGGCCGCGAGGCGGCCGTGGGTGATGCCGGAGGCGATCAGCGCGGCGACGAGCAGGGTCGCCCCGACGTGGCCCAGCGCGGCGACGAAGACGGTCGCCGCTCTCCCGACCCACCGCTGGGCGGCGGTGTAGAGCAGCACGAGGAGCGGGAGCTGCCACAGTCCCTGCAGGCTGGGGATCACGAAGGCGCTGACCACCAGCACGAACACCGGCCGGTCACGCAGGTTGGTCAGGTTGGTGCTGCAGCGCTGCACAACGTCGTCGCGCACGTGGGCGGGCGCAAGTGCGAGCACGACGGCGACGACGGTGACGACGGACGCGTAGGTGATGGCGACGTCGCTGCCCCGGAGGAGGCCCGGGAGCGTGCGCCCGACGCGGCGCAGCCGGGTCCGCGACGCGAGAGCGCGCAGGGACGGAAAGGTTCGCACGGCGGGCGCCGGAGGTCAGCGGGTGCCGGTCACGCGGGCACGGTCGTGCGGGCCGGGGCCGAGCGTGGTGGTGGCCATGCCTCAGTATGCCGCTCGCGCCCCAGGTCCAGGGAGAGGCGCCGATGCGCCGCGCATGCCGTCGCCGGATTACGTGACTGAGGGCTCCGACAGGAGGTCTCAGGGTCTTCTTCTGCCCGGGCTCGCAGTGTGGGTAGTGCCCGAAGTAGACCTCACGAGAAGGACATCCCATGCATCGCAAGACCTTGCTCAGCGGCGTCGCTGCAGCTGTCCTGGGACTGGCAGTCCTGGGCGGCACCGGCACCGCCTTCGCCTCGACCCCGACGACCGCCTTCCACACCTCCGGCAGCGAGTGGGGCAACAGCCACCACGGGGACCGTGAGCGGCCCAACGAGCGTGAGCACGCCAGGAATGACCGCGAGCGCAACAACGAGCGTGAGCACCCGAGGAACGACCGGGAACGTCACGAGCGCGAGCACGTCAGGAAGGAGCACGAGCGCAACAACGAGCGCGAGCACGTCAGGAAGGAGCACGAGCGCTCCAAGGGTGGCCAGTGGTAGCAGAGCTGGACGCCTGATCCAGCGGCGGGCGCCGTGACCACCGAGGTTCGGCGGGCGGACCGGTCGGACATGTCGGCCCACCGGTGAGGTGGGAGGGAGGCGCGTGGGGGGCGGCCGGGGAAGCCCGGCCGCCCCTCGGTGCGTGCCCGAGCCGATGAGGTCAGTGGGGCCCGGTTGATGGAGGCATGGTGCGCGTCTTGGTCGTGGAGGACGAGCGGGCGTTGGCGACGGCGCTGTGGAGGGCTCTCGAGGCGGAGGGGTTCGCCGTGGTGCTGGCCGTGGACGGGGTCGACGGCGACTGGCGGGTCCGTGGAGAGGCCTTCGACGCCGTCGTCCTGGAGGTCGTGCTTCCAGGCCTGTCCGGCTACGAGATCTGCTGGGGCATGCGGGCCCGCGGCGACACGACGCCGGTCCTCTTCCTGACCGCCCAGCACCGCGAGTCGGACGAGGTCGACGCGCTCGACATCGGCGACGACGTCATGTCGAGGCCGTTCTCACACCGCGTCCTCGCGGCCCGGCTGCGGGCACTGGTGCGCCGATGCGACCGGGCGGCCCCGCCCTCGATGCGGGTCGGCACGCTGCGGGTGGACCCGGTGCACGAAAGGGTGTGGCTGGGGGAGGAGGAGCTCCACTTCGCCGCGCGCGAGCTGGCGGTGCTGACGTACCTGATCCGCCGCTGTGACCACGTGGTGGGCAAGATGGAGATCCTCACCCACGTCTGGGGCCCACACCCGATGGGGGATGCCAACCTCGTCGAGGTGTACATCCGACGCCTGCGTCGCAGGCTGGCACCCGCCGACGTCGACATCGTGACAGTCCGCGGCCGTGGTTATCGCCTGAGCGCGAGATCCCGGTGAGGGGCCGGGGCAGGCGGGTCCGGGAACGGGGGGGCGCACGCGCCGCGCCCTCGTCATCATGGATCCGTCACCGTCTCCCGCTGGGGAGCGCGGTCCCCGGGCCGCCGCGGCGCGGGCGCGTCCGCGGAGATGTCCCGCGGCAGCGTGAGGATCATGCGGGTGCCGACGGCGCTCTCGCCCACCCTCAGGTCGCCGCCGTGCGCCCGGGCGATCTCCCGGGCGATCGGCAGGCCCAGGCCGGTGCCCCCCGCCTCGCGGCCACGGCTGTCGTCGAGGCGCACGAACCGGTCGAAGACCTGCTCGCGCCTCTCGGCCGGGATTCCGGGTCCGTCGTCGGCCACCTCGACGACGGCGACCGGCCCCTCCTGGCGCACCGTCAGCGAGACCCGGCCGCGGCCGTGGAGGACGGCGTTGTCGGCGAGGTTGCGGACCACCCGCTGCAGGCGCCGGCCGTCCCCCACCACGCGGACGGGCGGGGCATGGACGGCCACCTCGGTCCCGGCGGTGCGCAGGCGGCGGGCCTCGTCGAGCACGAGGTCGTCGAGGTCGACGTCCTCACGGCGCAGGGTATGGGCGTGCTCGTCGGCCCGGGCGAGGAGGAGCAGGTCGGCGACCAGCTGGTCCAGCCGGTCCGCCTCCTCGAGCACGTCGGCGGACACGGCGTCCCAGTCCACGCCGGCCGGATGCTGCCGGGCGACCTCGAGCTCGGCGCGGATGGTGGCGAGCGGGCTGCGCAGCTCGTGGGAGGCGTCGGCGACGAACCGGCGCTGGACGAGGGACGCCGCCTCCAGGCCGGCGAGCATGTCGTTCATCGTCTCGGCGAGCCGCGTCATCTCGTCGCCGGCGGGGGAGGGCGGCACGCGGGCGGAAAGGTCCGTGCTGGTGATGCCGGCGACGCGGCGGCGCATGCTCTCCACCGGCGCCAACGCCCGCCCGGTGAGCCAGTAAGACGTCGCGGCGACCACGAGCAGAACGGGGAGGTACCCGGCGGCGAAGAGACCGGCCACCACCGAGGTGGACCGTTCGACGGCTTCCAGGCTCTGCGCCGCGAGCACGACCACCGGCCCCTGGGACGTGCTCACGCCCTGCGCGACGACGACGAACTGGTCGTCCTCGTCGATGGGCACCTGGTCGGCGTGCACGGTGGCCGAGGCGCCGGGCCGGGGGCGGGCGGCGACGAGGGCCGGCTTGCCGACCGCCGCGGGGCTGGCCGCCAGGACGCGGCCGTCGGCGTCGACGACCTGGATGAGCGCGCGCTCGCCCGCACCCACGGCGGTCAGCTCGACCTCGGCCGGGCCGACGTCGGCGGCCTCCGCGGCGACGTCGGAGGCCTGCTGCGCGGCCAGCTGCGCCAGGGACGCCTCGAGCTGGTCGCGCTGCAGGGCCACGAACGCGAGGGCGGCGACCGCGAGGGTGGCGGCGACGACCAGGGTGGCGACCAGCGCGGCCTGGACGCGCACGCCCCGCAGCGGCAGGCGCCGACCGCTCGCGCCATGGGCGCGCGGCGGTCCATCCCGCCCGCGGCGTCGTCGCACCATGGGCGCAAGTATCACCGCTCCGGCTGAGAGACGGATGAGCCTGAGCCCACGCAGGGAAGTGGGCCGCGCGCCGACTCGGCCCGTCTCAGCAGCGTCTCAGTGGCCGGCGCGGACCCTGTGATGGTGTCCCTGTGCCCGCCTCGCACCGCCACGCTGACGAGCTTCGCGCGTTCGCTGCACTCCCTGAGCGAGCTGAGCGGTCCGTGCGACGACGCCGAGTGGCAGGCCCTGTTCGCCGGCCAGGCGGGGATGGGCCGGGGCGTCACGGTCCGCGGGGCCGGCGCCGGCTACGGTGACGCGGCGCTCAACAGCGCAGGCGTGGTGGCGCTGACCGGGGCACAGCACCGCGTCGGCCTCGTCGACGCGGTCGCGGGCGTGATGGACGTGGACGCCGGCGCGTCCCTGGGCGCGGTGCTCGCCCGCGCGGTCCCGGTGGGCTGGACCCTGCCGGTGGTGCCGGGGACGGCGCGGGCGAGCGTCGGCGGGGCGGTGGCCGCCGACGTCCACGGCAAGAACCACCCCGGGCGCTCCTCGATCGGCGCGCACGTCGCAGCCCTCGTGCTGCTCACGCCGACCGACGGGCCCCGCACCCTCACCCGCGGGACCGACCCGGGCGCGTTCTGGGCGACCGTCGGCGGCCTCGGTCTGACCGGCGTCATCCGCAGGGTGCGGCTGCGCCTGGAACGCGTTCACAGCGCCTGGCTGCGGTCCACCGACCGCGTCGGCGCCGGCCTTGCAGAGGTCCTCGAGCTCATGGAGGCGTCCGGCGACCAGCACGCGGTCGCCTGGCTCGACGGGCACGCCGCGGGGCGCGCGATCGGCCGCGGCGTCGTCACAACAGGCTCCCCGCTGGCCACGGAGGACCTGCCCGCGCGGCTGGTGGGGCGGGCGCGCGAGTATCCGTCGCCCGGCCGCCCGGGGTGGCCCGGCCGCCCCTGGTGGCCGGGCACCGCGCCCGGCGCGACGGCGTGGCTGCCGAACCTGTTGACCCCGGATGCGCTGCGGGCCGCGAACGCCGCCCGCTACGCCCGGGCGCGGGCGCGTGGCGGCCGGCCCGAGGTGCGTCACCTGCGGGACTTCTTCTTCCCCCTGGACGCGCTTCCGGGCTGGGCCGCCCTGTACGGGCGCCCGGGGTTCATCCAGTACCAGCTCGCCGTGCCGCCAGGACAGGAGGCCGTCCTCGCCGAGGCCCTGCAAGCCCTGCAGGCGACCGGGTGCCCGCCGGCCCTTGTCTCGCTCAAGCGGCTCGGCGCGCCGCCGCCGGGGGCGGCCGCCTGGGGGTCCCTGTCCTTCCCGGTGCCCGGCTGGACCCTCGCGATGGACCTGCCGGTGCCCGGCGGCGGGGGCGCCGGTGCACTCGCCGCCACCCTGGACCACCTGGACGAGCGGGTCGCGACCGCGGGCGGACGGGTTTACCTCGTCAAGGACGCGCGCCTGCGCCCCGACGTCCTGGCCGCGATGTACCCGGGTCTCGCGCGGTGGCGCGAGGAACGGCGGCGGCTCGACCCGGGCGGCGTCATGACCTCGGACCTGGACCGCCGGCTCGGGCTGAGCGCGCCACGCAGGGGAGCGTCGGCATGATGAACGCCCTGGGACAGCCCGGCACGGTGCTGCTCGTGGGCGGCACCTCCGGCATCGCCGGAGCCATCGTCGACGCCCTGCTGCGCTCCCGCCCGTGTGAGGTGGTCCTGGCCGCGCGCCCGGGCCCGCGCCGGGACGCGGTCGCGCGCGCGCTGACGGCCCGGGGTGCGGTGGTCGACGTCGTCGACATCGACGCCGAGGACGTCGATGACCTGGTGGCCGTCCTCGGTGCGGCGCTCGCCGGCCGGGAGGTCGACCTGGCGGTCGTGGCGCACGGCCGGCTGCCCGACCAGGACGCGCTCGAGCGCGACCCCGCCGCCGCGGGGCGGCTCGGGACGGTCAACTTCTCCTCGGCGGTGGCCGTCGGGCTCCTCCTCGCCCAGCTCATGCGCCGGCAGGGGCACGGCGTGATCGTGGCGCTGTCCTCCGTGGCGGCGGTCCGGCCCCGCGCCTCGAACTACGTCTACGGTGCCACCAAGGCCGGCCTCGATGCCTTCTTCGTGGGACTGGGGGAGCGGCTCCGGGGCACGGGCGTGCGGGTTCTCGTCGTCCGCCCCGGGTTCGTGCGCACCCGCATGACCGCCGGACGCGCGGCCGCCCCCTTCGCCGTCGAGCCCGACCAGGTGGCGCACGCGGTGCTCGGGCGCCTCGCGCGCGGCGGGGTGGTCTGGGTCCCCGGAGCCCTCGGGCCGGTCATGACGGCGCTGCTGTGGGTGCCCGCACCGCTGTGGCGGCGGCTGGACCGCTGAGCTCTCAGCGTCCTCTTCGCGCCGCGGAAGCACAGTGAGTGTGGCGGCCGGGGACGGCCACCGCTCCAGGACCGGAGGAGCGCGGACGATGAGCACACACCTCGGCAACCGCGAGAGAGCGAACGGTGCGCCGGGCGGTGCGCCCGGCGGCCATCCAGGACCGATGTTCCCGCCGCCTCCCGGCGCCGCGCCAGTGTTCCCGCCGCCTCCCCGTGGCACCCCACCGGTGTCCCCGCCGCCTCCCCGCGGCGCCCGGCCGCGCCGACGTCGCCGCCGCCTGGCCCCGGTCATGGTGCTGGCGCTGCTCCTGGTGGTTCCCGGGGTCTCCTACGCGCAGGCGCTGACCTATCCCGGCAGCGCGTCCTGGCAGGACCGCACGGTGGAGTGGGTGCGCGACCACGGCGGGGGTGGCGCGGTCAACGCCGTCGAGAACTGGCTCTACAGCCGCCAGGTGCCCTCGCAGGCCGCGCCGGCTCCGGTCCGGCTCCCCGGATGGGACGCGGACCGCCCGGGGGCGGCCCCGGCCTTGCCCGCCCCGACTTCGCGCCCCGCCTCCCGCCGCTCCGGCGTACTCGCTGCGGCGACGGCGCCACCCGCGCTGCCGGTGCTCTCCGCGTGGCGGGCGTTGGCCGGGGAAGGCGTCTGGGTCCCTGGTCGGGTCGATGCCGCCGGACGCCCGGCGCTGTTCACGAGCTACCTGCGCCCCGACCCCCGGTACGCCGGCGTCGTCGTCGGGGTCGCGTGGATCCGCTCCGCCGACACGGTGGCCCACCTGGTGCCCGGCACGCGCGAACCCGGGGGGATCTGGCCCGGGACCGCAAGCGTGCCCGCGGCCGACGTGCCCGGCCTGGTGGCCACGTTCAACTCCGGGTGGCGCACGCGGGACCACCCGGGCGGCTTCTACCTGGACGGCGCCGGCGCCGGGACGCTGCAGGACGGGCTGGCGTCGCTCGTCATCGACCGCTCCGGGCACGTGCGGGTGGGCCAGTGGGGCCGGGACGTGACGATGTCCGCCGACGTGCGCGCCGTCCGGCAGAACCTCCACCTCGTGGTCGACGGCGGAGCGCCCGTGCCGGGTCTGCCCGCCAACGCCGACGACAGATGGGGCAGCCCCTACAACCAGCACCAGTACACGTGGCGTTCCGGGATCGGCACTGACAAGCACGGCAACCTCGTCTATGTCGCCGGCGCGGGCCTGACGCTGGCGACCCTCGCCGACGCGATGACCGCCGCCGGGATCGATCGCGGCATGGAGCTGGACATCCACAAGGGCAAGGTCGCATTCGCCAGCTGGCACCCCGTCGGCGCCGGCGTGGCGGCACCGAAGCGCCTGCTGCCGGACATGCCCTCCCTGCCGGACCGCTATCTCGCGCCGGACCAGCGCGACTTCTTCTACCTCACCCTGGGGCCGTAACGATGTCCCTCGGCCTGGACCGCGCGGACTCCGGGCGGCTCCGGGGACCGCTCCGGCACGGCCTCGGCATCGCCCTGGTCCGGACCGCCCGTCCCGCACAGTGGCCCAAGAACCTCCTCGTGCTGGCCGCGCCCGCCGCCTCCGGCACCCTGCTGGCCCGGGGCGTGCTGGCCCCCGCGCTGGCCGCGGCGGCGGTCTTCACCATCGCGGCCAGCGCCACGTACTTCGTCAACGACGCCGCGGACGTCGACGCCGACCGGGCGCACCCGGAGAAGCGCCACCGGCCGGTGGCGGCGGGGCTCGTCGGCCGGCAGACGGCCTACCGGGTCGGCCTGCTGCTCGCAGCCGTGTCCCTCGCAGCCGCGGCACCCCTGGGGTGGGGGCTCACCGCGGTGGCGGGCGGGTACCTCGCGCTGACCCTGAGCTACAGCAGGTGGCTCAAGGCCGTGCCGGTCGTGGACATCCTCGCGGTGGCCGGCGGGTTCGTCCTGCGCGCCGTCGCCGGAGCCCTGGTCACCGGTCTCGCCCTGTCCGACTGGTTCCTCCTCGTGACGCTGTTCGGCTCCCTGTTCCTCGTCGCCGCCAAGCGTGCCGCCGAGCGACGCCGGAGCGCCGCGGGTGCCGTGGGTGGTGTGGGCGCCGTCGGCACGACGGGTGCAGCGGGTGCCGTGGGTCGCCGCGTGTTGGCGGTGTACCCGCCCGGCTGGCTGGACCAGGTCATGACCGTCGCGCTCACCGGCAGCGTCATCGCCTACGCGGCGTGGGCGTTCCAGTACGTCGGCGCCGACGTGTCCCGGCCCGTCCTGGCCCTGTCGGCCGTCCCGTTCCTGGCCGCGCTCCTGCGTTACAGCCTGCTCACTTTCGCCGGGGGTGGCGAGGCCCCCGAGCACATGCTCACGGACCGCTTCCTCGTGGGTTGCGGCTTGGTCTGGGCGCTGCTCGTCGGCGCCGGCCTTTACCTCACATGAGCGCCCGGCGGCGGGGTGGGTGCGGGCCCCCTCACGGCCTGCGGCGACGCGGGCCCCGAGGGGCGAAGAACGTGCGGTACGCCGTCGTCCTCGGCAAGGCGGTGCGCTGGCTCACCCGCCTGCGGGGCGGCGGCTCGGCGCTCCCCGGCCTGGTGATCGAGAGGCTGGATGGCGGGTTCACACCACGGACGCTCGCGCAGCTCCCGCAGGGCGTCGCGGTCGTCAGCGGCACCAACGGTAAGACGACGACCACGAAGATGGTCGCCGCGCTGCTCGCCAGCCAGGGGCTGAGGGTGTTCACCAACAGGTCCGGCAGCAACTGGTCGCGAGGTGTGGCGGCGGCCCTGCTCGGCGAGGTCGACACCCACGGGAGGCTGGCCGCCGACATCGCCGTCCTCGAGCTCGACGAGGCGCACGCCGTGCCCTTCGTGGCGTCCACCCCGCCTCGCTTCAGCCTCCTGCTGAACGTGGCACGTGACCAGCTCGACCGTTTCGGAGAGGTGGACACGACCGCGAGGCTGCTCGAGCGCACCGCGCGTTCCACCTTCGACACGGTCATCCTGAACCGCGAGGACCCCCGCGTCGCCGTCTTCGCCGATCGGCTTCCAGCCACCACGAAGGTCCGCTTCTTCGGGCTTAGCGACAGTCTTCGCGCCACGTTCCCGAGCGACGACGACCTGTACGCGGCCGTACCGTCCGCCGTCGTCTCCGACCGCCCGGCAGACGTCACGCTCGACGCCTTCGACGAGGAGGCAGCAACGTTCACGGTCGCCGGCCAGCCGTACCGGACCGCGGTGATGCTTCAGGGTGTCTACAACGCCTTCAACGCGGCGGCGGCGCTCAGCCTCGCGCGGGCGGTCCTCGGCGACTCCGCCACGCCCCGTCAGCTCGTCGACGCCCTCGCCGACATCGCCCCGGCCTTCGGTCGTGGCGAGAGGCTCCTCGTCGACGGCCTCCCGCTCGAGCTCGTGCTCGTCAAGAACCCGAGCGGCTTCCGGCTCGGCCTGCAGTCCTTCGCGCCCAAGGGGCACGCCACGATGATCGCCATCAACGACAGCTATCCCGACGGCCGCGACACCAGCTGGCTCTGGGACGTCGAATGCACGGGCCTGCGGGACGGCGGCGTCCTGGAGGTCTCCGGTGTGCGCGCCTACGACATGGCGTTGCGGCTCCAGTACGACGAGGTGGCGGTCGGGCACGTCACGACGGACCTGTCCCGGGGGCTGCGTCACTTCCTCGAGGCCGCCAGGGGGAGACCGAAGTGCGTCTACTGCACGTACACCGCCATGCTCGCGCTACGGCGCGAGCTCGCGAAGCTGACCGAGGTGGAGGCGATCTCATGATCGGTTCCGAGCGCCCGACCGTCCATGTCATCCACCTGTATGCCCACGACATGAACGTCTACGGGGACTGGGGCAACGTGCTCACACTGACCCGCCGCCTGGACTGGCGCGGGTACGACGTCAGACTGACCCGGTACGACACCGGTGACTCGCTCCCGCGGGATCCCGACATCATCGTGGGCGGCGGGGGGCAGGACTCGGGGCAGGAGAAGATCCAGACGGACCTCCTGGCCATCGGCCCGCAGCTGGTCGACCTCGCCGAGCAGGGCGTGCCCATGTTGATGATCTGCGGCCTCTACCAGATGTTCGGGAAGTTTTTCAGGACGGCAGAGGGCCGCACGATCCGGGGCATCGGCATGCTCGACATCGAGACCTCTGCCGGGCCGGAGCGACTGATCGGCAACATCGTCACGCACAACGCTCTCGGTGACGTGGTCGGCTACGAGAACCACAGCGGCCGTACCTTCCTCGGCGACGGCGTGCGACCGTTCGCCACGGTGGTGCGGGGCGCCGGGAACAACGGCCTGGACGCAACCGAGGGCGCCGTGCGCAAGGAGGTCATCGGGTCCTATCTCCATGGTCCCCTCCTCCCGAAGAACCCCGCGGTGGCCGACCAGCTGATCGAGCGTGCCGTCACCCGCAGGTTCGGTGGATGTTCCCCCGTTGCCATCGACGACCGCCTGGCCGCGCTCGCCTCGAGGGTGGCCGCCAGACGGCCGCGATGATGGGGAGCTGGAGGGGGCGGGCGGACGCCGACAGGAACCGCCCTCGTGGCGTCGGCACTCAGGCCCTTCTCAGTGCGACATGCGCATCCTGGCCTCCGGTCGGTGCCCCGGCACATGGAAGGAGTACCGATGTTCGCGTCACTCACGGCATCGCTCGTCGCCGTCATCGAACGCCATGGTCTGGTGGCGGTGATCCTCGGGCGGTGGGTCGGTGTGCTGCGCGCCCTCGTCCCGGCGGTCGCCGGGGTCGCGCGGATGCCCTACCGCCGCTTCCTGCTGGCCAACACTGCGGGCGGGGTGAGCTGGGCGCTCGTGGTGAGCCTGCTCGGCCACGGCGCCGGGACCGCCTGGCCGCAGGTGGAGGCCTGGCTCGGGCGGGGCGGCGACGACGGGCGCGGGTCCACGTCGGGCGTGCCGGGTGACCCGGCGTTGGCCGAGGCCGGCCGATGAGCGCCGAGCACCGCGCGGCCCGACCGGTGGCGAGGCTGTGCGTGGTCATCGTGCTGGCCGTCCTGGCGGCGGTGGCCGCGGGCCTCGTGTGGAGCGCCGTGGCCCACCACGTGGGGCTGGCCCGCTACGACCAAGGCGTCACGAGCTGGGCGGTCGCGCACCGCAGCCCGGTCATGGACGTGGTCATGCGGACCGCCACCTTCCTGGCCGGCACCCCGGCGGTCGTGGTGCTCTCCCTGCTCGCGGCGCTGTGGTTGCGCCGTCGGACCGGTGCGTGGGAGTGGCCGGCCATCGTGCTGGGCGCGGTCGCGGTGCAGGCGGTGCTCGCCGCGGCCCTCAAGTCCCTGACCGCCCGGCCGCGTCCGGCCCTCGCCCTTGAGCTCGGCCCGCCCGCCCGCACCTTCGCGTTCCCGTCAGGGCACACGCTGGCGGGCGGCACCCTCTGCCTCACCCTTGCCCTCGCGGTCGTGATGACCACGACCCGCCGGTCGGTGCGGGTGCTGGCCGCGGCTCTCGCCGTCGTGGCCACCGCGGCGGTGGCGGCTAGCCGCGTCTACCTCGGCTACCACTGGCTCACCGACGTCGCCGCGAGCGGGCTGCTCGCGGTGGCGATCACTGCGCTCGCCGCCACCGTGGCGCTGCTCCTGCCCGCGCGGGCGGCGACCGCCGCGGCCGATCGTGCACGTGCCGGTCATGCGGTGGTCACCGCGGCGGCGGTGGGGCACGCTGAGGGAGATCAGGCAGGGCCGCCGCCGCCGTCGGCGCGCGAGACGGAGACGCGATGAAGGTACTGGTCGTGGAGGACGAGGTGCGGCTCGCGGACACCGTGCGCCGGGGCCTGGTCGCGGAGGGTTTCAACGTCGACGTGATGCACAACGGCGTCGACGGGCTGTGGGCGGCGACCGAGAACGGCTACGACGTCGTCGTCCTCGACATCATGCTGCCCCGGCTCAGCGGCTACCGGGTGGTGGAGGAGATGCGCGCCCGGGGCGTGTGGACGCCCGTGCTGATGCTCACGGCCAAGGACGGCGAGCACGACCAGGCGGACGCCTTCGACCTCGGTGCCGACGACTACCTCACCAAGCCGTTCTCCTTCATCGTGCTGGTCGCGCGCCTGCGGGCGCTGGTGCGACGCGGCGCCCCGGAACGCCCGTCCGTGCTCGTCGCCGGGGACCTCTCCCTCGACCCGGCCCAGCGGCGCGTGCGGCGTGGCCGGACCGAGATCCCGCTGACGCCGCGCGAGTTCGGGCTGCTCGAGTTCCTCATGCGACGCCCCGGCGACGTGGCCACCAAGGCCCAGATCCTCCACGGCGTCTGGGACGCCCACTACGACGGTGACGACAACGTGGTCGAGGTCTACGTGGGCTACCTGCGCCGCAAGATCGACCAGCCGTTCGGCCGCCGCACCATCGAGACCGTCCGCGGCATGGGGTACCGCCTGTCCGCGGACGGCAGCTGATCCGCGCGCCGGGGAGCGCTACACCGAGTGCGCTACACCGAATGCGCCTCGACACGCCGCGTGCGGCAGCTTGTAAGGGGCGCACTCGAGGTGTCGAGCAGCACTCGATGAGGTGGGCGCCCGCCGAGGCGCGGCCGGCATCGTCGTCCACATCTCTCCCAGGTGCCGCGCTTCCCACAAGGCGCCCGGGGCCCCGGGCTTTCGCCGGCCGCGCAGGCCAGTGTGGGCCCGTGGATACGACGGGCAGCCCGATCATCCTGACCAGGCAGCGCACAAATCTCGGTCTCGAGGGCAATGAACGGCGCGGGGCAGCGGAGCCGCGACTGACCCGTGTGCGGCGCGGCGCGTACGTCGACGCCGCAGTCTGGGAACGCTCGCGGCCGGCCGCGCGGTACTGGTTGCTGGTGCAGGCCACCGTCGCGGCCGCCCGGTCCGAGGTGATCCTCTCGCACGAGTCGGCCGCGGCTGCCCTGCGGATACCGGTGGTGGGGCCCTGGCCCCAGCGTGTGCACGTCGTGGGAGAGGTCGCGGGCGGCGGACGGTCGAGCGGCCTCATCGTCCGGCATGGCGTGCGGAGGCTGCCCGCCGTGGTCCTCGTGGGTGGCCAGGCAGTAACCTCGGTAGCGCGGACGGTTCTCGACCTGGCCCGAACCCGGACTTTCGCCTCAGGTCTAGCCAGCGCCGACTACGCCCTCGCCACCGACGCCATCACGCAGGCCGAACTCCTCGCGGAGCTCGAAGGGATGCGGGGAACACGGGGCTATCGGCGCGCACGCCGGGTGGTGGCGATGGCGGACGGCCGGTCGGGATCGGTCGGGGAGTCTTTGAGCAGGGCGCAGATGCATGAGCTGCACCTACCGATACCCGAGCTGCAGCGCCCGTTCTTCGATGAGGACGGTTATGTCGGGCGCACAGATTTCTGGTGGGAAGAGCGCCAGCTCATCGGTGAGTTCGATGGGAAGGCGAAGTACCAGCGTGACGGATATGCCGGCAACACCGACCCGGCGGAGATCGTCTGGCAGGAGAAGCGCAGGGAGGACCGTCTGCGTCTGCTCGCCTCGGGATTGACCCGCTGGACGTGGGCCGACGCGTGGGACCAGGAACGCTTCCGCCTCATCATGGCACGCGCGGGGATCCGCCCCGACGGTGGCGGCCCGTGAGCGTGCTCTCCCCATCCACTGCTGCTCGACACACGGTCTGCGCCAGCTGGCAAGGGGCGCACTCGAGGTGTCGAGCAGCACCCGATGAGAGCACCGGAGGAGGGCGTGGCTACGGGCAGGTGTGCGGGAGCGCGCGGTGCGCGGGCGTGCGAATGAGTGAGCGGTGCGCGTGCGAGCGCGCGGTGCGCGGGTGTGCGGGGCGGGAGGGCTACAGCCGCCCGGCGGCCTTGAGCCGGAGGTAGGTGTCGGCCAGCGCGGGCGCGAGGTCGTCCGGCGCGGCCTCGACCACCTCGACACCGCGCCGCCGCAGGCGCACGGCGACGGCGTCGCGCTCGAGCTCGCCGCGCTCGGCGGCCGCGGCGTCGAAGACCGCGTCGGAGTCGGAGCGGTCGCGGCGGATCGCCTCCACCTCGGGGTCGGAGGCCGAGGCCAGCACCACGGTGTGGTCCCGGGTCAGGGCCCCCGCCACCGGCAGCAGCCCGGACGTCACCGCGGAGGGCTCGAGCGCGGTGAGCAGCACCACCAGGGCGCGCTGGGAGAGTGTGTCGCGCACGACCTGCGTGACGCCCGGCCAGCTGATCTCCACCAGCGACGGCTCCAGCGGCGCCATGGCCGCGGCCAGCGCGCCCATCAGCCGGGGCCCGTGCTCGCCGGCGACCCGAGCGCGGACCTGGTTGTCCACGGCCACGAGGTCCACGCGGTCCCCGGCGCGGGAGGCCAGCGCCGCCAGCAGCAGCGCCGCCTCGATCTGGGCGTCCAGGCGCGGCGCGTCGCCGAGCCGGGCCGCGGACAGGCGGGCGACGTCGAGCACGATGAGCACCCGCCGGTCGCGCTCTGGGCGCCACGTCCGAACGACCACGTCCCCGCCGCGGGCGGTGGCGCGCCAGTCGATGGCGCGGACGTCGTCGCCGAAGACGTACTCGCGCAGCGAGTCGAACTCGGTGCCCTGGCCGCGCACGAGCACCGCGGTGCGGCCGTCCATCTCGCGCAGCCGCGCCAGCCGGGAGGGCAGGTGGCGCCGGGAGGTGAACGCGGGCAGTACCCGCAGCACCGCCGGCGCGGCCAGCGAGGCCTGCCGGGCGGCCAGCCCCAGGGGCCCGAGCGCCCGGACGGTGACGAGGTCCGCGGCCCGGTCGCCGCGGCGGGTGGGCACGAGCGTGGTGCGCACCCGGCGGCGCTCCCCGGCGGGGACGGTGACGCGGTGCCGGTTCGACGCGGCGCTCACCGAGGGCGGCCAGGCGTCGCGCACCAGCGCCCGCAGCGTCCGCGGGCCGGGGTGCGCCACGGTCAGGGTCGACGTCGTCGGCTCGCCCAGGCGCACCGACCCGGCGACGTCCCGGCTCACCGAGACCCGCCTCGGGGACGCGGCCAGGGCGGCGTCCACCACGCAGGCGAGCACGACCAGCGCCGCCCACACGCCCACCGTCAGCGGGCGCGGCCACAGCAGCACCGGCACGACGCCGGCGGCGGCCAGCAGCGCCGCCCGGGTGGTGGGGACCATCAGCGCGGCACCGGCACCGCGGCGAGCACCCCACCCAGGACGGTCTCCGCGGTGACGCCCTCGAGCTCCGCCTCGGCGCGCAGCTGCACGCGGTGGCGCAGCGTCGGGTGGGCCAGGGCCTTGACGTCGTCGGGGGTGACGTAACCGCGCCCCGAGAGCCACGCCCACGCCCGGGAGGTGGCGAGCAGCGCCGTCGCCCCGCGCGGCGAGACGCCGAGCGAGAGCGAGGGGGAGGTCCGCGTGGCGCGCACGAGGTCGACGATGTAGCCGAGCACCTCGGGGGCGACCTGCACGCCGGCCACCTCGGCGCGGGCGGCGGCGATGTCCGCGGCCCCGGCCACGGGCCGGATCCCCGCCCCGGCGAGGTCGCGCGGGTCGAAGGCGTGGCTGTGCCGGTAGAGGACCTCGATCTCGTCGCGGCGCTCGGGCAGGGGGAGGAGGACCTTGAGCAGGAACCGGTCGAGCTGCGCCTCGGGCAGGGGGTAGGTGCCCTCGTACTCCACCGGGTTCTGGGTGGCGACCACCATGAACGGGTCGGGGAGCGGGCGCGGCACGCCGTCGACGGAGACCTGCCGCTCCTCCATGGCCTCGAGCAGGGAGGCCTGGGTCTTGGGGGGCGTGCGGTTGATCTCGTCGGCGAGCATGAGGTTGGTGAACACCGGGCCCTCGCGGAAGGAGAACTCCGCGGTGTGGGCGTCGTAGACGAGCGAGCCGGTGACGTCGCCGGGCATGAGGTCCGGCGTGAACTGCACCCGCTTGGTGCCCAGGTCCAGGCTCGCGGCGAGCGCGCGCACGAGCAGGGTCTTGGCGACGCCGGGCACGCCCTCGAGGAGCACGTGCCCGCCGCACAGCAGCGCGATGACCAGGCCTGTGACGGCCGCGTCCTGCCCGACGACGGCCTTGCCGATCTCGTCGCGCAGCCCGCCGAGCTTCTCGCGCGCCTCGGACGGGGCGGCGACCGGGGCGACGGCGGGGGTGCCCGGCTGGTGGGCGCCGTCCCGGGGACCGCGCTGGTTCGCGCCGGGCTGGTGAGCGCCGGCCGCCGGTCCGCCGTCGTGGCGCGCCTCGGCCCGGTACCGGCCGGGCTCCTGAGTGCCGGGCGGGTACCCACCGGGCTCCGCGCCGGGCCGGTCCTCGCCGGGCCGGTACGCGCCGGGCTGCTGCGTGGCGGGCGGCTGGCCGTACGGGGGATAGCTCACGATCGGTGAACCTCGCTTTCCAGGGTGTCGAGCGCGGTGGACAGCGCCAGCAGTGCGGCGTCGCCGGTGGGGGGTGGTCCGTACAGCAGGGCGCCGAGCTCGTCCGCGCCGCGGCCGGTGGCGCGGGCGACGGCGTCGACGAGGGTCTCGGCGCCCGCGGACCGGGGCAACCCGAGGGCGCCCGCGAGCCGGTTGGCGGCGCCGGCGCGCAGGGCGGCGGCGGCGTGGTCGTACGCGCGGGAGCGCCGGTACAGGCGGCCGCGCCCGCGGGTGGTCTCCGCGGAGCGCACGACGACCGGCATGACCTCGGTGACCACGCGGCCCATCGCCCGCCCGCGCCCCAGGGCCAGCACGGCGACGGCGACGGCGAGCATGAGCAGGACCAGCTGCGCGCGCACCGGGACGCCCGGCACGACGTCGTCGATGCCGGCGGACGCGTCGAGCGCCGACGGCAGGTACCACACGAGGTTCTCGTGGTGGCCGAGCATCCGCAGCGTCAGGGCGGCGTTGCCGTCCTGCGCGAGGTGCTCGTTGGTCATCACGCGGGCGTCGGCGAGGTAGCGCACGGTCTGGTTGCCGTGCTCCCACACCGCGTAGGCGCCCGCGCCCTCCTTGCCCACCGGGAAGCAGACGACGACGCCGGAGCCGGGCTCCGCCGTCACCGAGCCACGGGAGAACGCCAGCCGCGAGGCCGCGTGCGCGTCGGGGTCGGCGCACCGGGCCTGAACGGGGTCGGCGGAGCCGGCGCCGCTCGGCGTGACCGGAGCGCCGAGGCCCTCGAGGGTGCCGTATGTCGCGCCCACGACCACCAGGTCCGCCCCCGTGCCCAGCAGGTCGGCGCGCTGCCCGGCGGACAGCAGCGTCACGTCCGTGACGAGCACGGTGCTCTCCGGGCCGGCGAGCGCGCCGGCCTCCGCGAGGGTGGTCGCCTCCTGAACGCGGACACCCTGCTCGCGCAGGAGGACCGCGGCGGCGCGGGCGCCGGCCGGCTCGGCGTTGTCGGGCGCGAGGGGGCGGGTGGAGGCGCGCCCGGTCACGGCGTAGGCGAGCAGCAGGAGCGCGGCGAAGCCGGCGAGGACCAGGACGGCCATCCGGTGCCGGTGCCACCACGAGCGCCCGCGGCCCCCGCCGGCCGCCCGGTCGCCGGCGGGACCGGCGGCGCCATGGGCGCGCTCGTGTCCGGTGCCTTCGTGGCCGGCGCCGCCGGGCTCGGGCGCGCCGGGGGCGGCCCACGGGGTGCTCGACGTGGTCGCGCTCACGAGTCCCGCCCGTCCGCGCCGCCGCGTGCCTCGGCGCCCGGCTGGGCGCCGACCAGGCGGGCCGCGTCGTGGCCCCCCGGCCCCCCGACGGGGCGGGCGGGCCGGGCGTGGGCGACCTCCGTCGCGAGTCGGCGCAACGCCTCGTCGTCCGGCTGCCCGGGCGTGGTCCGGCCGTACCGGACTCCGTCGAAGAGATCCCCGGCCCAGATCAGGCCGGCGGTGACATCCGGGAGCCGCTCCGCCGCCAGCGTGGTGGCCTCGTGCGCGGTGAGGCCGGGCCGGTCGTCGAGGATCGCGCGCTCGTCGAGGCCGCGGATGATCGAGCGGAAGCGCTCGAGCACGGCGAGGGCGAAGTCACCGCGACGGGCCGCGGCGTCCGCCGTCGCGGCGAGCTCGGCACTGGTGCGGTAGTCCTCGAACAGCGCCGAGGATCCGGCCACCAGATCCGCGGCGCGGCGGCGCCTCGCCCGGCCGCCCAGGGCGAGGGCGAGGGCGACGACCCCGACGAACAGCACCACGAGGATCACCGGCACCAGGGCCGACGGGGTCGCGCCGCCGAGCCGGCCGAGGCCGTCGAGGAGGCTGCCGAGCCAGTCGGCGATGCGGTCGAGGAGGCTGGGGGAGGTGTCGTAGACGGCCTTGGACAGCTCCCGCTCGGCCCAGCGCCGCGCCTCGGCGGCGTCCGGGTCGACCGGCACGCCGCGGGCGAGCGTGAGCCACAGGGTCGGAACCAGCACCTCAGCCGGCCTCGGCCGCCCGGGCCAGCTCGACGTCCAGGCCTTCCTTGCGCATCCGCACATCGACGTAGACCAGGGCCAGCACGGCCGAGAAGAACGGGGTGGTCAGGGCGGAGACGACGGCCGAGAGCACGTACGTGACGATGGCCGACGCGACCACCGCCTGGGGGCCAAGGAAGGCCGTGACGACGCTGATGGGGATCGTGAGCACCGACGTGATGATCGTGACGATGATCGCGGCAAGGGCCAGGGCCCCGAAGATCCGCCAGAAGTTGCCCGACGTGAGGGACCATGAGCGCCGGATGGACGGGATGATGCCCGTGCGCTCGAGCATCAGCGCGGGGGCGGCGATCCCGAGGCGCACCGTGAAGAACGCCGCGACCACAAGGGCCGCCAGCACCAGCAGGAAGCCGACGAGGCCCGCCACGGCGGCCCCCGCCCCGCTCCCCGAGGCGGAGACGCCCGCGATGAGCAGCGCGATCACCACGCCGACGACGGCGACAAGGGCGATGCTCAGGAGCGTCAGCAGCAGCGTCAACCCGATCAGCCGCCAGGCCTGGCCCTTGGCGTGCTCCCAGAGTTCCTTGGCGCTGACCACCCGGCCGATGACGGACTGGCTCACCGAGATGATCAGCAACCCGGTCAGCACCACGGAGGCGATCGAGATGGCCAGGGACGAGAAGAGGTACCCCAGGACGCTGCCGGCGCTGATGGCCCCGAGCGCCTCAGGGGTTGCGGCGCCGCTCAGCAGCGGGAGCGTCTGCTCGAGGGTGGCGCGGAAGGCGATCGCGTCGATGAGGGTCAGGATGCCCATGACCAGCAGGGACAGGCCGAACATCACCTTCGGGTTGGCGCGGATCGACCGGAACGCCCCGTCGAGGATCTCGCCGACGTTGAGGGGCCGCAGCGGGATGATCCCGGGCTGCGGCGCACCGCCGAAGCCGTAGGGCGCGGAGTACTGGGGGACCCCGGAACCGGGCTGGCCGTACTGCCCGTACTGGGGTTGCTGGCCGTACTGCCCGTGCTGCGGCTGACCGGCGGCCGGCTGGCCGTACTGCCCGTACTGCGGCTGACCGGCGCCTGGCTGGCCGTACTGCGGCTGACCGGCGCCTGGCTGGCCGTACTGCCCGTACTGGGGCTGCTGGCCGTACTGGCCAGGCTGCGCCTGCTGGCCGTACTGGGGCTGCTGGCCAGGCTGCGGCTGACCGACCCCCGGCTGGCCGTACTGCCCGTACCTGCCGGGCTGCTCGGGCTGCGGCGGCGTTCCGCCGTCGGGCTGGCTGTACTGCCCGTACCGGGGCTGCTCACCGTAGGACTGCCCGTGCGAGCCGGCGTTCTGGCCCTGCCAGGGGGGCGACGCATGGCCGCGCTGTGCGTTCGGCCCCTGGCCCGGCGCAGGGGTCTGGTCCGGCCCCTGGCCCTGCCAGGGCACGTCCGGTCGGCGCTGCGACTGGTCCGCCTGGTGCGCCGACTGCGGGCCGTCGCCCGTGCCGTGCTCGCCGGTGGCCTGCCGGGCCGGATCGTCCGGTCGGTCGTCCCGGCTCGGGTGGTTGCTCGTCATGACGGCGCCTTCCTCGCAGGTGGGCACCTGCGCCCCGGTGTACGTGCTGGTGCCATCGTCCCACGCCAGCGGGCCACGGGCGGGAACGGTGCGTCCGCGGTGCGGGCCGGCCGGGCGGGCCTGCCGGGTGAGCCTGCCGGGCGGCCCTGCCGGGTGGGCCTCTCGGGCGGCCCGCCCGCCGGACCGCCGGCGCACGTCGGCCACCCCCGCCGAGCATGCCGCGGAGGGTGGTGCCGGGGGTGGCTCCGGGGCCGCCGTCAGCGCGGGTGACGGCGGTGTCCCCGGGAGATGGGAACATAAGCACATGAATTCGCGTCTTCTCGTGGTTGACGACGACACCGCGCTGGCCGAGATGATCGGCATCGTTCTCGAGGCCGAGGGTTTCGAGCCCATCTTCTGCGCGGACGGCGCCCTCGCGCCGGACCTGTTCCGCGCCGAGCAGCCGGACCTCGTCCTCCTCGACCTCATGCTCCCGGGCCTGGACGGCATCCAGATCTGCCGCGCCATCCGCGCCGAGTCCGACGTGCCGATCGTCATGCTCACCGCCAAGTCGGACACGCTCGACGTCGTCGCGGGGCTGGAGGCGGGCGCGGACGACTACATCGCCAAGCCCTTCAAGCCCAAGGAGCTCGTGGCGCGCGTGCGGGCGCGGCTGCGCCGCCAGGACGAGCCGGAGCCCGAGAAGCTCCGCATCGGCGACCTGACCATCGACGTCGCCGGGCATGAGGTCAAGCGCCGCGACCGCGTGATCGCCCTGACGCCGCTGGAGTTCGACCTCCTGGTGGCCCTGGCCCGCAAGCCCTGGCAGGTCTTCAGCCGCGAGGTCCTCCTCGAGCAGGTGTGGGGCTACCGGCACGCCGCCGACACGCGGCTCGTCAACGTGCACGTCCAGCGGCTGCGCTCCAAGGTCGAGCAGGACCCGGAGCACCCCGAGGTCGTCGTCACGGTGCGCGGCGTCGGGTACCGGGCGGGGACCCCCCGGGAGTGAGCTTGGACGCCCCCGTGGTGCCGGGCGGCGACGACCCGGTCCACCTCCTCGGGTCGATGCCGCACCCGCGTGGACCTGCGACGACCTACCGGCCGCGGTCCCGGCGGAGCCTGCGGCTGCGGCTGCGCCGCAAGCTCCTGCGGCTGGCCCGCCGGTGGCGGTCGTCGCTGAGCGTGCGCGTGGTCACGGTCACCGTGGTCGGCGGCATCCTCGCGCTCGCCGTCCTGGGCGGGGTCATCGCGGTGCAGATCCGCGACGGCCTGTACGACCAGCGCGTGACCCAGATGTTGGAGGACGCGGCGCTGCGCACGCGCGACGCCCAGCAGACCTTCGACTCGGCCACGGCCACCACCAGCCCGCAGGTCCAGCTCATTGCCAACGACTGGATCAGCTCGGCGCAGAGCGCCACGTCCGGCGGGATCGGCACCATGCTCTGGCGCTCGCCCAAGGCGACCTCCGCCGTGACCATCGCCGAGCCCGCCACGAACAACGCGCTGCGCGACCTGGTCACCCCGGAGCTGCGCGCCGCCGTGCAGGAGAAGGGCGGGCAGCACTGGCAGGCCGTCGCCGTGCCGGGGATCGACGGCGACGAGCCGGGCATCGTCGTCGGTGCCCCGGTCACCCTGCCCGCCGCCGGCGCCTACGAGCTGTACATGGTCTACACGCTCGAGCCGGAGGAGCAGACCGTCTTCCTGGTCCTGCGGATCCTGTCGGTCGGCGCAGTCGCCGTCGTGGTGCTGTTGGGCGCCATGACGTGGCTGATCACCCGCTGGGTGCTGGCGCCGGTGCGCGAGGCCGCGTTCACGGCGGAACGGCTGGCGGACGGCCTGCTCGACGAACGCATGGAGGTCCAGGGGCACGACGAGCTCGCGCTGCTGGGTGACTCCTTCAACGAGATGGCCGGCTCGCTGCAGAGCCAGATCGAGCAGATGGAAGAGCTCTCACGCCTCGAGCAGCGGTTCGTCTCCGACGTCTCCCACGAGCTGCGGACCCCGCTCACGACGATCCGCATGGCGAGCGAGCTCATCTTCGACGCCCGGGACTCCTTCGACCCGGCCGTGCGCCGCTCCGCCGAGCTCATGCACACCCAGCTCGACCGGTTCGAGTCGATGCTGGCCGACCTGCTCGAGATCTCCCGCTTCGACGCCGGCGCCGCCTCGCTCGACGTGGAGGTGCGGGACATGCGCGACCTCGTGGCCCGGGTGGTGGAGATGAACTCCTTCCTCGCCGAGCAGAAGGGTTCCCAGATCCGGGTGCACGCCCCCGACAGCCCGTGCACCGCCGACGTGGACTCCCGACGGGTCGAGCGGGTGCTGCGCAACCTGTTCAACAACGCCGTCGAGCACGGCGAGGGCCGACCGATCGACATCACCATCGGCTGCAGCGCCAGCGCCGTGAGCGTGCGGGTGCTCGACCATGGGATCGGCATGTCCGAGGAGGACGCCTCGCACGTCTTCGACCGGTTCTGGCGCGCCGACCCCGCCCGCGCGCGCACGACGGGCGGCACGGGCCTGGGCCTGTCCATCTCGATGGAGGACACGCGCCTGCACGGCGGGACCCTGGAGGCCGCCGGGCGCCCCGGCACGGGTGCCTCCTTCCTGCTCACGCTCCCGCGCCGGGCCGGCGCGGTCATCGGCACGCCCCCGGTCCCGCTCGTCCCCGCCCCGGAGCCGACGCCGGAGCTGGCGGCCCAGTCCGGCGGCGGTGTGTCCGGGGCCGGGGAGGAGTCCGGGCCGGCCGACGGCGCACGCGAGGCGGACGGCGCACCCCGGCCCGACCGGGCGCAGGGGCGCCCCACGCGCCCCGGACCCGGACAGGAGGATCGATGAGCACCCCGCCCAACGCGCCGGCCATCACCCGCCATGCGCGCACGGACTCGCCGTCGCCGGACGGCCGGCCGCCCGCGCCCGGCATGACGCGCCTGCGCACCCGCCTCCTCCGCGCCGTCGTCGCCCTGGCCGCGGCCCTCGTCCTCGCCGGGTGCGCGAGCCTGCCCCGCTCCGGGCCCGTGACCGCCTCCGAGCCGGACCTGCCCGCCTCCCAGGGCATCGGTCTGTTCGCCCGCGGGCCGGAGGCCGACGCGTCCCCGCAGGACATCGTCGACGGCTTCCTCACCGCCTCCGCGGCCGGGTACTCCGACGAGTTCCTCGTCGCCCGCCAGTTCCTCGCGGGCACCGCCGTCTCCACGTGGCAGCCGCTGGAGCAGGTCCGCATCTACTCCGACAGCCAGCCGCCCGCGTACTCCCGCGCGCCCGACGGCGGCGTGCGCCTGAGCGTGCCGGCCCAGGCCTCCGTGGACTCGGACGGGCTCTACACCGAGTCCGCCCCGCAGACCATGATCCAGACCGACTTCACGCTCGCGCGCAACGCCGACGGGGAGTGGCGCATCATCGAGCTCGACGACGGGGTACTGCTGCTCGCCGCCAACTTCAGCTCCGTCTACGCCCAGGGCGCGCTGTACTTCCTCACCCCCGACCTCGAGGCCCTCGTGCCGGACGTGCGCTGGTACCCGCGCCACAACCTCGCGACGGCGCTGGTGCGCGGCCTGCTGAACGGCCCGGCGCCGTGGCTCGAGCCCGGCGTCACCACGATGGTCCCGGCGGGCACGCGCATGACCGTCGAGTCGGTGGCCGTCAGCGAGCGGGTGGCACAGGTCGACCTGTCAGCCGACTCCCTGGCGGCGGACCCCGAGCAGCGCGTCCTGCTCTACGCCCAGATCGAGCGGACGCTGCGCGGGGTCGGGGGCGTGCAGCAGGTCCAGATCACGGCGGCGAACGCCCCCTTCGAGATCACCGGGGACATCCCGGACCTCTCCGCCTACCCCTACACCGCGAGCAACCTCGTCGTCATCTCGGACGGGGCGCTCGCCGACGTCGTCGGGGGCGACCTCGCACCCCGCGCGGGGGCACAGCAGATGGCGGGGATGGACCCGCGTCACCCCGCCCTCGGGTACGAGGGCACGGCCTCGACCACGGTGCTCCTCGACGGCCCGGACCGCCTGGTCACGGCGCCCGAGGGCGACGCCCAGCCGTTCCTCCTCGCGCAGGGCACCTCGCTCGTGGCACCCTCCGTCGACCGGCAGGGCTGGGTCTGGACCACCCCCGCGGCCAGCAACGGGCACCTCACCGCCGTGCGGCCCGACGGCACGCGCGCCGACGTCAGCGCGCCGTGGCTGGACGGCGGCACCGTCCGCTCGATCCGGATCTCCCGGGAGGGCGCTCGCGCCGTCATCGTCTGGCAGTCGGCGGGCACCACTGTCGTCGACGTCGCCACCGTGGTGCGCGGGCTCGACGGCACCCCGCGCGGCCTGGGCGAGCCCGCGCGCATCGGGGACCGGCTCACCGACGCCACGCAGGCCGTGTGGGTCGACGAGCAGACCGTGGCGGCGCTGGGCACCTCCGGCGGCGACCCGGCGCCCACGGTTCACCTGATCCCGCTCGGCGGGCCGACCTCGCTGCTGCCCGCCGTGGACGGCACCGTCTCGATCACGGCCGGTCGAGGGGACAGGTCGATTGTGCTGGGCACGGAGTCCGGGCGGCTCTACGAACGCAACGGTGCCGCCTGGCGGCCTGTGCTCGGCAACGTCTACGACCCCGCGCTGCCCGGCTGACGCCGGTCTCGCGCTGCGCGGCTGACGCCGGGCTCGGGCTGCCCGGTGGACGCGGGTCTCGGGCTGCCCGTGGGGTCGCCGCGGTCCACAGCCCCGGCCGTCCACAGGAACTCCGACGTGCGTGCGGCGGCGGGCGGCGCTCCGGCCACACTGACGAGGTGGTGACGGACCGGCTCAGACGGCTGACCGGCGCGCTCGCGGACGCCACCGCCCTCGTGCTGCCGGTGGAGTGCGCGGGGTGCGGGCGCTGGGACGTCGCGCTGTGCCCCGCGTGCCGGGAGCTTTTGGGCGCGGCGCCCACCCGGTGCGAGGCGGACGCCCCCATGATCGCGGGGGAGTGGTCGGGCGCGCCGCTGCCGACCTGGTCGATCGGGCCGTACCGCGGGGCGCTCCGTGCCATCGTGCTGGCCTGGAAGAACCACCAGCGCCGGGACATCGCGCCCGCGATCCTGGCGGCGGCCACCGCCGCCGCCCAGGGCTGGGCGCTCGCTCTCGACCTCCGCGGACCCGAGGCCGACAACGAGGCCGGCGCCGACGTCGCCCACGAGACTGGCACCGCCGCCCCCGCCGCCCCCGCCGCCCCCGCCGCCCCCGCCCCCGCCGCCCCCGCCGCCCCCGCCGCCCCCGCCGCCCCCGCCACTGCCGGCGCCGTCACCGGCGACGTCGTCGCGCCCGGGGTGCCCCCGCGGCGCGACGTCGTGGTGGTGCCGGCACCTTCGGGGTGGCGGCGTCGGCTCCAGCGCCGCCTCGTCGTGGCCGAGCTCGCCGACGCCGTCGGGCAAGGCATTGCCGCCGGCCTGCAGGCGGCGCGGACGGGCGCCGCACCCGAGCCCGGCATCTCCCGGGTCCTGGTCGTCGATGTCCTGCGGCGACGCCGGGGCGGCGAGCACCAGTCGGGGCTCGGCGCCCGGGGCAGGGCGACGAACCGGCGCGGCAGCGTGGCCGTGCTGACCGGGCTCCCCGCCGGCGCCGTCGTCGTCCTGGTGGACGACGTGGTCACGACCGGCGCCACGCTCGCCGCCTGCCGGGCGGCGCTGGAGGCACGTGGGAACCGGGTGGCCGGAGCCTTCGTGCTGGCGTCGACGCCGGCACCCGCCGTGAGGCCCGTCCCAGATGGTGGGACCTTGGTGGGTCACCGGCACGTGTGATGCGACTAACGTAAGTGCATGGAGCACAGGCCGTGGCAGCTGGTGGAGCGCAGGAGAGCGCGAACCGCGCCCGGCCGGGTCCCGGAGGAGGTGGTTACCACCCCTACCGCTCGCCCGTGAGTCCGGCGAGCCCGCACCACACACGCACCAGTCCGGGGCCCCAGAGCCCCGTCAACGACCTATGGAGGTCACCATGGAGATCGTCGTCAAGGGTCGCAACACCGAGATCGCCGACCGCTTCCGCACCCACGTGGAGGACAAGCTCGCCAAGATCGAGCAGCTTGCCCCACGCGCGCAGCGGGTGGACGTCGAGCTCACGCACGAGCGCAACCCACGCCAGAGCGACCAGGCGGAACGCGTCGAGATCACCGTGCGTGACAAGGGCCCAGTCATCCGGGCCGAGGCGAAGGCCTCCGACCGCTACGGCGCACTCGACATGGCCGCCGGCAAGCTGCTCGAGCGGCTGCGCAGGTCCCGGGATCGCCGCAAGGACCACCACCGCTACGCCACGCCGCCCGCGGACGCCCTGGTGCCCACGCCCGAGGGGCAGCCGACCGACGACATGCCCGACCACCCGGTCGCGCCGACCGAGCCGGGCCAGAGCGTGGAGGCCCAGCTGGGCGACTCCCCCGTCATCGTGCGCCAGAAGCTGCACGAGGCGACCCCCATGACCGTGGACCAGGCCCTGTACGAGATGGAGCTCGTCGGGCACCCGTTCTACCTCTTCATCGACGACGAGACCGGCCAGCCGTGCGTGGCGTACCACCGCCACGGGTGGACGTACGGCGTGATCCGCCTCAACACGGTCGTCGCCGACATGACCGAGTCCCCAGACGGAACCCTGGACCACGTGACCGCGCCCGTGGCCGAACGCGTCTGACCTTCGAGCAGGAGAACGGCAGGGCCCACCGCCTCACCGGCGGTGGGCCCCGTCGTTTGCCGCGCCGGCCCGCGGCGCCCCGCGCCAGCCCGCGCCGCAGTCCCGACCGCCGCCTACAGTGACGAGGCATGGCCCTCGTCCACGTCGGTATCTCCGGATGGCGGTACGCACCCTGGCGGGGGAACTTCTACCCCCGCGGCCTGCCGCAGCGCCTCGAGCTGGACTACGTCGCAGGCCGCCTCGCGACCGTCGAGATCAACGGGTCGTTCTACTCCCTCCAGGCGCCGGCGAGCTACCAGGCGTGGGCCGCGCACACGCCGCCCGGTTTCGTCTTCGCCGTCAAGGGCGGCCGCTTCATCACGCACCTGAAGAAGCTCAACGACGTCGCGGTGCCGCTGGCCAACTTCTTCGCCTCCGGCGTGCTCGCGCTGGGCGAGAAGCTCGGGCCGGTGCTCTGGCAGCTGCCGCCGCAGCTGCCGTTCGACGCGGGTCGGCTCGACGCCTTCCTCGCCTCGCTCCCACGCACCACGGCCGCCGCGGCGGAGATCGCCGCCGGCCACGACCAGCGCGTGAAGGACCCGGCGTGGACCACCACGGACGCCGACCGGCCGCTGCGCCACGCCCTGGAGGTGCGCCACGAGAGCTACCGCGACCCAACCTGCCTCGCCCTGCTGCGCGAGCACGGCGTCGCCTGCGTCGTCGCGGACACCGCGGGCCGGTGGCCGCTGCTCGAGGAAGTGACCTCCGACGTCGTGTACGTGCGGCTGCACGGGGACGAGGAGCTCTACGTCAGCGGGTACAGCGACGAGGCCCTCGACGCCTGGGCCGGGAAGATCCGCCGCTGGCACGCCGACGGCCGAGACGTGTACGTCTACTTCGACAACGACGTCAAGGTCCGTGCGCCGGTCGACGCCATGGCGCTGGCCGCGCGTCTGGGCGACATCGCGGCACGGCCCGCGGGCGCGCGCCCCGCCTGGGCGGGGGCGCCCGGCGCCGTGCTCACGGAGGAGGAGTAGGTGGCCAGGTCGGGGCAGGAGGCGCGGCGCCCGGGCGCGCAGCGGTGGGTGCCGCCGGAAGGGACGTCGACACTTCAGGTTCGCCCCGCGCGGCAAGCGCCGCATCCACAAGAGCCCCGGCGCCGCGCACATCGCCGCCTGCCTGCCCTGGCTCGAGGCCGAGCTCGCCGCCGTCCGCCCCGGCGTCGTGGTCTGCCTGGGCGCGAGGGCCGGGCGCGCGGTCCTCGGCCGCGAGGTGCGCGTCACCGCCGAGCGCGGGAAGGTCCAGAGCCACCCGGGGCCGGCCGGCGAGATGCGGGTGCTCATCACGACCCACCCCTCGGCGGTGCTGCGCCTGCGGGGCAAGCCGGGGTGGGACGAGGCCTTCGACGGCCTCGTCGCCGACCCGCGCGCCGCAGTGGCGTGACCCCGCCGCCCGCCGCCCGCTGCCCGACCCACCGCCCGCCGCGCGGATCGCGCCGCAAAGCGGTGCTGGAGTGACGGAAGTTGTCCGCGGCTGGCCCTCCCTCGTGGTCTCCTACGCCGGTTGTGGCGCGATCCGTTCGATCAGGCGCCCCGGACGGTCGGCGCGGCCTGCGGCGTGACGCTCGGCCCGGCGCAGACCGGGCCGTCCGGCGTCCAGTCCAGCCGGTCCAGGCACATGCGCCGGGCGGTGCCGTCCGGGTCCCAGGCGTGGTAGACGAGCCAGTCCACCCCGGCGTCGTCGGTCACGACGCTCGCGTGCCCGGGCCCGTGCGCCAGGCCCGGCCGGGTCCGGATCACCGCGGGCCCCTCGCCCGGCGCCTCGGTCCACGGGCCCAGGGGGTGCGGCGCGGACGCGGCGGAGACTCCGTAGGAGGGCTGCTGCCAGTTCCCGCCCGAGTACAGGCACCAGTAGCGGCCCCCGCGGCGGACCACGAACGGGCCCTCGCAGGTGTGCCAGTCGTACACGGCGTCGTACATGGGCCGGCCCGCGTGGAAGAGCTGCCAGTCCGCCGACGGCACGATGACCGGCCGGGGGTCGCCGGCGAGCCGGTCCCGGGCCACCATCCGGTCCACCACGATGGCGGTGCCCGCCCGGTCGGAGTCCAGGCGGTCGACGGCGTAGAACAGGTACCAGGTGCCGTCGGCGTCACGGAAGGGGTGCGGGTCGATGGCGAACGGCTCTCCCGGCGCGAGCTGCGCCCCGAGGTCGCGGTAGGGCCCCTCGGCGCGCGGGCTCGACGCTGCGCGCAGGCGGTGGCCCTTGTCCTCCACGCCCGCCGAGTAGTACATGACGTACCCGCCGTCCACCTCGGCCACCTCGGGCGCCCACAGGTGCGTGGCCGGGCCGGTGACCGCGTCCGGGGCGAGGACCGCCCCGAGGTCCCGCCAGCTGACGAGGTCCTCGGACACCAGGCCCACCAGCGACTGCGACGCGGTCCCCGTCCCCGTCCCGAACGCGTAGTAGCGGGACTGCGCCGCCATCACGAACGGGTCGGCGAAGTAGCCCGGCCAGACGGGGTTCGTGTAGGTGCTGCTCATCCCTTGAGCCCGGCCCGGCCCACGCCCTCGACGATGTAGCGCTGCGCCGCGAAGTACATGAGCAGCACGGGCACGCTGGCGATGACGGCCCCGGCCATGAGCAGGTCGTAGCGCACCGCGTTGGCGTTCTGCAGCGTGGACAGCCCCGCGGGCAGCGTCTGGTTCTCGGGCGAGAAGAGCACGTACACGGGCCAGAGGAAGTCGTTCCAGTTCGTCAGGAACGAGAGCAGGGCGAGGGTGACCAGCGCGGGACGCGACAGCGGCAGGATGATCTGCCGGAACGTCCGCCAGCGGGTGGCGCCGTCGATGCGGGCGGCCTCCTCAAGCTCCAGCGGCAGGCCGAGGAAGAACTGGCGCAGGAAGAACACGCCGAAGGCCCCGGCGGCGCCGGGGAGGATGACGGCGAGCAGCGTGTCCAGCCAGCCGAGCCGGCCCACCACGAGGTAGTTGGGGATCAGCAGGATGACCGGCGGGACGAACAGCGTCGCGATGATGATGCCGAAGACGATCCGCTTGCCGCGGAAGTCGATGCGCGCCAGCGCGTAGCCCGCCATCGAGGCGGTCACGAGGATGAGTACCGTCTGGAGCGTCGCCGCCAGGATGCTGTTGACGAGCCAGCGCACCACGGGCGTGCCGCTCGTGGTGAAGATGGACTCGTAGGCGTGCAGGGTGGGCTCGATCGGGATCCACTGTGGGCTCGGCGCCGCCGCCCCGGCCGTCGTCTTGAACGACGTGGAGAGCATGTACAGCAGGGGCGAGATGAAGATCAGCGTGAGGATCGCCAGAAGCGCGTAGAGCAGGCCGCGGCGTGGGCTGCGGCGCCGGCCCGACACGTCGGAGGTGCGCGGGGCGATGGTGGTGCGCATCAGTGCTTCCCTCCGTCGGGCCCGCGGGCGTCACGCTCGCGGAAGATGAAGAAGACGATCACGCTGACCAGGGCCAGGAAGACGGTGAAGATCATCGACATGGCCGAGGCGACGCCGGAGTTGAAGCTGGTCAGCCCGGTCTCGGCGATCTGGTAGATCGCCGTGCGGCTCTCCTGCCCCGGGGCGCCCTGGGTCATGAGGTAGGACTGCCCGAACATGTTCACCGAGGCGATGATCGTCACGGACGTGACGAAGAGCAGCACCGGCCGCAGCCCCGGGAGGGTGATGTTGCGGAAGCGCTGCCACGCGTTCGCGCCGTCCATCTTCGCGGCCTCGTACAGCTCGGGGGAGATGTCCTGGAGGGCCGCGAGGTAGATCACCGTGTTGAACCCCAGCGTCCACCACACCGTCACCCCGACGAGGGAGACCCAGACCCACGGCAGCTGGGTCAGCCACGGCGCGGCGCCCGAGAGCCCGAGCTGCTCGAGGTAGTAGTTGACCAGCCCGATGTTGGTGTCGAGCAGGTAGCGCCAGAGCACCGCGACGACCGCGACGCCCAGGACGTAGGGCGCGAAGTACATGGCCCGGAAGAAGTTGCGCCCGCGGAACCTCAGGTTCATGGCCAGCGCCACCAGGAGCGGGAGCACGAGCAGGAGCGGGACGGTGAAGACGGTGAAGATGGCCGTCGCCCGGATGCCCTGCCAGAACGGGCCCGCGAAGGGCGAGGACCCGGTGATCAGGCCGGAGTAGTTCTCCAGCCCGACCCAGGGCTTGTCGGGGAGGGTGTAGTCGTACTCGTGCAGGCTGATCCAGATGCCCAGGATCGTCGGCAGGATCACGAAGACCGTGAACAGCACCAGGTACGGGGCCAGGAAGAGCCAGCCGTCCCGGTTGTCCTTGGCGGCGCTCGCCGTCCGCGGGCGGGCGTCGAGCGCGCCGCGGCCGGTCCCGGGTGCGGCGCCGACGGTGGCCGCCCTGCCGAGCACTGTTTCGGTCATTGGAGCACTCCTTCGAACTTGCGCAGGTTGCTCTGCATGATCGCGGTCGCCTGCTTGGCCGCGGCGCTCAGCGCGGCCTGCGGCTCGGCCGCGCCCAGGACCGCGTTGGATACGGCGGTCTCGAGGGTCTGCGCCTGGACCTCGCCGACCGCGGCGATCGGCGGCAGGAAGCGCATCGATCCGATGGCCTCGGCGATCGCGGCCTGCGGGCTGGCCCGGAAGTCGGGGTCCTCGCGTGCCTGCGACCGCGCCGGGATCATCCCCGCGCCCGCCCAGGCCGCCGAGTTCTCCACGAGGAACTTCAGGAACTCCTTGCTCGCCAGCAGCCGGTTGTCGTCGGGCCGGCGGCTGCGGAACAGCACCAGGTGGTGGGAGTTCGCCCACACCGCGGGCTCGGTGCCGACGGTCGGCAGCGGCGCCAGCTTCCACTTGAGGTCCGGCGCGGTGCTCTCGAGGTCGTTGATCTGCCAGATGCCGTCCCAGGTGAACGCGCCGTCGCCGTTCTTGAACGCGGTGTACTGCGAGTCCGGCGCCACGTTGGGCGGGCTGAAGCCCTGCTGGATCTGGCTGGTCATCCAGCTCAGCGCCTGCACGCCGGCGTCGCTGTCGAAGGTCGCGGCCGAGCCGTCCTCCGCGTAGGGCTCGCCGCCGAACTGCCAGAGCAGGGAGAGGAAGATCAGGTGCGCCGGCCACCGGTTCGGCACCCAGAACGGGGTGGACACCCCGGCGGCCATCAGCGCGGCGAGGTTGGCCTGCAGCTCCTCGCCCGAGGCGGGCTGGGCGGAGAGCCCGGCCTTCTGCAGCAGCGCGGTGTTCGCGTAGGAGCCCAGGGAGTGCACGTCCAGCGGGATGCCGTACCGCTTGCCCTCGTAGATCCCGGCCTGCCACACCTCGGCGGGGTACTCCTGCTCCGAGATGCCGAGCTCGCCCACGACGTCGTCGAGCGGGCTGATGCTCCGCCGCACCGCCTGGGTCGCGAGCTGCTCCACGTGCATCGCGCCGATGTCGGGGCCCTGGCCCGCGTGCACCGCGGCGACGACGCGCTGGTAGTACTGCGCCCACTGCACCACGTTCATCCGCACCGTGATGAGGTCCTGGCTGTTGTTGAAGTCGGCGACGAGCTGGCGCATGGCCGGCCCGTCACCGCCCGTGAAGCCGTTCCAGTACTGGAGCGTGACCGGGGGGCCGTCGTAACCACCGCCCGTCAGCGCCGGCCCGGTGGCCGCCAGAGGCGTCGGGTTCGCGCAGGCGGCCAGCGCCGCCCCGGCACCCGCCGCCAGTGTCAGTGCCAAGAAGTCACGACGCGACACTCCTCCGTGCGCCATGCCCCACCCCCTCACCGTCGCCGTTAACGTGTGGTGGCCGTCACGTTAGCGCCGCCGGGTCGGCGGCACGACTGGGGTGGGGAGGGGCGCCCCCGGCGTCGGGCCGGTGCGTGTGGGTGGGACCAGGCACGATGGGATGGTGAGCACCCCTTCCGCCCCGCGCCTCGGCGCGCCGGCGTCCGTCGTGGCGGCGCCCGCGGCCGCCGCCGACTTCGCCGACGTGGTCGTGGGCGCCGTGGACGCCGCCGCCGACGCCGACGCCGCCGCTGACGCCGTCGTCGCCGCCGCCCGCGCCGACGCCGCCGCCGCCCGCGCCGACGTCGCCGCCGCCGTGGTGGGCGTGACGGGCCGGCCGCGCGCGGGAACGACGGCGGGCGGGGCGTCCGTCCGCACCCTCACGCTCGGCCAGGCCCGGCGCATCGCCGTCGCCGCCCAGGGCCTCGACCGGCCGCGGCCCGCACCAGGGACGGCGACGATGGCGCACCTGGGCCGCGTCATCGACCGCATCGGGCTGCTGCAGATCGACTCGGTCAACGTGCTCGCCCGCGCGCACCTCCTGGCGCTCTACTCCCGGCTGGGCGCCTACGACGTCGCCCTGCCGGAGCGCGCCGGCGGCCGCGCGCCGCGGCGCCTCGTAGAGTTCTGGGCCCACGAGGCCTCCTTCGTGCCGCCCCGGACGTACCAGCTGCTGCGCTGGCGCATGGAGCGCTACCGCGAGCGGAACCACTGGGGCCGCGAGCTCGACCACAACCCTGGCCTGCTCGCGGCGGTGCGCGCCCTCGTGGCGGAGGAGGGACCGGTCACCGCGACCCAGGTCCACGCCGCCCTCGGCGCCCGGCGCGGCGCCAAGGAGGGCTGGGGCTGGAACTGGACCCCCGCCAAGCACGCCCTCGAGCACCTCTTCGACGTCGGCGAGATCGCCGTCGCCCACCGCACGGCCCAGTTCGAGCGGGCCTACGACCTCACCGAGCGTGTCCTGCCCCCGGCGGTCCTCGCCGCCCCGGTCCCGGCGGAGGCCGACGCCGTGCGGGAGCTCGTCGCCATCGGCGCCCGCGCCCACGGCATCGGCACGCAGCGGTGCCTCGCCGACTACTTCCGCCTGCCGGCGGCCGCCACCGGCAGGGCCATCGCCGAGCTGGTGGCGGAGGGCACCCTCGAGCCCGTCCACGTGCGCGGGTGGGGCCGGCCCGCGTACCTCCACGCGGCCGCCCGGGTGCCCCGGCGCACCCACGCGCGCACCCTGCTCGCCCCCTTCGACCCGCTCGTCTTCGAGCGTCGCCGACTGGCGGAACTGTGGGGCATGCACTACCGCATCGGCATCTACACCCCCCGCGGCCAGCGCACCCACGGCTACTACGTCCTGCCCTTCCTGCTGGGCGAGCACCTGGTGGCGCGGGTCGACCTCAAGGCGGACCGCCAGTCGGGGCTGCTCCGTGTGCGCGCCGCCCACGCCGAGGAACGCGCGGGCGTCCCGGGACTCCCGCGGGGCGACGGCGCCTGGCCGCGGCGCGGCGCCGTCGCCGAGGCGCTCGTGGCCGAGCTCGCCGAGATGGCCGGGTGGCTCGGCCTCGGGGCCGTCGTCGTCGATCCCGACGCCGGGGGAGACCTCGCGGCCGACCTGCGCGCCGCCCGGCCGTGAGCGGGCCCGCGCCCACCATGTGAGGAAGGCGGCAACCGCCAGGGCGGTGCTGCGCCTACCATGGAGTCGGGTGTGCCCGGCCGGGCGCCCGCACCGTGCCTCCCGGGCCGGTGGAGACTGACACGATCAGGAGTTCTGCGTGCCTGCGATCCTCGACAAGATCCTGCGGATGGGCGAGGGGCGCGTCCTCAAGAAGCTCACCGCGATGGCGGACCAGGTGGACGCCCTGGAGGACTCGTTCTCCTCCCTGAGCGATGCCGAGCTGCGCGAGGAGACGGACCGCTTCAAGGCCCGTCACGCCGACGGCGAGAGCCTGGACGACCTGCTCCCCGAGGCCTTCGCCACGGTGCGCGAGGCCTCCTCCCGCACGCTCGGCCAGCGCCACTACAAGGTCCAGGTCATGGGCGGCGCCGCCCTGCACCTGGGCAACATCGCCGAGATGAAGACCGGTGAGGGCAAGACCCTCGTGGCGACCCTGCCGAGCTACCTCAACGCCCTGACCGGCAAGGGGGTGCACGTCGTCACCGTCAACGACTACCTCGCCAGCTACCAGAGCGAGCTCATGGGACGCGTGTACCGCTTCCTCGGGCTGACCACCGGCACCGTCGTCTCCGGCCAGCGCCCGGACGAGCGGCGCGAGCAGTACGCCGCCGACATCACCTACGGCACGAACAACGAGTTCGGCTTCGACTACCTGCGCGACAACATGGCGTGGTCGACCGCCGAGCTGGTCCAGCGCGGCCACCACTTCGCCATCGTCGACGAGGTCGACTCGATCCTCATCGACGAGGCCCGCACCCCGCTGATCATCTCCGGCCCGGCCTCCGGCGACGTCAACAAGTGGTACGCCGAGTTCGCGCGCATCGCCAAGCGGCTCGAGGTCGAGAAGGACTACGAGGTCGACGAGAAGAAGCGCACCGTCGGCGTCCTGGAGCCCGGCATCGAGAAGGTCGAGGACTACCTCGGCATCGAGAACCTCTACGAGTCCCTGAACACGCCCCTGATCGGCTTCCTCAACAACGCCATCAAGGCCAAGGAGCTGTTCAAGAAGGACAAGGACTACATCGTCGACCGCGGCGAGGTCCTCATCGTCGACGAGCACACGGGCCGCGTGCTCGCCGGGCGCCGCTACAACGAGGGCATGCACCAGGCGATCGAGGCCAAGGAGGGCGTGGTCATCAAGGCCGAGAACCAGACGCTCGCGACGATCACCCTGCAGAACTACTTCCGGCTCTACGACAAGCTCTCCGGCATGACCGGCACCGCCGAGACGGAGGCCGCGGAGTTCTCCGGCACCTACAAGATCGGCGTGGTGCCCATCCCCACGAACCGCCCCATGCAGCGCGCCGACAAGGCCGACCTCATCTACAAGGGCGCGAAGCAGAAGTACGACGCCATCGTCAAGGACATCGGCGAGCGCCACGAGGAGGGGCAGCCGGTCCTGGTCGGCACCACGAGCGTGGAGAAGTCCGAGCTGCTCTCCGCGCTGCTGAAGAAGGAGGGCATCCCGCACCAGGTCCTCAACGCCAAGCAGCACGAGCGGGAGGCCGCCGTCGTCGCCATGGCCGGGCGCAAGGGCGCCGTCACGGTCGCCACGAACATGGCCGGCCGCGGCACGGACATCATGCTCGGCGGGAACGCCGAGTTCATCGCCATCGCGGCGCTGAAGGAGAAGGGCCTCGACCCGACGGAGACGCCGGAGGAGTACGAGGCGGCCTGGCCCGACGCGCTCGCGGCGGCGAGGAAGGCGGTGTTGGCCGAGCACGACGAGGTCACCGAGCTCGGCGGCCTCTACGTGCTCGGCACCGAGCGCCACGAGTCCCGCCGCATCGACAACCAGCTGCGCGGCCGGTCGGGGCGCCAGGGCGACCCGGGCGAGTCCCGGTTCTACCTCTCGCTCGAGGACGACCTCATGCGGCTGTTCAACTCCGGCCTCGCCATGCGGGTCATGGACGGCGCCTCGTACCCCGACGACATGCCCCTGGAGCACAAGTTCGTCTCCCGCGGCATCGCCAGCGCGCAGGGGCAGATCGAGGCCCGCAACTTCGAGATCCGCAAGAACGTCCTCAAGTACGACGACGTCCTCTCCCGCCAGCGTTCCGTCGTGTACGAGGAGCGCCGCAGGGTGCTCGAGGGCGAGGACCTCCAGGACCAGATCCAGGCCTTCCTCGACGACGTCGTCGCCGGGGTCGTGTCCGAGTTCACCGCCCAGGGCACCCCGGAGACCTGGGACCTCGCGGCGCTGTGGAACGACCTCAAGACGACCTACCCGGTCTCCATCACCCCGGAGGACGTCATCGAGGAGGCAGGCAACGCGACCCGCGTGAGCGCGGAGATGCTCGTCGAGGAGCTGCAGTCCGACATCCACCTCGCCTACCAGGCCCGCGAGGAGTCGCTGGGCGAGGAGGTCATGCGCCAGCTCGAGCGGCGCGTCGTGCTCTCCGTGCTCGACCGCAAGTGGCGCGAGCACCTCTACGAGATGGACTACCTCAAGGAGGGCATCGGGCTGCGGGCGATGGCCCAGCGCGACCCGCTCGTGGAGTACCAGCGCGAGGGCTACCAGCTCTTCCAGGCCATGAACGAGGCCATCAAGGAGGAGTCGGTCCAGTACCTCTTCAACATCGAGGTCAAGCGGCAGGAGCCCGCCGAGGGCATCACCGCCCCCGGCCCGCTCATCAACGCGGCGTCGGCGGCCGCCGCGGCCACCGCGGCCGCGCCGAACCTGGCCGCCGCACGCCGGCCCGCGCAGGACGGCGCCCCCACGGCCGCCGCACCCGCCCAGGCCGCCCCGGAGCCGGACCTCCTCGGCCTCGAGGAGCCGGCGCGACCCAGCAAGCTGACGTACACGGCCTCCGCCCTGGACGGCACCGTCCCGACCGGCGTCACGACCGACGACGGCCAGCCGGCCGACGTCGGCGGCGGCGACGGAAACCGGGAGGCCCGGCGGGCGGCGGCGAGGTCGGCCAAGAAGCGCGGCTGACCCACCCACACCCGCTGACCGGTCAAGTCCTCGCACCGGATCGCGGGGCGCGGCGCCGGACCACGGGGTCCCACACCTGACACGGGTGGGGGCCCCGTCGTCGTTCCCGGAGCGGACCGGCGGAAGGAGGACGGCGTGGCGGCCGGTGAGTGCGGCCGCCGGCCCCGTGGCGGCGGGTGGGTACCGCCGTCGGCCCGGCAGCGTGCCGTCCGGTGGTGCCGCCGTCGGCCCGGTGGGTTTGGGCTCCCCGCGCGGCAGTCATGTGCGCAGGCTCACGACCCGGCGTCGCAACGGCGGAATACAGACCTAGGTCCCATGGTTAGGATCGATGTACATGCAAATGCATCGATCTTGCGAGGGGCATCATGGAGTTCGGAATCTTCACGGTCAGCGACCAGACGACCGACCCGACGACGGGTGACACGCCGACCGACGCCCAGCGCGTCAAGGACATCCTGGCGATCGCCCAGCACGCCGACCAGGCCGGGCTGGACGTCTTCGCGACCGGTGAGCACCACAACCCGCCGTTCGTGGCGTCGTCGCCGACCACGATGCTGGGCTACCTGGTGGGCACGACGAAGAACATCACGCTCTCGACGTCAACGACGCTGATCACCACGAACGACCCGGTGAAGATCGCCGAGGACTACGCGATGCTCCAGGTGATCTCGGACGGGCGCATGGACCTGATGATGGGCCGCGGCAACACCGGCCCGGTCTACCCCTGGTTCGGCAAGGACATCCGCCAGGGCATCAACCTCGCCATCGAGAACTACGCGCTGCTGCGCCGCCTGTGGGACGAGGAGGTCGTGGACTGGCAGGGCAAGTTCCGCACCCCGCTCCAGGGCTTCACCTCGACCCCGCGCCCGCTCGACGGCGTCGCGCCGTTCGTGTGGCACGGCTCGATCCGGTCCCCCGAGATTGCCGAGCAGGCCGCGTACTACGGTGACGGCTTCTTCCACAACAACATCTTCTGGCCGATGAGCCACACCAAGCGGATGGTGGCGTACTACCGCCAGCGCTTCGAGCACTACGGCCACGGCGCCGCGAACCAGGCGATCGTCGGCCTCGGCGGCCAGTTCTTCGCACGGAAGAACTCCCAGGACGCCAAGCGCGAGTTCCGCCCGTACTTCGACAACGCCCCCGTGTACGGGCACGGCCCGACCATGGAGGAGTTCACCGAGCAGACGCCGCTGACCGTCGGGTCCCCGCAGGAGATCATCGACCGCTACGCCGCCATGCGCGAGGACGTCGGGGACTACCAGCGCCAGCTGTTCCTCATCGACCACGCGGGCCTGCCGCTCAAGACGGTGCTCGAGCAGATCGACATCCTCGCCGAGGAGATCGTGCCCGCGCTCCGCGCGGAGTTCGAGTCCAAGCGCCCCGCCGGGGTCCCGTCCAACCCGCCCAACCACGCCGACCTGGTCGCCAAGGCCCGCGCCGCGGGCAAGGTCCAGGGCGAGGCCGTCGCCGCCGCCGACCACTGGACCGGCAAGACGGCCGAGGACGACACCGAGGCCGCCGACGCGGTCACCCAGAAGGGCGCAGCCTTCGGGCTGTGAACGAATCGACCAAGGAAGCAGGACAACGCATGAGCGAGCGCACCATCGTCGTGATCTCGGCCGGCCTGGGCCAGCCCTCCTCGACCCGTCTGCTCGGTGAGCGCCTGGCCGAGGCCACCGTCGCCGAGCTCCAGGCCCGCGCCGTGGGCGCGACCGTCGAGCACGTCGAGCTCCGCGACGTCGCCCACGAGATCATCAACGCGATGCTCACGGGCTTCGCCACCGGCGAGCTGAAGACCGTGATCGAGAAGGTGACCAGCGCCGACGGCGTCATCGCCGTGACCCCGCTGTTCACCACCACGTACTCGGGGCTGTTCAAGTCCTTCATCGACATCCTCGACAAGGACTCCCTCGTCGACATGCCCGTCCTCCTCGGCGCCACCGGGGGGACCCCGCGCCACTCGCTGGCGCTGGAGTACTCCATGCGCCCGCTGATGACGTACCTGCGCGCCGACGTCGCGACGACCACGGTCTTCGCGGCCACCGACGACTGGGCCGGAGAGGCCGACACGGTCAACCCGCTGCCCCGCCGCATCCGCCGGGCCGGCCGCGAGCTCGCGGAGATGGTCGCCGACCGGGAGAACGGCGGGCCGGCGGACCTCTACGCCGACGTCCCCTCCTTCGACCAGATGCTCGGCGGCATGTAGCCCGAGCCCCAGACCGGCCGGCGCAGGCAGCCCCGCCCGCGCCGGCCGAGCACGATGGCCGCGTCCCACAGGGACGCGGCCATCGTCGTCCCCGGCCGGGACCCGGTCCGCCGGCCGCGGTCGCCGCTGCGGCCCTATCCGATCTCCAGCGCCGTGGCCTGCCAGCGCCCCCGGCGCACCTCCAGCCGCACCGCCGCGGCGCGCACCCGCGTGCCGTCGTGGACGACGACCGCGGCCTCGACCGCTCGCGGCCCGACCTCGCAGACGTGCACGCGCCGGACCAGCGCCCGGCGCGCGACGGCGGGGCGGCCGAGGACCCGCACGGCGAGGTTGGCCCGCCGGTTCAGCGAGTCGTACAGCTCGGCGGACAGCCACCTCGCCAGCTGGGCCGGCGGCCGGAGCCCCAGCAGGGCCTCGACGGCGGAGCGCACGAGCGCACCGGCCCACTGCGCCGGGTCCGGCAGGGGCTCGGCACCGAGAACGGTGGCATCCGGCCCCGCCGGGGCTGCGGGCGGCGTGGGGGGACCGGCGAACCGGACGCGGTCCCAGGGATGGGCGGCGGAGGTCCGTGGCACGTCCGTCGCGCCGAGCCCGTGTGCCGGGCTGAGGGTTCCAGTGCGTGGGCGGCCGGCGACGGCCGGGCGGGTGAGCGTGGTCGTGGTCATGGCGCCTTCTCGGTCGGGGCCCGCAGCAGCTGGCCCGGGTGGATGAGGTCGGGGTCCGGGCCCACGAGGGCACGGTTGGTCTCGTACCAGAGCGGCCACGCCGCGACGATGTCGGCCTCGGCCGCGCCCGGACCGAGCGCGGAGGCCGCGATGGACCACAGGGACTCGCCCGCCGTGACGACGTGCGTCCCCGCGGCCGCCGCGCGCGGGGCGCTGGCCGGCCCGTCCGCCGTCGGGACGGCCGGTGGCGGCGCGACCGTCGGGACGGCCGGCGACGGCGTCGCAGTCGGGACGGCCGGCGACGGCGCGACCGTCGGCTTCGGGACGTCCGTACCGGTCCCGCTCCGCGTGCCGGAGCCGAGGGCCGGCACGGCCGGCGGCCCCCAGCCGAGGTCGACGGGAATCGGCGTCGGCTGCGGGTCGGGGACCACGGTCGCTGCGACGGCACCGGTGAGGGTGAGGGAGACCCCCATGCCGGCGGCGGCGGTGGAGAGCACGACCCGGCGCAGGACCGGTGCGCCCCACCGGCGCACGGCCCCCTCCAGCGCGGTGCGCCACCGGCCCCCGCCGCACAACGGCACGGCCAGCGCGAGCCCCGCGGTCAGGGCGTACCAGGTGCCTACCGTGGCGCCGGTGGCCAGGAGGACGAGCGCGACGACGTCGGCGAGGTCGGCGGCGTCCATGACGCCCGAGCGGTGTGCGACGAGCAGCGAGGCGGCCGTCTCCAGGGCGCGCCGGCCGAACGCGACGGCGAGTACGCCGGCCACGCCCGCCAAGAAGGCGAGGCCGACGACGTCCCGCGCGTCCCGTGGCTTCATGTCGCCCCCTTCTCACCTTTATTGCTCAGTTGGTGTCGAACCATGTCGTTTGATACTCGATGATGAGGTCTGGTCTACGGCAAGCCAGGTGGCCTGTAAACCGGTACCGGCGAAGCGGTGGACAACCGGTACCGGCGAAGCGGTGGACAACCGGGACGGTGGAGTGACGCGTCGATTCGGGGCAATTCCGTCCGCGTGGGGCGGTCAGTGCCCTAGCGTGCGTCCATGCGCTGGGAAGCCCTGTTCGGGGACCTGCAGAGTCAGTACGAGGCTGCGGCGCGCGTGGAGGACGACGGCCTGGTCGTCGAGCTGGCGGAGGCGGAGATCGGCGGCGTGCGCCTCTGCGACCGGCTTCGCGCCCGGCTGGGCGCGGCCGTCACCCTCCGGCTGCGCGGCGGAACCGACGTGCGCGGCCAGGTGCTCGACGTCGCCCCGCAGTGGGTGCTCCTGGGAGCGGGGGAGGGACGCACGCTCGTGCCGCTGACGGCGGTGGCGCTCGCCTGGCCGCTGGGCGCCGCGGCGCCGCAGGCCGGGGTGGTCGAGCAGCGCCTGCGCGTCACCCACGTGCTCCGCGCGCTGGCCCGGGAGGGCGCGCGCGTGCGGGTGGCGTGCGACGCCGGGGGCTACGCGGGGTGGCTGATCCGGGTCGGGGCCGACCACTTGGACCTGCGGACGGACCCGGACGCCGGCAGGGTCGCGGAGGAGGTCGTCAGTCTCGCACTGGCGTCGGTGCTGACGGTGAGCGCTCCGTGACCGGCTGCTCGGCCTCGATGCGTGCCCGCGTGCGGGCGTACTGGCGCTGGATGTACTCCTCCAGGGCCGCCGCCTCGACGCGCCACTGGTTGCGTCCGCCCACCTGGATCGCCGCGAGCTCCCCCGAGCGCACGAGCACCCGCACCTGGGCGACGGAGACCGCCAGCTCCTCGGCGACGTCCGCAAGAGTGAGAAAGCGCTGCGACATGGGGCCATTCTCCCACCATTACGGGCACGGGACGGGAGACCCGCGCACCTGTGGACGGCCAACGGCACGAACACCGCACGAACGGCACCATAGGCCACCCATGAGGACGGTGACGCGATGACCTCCCCGGATCTCCCCCTGGCAAGGCGCCTGCGCCGGCCCACCTGGCGCGACCCCCGGCTCGGGATCGGTCTGCTCCTGGTGGCCGGGTCCGTCGCGGTGGGCACCTGGGCGGTGCGCGACGCGGCCGCCACGACGGACGTGTACGCGGCGCGGCAGGCCCTGGTCCCCGGCGACGTCCTCGACGCCGAGGCCCTCGTGGTCGAGCAGGTCCGGCTCCGTGCGCCGGAGGGGCGCTACCTCCTCGCCGCCGACGGCCCGCCGGAGTCGAGCGTGGTCATCCGCACGGTGGGCGCGGGCGAGCTCGTGCCGCGCACGGCGGTGGGCCGGTCGGACGCGGTGGACCTGCGCCCCGTGGTCGTCCCGCTCGGCCTCTCCGTGCCCGCGGACCTCGGCCCGGGCACGGTGGTGGACCTGTGGCTGACGCTGCCGCCGGTCGCCCGCACCGCGTCTGGCGAGCCGGCCCAGGCCGCGGACCCCGCCCTCCTCGCCGCGGACCTGGTGGTCGCCGAGGTCCTCGAGGACAGCTCGATGTTCGTCGGCGGCACCGGCGTCTCGGTCGAGCTCCTCGTGCCCCGCCTCAGCCTGCCCGACGTGCTGGGCGCGCTCGCCAGCGACGGCCAGCTCGTGGCGGTGCCGACCTTCGGGGACCCCCCGGTGGGGAGCGTGCCCGGGGCTGAGGGCGCCTCTCCCGCTGACGGGCAGGACGGCGGAGCGTGAGCGTCGGTGCGCTCCTCGCGCTGACCGGGCCGGTCGAGGTGGAGCTGGTGCAGGCGCTCGACGCGCCGGGTACGGGCGTGCGGGTGGTTCGTCGGTGCGCCGACGTGCCCGAGGTCCTCGCCGCCGCGGCCGCGGGCCTGGGGGCGGTCGTCGTGCTCTCCGCCGACCTGCCCGGCGTGGACCGCACCGTGGTCGCGCGCCTGCATGCGGCCGGGGTCGCCGCCGTGCTCGTCGCGCAGGAGCGTGACCGGAAGCGGTGCGCGGCGCTGGGGGCCGACCGCGTGGAGCCCGCCGAGACGCCCGTGGTGGCGCTCGCCGACGTCGTCGTCGCGCTCGCCCGCGCCGCCGGGAGGCAGGGGCCGGCGGGGCCGACGCCGCCCGACGGGCCGGGCGCGCGTCACGCGACGGCGGACGGCGGGCCCGCTCGTAGGACCGCGGCGGGGATCCGCGGGGGCCGGCCGACGGGCAGGGACGAAAGCAATGATGGGCGGGTCGGCGGCGCGCCGGGCGACCGCGTGCCGCCCACCGATGACGGCCGCGCCGACGACACCGGTGACGGCGATGCCCACACCGAGACGCCGGACGCCGGGGCGGACTACGATCCGACCGCGGGCGCCTGGGCGGACTACGATCCGGCAGCGGGCGCCGGGGCCGACGGCCACGGTCCGGCCGCGGGCGCCGGGGCCGATGACCACGGTCCGGCCGCCGGCGCCGGGCGGCTCGTGGCGGTGTGGGGCCCGCCCGGGGCGCCGGGGCGCACGACCGTCGCCGTGACGCTGGCCGCGGAGCTGGCGGCGCTCGCGGGCACGGCCCTGCTGGTCGACGCCGACACCGAGGCGCCGTCCGTCACCCAGGTCCTGGGCCTGCTCGACGACTCCTCCGCGATCGCCGTCGTAGCGCGGCAGGCCACCCACGGCCGCCTCGATGCCACGACACTGGAGCGCGTGTGTCCCGTCATCGACGGTGGCCTGCGCGTCCTCACGGGCCTGACCCGGGCCGACCGCTGGCGCGAGCTGCCCCCGGCGGCCCTGGAGGTCGTCTGGGAGGTCGCCCGCCGGACGAGCCCGTGGACCGTCGTCGACACCGGCTCCGGCTTCGAGGTGGACGGCGGTTTCGACCAGGCCTTCGGTCCGCAGCGCCACCAGGCCACCGTCTCGGCACTGGCCGCGGCGGACGTCGTGGTCGTCGTCGGGGCGGGGGAGCCGGTCGGGATCCGGCGCCTGGTCATGGCGCTGGGGGAGCTGGGCGACCGGCGGGTGATGCGCGAGGACGCCGAACGCGTCGTGGTGGTCAACCGCGTGCGCGCCTCCGCCGCCGGCCCGCGTGCCGCCCAGTCCATCCATGAGGCCCTGGCCAGGTTCGCCGGTGTCGGTGACGCGGTTCTCGTGCCCGACGACCGGCCCGCGCTGGACAAGGCTGTGTTGCACGGGCGCACCCTGACGCAGGCGGCGCCCTCCTCCGCGGCGCGTGCGGCGCTGCACGAGCTGGCCCGGCGCCTGGTCGGCGACCGGCCCGCCGGGCCGGTGCGGCGCCGACGCCGACGCGCGCTCCTGGGCGCGCGGGCCGGCTGAGGGCGGGACGGTGGAGACTTAGGGGCATGCGCCTTTACCTGCCTGCCACCGCTGCCGACCTGGACAACACCGCGGGGATCACCCCGCGATGGGCGCACGCCGTCACCGCGGCCCTGCGCGCGGAGATGCCCGAGGAGGACGACGAGGGACTCGAGCTCGTGGCGATGCTGGCGGCCGCCGACGCGTCGGTCGAGCTCATCGCCGCGGACGGCTCGGTCGCCCGGCGCATCGTCGTCGCCGCGGACGTGCCCGACACGTCGGTGCTCCCCCCGGAGGTCCTGGGGGAGGAGCAGCTGCCCACCGCAGTCGAGCTCGTCGCGCCCGTGGCCTGGTCACGCGTCGTCGCCCTGCACGTGGACGAGACCGAGGCGGTGGAGGACGTCGCGGCCGCCGCCGCGGGGGACGACCACGCGCTGGAGCGGGCCGCGGACCGCGACCTGCTCTGGTTCGACATCCTCGAGCTCGACGACCTGCGCCGCGAGCTCGCCGCGGGCTGAGCCGGGGGCCGCGGAACTGTCGCGGTCTGAGCCGGGGGCCGCGGAACGGTCGCGGTCCGGCGGCCCGGCGGGTGCCCCTACGACCGCACGGTCAGGGTCGAGGCGCCCGAGGGGAGCCGGCGCACCTCGATCCGCTCCGCGATGCGCGCCTTCAGCTCCGTCACGTGCGAGACGATCCCGACGGCCCGGCCGCCCTCACGGAGCTTGCCCAGCTCGCCCATGACCGCGTCGAGCGTGGCCGGGTCCAGGGATCCGAACCCCTCGTCGACGAAGAGCGTGCCGAGCTCGATGCCGCCCGCCTCGGAGCGCACGACGTCCGCGAGGCCCAGCGCCAGGCACAGCGAGACGTAGAACGTCTCCCCGCCGGACAGGGTGTGCGGGTCCCTCGGCGACTCCGTGAGGTGGTCACGCACCTGCAGGCCCAGACCGGCCTTCCGGGAGCGCTGACCGCCCTCGCGCTCGTCGATCCGTTCAAGCGCGTAGCGCCCGTCGGACATCGTGGCCAGGCGCTCGTTGGCCGCGGCCACCACGTCCTCGAAGCGGCGCAGCAGCACATAGGTCGCCAGCGTCGTCGAGGTCTCGTTGCCGTCCCCGGCGTTGGCGAGGTTGGCCGTCCGCAGCAGCGGCGCGGCCTCCCGGGACCGCTCCGCGTGCCCCGCGAGGGCGGCGAGGAGGTCCTCCCGCGCGGACGTCGCCTGGTCGGCCCGCCCGCGCGCCACGCTGGCCGCGCGGGTGGCCTCGGTGAGGGCGGTCAGCGCGAGCCGGTGCGCGTCCTGTGCGGCGCCGACGTCGGCCGTCTCGGTGCCCGAGAGGGCGGCGATCTCCGGCTCGGCGAGCCCGGCGGCGACCCGGTCGAGGGCCGCGCGGTGGTCGAAGACCTGCCGCTCGAGCGCGCCGATCTCTGCGGCGGGCAGGGTGGCGGCGCGCGCGGCGGCCGCATCGGGCAGGCTCGCGTCGGCCAGCCCCTGCCGCAGGCGTGCCGCCGCCTGGGCGGCGGCCTCCTCGGCGGTGAGCAGCTCCCGCCGGGCGTCGAGCAGCGCCCGCGCGCAGCGGGACCGTGCCGTGAGGGACCGGGCGCGTGCCGTCACGGAGTCGGCGCCCCCGCGGGCCCTGACGCACCGGTCACGGTCGGCGGCGAGCTGCCTGCGCATCCCGGCCAGGCCCTCGCGGCGCACCGCGAGGCTGGAGCGGTCCCCGGTGACCGAGGCCGACAGGGCGGCGGTCTCGGCGTCGAAGGCCTCGAGCCGGGGCTCGAGGTCGGCCGCGAGGGCCGCCGCGGCGGCGGCCGTCGTGACGCGTGCCTCCGCGTCCGCCAGCTCCGCGCCGGCCTGGTCCACGCTCCGGTCCTCCGCGGCGCGGCGTGCGGCAGCGAGCTGCTCGGAGAAGCGGGTGAGCGCGGTCCGGGCGGCGCCGAGGTCCCGGTCGGCGCTCTCCCGGGCGGCGGTTGCGGCCTCGACTTGCTCGGTGCTGGCGTGCTGGGGGGAGGGGGTGGCGGGCCGCGGGTGCTCCGGCGACCCGCACACGGCGCACGGCCGTCCCGTCTCCAGCCCGGCGGCGAGGGCACCGGCCATCCCGTCGACCCAGCGTGTGCGCACCGCGTGCTCGACGTCGAGGGCCTCACGGGCGCGGACCGCGGCGGCGGCCACGTCTGTCTCGGCCGCCACGACCTGCGCCGACAGGGTCTGGGCGGCGGCGGCCGCCTCCAGGACCCCGCGGGCGGCCTGCGCGGCGGCGCGCGCCGCGGGCTCCTCCGCGGCGGCGCGTCGCGCCTGCTCGAGGCTGCCCGCGAGCTCGAGCCGGAGCGCCGGCCGGTCGGCGAGCATCTGCTCCGCCTCCGCCAGGGCCTCGGCGCTCGCCTCGATGCTGCGCAGCGTGGCGGCCGCCGCCTCCTCGGCCCGGGGCAGCTGCGCCTCGAGCTCGACGAGCTCGAGGAGCGCGCCCTGCTCGGCCGTTGCCGCGTCGTGGACCGCGAGGAGTGCCGGGACGTCGGTGCCGCCGTCCGTGCGGTCGAGAAGGTCGGCGTGCGGGCCGCGCCGCGCCTCGTCGACGGCCAGGTCCCATGCCGCGCGCGTGCGCTCGGTCAGCAGGGCCGTGTCGGCGTGGGCGCGCAGCGCCGCGGTGACCGTCCCGGCGCGGCGGCCGAGGTCCAGCCGGGCCGCCGCGGCACCCACCTCCGGGGCGCGGCCGAGGAGGGCCTCGTGCTCCTTGAGCAGCGAGGTGCGGCGTTCGATCCTGGCCGCGAGGCCTCGCTCGGCGTCGAGGCGCCCGCGGGCCGCGAGCTCGGCGGCCGCCGAAAGGTGCTCGGCCTCCCGGGCCCGGTCGGCGGCCGCGGCGGCGGCGGAGCAGACCTGCGCCGTGCGTTCGGTCAGGACGTCACCGTCGAGGGTCTCCGCGGCGGCGAGGAGCACCGTCACGTCGTCCTCCGCGTCGGCTTCCGGCTGGTCCGCCCGGGCCCGCGCCGGCCCGGTCAGCGACCCCTCGTCGTCGGCGGCGCGCCCCACGGTGCTCACGAAGGCGGCCGTCGCCGCGCCGATCTGGACGCTCGCCCGCTCGACGGCGGCGCGGGCGGAGCGGGCCATCTCGGCGAGCTGCTTCTGCAGCTGTTCGTAGACCTCCGTGCCGAAGACGTCCTGGAGCACCGCGCGGCGGTCCTCGGGCTTCGCCCGGAGGAAGGAGGCGAACTGGCCCTGCGGCAGCACGACCGTCTGGGTGAACTGGGCGCGGTCGAGGACTACGATCCGGCCCAGCTCGCCCCCGACCTCCTGGACGTGGGCGGAGATCGGCTCGCCGCCGCCCTCCCCGCCGTCGGCGGTGTCCACCTCGGCCAGCCGCCACAGCTTGGCGCGGGCGTTCTGGGCGGTGAAGCCCCCACCGCGCTTCTTGGGGCGCTGGAACGCGGGGGAGCGCCAGACCCGGTAGATGCCCGCCGCGGTAGAGAAGGTGAGCTCGACGAACGGCTCGACGTCCGGTGCGGCGTGGTCGGAGTGCAGGCGGTCGTCCGAGGCCTCGGCGCCGGCGACCTTCCCGTACAGGGCGAAGACCACGGCGTCGATGAGCGTGGACTTGCCCGAGCCGGTCGGGCCCTCGAGGAGGAAGAGGCCCCCCGCGGAGAGGGCGTCGAAGTCGATGGTGTGCCGGCCGGGGAAGGGGCCGATGGCCTCGAGGGTGAGGCGGTGGATGCGCATCAGGCGCTCCTCTGGTTCGCGAGGACGGACTCGTAGGCGCCGCGGAGCACCGCCAGCTCGGCGTCGTCCGGGGCGCGGCCGCCGGCGGCGTGGAGGAACTGGGCCGCGACCTCCAGCGGGTCCTGGGTGGCCGTGACTGCCGCGGCCTGGGCGCGCTCACGCGCCCGGGCGGGCTGGTGCTGGACCACGAGGGCGTGGGGGAAGCGGCGGGTGACCCGCGCCCACAGCTGCTCGGGGCGGACGTCGTCGGTGACCGTGACGCGCAGCCAGCTCCCGGCCCGGTCCTCGAACGCGGGGCCGAGGAGCTGCTCGAGGGTGCCGCTGACGTCGGCGAGCGGTCGCGGGACGGGCGCGAGGATGAGCTGGGTGGTGCGCACGCCGTCGGCCCCGAGGTCGATCAGGGCGGTGGACTTGTGGTGGTGCTGCTCGGAGAAGGAGAACGCGATCGGGGACCCGGCGTAGCGCATCACGGGGTCGGTCCCCTCGCGCCCGACCCGCTGGGGGCCGTGCAGGTGGCCGAGGGCGACGTAGTCGAGGCCGTCGGCGGGGCCGAACACCCCGGAGGGGACGGAGTCCACGCCGCCGACGCGGATGTCCCGCTCGGACTCGCTCGCCGCGCCGCCGGTGACGAAGGCGTGCGCGACGAGCACGGCGGGCACGCGCGCGGCGGCGCCGGCGCGGCGGACGCCCAGGTCGGCGCGGACCCGGCGCAGCGCGGCGGCAGTGACGGCCTCGTGGGAGCGGGCCGGGCGCACCGGCGTCCCGTCCTCGTCCACCTCCGGGCCGGCCAGGGCGTCGCGACTCATGTCGGGGTCCAGGTAGGGCAGGGCATAGACCAGCGCGCCGGTGCCGCCGTCGGCTCCCGGGATCTCGACCGGCTCGCCGATGCCCGAGATCAGGGAGCGCACGGAGAGGCGGTCGCGGTACAGGGCGGAGCCGAAGCCCAGCCGGGCGGCGGAGTCGTGGTTGCCGGGGGTGAGGACCACACGGGTGAGTGCGCTCAGTCGCGCGAGGGCGTCGGAGAGCAGCTCGACCGAGGGCACCGGGGGAACCGCGCGGTCGTAGACGTCGCCGGCCACCACCACGGCCTCCACCCGCTCCGCGCGGACCAGCTCGACCAGGTGGTCGAGGAAGGCCTCGTGGGCGCCGTGCAGGTCCACGCCATGGAGGGTGCGGCCCAGGTGCCAGTCGGAGGTGTGGAGGATCCTCATGGCTGCGACCGTAACCCCGGCCACCGACATCCCCCGCCAGGCCTGTGGGTGCGTCCCCGGATCCGTGGCGTGTCTCGCGGACCCGTCCGGGCGCCGACCGGTCCGACCCGCGGGCCGGCCGGGGCCTCAGCCCCGTGTCAGGTGAGCGCCCGCGCCGTCGCGCACGGCACGGGCGCCGCGCACGTCGGGCAGGTGTCCTCCGGGTCGCCCCCCGGAGGGTGCAGCGCCAGCGCCCGCGAGATGCGGCTGAGCAGGGGGGCGCGCAGGAACGGCGTCGCGGAGGACACGGCGGCGTCGGCGAGCAGGGGCACGCCGTCGCCGGTGAGCCGGGCGGCCCCGAGCGCCGCGTCCTGCAGGCCCGCGGAGGCGGCGCCGACGCCGAGGCGGTGCGCCGCGTCCATGTCCTCCGCCAGCCGGGTGGGCCGTGCCTGCGCCCGCCAGGTGCTCATGCGGTGGCCTCCCCGCCGGCCACCGCGTCGCGCACCGTGGTCGCCTCGAGCAACCGGGCCATGCCCGCGGCGATGGTGTCCCACTGCTGTCGCGCGAGGATCGGGCGGAGCCGACGGTCCCGGTCGCCGCGGTCGTGCTCGACCACCCGCCGGCAGGCGGCCGCGAACCCGACCCCGTCGTCGGCCAGGTGGACCACCGAGGAGTAGTCCGCCACCACGTCCGCCACCCGCGTCGACACCACGGGGAGCCCGGCCGCGAGGTACTCCAGCGTCTTCGTGGGGCTGATGGACCGGGTCGCCTCGTTGAGCGCGAACGGCATGAGCGCGACGTCGAAGCCGGCCATCACCTCCGGCAGCCGCTCGTAGGGCGTCATCCCGACGTAGTCGATGTTGGCCGCCCTCGGGACCGCGGACTCCTCGATCTTGAAGATCGGCCCGACGATCTGGATGGTCCAGTCGGGCAGGTGAGCGGCGAGCGTGGCGAGGAGGTCCAGGTCGATGCGCTCGTCGAAGACCCCGACGTAGCCCGCGACCCGCCCGGGCCGCGCCCGGCGCAGCGCACGAGCGGCCTCGAAGTGGCTGGACTCCACCCCGCTGGGGAAGAGGTGCACGTCGTGCTGGCGGCGCGCCCTCACGGACCGGTGCAGCGAGCGGCCACCGGTGAAGACGACGTCCGCCGTGGCCAGCAGCCGCTGCTGGCGCAGGGTGAGGCCCTTCGGGGCGTTGAGGAACGACGACAGGTCGTCCATGACGTCGTAGACGACCCGGCCGGGCTCGAGGTGCCGCGCGAGGTCCAGGGCCATGGGGGTGTAGAGCCACGCGTCGGGGGAGGCGGGCCGGCCCCGGCGCGCGACCATGCCCGCGAGGAGGTCGCCGTAGCCGGTGGCGCGGGGGTCGTCGAAGTTGGGCGACGGCATCTCCTCCTCCGAGCCGGGGACCTCCAGCCAGACGCGCGTGACGTCGCCGAGCTCCTCGCTGCGCAGGACGGCGTGTGCGACGTCGGTGGGCAGGGGCTCCTCGACGAAGTAGGTGCGGGCGCCGCCCGCGGTGCGCAGCCGCGCCAGCCGGGAGATGAGGTGCTGCGGCCGCTGCCACACCCAGGGCCATCGCAGGTGCGAGATGACGACAAGGTCGGGGGGAAGGTCAGACTCCACCGCATTCACCTCCTGCACGCTCGGCGCGCCGGCCGGCGGCGCGTCCGTTTCGGTTTCTCGGGTGCTCACGCGCAGCGGCGGCACTCGTTCCGGCCACGGCGGCTCCCGCCACGGCCAGTGGGACATGAGGGGCGTGAGCCCGGCCAGCTGCGCGTCGCACGGCGGCTGGAACCGGTAGGCGGGCAGGTCCTCGTGCCGGGCGCCGGCGACGACGGCCTCCCACGCCTCGGTGAGGACCGACCGCCTCCTGGACCCGTCCGCGCCGAGGCTGAGGACCCCCACCGGGTCGGCCCGCCCGCGGCACAGGGCCAGGAGCGTGTCCCAGTCGCAGGAGTCGACCTGCGGGAACCAGCAGAACCCGCGCAGGTCCACCCCGCGGGAGAGTGCGACCTCGTACTGCTCGAGCATGTGCCGCAGCCACGAGACGCGGTCCGACGGCAGGCCGCGCAGGTTCGTCTCGCTCAGCATCATCGGCAGCCCGTAGCGGCGGCCGTACAGCTCCGCGACCCGGGCGAACCCGACGGGCCGGGGAGAGGGGGCGTGGCCGCCTGCGTCGTCGTAGAACCACTCGGAGTGCGAGTAGTAGTCCAGGCCGAGCAGGTGGACCCGCAGCGGCGTCAGGTCCAGCAGGGACTCGCCGCCGGCCTCGACGAGGCGCCGCAGGTAGGGCCGTGCGGGGTCGAGGTCGTGGCCCAGCGCGAGGTCGAGGACCACGTGGCGGCGGTCGTTGGACAGGAGCGCGTGCTCGTGGCCCGGCCCGGTCCCGGTGTGGTGCTCGGCGGTGTCCACCCAGACGTGGTGGGCGCGGTGGAGGAGGTCCTCGAAGGCGCGGGCCGCCTGCACGACGGCCGGCAGGACGGAGCGCAGCAGCCTCGCGAACCCGGCGTCGCCCGTGTCGTAGGGCGGCCACAGGCCCTGGTGGCCGGCGAGGAACAGCGTCGCGAACGGCTCGTTGAAGACCGTGTAGGCGGGCAGCCACGGGTACCGCGTGGCGACCGCCTCGGCGTAGCGAAGGAACGCCGGGCCGAACCGGGGGCTGCGGAAGCCGTCGACCAGCCAGTCCGGGTAGCTCGTGTGGTGCACCAGGTCGACGATCACCGTGGCGCCGCGGTCGCGCAGGTGGCCGAGGACGGCGTCGGTCTCGCGCCAGTCGAACTGGCCGGGCCCCGGCTCGATGCGGTGCCACCGAAGCGGGTAGCGCAGGTGGCGGACGCCCGCGTCGAGCAGGGCGTCCAGGTCGCCGCGCCAGTTCTGCGCGTGATGCGTCAGGTCGAGCGCGTCGACGCCGAAGGCGGGCAGGTACGTGCTCTCGAAACCGCCGACGACGGTCCGTCCCCGGGGCAGCAAGGGGTCAAGAGCGCTCACTTCCCCCATGGCGGTCCTTCCGATAGGCCCGCGGCCGTGACGGACCCCCGGGACACTGCTGGAGGACGACCGTCGCACGCGGGCCAGCCGTCGGCCACCGGAACGGGGACACGTGTCGAATGGTGGGCGCGCGCGCGTCTGCGGCAGCGCCCCGGGCTAGTCGTCCTGCGACGCGAGCTGGGCCAGGACCGCGTCGTGCAGCAGGCCGTTGGTGACGACGGCGCTGCCGCCCCACGGCCCGTCCCGGCCGTCGAGGCTGGTGAAGCGCCCGCCGGCCTCGGTGACGATCGGCACCAGGGCCGCCATGTCGTAGAGCTCGAGGTCGGGCTCGCACGCGATGTCGACGGCGCCCTCGGCCGCCAGCATGTAGGACCAGAAGTCGCCGTAGGCGCGGGTGCGCCACACCTGCTGCGCCAGGCCGAGGAAGGAGCGCAGGCTGCCGCGCTCGGCCCATCCGTCCAGGCTCGAGTAGCTCAGGGACGCGTCGGCGAGCTCGGGGACCCTCGAGACGTGGATCTGCCGGGCGGCGGAGAGGGCGCGTCCCGTCCACGCGCCCGCGCCCTGGGCGGCCCACCAGCGCCGGTTCAGCGCGGGCGCGGAGACCACGCCGACGACGACCTCGCCGTCCTCCACAAGCCCGATGAGCGTGGCCCACACGGGCACGCCGCGCACGAAGTTCTTCGTCCCGTCGATCGGGTCGATGATCCACTGGCGCTGGGAGTGCCCGGACACGCCGAACTCCTCGCCGAGCACGGAGTCGCGCGGGCGGGTGCGCGCCAGCTGCGCGCGGACGATCTCCTCGGCGCTGCGGTCGGCGTCCGAGACGGGTGTGAGGTCGGGCTTGGTCTCGACCACGAGGTCGAGGGCGCCGAAGCGGGCCATCGTCTGGCCGTCGACCTGGTCGGCGATGACGTGCGCGAGGCGCAGGTCGTCGGTGAAACGGCTGGCGCCGAGCGTGCTCATGCGTGGCACCGTATCGCGGCGGCCCGGCCCGCCCGGCGCGGCGCTCCGGTCAGGGCGGCGGGCGTTCCGGTCCGACCCTGAGCTGTTCCGGCCGGCACCGGAAGGTGTAGTGGGAGCGGCGGCGGCGCTCAGGCCTCGGCGGTGCCGTTCTTCGCGGCCAGGAGCCGGCGGAAGGAGACCAGGCGCGCCTCACCGGCGGGCCCGGCCGTCCCCGAGGCGACCCACTCGTCCAGCGCGCAGTCCGGCGCGTCGGCGGCGTGCGTGCACCCGCGGGGGCACTCGGCCGCGACCGCGCTCAGGTCGGCGAAGGCACGCAGGAGGCTCTCGGCGTCGACGTGCGAGAGCCCGAAGGAGCGCACCCCGGGGGTGTCGATGGCCCACCCGCCGCCGGGCAGCGCGAGCGCGACGGCGGAGGAGGAGGTGTGCCGCCCGCGACCGGTGACGAGGTTGACGCCGCCGGTGGCCCGGTAGGCGTCCGGCACCAGGGCGTTGACGAGGGTGGACTTGCCGACGCCCGAGTGGCCGATGAGCACGGAGACGCGGCCCGCCAGCTTCTCCTGCACCGCCTCGAGCCCGACGATCGTGTCACCCACGATCGACGTCACGAGCGCCGGCACCTCCAGCGCCGCGTACTGGGCGAGGAACGGCGCCGGGTCGGCGAGGTCCGACTTGGTCAGGCACAGCACGGGCTCCATGCCCGCGTCGTAGGCCGCGACCAGGCACCGGTCCACCATGCGGGGACGGGGCTCCGGGTCCGCCAGCGCGGTGACGATGAGGAGCTGGTCCGCGTTGGCGACGACGACCCGCTCGACCCCAGGGGCGTCGCCGTCCTCGGCGGAGCGGCGCAGCACGGAGCTGCGCGCCTCGACCCGCACGATCCGCGCGAGGGAGTCCTTGCGGCCCGAGACGTCCCCGACCACGCCCACCCGGTCCCCGACGACGACGGCGGTCCGCGCCCCACGGCCGAGCTCGCGGGCCTTCATGCCGACCACGCGGGTGCCGTCGTCGAGCAGCAGGTGGTAGCGGCCCCGGTCGACGCCGAGCACCAGGGCACCGGTGGCGTTGGCGTGCTCGGGACGGTTCTTCGTCCGGGGACGGGTGCCGCGCGGGTTGGGACGCACCCGCACCCGGTCGTCGTCCGTCCCGGTGTCCCGGCCCATCAGCGTGCCCCCTTGCTCAGCACTCGCCCCGCCTCATCGCCCAGCCCCGGCGGGCTGCGGCACCAGCATGGCGTGCCACATGGCGGGGAAGTCGGGCAGCGTCTTGGCGGTCGTCTCCACGTCGACGATTTCCACGCCCGGTACCCGCAGGCCGATGATGGCCGCGAACGTGGCCATGCGGTGGTCGTGGTAGGTCTCGACGGTGGCACCGTGCAGGGGCGCCGGGTCGATCTCGACGCCGTCCTCGGTCTCCCGCGCCCGCCCGCCCAAGCGGTTGATCTCCGTGACGATCGCGGCGAGCCGGTCGGTCTCGTGCCCGCGCAGGTGCGCGATGCCGCGCAGCCGTGAGGACGTCTCGGCCAGGGCGCACAGCGCGGCGATCGTCGGGGCGAGCTCGCCGACGTCGTGCAGGTCCGCGTCCAGGCCCTGGATGCGCCCGTCCGCCGGCCCGGTGACCGAGAGGGTGCCGCCGTCCAGGGCGACGTCGGCGCCCATGCGGGTCAGCAGGTCACGGAGCCCGTCCCCGGCCTGCGTGGTGCGCGACGGCCACCGCGGCACGCGGACGGTGCCGCCGGCGGCGAGGGCCGCAGCCAGGAAGGGACCGGCGTTGGACAGGTCCGGCTCGACGACGATCCGCCCGCCGGCGACTGGGCCGGGGTGCACCCGCCAGCGGGTGGGCGCCCGGCCGGTGCTGCCACCGGCCTCGGCGCCGTCGGCGTCCAGCTCGTCCACCGTGACGCCTCGCTCGCGCAGGACGGCGACGGTCATGGCGATGTGCGGCACGGAGGGCAGCGTGGCGCCGGTGTGGCGGAGGTCGACGCCGGCGTCGAAGGCCGGCGCGGCCAGCAGGAGCGCGGAGACGAACTGGCTCGAGGAGGAGGCGTCGACGTCCACCGCCCCGCCGGGCAGGGATCCGGTCCCGTGCACCGTGAGGGGCAGCACGGCTTCGCCGGCGGCGTTCGTGGCCGCGTCGATCTGCGCGCCGAGATCCCGCAGGCCCTCGACCACCGGGGCCATCGGGCGCTCGCGGGCGCGGGTGTCGCCGTCGAGGCGGACCTCGCCGTCGGCCAGCGCGGCGAGGGCCGGGATGAACCGCATGACCGTCCCGGCGAGGCCGCAGTCGATCATGGCGGGGCCGTGCAGCGGGCCTGGCGTCAGGAGGAGGCCGTCGTCACCGCTGGGCTCGGCCGTGGTGCCCAGCGCGCGCAGGGCGCCGACCATCAGCGCGGAGTCGCGCGAGTGCAGGGGGCGGACCAGCTCGGTCGGCTCCGACGCGAGGGCCGCGAGGAGCAGGTAGCGGTTGGTCAGGGACTTCGACCCGGGCACGTCCACCTGCGTCGCCAGCGGTGCGGTGGCGAGCGGCGCGGGCCAGGGAGTCTCGGGCAGCGTCATGGTGCGAGGGTAGTAGGTGCCGCCCACACGGGGCCCGGGTCGTCCCGGCCGCCGGCGCCACCGTGGGGCCCGCCGCGGGCCGTCACCAACCGGCCGGGCTCAGTCTGCGTACTGCTCCCGCACCGCCGCCTTCACCTGGCGCAGCTCGGTGCGGTGCTCGCGCGCCTGCCCGAGGCGCCAGCCCAGCGAGGGCTTCCCGCCGCGGTCCGCGGCGGCGTAGAGCAGGCCGCCCGCCACGCTCAGGCCGCGGAGCAGGCCCGAGAGGTACTCCTGGCGCTGCTGGCCCGAAGCGTCCCAGACAGGGTTGTTCACCAGCGTGAGGGGGATGTTCATCACGGCGAGCGTGAGGGCGGACGTGCGCGGCCTGCGGCCGGTGGCCAGCATGAGCGCCGAGAGCGTCGTGACGACGCCGGAGACCCGGGCGAGCGTCCGGGCGTCGGACGTCAGTGCCGCCGGGACCCCGAACTTCGTCAGGACGGGCTCGACCCGCCGGAACTTCGCCGCGTGCTTGTCCGGGCGAAGGATCGAGTCGAGGCCGTCGGCGACGAAGGCGGAGGCGAGCAGGGGGCGGGCGAGGGGGCTGACGAGGCTCATGTCACATGACTACCGCACCGGACGGCCGATGGCGACCTGATGGGCGCCTCCGGGCCGGGTGAAAACGCCCGTCCGGGCGGTCGGCCGGGTGCGGACCCGGCCCTGCCCCCGTGCGTCCTTCGCCCTCGGCGGAATGAACATCGCCCGGGCGCAGTTACACCCCACATGACCAGTCTGCTCCTTACCGCGCCGCGGCCGGACGCCGCCCCGGCGACGCCATTGGGGAGCTGGCCAGGAGTCGTTTCCCGGTCCGCCGGGCTACCCTCGATGCTGATGAGCCAGAGCCACGAGGGCGACCTCGACCGAGCACCCGACGGTGAGTCAGACGCCGAGCGGTCGGCCCGCTTCGAGCGCGACGCACTGCCCTTCCTGGACCAGCTTTACGGCGCTGCGATGCGGATGACCCGCAACCCCGCCGACGCCGAGGACCTTGTGCAAGAGACCTTCGCCAAGGCCTACGCGGCGTTCCACCAGTACCGCCCCGGCACCAACCTCAAGGCCTGGCTCTACCGGATCCTGACCAACACCTTCATCAACACCTACCGCAAGAAGCAGCGCGAGCCGCTGCAGTCGGACGCGGAGCAGGTGGAGGACTGGCAGATCCACCGAGCCGCCTCGCACACCTCGACCGGGCTGCGCTCGGCCGAGACGGAAGCGATGGACAAGCTTCCCGACAACGAGATCAAGGACGCCCTCAACCAGCTGCCGGAAGACTTCCGCATCGCGGTGTATCTGGCCGACGTCGAGGGGTTCGCCTACAAGGAGATCGCCGAGATCATGGGCACGCCGATCGGGACCGTGATGTCCCGGCTGCACCGTGGGCGGCGCCAGCTGCGTGAGCTGCTCATCGACCACGCGCACGAGCTGGGCATGCGGACGGAGGCGAAGGCATGACGGACGAGCAACGCGACCTCGTCGACCGGGCGGAGCAGGCACTGCTCGCACAGGCCGGCGGCAAGGAGCGGCAGTGCACCTGTGAGGAGCTCCTCGACAACCTCATGGAGTTCCTCGACTCCGAGCTCGACGAGGACCAGGAGGCCCGGTTCCGCGCGCACGCCGAGGACTGCCCCACGTGCCACGAGGCCGCCGACGCCGAGCAGCACATCCGCTCGATCGTGCGGCGCTCCTGCGCCGAGGTCGCACCTTCCTCGCTGCGCCTGCGCGTCGAGTCCCAGCTGAGCGTGCTGCGGGTCACAGGGATCCGGGCCGCCGACTAAGCGTCCGAGGACGGACCCGCACCCGAAGTGTGGGACCATGGGCGGCGAGATTTCGCCCGTCGGTCGGCGGACGACCACGAGTAACAGGAGATAGCCATGAGCAAGCGCGGTCGTAAGCGCCGTTCCCGCAAGACCAGTGGCGCGAACCACGGCAAGCGTCCCAACGCTTGAGCACCGCGCGGACCCGGTCCGCGCGCGCCTGAGGGCCGGTCACCGACGGTGACCGGCCCTTCGTCGTCCCGGGCCGCCTCGCCCGTCGTCCCCGGGCGACCTGGACCTTCATCCCCGGGGCCGCGCGCCCGCCGTCCCCGGGGCCGCCTCCCTGGGGGCGGGCACGGCCCTAGGGTGAGCCCCGTGCGCTGCGCCTACGCCCTGACCCAGGACCCCGAGAACCCGCTCGCCGGGCTGCGCGTGGGCGAGCTGCCCGACCCGGGTGCGCCCGCGCCCGGCTGGGTGCCCGTGACGGTCCGGACGGCGTCGCTGAACCATCACGACCTCTTCTCGCTGCGCGGCGTGGGCCTGCCCGCCGAGCGCCTGCCGATGGTGCTGGGCACCGACGCGGCCGGCGTGCTCGAGGACGGCACCGAGGTGATCGTCCACGCCGTCATCACCAGCCCCGCCTGGGCCGGGGACGAGACCCTCGACCCCAGGCGCACCCTGCTCTCCGACCTACACCCGGGCACGCTGGCCGAGCGCGTGTGGGTGCCCGCCGGCAACATCGTCCCCAAGGACCCCGACCTGTCCTGGGAGGAGGCCGCCTGCCTGCCCACCGCGTACATGACCGCCTACCGCATGCTCTTCGACGCCGCCGCCCTCCGGCCGGGCAGCACCGTGCTGATCCAGGGCGCCGGCGGCGGGGTCGCCACCGCCGCGACCGTCCTGGGCCGAGCGGCGGGCCTGCGGGTGTGGGTGACGTCCCGCACGGAGGCCAAGCGTGCGCGTGCCCTCCAGCTGGGCGCCCACGCCGCCTTCGAGACGGGGGCGCGCCTGCCGGAGCAGGTCGACGCCGTCGTCGAGACCGTGGGGGAGGCCACCTGGTCGCACTCCCTCATGGCGCTGCGCCCCGGGGGGACCGTCGCCCTCGCCGGCGCCACCTCCGGGGCCATGCCCCCGGCCGAGCTCAGCCGGATCTTCTTCCGGTCCCTGCGGGTCGCCGGGACGACGATGGGCACCCTGGCGCAGCTCGCCGCCCTGCAGCGGATGCTCGTCGCCACCGGCGCGCGGCCGGTGGTGGACAGCGTGGTGCCGCTCGACCGGGTCGGCGACGCCCTGGGCCGCATGGACGCCGGCGACGTCGCCGGCAAGATCGCCGTCCGGCTCGACGGGTAGGGCCGGGGCGGTCGGCCAGTAGGGTCGGGGGCATGGCAACACGCTCCTGGATCGTTCCCGGCCCGTCGACGCACGACGTCGAGGACGTCGCCGCCCTGCGGGTGCAGCTGGTGGCCGGTGAGGTCACGGTCGAGGGCCACGACGCCGGACACGTCCAGGTCGCCGTCGAGGAGGTCAGCGGCAACCCCCTCGAGCTGACCGTCGAGGACGGCCGGCTCACCATCGGCTACCCGTTCCTCGGCTGGGACGGCTGGGTCAAGCGGCTGCGCTCCTTCCGTTCCACGGACACCGCCCGGCTGCGGGTCCTCGTCCCCCGGGGCACGGCCGTCACGGTCGCCACCGCGGTCGCGGACGCGCACGTCTCCGGGGTGGGTGAGGACGTCTCCCTCTCCACGGCCAGCGGGCACCTCGCCGTCAGCGCCAGCCGCGGGGCGGCGGCGCTGCGCTCCGCGTCGGGCGCCATCTCGGTGCAGGGCCACGACGGCCCCGTCCGGGTGAGCACCGCGGCCGGGCGCACCACCGTCGCGGGCCAGCTGCCGCGGGTGGAGGTCACCAGCGTCGCGGGCGCCGTGGACGTCGCCACCACCTCGTCCGCGTCCATGGTCGACCTGGCGACGGTCTCCGGGGCGATGCACGTGACCCTGCCCGCCGGGACGGGGCTCTCCCTGACGGCGCGGAGCCTCTCCGGCGCGGTGCGCGTGGACGGCGCCGACCGGCGCTCTGCGGGCCTGGGCGCCACCACCGTGGACGACCGTTCCGGTGCGGACGTGTGCTTCCTCACCACCCGCTCCGTCTCGGGTGCCCTCGCCGTCGAGCGGCGCCCGGCGTCCCCCTCGACGCCGGGCACGATCACGCCGGAGGCCCGGCCGTGAGCGCCGGACCGGGTGCGCAGCCCGCCGGCGCGTGGGAGCCCGCTCCCGGCCCGGTGGACGACTCCGTGAGCGCGTTCACCGCCCAGGTCGCGCAGGCGTCCCGGGACCGCGCGGGCAGCTGGGACGCCGTGGCCGAGGTGCTGACCATGGACGAGGAGGCCGTGGCGCGGCTGCGCGCCGGCGACCAGGCGGCGCTGTGGCGCGCCGGCGCCCGCTGGCTCGGGGACGACGCCCAGATCTTCGTCGGGGACCTGCTGAACCTGGACGTGTACGCCCGCGGAGCCGAGCGCCGCGGGCTCGACGCCGACGTCGCCGCCCTGGCCCGGGACCACGCCACGCTCGTCGCCCCCGACGCCGCCGTGGTGGAGCACGTGCGCCGCGTGGCGGACCTGTGCCGCGAGGAGGCCGACGCCTGGGCACGCGGGGACCTCGCCGGCGGCAAGGCCCTGCGCGCGCGGGAGCGGGAGGTCATCGACGCGCACCTCGTCCCCGTGCTCCCCGCGCTGGGCGGGCGCCTGGCCCAGGGCGCCGAGGCGAAGATCTCGCGCACCCTGGGCCGCCTGGTGCTGGCCGTGCTCTCCGTGGAGAGCGGCAAGGACTACCAGCGCGCGGTGCTCGGGGAGTAGGCGCTGGGTGCGCGCGGCCCCAGGGCCGGGCGCAGCTACCGCGCGAGCACGCGCTGCCCCGCCCCGAGGCGCACCCCCGGCGCGGGAGTCGGCAACCCGGGCGCGGGCGCCTGCATCCCGGGCGCCGTCGTGGAGCCGAACGGGTTGCGCCGGCGGTAGTCGCACACGGCGCACAGCGGCGCGCCGGTCGTGCTCGGGAAGCGGGTCCGGCACCGCTCGCACCGCGCCGTCGTCAGCGTGGCCACCGGCGCCTCGGTGTCGAGGAGCGTCTGGGACCACGGCCACGCACCCGTCGACGCGAGGGCGTCCGAGGGGCACAGGTCGAGGCAGCGCCGGCAGCCGTCGCAGGCGGCCGGGGCTTGCAGCAGCGTGGTGATGGCCAGGCCGCCGTCCCCGCCGTGGCGCAGCCGCAGGGCATCGGCGGGGCACGCCTGCACGCACACGCCGCAGCCCGCGCAGCCGTGCGCCGTCAGACGCGCCGCCGGACCGTCCAGCTGTGCCAGTCCCGGCGCGCCGGCCGGGACGAGCGCCCGGACCGCGGCGACGAGGCGCTCGTGCGGGTCCAGGTACTGCGCGGGCAGGTCGCTGGGCGCGCGGCCACCCAGCCCCAGCAGCTGGCGGCGCGCCACGGGCATGTGCGCGGCCTCGAGGACGGGACGACGGCGGGCGCGGGGCTGGCGCGTCGGACCCCGGCGGCCGGCCGCTCGGTCGCCCACGGCGTGTGGCCCGGCGTCCAGGCCGGTCCCCTCGCCGCCGGTCCCCTCGCCGCCGGACCCGTCGACGCAGGAAGCCGCGCCGCCGGACCCGTCCCACCCGTCCACGTCGAGGCTGTCGGTGCCCGCCGCGCGCAGCACCGCGGCCACGGGGGCGAGGTGGTCCCGGGCGGCGTCCGCGCGGGCGCACCCGTCCAGGCGCACCCGCACCCGGGCCGCGCCGAGCGTGAACAGCTCGGCGAGCTCGTGCAGCGGCAGCTCGTCCGCGCACGTCGCGAGCCGGATCACGGTGGTCGCCGCCGCGCCCCGGCTCGGGGAGGGGTGCTCGGCGCACACGAGCTCGAGGTCGAGGGCCGCGGGCTGGTGCCGCAGCCAGCCCTGCACGCCGCGCAGGCCGGGCCCGGCGCTCATCGGAAGGCGGCGCGGGCGCAGGCGAGCGTGCCCAGCCCCAGCGCCGCGACCCCCTGGTAGAAGAAGGTGGTGGACGCGCCCGCGGCCTGGGTCAGGCACGCGGGGGCCCAGGCGAGCAGGTGCTCGCGCAGGAACGTCATGATGCCGTCGAGCAGGCGGTCCAGCTCGCCGTCGTCGCCGGCGTCGAGGGCGTCCAGCGCCCGCACGCACAGGGCCGCGACGAAGCCCAGCTCGAGGCCGATGTGGTCGTCGGGCTCCCGGTGCAGCCGCGGCGCCACGAGGCCGAACGCCGCGTAGGACGCGCGCACCTCCATCGTCACCGCCTCGAACAGGAGGTGCTCCTCCGAGCGGTGCACGGACTCGTACGGCGGCGCCTTCATCCGCTCCGGCCCGAAGAACAACCGGTTGTAGTCCCGCCGGACGAGCGCCGTATCCTCCCCGGCGGTCGCGGACTCTGCCAGGAGCGCGAGGCCTCGGCGGCAGTCCGGGTCCTGCGGCAGCGGCCACTGCGCGAGCAGCTCCGGGTCGCGCACGCGGTCGAGGACCTCGCCGTCCGGCGCGGCCAGGAGCAGCTGCGAGAGGGTCGTGAAGGCGGCGGCGAACTCGTCCAGGCGCGCGGCGAGCGTGCCGCGGTCGGCCAGTAACGCCGGCGGCGCGGGCAGGCGCACCTGAACGTCGGCGCGACGGTCCGGCTCGATGGTCATGGTCATGACGGTCCCCTCCTCGGCGGTCGATGTGGCCGCGATCCATGGTCGCTCGGGGACGTGCGCGTGCCCTGGGCCCTTGGCCCCACACCGGCCGGGCGGGGTGGAAGCCGGCGCGGAGCGGACGGCGGCGCTGTGCCACGATGGTCGGGTCCGGGCCGCACCAGGGTCCGGCGTCGTCCGTGAAGGAGCCCCCGTGTCCGAACACCTCCCCGATGTCTATGTCAGCTTCCGTGAGCGCTTCGCCGAGGTCGTCCAGCGCCACGACGCCGTCGCGGCCGCGGTCGACGCCGCAGGCCCGCTCGACGAGAGGACCATCCGGCTGGTCAAGCTCGGCATCGCCGTCGGCGCGCAGTCGGACGGGGCGGTGCGCTCCAACGTGCGCAAGGCGCTGTCCGCGGGGGCGAGCCGGGCCGAGGTGGAGCAGGTCGTGCTGCTCGGCCTGACCACGCGGGGCTTCCCGGCGACGGTCGCCGCATGGCAGTGGCTGACCGAGGTCGTGGGGGAGGAGGCGTGAGGGGCGACGAGACCGCGAAGATGGCCGCCATGAACCGCTGGCTCGACGCCGTGTGCGCCGAGCTCGGCGTCGACCGCGCCGTCATGGACGTCAACGCCACGGCGCTGCTCGCGCTCATCAGCGACGTCGCCCACGGACCCACCCGCCCCGGCGCGCCGCTGACCGCATTCCTGGTCGGACTGGCCGGCGCGACGGCGGCCGACGGCCCGGCGCAGGCCCGGGCGGTGGCGGAGAAGGTCGCCGCCGTCCACCGCCTGGTCCAGGCGTGGGAGCCGGGCGAGGAAGGCCCGGCGGCGTGAGCGCGAACGAGGGGGCCCCGGCCCGCCTGACCCCGCCCGCGCGTCGCGTGGCGCTGGCGGAGGTGCGGGCCGCCGCCGTCGAGGTCGCCGAGTGCGCCAGGGCCGTCGAGGACGACGCGGCGGGTGCGGTGGTCACGTTCGGCGGGGTCGTGCGCAACCACGACGGCGGACGCAGCGTCACCGAGATCGAGTACGTCGGCCACCCGAGCGCGGACGCGCTGGTCGCCGAGGTGGCCGCCGACGTCGCCGCACGCTTCCCGATCGACGCGCTCGCCGTCGTCCACCGCGTCGGCGTGCTCGCGGTCGGCGACGTCGCCCTGGCCGCCGCCGTCTCCGCGGCGCACCGCGCCGAGGCGTTCGCCGCCACCGCCGAGCTGGTGGAGGAGATCAAGCGCCGCCTGCCGGTGTGGAAGCGGCAGGTCTTCGAAGGCGGCACCCACGAGTGGACGGGCAGCGCCTGAGCGTCGCCTCCCGCCGCACGGGCCCGCACCGGCTACCGATGCGGGCCCGTGGCGTCCGAGCGGCTACATGCCGATGCGGATCATCGAGTCGTAGAACTGCGACCGGCCGATGAACTCGCCGACGAGGACGAGCGCGAAGGCCGTGGTGGCCAGCACGGCGAGCGTGCGGGGGCTGGACTTCGTCGAGGCGTGGCGGAACAGGAACACCGCGAGCAGGCCCGCGCCGAGGAAGACCAGGACGAGCCGCGCGACGAACCACGCGCCGGAGAACACTGCGGCGGACTCGGCGGCCGCGCCGCCGGCGGCCGAGAGCGCGGACACGTGCAGCGGGATGATGAGGAACTCCACGCCCAGGAGGGCCACGGCGGCGACGCCGATGCCCTTGAGCGACGAGGTGAGCAGCCCCACAGCGCGCGGGTCCGTGGTGACCTGCGTGCCGGCCTGTTCGGCCGCCCGGCGGCGCCACATCACCGTGCCGGTCAGCGCCGCGCCGACGGCCAGGGCGCCGAGGAGGAACGCGGTGGTGAAGAACTGGGCGGGCGTGGCCCAGGTGTGCCACGCCGGGACCGTGACGAGGGAGTAGTAGATCATCGACATCGAGAACACCAGGCCGAGGCCGACGGCGGCCGTGGCCAGGGCGAGGGCCTGCCGCAGCCGGGTGGTGCCCCACTTGAACCACTGGGCCGCCGCGAAGAGGAAGCCCAGGCCGGCGAAGCCGCTGCCGAAGAGGATCTCCCGGCTCAGCCAGGAGGAGTCGACGTGGCGGATGACGTTGAGGGTGTTGGTCACGTCGTTCATGTGGAACATCGAGGCGACCAGCCCGAAGACCATGACGGGGCCGATCGCGTAGAGCGCGGGGTCGGTGACCTTGTCGATGGCGTCCTTGCCGTAGCGGCGTGCGGCGACGACCTGGATGACGCCGAGGACGACGAACGCCCCGACGCACATCTGGGCGGCGATCGTGAAGATCATCATCGGCAGCTCGTGGATGTTCATGCTCAGAGCTCCTCGGGGTTGGCCAGGGCGCCGGTGCCGGTGCCGGAGGGCTGGGCGTCACGGTGGGGCGTGATGACCAGGCGGGGACGGGTGATCGAGGGGTCCGGCAGCGGCTCGACGCCGGCGAGGGTGCCGCGCTCGGCGCGCAGCTCGTCGATGGGCCCCCAGCCCAGGGCGCGGGACGGGCAGGCCGCCACGCACGCGGGGTCCTCGCCCTCGGCGCGGTAGTCGGCGCACATGTCGCACTTGGTCATGTGCCCGGTCGCCGGGTTGAACTGCGGCGCGGAGTACGGGCAGGCCCACTCGCAGTAGCGGCAGCCGACGCACTTGTCGTCGTCGACGGTCACGATGCCGTCCTCGCCGACGGTCATCGCGGTGGTGGGGCACACCTGCACGCAGACCGGGTTCTCGCAGTGGTTGCAGGAGATGGAGGTGTAGTAGGCGAAGACGTTGGGCACGAACGTGTCGCCGTCCTGCTGCCACGTGCCGCCGGAGTACTCCGCGACGCGGCGCCACGTCACCCCGACGGGCAGGTCGTTCTTGTCCTTGCAGGCCACCGAGCAGGCCTTGCAGCCGTTGCACAGGGTCTGGTCGAAGGAGAAACCGAGTTGCTGGACCATGATCGTTCCTACCTTCAGGCCTTCTCGATGTTCACGAGGGTGGTGTGCTGGGCGTTGCCCTTGGCGATCGCCGTCGGGTGCCAGCTGGTGAGCGTGTTGACGGACCCGCCGCGGTCCACGCCGTCCGCGCCGGGGGTGAACCAGGCGCCCTGCGGGACGGAGACCACCCCGGGCGCGATGCGCGGGGTAACCCGGGCGGGCAGCTCGATGCGGCCGCGGTCGTTGAAGACCTGCACGGTGTCGCCGTTGGCGATGCCCCGCGCCTGGGCGTCGAGCGTGTTGACCCACACCATCTGGGGGTGGGCCTCCTTCATCCAGTCGACGTTGCCGTACGTGGAGTGGGTGCGCTGCTTGTAGTGGTGCCCGATGCACTGCAGCGGGTACCGCGCGCTGGCCCGCGCCTCCTCGGCGCCCTCCCACGTCGCGATGTGCTCGGGGACCGCGGTGATCTTGTCGCCCTCGGGCAGCTCCCAGGTCTGGGACATCTCCCACAGCGGCTGGGAGAAGATCTCGATCTTCCCCGACGGGGTGGTGAGCGGGTTCGCGACCGGGTCCGCGCGGAAGTCCTGGAGGCCGATGTAGCTCTCGCCCTTGACCTTCCACACGCCCATCTCGCGCAGGTCCTCGAAGGAGGGCAGCTCGGGGATGGCCTCGCGGCTCTCGTCGACCACCTGGCGCACCCAGTCCTCCTGGGTCTTGCCCTCGGTGAACTGCTGCTCGACGCCCAGGCGCCGGGCGATCTCGGTGCACATCTCGTAGGTGGTGCGGCAGTCGTAGAGGGGCTCGATGACCTGGTCGGCGATGATGGTGTAGCCCATGCTGCCGGCGCTGCCCTGCTGGACGACGTCGAGCTGCTCGGCGTTGGACACGTCCGGCAGCAGGATGTCGGCGTACCGGGCGGAGACGGTCATCTGGTTGTCGATGACGACGATGAACTCGCACTTGGTGTCGTCCTCCAGGAGCGCGACGGTGCGGTTGATGTCGGCGTGCTGGTTGACCAGGGCGTTCCCGGCGTACTGCCAGATCATCTTGATCGGCACGTCGAGCTTGTCCTTGCCGACGACGCCGTCCGCCAACGCCGTCATCTCCGGGCCGCGCTCGACGGCGTCGGTCCAGCCGAAGACGGAGATCGACGTCTCCACGGGGTTGGTGGTGACCCACGGGTTGGCCATGGGCAGGGAGTAGGAGCCCTCGCGCTCGCCGGTGCCGCCGCCGGGGATACCGATGTTCCCCGTCATGGCCGCCAGGGTGAAGATCGCCCGGGCCTGGTTCTCGCCGTTGGCGCTGCGCTGCGGGCCCCAGCCCTGGGTGATCGCGCACGGCTTCGCGCCGGCGATCTCGCGCGCCAGCCGGGTGATCGTCGCGGCCGGGACGCCGGTGATCGAGGCGGCCCACTGGGGCGTCTTGGCGGTCTTGTCCGGGCCCTCGCCGAGGATGTAGGCCCGGTAGGAGCTCCCGGCCGGGACGCCCGCCGGCATGTGGTCCTCGTCGAAGCCCTGGCAGTAGGTGTCGAGGAAGGCCTGGTCGTGGAGGTTCTCGGTGATCATCACGTGCGCCATGCCGGCGACCAGCGCGGCATCGGTGCCGGGACGCACCGGGACCCACTCGTCGGCGACGCCGATCGCGGTCTCGGAGTAGCGGGGGTCGATGACGATGGTCCGCACGTCGCTGAGCTTCTTCGTCTGCTGGGTGACGAACGTCTCCCCGCCGCCGCTCATCCGCGTCTCGTGAGGGTTGTTGCCGAACATGACCTGCAGCTGCGAGTTCTTCGCGTCGTCGAAGGAGTTGGACCCGATCCACGAGCCGAACGTGAACGGCGCGGCCTGCTCGATGTTCGCCGCGCTGTAGTCGCCGTAGTGGTTCAGGTAGCCGCCCACACAGTTCATCAGCCGCGCGAAGGGCGTGGCGATCGGCGGCCAGCTGCAGGCGATGGTGCCGCCGATGGTGCCGGTGCCGTAGTTGAGGTAGATCGACTCGTTGCCGTAGTCCTTGACGAGCCGCTGGATGGTGCCGGCGATCTCGTCGAAGGCCTCCTCCCAGCTGATCTCCTCCCACTCGCCGGCGCCGCGCCTGGTGCCGGCCTTGCGCCGCATCGGGGTCTTGAGCCGGTCGGGGTTGTAGATCCGGTGGCGGATGGACCGGCCGCGCACGCAGGCGCGGATCTGCTGGGTGCCGATCTCGTCGTCGCCGGTGTCGTCGGGCAGCACCCGGACGATCTGCCCGTCCTTGACCTGCATGCGCAGGGGGCAGCGGGAGCCGCAGTTGACGTTGCAGGAGGACCAGACCGTCTTGTCGACGCCGGACGTCGCGGTCGCCGCGCCCGCCGGGCCCACCCCGGGGATGACGCCGAAGTAGGCGCCGGCGCCCGCGACGGCGGCGCCGCCGCCGGCCGCCGCCGACCACTTCAGGAACGATCGGCGCGGGACCTGGCCGGTCGGCGTGTGGGTGGTCTGGGACATGGTGCGGTCCTCTCGGCGGGAGGGTGCCCGCGGGAAGCGGGGGGGACCTGTTCATCGTGCGGGGCCCGCGGCGCCGATCCGTAGGGCCATGGTCCTGACACGCGGCGCCGGACGGCGACACCCCCGCCGTCGGCCGGACGTCGAAGGCCCCGCCGTCCTGGCGGACGGCGGGGCCTTCGTGGTCGCTCGGCGCGGCTCAGCCGCCCGCGAAGGGCGGGAGGACGTCGACGCCCACGACCGTCGTCGCCGCGGCGCCCAGCGGGGCGGCGTGGTCCTCGCGGACGGTGCCGTCGACGAGCAGGCTGGAGATCTCCAGCACCCGCCCGACGGCGGGCCCGTGGGCGGCGCGGATCGCGGCGAGGAGGTCGGCCGCCGTGGCGCCGGCGGGGAGCGCGAGCGTCTCCGCGGCGGCGCCGGCCGCCTCGGCCGCGCCGGCGAAGTAGCGCACGTGGACGGTCAGGGCGGGGGCGTCGGCGTGCGTGCCGACGCCGCCCGGGTGGCCGGCGGGGCGGTGGGTGGTGGTGCTCATGTCATCCTCCGATTGCGCTCATGGGGCGCTGGGGCTGCAGGAAGCCGGGGTCGTCGATGCCGTGGCCGGGAAGCTTGCCCCACATGGCCCCGCGCCAGAGGTCCGCCAGCGCGGCGTCGTCGGCGCCGGCGCGCAGCAGGGCACGCAGGTCCGTCTCGGTGCGGGCGAACAGGCACGTGCGCACCTGTCCGTCCGCGGTCAGCCGGGTGCGGTCGCAGGCGGCGCAGAACGGCTCGGTGACGGACGCGATGATCCCGACGGTGCCGCCGGGCAGCCCGTCGGCCGGGGCGACGGTCCAGCGCTCGGCCGGGGCGGCGCCGCGCTCGGTGGGGTCGGGGGCGGTGAGCTCGAACCGGGTGCGCAGCCGGGCCAGGATCTCCTCGGCCGTGACCATGTCCCCGCGGTGCCACGCCTCCGGCGGCCCGAGGGGCATCTGCTCGATGAACCGCAGCTCGTAGCCGCGCTCGAGGGCGAAGGCGAGCAGGTCGGGGGCCTCGGCGTCGTTGAGGCCGCGCATGAGCACGGCGTTGATCTTGATGGGCGCAAGGCCGGCGGCGGCCGCGGCCGCGACGCCGGCGAGGACGTCGGGCAGGCGGTCGCGGCGCGTCAGGGTCGCGAAGGTCTGCCGGTCCACGGAGTCCAGCGAGACGTTGACCCGGGTCAGGCCCGCGGCGGCCAGGGCCTCGGCACGGCGGGCGAGGCCCAGGGCGTTGGTGGTCAGCGACACGTCGGGGACGAGTCCTTGGTCCGTGCGCAGCGCGGTGGTGGCGGCGATGATGCGCTCGAGGCCCTTGCGCAGCAGCGGCTCCCCGCCGGTGAAGCGCACCTCCCGGATGCCCAGGTGCTCGACGGCGACCGTGATGAGGCGCACGACCTCGTCGTCGGAGAGGACCTGCGGGGTGGGCAGCCAGTCGAAGCCCTCGGCCGGCATGCAGTACTCGCAGCGCAGGTTGCACCGGTCCGTCAGCGAGACGCGCAGGTCGTGCGCGACGCGACCGAACCGGTCGACCAGGTTGGGCGTGGCGGGCCGGCCGGCGACGTCCGGTGACGCGGCCGCGCCGGCGGCCCCGGGCGTCGCGCCGCGGGAGGCCGGGGGTGCGGGGGCCCGTGGCGCCGCGGTGCGCGGGCGGGGGAGGCCGAGCTCGACTGGCATTGCCCCACTGTAGCCAGCCTCGCCTGGGACCTCACGGCCGGGGACCGGGACCGGCGTGTGTCAGCCGGCGTCGGGCAGCCCGAGCCAGGCGTGCCAGCCGTTGTGCAGCACCAGCCAGGCCAGCAGGCCGTAGCCGGCCTGGCCCGGGTGCAGGCCGTCCCCGGCGGCGACGTCCGAGTGCCACTGCTCGTGCGTGCGCAGCGGCTGGAAGGTCTCCACGTAGGGCACGTGGCGGCGCTGGCACACGTCGGCGAACGCCTGCGAGAGGGCCGCCTGGGCCTCGACGTCCGTGTCGGTGCGCGGCGGCGGGCCCACCACGAAGCACCCGATGCGCGACGCGGCGGCGCCGTCGAGGATGTTGGCGAGGTTCAGGCGCGAGCGGGCGAGGGACAGGCCCTCGTCGAGGTCGGCGGACCCCAGGCCGAGGACCAGGCGGTTGTCGGCCATGGGCGTGAAGCGGCGCTGGCACTCCGCCTCCCACCGGGCCGAGAGGTCCGTCGTGTTCTCGTGCGGCACGGCGAGCTGGGCGACGAAGGCCGGATCCTCCGTCTGGGTGCGGGCCATGACCCGGCCCACCCAGCCGAGGCCACGGGCGTCGCCCATCCCGGCCGTGAGCTCGTCACCGATCACGCAGATGCGCAGCTGGGCGTCGCCCACCATCGTTCCTCTCGTCGTCTTCTCACCCATCTTGCCTGGTCCGGGCGGGATGGACCCGTTGCCCGCGCCGCCCGCCACACCCGCCGCGCCCCGCAGGTCCCAGCGGTGGGACGGGCGCCCGGCGTCGGCGGTGCGAGGCGGGATCCTTGAATCATGAGGCAGGGAAGGCGGTCCGCGCGGCGGTTCGCACCCGCGGGCCGTCGCGGGCGGGGGCTGTCGCGGGGCCGCCGCCGACCGGTAGCACTGCGCCGGGGCACGCCTGCGCCGACGCCGGAGCGGCCGCCGCCGACCGGTAGTGCGCCGCCGGACGAGGTCGTAGATCGCCGAGCATGACCTCGTCCCGCCGAGCGCGACCGGTGCGCGGAGGCGCGAGTACTTGATGCTCGCCGGTGACGAGGCTGCTCCTCGCAGGCCGCTCGCCGCGGCACGCCTGCGAGTACTTGACCGCTCGCCGGCGGTGGGTGGGGTGAGGGGCCAGGACTGGACGCGATGTCCTGTCCTGGCCCCTCACGCTCGGCCGCGGGGCGGCCGCCTGCTCAGCGGGCGAACGCGCGCGCCGTCAGGTCGGCCCCCTCCTGGCCGTGGCGCTTGTGCGAGCCGGTCGACGGCGAGGCCGCCGCCGGGCGGGAGACCACGCGCAGCTCGCGGCCGACCAGCTCGGGCAGGTGGTCGCTGACGAACGTCCACGGCCCCTGGTTCTCCGGCTCGTCCTGCACCCACACCAGCTCGGCGCCCGGGAACGTGTCGAGCTCGGCGCGGATCGCGTCGCCGTCGAGCGGGTAGAGCTGCTCGAGGCGCACGATCGCGGTGCGCGGGTCCTCGTCCTTGATCCGCTTCGCGGCCAGGTCGTAGTACACGCGCCCCGAGCACAGCAGCACCCGGTCCACCTGGTCCGCGCCGTCCAGCACGCGGGGCTCGACCTCGCCGATCACCGGGCGGAACGTGCCGTTCGTGAACTCCTCCACCGGCGACGCGGCGGCCTTGAGGCGCAGCAGCTGCTTCGGGGTGAAGGCGATGAGGGGCTTGCGGGGGCGGGCGTAGGCCTGCCGGCGCAGCATGTGGAAGTGGTTCGCCGGGGTGGACGGCTGGGCCACCACCATGTTCTCCTCCGCGCACATCTGCAGGTAGCGCTCGATGCGGGCGGAGGAGTGGTCCGGCCCCTGGCCCTCGTAGCCGTGCGGCAGCAGCAGCACGAGCGAGGACCGCTGGCCCCACTTCTGCTCCGAGGAGGAGATGAACTCGTCGATGACGGTCTGGGCGCCGTTGGCGAAGTCACCGAACTGGGCCTCCCACAGCACGAGGGCGTCCGGCCGCTCTACCGAGTACCCGTACTCGAACGCCATGGCCGCGTACTCGCTCAGCGAGGAGTCGTAGATCCAGAACTTGGCCTGGTCGGGCGTGAGGTACATCAGCGGCGTCCACTCCGCACCCGAGGTGTGGTCGTGGAGCACCGCGTGGCGCTGGACGAACGTGCCGCGGCGGCTGTCCTGGCCGGCCAGGCGCACGGGCGTGCCCTCCATGAGCAGCGAGCCGAACGCGAGGATCTCGCCGTAGCCCCAGTCGATGCCGCCGTCCCGCGACATCTTGTCGCGACGCTCGAGGAGCTGGGCCAGCTTGGGGTGCACGGCGAAGCCCTCGGGCGGGCGCACGTGCGCCTGCCCGATGCGCTCGAGGACCTGCGGGGTCACCGCGGTCTGCCAGCCCACCATGACGCCGGCGTCCTCGTGCTGGGACTCCGGCCGCTCCAGGCCCTTGACCTGGTCGGAGGAGCCCTCCGCGGTCCACCCGCCCTCGCGGGTCTCCGTGAAGGCCCGCTCGAGCTCGCGCTTGTAGTCCTTCAGCGCCTCCTCGGCCTGCTCGGCGGTCAGGTCGCCGCGCCCGATGAGGGACTCGGTGTAGAGCTTGCGCACCGAGCGCTTGTTCTCGATGAGGGAGTACATCACCGGCTGCGTCATCGAGGGGTCGTCGCCCTCGTTGTGGCCGCGACGGCGGTAGCACACGAGGTCCACGATGACGTCCTTGTGGAACGTCTGGCGGTACTCGAACGCCAGCTCCGCCACGCGGGCCACGGCCTCCGGGTCGTCGCCGTTGACGTGGAAGATCGGGACGCCCAGGCCCTTGGCGATGTCGGTCGTGTAGTACGACGAGCGCGAGCTCGACGGCGCCGTGGTGAAGCCGATCTGGTTGTTCACGACGATGTGCACCGTGCCGCCGGTGCGGTAGCCGCGCAGCTGGGAGAGCTGCAGCGTCTCCGTCACCACGCCCTGGCCCGCGAAGGCGGCGTCGCCGTGGATGATCACGGGCAGCACGGAGAAGCCCTGCTCGCCGAGGTCGATGCGGTCCTGCTTGGCGCGGACCACGCCCTCGATGACGCCGTCGGCGGCCTCGAGGTGGGAGGGGTTCGCGGCGAGGTAGACCCGGGTCTGCTCGCCCTGCGGCGCGGTGAACATGCCCACCGTGCCCAGGTGGTACTTCACGTCCCCGGAGCCCTGCACGGTGCGGGGGTCCTGGTTGCCCTCGAACTCGGAGAAGATCTGCCCGTAGGACTTCCCGGCGATGTTCGCCAGGACGTTGAGGCGGCCGCGGTGGGCCATGGCGATGCCCACCTCGTCCAGGCCCTCCTCCGCCGCGCCGGTCAGCACGGTGGCCAGCAGCGGGATCAGGGACTCCCCGCCCTCGAGGGAGAAGCGCTTCTGCCCGACGTACTTGGTCTGCAGGAACGTCTCGAAGGCCTCGGCGGCGTTGAGCCGGCTCAGGATCTGCAGCTGCTGCTCGCTCGTCGGCTTGGCGTACGGGGCCTCGAGCTTCTCCTGGAACCAGCGGCGCTGCGCGCCGTCGGCGATGTGCATGTACTCGATGCCGGTGGTGCGGCAGTACGCGTCGCGCAGCTGGCTGAGGATCTCGCGCAGCGTGAGCCGCGCCGCCCCGCCGAAGCCGCCCGTGGGGAACTTCCGGTCCAGGTCCCACAGCGTGAGGCCGTAGCTCGCGACGTCGAGGTCGGGGTGGCGGCGCTGGCGGTAGGCCAGCGGGTCCGTGTCCGCGATGAGGTGCCCGCGGGAGCGGTAGGCGTGGATGAGCTCCGCGATGCGCGCGGGCTTGCCCAGCTCCGTGTCGGGGTCGTACTCGATGTCCCGGAGCCAGCGCACCGGCTCGTAGGGGACGCGCAGCGCGGTGAAGACGCGGTCGTAGAACCCGTCCGTGCCCAGGAGCTTGGCCTCGATGATCTTGAGGAACTCGCCCGACGCCGCGCCCTGGATGATCCGGTGGTCGTACGTCGAGGTCAGGGTCAGGACCTTGGAGACGCCGAGGCGCGCGAGGGCCGTGGGGGAGGTGCCGGCGTACTCGGCGGGGTAGTCCATGGCCCCGACGCCGATGATCGTGCCCTGGCCCTTCATCAGGCGGGGGATCGAGTGCACGGTGCCGATGCCGCCGGGGTTGGTCAGCGAGATCGTGGTCCCGGCGTAGTCCTCGACGGTGAGCTTGTTGTTGCGCGCCTTGCGCACCAGCTCCTCGTACGCCGCCCAGAACTGGGCGAAGTCCATCTCGTCGGCTCTCTTGACGGAGGGCACCACGAGGGAGCGCGTGCCGTCCGGCTTGGGCAGGTCGATGGCCAGGCCGAAGCCCACGTGCGCGGGCTGGAAGACGGCCGGCTTGCCGTCCTCGGTCTGGGTGTACGAGTAGTTCATGTCGGGCATCTGGCCGAGCGCCTCGACCATGGCGAAGCCGATGAGGTGCGTGAAGGAGATCTTCCCGCCGCGCGAGCGCTTCAGATGGTTGTTGATGACGATCCGGTTGTCGACCATCACCTTCGCGGCCACGGCCCGGACGCTCGTGGCGACCGGCACCTCGATGCTGGCCTCCATGTTCGTCACGGTCCGGGCGGCGACGCCGCGCAGCCTGACCGTCTCGTCGTCCCCGTGCGCCTGCGCCGCGGTGGCCCGCTGGGCGGGACGCTCCGCGTAGGGCGCGGTGGCGGGCTGGGCCGCGACGGGCGGGGCGGGCGGCAGGTCGGCCCGCACGTGCTCCGTCGCCGGCTGCTCCGTCCGCGCGTCGACGCGGGACAGGGGCGTCGTGGCGCGCTCGCGGGTGACCGCAGCGTCGGCGGGGGCCGTGGGCGCCGGCGCGCCGTCGGGACGGGGCTCCGTCGTCGCCGGGGCCGTGGTGGTGCCCGAGTGCTTCGCCGGGGCCGGCCTGGCGGCGCCGTTGTCGCCGCCGTTGGCACCCCCCTCGTAGTCCGCGAAGAAGTCCCACCACGCAGGGTCGACCGACCCCTTGTCCTTGCGGTACTTCTCGTAGAGCTCCTCGATGAGCCATTCGTTGGCGCCGAAGGCAGCCATCTGGTCGTGGTGTTCCTGGGTGGACACTCGGAAATCGCCCTCTTTCAGGGGGGGTGTGACGAAGATCCCTTCAAGATTATGCGATGGACGGCGCGAACCGGACCTCTGCGGGGGCCATCAGGCCGAATATCTCGTTCTGCGAAGTCCGCGCGGCCGGGCCCGCCAAGCCCGGGTCAAGGTGACGTCACGCGGACATCGGGACCAAGGGCCCTTCACGCGCGTCGGAGCGGTCCGGACGGCGGCCGCCATGAATAACGATCGGGCCCCGGCGGCCGGCGGGCCCGCCGGGCGCGCGCCGCGGGCCGCCTCGTACACTCGACCTACCATGCGACGCCCCCGCCGCGGCCGACATCGCGCCGACCCTCCTGAACCAGTCCTGCCCCGGCCATCCCGGCCCGCCCCCGGCTCGCGGGGCCAGCGGCCCCCACGGGGGGCGGCATGCTGACGGAGTGGCTCCTCGTCGCCCTGGGAGTCGTCCTCACGGCCGGCACGGCGGTGTTCGTCGCGGCGGAGTTCTCGCTCGTCGCCCTGGACCCCTCCACCGTCGAGCGGCGCATCGCGGCGGGGGACCGGCGGGCCGTGGGCGTCGGCCGGGCGCTCAAGCACCTCTCGCTCGAGCTGTCCAGCGCCCAGGTGGGCATCACGCTGACCACCATCCTGCTGGGCTACACCACCCAGTCCGCGCTCGTGACCCTGCTGACGGGGCCGCTGGGCAGCGCCGGCCTCGCCACCACGGCGGCCTCGGCCACCGCCGTCGTCCTCTCGCTCGTGGCGGTGAACGCCTTCTCCATGGTCTTCGGCGAGCTCGTCCCGAAGAACCTCGCCCTGGCGGACCCGCTGGCCGCCGCCGGGTACGCCGCACCGGTGCAGCGGGTGTTCACCCGCGCGCTCCGGCCGGTCATCACCGGCCTGAACGGCTCCGCGAACGCGATCCTGCACCGCTTCGGCGTGGAGGCCGCGGAGGAGCTCTCCGGCGGCCGCTCCGCCTCCGAGCTGGCGGCGCTCGTGCGCCGCTCGGCCGAGCAGGGCACCCTCGACGTCTCCACCGCGACACTGCTGACCAGGTCGATCGGCCTGGGCGCGCTCACCGCCGTGGACGTCATGACGGATCGGGGCCGCATGCGCACGCTCGCCCGGGACGAGACCGCCGCGGACGTGGTGCGCCTCGCGCGGGACACGGGCCACTCGCGCTTCCCCGTGATCGGTGAGGACAACGACGACGTCCTCGGCCTGGTCCACCTGCGCCGGGCCATCGCGGTGCCCCACGAGCGCCGCGGCGATGTGCCCGTCGCGTCCTCCTCCCTCATGGTCGACGCGCCCCGCGTCCCCGAGACCCTCCCGCTGGCCCCGTTGCTCGTGCAGCTGCGGGACGAGGGCCTCCAGATGGCCCTGGTCGTCGACGAGTACGGCGGCACCTCGGGCCTCGTCACCCTCGAGGACGTCGTCGAGGAGCTCGTGGGCGACGTCGCCGACGAGCACGACCGGCGCCGCTCCGGCGCCCACGCCGGGCCCGGCGGCACCTGGGTGGTCCCCGGCGGGTTCCGCCCCGACGAGCTGGCCCGCAAGGCCGGCCTGCGGGTGCCCGACGACGGGCCCTACGAGACCCTCGGCGGCCTCGTCATGGACCGCCTGGGCCGGATCCCGCGCGCGGGCGACGAGGTCGAGGTGAGCGGCGTCGTCCTCCACGTCCAGCAGATGGACGACCGGCGGGTGGAGGTCCTGCGGGTGTGGGCCGCCAAGGAGGCGGCGCAGTGAGCGTCGGGACCGCCCTGCTGATCGGCCTGTTCCTGCTCGCCGGCAACGCCTTCTTCGTCGGCGCCGAGTTCGCGATCATGTCGGCCCGGCGCAGCCGCATCGAGCCGCTGGTCGAGGCGGGCTCCCGGCCGGCGAAGACCGTGCTCTGGGCCATGGAGAACGTCACACTCATGCTCGCGACGGCGCAGCTCGGTGTGACCGTGTGCTCGACCAGCCTCGGTGCCGTCGCGGAGCCCGCCATCGCGGGGCTCGTCGAGGCCCCGCTGATGGCCATGGGGCTGCCGGCGGAGGCCGGCCACGTCGTGGGGTTCACCCTGGCGCTGGCGCTGGTCGTCTACCTCCACGTCGTGGTGGGCGAGATGGTGCCGAAGAACCTCGCGGTGACCTCCCCCGAGCGGGCCGCCCTGATCTTCGCGCCGCCGCTGGTGTGGGTCTCCAAGGTCTTCCACCCGATCATCGCGGGCCTGAACGCGCTGGCGAACCTCATGCTGCGCCTCGTGGGCGTCGAGCCCAAGGACGAGGTCGCGTCGGCGTTCACGGCCGAGGAGGTCGCCTCCATCGTCGCGCGCTCGCAGGCCGAGGGGATGCTCCAGGACGACCTGGGCCTCCTCGCCGGCGCCATCGAGTTCTCCGAGGAGACGGCCGAGCAGGTGATGGTGCCCGTCTCCGAACTCGTCGCGCTCCCGCTGGGCTGCACGCCGGAGGAGGTCGAGAAGGAGGTCGGGCGCACCGGGTACTCGCGCTTCCCCCTGGTCGAGGACGGCGAGCTCGCCGGGTACCTGCACGTCAAGGACGTCCTCTACGCCGAGGGCGAGGCCCGCCGCCGCCCGGTCCCGACGTGGCGGGTCCGCGCGCTGGCCTCCGTCGGGCCGGGGGCCGAGGTGGAGGACGCGCTGACCGCGATGCAGAGATCCGGTGCGCACCTGGCCCGGGTGGTCCGCACGGGCCCCGACGGGACGGCCGGCGAGGTGGTGGGCGTGGTGTTTCTGGAGGACATCCTCGAGGAGCTCGTGGGGGAGGTCCGCGACTCGATGCAGCGCGCGGAACGGCGGGGCTGAGGCGGCCGGCTCGCCGTCCCCAGGGCGGTCGGCGCCCCTTCGTCCACAGGGCGCCGCCCCTGGGGCACCGCGCCGAGGAGGGTGGCTATCACGGCCGGCGGCTGACCGCATCTGGAACGGTTTTGGACGGAGGAGCTCCGTCCGTTACTGTTCCGTGACAAGCCATTAGGGCCGGGGGCGCAGCCCCCGTCCCTGGATCCGTTCGGCCAGATCACGGCCGTACCCCCTCCCGGAGGTTGATCGATGTCAGGTAGCGCTGTGCCCGAACCCTCGGCGCCATCGCTGACCCGACGTCAGATCCGTGAGGCAGAGCGCGCCCGTGAGGCCGCGAAAGAGGCCGCCGCCGCAGCCGGGCAGGCCGCGAAAGAGGCCGCCGCCGCGACTGAGCAGGCCGTGCCCAAGCAGTCCGTAACCCGGCAGGCCATGGCGGAGCAGGCCGTGGCCGAGGAGGCCGTGGCGCCGGACGCTGCGGCGCAGCGGGCCGCCGCGCCGGAGCAGACGCGCCGGGCGGCCACCCGGCGCGCCATCCGCGACGCCCAGGCCGTCCGCGATGCCGAGGCCGTCCGCGATCCCGAGCCTCCCCGGCGCGGGGCCGAGCCGGCCGTCCCGGCGCCGCCGTCCGGCGAGCCCGCAACCCACCCCCGGAGGGTGCGCGCGGACGCCACCCCCACCCAGGTCCTCACCCGGCACCCTGCGCCCGGGCGCCGCGAGATGCGCGCCCAGCTGCCCCAGCACTCGTCGCGGCGCTCCCGGGGCTGGGCGCCCCGGGCCGGTGTGCTCGGCGCCCTCGGCGTCCTGACCATCGCCGCCCCGCTGACCGGGCTCGCCAGCCCCCAGGACAGCTCCGCCTTCGCCTCCGGTGTGACGGTGACGGCCCAGACGAGCGTGCTCGACGTCCTCGACTCCCAGGCGGCCACCATGGCCCTCGCCGCGGTGCCCACGAGCCTGCTCGCGGAGCCCGGCGCGGCCAGCCGCGCGGCGGTCCTGGCAACGTCGCGGGCCAGCGAGCGCGACGCCCTGCAGTGCGCGCCGGTCGACGGTGCCAACGGCGCCCGGGCCGCGGTGGCCACCGAGGAGGAGTCGCGCGTCGTCATGCCGATCGCCGCCGGCGCCTACCGCAACACCTCGCCCTACGGGTACCGCATGAGCCCCTTCACCGGCTACAGCATGCACCTGGGCACCGACTTCGCCGCGCCGCGCGGCACGCCCATCCACGCGGTGGCGGACGGCACGGTCGAGTACGTCGGCGTCGGCAAGGACGGCCGCTCCAGCATGCTCGTCATCATCAAGCACGAGCTCGACGGCGAGACCTTCTGGAGCTGGCACGTGCACATGTATCCCGACGGCCTCCACGTCAAGCAGGGGCAGCAGGTCAAGGCGGGCGACGTCATCGCCGAGGTCGGCAACAACGGGAACTCGACCGGCCCGCACCTGCACTTCGAGATCCACACCGACGACGAGGGCACCACCACCGAGCCGCTGGCGTGGCTCAAGGAGCACGGCGCCGTCGACGTCGACGCCGTCTGCTGACCGCCTGACGCGCGAGGCGTCCTGCACGCGCGAAAGTCCTTGACGGGCCGGCGGCCGCCCAGCCCAGTGCGTGCGCGCACCTCCCGCGCGCACCTCCGCCGTCGTGCGTGACCCGCCGACCGGCCGCACCTCCGCCGTCGTGCGTGACCCGCCCACCGTCGTCGCAGACGGACCGCCCCCTCCGGGGCCGCCGGCCCACCCGTCCTCGCCGCGACATGGCCGTGCGCGACACTGCACGAGCCGGCTTTGTAGCCGCGGTCGACATGGCCCGTACCGGCGGTCATTCCTAGCGTTCAGCCCATGCCCCACGCGTTCCGACCAGGAGCGGGCAGCGAAGCCAGGGAGGAACGCCGGTGACGTCGACCACGAAGGTCCCCGCCCTGCGCACGCGGGGGCTGACCAAGAGCTTCCGCGGCTTCCAGGCCGTCACCGAGGTCGACCTCGAGGTCGCCGAGGGGGGCGTCCACGCGCTGGTGGGACCGAACGGCGCGGGGAAGACGACCCTGTTCAACCTGCTGACGGGGTTCCTCACGCCGACCGCGGGAGCGATCGAGGTCTTCGGCGAGGACGTCACCGGGCTCCAGCCCGAGCAGATCACGCACAAGGGCGTGGCCCGCTCGTTCCAGATCACCAGCCTCTTCGAGAACCTCAACCCGCGCGAGCACGTCGAGCTGGCCCTGCAGAGCCGGACCACGCAGGGGCGCACCTTCTGGCGCTCGGACCGCCTGATGCGCCGCTTCGCGGACCGCTCGGCCGAGCTGCTCGCGGAGGTGGGGCTCTCGGAGCTCGCGGAGAAGCCCTCCGGGTTGCTGGCCTACGGGCAGAAGCGGGCGCTGGAGATGGCGCTCGTCCTGGCGCTGGACCCCCGGGTGATGCTGCTCGACGAGCCCACCGCCGGCATGGGCATCGAGGACGTGCACCGCACGATCGAGCTGGTGAAGAAGATCTCCGCCGGCCGCACGGTCGTCTTCGTCGACCACAACATGCACGTCGTCGGCTCCCTGGCCGACCGGGTCACCGTCTTGCAGCAGGGCAAGGTCCTCGCCGAGGGCACCTACGACGAGGTCCGCGCCGACGAGCGCGTGATCACCGCGTACCTCGGGGAGGCCAGCAATGCTTGAGGTCCGGCAGCTCAAGGCCTGGTACGGGGAGGCGCAGGCCCTCGACGACGTCAGCCTCGAGGTCCGCGAGGGCGAGGTCGTCACGCTCGTCGGCCGCAACGGCGCCGGGAAGACGACCCTGCTGCGCTCCCTCATCGGGCTGCACCGCCAGGTGGAGGGCGCGGTCACGTTCGCCGGCGCCGACGTCCTGCGCACCCCGGCGCACCGCCGGGCGCGGCTGGGCATGGGCTGGGTCCAGGACGACCGGGGCATCTACGCCAGCCTCAGCGTCGAGGAGAACCTGCTCCTGCCCCCGGTGGTCTCGGACCGGGCCTGGTCGCTGGCGCGCGTGTACGAGACCTTCCCCATCCTCGCGGACCGCCGCCGCGCCGCCGGCACCACCCTCTCGGGCGGCGAGCAGCAGATGCTCGCCATCGCGCGGGTGCTGCGCACCGGCGCCAGGCTCCTGCTCCTCGACGAGCCCACCGAGGGCCTCGCCCCGGTGATCGTCGCCCGCATCGGAGAGATCATCCGCGAGGTCAAGGCCACCGGCGTGACCGTGCTCCTCATCGAGCAGAACGTGAAGTTCGCCGCGACGGTCGCCGACCGCCACTACCTGCTGTCCCAGGGGCGGGTGGTCGAGCACCTCGACAACGACGAGTTCATCCGCCGCGAGCACGAGCTGCTCGAGCACCTCGGCGTCTGAGCCACCCGTCCACCCGGACCGACACAGAGAGAAGGAACCGATGAGCAGGAAGATGGCAGGTGGCGCCGCCGCCCTGATGTCCGGCGCGCTGGTCCTGGGCGCCTGCGCCCAGGGCGGCCCGGCAGGCGCCGAGGGCGCGTTCACCGACGACAAGGTGGTCATCGGCGTCCTCAACGACCAGTCCGGCGTCTACAAGGACCTCTCCGGGCCCAACAGCGTCACGGCCGTGGAGATGGCGGTGGCCGACTACAAGGAGAAGTACGGCGACGACGCCGCCGTCGACGAGATCGAGGTCATCACCGCCGACCACCAGAACGAGCCCGACGTCGCGAACACCAAGGCGCAGGAGATGTACGACCGCTTGGGCGCGGACATCATCCTCGACGTGCCGGCCTCCTCGGCCGCGCTCGCGGTCGCGAGCCAGGCCGACGCCAAGAAGAAGCTCCACTTCAACATCGGCGCGGCGACCACCGAGCTCACCGGCGCGCAGTGCAGCCCCTACGTCTTCCACTGGGCCTACGACACGTACATGCTCGCCAACGGCACGGGCACCACCGTGACCGAGAACGGCGGCAAGAACTGGCAGATCATCTACCCCGACTACGCGTTCGGGCAGGACATGGAGAAGTCCTTCTCCGCCGCGATCGAGGCGGCGGGCGGGTCGGTCGGCGGCAAGATCGCCACGCCGTTCCCCAACGACAACTTCTCCACGTTCCTGACCCGCGCCGCCGCGGACGGCCCGGACGTCATCGGCACCATGCAGGCCGGCGGGGACCTCATCAACCTCGTCAAGCAGTACAACGAGGCGGGGCTGCGCGAGCAGGGCATCAGCCTGGCCGTGGGCCTGATGTTCATCACCGACATCCACTCCCTGGGCGTCGACCAGTTCGCGGGCACCACGTTCACCGACGCCTGGTACTGGAACATGGACGAGGAGTCCCGCGCCTGGGCCGACCGCTTCGCCGAGGAGACGGGCGGCCAGCGCCCCTCCTTCGCCCACGCCGGCAACTACTCGGCCGCGTGGCAGTACCTCGAGGCCGTCCAGGCCGCCGGCACCGACGACGCCGACGCCGTGGTCGAGGACCTGAGCGGCAAGGAGGTCGAGGACGTCTTCCTGCGCAACGGCACCATCCGGGCCGAGGACCACCGCGTCGTCCACGACGTCTACCTCGCCGAGGTCAAGGCCCCCGAGGAGGTCACCGAGGACTGGGACTACGAGACCATCCTCAACACCATCCCCGCGGAGCAGGCGTTCCGGCCGGTCGCCGACTCCGGCTGCGAGATGGGCTGAGCGCCCTGGCACCGGTGCGCCGCGCAGGCACGCACCACCGGGACGCGGAAGGCGGACCATGAACGAACTGCTGCAGTACATCATCCAGGGGCTGGCGGCCGGGAGCTTCTACGCCCTGGCCGCCCTGGGCCTGGCCGTCATCTTCGGCGTGCTCGGCGTGGTGAACTTCGCGCACGGCGCCTGCTACATGCTCGGCGCGGTCGCCTCCGCCGTCCTGCTCGACCTCGTCGGGCTGAGCTTCTGGTGGGCCCTGCTCGTGGTGCCCGCCCTGCTGTTCCTGTTCGGGGTGGCGATGGAGCGGCTGCTGGTGCGGTGGCTGCTCAGGCTGGAGCCGCTCTACAACTTCCTCCTCACCTTCGGCCTGTCCCTCGTGCTCGTGGACCTGGTCAAGCGCCGCTACGGCGTCTCCGGCCTGCCCTACGAGCGCCCCGCCGTGCTCGAGGGGCAGCTGGTCGTCGGCGACCTGCGCCTGCCCGCCTACCAGCTCTTCGTGTTCCTGTTCTCGGTGCTCGTGTGCGTGCTGGTGTGGCTGGTGATGACCCGCACGCGCACCGGGATGATCGTGCGGGCCGCCACGGAGCGCTCCGACCTGGCCCGCGCCCTGGGCATCAACGTGGGCAGGTGGGTCACGCCGGTGTTCGGCTTCGGGATCGCGCTCGCCGGCCTGGCCGGGGTGCTGGCCGCCCCGTTCCGGGCGATCACGGCGGACATGGGCTCGAACTTCATCATCATCCTGTTCGCGGTGGTCGTCATCGGCGGCCTGGGCTCGATCGTCGGCGCCGTCGCCGCCGGCTTCCTCGTCGGGCTGGTGGAGGCCTTCGGCCAGGCGTACGCGCCCGCGTTCGCCCAGATCGCGATCTTCGTGCTCATGGCCGTCGTGGTGCTGCTGCGCCCGGCGGGCCTGTTCGGACGGGAGGAGGCAGCATGACCACCACCCCACGCACCCTGCTCGAGGAGCGTGCGTCCACCTCGGCGGCGCCCGCGCGCGGCCGGAGCCGGTCCTGGCGGCGGTGGGCGCTCCTCGCCGTCGGCCTGGTCGCCGCCCTGACCCTGCCGTGGTTCATCTACCCCCCGGTGGCGATGGACATCGCCTGCTGGGCCCTGTTCGCCGTCGCCCTGGACCTCCTGCTCGGCTACGGCGGGCTCCTCTCCTTCGGGCACGCCGCATACTGGGGCGGGTCCGCGTACGTCACCGGCCTCGTGGCCGTGCACCTCGGCGTGCCGTTCCCGCTCGCCGTGCTCGCCGGGGCGCTCGCGGCGATGCTCATCGCGCTGCCGGTGGGGTTCCTCTCGGTGCGCCGCTCGGGCATCTACTTCGCGATGGTCACGCTCGCGTTCGCCCAGATGCTGTTCTTCGTCGCCAACCAGTGGCGGGACGTCACCGGCGGGGAGAACGGCCTGCAGTCGGTGCCCAAGACGTTCTTCGGCATCGAGGCGGTGGAGACGGACTCCTTCTACTTCTACTACGCCGCCCTGCCGATCATCGTCGCCGGGCTGTGGTGCGCCTGGCGGATCGTGCACTCGCCGTTCGGGCGGGTCCTCGTCTCCATCCGCGACAACCCGCCGCGGGCGCGGGCGCTCGGCTACGACGTCGAGCGGTACAAGGTCGTGGCCTTCGTGCTCTCCGCGGGGCTGGCCGGGCTGGCGGGCGGGCTCTACGCCGTCAGCCACGGGTTCGTCTCCCTCGGCGAGGTCAACTGGACGACGTCGGGGAAGGTCGTGCTCATCGCCGTCCTCGGCGGCATCGGCACCCTCTGGGGCGGGATCGTGGGCGCGGGGATCATCATCGTGCTCGAGGACCAGCTCGCCTCCTCCGGCTTCGAGGGCATCGGCATCATCACGGGCTCGGTGTTCGTGGTGGTCGTGCTGCTCTTCCGCCGGGGCGTGTGGGGGAGCCTGCGGCACCTCGCGACGACGCGGCGCAGGCGGTAGCCGGCGCGGCGCCCGTCCCCGGGGCAGGGCCGCGGGCCTTCGCGCGGCGCCCTCAGCGCAGCAGGGCCGCGAGCCGGAGCGCCAGCTGGACCTCCAGCTGGCGCTCCGGCGTGGTCCAGCCCTCGCCCAGCAGGCGGGTGACCCGCTCCAGGCGCTGGGTGACCGTGTTGGCGTGCACGTGCAGGGCCCCGCCGGTCCGGCCGAGGTTGCCGCCGTGGGCGAAGTAGGTCCGCAGGGTCTCGGCCAGGGCGGTGCCGCGCCGGGTGTCGTAGTCCAGCACCGGGCCGACGACGGAGCGCACGTACGCGCCGACGTCGCGCCGCTCGCCGAGCATCAGGCCCACGAACCCCAGGTCCTCGGCGCGGGCCACCTCGCCCGTGCGGCCCAGCGCCAGGAGCGTGTCCAGGCACCGGCCCGCCTCGGCGTGCGCGACGGCGATCGCCGCGGTCCCGCTCGCCGGGCCCGCCACGCCCGCGGTCAGGGGCCGGCCCGCGGCGTACCCCACCTCCTCGCTCACGGCGCGGGCGGCGGCCCGCGGCGCCAGGCCGGGCAGGACGAGCACGAGCCGGCCGCCCAGGACGGTCGAGAGCCCGTGGTGCCGCGAGGCGAGGAAGGCCGCCGCCTCGGCGGTGCGCGTCCGGTCGCCCGCGATCTCGGCGACGACGACCGCGTGCGCGGCGTCCAGGTCCGCGCCGACCAGCCGGGCCCGCTCGTGCAGCCCGCGGGCGTCGCGGCCCGCGTCGGCGAGCACGTCCTGCAGCAGCTCCCCGCGCAGGCGCCCCTCCGCCTCGGCGACGCCCCGCCGGAACAGCAGGAGCAGCGCGGTGACCACGGCGGCGCGCTCGAGGATCCGGCGGTCGGCCTCGTCGAGGGGGTCCTCGCGCCGCAGCACGAGCGCGCCGAGGAGGTCGGCGCCGGCCACGACCGGGGCCGCGCAGCGCCCGTCCACGGCCAGCGTGCGCGCGGCGTCGCCGACGCGGCGCAGCAGCTGCTCCTCGGCCGCGGGGGCGGGACCCGGGGGGCAGGTCGAGGCGAGGACGGCGCCGGCGGGGTCGACCATGACCACCTCGCCGCCGAGCACCTCGCGCAGCTCCCGGGCGACGTCGTCCACGTCGCCGCCCCGCAGCACCAGCGCCGCCAGGCGGTCGTGGGCGTCCGCGGCCCGCTCGACGCTCGTCGTGCGTGCCCGCAGCTCTTCGCCGGCGACCCGCAGGTCGTCCAGCGCCACCTGCGTCTCGCTGAGCAGGCGCGCGTTGTCCAGGGCGATCGCCGCGTGGGCGGCGAAGGAGACGAGCAGGGCGATGTCGTCCTTGGCGAAGGGGCGGACCGTGCGGTTGGCGGCGTACAGCACGCCGATGACGCGCCGACCCAGCAGCAGCGGCACGCCGAGGATCGAGGTCAGGCCCTCGTCGGCCACGGCGCTGTCGATGCCCTTCGTGTGGTCGAAGCGCGCGTCCGCGAAGTACTCGGCGGTGGCGTAGGGCATGGCCGTCTGCGCCACCAGGCCGCCCAGGCCGGCGCCGAGGGGCAGGCGCACGGCGCGGAACAGCGCCGAGGTGGTCCCGTCCGTGACGCGCATGTAGGTGTCGCCGGCGTCGTCGTCGTTGAGGCTGAGGTAGGCCACGTCGCTGTGCAGCAGCTGCCGGGAGCGGTGGACGATGGCCGCGAGCACGGAGTCCACGTCCGTGAGGGAGGCGAGGTCGCCGGCCGTCTCGAACAGGGCCCGCAGCTCCGTCTCCCGGCGCCGCCGGTTCTCGAGCACCCCGCGGACCTGGAGCGCCAGGCCCTTGGCCCGCTCGAGCTCGGCGAGGGTGTCGGCGTCGGCGCCCGCGGCGCGGGCGGCGAGCAGCGGGCCCTCGAACTCGACGGGGGCGGCGTCGCGCGCCAACAGCTCCAGGTACTCCACTCCAGCCACGCGCGCCATTGTGGTCGACGCACGCACGATTCGTGGGTGTTCGCGCGGCCGCGTGCCGGGACCGGGCGGCGCGGCGTGGTCGGCCATCGCGTCAGTGGGCGGACCAGCCGCCGTCGAGCACGATGTTCGTCCCGGTGACGAAGCCGGCCGCGTCCGAGCAGAGGTAGGCGACGGCCTCGGCGACCTCCGGCGGCTCGAGCAGCCGCTTGATCGCCGAGCTGTGCAGCATGATCTCGCTGAGGACCTCGTCCTCGGACAGCCCGTGCACCCGGGCCTGGTCGGCGACCTGCAGCTCCACGAGCGGGGTCCGGACGTAGCCGGGGTTGACGCAGTTGCTGGTGACGCCGCGGGTCGCGCCCTCGAGCGCGAGCACCTTCGACAGGCCCTCGAGCCCGTGCTTGGCCGAGACATAGGCCGACTTGTAGGCGCTCGCCCGCAACCCGTGGGCGCTGGAGATGTGGACGACCCGGCCCCAGCCCCGCGCGTACATGTGCGGCAGCGCGGCCCGGGCGAGGAGGAACGGCGCCTCCAGCATGATCCGCAGGATCAGCGCGAACGTCTCCGGCGGGAAGTCCTCGACGGGGGCGACGTGCTGGATGCCCGCGTTGTTGACCAGGATGTCCGCCTCGAGCGTGAGATCGGCGAGCGCACCGGTGTCCGCGAGGTCGGCGACCCACGCCTCGCCGCCCACCTCCTCGGCGACCCGGCGTGCGCCGTCGGCGTCGCGGTCGCACACCACCACGTGTGCCCCGGCCGCGCCCAGGCGCCTGGCCACCGCCGCGCCGATGCCGCTGGCGGCGCCGGTGACCACGGCGCGCCTGCCCTCCAGCCCCATTCCTGTGCTCACGGAAGAACCGTACGGAGCGCGCCGTGCGCGCCCGATAGCCGCGCCGCACATACTTCCCGTCCCAGGGGTGTGGGCCAGCGACGTGCTCGCGGGAGGGGCGGGCGCCCCGGGCGCGCCCCCGGCGCGCCCCCGCCGACCGCCCCGGCGCGGCAGGATGGGCGGCATGAGCAGCCCCTACCTCGCCGGCCCCGGCCCCATCGCCCTCGCCCACCGCGGTGGCGGCGCCGAGGCCCCGGAGAACTCCCGGGCCGCCGTCGAGCACACGATCGGGCTGGGACTGGGGTACCTCGAGACGGACGTGCGGGCCACCTCCGACGGCGTGGTCGTCCTCTCGCACGACGCCACCGTCGACCGCGTGACCGACGGGACCGGTCCCGTGGCCGGGATGACGTGGGACCGGCTCTCGCGCCTGCGCGACCGCGGGGGCCAGCCGCTCCTGCGGCTCGACGAGCTCCTCGCGGACTATCCGGGCCTGCGGGTGAACATCGACGCGAAGGAGGACGCCGTCGCCCTGCCGCTGGTGCGCACCCTGCGCCGGGTCGGCGCCGCCGAGCGGGTCGCCCTGGCCTCGTTCTCCGACGCGCGGCTGGAGCGGCTCCGCGCGCTGGCGCCGGGGACCGCCACCAGCCTCGGCCGGCGCGCCGTCGCCCGGCTGCTCGGGGCGTCGCGGGCGCCGGGCCCCCCGGCGGCGCTGGCCCTGCGCCGCGTCCCCGGGCCGGACGAGGGCGCGGTCTGCGTGCAGGTGCCCGTGCGCTTCCGCGGCGTCCCGGTCGTCACGGCGCGGTTCGTGGCCGCCGCGCACCGGCACGGCCTGGCGGTGCACGTGTGGACGGTGGACGAGCCCGCGGAGATGACCCGGCTCCTGGACCTCGGCGTCGACGGCCTCGTCTCGGACCGCCCGCGGGTGCTCCGCGACGTGCTCGCCACGCGGGGGCCGTGGCACTAGCAGGGCGCCGACCTCGGCATTTACCGCATAGGCCAACCGGGATGGCGGCATGATGACCGCCATGACCTCTCCTGGGCGACGGGTGGACCCGCGCACGCGTCGCACCCTCGCGGCACTGCGCCGGGCGCTGACCGAGCTGGTCAGCCACACCCCGCTCAGCCAGATCACCGTGGCCGAGCTGTGCCGGACCGCGGGCGTCCACCGCACCACCTTCTACCAGCACTTCGACACCGTCGCCGAGGTCGCGGGGACCGTCGTCGGGCAGGTCCTCCGCGGCATCACCGCGCAGCGCCCGGCGGGGGAGGCCGACGGCCTCGTCGCCTACCGGCTGTGGCTCACGGCGCTCCTCGAGCACATGCAGGACAACCGGCAGATCTACGCCGGCCTGCTGGGCCCCGAGGGGGACCCGGGGCTGGTCCGCGCGGTGTGCGACGCGTTCGTGGCGCGCGCCGAGCATCACCTGAGGGCCGACGTCGAGCACGGGGCGGAGCTGGGCACGGACGCGGGGGTCGCCGCGCGGGTGCTCGGGTTCGCCTCCTGGGGCGCGGTCGAGGCCGTGCTCCTGCGCGGCGAGGACGCGGCGAGGATCGGCGTCGACGAGGTCGCGGCGGTGGCCGACGCGCTGCTCGGGGCGCTGCGGGAGCTGATCGCCGAGCCTGCCGCGGCGTGACGGGGCGCGCGGCCGCGGCATGACGCACGGCCCGGCCGCGCGCGGCGGCCCCGACAGCACAAGAGCCCCCGTCCTTCGACGAGGGCTCCGCGGTGCCCCCTACTGGATTCGAACCAGCGACCTTCTGCTCCGGAGGCAGACGCTCTATCCACTGAGCTAAAGGGGCGTGCACCCCTGCGGGCGCCTGACGATGTTATCAGCCGTTTGCCCCCTCCTTCACCTCCGCCCCGCGCTCGGCCGCTCCCCGGGCCGAGAAGAGGGGCGATCCCGCGCCGGGGAGACAGCGCACCGAGCGCGGCCCTAGCCTGGCCACGGGTGCCCGGCGAGACGCCGCGGCGCCGGAGGGAGAAGCAGATGAGCCACGCGCCGTCCGACGACCCGGCAGAGGCGCCGGACGGCCCCCACGGCGCGCCGGCCGGGCAGGGCGCCGGCGCCGCGCGGAGGTGGCTCGCCCCCGTCGTCGCCCTGGTCCTCGTCGTCCTCGTCGCGGCCGCGGCGATGGTGCTCCTCGGCCGGGACGGGGCCGGGCCCGCCGCCCCCGCGACGCCGACGCTCGCGCCCGCGGACGCCCCCTCGGCCCCGGGATCCGCCGCGGCGACCGCCGCGCCGTCGGCCGCGCCGACCGGGACCACCCGCACGGTCAGCCCCGACCCGCTCGAGCCGCGCATGGGCGCCGCGGTGGCCGGCACGGTCTTCACGCTCGCAGCCCCGGGGTGGGGCCCGGACACCGCCGCCACGGCTGCGGGCGCCCGCGAGGCCCTGGCCGGCACCTACACCGATGGCACCACGAACGTGCCCGTCACCGCGGCGGCCTTCGGCACGATCGAGGCGCAGGACGCCTACAGCGCGGCGCTGGTGGCCGACCTCGACGCCGCCGGAGCCACCAAGGGGGAGGAGGGCTCCGTCTATGTCGACGGCACCGGGCACTACTGGTACTACCTCCTCGAGGACGGCGTCACCGCCAGGCTCGTCTGGCGCACGGACGACGGCGTGGTCGTCACCCTGACCGGCCCCGGCAAGCCCCTCGCCGAGCTCTACAAGCACATGCCCCTGTGACGGGCGGCCACGTGCCCCTGTGACGGGCGGCCATGTACCCCTGTGACCGGCGGCGAGGCCGGACCCGCACCCGCCCGTGGCGGCCCGTTCTCGCCGCTGACTGGCCTGCGACTACCCTGTCCTGGTGACCCCAGCTGAACTTGCCGCCCTTATCCGCGCCGTCCTGCTCGACGCCGTCGCCGCCGGCGAGGTCGCCCTCGCCGCGGAGGACGTGCCGGAGCCCAAGGTCGAGCGGCCGCGCCAGCGCGAGCACGGCGACTGGGCCACCAACGTCGCGATGCAGCTCGCCAAGAAGGTCGGCACCAACCCGCGCGCCCTCGCCGAGCTCCTCGCCGCGCGCCTGACCGAGGCCGACGGCATCGCCGCCGCCGAGGTCGCCGGGCCGGGGTTCCTCAACATCCGCATCGAGGCGGGCGCGGCCGGCGAGCTCGCTCGCACCATCGTCGAGACCGGCGCCGGGTACGGGCACAACGACGCCCTCGCCGGCCACGTCATCAACATGGAGTTCGTCTCCGCGAACCCCACCGGGCCGCTGCACATCGGCCACACCCGGTGGGCGGCGCTCGGCGACGACCTCGTGCGCCTGCTCCGCGCCTCGGGCGCGACGGTCGCCCCGGAGTACTACGTCAACGACGCCGGCTCCCAGATGGCCAAGTTCGGCGCCTCGATCCTCGCCCGGGCCACCGGCACCGAGGTGCCGGAGGGCGGGTACCAGGGCGAGTACGTCGCCGAGCTGGCCGCCAAGGTCCTCGCCGAGCGCCCCGACCTGACCGAGCTGCCCCCGGGCGAGGCCGTCGCCGTCGCCCAGGAGCTCGGCTACCGCCTGCAGATGGCCGAGATCGAGCAGACGCTCGCCGACTTCAACGTCCACTTCGACGTGTGGTTCTCCGAGCGTGAGCTGCACGCCAACGGCGCCGTGAAGAACGCCGTGGAGCGCCTGCGCGAGCAGGGGCACGTCTTCGACGACGGCGGCGCCGTGTGGCTGCGCACCACCGACTTCTCCGACGACAAGGACCGGGTCATGGTCCGCGCCGACGGCACGCCGACCTACTTCGCCGCGGACGCCGCGTACTACCTGTCGAAGAAGGACCGCGGCTTCAACGAGAAGATCTACCTCCTCGGCGCCGACCACCACGGGTACGTGGGCCGGCTCAAGGCCATCGCGTCCTGCGCCGGCGACGACCCGGACACCAACATCGAGATCCTCATCGGGCAGCTCGTCTCCGTCTCCGGCGCGCGGATGAGCAAGCGCGCGGGCAACATCGTCGAGCTGCGCGACATCATCGAGTGGATCGGCACGGACCCGATCCGCTACTCCCTCGCCCGGTTCCCCGCCGACTCGCCCCTGACCCTCGACGGGGAGAAGCTCCGCGAGCAGAACCTCGACAACCCGGTCTACTACGTCCAGTACGCCCACGCGCGCACCCGCAACGTGTCGCTGAACGCGGCCGCGCACGGCGTCACCCGGGAGGACTTCGAGCCCGCGGCCCTCGACCACCCGGCCGACGCGGACCTCCTCGGCGTGCTCGGGCAGTTCCCCGGCGTCGTCGCGCACGCGGCGAAGACGCGCGAGCCGCACCGGGTCGCCCGGTACCTCGAACAGCTCGCCGCGGCCTACCACACCTGGTACGGGCAGACCCGGGTCACGCCCCGCGGGGACGCCCCGGTGGAGAGCTCGCACCGCGCCCGGCTGTGGCTCAACGACGCCACCACCCAGGTCCTCGTGAACGGGCTCGACCTGCTCGGCGTGAGCGCGCCGGAGCGGATGTGAGCGGCGCCCACGCCGCCGCGGCGCCCCAGGAGCTCGCCCGCACCGCCCCGGAGCCGGACGGCACCCCGGCCGGCGTCTGGTCCACCTCGGTGCGCCGCGGCGAGGACGGCGCCCTGAGCGTCGCCGGCGTCGACGTGCGCGCCATCGCCGCGGAGCACGGCACGCCCGCCTACGTCGTCGACGAGGCGGACCTGCGCGCCCGCGCCCGCGCCTTCGCCGTCGCCTTCGACGCCGCCTTCGCGCCCGCCGAGGGCCTCGCCGGCGCCGACGTGTACTACGCCGGCAAGGCGTTCCTCTCCGTCGCCGTCGCCCGCTGGGTGCACGAGGAGGGCCTGCGGATCGACACGTCCACCGGCGGCGAGCTCGCCGTGGCCCTGCGCGCGCAGGTCCCGGGCGCCCACATCGGCCTGCACGGCAACAACAAGTCCGCGGGCGAGATCGCCGCGGCGCTCACCCACGGCGTCGGGCGCCTCGTCGTGGACTCCCTGCCGGAGATCGAGAAGGTCGCGGCCGTAGCCGCCGAGCTCGGCGTGCGCGCTCCCGTCATGGTCCGCGTCACCACCGGGGTGCACGCCGGCGGGCACGAGTTCATCGCCACCGCGCACGAGGACCAGAAGTTCGGCCTGTCGCTGGCCTCCGGGGCGGCCCGGGCCGCCGTCGACGCGATCCTCGCCCACGAGGAGCTGGAGCTCGTGGGCCTGCACTCCCACATCGGCTCCCAGATCCTCGACCTGGCCGGCTTCGAGGTGGCAGCCCGCGCCATCCTCGGGCTGCGCGCCGAGATCGCCGCGGACACCGGCGTGCTGGTGGGGGAGGTCGACCTCGGCGGCGGGTACGGCATCGCCTACACCGGCACCGAGGGGGCGCCGAACGCGCCGGGGGCGGTCGCGGCCGCGCTCGCGGACGTCGTGCGCCGCGCCTGCGCCGACCTCGGCACGGCCCCGCCGCGGATCTCCGTCGAGCCCGGCCGCTCCGTCGTCGGACCCTCCGGCCTGACGCTGTACACCGTGGGCACGGTCAAGCCCGTCGCCCTCGACGACGGCGGGTCGCGCACGTACGTCAGCGTGGACGGCGGCATGAGCGACAACATCCGCCCCGCCCTGTACCAGGCGGACTACACCGCGGCGCTGGCCTCGCGCGCCTCCCGCGCGGAGCCGGTCACCGCCCGCGTGGTCGGCAAGCACTGCGAGAGCGGCGACATCGTCGTCCGGCACGTGGCGCTGCCCGGGGACGTCGCCGACGGCGACCTGCTCGCGGTGCCCGCCACCGGCGCCTACGGGCGCTCCATGGCGAGCAACTACAACATGGTTCCCCGCCCGCCCGTGCTGGCGGTGGACGACGGGACGGTCCGGGTGCTCGTGCGGCGCGAGACGGTCGACGACCTCCTGGCCCTCGACCTCGGCTGACCGCGCCGGGCGCCGTCCGTGGACACCGTCCGGGGCACCGGCCGGGCGCCCCCTATCCTGGCCGGGGCCCCGACCGCGGGTTCCGGACAGGCCCGGCTTCGACGAGAGGATCGACGGTGAGCACACCGACCCACGAGACGGCGCAGCGCCCAGGCGGCGTCGTGCGCATCGCCCTGCTGGGATGCGGCACGGTCGGCTCCCAGGTGGTGCGGCTGCTCCAGGAGCACGCCGACGACCTGGCCGCCCGCGCCGGCGCCCGCCTCGAGCTCGCCGGGATCGCCGTGCGCGACACCGCCGCCGAGCGGTCCCCGTGGGTGCCGCGCGAGCTCCTCACCGACGACGCGGCCTCGCTGGTGCGCACCGCCGACGTCGTCATCGAGCTCATCGGCGGCATCGAGCCCGTGCGTCCCCTCGTCCTCGCGGCCCTGGAGTCAGGCGCCACCGTCGTCACCGGCAACAAGGCGCTGCTCGCCGCCCACGGCCCCGAGCTGCACGCCGCCGCCGAGCGCAGCGGCGCGGACCTGTACTACGAGGCGGCCGTCGCGGGCGCGGTGCCGGTGGTCTACGGGCTCCGCGAGTCCCTCGCCGGCGACAACGTGAACGCGGTCCTCGGGATCGTCAACGGCACGACGAACTTCATCCTCGACGAGATGGCCACCCGCGGCCTCAGCTTCGACGACGCCCTCGCGCTGGCCCAGGAGCGCGGGTTCGCGGAGGCGGACCCCACCGCGGACGTCGACGGGCACGACGCCGCCGCCAAGGCCGCGATCCTCGCCTCCCTGGCCTTCCACACCCGGGTGAGCATCGACGACGTGCCCGTCACCGGCATCCGCGCCATCACCGCCGAGGACATGGCCGAGGCCCGCGAGTCCGGCCACGTCATCAAGCTCCTCGCCGTCGCCCGGCGTCTCGCCGACGACGGCACCCGCGGCATCAGCGTGCGCGTCTACCCCGCGCTGGTGCCCACCAGCCACCCGCTCGCCGCGGTGCACGGCGCCTTCAACGCCGTCCTCGTCGAGGCGGCCTCCGCCGGGACGCTGATGTTCTACGGCCAGGGCGCGGGCGGGGCCCCCACCGCCTCCGCCGTGCTCGGCGACGTCGTCGCCGCCGCCAGCCACAAGGTCCACGGCGGCAACGCGCCGCGCGAGTCCGTCTACGCCGCGCTGCCGCTGCTCACCCCGGAGCAGACGCCGGCCCGCACCCAGGTCCAGCTGCGCCTGGCCGACAAGCCCGGCACCCTCGCCAAGGTCGCCGGCGTCTACGGCGAGCAGGGCGTGTCCATCGAGAGCGTGCGGCAGACCGGCGCCAGCGACGGCGACGCCCGCATCACGATCATCAGCCACCTGGCCACCGAGGCCGCGCTGGAGCGAACGGTGGCGAAGCTGTCCGAGGAGCCTCGCGTCCGCGAGGTCGTGTCGGTGATGAGAGTCGAGGGAGTCTGATGGCGCACCTGTGGCGCGGAGTGATCGAGGAGTACCGGGACCGCCTGCCGATCGGCGAGGGCGACCCCGTCGTCACGCTCGGCGAGGGCGGCACGCCGCTGGTCAGCGCCCCGGTCCTGAGCGGGCGCACCGGCGCCGAGGTCTACGTCAAGGTCGAGGGCGCGAACCCGACGGGCTCGTTCAAGGACCGCGGCATGACCATGGCCATGTCCAAGGTCGCGGCGACGGGCATGAAGATGGTGGTGTGCGCGTCGACCGGCAACACCTCCGCGTCGGCGGCGGCCTACGCGGTCCGCGCCGGCCTCGGCTGCGCCGTCGTCCTGCCCGCGGGCAAGATCGCCGCCGGCAAGCTCGCCCAGGCGATCGTCCACGGCGCCACCCTCGTGGCGGTGGACGGCAACTTCGACGACTGCCTGCGCATCGTGCGGGAGATGGCGGAGACCTACCCGGTCGCCCTGGTCAACTCCGTGAACCCGTACCGCCTGCAGGGGCAGAAGACCGCCGCCTTCGAGGTGGTCGACGCCCTCGGTGACGCCCCGGACATCCACGTGCTCCCCGTGGGCAACGCCGGGAACATCTCCGCCTACTGGATGGGCTACAACGAGTACGCGGGCAGGGCGACGGCGGCCTCGGTCGACGACGCCGCCACCCGGCTCGCCCCCGTCGCCACGCGGACCCCGCAGATGTGGGGCGTGCAGGCCGAGGGCGCCGCGCCGTTCGTCAAGGGCGCGCCCGTGGAGTTCCCCGAGACCGTGGCCACCGCCATCCGCATCGGCAACCCCGCGTCGTGGTCGCTGGCCACGGCGGCCCGGGACGACTCCGGCGGGTGGATCGACGCCGTGAGCGACGCCCAGATCCTCGACGCGCAGGCGCTGCTCGCCGCCGAGGTCGGCGTCTTCGTCGAGCCGGCGTCGGCCGCCTCGGTCGCCGGGCTGCTCCAGGCCGCCGAGCGCGGCAAGGTGCCCGCCGGCGCGCGGGTCGTGTGCACGGTGACCGGCAACGGCCTCAAGGACACCGCGACCGCCCTCGGCGAGACGAAGGTCGCCCCGCAGGTCATCGCGCCCACGCTCGAGGCCGCCGTCGCGGCCCTCGGTCTCTGACCCGCGCGCGGCGGCGGCGATGCGGCTGGTGCGCGACCAGGTCCGGGTGCGGGTGCCGGCCACCTCGGCCAACCTCGGCCCCGGGTTCGACTCCCTCGGCCTGGCCCTGGGCGTGTGGGACGAGATCCGCGTGCGCGCGGTCGCGGGCCCGACGACGGTCCAGGTCACCGGCGAGGGCAGCGGGGACCTGCCCGATGGTGAGGCGCACCTCGTGGTGCGCGCCGTCCGGGCGGGCCTCGAGCACGCGGGCGCCCCGCAGGCCGGCCTCGAGCTGACCTGCCACAACGTCATCCCGCACGGGCGGGGCATGGGCTCCTCCGCCGCGGCGGTGGTGGCCGGCCTGCTGGCGGCGCGGGGCCTGGTGGGGGAGCCGGAGTCCCTCGACGACGCCGCCCTCCTGGCGCTGGCCAGCCGGATCGAGGGCCACCCGGACAACGCCGCGCCGGCGCTGCTCGGCGGGGCCACGGCCGCCTGGGTCGACGCGGCCGGCCCCCACGCGGCCCGGGTGCCCCTGCACGAGGGCTTCGCGCCCACGGTCCTCGTCCCCACGAACCAGCTGCTCACCCACACCGCCCGGGCCGTGCTGCCCGCCGAGGTGCCCCACCGGGAAGCCGCGTTCAACGTGGCGCGCACGGCGCTGCTCGTCCTCGCGCTCGGCGGGCAGAAGGACCTGCTCATGTCCGCCACGGAGGACCGGCTGCACCAGGGCTACCGCGCGGACGCCATGCGAGGCACGGCCGAGGCGGTCCGGCTGCTGCGCGAGGCGGGCTGGCCCGCGGTGATCTCGGGAGCGGGCCCCAGCGTGCTCGTGCTCGAGTCGCTCGACGACGCCACCGTCGCCCGGATCGAGGGCCACGGCTGGCGGGTCCTGCGCCCCGGCGTCCCGCGCACAGGTGCGCACCTGGTCTGAGCCGGCGATGGGGCGCGCGCCCGGCCCGGACCGGACCCTGGGACGAGGCTCGCGCCCGGTCCGCGGCGGGCGCCCGCCGCGCGTCGGACGCCCGCTCGCGCCCGGAATGAGGCGTGCCGCACGGTTGTTGCAAACGGTGAGCAGACGGGCGTATCTGCTGATAACATGACGATGCACCGACTCACTGCGGACGTCTTCCGCGCACCTGGGTGCGTCTACCGCGTCTGACAGACGGAGCATCGCCCCGACCGCCGCATCCAGATCTTGTGCTGCGTGCTTGAGTGGCCCCCCACAATCTCCAGCCGTCCTGGCTGGGACCTGAACGCCGTCCCCGCGTCCGCGTGAGGACGTTCACCGAGGGAAGGAACCTCGTGACCGAAATGATCGACGCCCCTGAGAGCGCGGGCCGCACGGCTGCCGCCCCCGCCTCCGGTGGCGGCTCGCTGACCACCATGCGCCTGCCCGAGCTGCAGGCCATGGCCGGCGAGATGGGCCTGAAGGGCACCACGAAGATGCGCAAGAGCGATCTGATCGCCGCCATCCGTGACGGCCGACGTGGCGCCCCAAGCGGGTCGGGCAGCGCGGGCGACGGCGCCGGCCGCACCGCCGAGACCGAGGGCCGCACGAGCAGCACCGCCGAGCCCGCGACCGAGACCCGTGCCCCCGCGAGCGGCGCCACCGCCCCCGCGAGCGGCGCCACCGCCCCCGCGAGCGGCGCCACCGCCCGCACCCGCAGGTCCAGCCGCGCCGCGTCCGCCGCCGCCGAGCCGGTCGCGCAGGCCGCCGAGCCGGCGGTACAGACCGCGCCCGCCGAGCGCGCCCACGACGAGACCGACGGGGCGCGGGCCGACCGCGCAGCCGCCGCCCCCGCCGACCGCGCGGAGGCACCCCGCACCCGGACCCGCGGCTCGCGCCGCGCCACCGCACCCGCGGGCACCGCCGCCGACGGCGCGGCCGCGCCCACCGCTGCGAGCACCCACGACGCCCAGGCCACCCACGACGACGCCAAGGAGGCCCTGAAGCGCGAGCTGCGCGAGAAGGCCGCCCTGGCCGCCGGCGCGGACGCCGGCCACGGCGAGAGCGAGGAGGAGCGGGCACGCCGCGCGCTCGACGCGGTCGGCGAGGCCGCCTCCCGCCGCCGGGGGGCCGACCACAACGAGCCCGGCCACGACCGCCGCGACGGCGGCCACCAGCAGACCGGCGCCCACCAGCCGGCCGGCCAGCAGCACACGCAGCAGCGCACCCGCCGCGAGGAGACCGAGGACGACCGTCGCGGCGGACGTCGGCGCAACCGCGACCGCAGCCGTGACCGCAAGCGCCGCGGCGGGGGCCGCGAGTTCTCCGGCTACGACGAGCCCGTCGAGATCGGCGAGGACGACGTCCTCCTGCCCGTCGCCGGCATCCTGGACGTGCTGGACAGCTACGCGTTCGTGCGCACCTCCGGCTACCTGCCCGGGCCGAACGACGTCTACGTCACCCTGAACCAGGTCAAGAAGAACGGCCTGCGCCGCGGCGACGCGATCACCGGGGCCGTGCGCCAGCCGCACGACGCCGACGTCAACGGCAGCACCCGCCAGAAGTTCAACGCCCTCGTGCGCCTGGACAGCATCAACGGCCAGAGCCTCGAGGACGCCCGCCGGCGCCCCGAGTTCAACAAGCTCACGCCGCTCTACCCCCAGGAGCAGCTGCGCCTGGAGACCACGCCCAAGGCCATCACGCCCCGCGTGATCGACCTCGTCGCCCCGATCGGCAAGGGTCAGCGCGGCCTGATCGTGTCCCCGCCCAAGGCCGGCAAGACGATCATCATGCAGCAGATCGCCAACGCCATCGCCGTGAACAACCCGCACGTCCACCTCATGGTGGTGCTCGTCGACGAGCGCCCCGAGGAGGTCACGGACATGGAGCGGATGGTCAAGGGCGAGGTCATCGCCTCCACCTTCGACCGTCCCGCCTCCGACCACACGATCGTGGCCGAGCTGGCGATCGAGCGGGCCAAGCGGCTGGTCGAGCTGGGCCAGGACGTCGTCGTGCTGCTGGACTCCATCACCCGGCTGTCCCGCGCCTACAACCTGGCCGCCCCGGCCTCCGGGCGCATCCTCTCGGGTGGCGTGGACGCCTCGGCGCTGTACCCGCCCAAGAAGTTCTTCGGCGCCGCCCGCAACATCGAGCACGGCGGCTCCCTGACCATCCTCGCCTCGGCGCTGGTGGAGACGGGCTCGAAGATGGACGAGGTGATCTTCGAGGAGTTCAAGGGCACGGGCAACATGGAGCTGCGGCTCTCGCGCTCGCTCGCCGACAAGCGCATCTTCCCGGCCGTGGACATCAACGCCTCCGGCACGCGCCGCGAGGAGCTGCTCATGGCCCCGGAGGAGCTCAAGATCGTCTGGAAGCTCCGCCGCGTCATGGGCGCGCTCGACCAGCAGCAGGCCATCGACCTGCTCCTGGGCAAGCTCCGCGAGACCGCGTCGAACGCGGAGTTCCTCATGACCGTCCAGAAGACCACCCCGAGCCCGACCCACGAGCCGGAGCTCGCGATCTACTGACGTCCCCGCCCACCGGCGGCCGCGGCGCCCACCCGGGCACGGCCGCCGGCGCGGGTGTGGGGAATGCGGGGCGCTCGTCCCGCGTTCCCACCCCCGGCCAGCATCTGGCACAATGTCTCGTCGGCTTCCGGTTCACGTACGCGCACCGCGTGCGACCCGGGGCACCCACGAACCTAGGAGAGAAATGAAGCAGGGCATCCACCCCGAGTACGTCACCACCACCGTGACGTGCACGTGCGGCAACACGTTCACCACGCACAGCACCGCCACCTCCGGCGAGATCCGCGCCGACGTGTGCAGCGCGTGCCACCCCTTCTACACCGGCAAGCAGAAGATCCTCGACACCGGTGGCCGCGTCGCCCGCTTCGAGGCCCGCTACGGCAAGAAGACGGCCAACTAGCACCCCTCAGGCGCCGGCGGTGACGCCGCGGACCCCGGTCCGCGGCTCCCGCCGGCGTCGTCGTATCTGCGCACGCCAGCCCCGCGGCCGGCCGATGGGAAGGACACCATGAGCGAGGACCTCGCGGCGATCGAGCCGCTGCTGGTCGAGCACGCCGAGATCGAGCGCGCGATGGCCGACCCGGCCGTCCACGCCGACGCCGGGCGGGCGCGCACCCTGGGCCGTCGCTATGCCGAGCTGGGCCGGATCGTGAACGCCTACCACGCGTGGCAGGGCGCCGAGGGCGACCTCGCCGCCGGCCGCGAGCTCGCCGAGTCCGACGAGGCCTTCGCCGAGGAGCTCCCCGCGCTGGAGGCCACCGCCGCGGCCGCTGCGGAGCACTACCACCGGGTCCTCGTGCCCGCGGACCCCGACGACGCACGCGACGTCATCCTCGAGATCAAGGCGGGGGAGGGCGGCGAGGAGTCCGCCCTGTTCGCCGGCGACCTGCTCCGGATGTACCTGCGCTACGCCGAGCGGGAGGGCTGGTCCACGCAGCTGATCACAGCCACCGAGTCCGACCTCGGCGGGTACAAGGACGTCTCGGTCGCCGTCAAGGCCAAGGGCACCGTCCAGGACCCGGCCGAGGGGGTGTGGGCCCACCTGAAGTACGAGGGCGGCGTCCACCGCGTCCAGCGGGTCCCCGTCACCGAGTCGCAGGGCCGCATCCACACCTCCGCCGCGGGCGTGCTCGTGCTGCCCGAGGTCGACGACCCGGGCGAGCTCGAGATCGACCAGAACGACCTGCGCATCGACATCTACCGGTCCTCCGGCCCGGGCGGGCAGAGCGTCAACACCACCGACTCGGCCGTGCGGATCACCCACCTGCCCACCGGCATCACCGTGTCGATGCAGAACGAGAAGTCCCAGCTGCAGAACCGGGAGCAGGGCATGCGCGTGCTGCGCGCGCGCCTCCTCGCCGCCCGGCAGGAGGAGGCCGCGGCCGCGGCGTCGGAGCAGCGCCGCTCGCAGGTCCGCACGGTGGACCGCTCCGAGCGCATCCGCACGTACAACTACCCCGAGAACCGCATCGCGGACCACCGCACCGGCTACAAGGCCTACAACCTGGACCACGTGCTCGACGGCGACCTCGGCCCCGTCATCGCGTCGGCCATCGAGATGGACGAGGCCGAGCGCCTCGCCGCCGCAGCCAGGCCCGCCGGGTCATGACGCCGGCCCCGACCCGGCCGGGCGCCGGGCCGGCGCCCGGCGCGCCCACCGTGCGCCAGGCCGTCGCGGGTGCCGCGCTCGTCCTGGCCGAGGCCGGCGTGCCCTCGCCCGACGTCGACGCGCGCCTGCTCGCCGAGCACGTCCTCGGCCGCTCGTTGTTCCGCGTCCCCGCCACCGCCACGTTCGCGGACCTGGCCGCGCCGGGGGAGGAGGCCTCCCTCCAGGCTCGCTACGCCGGGCTCGTCGACCGGCGGCGGCGGCGCGAGCCGCTCCAGCACATCACCGGCGAGATGGCGTTCCGGTACCTCCTCCTCGAGGCCGCGCCCGGGGCGTTCATCGTGCGGCCGGAGACCGAGACCGTCGCCCAGGTCGCCGTCGACGCCGCCGCCGCGGGGGCCCGCGCCGGCCGGGCCCCCGTGGTCGTCGACCTGTGCACGGGCTCCGGCGCCATCGCGCTGGCCGTGGCCACCGAGGTGCCCGCGGCCCACGTCCACGCCGTCGAGATCTCGCCCGACGCGCACCTCGTCGCCGCCCGCAACGTCGCGCGGCTCGCGCCGCGGGTCCACCTCGTCCTCGGCGACGCCGCCACCGCGCTGCCCGAGCTCGACGGCACGGTCGACGTCGTCGTCTCGAACCCGCCCTACATCCCGCCCGACGCCGTGCCCCGCGAGGTCGAGGTGCGCGAGCACGACCCGGACCTCGCCCTCTACGGCGGCGGCGCGGACGGCCTCGACGTGCCGCGCGCCGTCATGGCGGCCGCCGCGCGGCTGCTGGCCCCGGGCGGGCTGTTCGTCATGGAGCACGCGGAGGTCCAGGCCGACGCCGCGCGCCGGGCCGCCGCCGCCGCGGGGCTGGTCGAGGTCACCACCGGGCGGGACCTGTCCGGCCGCGACCGGTACGTCACCGCCCGCCGCCCGGGCTGAGACCGCCCGGCGCGCCGGCACCGCCCGCGGCCGGCGCGGCCCCCGCCCGCCGCGCCGGCCGGCGCGCGAGCCGTCGGGCGAGGACCCACCCGAGGGCAACGCCCGCCACGTCGGCGACGACGTCGAGCGGATCGCCCGAGCGCCCCGCGAGCAGGAGGTGCTGGACCAGCTCGCTCACGACCGCGTGGGCGAGGCCGAAGCCGACCACGAGCCGGGCCCGCAGCCCCGCGCGCAGCCCGGCCACCGTCACGGCCCCGAAGACGGCCGCGTGCACGACCTTGTCCACGCCCGGCACGCCGGTGCCCGCCGAGGGCACCTCGGGCAGGTAGAGGACGACCAGCTGGACCACGAGCGCCACCGCCAGCGCGAGCAGCGGGCCACGGCGACCGGCGGCGGCCCGGGGACCGGGGGCGCGAGCGGCAGTCATCGAGGGGCAGGATGTCACGTCCACCCCGGCGCCGTGGGAGACTCGCACGGTGACTGTGTACGACTGTCAGGACGCCGGGGAACGAAGCGCCGGTCTCGACGAGGCGGTCAACGCCCTCGGACGCGGGGCCCTCGTGGTGCTCCCCACGGACACCGTCTACGGCATCGCCGCGGACGCCTTCGACCCGCGCGCGGTGGCGGCGCTCCTCGCCGCCAAGGGCCGCGGGCGCCAGATGCCGCCGCCCGTGCTCGTCGGCACCCCCGGCACGCTGGACGGCCTCGCGACCGAGGTCCCCGCCGTCGTGCGGGACCTCGTGGCCGCCTTCTGGCCCGGTCCGCTGACCATCATCTGCCTCGCCCAGCCGTCCCTCGCGTGGGACCTCGGCGACACCGACGGCACCGTCGCGCTGCGGATGCCCGCCGACGAGACGGCGCTGGCGCTGCTGCGCCGCACCGGCCCCCTCGCCGTCTCCAGCGCCAACCTCACCGGCAAGCCCTCCGCGCACACCGCGTCCAAGGCGCTGGAGTACTTCGGCGACACGGTCGCCGTCTACCTCGACGGCGGTCGGGCCGGCGGGGGCACCGCCTCGACCATCATCGACGCCACCGCCGAACGCCTGACCATCCTGCGCCAGGGCGCCCTGAGCCGCGCCGAGCTGGCGGCCGTCGCCCCCGAGCTCGCCGAGGAGGACGCCGCGGACGCGGCCTCGACCGGCGGGCAGGCCGACGCCGGCGCGACGCCGGTGGACGAGCGGGCCGTGCCGGCCGGGGAGGGTGACGGCCCGCGGTGAGGGTCTACCTGCTCGTCATGCTGGTCGCGGCGGCGGTCACGTTCCTGACCACGCCGCTGGTGCGCCGCTTCGCCCACGTGACCCGGGCGCTGACGCCGGTGCGCGCGCGCGACGTGCACACCGTGCCCACCCCCCGCCTGGGGGGTGTGGCCATGCTCGCCGGCCTCGCCGTCTCCCTGCTCGTCGCCTCGCGGGTGCCGTTCCTGCACGGCGTCTTCCACGACACCTCCATGGCGTGGGGCATCCTCGCCGGTGCGACGCTCGTGTGCCTCCTCGGCGTCGCGGACGACATCTGGGACCTGGACTGGATGACCAAGCTCGTCGGCCAGGTCCTCGCCGCCGGCGTCATGGCGTGGCAGGGCGTCCAGCTCATCACGTTCCCCGTCTTCGGCCTGACCATCGGTTCGAGCAGGCTCTCCCTGATCACCACCGTGCTGGTGGTCGTGGTGGCCATCAACGCGGTGAACTTCGTCGACGGCCTCGACGGCCTCGCCGCGGGGATGATCGCGATCGGCGGCACGGCGTTCTTCGCCTACACGTACCTGCTCACCCGCGACGCCTCGCCCGGCAACTACTCGAACCTCGCCACCGCCGTCATCGCGGCGCTCGTGGGCGTGTGCATCGGGTTCCTGCCCCACAACTTCAACCCGGCGAAGATCTTCATGGGGGACTCCGGCTCGATGCTGCTGGGCCTCACCGTCGCGGGCGCCGCGATCGTGGTCACGGGCCAGATCGACCCGGCGGCCGTCTCCACCGAGCAGGTCCTGCCCGCGTACGTCCCGATCCTCCTGCCCGTCGCGGTGCTGCTCATGCCCCTGCTCGACATGACCATGGCCGTGTCCCGGCGGCTGCGGGCCGGCCAGTCACCGTTCCAGCCCGACCGCATGCACCTCCACCACCGCCTCCTCGCCCTCGGGCACAGCCACCGCCGGGCGGTGCTGATCATGTACCTGTGGACGGCGGTGTTCGCCTTCACTGCGGTGGGACTGGCCTTCCTCCCGACGGCGGGGGTCGCCGTCGGCGCGGTGCTCGCCGTGGCCCTCGCGGCCGTCATCACCTACAACCAGCTCCCCGGCCTGCGCCGGGGGCACTCGGAGCCGGACCTGGCCGGGCCGGACGTGGTCGGCGCCGACCGCGCCCCCGACCCCGCCGACCGCGCCCCCGACCCCGCCGACCGCGCGCCCGACCCCGCCGTGACCACGCCGGACCGAGCCGCTCCCGGCCGCGAGACGACCCCCGGTCGCGCCGCGCCGGGCGGGTTCCGCCCGGCCGACCACCAGACCCCCCGCCCGGCGGGCCCGCGACCCGCGGCGGCCCACGCCGGGCCCGCACGGCCCTTCGCCACCCATGACCGTCAGGCGGCCACCGCGCCGCCCAAGCACGAGGACCCCCGATGAACGAGACCGCCGCCGCCACCCGCGCGATGTTCCGCCTCGTCCTGCGGAGGCTGGCGCTCCTCGTCGTCGTCCTCGCCGTCGTCGGCGGCGGGGTGGGCTACCTCGTCGCCGGGGCCGCCGGGCTGTGGGGCGCGCTCATGGGCGCCGGCGTCGCCGCGCTGTTCATGATGGGCACGGCGGCGACGGCGCTCGTCACGGCGGACAAGCCGCTCCACGTCGCCAGCGCGGCCGGCATGGCCGGCTGGCTCGCGAAGATCGTGGTCCTGTTCGTCGCGCTCGTCCTCATCCGCGACAAGGACTTCTTCTCGCCCGGGACGTTCTTCGTGGTGCTCGTCCTCGCGATCATGGGGTCGTTCGCCATCGAGGCCAGCGCCGCCCTGCGCTCGCGCGTGCCCACGGTCGAGCCCGCGGCCGCCGCGCCCCGGGACCCCGACGCGAGCTGAGCGGGGACACGTGCGTGGCTCCGCGCCCTCATGTGCGCGACCGGCCCGCGTCGTCCGCCGCCGTTGTGCGGTCACGGGCCGCGCCGCGACCGCGGGCCGTGGTCGGTGCCACGAGGAAATTACGTTAGGCTCATGCCCGACCCCAGCACCGGCCGTTCGTCGGGCGTGCTCCGGGGGAATCGTGAGTGCCGGAACCGACCACAGGGGGACGTCCTGTCTGTCCAATCTCTCCTGACGCTCACCACCCAGGCGGACATCGTCGCCGCCGAGGGTGGTAGCGGCTTCCACGGACCCTCCTTGGCCGACTTCTTCCCGGCGCCGATCCTGTTCGAGGGCACCGTCTTCGAGTTCAACCGGATCACGCTGGTGCGGCTGATCGCCACCGCGGTGCTCGTGCTGCTTTTCTGGCTCGCCGCCCGCAGCCCGAAGCTCGTGCCCAGCCGGGGGCAGTCCCTCGGCGAGATGGCAATCGACTTCGTCCGCACGAACATCGCCGAGGAGTCCCTCGGCAAGGAGCTGGGGCGCAGGTACGCCCCGCTGCTCATCGTCATCTTCTTCGGCGTCTTCGCCATGAACATCACCGGCGTCATCCCGTTCCTCAACATCGCGGGCAGCTCCGTGATCGGCCTGCCGCTGATCTTCGCGGTCATCGCCTACGTCGCGTTCATCGGCGCCGGCATCAAGGCGCACCATGGCGGCGGCCACTTCCTCAAGTCCCAGCTCTTCCCGCCGGGCGTGCCGTGGCCGGTGTACATCCTGCTGACGCCGATCGAGTTCTTCTCGACGTTCATCCTGCGGCCGCTGACGCTGACCGTCCGTCTCATGGCGAACATGCTCGCCGGGCACCTGCTGCTCGTCCTGTGCTTCGCGGCCACGAGCTTCTTCTTCTTCGAGGTAGCGAGCGGGCTGTCCGTGGTGGGCGTCGTGACCCTGGCCGCCGGCTTCGCGTTCACGATCCTCGAGATCTTCATCGCGTTCCTGCAGGCGTACATCTTCGCGCTCCTCACCGCCGTCTACATCCAGCTGTCGGTCGAGTCCCACTGAACCTCGCGGCGTGCCCCCAGCCCGCCGCGGTGAACCCCACGACGAACCGGGAGTGACCCGGTTTGCACTACGGAAGGAAATCCTCCGAATGATCACCGGAAGCATCGCCACCGTCGGTTACGGTCTTGCGGCCATCGGTCCCGGCATCGGCATGGGCATCCTCGTCGGCAAGACGCAGGAGTCGCTGGCCCGTCAGCCTGAGCTCGCCGGCCCGCTCCGCGTCAACATGTTCATCGGTATCGCCCTCATCGAGGCGCTGGCCCTCATCGGCCTGGCCGCCGGCTTCGTCTTCGCGTGATGGTTGCCACCGACCGGGTGCTGGCTGCGGGGGAGCACAACGTCCTCCTGCCGGCCAGCTACGACATCCTCTGGTCGGCCGTCTGCGTCGTCGTCATCGCATTCTTCCTGCTGAAGTACGCCGTGCCGCGGCTGGCCGGCATGCTCGACGAGCGCGCCGCGAAGATCGAGGCGGGCCTGGCGCAGGCCGAGGAGGCCCAGCGGGCCGCGGCCGACGCCGAGGCGCAGATCGCCGAGGAGATCGGCCAGGCGCGCCGCGAGGCAGCCGCCGTCCGCGAGCAGGCCCAGGAAGAGGGCAAGCAGATCGTGGTGGAGGCCCGGGCGAAGGCCCAGGGCGAGGCAGACCGCGTCACGGCCGGCGCGCAGCGCCAGATCGAGGCAGACCGTCAGGCCGCCCAGATCTCGCTGCGCACCGACGTGGGCATGCTCGCCAGCGAGCTGGCCTCGCGCATCGTCGGCGAGTCCGTCGCCGACCAGGCCCTTCAGTCGCGCGTCATCGACCGCTTCCTCGACGAGCTCGAGGCGCAGACGGCGGCCGAGGGCGCTACGGCAAACGTGCAGGAGGCGTGATGCGGGCGAGCAGCCAGGCGGCGCTCGACCAGGCGGTGGAGCGGTGGGAGCCGGTCCTGCGCCAGGTGGGGGAGCGCTCGCGCGACCTCGGTGAGCAGCTCTTCGCCGTCGTCGACATCCTCGACGGCTCCGCCGCGCTGCGCCGCGCCCTCACCGACCCCTCGCGGCCGGGCGAGGACAAGGCGCGGCTCGCCGCGGCGGTCCTCGGTGGCCGGGTCGACCCCGAGGTCGTGGACCTCGTCGCCGGCCTCGTGCGCGAGCGCTGGTCCGACGCCGGCGACCTCGCGGAGGCCGTCGAGGCCGTCGCGGTGACGTCCGTGCTGGCCGCCGCCGAGCGCGGTGGCCGGCTGGAGACCGTCGAGGACGAGACCTACCGCCTCGTGCGGATGCTCGCCGACGAGCGCGAGCTGCGCATGGCGGTCGAGGACCGTGGCACCGCCCCCGAGCGGCGCGCGGCCCTCATGGACGCCGTGCTCGGCGGCAAGGTCGTCGAGGAGACCCTCGTCCTCGCCGTGCGTGCGGCGAGGTCGCTGCGCCGCCGGTCGGTCACGGCCGCGCTCCGCGGGGTCACCGAGCTGGCCGCGGAGCGCCGCAAGCACCTGGTGGCCTCGGTCACCTCCGCCGTGCCGCTGACGAACGCGCAGATCGACCGCCTCGGCGACATCCTGAGCCGTTCCTACGGCACGCCGGTCGAGGTGCACGTGGGTCTCGACCCCGAGCTCGTCGGCGGCGTGCGTGTGCAGGTCGGCGACGACGTCATCGACGGCACGCTGGCGACCCGCCTGGCCGACGCCCGCCGCCGGCTCGCCGGCTGAGGCCGCACAGAACCTGACCGACCATGAACGACCGGCCGCAGCTGAGCGGCCAACAGAAGCGAAGGAAGAGCAGATGGCTGAGCTGACGATCCGGCCCGACGAGATCCGGGCTGCGCTGGACAGCTTCGTGAGTTCTTACGAGCCCACACAGGCGGTGAGCGAGGAGATCGGGCACGTCACTCTGACCGCCGACGGCATCGCCCAGGTCGAGGGCCTGCCCGGCGCGATGGCGAACGAGCTGCTGCGCTTCGCGGACGGCACCCTCGGGCTGGCGATGAACCTCGACGTGCGCGAGATCGGCGTCGTCGTCCTCGGCGAGTTCACCGGCATCGAGGAGGGCCAGGAGGTCCGCCGGACCGGCGAGGTGCTCTCCGTGCCCGTCGGCGACGGGTACCTCGGCCGCGTGGTCGACCCGCTGGGCCAGCCGATCGACGGCCTGGGCGAGATCCAGGGCGTCGAGGGCCGGCGCGCCCTCGAGCTCCAGGCGCCCGGCGTGATGATGCGCAAGAGCGTCCACGAGCCGCTGCAGACCGGCCTCAAGGCCATCGACTCGATGATCCCGATCGGGCGCGGCCAGCGCCAGCTCATCATCGGCGACCGCCAGACCGGCAAGACGGCCATCGCGATCGACACGATCCTCAACCAGAAGGCCAACTGGGAGTCCGGCGACCCGGACAAGCAGGTCCGCTGCGTTTATGTCGCCATCGGCCAGAAGGGCTCGACGATCGCCGCCGTCCAGGGCGCCCTGAAGGAGGCCGGCGCGCTGGAGTACACGACCATCGTCGCGGCGCCCGCGTCCGACCCGGCCGGCTTCAAGTACATCGCCCCCTACACCGGCTCGGCCATCGGCCAGCACTGGATGTACCAGGGCAAGCACGTCCTCATCGTCTTCGACGACCTGTCCAAGCAGGCCGAGGCCTACCGCGCCGTGTCCCTGCTGCTGCGGCGCCCGCCGGGCCGCGAGGCCTACCCCGGCGACGTCTTCTACCTGCACTCCCGCCTGCTCGAGCGCTGCGCGAAGCTGTCCGACGAGCTCGGCGCGGGCTCGATGACCGGCCTGCCGATCATCGAGACCAAGGCGAACGACGTCTCCGCGTACATCCCCACCAACGTCATCTCGATTACCGACGGTCAGATCTTCCTGCAGTCCGACCTGTTCAACGCGGACCAGCGCCCCGCCGTCGACGTCGGCATCTCGGTCTCCCGCGTGGGTGGTGACGCGCAGACCAAGGCCATGAAGAAGGTCTCCGGCACGCTGAAGATCACGCTCGCGCAGTACCGCTCGATGGCGGCCTTCGCGATGTTCGCCTCGGACCTCGACCCGACCACGCGCCAGCAGCTCACCCGCGGTGAGCGGCTCATGGAGCTGCTCAAGCAGCCGCAGTACACGCCGTACGCGGTCGAGGACCAGGTCGCCTCGATCTGGGCCGGCACCAACGGCTACCTCGACGACGTCGCCGTCAAGGACGTGCGCCGCTTCGAGTCGGAGCTGCTCGACCACCTGCGCCGCAGCACGGACGTGCTGGGCACGATCCTGGCCACCGGCAAGCTGGAGGAGGCCACCGAGGACGCGCTGCGCGCCGGCGTGGAGGGCTTCCGCACGGGCTTCCTCGACGCGGACGGCAACCCGCTCGGCGCCGAGCCGTCGCTGGACGGGGACGACGTCGAGGCCGAGGTCGCGCAGGAGCAGATCGTCCGCGCGAAGCGAGGCTGAGCATGGCGGGATCACAGCGGGTCTACAAGCAGAAGATCAAGGCGACCCAGACCCTGAAGAAGGTTTTCCGGGCCATGGAGTTGATCGCGGCCTCCCGCATCACCAAGGCCCGCAAGGCCGCGCAGGGCACGGACGCCTACACCCGGGCGCTCATGCGTGCGGTCGCGGCCGTGTCCGAGCACGCCCAGCTGAACCACCCGCTGGTGACCGGGCGCACCGACACCAAGCGGGTGGCGGTCCTCGCGATCACGTCCGACCGCGGGATGGCGGGCGCCTACTCCGCCACGGTGCTGCGCGAGACCGAGCGGCTCCTCGAGCGGCTCGAGCAGCAGGGCAAGGAGCCGGTGCTGTACGTGGCCGGGCGCCGCGGCGAGGGCTACTTCCGGTTCCGTGGCCGCGAGGTCGTCCAGTCGTGGACCGGCGGGTCGGACAACCCCCGGCCCGAGACGGCCCGCGAGATCGCCGACGCCCTCCTCGGGGCCTATGCGGCCCCGGCCGAGGAGGGCGGCGTCGCCGAGCTGCACGTGGTGTTCACGCGCTTCGAGACCATGGTCACGCAGGTGCCGCAGGTGCGGCGCATGCTGCCGATCGAGGTCGTCGAGGGCGTCACGCCCAGCGGCGGGGAGCCCCTGCCGCTGTACGAGTTCGAGCCGTCCGCGGAGGAGGTGCTCGACGCCCTGCTGCCCATGTACGTGCGCCGACGGATCTACGCCCAGCTGCTGCAGTCCGCGGCGTCGGAGCTCGCCGCCCGCCAGCGCGCGATGCACACCGCGACCGACAACGCCGAGGACCTGATCCGTGACTACACGCGGATGGCGAACTCGGCCCGTCAGGCTGATATCACCTCGGAGATCACTGAGATCGTCTCCGGGGCCGACGCGCTGGCGTCAAGCTGATGAAACCATCCACCCGGCCGTCGGGGACAAGTGAAGGATTGAACGACATGACTGCCACAGCCACTCAGACGACGAAGCAGGACCGCGGACCCGGCGTCGGCCGGGTCTCCCGCGTGACCGGCCCGGTCGTGGACATCGAGTTCCCCGCCGACTCCATCCCGGAGATGTACAACGCGCTGACCACGGAGGTCGACCTCTCCGGCCAGGGCGAGGGCGAGGCCCTGGGCGTGACGACGATGACGCTCGAGGTAGCCCAGCACCTCGGCGACAACGTCGTGCGCGCCATCGCGCTCAAGCCCACCGACGGCCTCGTCCGCGGCCAGAAGGTCACCGACACCGGCGCGCCCATCTCGGTGCCCGTCGGCGACATCACGAAGGGCCACGTCTTCAACGTGACCGGCGAGGTGCTCAACCTCAAGGAGGGTGAGACCCTCGAGGTCACCGAGCGCTGGCCCATCCACCGCGAGCCGCCAGCCTTCGACCAGCTCGAGTCCCGCACGACCATGTTCGAGACCGGCATCAAGGTCATCGACCTGCTCACCCCGTACGTCCAGGGCGGGAAGATCGGCCTGTTCGGCGGCGCGGGCGTCGGCAAGACGGTCCTCATCCAGGAGATGATCCAGCGCGTCGCGCAGGACCACGGCGGTGTCTCCGTGTTCGCCGGCGTCGGCGAGCGCACCCGTGAGGGCAACGACCTCATCATGGAGATGGAGGACGCCGGCGTCTTCGACAAGACGGCGCTCGTGTTCGGACAGATGGACGAGCCGCCGGGCGTGCGCCTGCGCGTGGCCCTGTCCGCCCTGACGATGGCGGAGTACTTCCGCGACGTCATGAAGCAGGAGGTGCTGCTCTTCATCGACAACATCTTCCGCTTCACCCAGGCGGGCTCCGAGGTGTCCACGCTCCTGGGCCGCATGCCGTCCGCGGTGGGCTACCAGCCGAACCTCGCGGACGAGATGGGCCAGCTGCAGGAGCGCATCACCTCCACCCGCGGCCACTCCATCACCTCGCTGCAGGCCATCTACGTGCCCGCCGACGACTACACGGACCCCGCGCCGGCGACGACGTTCGCGCACCTGGACGCCACCACCGAGCTCTCGCGCGACATCGCCTCGCGCGGGCTCTACCCGGCCGTGGACCCGCTGGCCTCCACCTCCCGCATCCTCGACCCGCAGTACGTGGGCCAGGCGCACTACGAGACGGCCACCCGGGTCAAGCAGATCCTGCAGAAGAACAAGGAGCTGCAGGACATCATCGCGATCCTCGGTGTGGACGAGCTCTCCGAGGAGGACAAGATCACGGTCGCCCGCGCGCGCCGGATCGAGCAGTTCCTCTCGCAGAACACCTACACCGCGGTGAAGTTCACCGGCGTCGAGGGCTCCACCGTGCCGGTGGCCGAGACGGTCGAGGCCTTCAAGCGCATCGCCGACGGCGACTACGACCACGTGCCCGAGCAGGCGTTCTTCAACATCGGTGGCATCGAGGACCTCGAGCGCGCCTGGTCGAAGATCCAGTCCGAGCTTCGCTGACCGGGCCCGACGAGAAGGAGGCCCCACGTGGTCATGAAGGTTGAGGTTGTCTCGACGCACGCGTCCCTGTGGAGCGGCGAGGCCGTGAGCGTGATCGTCCCTGCCGCCAACGGCGACCTCGGGATCCTCACCGGGCGGGAGCCGGTCCTTGCCGTCCTGCGCCCGGGCACGCTCAAGATCACGCCGACGTCGGGATCCCCGGTGACGCTCGACGTCTCCGAGGGCTTCGTCTCCGTCGACGAGAACGCCGTCACGGTCGTGCTCGACACCGCGGACGAGCCCGCGTCGCTGCGCTGGTCCGAGTAGCGAGGGACGTCGTTGGCAGGGACGGGGGCCGTGTGGGGCACCATCGCGGTCCTCGTCCTTGCCGTCGCCGTCGCCGTGGTGGTCCTGTTCGGCCTGCGGGTGCGCCGGATCGGACGGCGGATCGGCTCCTTCGAGTGCGCGCTCCGCCGCGCCGGGGCGAAGGACTGGACGAGCGGCATCGCCTGCTTCGGCGCCGGTCGGGTGGACTGGTACCACCTCGTCTCCCTCTCCCCGCGGGCCACGCGCTCCTGGCGGCGGGACCGCCTCGAGATCCTCGGGCGGGAGCGGCGTCCCCGCCCCGGCGGCGAGGGGCACGTCGTCGAGGCCCGCTGCCGCTACGGCGACGAGGAGTTCGAGCTCGCGATGGTGCGTGACTCGTTCGCGGGGCTCGTGAGCTGGCTAGAGTCGGCGCCCCCCCACTCGGCCCCAATGTACTGACGCCCCCCTTTGGTGCCGACAGGTCAAGTCCTGACAGCTCCCGCGCCGAGCGGGCGCGTCCTCACCCGGCGGGGCGCCGCGCTGCGGAGTCCCCGCCGACCGGAAGGTAAGGTCTTCTCCCGTGCGTGTCGTCATCGCCAGCTGCTCCGTGGACTACTCCGGCCGCCTGGACGCCCATCTGCCCCTCGCCACCAGGCTCCTCATGGTCAAGGCCGACGGCTCGGTCCTCGTGCACTCGGACGGCGGCTCGTACAAGCCCCTGAACTGGATGAGCCCCCCGTGCCGGCTCGATGTCACCGAGCCGGAGGACGCCGACGCCGACCAGGGGGTCGGCGAGGTCTGGACCGTCCAGAGCACCAAGACGGACGACCGGCTCGTCGTGCGCGTCCACGAGGTCGTCGCCGACCACAGCATCGAGCTCGGCGTGGACCCCGGCCTGGTCAAGGACGGCGTCGAGGCCCACCTCCAGAAGCTCCTGGCCGAGCAGATCGACCTGCTGGGCGCCGGCCACCAGCTCGTGCGGCGCGAGTACCCCACCGCGATCGGGCCGGTGGACATCATGGCCAAGGACCCCTCGGGCACGTCGGTGGCCGTGGAGATCAAGCGTCGCGGGGACATCGACGGCGTCGAGCAGCTCACGCGGTACCTCGAGCTCCTCAACCGGGACCCTCACCTCGCGCCGGTCCAGGGCGTGTTCGCCGCCCAGGAGATCAAGCCCCAGGCGCGCGTGCTGGCCACCGACCGGGGGATCCGCTGCGTCGTCCTCGACTACGACGCGATGCGCGGCATGGACGACGTGGACTCGCGCCTCTTCTGAGCTACGCGAGCAGGCGGGCGCGCACCCCCGTTCATTTCGGACGGGCGCGCCTGAGGGTGTTGGATGAACCCATGGCCGACGACGTGCGTGTGCTGCGCGGGCGCGTGGTGACGCCCGGCGGCGTCCTGGACGACGGCGCCGTCGTCCTGGACGGGCGCACCATCGCGTGGGTGGGCCCAGCGGCGGCGGCCAGCGGCGCCGGTCTCGCCGCCCAGGTGGGCGCCGTACCGGCCCCCGCGGACGGCCGGTACGTCCTCCCGGGGCTGGTGGACCTGCACTGCCACGGCGGCGGGGGCGCCTCGTTCCCGGACGCCGGCAACGCCGACGACGCCCTGCGCGCCGTGGGGGAGCACCGCCGCCACGGCACCACGACGCTCGTGGCGTCCCTGGTCACGGCCGCCCCCCGCACGCTCCGCGAGCGCGTGACCCTGCTGGCGGCACTCGCCGACGCGGGGGAGATCGCCGGCATCCACCTGGAAGGCCCGTTCCTCTCCGGCGCGCGCTGCGGTGCGCAGGACCCGTCGCTCGTCATCGAGCCCGACCCGCGGCTGGCCACCGAGCTGCTCGACCTGGGCCGCGGCCACGTCGCCACGATGACCCTCGCCCCGGAGATGGACGGCAACCGCGGCCCGGCGGGCGTCGCGGCCCGCCTCATCGCCGGCGGCGCCCTGCCCTCCTGGGGCCACACCGACGCCGGCCCCGCCGTCACGCGCGCGGCGCTGACGGAGTCCGTGGAGCTGCTCGGGCGCGGCGAGCGGGCCCGCTCGGCACGCCCCACCGTCACCCACCTGTTCAACGGGATGCGCCCGCTCCACCACCGCGACCCCGGACCCATCGCGGAGTTCCTCGCGGCCGCGCGCCGCGGCGAGGCGGTCCTCGAGCTCATCGGGGACGGCACGCACCTGGACCCCTCCGTCGTGCGGGCCGTCTACGAGCTCGTCGGGCGTGACAACGCCGCGCTGGTCACCGACGCGATGGCCGCCGCGGGCATGCCCGACGGCGAGTACCGGCTCGGGTCGATGGACGTCTCCGTCGCCGGCGGCGTCGCCCGGCTCGGACAGGGCGGAGCCATCGCCGGCGGCACCGCGCACCTGATCGACGTCGTGCGCGCCACCGTGTCCGCCGGCGTCCCGCTGGCCGACGCCGTCCACATGGCTGCCGCCGTCCCGGCGGCCGTCCTCGGCGCTGGCGACGTCGGCGCGCTGGAGGCGGGCCGGCGCGCCGACGTCGTCGTCACCGACGCAGACCTACGCCCCCTCACCGTCTACCGCCAGGGCCAGGAGGTCCTCACAGCATGAGCAGCACGAGCAGCACGAGCCCCCGCGCCTTCCCCGCCCGCTTCGTGTGGGGCGCCGCGACCGCCGCTTACCAGATCGAGGGGGCGGCCACCGAGGGCGGGCGGGGCCCGTCCATCTGGGACACGTTCTCGAGGACGCCCGGGAAGACGCTGAACGGCGACACGGGTGACGTCGCCGCGGACCACTACCACCGCTGGCGCGACGACGTCGCCCTGATGTCCGAGCTGGGCCTGGGCGCCTACCGGCTCTCGATCTCCTGGCCGCGCGTGCAGCCGGGCGGGCGCGGCGAGCTGAACGCCGAGGGTGTCGCCTTCTACCGCGACCTGCTCGACGCTCTGCGGGAGGCGGGCATCACGCCCTTCGTCACCCTCTACCACTGGGACCTGCCCCAGGAGCTGGAGGACGCCGGCGGCTGGACGAACCGCGAGACCGCCTACGCCTTCGCCGGCTACGCCCGCGCGATGGCGCGTGAGCTCGGCGACCGGGTCGCGGTGTGGACGACGCTGAACGAGCCCTGGTGCAGCGCGTACCTGGGCTACGCCTCCGGCGTCCACGCGCCGGGCCGCACCGAGCCGGCGGCCGCGCTGGCCGCCGCGCACCACCTCAACCTCGCGCACGGGCTCGCCGCGGCGGCCATCCGCGCCGAGCTGGGGGAGCGGGCCCAGGTCTCCATCACCCTCAACCTGCACGTCACCCGGCCCGCCGACCCGGAGCGCGCGGCGGACCTCGAGGCGGCCCACCGCGTGGACCTCGTGGGCAACCACATCTTCCTCGGCCCCCTCCTCGACGGCTCGTACCCCGTGGAGCTGCGCCGCCTCACCAGCCACCTGAGCGACTGGTCCTTCATCCGTCCCGGTGACCTCGGCCTCATCCGCCAGCGCCTGGACGTCCTCGGGGTGAACTACTACTCCACGAGCTACGTGCGGGCCCGTGAGGCGGGCGCGCCGGCCGCCGGCGGCACCGGCGGTCACGGCGACTCCGCCGTCAGCCCGTGGGTGGCGCTGGACGACGTCGAGTTCCTCGCCCCGGCGGGCCCGCTGACGGCGATGGGCTGGAACATCGAGCCCGACGGGCTCTACGAGCTGCTCGCGGCGCTCGACAACGCCTACGAGGGACTGCCGCTCATGGTGACCGAGAACGGCGCTGCCTTCGACGACGTGGTGGGCCCGGACGGGCAGGTGCACGACGCCGCGCGCGTGGACTACCTCCACCGCCACCTCGACGCCGTCGCCCGCGTCATCGCGGACGGCGCCGACGTCCGCGGGTACTTCCTGTGGTCCCTCCTGGACAACTTCGAGTGGGCCTACGGCTACTCCAAGCGGTTCGGGATCGTGCACGTCGACTACGACACCCAGGTCCGTACGCCCAAGGACTCCGCGCGCTGGTACGCCGCCCTCGTCAGCGCCGGTGAGCTGCTCCCGCCCGTGGAGGCATCCGCGCGACAATAGGGCCATGCCCTCCTCCCGCCGTTCCCGCCGCCGTCCCTACGGCGAGGAGCACGTGCCCCTGGACCCGGACCGGCTGGCCGGGATGACCCGCAGCGAGAGCGGGCCGGACGGCGGCTCGTACTCGGTGCGCCAGGTGCGCGGTTCCGAGAAGGCGTACCGGTGCCCGGGCTGCGACCAGCTGATCGAGCCGGGCACCGTGCACGTGGTGGCATGGCAGAACGACCACATCCTCGGCGCGCGGGCCGGCGTCGAGGACCGCCGGCACTGGCACCGCGCCTGCTGGCAGGCCCGCGGCCGGAGGCGCCCCGCGCGGTGACCCGCCGACCCGCGCCGCGGTGACCCGCCGACCCGCGCCTGCCGGGCGGTCGCCGTGCGGTCCGGGGCGGCGGTGCACCCGCCGTGGCATCCTCGGGGCATGACCGCGATCCTGGCCCTCCACCGACACGGCCCCGACGACGTCCCCCCGCTCGTCCTGCTCCACGGCTTCCCGCTCGACGCGACGATGTGGGACGACGTCGTCGCGCTGCTGCCCGACCTGCCGGTCCTGACCGTCGACGCCCCCGGCTTCGGCGCGTCCCCCGCGCCGGGCGCCGTCGCCGAGGCGCTCGGCCGGTCGGCCGACCCGGCGCTGGAGACCTACGCGGACGCCGTCGCCGCGTCGCTGCGTGACGCGGGGATCGACCGGGCCGTCGTCGCGGGGCTGTCGATGGGCGGGTACGCCCTCCTCGCGCTGGCGGAGCGCCACCGCGGCCTGCTCATGGGCGCCGGGCTCCTGGACACCAAGGCGGAGGCCGACGACGACGCCGCGCGCGCCAACCGGGCACAGGTCGCCGAGGCGGCGGCCGAGCGCGGTTCGGAGGCCGTGGCGCCCATGCTCACCCAGGTGCTGGGGACCACCACGCAGGCCGAGCGGCCGGGCGTCGTCGACCGCATGCGGGACGCGTTGGCGGCGGCACCGCCCGAGGGCATCGCCTGGGCGCAGCGGGCGATGGCGGCGCGCCCGGACCGGCTGGCGGCGCTGGCGCGACTGGACGTGCCCGTCCTCGTGCTGCGCGGCGCGGAGGACGCGATGAGCCCCCAGGCCGCGGCGGGCACCATGGCGCAGGCGCTGACGGACGTCGAGGTCGTCGTCGTGCCCCATGCCGGGCACATGAGTGCCGTCGAGGAGCCGCGGGCCGTCGCCGACGCCCTGCGCCGGCTGTACGAGCGCAGCGTCTGAGCGCGACGACCCCCGTACCGCCGCGTGGCGGTGCGGGGGTCGTCGGTATGGCCCTCAGGTCAGGCCGAGGCCCCGATCATGTCGTTCGGGTTGAGGACGTACTTCTTCGCGGCGCCCTTGTCGAACTCGGCGTAGCCCTGCGGGGCCTCCTCGAGCGGGATCGCCGTGGCGTTGACGTTCTTCGCGATCTGGACCTTGTCGTGCAGGATCGCCTCCATCAGGCCGCGGTGGTACTTCATCACCGGGCACTGGCCGGTGGTGAAGGACAGCGCCCGCGAGAAACCAAGACCGAACCGCATGACGAGGTCGCCGTGCTGCGCGGCCTTGTCCGAGGCGCCCGGGTCACCGGTGACGTACAGCCCGGGGATGCCCAGCGCCCCGCCCGCGGCGGTCAGGTCCATGAGGGAGTTGAGCACCGTCGCCGGCTGCTCCTTCTGCGCCTCCTTGCCGTGCCCGCGGGCCTCGAAGCCGACGGCGTCGACGCCGCAGTCGACCTCCGGCACGCCGAGGATCTGCTCGATCTGGTCCTTCGGCTCGCCCTCGGAGACGTTGACCGTCTCGCAGCCGAAGCTACGGGCCTGGGCCAGCCGCTCCTCGTTGAGGTCACCGACGATGACGACGGCGGCGCCGAGCAGCTGCGCGGCCGTCGCGGCCGCCAGCCCGACCGGGCCGGCCCCCGCGATGTACACCGTGGAGCCCGTCGTCACCCCCGCCGTGTAGGCGCCGTGGTACCCGGTGGGGAAGATGTCCGACAGCATGGTCAGGTCCATGATCTTCTCCATGGCCCGGTCCTTGTCGGGGAACTTCAGCAGGTTCCAGTCGGCGTAGGGCACCAGCACGTACTGCGCCTGCCCGCCGACCCAGCCGCCCATGTCGACGTAGCCGTACGCCGAGCCCGGCCGGTCGGGGTTGACGTTGAGGCAGATGTGCGTCTTGCGCTCCTTGCAGTTCTTGCAGCGGCCGCAGGAGATGTTGAACGGGACCGAGACGAGGTCGCCCTCCTTGATGTACTCCACGTCCCGGCCCACCTGGACCACCTCGCCGGTGATCTCGTGGCCGAGGACCAGGCCCGTCGGGGCGGTCGTCCGGCCGCGCACCATGTGCTGGTCCGAGCCGCAGATGTTGGTCGCCACCGTCTTGAGGATGACCCCGTGGTCGACCTTGCGCCCCACGTTCGCGGGGTTGACGCCGGGTCCGTCCTTGAGGACGAAGTCGGGCATGTCGGTGTCGATGATCTCGACCTTCCCCGGCCCGGCGAAGCTGACAGCCTTGTTGCCACTCATCAGATATCTCTCCATGTCGTCGAACGTCGGTGTGCGTCTCCCTGGAGCGGGCGCCCGCCATCGTCGGCGCGGCCTCCCGTGCCTCCACCTTTGCACGGTCGGGGTCATCCCGGAAGGGTTGGCGACGGGTGACGGCGAGTTCTCGGGGCACCCGTGGGGGCGGCGTCCCGTCCCACCGGGGCACCGCCGGCGCCGCACCACCGGGCGCGGTGTACGGCGCCCTAGGGTGGTGGCATGGCGACCCCCACACCTTCTGCCCGGATCCGTCCGGCCACCGTCCTCGACGCCGCGGCGATCGCCGGCGTCCATCTCCAGGGCTGGCGCGAGACCTACGGCGACCGGATCCCCGAGGGGGTCTACGCCGAACGGGCGGCCACCGGCGGCCCCGACTGGGAGCGTCAGCTGGCGGAGCCCGGCTCGAGCGTGACGTGGGTGGCCCAGCGTGACGGGGAGACGGTGGGTTTCGCGACGGCCGTCGCCACCGGGCCGGGCCACGTGAGGCCCCTCGAGCTCCGGCTGCTGTACGTCCTCGCGGCCGAGCAGGGGCGGCGCACCGGTCTGCACCTCCTCCAGCTGGCGATCGGTGACGCGCCGTGCTTCCTGTGGGTGGCGGAGTCCAACGCCCGCGCCCAGGAGTTCTACGGCCGCCAGGGGTTCGTGGCGGACGGGGAGCGGCGACACGTCGCCGCGGGAGGGCTCCTGCCCGAGATCCGGATGGTGCGTTGATGGCGGCGCGGCTCGAGGTCGACCCGGGATCGCAGGTCCCGCCCTACGAGCAGGTGCGCGCGCAGCTCGCCGCGCAGATCGACGCGGGGGAGCTCAGCCCCGGTACCCGGCTGCCGCCGGTGCGCCAGCTGGCCGGCGAGCTCAACCTGGCGGTGAACACCGTCGCGCGGGTCTACCGCGAGCTCGAGCTGTCCGGTGCGGTCGTCACGCGCGGCCGCGCTGGCACGTTCGTGGCCGACGACGACGACGAGCACGCCGCCAAGGCCGCGGCCGCGGCCTTCGCCGCACGCTCACGCGCGCTCGGGCTGACGCCGGAGCGGGCGCTGGCACTGGTGCGGACGGCGCTGGGGGCCTGAGCACGACGGCGCCCCCGGGCCGGCGTCGTCGGGCGTCGGCGGCCTCGGGAGCGGTGTCGTCCGGGGATGCCTTTCTTAGCGCCGGCCGGGCTTGCGGGCGGGGCGGGGCGGTGTGATCTTTTCCATCTCCTGGGTCTCGCCGATGCGGTCGAGGACCTCCGTCTTGTCGGCCGCCGCGGGCTCCGGCACGGGGGCGGCGGTCATGGGCTCGGCGTCCCCGCTCGGCGGGGCGCTCGGCGCGGCGAGCGGAGCCGGTTCGCCGGCCACGCCGGCCTCGCCGACCGGGGTCGTCTCGTCCGGTGCGGCGGCCTCGTGGGCCTGGTCGTCCGGTGCCGGCACCTCGACCTCCCGGGCCCCGGTCGTCTCGTCCGGTGCGGCGGCGGGCTTGCCGGCCTGGCCGGCCGCCGTCGTCTCGTCGGGTGCCGGGACGGGCACCTCGCCCTGGCCCGCCGCCGTCGTCTCATCCGGTGCCGGTGCCGGTGCCGATGCCGGTGCCGTCCCGGCGTCGTCCCAGTTCGCGGCTGTCGCGGTGCCGCGGCCGGAAGTGAGGAGGTCTCGCATCTCCTCGAGGTACAGCGCGATGGACTCGCGCTGGCGGAGCAGCTCGTCGACCTGACGCTGCGCCGTCACACGCGCCTCCTCCGCCTCTGCCTCGGCCTCTTCGGTGAGGCGGCGGGCCTCGTCGTGCGCCTCGGTGAGCAGGCGGTCGGCCTCGTCGTGGGCACTCGTGCGGCGCTCCCTGACCATCGTGTCGGTCTCCGCACGGAGGCGCTCGGCCCGGTCGACGGCCTCGGCCAGGCGCCGCTCGGCATCGGCGGCGCGGGTCTCGGCGTCACCGACCATCGCGCGTGTCTGAGCCACGGCATCCGCGTGCGCGGTCGCGGCGCTCTGCTCCGCCGCGTCGCGCAGCTCGGCGACCTCCTTCTCGGTCGTCGAGCGGAGCACCCCCAGCTCCCGCTGGAGCGTGGCGCGCCGCTCGCTGACCTCGGCGGTCACGGCGCTGGTCAGGCGGGACGCCTCGCGCTCCGCGCCGGCGAGGAGCTCGTCGGCACGGTGCTCGGCGTTGACCGCCCTGGTCTGCGCCTCGGCCCGGGCCTGCGCCGTGAGCTCCTCGGCCTGCCGGCGCGCGTCGGAGAGCCAGGTCGCGGACTCCTGCTCGGCGCGCTGCGTCGTCGCACGGGCGCTCGCACGGGCACGGGCGAGCACCTTCTCGGCGTCCTCGTTCGCGCGAGCGACGACGTCGAACGCCTGCTGCTCCGCAGAGCGGAGCAGGTGCTCCACCCGGGAGCCCAGGCCGGCGTAGGTCGGGCGCCTGCTCTCCCGCAGCTGCTGCTGGACCTCCGAAAGCTCGGCCCCCAGCTTCAGGCACCGCGCGTCCAGCACCTCGACCTCGTGCCGGGCCTCGGCCAGCGCCTCGGTCAGTGCCTGCACCCGCTGGTCCACCTGAGCGCGGTCGTAGCCGCGCATGACCACCGAGAATGTCGGGATCTCTTCGCTCACTAGGTCCTCCTGCTCGTCATCCCCGGCTCGGCGGGGCCGAAACGCTGAGGGTCCTCGTCCAGGGTAACCACGCAGACGGCGCAGGTCCCCGGGCGGACCCGGGCTGCCGTCCGCCTGCTGGTTGCCGGGCGGAGAGGGGGAGGCGGCCTCCGTCGTCGGGCCGTATCCTGACGCGTTGACGATGCTTCACCCATCCCCGAACGGGAGGACCCTCACCCTCGTGACTCGCCGGATCATCTCCGCAGTCCTCATCGTGGCCGGCCTGGTCGCGATCGCCCTGGCGATCGCCTCCGCGACCGTGTGGCGCCCATCGAGCACCGCGACGCTCTCGCTCCCGTCGCGGCCGGACACGCCGGTGGTGGTCTCCGACGCGGGCGTGCTCGACGCCGTCGCGCCGAAGGTGACGATCACCGCGACCGCGGGCGACGGCGAGCCCGTCGTCCTCGCCATCGGCCGGACGGAGGACGTCGATGCCTGGGTGGGCGGCTCCGCGCACACCCGCATCACGGGCCTGGCCAGCTGGGACGAACTGCGCGTCGCCCCGGGCAAGGCGCCGTCCGGCGCGGCCCCGGCGGAGTCGGCGAATGTTCCCAGCCCCGCCGGGTCGGACCTGTGGGTCTCGGAGAAGACCGGGACGGGCAAGGCCGAGCTGAGGTGGGACGACACGCCCGGCCGGTGGAGCCTGCTGGCCGCCACGGACGGTACCGCGCCGGCGCCCGAGATCACCCTGAGGTGGCCCGTGACGGCGAGCACGCCCTGGCTCGTCCCGGGCGTGATCGTGGGCGCGGTCCTGCTCCTGGCGGGGCTTGCGCTCCTGGTGCTCGACCGTCTCACCAGGCGCGAGGCGGAGCGCCGCGCCGCGGCCGCGGCCGCCCGCGAGGCCGAGACTGCTGAGCTTCCCGTCTCGGGCGCGGGAGCGTCGACGGCGGGGATGACCCGCCGTCAGTTGCGGGAGCACGAGCGGGGCGAGGCCCAGGCGCGTCGCGGGCGCCGCGGCGTCGCGACGGGGGAGATCCCGGTTGTGGCCGCCCAGGACGCCGAGGAGCAGACCGCCGAGCAGACCGCCGTGCCGAGCAACGAGGTGGCGCCGGACGGGCCGCCGGCGATCAGCGTGGCCGGCGCGGCACGTGGCGCGGGGATCGTCCCGGCGTCGAGCCGGGCCGCGCAGTTCCGCCGGGTCCGCGAGGAGCGCACAGACACGTCCGCGGCGGACGCGGTTGGCGCCACGGCCGTCGACGCGACATCCGGGGCGCCTGGGCCCGCGCCTGTGGGCGCGAAGCCGGAGGTCACGCCGGCGGACGCCGCCCCTGGCACAGAGGCAGACGCGGCGGACGCGGGTGTGGCGCGCGGGGGCGTCGTGCCGGCGCTCTCCACGTCGGCCCAGCCCCGCAAGGTCGACGCGACACCCGCCGCGCCCGAGGACGTGACGTCCGCCGCGGCGCCCGATGAGAGCGTCGCCGGCGACGCAGCACAGGACGGACGGGAGGCGCCTGGCGTCCCCGCTGCCGCCGCAGAGGCGGTCGGGGGTCCGGTGACGGAGAAGATGGAGCCGGTGTCTGGTCCGGTGACGGAGAAGATGGAGCCGGTGTCTGGTCCGGTGACGGAGAAGATGGAGCCGGTGTCTGGTCCGGTGACGGAGAAGATGGAGCCGGTGTCTGGTCCGGTGACGGAGAAGATGGAGCCCGTGGGCGGTCCGGCGAAGGAGAAGACGGAGCCCGTGCGGAAGGACGCCGGCCCCAGCGCGGCCCGTGGCGAGGACCGGTCCCACCGGAACGAGCCCGACCAGGACGAACCCGGGACTGAGGAGGAGGAGGGCTCCACGAAGCCCGACTGGCGCAGCATGTGGCGATTCGGCAGGAAGAAGGACGACGACACCGGCGACAAGGGGGAGCGGCGATGACGGCTCATCTGTCCCGACGCCGTCGCGCCCTGGCCGCCGGTGGGGCGCTCGCCCTAGCCTTGCTCGCCGGCTGCAGCGCGGACGTGCCGCAGCCCAAACCCGAGCCCACCGCTGCGACACCTCCGCCGGTGCTCGACGAGGCGCGCACCGACCGCGTGCTCGAGGAGATCGGCACGACCATCGCCGCCGCGGACGAGGCCAAGGACGGCGAGGCGCTGGCCGCCCGCGTGACCGGGCCGGCGCTCGCTATCCGGCGGGCGGAGTACGCCCTTGCCCAGGCCACCGGCGGGCGGACGGCACCGGCCCCGATCACCACCGCGAGCCAGGTGGAGGCGGTCGCGACCACGCGGGACTTCCCGCGCGAGGCCATGGTGATCACCCAGGTCCCCGAGGGCGCCAACCTGCCCCTGCTGCTCGTCCTCGCGCAGGAGAGCCCGCGCGAGCAGTACAAGCTGTGGGGCTGGGTCGAGCTCTTCCCGGGCACCGAGACGCCCGCGTTGATCAATCCCGAGACGGGGTCCGCGCAGCTGCCGCCGGACGCCGAAGGACTGGTCGCCACCCCGAAGCAGGTGATCGAGCGCTACGTGGACACCCTGAACAACCCCAGCAGCGAGTTCGCCGGGCAGTTCGCGGAGGACCCGTACAAGACGTCCTCCGCGAAGACGATCGCCGACCTCAACGCGGGCATCGCCGCCGCCGGCAACGCGACCGTCACGGCGGCGGTGGGCGACGACGGCCCGGTGTGCCTCTCGACCGCCGACGGCGGAGCGATCGTCGTGAGCGAGGTGACGAGCGCCACCACCCTGCGCAAGACGGTCCCCGGTGCGACGCTGACCGCGGGCGGTGCCATCGCCTCGCTCCTCGGCAGCGACACCGAGGTCCGCGGGACCGTCACGGGAACGGCCGACGTGCTGGTGGCGTTCTACGTTCCGCCGGCCGGCGGCGAGAACACGACGATCCAGGTGCTCGGCGCCACAAAACCGGTGTACGTCTCGGTCGCCCGCGACGACGCCGCGGCACCCCAGTAGACGACCACGTCGCCGCCGGGCCCCGCCCGCGCGGCACGGCCCACGAGAGAAGGACGAAGGACACCCCATGAGTGAGCCCATGCCGCGGATGAACCTGCACGGAGCGGTCGACCTGTCCGCCCTGGCGACGCCGCCCGCCGGAGCGCCGGGTCAGCGCCCGGGAGGGCCTGCCGCCGAGCCGGGGGCGGCGGTGCCCGGCCAGCTCGTCGTCGAGGTCACCGAGGCGACGTTCGGCGAGGCCGTCCAGCTGTCCGTCCAGGTGCCGGTCATCATGGCCCTGTGGGCCGACTGGGCCGCACCGAGCCGGGAGCTTCTCCCGGTCCTGGAAAAGCTCGCCGTCGAGTACGACGGCCGCTTCCAGCTCGCCTTGGTCGATGTCGATGCGAACCGCCAGATCGCCGCCGCGTTCCAGGTGCAGTCCGTCCCCGCAGTGGTGGCCGTGATCGGCGGCCAGCCCGTCCCGCTCTTCCAGGGCGCCTACCCCGAGGACCAGCTCCGGCCCGTGCTGGACGAGCTCCTGCGGCTCGCCGCGCAGAACGGCGTCACCGGGGTGCTCGCGATCGACGTCGACGCGGAGGCGGAGGAGACCCCGCAGGAGCCCCCGCTCCCGCCCCTGCACGCCGAGGCGATGGCGGCCATCGAGCGCGGCGACCTTGCCGCGGCCGAGGCGGCCTACACGCAGGCGCTCGCCGAGAACCCCCGTGACACCGAGGCCAAGGCAGCCCTGCTGCAGGTCCAGCTCATCGCCCGCGTGGACCACGACGACCCGGAGGAAGTCCTGGCCCGGGCCGCGGCCGCGGAGCCCGGCGACGTCGCGGCGCACCTCGCCGCTGCCGACGTCGAGGCCGCCACCGGCCAGTTCGCCGCCGCCTTCGACCGGCTCCTCGCCGTCATCCGCGCCACCGCGGGTGACGAGCGCGAGCAGGCCCGGCTGCGCCTGATCGACCTCTTCGAGATCGCCGGCCCGGTGCCCGAGGTCCAGAACGCCCGCCGCAACCTGGCCAGCGCCCTGTACTGACGCCCCGCCCCCTTATCGGCGAGCGGTCAAGTACTCGCGCGTCCCGTCGGCCGGTGTGTCGCCGGCGAGCGTTCGAGCACGCGCGGCGTCTGTGCGGTCCGGCACCACACCCGCGCGCACCAACCCCGTGGACGATGGCGCGGGCGCCTCATCCACGGGGCTGGGTGCGAGTACTTGACCTGTCGGCGGCGTGTGTGGGGGCGAGGGTGGCTATTTGGCCTCGGGGTGGGGGGCGGGGGAGGCGGGGACGAGCCACACGGCGCCCAGCGGCGGGACGCGCAGGCTCACCGACGCCGGCCGGCCGTTCCAGCTCACGTCCTCCGCGGTGAGCGGCCCGACGTTGACCACCCCCGAGCCGCCGTACTCGGCGTCGTCGGTGTTGACGACCTCCAGCCAGTCCCCGCCGCGCGGCAGCCCGACGCGGTAGCCCTCGTGCGGCGTGCCGGCGAAGTTGATGACGCAGGCCATCACGTCCGCACCGTCGGTGTCGCGACGCAGGTACGAGATGACGTTGTGGTCGCCGTCGGCGATCTCGATCCACTCGAACCCGCGGTTGCTGAAGTCCTCCGCCCACAGGGCGGGGTGCTCGCGGTAGAGGGCGTTGAGGCGCCCGACCAGCCGGGCGACGCCGGCGTGGCCCGCATCGTCCATCTGCCACCAGTCCAGGCCGCGCCCCTCGCTCCACTCCGCCTCCTGGGCGAACTCGCCGCCCATGAAGAGCAGCTGCTTGCCGGGGTGGGACCACTGGTAGGCGAGCAGGGCCCGCACGCCGGCGAGCTGCTGCCACCTGTCGCCGGGCATCTTCTGCAGCAGGGAACCCTTGCCGTACACGACCTCGTCGTGGCTCAGCGGCAGGACGAACTGCTCGGAGAACGCGTAGACGAGGGAGAACGTCAGCTCCCCGTGGTGATAGCGCCGGTTGATCGGCTCCTCGGCGACGTAGCGGAGGGTGTCGTTCATCCACCCCATGTTCCACTTCAGCCCGTACCCGAGACCGCCGGCCGACGTGGGGGCGGTGACGCCCGGCCACGCCGTGGACTCCTCGGCGATCATGACGACGCCGGGCACCTTCCGGTAGGCGGTGGCGTTGGTCTCCTGCATGAAGCTGATCGCCTCGAGGTTCTCGCGGCCGCCGCGGATGTTGGGGCGCCACTGGCCCGGCTCGCGGGAGTAGTCGAGGTACAGCATCGAGGCCACGGCGTCCACGCGCAGGCCGTCGATGTGGAACTCCTCGAGCCAGTACAGCGCGTTGGCGACGAGGAAGTTGCGCACCTCGTGGCGGCCGTAGTTGAAGACGAAGGTGCCCCACTCCTTGTGCTCGCCGCGCATCGGGTCCGGGTCCTCGTACAGGGGCGTGCCGTCGAAGCGCGCCAGGGCCCAGGCGTCCTTGGGGAAGTGCCCGGGGACCCAGTCCATGATGACCCCGATGCCCGCCCGGTGGAGCTGGTCCACCAGGTACTTGAAGTCGTCGGGCGAGCCGAACCGGGACGTGGGCGCGTAGTACGAGGTCACCTGGTAGCCCCACGACCCGCCGAAGGGGTGCTCGGCGACCGGCATGAGCTCCACGTGGGTGAACCCGAGCTTCTGCACGTGCGCGAGGAGCTCGTCGGCCAGCTCGATGTAGCTCAGCCCCGGGCGCCAGGACCCGAGGTGCACCTCGTAGACGCTCATCGGGCCGGTGTGCGGGTTGGTCGCGGCCCGGTGCTCGAGCCACGCGTCGTCCTTCCAGGCGTGGACGGACTCGGCGACGACGGACGCGGTCGCCGGCGGCACCTCCGTCTGGCGGGCCATCGGGTCCGCCTTGTGGTGCCAGGAGCCGTCGCGGTAGCCGACGTCGAACTTGTAGCGGGCGCCCGGGCCGACGCCGGGGAGGAAGAGCTCCCAGACGCCGGAGGAGCCCAGGGAGCGCATCGACGTGCCCGAGGCGTCCCAGGCGTTGAAGTCACCCACCACCCGCACGGCGCGGGCGTTGGGGGCCCACACGGAGAAGCTCACGCCGTGGACCTCGCCGAGCTCGCTCGGGAAGTGCCGCACGTGCGCGCCGAGCACCTCCCACAGCTCCTCGTGGCGCCCCTCGCCGAGGAGGTACAGGTCCATCTCCCCGATCGTGGGCAGGAACCGGTACGGGTCGTCGAGCGTGAGGGTCTGCTCGCCGTAGGTCACGCGCACCCGGTAGTCGGGCACCGCGTCCCCGGGCAGGACCGCGACCCAGATGCCGTCGTGCTCGTGCGCGGCGGGGTAGGTCCCGCCGGCCGTGACGATCTCGACGGCGTCCGCGAGGTGGCGCACGGTGCGGATGGTGACGCCGCCGGGGCCCACGTGGCCGCCGAGCACGCTGTGCGGGTCGTGGTACTGGCCGAGGGCGACCTCGTGGAGCAGCCCGGGGTCGACGGGCAGGGGCCCGGTGGCGTCGTTCGAGGGGTCGTGCGCCTGCGGCGCGTGGCTCAGTTCACGGTCCATGCCCCCAACTCTTCCATCACCGGGCCCAGCGCGCGGCCCCAAACGCCCCGCCCGCCGGCGGCCGTCCCGTGCCCGGGCGGGATCGGGCATGGCCGCGGCGACGGCGCACGTCGGCTGTCGTGGCGCAGGGCAGGGCCACCCGCGCAGGGTAGGGCGCCGCGCAGGGCAGGGGGCGCCCGCGCAGGTCTGCGGTGGCGCGGGGAGCGCGCGCCCGTCAGCCCTGCAGCAGGCGCTCGACGCCGGCGAGCGGGATGGGCAGCCAGTCGGGACGGTTGCGCGCCTCGTAGACCGCCTCGTAGAGCGCCTTGTCGAGCTCGAGGGCGCGCAGCAGCGCCGCGTCCGCCCGCGGGTCGGTGCCGGCGACCTCGCCGTAGCCGTCCAGGAAGGCCTCCCGCGCGCGCGCCGCCCACGCCCGCCCGTCACCCCCACGGTCGCCGTCGGACCCGTCGGACCCGTCGGACCCGTCTGACCCGGCGTCCGCGTCGCGGGACGCGGACGCGCCGGCGTAGTCGAAGGAGCGCAGCATGCCCGCCACGTCGCGCTGGGGCAGGTCCGGCAGGGTGCGCTCGGCCAGGGGCCGCAGCGGCTCGCCCTCGAAGTCCAGGAGCACCCACCCGCGCCCGGGCGCGTCGATCACCTGGCCGAGGTGGTAGTCGCCGTGGATGCGTTGCAGGTCCGGCCACGGCGCCGCCGCGCCGGCGCGCAGAACCGCCTCGACCTGGTCGGCACGCTCGGCCAGCTGCGGGACGAACCGGCACGCCGTCGCGTAGCGCCCGCGCCAGGTCGCCAGGACGGAGTCCCGGACGCCGCGGTCGGCGGGCCGGGTGGGCAGCACCGCGGCCAGCGTGGCGTGCACCTCGGCGGTGGCGCGCCCCAGGCTCCGGGCGCGGCCGGCGAAGTCCTCGCCCCGCGCGAGCGCGTCCAGGGCCACCCGCCACGCGTCCTGGACCCCGGGGAGGAACTCCTGCGCGAGGGCGAGGTGCCCCTCGGCCACGGCGTCGGGCTGCCCGCCCGCGCCTTGCGCACCTCCACCGCCGGCCGCGGCCCAGCGGCCCAGCAGGTCGCCGACGGGCCGCGGGACCCGCGCGCTGCCGGCCAGCGCGAGGGCCTGCTGCACCTCGACGTCGGGGTTGCGCCCGGGGTGCAGGACCCGGAAGACCTTGAGGATCACCGGCATGACGTCGCCGTCGCCGGCGAAGATGATCGACGTGTTGGACTGCTCGCCGCGCAGGACGCGGGAGCCGGACGCGGGAAGCGCGGGGAGGGCCCCGGCCACGTGGCCACGCGCCCCGGTGCCGGCGTCGGGGTCCACGTCGCCGATCCGCTCCTGCCCGACGATGGCCCGCAGCAGGGCCGCCGCGCCGGCGGGGTCGTGGCAGCCGTCGTAGACCCACGGGCCGTCCGCCCCGGCCGCGACGAGCGCATCGCCTCGGCCCTCGGCGGGGGCGGCCCGGAGCACGAGCGGCACCTGGTACAGCACGGGCTCGGCGCCCGCGACGTCGCGCACGAGCCAGGACTGGGCCGCGACGCCGTCTGTCCCGCCCGGCAGGGCCAGCCGGCCCACGAGCGCGAGGCGGGGCTCGTGCCCCTTGCCCGTGTACCAGCGCTGCCGCGACATCCAGCCGGGCAGCGCCGCCCAGGCCGCCGCCTCCGCCGGGCTCACAGGGCGGACTCCGGCGTCTCGGCGCTCGGGTCGCTGGTGCGCGGCGCGGTGGCCGGGTTCTGCGCGGCCGGCGCGGCCGGGGTCAGCGTCCCGGCCCCGGGAAGCTCCGGGATCCGCGGGGCGGAGGAGGCCTGCGACGTCGCCGGCACGGCGTACGTCTCCGGGCGCGGGTAGCCGGCCTCCGTCGGGCGCGTGGGGCTGACCGCCGGGGCGGCCGCGGCCTCCTCGGCGGCGGGCGCCGGGCGCACCACCGCGGGCAGGCCGGCCATCGGGGCGGCGACGGCGTCCTCCGGCCGCGAGACGACCAGCCAGAAGAAGTCCCGGGACCCCAGGGTCAGCGTGACGCGCCCGTCGGCGCCCACCGCCGGGAACCGCGCGCCGCCGAAGACGTCGGTCAGGCGCGCGCCCCGGTGCTCCGGCAGCTGCACGGTCGTCGAGCGCGCCGTGTTCGCCAGGTTCATCACGCACAGGACGGTCTCCTGGCCGTTCTCCCGGGTGAACGCGAGCACCGCCTCGTTGTCCACCTGCAGGGGCCGGTAGCTGCCGTTCCCGAACACCGGGTGCTGGCGCCGCACGTCGAGGATGCCCCGCACCCAGTGCAGCAACGACGTCGGCTGTGCGATCTGGGCCTCGACGTTGATGGCGTTGTAGTGGTTGATCAGCGACTGCACCACCGGCAGGTACAACTTGCCGGGGTCCGCCGTCGAGAAGCCGGCGTTGCGGTCCGGCGTCCACTGCATGGGCGTGCGCACCGCGTCGCGGTCGGGCAGCCAGATGTTGTCGCCCATGCCGATCTCGTCCCCGTAGTACAGGGTCGGCGAGCCGGGCAGGGAGAGCAGCAGGGCGTGGCTGAGCTCGATCTCCGCGCGCGAGTTGCCGAGCAGGGGGGCGAGCCGACGGCGGATGCCGACGTTGGCCCGCATCCGCGGGTCCTCGGCGTACCACCCGTACATGGCGGCGCGTTCCTCGGTGGAGACCATCTCGAGGGTCAGCTCGTCGTGGTTGCGCAGGAACGTGCCCCACTGGGCGCTCGCGGGGATCGGGGGCGTGTCCGCGAGGATGTCGCGGATGGCGCCGGCGCGCTGCTCGCGCAGCGCGTAGTACAGGCGCGGCATGACGGGGAAGTGGAAGCACATGTGGCACTCGGGCTCCGCCTCGGTGCCGTAGTACTCCACGACGTCCTCGGGCCACTGGTTCGCCTCGGCGAGCATGATCGTGCCCGGGAACTCCTCGTCGACCATGGCGCGCAGGTCCCGGAGGAAGTGGTGCGTGCGCGGCAGGTTCTCGCAGTTGGTGCCCTCCTCCTCGAACAGGTACGGCACGGCGTCGAGCCGGAAGCCGTCCACGCCAAGGGCGCACCAGAACCGCACGACGTCGTGCATGGCGCGCACGACCTCGGGGTTCTCGAAGTTCAGGTCGGGCTGGTGGGAGAAGAACCGGTGCCAGAAGTACTGGCGGCGCACCGGGTCGAACGTCCAGTTCGACGTCTCGGTGTCGACGAAGATCACGCGCGCGTCCGGGTACTTCGTGTTGTCGTCGCTCCACACGTAGAAGTCGCCGTACGGGCCGTCCGGGTTGGAGCGGGAGGACTGGAACCAGGGGTGCTGGTCGCTCGTGTGGTTCATGACGAGGTCGACGATCACCCGGATGCCCCGGGCGTGCGCCTTGTCCATCAGCTCGGTGAAGTCCTCCACGGTGCCGTACTCGGCGGCGACGGCGGTGAAGTCGGAGACGTCGTAGCCGCCGTCGCGCAGCGGCGAGGGGTAGAACGGCGGGAGCCAGAGGCAGTCGATGCCCAGCCACTGGATGTAGTCCAGCCGGTCGATCAGTCCCCGCAGGTCCCCGGTGCCGCTGCCGCGGGAGTCCGCGAAGGCGCGCAGGAGCACCTCGTAGAACACCGCGGTCTTGTACCACTGGGGGTCGTCGGACAGGCCCGGGCGCTCGTCCCGGTCCAGGTCGGCGACCGGCTCGGCGCGCGGCGGCAGCGCCGCCCAGGGCGAGGGGCCGGCGTCCGTGAGGCTCACAGCGCGCTCACCGAGATGACGTGGGCGCACTGCGCGTGCGGGTCGAGCCGCACGAAGGGCTGCGAGCCCCAGGTGTAGCTCTGCCCGCCGAGCTCGTCGGTGGCCGTCATGGCCGGCGCCTGCGGGTCCGCCTGCGCGGGCAGGCCCAGGGCGGGCAGGTCGAGGAAGAGGAGCGACTCTCGGGTCATGTAGGGGTCCAGGTTGATCACGACGAGGACGGTGTCCGCCCTGCCGGTGGGCGACTGTGCCGCGGTCAGGCGCTTGGAGAAGCACAGCGTGGCGTCGTCGCTGGTGGGGTGGATGTGGACGTCCCGCAACCGCTGCAGGGCGGGGTGGGCGCGGCGGATCTCGTTCAGGCGGGTGAGCAGCGGCGCGATGCCGATGCCCGGGGCCCGGGACCAGTCGCGCTGCTTGTACTCGTACTTCTCGTTGTCGATCTGCTCCTCGGCCCCGGGCCGGGCCACGTTCTCGATGAGCTCGTAGCCGGAGTAGATGCCCCAGGTCGGCGAGCCCGTGGCGGCCAGGACCGCGCGGATCGCGAACGCGGGCGCCCCGCCCTGCTGCATGTAGGGCGTGAGGATGTCGTGGGTGGTCGGCCAGAAGCTGGGGCGCACGTGCGCGTCGGTCTCGGTGGCGAGCTCGGTGAGGTAGTCGCCGATCTCCTTCTTCGTCGTCCGCCACGTGAAGTACGTGTACGACTGGTGGAAGCCGATGGCGCCGAGGGTCCGCATCATGGCCGGGCGGGTGAAGGCCTCGGCGAGGAAGAGCACGTCCGGGCGGGTCGCGCGGACGTCGGCGAGCAGGCGCTGCCAGAAGTCCAGCGGCTTGGTGTGGGGGTTGTCCACCCGGAATGCCGTGACCCCGTGGTCCATCCACACCTGCAGCACGTCCCGGACGGCCCGGTAGATGCCCTCCGGGTCGTTGTCGAAGTTGAGCGGGTAGATGTCCTGGTACTTCTTCGGCGGGTTCTCGGCGTAGGCGACGGTGCCGTCGGCGCGCGTGGTGAACCACTCGGGGTGCTCGTGGACCCACGGGTGGTCCGGGGAGCACTGCAGGGCGAGGTCGAGGGCCACCTCCATGCCGAGCTCCCGGGCGCGGTCGACGAACGCGTCGAAGTCCTCGAACGTGCCCAGGTCCGGGTGGATCGCGTCGTGGCCGCCGTCGGGCCCGCCGATGCCGTAGGGCGAGCCGGGGTCGCCCGGCTCGGCGACGAGGGTGTTGTTGCGGCCCTTGCGGTTGGTGGTGCCGATGGGATGGACCGGCGTGAGGTAGACGACGTCGAAGCCCATCGCCGCGATGGCGGGCAGGCGCTCCGCGGCGGTGCGCAGGGTGCCGGAGACCCACTGCCCGGTGTACTCGTCGCGGTGCGCGCCCTCGGAGCGGGGGAACATCTCGTACCAGGACCCGACGAGCGCGCGCTCGCGGTCCACCTCCAGGGGGTAGGTCGCGGAGCGCGAGACCATGTCGCGCAGCGGGTGCGCGGCGAGGACCTCGCGGACCTCGGCGCTCGTGCCGGCCGCGAGCCGGGCCGCGGCGGGACGGCTCGCGTCCCGCAGCCCGGCGACGGCGTGGCTGAGCACGGCGGCCGCCTCGGCGGGCAGGGGGCGGGCGCCCGCCCGCTCCAGCACGAGCGCGCCCTCGGTGAGCATGAGCTCGATGTCGACGCCGGCGTCGATCTTGATGATCGCGTCGTGCGACCAGGTCCCGTAGGGGTCGGACCAGCCCTCGACCCTGAAGCCCCAGGTGCCCGGCGCGTCGGGGACCAGCCACGCCTCGTAGCGGTCCAGGCCGGGGGCGATGTCGGACATCGCCGTCCAGGACCGGTCGGTGCCGTCGGGCGCGACCAGCACCGCGGTGGCCGCCACGGCGTCGTGGCCCTCGCGGAAGACGGTGGCGCGCACGGGGAAGGCCTCCCCGGCCGTGCCCTTCGCGGGCCAGCGGCCGTCCTCGATGACGGGGGAGACCTCCACCACGGGGATGCGCCCCACCGGGGCGAAGGGGGCCGGCTCCGGTGGGGTGGCGGCGGCGACGGGCGGCGCGGGGCGCGCCCCCCGGTCCGGCCGGTACGAGGTGCCCTCCGTCGTCGCCGGGCGCGCCACCCTCGCCGCCGCGGCGTGCGCCGACGGTGGGCGCGCGGGCGAGAGGGCGGACCGGCGGATGTCCTGGGGGTCTTGCATGCGCCGCTTCGAGGTGCTCACCCCCAGAACCTATCGAGGTCCAGGCCCGATGGCAGGTCCAGCGCGCGCGGCGGGGCGGCGGCGGGGCGCGGCCTGGCGGCGGCGTGGTGCGCGCCCGCGGCGGCCCGGCGCCTGTAACCGACTGCAAGCGGCTGTAACCCTTGCACCGATCCGTCTAGACTCGGCCGGGTGAGAGCCATCCGACGATTCACCGTCCGCACCGTCCTTCCCGAGGCGCTTGCCCCCTTGGACACGCTCGCGCAGAACCTGCGGTGGTCCTGGCACGCCCCGACACGTGAGATGTTCGCCTCGCTCGACCCCCAGCTGTGGGAGTCCGTGCACGGCGACCCGGTCTCCCTGCTCGGTTCCCTCAGCCCCAGGCGCCTCGAGCAGCTCGCCGCCGACCGCGCCCTGGTGGCCCAGGTCCGCGAGCTCGACGCCGACCTCCAGCGGTACCTCACGGAGCCGCGCTGGTACCAGAGCTCCCTCGACGACCCCGACAAGCCGAACGCGATCGCCTACTTCTCCGCGGAGTACGGCATCACCGCGGTGCTGCCCCAGTACTCCGGCGGCCTGGGCATCCTCGCCGGGGACCACCTCAAGTCCGCCTCCGACCTCGGCGTGCCCATCGTCGGCGTCGGCCTCCTCTACGGCGCCGGGTACTTCAAGCAGTCCCTGACCCGGGACGGCTGGCAGCACGAGACCTACCCGCTGCTCGACCCCGACAACCTTCCGCTCACGCTGCTGCGCGAGCCCGACGGCACCGCCGCGCGCGTGGAGCTCAACATGCCCGGCGGGCGGACCCTGCACGCGCAGGTCTGGCTGGCCCGGGTCGGCCGCGTCCCGCTGCTGCTGCTGGACTCCAACGTCATCGAGAACGACGAGACCGCCCGCCGCGTCACCGACCGCCTCTACGGCGGCTCGCAGGACCACCGCCTCCAGCAGGAGCTGCTGCTGGGCATGGGCGGTATCCGGGCCGTGCGCCTGTACTCCCGGCTGACGGGGTCCCCGACCCCGGAGGTCTACCACTGCAACGAGGGCCACGCCGGGTTCCTCGCGGTCGAGCGGATCCGTGAGCTCATCGCCGCCGACGGCGTCTCGTTCGAGACGGCGCTCGAGGCCGTCAAGGGCGGCACGGTCTTCACCACGCACACCCCGGTGCCCGCGGGCATCAGCCGGTACAGCAGGGACCTGATCTCGGCGTACTTCGGCGGCAGCGAGGAGATCGAGGGCATCCCCCTGGAGAAGGTCCTGGCGCTCGGCGCCGAGGACTTCGCCGGCGGGGACCCCGCGGTGTTCAACATGGCGGTCCTCGGCCTGCGCGCGGCCAAGCGCGCCAACGGCGTCGCCCGGCTGCACGGCAAGGTCTCGCGGGCGATGTTCCACCAGCTCTGGCCCGGGTTCGACGTCTCCGAGGTGCCCATCACGTCGGTGACCAACGGCGTCCACGGGCCGACGTGGACCGACCCCGCGTTCGCGGAGATGACCTCGGCGCACATGACGCCGGAGCAGGCGGCCTCCGGGGACGGCTGGCGGCTCACCGAGGCCGAGGGCGGCGTCTCCGACGCCGAGCTGTGGGCCATGCGGCGCCGGCTGCGCGGCAACCTCGTGGACCAGGCGCGACGCCGGGTGCGCAAGTCGTGGCTCGACCGCGGCGCCTCCCCGGCCGAGATCGGCTGGACGGACGAGGTCCTCGACCCCGACGTGCTCACCATCGGCTTCGCGCGCCGCGTGCCCACCTACAAGCGCCTGACCCTGATGCTCTCCGACCCCGAGCGGCTCACGAAGCTGCTGACCGACCCGGAGCGTCCCATCCAGATCGTGGTGGCGGGCAAGTCCCACCCCGACGACGAACAGGGCGTGGGCCTGATCCAGAAGCTCGTGCAGTTCGCCGACGACGCCGGCGTGCGCGAGCGCATCGTCTTCCTGCCGAACTACGACATCGCGATGGCGCAGTCCCTCATGCCGGGCTGCGACGTCTGGCTCAACAACCCGCTGCGCCCGCTGGAGGCGTCCGGCACCTCGGGGATGAAGTGCGCGCTCAACGGGGCGCTCAACCTCTCCATCCTCGACGGCTGGTGGGACGAGTGGTACGACGGGCGCAACGGGTGGGCGATCCCCACCGCCGACGGCGTCGAGGACCCCGCCACCCGCGACCGGCTGGAGGCCTCGGCGCTGTACGAGCTCCTGGAGAGCACCGTGGTGCCGCGGTTCTACGACCGCGACGGCGAGGGCATCCCCCAGCACTGGCTGGAGATGGTCCGCCACACGCTTGGCACGCTGGGGCCGAAGGTCCAGGCCACCCGCATGGTGCAGGACTACGTCCGCGGCCTCTACACCCCCGTCGCCCGCTCGGCGCGCGAGCTGGACCGTGTCGCCGGCCACGGCGAGGCCCGTGACCTGGCGGCGTGGAAGTCCCGGGTGCGCCAGGCCTGGCCCGCCGTGAAGGTGGACCACATCGAGTCCGACGGCATCTCCGACGTCGTCAAGGTCGGGGACACCATCTCCATCTCCGTCCAGGCCTACCTCGGCGACCTCACCCCCGAGGACGTCGAGGTCCAGGTGGTCGCCGGACGCCCCGACGAGGACGACACGCTGCGAGACCCGCAGGTGTTCCCGCTCGCGCTCACCCAGACGCTCGAGGGGGGGCACTACGCCTTCGGAGGCGAGCGCACGCTCGACATGACCGGGCCGTTCGGCTACGCCGTCCGGGTGGTGCCCCAGCACGCGAACCTCGCGGGCTACACCGAGCTCGGCCTGGCGGTCAACGCGGAGTACTGAGTCCCCCACCGCCGAGTGGCACGTCCGGCACCGCTGTGGGTGGGCGGACCCGACCGGAACGTGTCACTCGGCGGGGTGGGTGCGCCGAGTGGCACGTTTGGCACCGCTGTGGGTGGGCGGACCCGACCGGAAGGTGGCACTCGGCGGGGGTGTCCTGCGGAGGAACCTGCGGCCGGGGATGTCAGGCCGAGGTGTCGACGGCGCCCGGGGGCGGCGTCTTCGTGATCTCCTTGTCGCGGGCGTGGGCGGCGTCGAGGATGCCGTCCTTCACCGCCGCCCGCACCGACCAGTAGACGGCGAAGAGCGTCACCAGCCACAGGATGATCCCGCCGACGCCACCGTCCATGGCGCCAAGGTAGGGCACGAGCACCGCCGCCCGACCCGGAACGGTCAGCAGACTCGAACGGCCCGTGAGCAGAGCCGGATCGGCAGGTCAGTAGACCATGCTCATGGCCTCGCGGACCTCCGCCAGGGTGGCCTCGGCGACGGCGTTGGCGCGGTCGTTGCCGCGCCGCAGCACCTGCAGGAGGTAGCCGGGGTCGGCAGTCAGCTCCGCGCGGCGCGCACGCACGGGGGCGAGCATCTCGTTGACGCCCTCGATCGCGGCCTTCTTCAGGGCCGCCCCGCCGCCGTCGCCGATCTCCTCGGCCACGTCCTCGGGCCGGCGACCGGTCGAGAGCGCGGCGAGCAGCACGAGGTTGGAGACCTCGGGGCGCCCGACCGGGTCGTACGTGATGTGGCGGTCGGCGTCGGTGACCGCACGCTTCAGGAGCTTCGCCGTCGTGTCCGCGTCCATGCCCAGCTCGATCGAGTTGCCGCGCGACTTGCTCATCTTCTGGCCGTCGGTGCCCAGCACGCTCGCGGCGTCGGAGAGCAGCGCCTCCGGGCGGGGGAACACGGGCTGCGAGCCGTCCCCGGCCCGGCCGTAGCGCTCGTCGAACCGGCGGGCGATGACGCGGGCCTGCTCCAGGTGGGGGAGCTGGTCCTTGCCCACCGGCACGAGGTTCGCCTTGCAGAAGAGGATGTCCGCGGCCTGGTGCACGGGGTAGGTCAGCATGAGGCCCGACATCGGGCGGTCGCCCGTGGCGTCCAGCTCGGACTTGACGGTGGGGTTGCGGCGCAGCTCGGCGTCGGTGACGACGCTGAGGAACGGCAGCATGAGCTGGTTCAGCGCCGGCACGGCGGAGTGGGTGAAGATCGTGGAGCGCTCCGCGTCGATCCCCACGGCGAGGTAGTCCGCGATGAGGGAGAGCACGCGGTCGCGGACCGGCCCGACGCCGTCACGGTCGGTGATGACCTGGTAGTCGGCCACGAGCACGAAGGTCTCGACCCCGGCCTGCTGCAGCCTGACCCGGTTGAGGAGGCTGCCGAAGTAGTGGCCCAGGTGGAGGTTGCCGGTGGGCCGGTCGCCCGTGAGGACCCGGAACCTCGACGCGTCCTGGACGATCTCCCGCTCGATCTCGTCGCTGCGGCGCTGCGTGCGCTCGAGCGAGGCGTCGTTGGTGGACTCGGCCAGGTCGGTGCCGGCGTCGTCCATGGTCGACGGGGCGGGGGAGGTCTGCTCGGTGGTCATGCGTGTCCTCGTGGGTCGGGGCCGTGGGCGAGGTGCCCGATCGACGGCCACCTCGTGGGACGGCCGGATGGATGGTGCGCGTCAGGCCCGTCGTGTGGACGGCCACCAGGAGCGCAGGGAAGTCGGCACGACGAACACCCTAGTCCGACCCAGGGGCCCGGCCGTCCCGACCCCGGGGCCCCGGCCGTCCCGACCCCGGACCCCGGCCGTCCCGACCCCGGGGCCCCGGCCGTCGCGCGTCGGGGCACGGATCAGGGCCGCGCGAGGTAGAGCCGCATGCTCAGCGACTCCATGGTCACCGTCTCGCCCGGGGAGGCCACCATGCTCAGCGGGTCGTGGTCCACCTCGTTGCGGGAGTACTCGGGACGCTCCCACGCGGAGTCCCAGACCAGCTCGTAGTCCCGGCCCCGGCCCGGCGTCAGCGCGACGGGCTGCTGGTCGAGCGACCCGTTGAGGATGATCAGGGCGTCGGAGTCGTCCACCGGCCGGCCCGAGCGCAGCATCTGCAGGACACGGTGGTGCGGGTCGTGCCACTGCTGCGTCGTCATCGCTGAGCCCGTCGCGTCGAACCACGCCAGGTCGGGCAGGTCGTCGCCGTCCGCCGGGCGCCCGGACGCGAACCGGGTGGGGTGCAGCACCGGGTGCTCGCGGCGCAGGCGCAGGAGGTACTCGGTGGTGGCACACATGTCCTCGCGCCAGGGCACGGGGCTCCAGTCCACCCAGGAGACCTCGTCGTCCTGGCAGTAGGCGTTGTTGTTGCCGTCCTGGGACCGCCCGATCTCGTCCCCGGCCGTGAGCATGGGCGTGCCCGCCGAGAGCAGCAGCGTGCCCAGGAGGTTGCGCATGGACCGACGCCGGACCGGCAGCACCGCGGCGAAGGGGGAGTCGCGCGGGACCGGCCCCTCGACGCCGTGGTTCCACGAACGGTTGTCGTCGGTGCCGTCCCGGTTGCCCTCGAGGTTGTCCTCGTTGTGCTTGTGGTCGTACGTCACCAGGTCCGCCAGCGTGAAGCCGTCGTGCGCGGTGACGAAGTTGATCGACGCGAGCGGCCCGCGCCCGCCCGGGACCTCGCCCAGGCCGAACAGGTCCGCGGAGCCGGACATGCGGGTGGCCAGCTCCCGCAGGTCGCGCCCCGTGGTGCCCTTCGACTGGGCCGCGGCGTCGGATAGCCAGAACGTCCGCGCGGCGTTCCGGAACCGGTCGTTCCAGTCCGCCATGGGGGCCGGGAACTGGCCGGTGCGCCACCCGCCCGGGCCGAGGTCCCACGGCTCGGCGATGAGCTTCGTCTGGTTCAGCACGGGGTCGGTGGCCATGGCGACGAGGAACGGGTGGTACGGCGTGAACTCCGCCCCGTTGCGCCCGAGCGTGACGGCCAGGTCGAAGCGGAAGCCGTCCACGCCGATCTCACCCGCCCAGTAGCGCAGCGAGTCCAGCGCCAGCTGGACCACCCGCGTGCGCCGGAAGTCCAGCGAGTTGCCCGTGCCCGTGACGTCGGCGAGCCGGGCGGGGCTCGAGCCGTCGTGCAGGTAGTACCCCGTGTTGTCCAGCCCGCGCAGGCTCAGGGTCGGGCCGTCCGCGCCGGCCTCCGACGTGTGGTTGTAGACGACGTCGAGAACGACCTCGAGGCCCGCCGCGTGCAGGCCCCCGACCATGGCGCGGACCTCGTCGAGGACCGCCCGGGGCCCGGCGTCCTGCGCGGCGCGCGTGGCGTAGCGCGGCTCGGGCGCGAAGAAGCCCAGGGTGTTGTAGCCCCAGTAGTTCGTCAGCCCCTTGTCGGTGAGGAAGGGCTCGGACATGCTCGCGTGGATCGGCAGCAGCTCGACCGTCGTGATGCCGAGGCCCAACAGGTGCGCGATCGTGGCCGGGTGCGCGAGGCCGGCGTACGTCCCGCGCAGGTCGGCGGGGACGCCGGGCAGCCGCATCGTCAGCCCGCGCACGTGCGCCTCGTAAAGGACGGTCTGGCACCACGGCACCCGCGGCGCGGCGACGGCGGGGGAGACGGCGTCCATCACCACGCCGTGCGGGACGAACGGCGCCGAGTCGGTCCGGTCGGCGCTCGTGCGGCCGTCCAGGGGTGCCCGGTACCGGTCGACCGTGTGCGAGTAGATCGCGGGCACCACCCGGGCCTGCCCCGTGACGGCGCGCGCGTAGGGGTCGAGGAGCAGCTTGGCCGGGTTGTGCAGGAGTCCCACGGTCGGGTCCCAGTGCCCGTGCACCCGGAAGCCGTAGCGCTGGCCCGCGCGCACGCCGGGGACGTGGCCGTGCCAGATCCCCGTCACGGGGCCGCGCAGGCGGTAGCGGCGCTCGGTGAGCGAACCGTCGTCGGCGACGTCGACCAGGCACAGGTCCACCCGGTTCGCCCGGGCCGCGTGCACCGCCACGTCGATGCCGTCGCCGACCAGGTGGGCGCCGAGGCGCCGGGGGTTGAGGGCGCGGCCCGGCGCGATCGGCGCCGGCCGGTCCACGTACGGCAGCCCGGCGGCCGGCGTCACGGCAGTCGCCGGGCCCGGAGGTCGGAAGTGTGTGGTGGTCACCGGCCCATTCAACAGCACACGTCAGGCGTGTTCGCGCGCGGGACGGCCGCGGCCGGGGCACCGGCTCGGGGCGGGGCCGGCGCCATGGGGGGTGGCGGGGACGGTGCCGTGGGGGCGCGGGCCGGACCGCGGGGCCGGACGGCGGCCGCGCGGGGGACCTCCGTCCCCCGTCGCCGCCGGGGCGCCGTGCCCGGGGGGCCGGGGGACGCGGGTGAGAGTGCGCACACGCGCGCGGCGGCGCGGGCGCCGATTGCGACCCGTCCGCCGCCAGGTGGCAGGCTGGGACCATGAGGATCGTCGTCTGCGTCAAGCATGTCCCCGACCTGCAGTCCGAGCGAAGCCTGGGCTCCGACGGCCATCTCGTGCGCGGGGAGGACGACGTCCTGAGCGAGCTCGACGAGAACGCCGTCGAGGCCGCCGTGTCCCTCGCCGAGGAGACGGGCGGGGAGGTCGTCGCGCTGACCGTCGGCCCGGGGGGCGCCGTCGACGCCGTCCGACGCGCCCTGCAGATGGGCGCCCACTCCGGCGTGCATGTCAGCGACGACCGAATCGCCGGCTCCGACGTCGTGGGCACGGCCCGTGTGCTCGCCGCCGCCGTGCGCAAGCTCGGCGGCGAGGTGCCGGTGGACCTCGTCGTCACCGGCATGGCCTCGATGGACGGGCTCACCGCGATGCTGCCCTCCGCGCTCGCCGCGGCCATCGACCTGCCGCAGCTGACCCTGGCGAGCGAGGTGACGCTGTCGGAGGGGACCCTCACGATCACCCGCACGATCGGCGAGGCGGACGAGGTCCTCGCCGCCGAGCTGCCCGCCGTGCTCTCGGTGACCGACGAGGCGAACGAGCCGCGCTACCCGAACTTCAAGGCGATCCTGGCGGCGAAGAAGAAGCCCGTGACCCTCTGGGACCTCGACGACCTGGCCCTGGCGTCCACGGGCGCGGAGGCCGACGGCGGACCCGAGGTCGGCACCGCCGGCGCGGGCACCCGGGTGCTCTCCGCAGCGGCGCGGCCCCGGCGGGCGCAGGGACAGATCATCACCGACTCCGGCGACGCGGGTGTGCGGCTCGCCGCGTTCCTGGTCGAGAACAAGCTTGTCTGAGGCAGGAGAGAACATGACCGAGCCCACCACGCTCACCGCACCCGTGCTCGTCGTCGTCGACCACGTCGGCGGCGCCCTGACCGCGCCGTCCGCCGAGGTCCTCACCCTCGCGCGGACGCTGGCCGGGCCGGCCGGCGTCGCCGCCGCGGCCCTGACCGACGCGCCGGACCTCGACGCGCTCGGCCGCTACGGCGTGGGCACCGTCCACGTCCCGGAGCTGGACGGGCTCTCGCCCGAGGTGACCGCCGTGGCGGCCGAGGCGGTCCTCGCCGTCGCGAGGGAGGTGGAGCCCGCCGCCGTGCTGCTCGTCTCCACCTTCGCGGGCAAGGAGCTCGCAGCGCGCCTGGCCGTGGCGCTGGGCTCGGGAGCGATCGTCGACGCGACCGGTGTCGCCGTCACGGCCGACGGCACGCTGGCCGTGTCCAAGACGGTGCTCCAGGGCACCTGGGACACCACCTGCGCCGTGACCCGGGGTGTCCCCGTCGTGGCCCTCAAGCCCACCGCCGCCGAGGCGGTCCCCGCCCCCAGCGGCGCGGCGACCGCCGTCAGCGTGCCGGTCGGCTTCTCCGCCGGCGCCCGGGCGGTCCGGGTGGTCTCGCGCACCGAGCACCCCCGCGGCGGGCGGGCGCCGCTGTCCGAGGCGAAGGTCGTGGTCGTCGGCGGCCGGGGCGTGGACGGCGACTTCACCCTGGTCGAGGAGCTCGCCGACGAGCTCGGCGCCGCCGTGGGCGCGACCCGCGTGGCCACCGACGAGGGGTGGATCGAGCACTCCGCGCAGGTCGGCCAGACGGGCGTGACGATCTCCCCGCGCCTGTACATCGGCGCCGGGGTCAGCGGCGCGATCCACCACACCGCCGGGATGCAGGCGGCTGAGACGGTCGTGGCGATCAACAACGACCCCGAGGCCCCCATCTTCGAGATGGCCGATCTCGGGGTCGTCGGTGATGTGAGCGACGTGCTGTCGCAGGCGATCGCCGAGCTCCGCCGGCTGCGGCAGGGCTGAGGGGCTCAGCGCGTCGGGCGGCGGGCGTCCGGCGGGGCGGGGGCCCGCGGCGCGTCACCGATCGGGCACCCGCAGCGCGTCACTTGGCCGAGTCGGCGTGCTGGTCGCCGATGTGCCCCGAGGCGTTGGCATCGAGGACGCGCTCGACGAAGGCCCCGTACTCGTCCATGTAGTGGCGCAGGAACGTGGCCGTGGACTCGTCCTTGACGTCGCCGTCCTCGCCGAAGGCCTCTGCCCTGAAGGTGATGTAGGCCTCGGGGGAGTTGAGCTGGGGCGCGTCGAGGAAGCTCAGCACGCTGCGCATGCTGGACTGCATCACCGCGGTGCCGATGCCACCGGGAGAGGCGCCGATGATGCCCGTGGGCTTGCGGGCGAACGAGTTCTGGCCCCACGGCCGCGAGCCCCAGTCGATGGCGTTCTTGAGCCCGCCCGGGATGGAGCGGTTGTACTCCGGGCTCACGAAGAGGATCCCGTCCGAGGCGCCGATCGCGTCCTTGAGCGCGCGGGCCACGGGCGGGAAGTCCGAGTCGTAGTCGTAGCTGTACAGGGGGAGGTCCCGGATGGGGATCTCCGTGAACTCGAGGGACTCCGGCGCGAGCTTGAGCAGCGCCTTGGAGAGGGTGCGGTTGATCGAGGCGGTGGCGAGGCTACCGACGAAGTAGCCGATCTTGTACGTGGCCATGAGGTGTTCCTTCCACGCCGACCCGCCGGAGGTCCGACCGGTCGGCATCGATCTGGTGATGGCACTCGCAGGCACGATCTTCGTCGCCGACCTGGCTTTTGTCGCCCCTCCGGTCGCCGGCCGCCGACGCCGCCGGTGCCCGTCGGTGCGCCCCGCTCACCGCCGTGTCGACCGGGGCCCGGGTACCTAGACTGGGTGATCGTGACCGGCAGCCAGCACTACCTCGACCATGCGGCCACCACCGCCGTGCGCCCGGAGGTCGCCGCCGCCTACGCCGAGGAGCTCACGCACCTCGGCAATCCCTCCTCCCTCCACGCCGACGGGCGCGACGCCCGACGCCGGCTCGAGGAGGCCCGCGAGCAGCTCGCCGCGGCGCTCGGCGCGGAGCCCGCCGAGGTCCTCTTCACGTCCGGCGGGACCGAGGCCGACAACCTCGCCGTCAAGGGCACCTACTGGGCCCGGCGCGCCGCGGACCCGGCCCGCACCCGCCTGGCCGTCTCCGCCGTCGAGCACCACGCCGTCCTCGAGGCGGCGCACTGGCTCGCGAGCCACGAGGACGCCGACCTCGACGTCCTGCCCGTGGGCGCCGGCGGCGTGCTCGACCTCGACGCGCTCGAGCGCCACCTGGCGGACCATGCGGACGCGTCCGCCGTCGTGTCGGTGATGTGGGCCAACAACGAGACGGGTGTGGTCCAGCCGATGGACCGCGTCGTCGCCCTGTCCCACGCCGTCGGCGTGCCGGTGCACTCCGACGCCGTCCAGGCGGTCGGGCACATTCCCGTGCGCTTCGACCGCTCGGGGCTCGACGCCTTGAGCCTCTCGGGCCACAAGCTCGGCGCCCCGGTGGGCACGGGCGCGCTGATCGCCCGCCGCGAGCTTGCCCTGACCCCCGTCGAGCACGGCGGCGGGCAGGAGCGCGGGGTGCGCTCGGGAACGCTGGCGGTGGCCGGTGCGCGGGCGCTCGCGCTCGCGGTCGGCGGTGCCGTCGCCGAGCAGGAGGCCGAGGCGCACCGCCTGCGTGCGCTCAAGGGCCGGCTGATCTCCGCGGTGCTCTCCTCCGCGCCCGGGGTGCACCTGAGCGGCCCGGACGGCGCCGACGAGAGCGCCTGGTTGCCGGGCACCGCGCACTTCACCGTGGACGACGCCGACGCCGACGCTCTTCTCTTCGGCCTCGACATGGCCGGTATCGCGGCGTCGTCCGGCTCGGCGTGCCAGGCCGGTGTCCAGCAGCCGTCGCACGTGCTGCTGGCCATGGGCCGCACCGAGGAGCAGGCCCGCGCGGCCGTCCGGTTCTCCCTGGGGCGCACGACGACGGCGGACGACGTCGACGCCGCGGTCGCCGCACTGCCGGGCGTCATCGCCGGCGCCCGCCGCGCGCACGCCACCCAGAGGCACCGGACGGCCGGGCCGCCCGGCGTGACGTCGCCGACGCCGCCCGTCGCGGGTTCGGCTTCGTCCCGCCCCGCCGCACCCGGCGCGTCTGCGGCACACCTGGCCGTCCCTGCCTCGCCCGTCCCCGACCCGAAGGTGAACTGATGCGCGTCCTGGCAGCCATGTCCGGCGGCGTCGACTCCGCCGTCGCCGCGGCCCGCGCCGTCGACGCCGGGCACGACGTCGTCGGGGTCCACATGGCGCTGAGCCGGTCGCGTGCGCAGCACCGGAACGGCTCGCGCGGCTGCTGCTCCATCGAGGACGCGGGGGACGCGCGCCGCGCGGCCGACGTCCTGGGCATCCCGTACTACGTCTGGGACCTGTCCGAGGAGTTCGAGGAGACGGTCGTGGGGGACTTCCTCTCCGAGTACGCCGCCGGGCGCACGCCCAACCCGTGCGTGCGCTGCAACGAGCACATCAAGTTCTCCGCCCTCCTCGACCGTGGGCTGGCGCTCGGCTTCGACGCCGTCGCCACCGGGCACTACGCCCGGATCGAGGTCGCCGGCGGGGGCCGCCGCGAGCTGCACCGGTCTGCCGACCCGCTCAAGGACCAGTCCTACGTCCTCGCCGTGATGGGCCCGGAGCGTCTTGCGCGCTCGCTCTTCCCCCTCGGAGACGCGCCGTCGAAGGAAGCGGTGCGCGCGGAGGCCGCGGCGCGCGGCCTCAGCGTCTCCGCCAAGCCGGACTCTTACGACATCTGCTTCGTCGCCGACGGCGACACCCAGGGGTTCCTCCGGGACCGGCTCGGTGCAAAGCCGGGTGAGGTGGTCGACGCGGACGGAAAGGTGCTCGGCGAGCACGACGGCGCCTACGCCTACACCGTCGGCCAGCGCAAGGGCCTCGGGCTCACCAGGCCCGCGGCCGACGGCCGCCCCAGGTACGTGCTCGAGGTGCGCCCGCAGAGCAACCAGATCGTCGTCGGGCCCTCCGAGCTCCTCAGTGTCGACGAGATCAGCGCCGGCAAGACGGTCTGGCTGGCTGACGACGTCCCGGCGGGGGAGTGGACGGACGTGCAGGTGCAGGTCCGCGCGCACGGGGAGCCGGTTCCGGCGCAGGTGCGCCGCCGCCCCGCGGACGACGGCGCAGGTGCGACGGGCACCGGGGAGGCGGTCTCGAATGTGGGCGGTGCCGGCGCGGCCGCTGCCGGTGCGGACGGCGCTCGTGACGGGGGTGCGCTGGAGGCACGGCTGTCGACGCCGCTGCGGGGCATCGCGCCCGGGCAGTCGCTCGTGGTCTACTCCGGCACACGCGTGCTCGGGCAGTCCACGATCACACGAGCCCGGCGCGGGGCGCCGCTGCCGGCGTGAGCGCTCGGCGTCACGTCGTCTCCTGCTGGCCTGCACCGACCCCACGCGGGGGATCGTGGGTGATGTCCGCCCCCACCGGGGCGCGACCTGCCGAGCGCTCCGGTTGAGGCGGGGCGTCCCGCCGCCCTAGGGGTGCTGCGACGCCAGGGGTGCCACGGTGGCCGGCGCGCCACGACGGCCGGGCGGCGACAACTCCAGTGGTCCATTGCCGCATCACGCCGCTGCTCGCGCGGCCGCCTCAGTGGGTGGTTGCGGCGGTTCCGCTGGCCGCGTGCCCGCCCGCCTCACACATACCTTCCCGTCATACCGTGGCCTTGCTCCGCCATTCTTTCCATAGGGCGATGATGCCATTCTTTCCACAGGTGGCGATGATGCCATCGTTTCCACAAATTTAATTCACAGGTCAAAATCTCTTGTGCTGCCGTACGAGTGTTCAATAGGCTGGGCTCAGAAGACTTACCCATCGGTATCTTTTGGGGAGGTGCTGGACATGTCGCTCCTCGAGGACCGCACCCCGGCCGCAGCCCTCGAGGACGGGCTGGCCCAGATCCAGGAGATCCTGGTCGGGCTGCAGGCCATCGATCTCCATGACGTTCCCGGCCAGTCGGTGCTCGCGGTGCTTGACGGTGTCGAGCAGGTCCGGCGCAAGGCAGAGGCGCTCGGCGCCCGCGCGCTGGCGACCATCGAGGCGGACGGCCTCTGGGCGCTCGACGGCGCACGGTCCATGACCGCCTGGTACCGGGCACGTT
>NZ_RXOZ01000035.1 GCF_003991205.1 Georgenia sp. SYP-B2076 | reverse complement strand
CGCCACCCCGCTGCGCGAGCTCGCCGAGACCATGCCGCACGTCAGCGTCGGCTCCTACCCGTTCCGCGACGGCGACGTCCGGGGCACGAACATCGTCGTGCGCGGCACCGACCCGGCCCTCCTCGACGAGGCGGTCGCGCGGCTCGAGGCGCTCAGGGCCGCCGTCGGCTGAGGCAACCGGAGCCTCGCGCCCTTGACTCCACGGTGGAGCGAGCGATCCGCTGCCCGGTGGGCAGCGGACTTCAGCCGTCGCTGCCGTACCCAGGATCACCCCTCGACGGACGCGGGCCTCCTTCGCTCATGCTCGCGTACCTGCGCCTCGAGGTGCGCCACAAGATCGGCGCGACTCCCACGTGACTCGGCCAGCGCCAGCTCGAGCGCGAGCCGAGCACCGCCGGCGTGCTGCAGGGCGAACTGCAGGCCCGACGGCTTCTGCCGGTTGGTCACCTGGATCAGCACGGCGTCGCCACCGAGCACCCCGGACCGCCACGAGTGGTCGTAGGCCTTGTCCCAGCGCCACTCGGTGCGCCCCGCGGGCCCGCTGAAGACCACTCGGGCAGTGGTGAGCACGGCGACCCCGTCGTCGGCCACTATGAACGAGAGCTGCCCCTGCCGCGTGCGGGGCTTCACCAGCTTCGCTGGGATCGTCGCCCAGACCTGCTCGTTGCGCATCGGCGCAAAGGGCGCCGGCCCGACGATCTCCGACGGTTGAGCGTTGCGCGCGTGCGCGACCTGCGCCTCCAGTGCCGCATGCGCGTGGTCCCAGTCCCGGGCGGCGGCAGCCCCGTTGCTCTCGATCGCGCGCTCCGCACCGACCAGCCTCTCGAGCCGCTTGATGCGGCGGTCGGTGCTCGGGTGCGACGACACGATGCTGGACAAGAACCCCGGCACGAACGGCTGCACGATGCACAGCGCCGCGACTGACGCCGGAACCTCGCCCACACGCCACCGGCGGCTCGCCGAAGCCATGCGCTGCAGCGCCCTGCCCAGCGCGAGCGGATCTGGGTGGACCTGCGCCGCGAGTCGGTCTGCCATGAACTCCCGCGACCGTTGCCCCGCGGTGACCAGGAGGTATGCCGCGCCAGCACCCAAGGCAGTCAGCGCGCCGACGAACGCGGTCGACAGCCCGAGTGCGCCGCGCGCGCTCCGGCTGAACATCGCCAGGACTGCCATGCAGACCACGACGATGACGCCGAGCACCGCAATGATCGCCGTCAGCGACCACCGCACGGCATCGAAGAAGGTCATGTATGCGGAGTCGCGGTTCTTCAGGTGGCCCACCTCGTGCGCCACCACGGCGGCGAGCTCATCGTCGGGCAGCGCGTCGATGGTGGCCTGAAAGAGGCAGATGGCCCCGCCTTCTCGGTCCGTCGTGGCGAAGGCGTTCAGGACCGGCTGCGGGCTGACATAGACGGCAGGCATCGCGATGCCGAGCCTCTCCGCTGCCGCCTGGACGTGACCGAGCAGCGGCGCGTGACCGATGGGGTCGGCGGGCACCGCGTTCACCGAGGCGAGCGACGACTCATTGCGAGCGCTGAACCACCGCCATGCGAACACCACGAGCGGGACCGGCAGCAAGAACCACAGGCCCGAGTACGTGGACAGGAGGACGAACATCAGCAGGCACAGCACGATCGAGAGGATGCTCCCGGCGCCCCACCGCGCCTTGATCACCGAGGTGTGCGCGCCGTTGACGGCGTGCACGGGGGGCTCCACGGACATGGTCGATCCTCCAGCGCTGTGTGAAGCGAGACATGCCAGAGGTTAGCGGACAGTGAAGGCACGAATACGCCGACGACGAGCATCCATACGTCTCCCCATCGGGCCAGGAACGTGATGCCGGCTCGGGCACGGGACTGATGTCGAGCGGACGTGCCGCTCGAGCCCGCGCCTCGTTCGGATGCTCAGTACGGGCTGGACAGCTCCTCGAACATCGGGAAGTGCCGGACATTGCGGGTGAGCAGGTGCGCGCCGAGGGCGACGGCCGTCGCGGCGATGGCGAGATCTGCGGAGTCGATCCCGTGGTTCCCAGGGAGCCATGCGCGCCCGAGGCTACCGGCGAGCTCGGCGAGCTCCTCATCCAATGGATGCCAGGTGAGCACGCCCAGCAGCGCACGGGTCGCGCCCTCCTCTGGCGCACGCATGCCGGCCAGCACCTCCAACCGGGTCACCTCGCTCGCGTGCAGCGGGCCGACCGTCCGCGCTTCTCGGAGCACTGCGGCGGCAGCCGTATTTCCCCGAAGCACATCGATGAGCACCGACGTGTCGACGACGACCGTCACCGTGAGCCCGCCTCGTTCAGCCGGCCGCCGGTTCGCAGGCTCTCGACGTACGCCTCGCCGTCGACATCACGGCCCGCCCACGCACCCGACGCGCCGTCGATGGCCCGGAGGTCGGCATCGACGTCCCCCTGGGAGCCATAGACCTTGGCTACGGCATCGCGGATGAGGGCGGAGATTGACCGACCCGTCCGGGCGGCCTCCGCGTCGAGGAGCCGCCGGTCCGCTTCGGTTAGCGAAATCTGGGTACGAAGCATGATGTAAGATTACATCACTTCGCGGTCCCAGGCGCGCCGATCCGGCGGCGTTCCACGGCAGGGTGCACCGCGCCCGGGTAGGTTCCCCCGGTGTGAAACAACAGCGCGGGCGCACGGTCGAGATCGAGTCGTTGGCGGACTTCGACGAACGCGTCGCCTCCGGGGCGCGGGCCATGGCGGGTTGGCACCTGCAGAACGTCGACCTGCGGGAGCGCGGCCCGGTGCTGCGCCGCCTCGACCCCACCGGGGCCCTGTTCCTCGGCTGCGGGCTCGCGGAGGTGGACGAGCAGAGCCTGCGCGCCCGCGGCGCCCTGGTCTTCCCGGAGGTCCCCGACGTCCCGGTCAACCAGTACCGCGCACACCTGTACACCCCCGGTGAGCTGTACGACCACCTGGTGGCGGGCTACCACGACACCCTCGACGCGCGGGTGTACGCCTGGTCGAAGCAGGAACCGCAGCTCGACCGCAGCCTCGCCAAGGCGCTGCACGACCACTCCATCGACGACGCGCTGGACGAGTTCGTCCTCGGTCGCGGCCTCGTCGGTATCATGGGCGGGCATGCCCTGGCCCGCGGCTCGGCGTCCTACGCGGCGGCCGCCCGCCTGGCCCACCGGCTCGCCGGGGCCGGGCTCACCGTGGCCACCGGCGGCGGCCCGGGCGCCATGGAGGCGGCCAACCTCGGCGCCTACCTCTCGGCCCGGCCGGCCCGCGAGCTCGACGCCGCGCTGGAGATGCTCGCCGTCGTCCCGGGCTTCACCCCGTCGGTGGACGACTGGGCCATGACCGCGTTCGAGGTGCTGAACCGGTGGCCGGACGGCGTGCGTTCCCTCGGCATCCCCACCTGGCACTACGGGCACGAGCCGCCCAACGCCTTCGCCACGGACATCGCCAAGTACTTCAAGAACGCGATCCGCGAGGACGTCCTCCTGCACCTGGCCTCGGCCGGGATCGTGTTCCTGCCCGGCGCGGCCGGCACCGTGCAGGAGATCTTCCAGGACGCGTGCGAGAACTACTACGCTGACCGTTCCGCGGTGGCGCCCATGGTGCTCGTCGGGCGGCGGCACTGGAGCGAGACCGTGCCGGTGTGGCCCGTCCTGGAGGCCCTCGGCCGCGGCCGGGACATGGGCGCCCGCCTCCACCTGGTGGACGGCGTGGACGAGGCCGTCAGTGTGCTCGCCGCAGATGCCGGCGAGGCGGACCTTCCTGATCTGAGCGAGAGCGCCCCCTGAGCCCTGCCGCGCGAGCCGGTCGAAGCTTCTCGCGGCGGCGGGACGAACGTCCCCGTGATCCCCGTCACGGGGGTGCCAGGATGATGGCAGTTGGACGGCACGACGATCGAGCTGGTTGCAGCGGCTCGGGGGCCCACCTGGGCGACCCGAAGACGTCGCTGAGGACGGCACCCGGTCGCCGGGCTCGCTCAGCCGCAGGGAGGCATCGACGCCTCCCGAAGTCAGCGAGTGGAAGCGGGTGATGTGCACGTAGTGGGTACTCGGACATCGCTATCAGGCCGTCAGGCGACTCGCGAACGAACCGGCCGTTGATGCTGATCGAAGCACCGGCACAGTCCATGATCGGGCATAAGTCGAGCGACTGACCCTCCAGATGGTGCAAGCAGCGGCTCGGGCCCTCGTGCCCGGGCCGCTTCGCTGTGGGCCTCCTTCCGTCCCGCCGGCCGTCGAGGTGCGCCGGTGAACGCCGGACGAGGTGGTCGCCATGTACCGCGCGGGCCAGATCCGCCCCGAGGTGGAGCGCTACTCCATGGACGACGCCCTCGAGGCGTACCGCAGGCTCGAGTCCGGCCAGCTCTCGGGCCGCGCCGTCGTCGTCCCGCACGCCTGAGCGCTCGCGCCTTCGTTCACCGAGGACCGGTGGATGGCCGAGGCGGGCGGGGCGCGGTGCGCCGGGTCTGCTCGGCGAAGCGGCCGAGGGTCCGTGCCAGCTGGGCGGCCTCGGCGGGTGCCCACTCGGCGAGGATCGCGGCGAGGTGGGCCTGCCGGTGCTCGCGGGCCCGGGCGGCCAGCTCCCGGCCCGCGGTAGTCAGGTCGACGGCGCGTCGGCGCGCGTCGTGGTCGCTGGTGGTGCGGGTGACCGCGCCGGTGGCGGCGGCACGGTCGACCAGCCGGCTCGCGGTCGAGTGCGCGACGTCGAGCTCGTCCGCCAGCTCCCGGACCGACAGGGGCCGGCCGGCCGCCATGAGGACCTCGACGATGAGCAGGGTGGAGGACTCGATCACCCGATCGCCGTCGTGCACCTGCGGGGTGACAGCCGTGACGAAGCGCCGCAGCTGCAGGAGCGCGCGGTCGAGGGCGGCGAGGTCGTCGTCGTGGACGCCCGGGGTCGGGAGGGTGGTCATGCACGCAGCCTAGTTGTATGTACGCTACATACATGATGCGCGCGCCCGTCCTCGTCACCGGAGCCAGCGGCAATGTCGGCCGCGCCGTGGTCGACGCCCTCGTGCGCGCGGGCGCCGACGTGCGCGCGGCGAGCCGCGACGGCCGCACACCGCGTCCGGGTCGCGGCCCGGCACCACGGCCGGGGCAGATGACGGGCGTCCGGTTCGACTTCACCGACGAGGCGACGTGGCCCGGCGCCTTCGCCGGCATCGAGGTGATGTTCGTAGTGCGCCCGCCGGCGCTGGGCAACGCCAGGCGCGACATCATCCCGGCGTTGGCCGCGGCGCGGGACGCGGGGGTGCGCCACATGGTGCTGCTGTCGTTGCAGGGCGCCGAGCGCAACCCCGTCGTGCCGCACGCGGCGATCGAGAGGTGGCTGCGCGCCTCGGGGCTGGGCTGGACGTTCGTCCGCGCCTCGTTCTTCGACCAGAACCTCTCGACCACGCACGCGGCCGACATCCGGGACCGGGACGAGATCGTCGTGCCGGCCGGCCGCGGGGCTACGGCGTTCGTCGACGCCCACGACGTCGGCGCGGTCGCTGCCGCAGCCCTGCTCGACCCGGACCGCCACGCCGGGCGCGCGTGGACCGTCACCGGGAGCGAGGCGCTCACCTACGACCAGGCCGCCGCCATCCTGACCGCCGAGCTCGGCCGACCGATCCGGTACGCCCGGCCCGGCGTCCTGCGGTACGCCCGGCACGCACGCCGCGCCCTCCACATGCCGTGGGGCATGGTCGCGGTCACCGCCGCCATCTACACCACCGCCCGGGTCGGGCTGGCCGCCGGCCTGACGGACGACGTGCGCACGGTCCTCGGCCGCGAGCCCACCACGTTCGCGCAGTTCGCCCACCGCGAGCGCGCCGCATGGGCGCGCCCGCGGTGAGCGCGCCCGTGGGCGCGCCGAGACCAGGCAGGGTCCTGACGCGCACGGCGGGGTGTGTCGGCTGAGCGGACCGGCGCCGCCGCCGCCGCCGTAGCGGCTCTCTCACCAGCGCCATCGCGACACCGGCACCCGAAATTCCGTGGACGGCGACGGCGTTAAGGTCTCACGCTGGAGAGATCCACCGATCCGCGCCTACCCGGCGCGCGCACGAAAGAGGCACCATGTCCCGCGCCACGACGCCCGGCCGCGCCCGCCCGGGCCTCCCCCGCGCGCTGCGCCCGTTCGCCGTCGCCCAGTACCGGGTGCTGATCGGCGCCCTGACCCTGTCCCTGCTGGGGACCGGGATGTGGCTCGTCGCCGTCGTCTGGCAGGTCATCGCCCTCGGCGGCGGACCGGTCCAGCTCTCCCAGGTCGCCACGGGCTCCGCCGTCGGCGCCGTCGCCGCCGTCCTGCTCGGCGGGGTCCTCGCCGACCGGGTCTCGCAGCGCTGGATCCTCATGGGCGTCGAGGCCACGAAGGCCGTCTGCATCGGCGCCGGCGCCTGGCTCTCGCTCACGGGCAACCTCGAGCTGTGGCACATGGTGGTGCTCGCGGTCGTCGTCGGCGCGACCGACGGGTTCTTCTACCCGGCCTACTCGGCCCTCCTGCCCACGATCCTGCCGTCCGAGCAGCTCCTCGCCGCCAACGGCGTCGAGGGCATGATGCGCCCGGCGCTCATGCAGGCCGCCGGCCCGGCGCTGGCCAGCGCCGCGCTCGCCGCCGCCTCCCCCGGGCTCGCCCTGGTGCTGGTCGCCTCCCTCCAGGTGCTCGCCGTCGTCGGTCTGGCGCTCATGCGCACCCGCCCGGTGTGCCGGGAGCCGAGCGCCGCCCACCCGCTGCGCGCCATGGGCGCCGACCTGGGCGAGGGCGTCGCGTACATGGTCCGCACGCCGTGGTTGCTGGGCACGCTGCTGTTCGCCTGCGGTTGGGTGCTGCTGATGATGGGCCCCATCGAGGTGCTGCTGCCCTTCGCGGTGCGTGACCAGGCCGGCGGCGGCCCCGAGCACTTCGCCCTCGTGCTCGCGGCGTTCGGCGTCGGCAGCGCGATCGGCTCGCTCGTCGTCGCGTCCTGGCGGCTGCCGCGCCGGTACCTCACCACGCTGGTGCTCTCCTGGGCCCTGGGCAGCGTGCCGTTCGCCGCCGTCGGGCTGACCGACCGGCTGTCGGTGATGGTGGCGGCGGTGTTCGTCGTCGGCCTGACCAGCGGCGTGGGGAACGTCATCTGGGGCACGCTGCTGCAGCGGCGGGTGCCCCCGGCGCTGCTCGGCCGGGTCTCCAGCCTGGACTTCTTCGTGTCCCTGCTGCTCATGCCGGTGTCGATGGCGCTGGCCGGGCCGGTGGGCGAGGCGGTCGGGCTGCGGCCGGTGTTCGTGGTGGCGTCGCTGGTGCCGGTGCTCTTCGGCGCTGCGGCGTGGCTGCTGGCCCGGATGCCTGGCGACGAGATCGCGCACCCGCTGGACCGGACGATCCCGGAGCCGGTGCAGGTGGCTGCGGGCTGAGGTGCCGCCCGCGCCTCACCCGCCGTCGTCGACCCGCAGCCCGGACTCGTACGCGAACACCACCAGCTGCGCGCGGTCCCGCGCGCCGAGCTTGAGCATCGCGCGGCCCACGTGCGTGCGCACGGTTGCCGGGCTGACGACGAGCGCGCGGGCGATCTCGTCGTTGGACCGGCCGGTGGCGACCCACGCCACCATCTCCCGCTCGCGCTCGGTCAGCCGACCCAGCCCGGGGTGCGGCGCGGGCGCCTGCCGCGCCCGGCCGGCGAACGCCCGGATGACGGTCCGGGTGACCGACGGCGCGAGCAGCGACCCGCCGTCGGCCACCGCGCGGATCGCGCGGAGGAGCTCGGCCGAGTCGGCGTCCTTGAGCAGGAACCCGCTGGCGCCGCCGCGCAGCGCCTCGAACACGTACTCGTCCAGCTCGAACGTGGTCAGCATGATGACCCGGACGTCCGCGAGCGCCGGGTCGGCGGAGATCTCCGCGAGCGCCGCCAGCCCGTCCAGCCCCGGCATGCGGATGTCCATGAGGACGACGTCGGGCCGCACCTGGCGCACGGCCGCGAGCGCCTCGCGCCCGTCGGCGGCTTCCGCGACGAGCGCGACGTCGTCCTCGGCGTCCAGGATCGTGCGCAGCCCGAGGCGGATGAGGCTCTGGTCGTCGGCCACCACGACGCGGATCACGGCGCGTCCCCCGCCAGCGGCGGCCGGGACAACGGTCCGGCCAACGGCAGCCGGGCACGCACCCGCACCCCGCCGCCGGGGCGGCCGGCGACCTCGAGCGTGCCACCGGCCCGCTCGGCCCGCGCCCGCATCCCGGCGACCCCGCTGCCCGGCGCCAGGCCCCCGGGTGGCGGCCCGGCCCCGGTGTCCGCGACCTCGACGAGCAGCCGGCCGCGCGCCGGGTGGACGCGGACGACGGCGGCGGCCCCGGCGCCGGCGTGGCGCAGCACGTTGGTCAGGGCCTCCTGCACGATCCGGTAGGCGGCGTCCCCGACCGCCGGCGCCACCTCCGGGTCCGGCCGCGCGAGGTCCAGGCGCACGTCGAGCCCGCCGGCGCGGACCCGCCCGACGAGCGCCTCGAGGTCGTCGAGGCCCAGGGCCGGCCGGCGGGCGGCGTCGCCGCGCAGGCTCGCCAGCTCGGCGCGCAGCCCGTCGAGGGACTCCCGGCTGGTGTCGCGGATCGCCTCGAGGGCGGCGCGGGCCCGGGCGGGGTCGTGGTCGAGCACGTGCAGGCCGGCGCCGGCCTGCAGCGCGATGACGGCGAGGCCGTGGCCGACGACGTCGTGGACCTCCTGCGCCATGCGCAGCCGCTCCTCCGAGACCACCCGCAGCGCCTGCTCGGCCCGCACCCGCGCCGCGGCGTCCCGGCGGGTGCGGACCGTGACCCCGATGGCGAGCGGCAGCGCGGTCCAGACCAGCACCCCCAGCAGCTGGACGCTCACCGCGCCGGGTGCCGTGGGGGCCAGCACCGTGCGGAAGAGCACCGCCAGGGCCAGGACGACGACGGCGGCGCCGCCCGCGACCACCGCCGTGCGCAGCGGGCGGGCCGACGCCATCAGCCCGGCGGCGACGGCGCCGGTGATCATGATCGGCCCGTAGGGGTAGCCGAGCGCGAGGTAGGCCCCGAGGACGACGGCGACCGTCGCGAACACGCCAGCGGGTGCGACCCGCCAGAGCACCAGCGCCGCGGCCGCGAGAGTGGTGAGCACGTACGCGATGACGTCGGGCGGGAGGGCCTCCGGCTGGTTGAGCCCCGCGGGCACGGTGCCGCCCGCCGCGAAGAGCGCCAGGGCCCCGGCGAGGAGCACGTCCCCGGGCCTGACGCCCGACCGCCCCACGTCCGCCACGGCCCCACGATAGGCGCGCGCCCCCCGGCCGTCGTCCACCTGTGGGCGTGCCCGGCGTACGCAGATCCTCGTACGTCCCGGCCGACGCGTGGGGGACGACGGCGACGCCCCCGCCGCGGACGCTGGAACGCATGAACACACCGATCGTGACCACCAGCGGGCTGACCAAGGTCTACGGGCCGCGCCGCGCCGTCGACGCCGTGTCGATGACGGTGCGCGCCGGAGAGGTCTACGGCTTCCTCGGCCCCAACGGCGCGGGCAAGACCACCACGATGCGCATGCTGCTCGGGCAGGTCCGGCCCACCGCCGGCACCGCCGCCGTGCTGGGCGCGCCGCCGGGCACGCCCGCCGCGCTGGCCCGGATCGGCGCGCTCGTCGAGGGCCCGGGCTTCTACCCGTACCTCTCCGGCAGGGAGAACCTCCGCGTCCTGGCCCGCTACCGGGGCCTGGACGCGCGGGCCGCGGACGCCGCGCTGGCGCGCGTGGACCTCGCGGCGCGCGGCCGGGACCGGTTCCGCACGTACTCCCTGGGCATGAAGCAGCGCCTCGGCGTGGCCGCCGCCCTGCTCGGCGAGCCGGACCTGGTGGTGCTCGACGAGCCCACCAACGGCCTCGACCCCGCCGGCATGGCGGACATGCGCGACCTCCTCCTGGACGTCGCCGCCGGCGGGCAGACGGTGCTGCTCTCCAGCCACCTGCTGGCCGAGGTCCAGCAGATCTGCGACCGGGTCGGCGTCATCGCCGGCGGCCGGCTGCTGGTCGAGAGCACCGTCGCCCAGCTGCGCGGCGGGACCTCCCTGCGGCTGCGGGCCACCCCGCTGGATGCTGCGCGCGCCGTCGCCGCCCGGGTGGTGGGGGCCGGCGCCGTCGCCGTCGAGGGCGCGGCGGGCGGGGCGGACACAGCGGGTGCTGCGGGCGCGGCGGCGCTGCGGCTGGCCGCCGGCTCCGCCGTCGTGCCTGGGTTGCTCCGCGCGCTCGTGGGCGCCGGCGTCGACGTCCACGAGATCAGCCCCGTCGAACGCTCCCTGGAAGAGGTCTTCTTCGAGATGACCGCCGACCCCCGCCCCATGGAGGTGGCCCGATGAACACCGACCTGGCCCGTTCCGCCCGAGCCGAGCTGCGCCGCCTGTGGCGCTGGCCCACCACCTGGGTGCTCGTGGGGGTCTGGACGATCCTCAACCTGCTCTTCGCGTACGTCTTCCCGTACATCGGCTACCGCGGCGGCGGCGGCCCCGACGCCGCCGGCGGCCTCCCGCCCGAGGCGCTGCTCGCCGGGCTGCTGCCGGCCGCGGTGCCGGGCACGCTCGTGCAGGGCATGCCCATGTTCGGCGGCGCGATCGTCATGATCCTCGGGGCGCTGGCCATCGGCAGCGGGTACTCCTGGGGGACCTGGAAGACCGTCCTCGCCCAGGGCCCCGGGCGCGTGGCCGCGTTCGGCGGCACGCTGGTGGCGCTCGCCGTGGCGGTGGTCGGCGTCGTCCTGCTCACCACGGCCGCGGACCTGGCCGCCGCCGGGGTGATCGCCGCCGTCGAGGACGCCTCCACCGCGCCGCCCGCTGTGGGCGACCTGGCCCGGTCGGTGGGCGGCGGCCTCCTCGTGCTGGGCATGTGGGCCGCCGGCGGGGTGCTCGTCGGCGCCCTGGCGAAGGGGCCGGCGCTGGCCGCCGGGCTCGGCCTGGTGTGGGCGCTGGTGATCGAGAACCTGCTGCGCGGGGTCTCCGGCCTCATCGACGGGATGCCCGCGGTGACCGACCGGCTCCCCGGCTCGGCAGCCGGGTCCCTGGCCGGGGCGCTCGGCGCCGAGGGGATGGGCGCCGGCGGGGCGCCGGGCGTGCTGGACGTGCTCGGCGGGCCGGCGGCGGCCTGGACCTTGGCGGCGTACCTGATGGTGTTCGCGGGCGCCGCGCTGGCGCTCCTGCGGCGGCGGGACCTGACCTGACCTGCGCAGCTGCCGGGCCGGGCGGACCGGCGTCCGGACGGGGCGGAAGGCGCGGTGGCGGCGTGCGAAAGGTTCGCGGGCGGAAGAGCCCTAAGGCCTACCGCATGCCCGCCGCGGTGACTAACCTGGACGCATAAGACCGAGACTCCCCCGGGCGGAGGGGCGAGAGTGCACCCGCCTCGTCGGCGGTGGAGGATCGGTGCGGAGCCACCCTGGCAGGTGATGCGTAGCAGTGACGAGTACCGACATCGCTACCCGGCCGTCTGGCGACTCGCGACAAGTTGGCCGTTGATGCATCGCAGAGCACCTGATGCTTCGCAGAGCACCGGCACCGCCCATGATCGGGCATAGGTCGAGGAACCAGACCCACTGACGTAGCACACGCGAACGGCCCGGGACCAGAAGGTCCCGGGCCGTCCCACGTCCTGCCCCGCCGTCGGCGTCGAGCGCCCGCCGTCGGCTCAGCGCCCGCCGGCTCCGTCAACGCGGCGCTGGTCGCGGTAGCGGCGGATGAGCGCGTTGGTCGACGAGTCGTGCGCCAGGTCGGGCTCGGCGTCGTCGGTGAGCGACGGCACGATCCGGTTGGCCAGCACCTTGCCCAGCTCGACGCCCCACTGGTCGAAGGAGTTGATGTTCCAGATCGTGCCCTGGGTGAAGACCTTGTGCTCGTACAGAGCCACGAGCTGGCCGAGCACCGACGGCGTCAGCCTCGGCGCCATGATGAGTGTGGTCGGGTGGTTGCCCGCGAAGGTCTTGTGCGCCACGAGCTCCTCGGGCACGCCGTCGGCCCGGACCTCGTCGGGCGTCTTGCCGAAGGCGAGCGCCTCGGTCTGCGCGAGGAGGTTCGCGGTGAGGAGGTCGTGGTGGCCGGGCACCTCGTCGGCCGGGTGGATGAAGCCGATGAAGTCGGCCGGCACCGTCTGCGTGCCCTGGTGGATGAGCTGGTAGAAGGCGTGCTGGCCGTTCGTGCCTGGCTCCCCCCAGACGACCGGGCCGGTCTGGTAGGTGACGGGCTCGCCGTCGAGCGTGACGGACTTGCCGTTGGACTCCATGTCGAGCTGCTGCAGGTACGCGGGGAACCGGGAGAGGTACTGGTTGTAGGGCAGCACGGCGTGGGTGGAGGTGCCCTGGAAGTTGCGGTACCAGGTCCCGACGAGCCCGAGGAGGACGGGGACGTTGCGCTCGAGCGGCGCGGTGCGGAAGTGCTCGTCCATGGCGTGGAAGCCGGCGAGCATCTCGCGGAAGCTGTCCGGGCCGACGGCGATCATCACGGACAGCCCGACGGCGGAGTCGTAGGAGTACCGGCCGCCGACCCAGTCCCAGAAGCCGAACATGTTGGCGGTGTCGATGCCGAACTCGGCGACCTTCTCCGCGTTTGTGGACACGGCCACGAAGTGCTTGGCGACGGCGGCGTCGTCGCCCAGGGCGTCGAGGAGCCAGGCGCGGGCGGTCTTGGCGTTGGTGATGGTCTCGATGGTGGTGAAGGTCTTCGACGCGATGATGAACAGCGTCTCCTCGGGGTCCGCGTCCTTCAGGGCGGCGGCGATGTCGTCGCCGTCGACGTTGGAGACGAACACCGAGGTGATGTCGGGGTCGGCGTAGGGCGCGAGCGCGATGGTGGCCATCTTGGGGCCGAGGTCGGAGCCGCCGATGCCGATGTTGACGATGGTCGTCAGCCGCTTGCCGGTGTGGCCGGTCCACTCCCCCGAGCGGACCTTGTCCGAGAAGGCGGCCATGCGGTCGAGGACCTCGTGGACGTCGGCGATGACGTCCTGGCCGTCGACGACCAGCTTCGCGTCGCGCGGGGCCCGCAGGGCGGTGTGCAGGACGGCGCGGTCCTCGGTGGTGTTGATGTGGTCCCCGCGGAACATCGCCTCGATGCGCTCGGGCAGGCCCGCGGCCCGGGCCAGGTCCACCAGCAGGCCGAGCGTCTCCTCCGTGACGAGGTTCTTCGAGTAGTCGACATAGAGGTCGACGGCCTCGGCCGCGAGGCGGGTCCCGCGGTCCGGGTCGGCCGCAAACAGGTCGCGCAGATGGCTCCCCCGGGCCTCCTCGGCGGCGGCGGCCAGTGCCCGCCACTGCTCGGTCCGGGAGATGTCCTTGGTATCGGTCACGATGGTGCCTCTCGGTCGCGTTCAGCCGGCGCCGCTCGCGCGGGCGCCCCGCACCATGATGGCCCGTGGCCGACCGCTCGTCCCTCGGACGGGCGGCGGGGCGCCGGGCCGGGCCCGGCCCGGCCCGGCCCGGGAGGACTCTCCCGGGCGGGGCCGGCGTCACTGCTGCGAGTGCCGACCGCCGACCTGCAGCACGACCTGCGTGCCCGGCGGCGCCGCCTGCACCAGGCGCAGCTGGGCCAGCGCCGGGTGGTCGTCGAGCAGCCTGGCGGCGTTGGTCATCGAGCGCAGCGCCGCCGTCTCGGAGCGTGCCTGCTCGAGCATCGCCAGCCCCCGCTGGCGCGCCACGGCGACCTCGACGGCCGCCGCCCGCAGCTCGCGCGGGACGATGACGTCCTTGACCACCACCTCGGTGACCGCAACCCCGACGGCCCGCGCCGCCGCGTCGGTCGCCGCCGTCAGCTGCGCGGCGGGCAGCGCCGAGCCACGCCCGAGGTCCTCGACGGTCAGCCCGGCCAGGGCCGCGCGGAGGGCGACCTGGGTCGCCAGGTAGACGTGGCCGACCGGGTCCGTGGTCTGCTCGAGAAACCTGACGGGGTCCGTGACCGACCACCTCACGACGGCGGTGGCCTTCACGGAGACGCCGTCCGCGGTGGGCACCTCCTGAGGAGCGAGGCTCAGCAGGTTCTCGCGGAGCTCCACGACGACGTCCCGCGCACCCCAGGCCCGCGGGTGGCGGCCGACCTCGAGCACGCGCTCGGGGCGCCCGTGGCGGTACCTGACCGCCGCGCGGCGCGACTGCACCGTCATCGTGAACAACGCCATGCCCTGCTTCCTCCTTCTGATTCGTGCTCGCCTCGTGATGCGCCTCGTCGCGGTGGACGGCGCCGCCCGGCGCGGCCGGCGCGGGGGCCGTGGCTCCGTAGGGGCAGCCGCGGTCCGCTGGCGTTCAGCTCGCGTGCACCCGGGCGGCGACGTCCCCTGGGGAGTCGAACCCCTCGGTGACGAGCACCTTTGCCAGATCTGCTCCGCAGGCAGACGTCCCGGCGGGTCGACCCGCAGGACCGGGACCCGCCACGGCGGGCCGGCTGCTGACTCACCCGGACGACCCGAATGTGCCACCGGGGCGTTGCGGCGGCAACGCATTTTCTGGCGGAGGCTCACGCGGCAACTCATGGCAACTAATAGGTCCGTTGTGTCCGATACCGGAGGGTCGTCCGGGTGGCGCACGGAGGGGTGCGCCCGTGACGAGAGGACTCGATGATGATCCCCACCCAAGAGCCGACCGGCCCAAGACGCCGCAGCGTGCTGACCGGCATGGCCGCCGGCGCCGCTCTGTCCGTCCTGGCGCAGCCCGCCTACGCCCAGAACCGCCGGCCCCCGCAGGCCACCCGCCAGCGCGACCGCGAACTCCTGGGTGAGGGTTGGCGGCACATGCTCGGCGACCCCGCGGGCGCGCAGCAGCCAGGGCTCGACGCCGCGGTCTGGCAGCCAGTCTCGATCCCCCACACCTGGAACGCCGAGGACTCCCTCGATGACACGCCGGGGTTCTACCGCGGCCCCGGGTGGTACCGCCGCTCGGTGAAGATGACGGGCGCGCTGAAGAAGAAGCGAGTCTTCCTGTACTTCGAGGGCGCCTTCCAGGTCGCCGACGTCTACGTCGACGGCGAGCGGGTCGGCGGGCACGTCGGCGGCTACACCGCCTTCAGCGTCGAGATCACCGACCAGCTCCGCCGCGTCGGCCCCGGCAAGGACGCCGTCGTCGCCGTGCGCGTGGACAACACCCACATGGATGACGTCCCGCCGTACTCCGGCGACTGGACCTACTACGGCGGGCTCTACCGCAACGTCTGGCTCGTCGCCACGGACGAGGTCCACCTCGACGTCCTCGACCACGCCTCCCCCGGCGTGCGGGTCGACACGCCCGTGGCCACGGCCTCGCAGGCCACGGTGCGGGTCCGCGGGCGCGTGGTCAACGACTCCGCGCGCGCGGAGACGGCGCAGGTGCGCGCCACGGTGCTCGACGCCGACGGCCGCACAGTGGTCGAGGCCCGAACCGAGGTGCGCCTGGGCGCCGGGACCGCCGGCGAGTTCGAGCTGCGGCTGCCGGCGATCGTACGCCCGCACCTGTGGTCGCCGGAGTCGCCCTACCTGTACCAGGTGGCGACCGTCGTCGACTCCGGACAGGGCGGTCGTGACCGCGTCGACAGCCCGCTGGGCGTGCGCTGGTTCTCCGCCGACCCGGCAACGGGCTTCTCCCTCAACGGCCAGGCCTACCCGCTCCGCGGCACCAACCGCCACCAGGACATCGTCGGCCGGGGCAACGCGCTCACCGACGCCGACCACATCCGCGACCTCGAGATCATCAAGGCCATGGGCGCCAACGTCATCCGCCTGGCCCACTACCCCCAGGCGCCGGCCGTCCTCGAGGCCGCCGACGAGCTCGGCCTCCTCCTCTGGGAGGAGGCGCCCATGGTCAACAGGGCGACGATGACCCAGGCGTTCGTCGACAACCACCTCAACAACATCCGGGACATGGTGCGCCAGCACCACAACCACCCCTCGATCGTCGTGTGGGGAACGATGAACGAGATCCTGCTGCGGCTGCCCAGCCCGCAGCCCGCCGGCTACGTCGAGTTCATCCACGACATGCTGCGGCAGGGCGACGAGCTGGTCCGGGCCGAGGACGCCACCCGCCTGACCGCGATGGTCGGCCACCAGGCGGCGCTGTACAACACCTCGGGCATCGCGGACATCCCGATGGTGTGGGGCTGGAACCTCTACCACGGCTGGTACGGCGGCAAGGCGGAGCAGTTCGGCCCCTACCTCGACGCCGAGCACGCCGCTCACCCCGAGCGGGTCCTGTGGATCTCGGAGTTCGGCGCCGACTCCGACCCGCGCCTGCACCGGGTGGTCCCCGGCGACCTGCCCCGGCTCGCCGGGTACGCGAACTACCAGGACCAGAGCATCGAGTTCCAGCAGTACTACCTCGAGAGCTACCTCCGCCAGATCGACGAGCGGCCCTGGCTGGCCGGCACCACGTACTGGTCGCAGTTCGACTTCGGCTCCGAGTCCCGCACCGGCTCCGTGCCGCACGTGAACACCAAGGGCCTCATGCTCTCCGACCGCACACCCAAGCCCGTCTACCACCTCATGCAGGCCTGGCGGGGCGTCGACGTGCTCCACATCGCCACCGACCTGTGGGACCACCGCGCCGGCATCGGCCCCGACGGCGCCGCCGGCTACCAGCCGGTGGAGCAGACCGTGACGGTCTACTCCAACGCCGCCGAGGTCGAGCTTTTCCTGGGCGGCGTCTCGCTCGGGGTCAGGCCGACCGACTCCATCGGGTACGCCGCCTGGATGGTGCCCTTCGTCCACGGCACCAACGTGCTCTCGGCGACGGCCACGAGCCCCTCGGGCGACCGGCTCAGCGACGAGGCGATCGTGGACTTCACGTACCACGCCCCGCTCCTGGCCGACCCGGAGGTGCCCTTCGAACGGCTCGCCGTCTCCACCGGCGCGATCGTGCAGTACACCGACCCCGACGGCACGGTGTGGGTCGAGGACCGCGAGTACACCCCCGGGGCGTGGGGCGCGGTGGCGCCCGACTTCACCGCCGGGTACGGCTGGATGAAGAACAACTGGGTGAACGGCAGCGACGAGGACCCGCTGTACCAGACCTACCGCAAGGGCATGTCCGCCTACCGGTTCGACGTGCCCGACGGCGCGTACGAGGTCACGCTTCGGATGGCCGAGATCACCTCGGTGGGTGACGTCGGCGGCGACGGGTACGCGGTCCCCGCGCCCGACGGCACCGTCCAGGTGCCCGTGGGCTGGCGCATCTTCGACGTCGCCGTCAACGGCGCACCGGTGGAGACGGGCCTCGACCTGGTCGCCAAGGTCGGCCAGCACACGCCCTACGACGTCACCACGACGGTGACGGCGGCCGGCGGCGCCGGGATCGAGATCGCTTTCGCGCCGGTGAAGAACCTGCCGGTGGTCAGCGCGATCGACGTCCGCCGCACCGCCTGAGGTAGCGCCCCCGGCCCTCGGCGGACCCGCACCGGTTGCGGTGCGGGCCGCCGACGGCGTGGGCATCCGGCACGGGCCGCCCGGCTCGCGGCGGACGGTGTGACGGCCGCGCGCTCAGGCCGTCGGCGCGGTGCCGGCCGCCCTGCCGCCGTCCGGCTCGCCGGAGGGGCACATGCTCGGGACGCCGTCGGATCCCGCCGTGTAGAGCCACTCCCGGTCACCGCGGGCGAGGATCACGCGGTATCCCTCGGTGAGGACCTGGGTGTAGCTCATGCCGGGCTTCGGGCAGCCCAGGGCACTGTCCGGGAAAGTCTCCCGGCGAGCAATCAGGACCCGGACGGGCTCGCCGCCGGTCTCGGGTCGCGCCTTGAGGTCGGCGACTGCCGCGTCCGCGGCCGACTGCGCCTCGGGTTCCACACTCACCTCCGGGGACTGGGTCGGCGGCGTGGACCTGGGCGGGGCCGCGGGCGTGGTCGGCGCCGAGGCGCTTGGTCCCGGGCCGGGCTCGTTCCCGCCGCCGCCGCAGCCGGCCAGGAGCGCGCCGCCACAGGCCAGGACGGCGACGAGCCGCACGCCGCGGGTGGGCACGATCGCTCTCGTCCGAGACATCTTCGTCCCCTTCAGCCGAACCCGCTGCCCTCAGCCACCACCATAGGGCGCCCGGGGGCACCGGTACGGCAAAGTGTGGCGCCCGGATGAGGCACAGACGTAGCGCGGCGCGGGTGCCGGGGCAGACAGCGCGCGGCGCCGGCCAGCCCTTCGGGCTGACCGGCGCCTGCGACGGACCTCAGTCGGACTGGACGGCGTCCTTGAGCTCGTCCTTGGTCATGCTCGAGCGGCCGGGAACGTCCTGCTCCTGCGCCTTCTCGTAGAGCTCCTCCTTGGTCGGCTCCTTGCCGCCGGCCTCGGTGGCGGCCGCGGCCGGGCGGTCCCCGGCGCCCGTCTCGCGGGCGAACCGCTGCCCCATCTCCTCTCGCTCCTCCGCGCTGAGGACCTTCGCGAGCACGGGCAGGAGGTCCTGCTCCTCCTCCTCGACGTGGTGGCTCAGCTCGCCCACCAGGGCCGCGAGCTTCCCGTCGTAGCCGGGAGTCTCGGGGTCCGTGCTGACGAGCTCCTCGAGGAGCTCCTCGATGTGATGGTGCTCGGCAACGCTGTCGTGGACCTGGTCCGCCTCGTCCTCCCGGCGCTCCCGGATGGTGGGATAGACGAAGGACTCCTCCGCCTCGGAGTGCGGCTTGAGCAGGTCGTTCACCTGCTGCAGGAATCCCGCGGCCGCCGGGCCGCCCTCCTCCGCCTTCTCGAGCAGCTTCTCCACCTCGCGGTGCTGAGCCTTGATGACATCGACGATATCTGCCATGACGGTCCCTTCTTGACGTCCGTGAGTTTGCCATCTTCCCGGAGCCTGGCCGCGCGGCAACCCCAACGGTGGGGGCCACGCACCGATGTGCTGCCCGGCGCGGTGAAATCGCGCCACAAAGCCGACGGGAACGGGCCGGGCCTAAAGTCGGCACCCGCATGATTCCGCCAATTGCCCGCGACCGTGAAGCGTGTTTGTGGCGCGATCCGATCGCTCACGGCTCCGATCCGCCTGCGAACGGATCCAGAGCCACCGTCACCGGGATGAGCGCGGACAGGTGGCCCACACCGGTCGAACGGTTCTCGCGACGAGCGTGATCAGCATGGACGCGAGCATGCGCGCTGCTACGTCCCACCCGCACGGGCACGAGCACCCGGCTGTCCTCGTCCACTGGCGGCTCGACCACGACCACCTCGGCCGTCTCGACGTCGTGGCCCATGTCCACGGACTCCAGGCGGTACACGACCGGGCCGCGCTCGACGGCCACCTTCCCCCGCAACGCGTCGATCTCGGGGTCCGGCCACGTCCACCGCGCCCGCATCGGCAGGTCCAGCTCGACCGTGTCACCAGCGGCCCGCGGCCCCTCGACGGTCGCGTCACCGGGGCCCACCTCCCGGGTCACATCGCCGCGGCGCAGCGTGACCCGGTCCGCCCAGCCCGGCACCCGGAGGGAGAGCTTCCAGGCCCGGTCCGGCGTCTCGGTGACGGTGACCCGGATGAGCCCCTCCTCGGGGTAGCGGGTGCGGACCTCGAGGCCTACCACGCCGCCACCGGGGAGCTCCGTGCGGATCCCGCACTCCGCGTACTCCGCCGGCCGCGGTGGCGTCGGCCGCGTGACGCCGCGTACCGGCGGTGTCGGCGCCGTGCGGTAGACCATCCCCATGGACATCTCCGACGTGCTCACCCGGCTGCGTGCCTTCACCGACGAGCGCGACTGGGCGCAGTTCCACACGCCGCGCAACCTCACCCTCGCCCTGGTGGGCGAGGTCGGCGAGCTGGCCGAGCTCATGCAGTGGCGCACCGACGAGGAGGTCCGCGCCCACGCACGGACCGACGCGGGCCGCGACGCGCTGGCCGACGAGCTCGCCGACGTCTTCACCTACCTCGTCGAGATCGCCGACTCGCTCGGCATCGACCTGGACGCCGCCGTCCACGCCAAGATCACGAAGAATGCCGCCAAGTACCCCGTCGACCTCTCCCGCGGCTCGAACGCGAAGTACACAGAGCTGGGCGAGCCAGGATGAGGGCGGGGCTCCGGTCGGGTACGTCGCCCGCGCGCCGGAATGCGCGCCCTTGCGCCGCTGTTGACGCCCCGGGGTTCAAGCCGACCGGAAGAAGACCATGACCGCCGCCGCCCGGCCCCAGCGGGCCACCCTGCTCAAGTTCGCCGCGCTCGCGGTGATCTGGGGCGCGAGCTTCCTGTTCATCCGCGTCTCCCTCGACGGGCTCTCCCCCACCCAGGTCGTGCTCGGCCGGCTGGTGACCGGTGCCGTCACGCTGACGCTCATCATGCTCGTCACGAGGCGCCGCTGGCCCCGGGAGCCACGGGTCCTGGGGCACCTGACGATGATCGGCATCCTGCTGTGCGTGCTGCCGTTCCTGCTCTTCGCCTGGGCCGGGCAGTACATCCCGTCCGGCCTGTCGAGCATCTACAACGCCACCACCCCGATCATGACGCTGCTCTTCTCGCTCGTCGCGCTGCCGGCGGAGCGGCTGACCCGGGGGCGGACCGCCGCGCTCAGCCTCGCGGCGGCCGGCGTCGTGGTCGTCGCGGCGCCGTGGACGCTCGCCAGCGCCCCCGCGGGCGAGCACCACTACCTGGCCCAGCTCGCGGCCCTCGGCGCGACCGCCTGCTACGGACTCGGCTTCGTCTACATGCGCCGGTTCCTCACCGGGCACCGCTACGACGCCGTCACCGTGGCCGCCACGCAGATCGGCATCGCGGCGCTCATCATGCTGGTCCTCGCGCCGTTCGTCGCCACCTCGCCGGTGACCCTGACCCCGGCGATCGTGGCCTCGATCGTCGTGCTCGGCGCCCTGGGCACCGGGGTCGCCTTCATCTGGAACACCGACGTGGTCATCGCCTGGGGTGCGACCCTCGCCTCGACGGTCACCTACCTCACGCCCGTCGTCGGGGTCGTGCTCGGCGTCGTCGTCCTCCACGAGACCCTCAGCATCAACCAGCCCATCGGCGCCGCCATCGTCATCCTCGGCATCCTCATCGGCCAGGGTCACGTGCGCCTGCGGCCGCGACGGCACCACGCCGACGCTTCGACGGGCACGGGCACGGGCTCGGCGGGCGCCGTTCCGGCCGGGCTCGGCCGCCCGGACCCCGCGCGAACGGAGGGCGGGGCCCGGGAAGAGAGTGTCGGTGTCGCGGGTGGTGCGCCGGCCGACGCGGCGTGAGGTCGGGTAGACGGCCAGTCAGGGCCGTGCCGGACCGCCCGCGACGCACGAGGTCCCGCCCGCCGCGCTGTGCGCGGCCGACGGGACCTCGTGCTGGGGTGGCCGGCACCACTCGCGCTCCGCAGCGCCGTCCGCCCTCACCCGATCAGCGCCACCAGGGGAACCACGGGAGGAACTTCTTCAGCAGCTTGCCCAGCCAGCCGCGCAGCTGCTGCCCCGGCGACGGCGGCTTCTCCTCCTCCGCGTCGGCGACGGTCACCGGCACCGTCACCGTCGTGCCGTTGGAGTCCGTGACCACCAGGTCGAGCGCGCCCGTGGCGTCCGCGGGCACGGTGACCCGCACCGCCGCGCGGCCCACCTCGTCGGTGGTGTCCACCACCGCCGGGTCGACCGGGGCGGTGGCGACCTGCGTCCCGCCTAGGGTCGCGGTCGCCGTCGCCGGCTTGGGCTCGGTGGTGGAGAACGCCAGCGACGAGAGGTCGAGGGAGACCTGCTCGCCCGCCTTGTACGTGGCGCCGGGGTCGGAGACCCAGTTCACGCCGACCGCCCGCTGGCCGTAGTCGGGGCTCAGGGACGTGAACTCGCCCAGGTAGTCCACCATCGCCGTGAGGTCCGACTGGCCGGTGTCCGCGGCGTTCGTGCCCTTCCCCAGGGTGGAGAAGTTGTCCCCGCCGGCGGCGAGGAACGAGTTGGCCACCACGGTGTAGGTCGCGGCCGGGTCGAGGGCCGTGCCGTCGAGCGTCACGGAGAGGATCCGCTGCCCGGCGGCCGCGTCCGGGTCGTAGGTGTAGAACAGCCCGTCCGAGACCCCGAGCTTGAGGAACGGCCGGCTGGCGCCCGCAGGCTGCCACTGCTGCTCGAGCACCTGTGTGATCTGCTCGCCGGTGAGGTCTGTGGTGACCAGGGTGTTGGCGAACGGCTGGACGACGGCCGCCTCCTTGTAGGTCACCACGCCGTCGCCCTCGGCGCCGGAAGCGGCGAACTTCAGGTCCGCCCGCAGCCCGCCGGGGTTCATGAACGCGACGTCGGCGCCCGGGTTGGTGCGCTGCGCCGCCCAGAGCTGGACGTCCGCGACGGCGTTGCCCAGGGTGGACTCGCCGCCCCGGTTCTCCGTCTTGCCGTCGGCCTGCCGGGCCCGGTTGAGGTCCGCGATGAGGCCGCCGAGGGGCTGGGAGCCGAGCTCGTTCGCCTTGGCGGTCGCGGCGTCGACGATGCCCTTGACCGCGGGGTCGCCGGCGCAGTGCGGGCCGCTGGCGGTGACCAGGTCGACGTTCTCGGCCGTGGCCGCGGTGACGTCGCCGGTGGCGCGGTCCACCGTCAGGGTCAGGTGCCCCAGGGCCTCGCCGTACTGGCCGGTCTGGGTGACCCACATGCCGCCCACGTCCTGGACGTAGGCCTGGTGGGTGTGGCCCGAGATGATCGCGTCGATGTTCTCGTCCGCCCCGGCGACGAGGTCACCGTAGGCGGTGCCTGCGGCGCCGGCGAGGTCCGGCGTGGCCGAGCCGTCGTGCGCGAGCACGACGACGACGTCCGCCTCGCCGTTCGCCGCGTCACCGTCGGAGAGCTGCTTGGCGTAGGTGTTGGCCGCCTCCCCCATGTCGGTGAAGGTCAGCCCCGCGATGCCGGCCGGGGAGACGAGGGCGGGCATCTCCTCGGTGATGACGCCGACGAAGCCGACCGTGACGCCGTCGACCTCTCTGACGACGTACGGCTCGTACGCCGGCTTGCCGGAGGCGTCGACGATGTTGGCGGCGACGTAGGGGAAGTCCGAGGCGTCGGCGACGCGGCCGTTGACGTCGTCCTGGCCCTGGTCGAACTCGTGGTTGCCCAGGGCCGAGACGTCCAGGCCGATGGCGTTCAGGGCGTCCAGCGTGGGCTGGTCCTGCTGGATGAACGACGTGAACGTCGAGGCGCCGATGTTGTCTCCCGCGGAGACGAACAGCGTGTTCGGGTTCTGCGCCCGGAACTGGTCGACGGCGCAGGAGAGCACCGCGGCGCCGGCCGACTGGCCGTCCGCCTCGATCCGGCCGTGGAAGTCGTTGATGGACAGCAGCGAGAGGTCCACCGTCGGCGCGGCGCCCGGCACGTCCAGCGCGACGACGATCGGGTCGTGGTCGGAGGAGCGGTACGGGGTGCCGTCGACGACGTGCTCGCTGGCGAAGTAGTTGTGGCGCGAGTACTCGGCGAGCACGGACTCGGGGGCGTTGATGCGCCACACGTCCACGTCGGCGACGCGCGCCGCGGCCGAGGCGCTGGCGAAGACGTGGTCGAGGGACCCGACCTTGCCGTCGAAGACGTAGGTCGGCTCCTCCGTGTTGAGCGCGGTGTAGCCGGCGCCGGTGATGGCCGTGATCGGGGACTCCTGCGAGTAGGCGTTGAAGTCGCCCAGCAGGAAGATGTCCTCGATCCCGGCGTCGGCCGCGGTGGCCTCGGCGAAGGCGACGAGCGCGTTCGCCTGCGCCTCGCGGTCGGCGTTGAAGCAGCCCTCGACGGGCGTGCCGCAGCTCCCGCCCTTGGACTTGAAGTGGTTGGACACCGCCAGGAACGCGTAGTCGCTGCCGACCCTGAAGGCCTGGGCCAGCGGCTCGCGGGCGTTGTCGAACGCCGCGTCGGCGAGCATCACCGACTCGCCGACCGGCTCGACGGCCGCGGGCTGGTAGATGAAGGCGTTGCGGATCACGTCCTGCTCCGCCAGGTCCGGCTGCGCGGCCGGGGACTTCGCGTAGGCCCACGTCCCCGCGCCCGCCTGGGCGTTCAGGGCGTCGACCAGCGCGGCGAGGGCGGCGTCGCGGTCCTTGCCGAAGTGCGCCGAGTTCTCGATCTCCTCGAGGGAGACGACGGCGGCACCCAGGCCGTTGATGGCCGTGACGATCTTGCCCTGCTGGCGCTGGAGGTCCTCGCCCTCCCAGGCGCCGCGGGCGTCGCAGCCGCCGCTGACGGTGACCGGGTCGCCGGCGCGGTCGGTGTACGGCGTGCAGCCGGGCAGGTCCGCGCCCAGCGTGGTGAAGTAGTTGAGCACGTTGAACGAGGCGAGGCGCAGGTTGCCGCCATCCAGCTGCGGGGCGGCGTTGGCCGCCTGCGTGTTGCCGCCGTCGAAGCTCACCATGCCGTCGGCGTTGCCGGTCACCGGCGCCGTGGGCTGGAAGTTCCACTGGAAGCGGTAGTCGAGGACCACTGGCTGGTGGAAGGTCAGCGTCGCGCCCGTGCGCACGTCGGGCTCGCCGGTCAGGTACGGGACCTGGGCGCCGGCGGCCGTGCGGGCGGACTGCCCGTCGTCGAGCGTGATGGCGCGGGCGGCGTTGTCCGCCGCGATGGCGTCGATCTCGGGGGTGCCGGGGGCGGCGACGTCGCTCTCCTGCACGAGCGGCTTGTCGCCGTAGGCCAGGCCGATGGACCCGAACGCGCTGGTGCCGAAGCCGCCGAGGCCGTACGTGTCGGAGACGACGTACCCGGCGTCGGGCTCGACGAGCATGCCCTCGAAGGCCTCGCGGCGGTCCTCCGCGCGGGGCAGCGCGAAGGGCACGGGCTTGACGGCCTCGGCCGGCTCGGTCAGGACGGCGGCGCCGCCGGCGGCCACGGTAATCTGGGTCAGCCCGTTGTACTCCGACACGGCGCCGGTGACCTGCACGTGGTCGCCGGTCCTGACGCTGCCGACCGTGGCGGCGGAGTAGACGAAGAGGCCGTCCGAGGTGGTGCGGGCGCTGAGGTCCGTGTCGCCGCCGGTTCCGGGCGTCTGGAGGTAGTACCCGTTGAAGCCGCCGGTCGGGTAGACGGCGGTGACGACGCCGGAGGTGGTCACGGTCGTGCCGGCCAGCGGGCTGGCGGCACCGGTGCCCTGGACCTCGGCAATGGTGTGGGTGTCCGTGCCGGGCTCGACGGGGTCGGTCGTGGGCTCGGGGTCGGGGTCCGCGGCGCCGCCGTTGAGGGCGCCGAAGGTGCCGGCGGACGGGCCGGTCCAGGCTCCGTCGATCTTCTGCAGAGAGTGGCCCTCGGGGGTGCTGTTTGTCTCGGCGACCCCGATGTCCGTGCTCGTCCGCCCGCTCGCCGGGCCGTTCGTCGCGGCGAAGGAACCCTCGTAGGACAGGAACTCGGCCACGGTGCCGTCGGGCCGGACGAGCGCCACGCCGTCGGGCGAACCGTTCTGCAGACCGTCCTTCGCGTAGTGCTGGACGACGACGCCTGCCTCCGGAACCACGCCACCGAACGAACCCTGTGCGGCGGGGCTGCTGTAGGTGGCCCCACCGTTGCCGTTGTAGCGGACAAGCTGCCACCCGGTCAGGTCGGTGCCGGCCGGAGCCTGCACCTCTACGGCCTCCCCCGTGTCCGCCGGACCGGCGTTGTCGTAGTGGATCTCGCTGATGAAGACAGCCCCGCCGGCGGCCGCGGCTGTGTGTGCCGCCGTGGTGCTGCCTGCGTCATGCGTGGCTGGATCGACTGCGGCGAACGCCGGCGTTGCCGCCCCGGTTCCCGCCAGCGCCAGCGTGGTGAGGGCCGCCAACGGCCCCCAGGCACGCGTGCGCCCCCTGCTCCCAGTGCGTGGCATCGGTTCCCTTTTGTCGTTTTTCGGATAACTCCCTCGGCAACGTAGCGCCTCCGAGACGGAGAGATTGCGCTGGCCCGCGCTCCCGCTCAAGCGTTCACGAGATCGTCATCCCGCATTTCTGCGGACGAAACCTCGGGGTCATGACGGACACGCGACGGACGCTTCTCGCCCTATCGTCTGGCCATGGGCGACGACACGAGCGGGTGCGCGGTCCTGACCACGGGCCGGGCGCGGGTGCGGGCGCGGACGCGGACCCGGGCACGAGCGGCGACCCGGACGCGCGGATGATCGAGCGCGTCGACCCGTTCCTCGGGACCGAGCCCACCGACCTGCCCCCGCCGGTCGGGCTGGCGGCGACGTGGTGGTGGCCCAAGCCGCAGGTCGGCAACACCCACCCCGGCGCGACCTACCCGCTGGGTATGGTCTCGGCCTGCGCGTACTCCGGCGCCTACCCCACCGGCTACGGCCGCTACGACCTGAGCACCGAGGGCGTCCCGCCCCTCCTCCACGACCGCCAGCTCGCCTCGGGCTTCACCCACTTCCAGCAGTCCGGCACGGGCGCCATCCGGAAGTACTACAACTACTTCCGCGTCACCCCGATGATCGAGCCGCTCGACGCCCTGGGGACGCGGTGGGAGGTGCACGAGGAGCAGGCCGAGCCCGGCTGGTACGCGGCGACCCTCGGCCCCGGCATCCGGTGCGAGATCACCGTGGGCCCCAAGAGCGCCGTCCACCGCTACACCTTCCCCCGCCACCGCGACGCCCGCCTGGTCGTCGACCTCTCCCTCGGCGGCCTGGACATCCCCTTCGGCGCGACCGTCCCGCTGCGGGCCAAGCTCCGCTCGGTCGGCCCCGGCGTCGCGCAGGGCGAGATCGTCGTCGAGGGCGCGCCGCTGGCCGTCCACCTCGAGTGCGACCACGACCAGTGGCGCCAGATGCTCTGGTACGACCGGCGCCTCATGCCCGGCGGGACACGCCTTGACTTTGACTACATCCGCCCCACCACGCTGCGCCCGTTCGGCCTCATGTGGGCGGGCCCGAGCGAGTCGGGCCAGACGGTCGAGCTGCGGATGGGCTTCTCCCTGCGCGGCGTCGAGCAGGCCCGCGCGAACCTCTACCGCGACTGCGGGCCCGGCCCGTCGAGCTTCACCGCCCGCCGCGAGAGCACCACGAGCGCGTGGCGCGAACGCCTGCAGCTGGTCACGGTGGACACGCCCTCGCGGGACCGGCAGGCCGTGTTCTCCACGGCGCTCTACCACTCCCTCATCAAGCCCTGCCTCGCGCCCGCGGAGAGCCCGTTCTGGCCCTCCGACGGGCCGTTCGTGTTCGACATCAGCACGATGTGGGACATCTACCGCACCCAGCTGCCGCTGCTGACCACCCTGCTGCCCGAGCGGGCCGTGGAGATCGCCCGGGCGCTCCTGACCATCTGCGAGGAGGAGGGCAACTTCCCCATCGGCTACCGCATGGCCCGGGGCGCGGACCGGTTCTCCCGGCAGGGCAGCGCCCTGGCCCACACGTTCCTGGCCGACCTGTGCCAGCTCGGCCTGCCGGGCATCGACTGGGAGTGGGCGCTGGCCCACATGCACAACGACCTGCGCCGCACCTACGGCGAGGACTTCCTCCTGCGCGGGGAGGCCCACCCGATCAGCCACACCCTCGACCTCGCGTTCGGGTACTGGTGCACCGCCAGGGTGGCCCGGCACGTCGGGGACGAGGCGCTGGCCGGGGAGTTCGACGAGCTCGCCACGCGGTGGGTGAACGCCTTCGACGCCGGCACCGGGCTGCTCAAGGACTCCACGTTCTACGAGGGCGGCCGGTGGAACTACTCCTTCCGTCTGGTCCACGACATGGCCGCCCGCATCGCCCTGGCGGGCGGCGACGACGCCTTCGTCGCCCTGCTGGACGAGTTCTTCGGCGTCGGCGCCGAACCGGTCACGCAGCCGGGCGTGCGGCCCACGATCGACGAGCTCGCGCGCGGCTACGCCCTGCACCGGTTCGAGGGCCTGAACAACGAGCCCGACATGGAGTCACCCTGGGCCTACCAGTACGCCGGGCGTCCGGACCGCACCGCCGACGTCGTCCACGCCGTGCTGCACCAGCAGTTCGGGACCGGCCGCGGCGGGCTACCGGGCAACGATGACTCGGGGGCGCTCAGCTCGTGGTACGTGTGGGCCTCCCTCGGCCTGTTCCCGGTCGCCGGCCAGAACCTGTTCCTCATCAACGCCCCCTCCTTCGCGCAGTCGCGGATCCGCGTCGGGGAGGAGTCCTTCGCGGTCGAGACACGCGGCTTCGTCGAGCCGCGGCCCACCGGACCGGCGCAGTATGTACAGTCGGTCCAGCTCAACGGCGAACCCCTGGGACGCACGTGGCTGCGCGGCGACGAGCTGCACCGAGGCGGACGGCTCATCGTCGAGCTGGGACCCGCCCCCGGTGGCTGGGGAGCCCGTAACCGACCACCGTCCAGGGGCCGCCGCGCCCCGACGTCCCCGCTACCGGAGGTAACCACACCGTGACCAAGCCCCAGAACCGCCTCGTGATCATCGTGCGCGCCGACCCGGTGATCTGCGGCCACTCCGGCGAGGCCCGCAACCTCGCCGAGGCCGCCCTGACGCGGGGCTTCGACGAGGTGCGGATCGTGACGTGGCCGATCGAGCGCCTGCAGGAGGCCGGCCTGCCGCTCAAGCCGCTGGACCGCGTCCTGCCCTACAGCGAGGGCATCATCGTCGAGCGGCCCGCGCCGGTCGGGGACTACAAGGTGCCCGACGGGCGCTACCTCGCCGGCCTGACCGGCCGGCTCGTCGAGCTGTTCACCGACGGCGTGCCCACCGTGTGCCTGTCGCTGTACCTCAGCCCGCACACCGTCGTCGTCGCCGACGCCGTCCGCGCCGCCCGGGACACCGGGCTGCCGGTGAACGTCACGACCATCGCCGAGGCGGTCGGCTCCGACGTGACCAACGTGGTGCGCGCCTGCGTCGACGAGGACCGGTTCGGCGCCGCGGCGCACGTCCTGTCGAGCTACCTCAGCCAGGACCACTGCGTGGCCGTGTCCGCGTACACCCGCGACCTCATCATCGCCGAGGCCACCCAGATCGACGACCGGCACGGCACGACCTTCGCGCGGCGCTGCCGGGAGCGGGTCGGGATCTCCTACCCGGCGATCGACACCGGTGCCTACCTCGACCTCGACGACGGCGAGCTGGGCCGGACGCTCGCCCGCCGCGGCCTGGACCGCGACGGCTACGTCCTGTTCCTGTCCCGCCTGAGCAAGGCCAAGGGCGTCGACGACCTCATCGCCGGCTTCGCCCGCAGCCGCTCCCGGGAGGGGCTGCGCCTCGTGATCGCCGGCCGCGGCCCGGAGGCCGAGACCCTGCGCGAGGTCGCCGCGGCGTCCGGCGCCCGGGACCGCATCACGTTCCTCGATGACGTCGACGACGGCGAGAAGCCCTACCTCATGGCCGGCAGCGCCGCGTACGTGCTGCCCAGCAAGCCGCTGCCGGAGTTCGTCGAGACGTTCGGCATCGCCCTGGTCGAGAAGATGCTCGCCGGGGGCGGCCCCGTGATCACCACCGACGTCGGCGGCATCCGGGAGGCGGTCGGCGACTGCGCGATCTACGTACCCGCCGGGGACGCCGACGCCATCGCGGCGGCCCTGGACCGGGCCGTGCTCGAGCTCTCGCCGCAGGAGCGCCGGGTGTGGGAGGAGCGGGCCCGGGCCCACGCGCTGCAGTTCGACCGCGCCGAGGTCTTCGACCGGCTCTTCGCCCGGCTGCCCGCCGACCAGTTCCCGAACCTGCTGGCCTCGCGGGGCGTGCTGGCCGCTCAGCCCGCGTAGGCGCCCTGCCACACGGTGTCGAACGGGGTGTGGGCGGCTACCCGGCCGTTGATCCCGGCGGTGACGAAGTCCTTCGCCAGGGCGACGGCGGAGCGGACGTCCGCGCCCTTGGCGAGCTCGGCGGTCACGGCCGCGGCGAGGGTGCACCCGGCGCCGGAGACCCGCTCCTGGCCCACCTTGGGCGCGGACAGGACGGTGACGTCCTCGCCGTCGAAGAGGACGTCGACGGCGTCCTCGCCCGGGAGCTCGACGCCGCCCTTGGCCAGGACGTACTGCGGGCCGAGCGCGTGGATGCGGCGGGCGGCCTCGGTGAGCTCCTCCACGGTCTCGATCCGGTCCATGCCGGCGAGGGTGCGCGCCTCGAACAGGTTGGGGGTGACCATGGTCGCCAGCGGCAGGATCGACTCGCGCAGCGCGTTGTCCGTGTCCAGCGCCGCGCCGGCCTCCTGGCCCTTGCAGATGAGTACCGGGTCGAGGACGACGTGGCGCCAGGGCTGACGCCGCAGCCCCGCCGCGACCGTCTCGATGGTGGCGGGCGTGCCGAGCATGCCGATCTTGACGACGTCGAGGTCGTGGGCGGAGGTGGCCGCCTCCATCTGGTCCGCGATGACCCCCGGGGGCACCGGCACGAAGCGGTGTCCCCAGCCGTTCTTCGGGTCGAACGAGACGATGCAGGTGAGCGTGCCGACGCCGTAGACGCCGAGCTCCTGGAAGGTCTTGAGGTCGACCTGGATGCCGGCGCCGCCGGTCGCTTCCGAGCCGGCAATGACATAGGCGAGCTGGACCACGAACTTCTCCCTTCGGACACCCCGGAAACGACGAAGAGCCGCCCATCACGGACGGCTCTTCGGTACTGCTGGTGGAGCTAGAGGGATTCGAACCCTCGACCTCTTCCATGCCATGGAAGCGCGCTACCAACTGCGCCATAGCCCCTTGCTGTGCCCCGCGGGGCGTTGACAACTTTAAGCCATCGCCGGCCCGAAGTGCCAATCCGCGGGGCCCCTGGGCGGCGTGACCCTCGCCACTCTCCTCCCGCGGCCCTGGTTCGCCCCTTTGCTGCGGAGTACATCCCTCGGCGGCCTTCCTCCCGAGCACGTGCTTGGCCGCTCGCACGGGCGCGCGTCGGGCGCGCGCACCCCGGGACCTCATCGGCGCCGGCCTCTACCCTTGCCTCATGACCGACCAGCCTGAGGAGACCGGCCAGCCCGAGACCGGCCGGCCCGACGACGCCGCCCTGGCCTACGCGGAGCGCCTGTTCGACCTCGCCCGGGAGGGCGCCACGGCCGAGCTCGCCGCGGGCATCGACGCCGGCGTGCCCGTGAACCTCACCAACTCCAAGGGCGACACACTCCTCACGCTCGCCGCCTACCACCAGCAGGCGGACACGGTGCGGGCCCTGCTCGAGCGCGGGGCGGACGTGCACCGCCTCAACGACCGCGGCCAGAGCGCGCTCGTGTGCGCGGTGTTCCAGCAGGACGAGGGCATCACGTCGATGCTGTTGGAGGCAGGGGCGGACCCGGACGCCGGGACGCCGTCGCCCATGCAGGCGGCGCAGATGTTCAACCTGCCGCGCATGGCGGTGCTGCTCGAGGCGAGCAGGCGGTCCTGACCTACTCCTCGGCTCCGATGTTGTAACCGGCCAGGCGCCATGCGGGCTCGCGCCCGGGGTTCGGGTGCATCGAGGTCCAGCGGCAGTTGTCCAAGCCCGTCAGGCCGAACCACGCCGCCGGGTCGAGGCCGAGGAGCACCGACTGGCCCAGCGTGATCGCGGCGCCGTGCGCGACGACCACCAGGACGTCGTCGCGGCCCAGGTCGGCCGCCACCTCCTCGACGGCCTCGGCGACCCGCCGGCCGGCGTCGGAGCGTGTCTCCGCGCCCACGCCGTCGGGCTCCTTGCCCTGGCGCCACGCGGCCCACGCCTCGGGCCAGCCCGACCTGATCTGCTCGGCGGTCAGGCCTTCCCAGTCACCGAAGCTGCGCTCGCGCAGGCGCGCGTCCGGCGCCGGCTCCAGGCCGGTCAGGTCGCCGAGCGCCCGCGCGGTCGCGGCGGCGCGCACGAGGTCGGACGTGACGATCCGCGTCGGCTCGAGGGCGGCGAGGACCTCGGCCGCCCGGGCGGCCTGCGCCCTGCCCGTCTCGTTCAGCGCGATGTCCACCTGCCCCTGAAGGCGCTTGCTCGCGTTGTACTCCGTCTGCCCGTGACGCCACAGGACGATGGTGCCGGCGCTCATGCCTGCGCGGTCTCGCCCTCGACCTCGGCGTCCTCCTCGGCGGCCACGTACAGGTCGGTCGGCAGGTCGACGACGGGGCAGTCCTTCCAGAGCCGCTCGAGGGCGTAGAACTCGCGGTCCTCCTCGTGCTGGACGTGGACGACGATGTCGCCGTAGTCCATGAGGATCCAACGGGCCTGGGTCATGCCCTCCTTGCGGACCGCCTTGGCGCCCTCCTTGTGCAGGGCCTCCTCGATGGCGTCGACGATGGACTTCACCTGGCGCTCGTTGGCGCCGGAGACCACGAGGAAGACGTCGGTGAGCACGAGCTGCTCGCTGACGTCGAGGGCGATGATCTCCTTGGCCTTCTTGTCGGCGGCGGCTCGGGCCGCGACGACGGCGAGATGGCGGGAACGATCGTCAGCAGACACGGGTCTCCTTGAGAAAATTGGGGCGGTCTGGTCGATCTTACGCGAGCAAGCCCGGCGCCAGTCCGCCCGTGAGCACCATCACCCGCTGCGCGAGGGCCGCCGCGGCCGCGCCGCTGTTCTCGTTGAAGGCGAGCAGGCCGATGAGCAGGCCGATGATCACGGCCGCGAGGACGAGGATGACAATCTTGACGACGGAGGCAGCGGTGTTGCGCCCGTCGTCGTGGTCGTCGTCCTCCAGGTCCTCGTCGTCCGCCTCATTCGCGGAGGCCGCGGTCATGTTCCGCGCGGCGGCGGTGACGCGGTCGCGCACCGACGGGCGTGGGGTGGGCTCGCGCATGGCCCGGCGGCTCGCGATGGACTCGGCCTCGTCCGGGGACGCACCGGTCGCGCCGCTGTACTCCGCGAGGGAGGGCCACTGCGGACGCAGCGGCTCCTCGTCGTCCTCGGGCTCGGCCGGGCGGCGGGACGGCGGCGGTGCGTCGTCTCGGACCGGCACGGGCATGGCGACGGTGCGCTCGGGCTCGTCCTCGACGGGGCCGCCCCCGGGCCGGGCGGTCGACACCGAGCCCGCAGCCGGGCGGGCGGGCGAGATGGGCCGCGGGTCACGCGGCGCCGGACGCGGAGCGTCCGACGGCGTCGGCCGCTCGGACCGCGTCGGCCGCTCGGACGGCGTCGGCCGCTCGGACGGCGTCGGCCGCTGCGACGGCGCAGGCCGCTCCGACCGCGTCGGCCGCTTCGAGCTGGCGGAGGCCGTCGACGCCGTCGACGGCGACCGTGGGGCCGGCGATCTGGTCGGGATGGTGACGGTGTGCTCGTCGTCGCGCACCGCCGGCAGGGCCGCGGCCGACTCCCACCCCGCGGGGTCGGTCGTGACCTCGGACTCGGGTGCAGATTTCGCGGAGGGCGCGGCCACCCCCTGGGGCGGCGTGGGCGCGCCGGGCGGCACGGGCCGGATGCCGGTGAGCGTGCCGGTGGCGTCGAGCGTGCGGATGCCCTTGGCGGTGTGCGGGGCGCGGACGACGGGTCGGCGGGTCGCCGGCCGGGGCTCGTCCTTGGGCTCGGCGGCCTCCGCCGCGGCAGCGGCCCGCGCGGCGGCAGCGGCCTGGGCGGCGCGCATCGCCCGACGGGAACTCACGGCCTGAGGCGCGCCCGCAGGTGGTGCGGCGACGGGCTCCGTGGGCACGGACTGCCCGGGGGCGGGCTTCCTGGGCGCGGCCGGCTCGTCCTCGGGCGTCTTGGGTGCCGCCGGCTTGGGCTCGGGCGCTTTGGCTGCGGCCGGGTTGGGCTCAGGCGTCCTAGCCGCCGCCGGCCTGGCCGCGAGCGCAGACTTCACCTGGCCGCGTTCGGGCGCGCCCGAGCGTGCCTGCCCAGCCGCGTCCACCGAACCGGCCTGCGCTCCAGCACGGACACCGGGTGCCGTCGGGCGTGAGGGCTCCGCCGCCGTCGGGCGGGCGGACTCCTCCGCCGTCGTCCCGTCCGCGGGACGGCGGCGGGAGCGACGCGTGGAAGGGGGCTGCGCGGCGTCGCCCACGCCGGCGGCCTCGGCCGCGCGCGCCGCCTGCTCGTGCGTGAGCGGGTTGCCGGCCTCGTCCACGGGCAGGTACTCGCCGGTGGCGATGGCCTCGAGGCGCGCCTGCTCCTCCTCCTGGAGCCAGCGCAGCTCCTTACGGCTGGGCGGCGTGCGCGTGCCCTCACGCTCGGCGGCGAGGCGGGCGGCGCGGGCGGCCTCGCGTCGGCGACGCCGCTCCCCCAGCCCGTCGGTGTCCGTGGACGGTTCGCGCCCGTTCACTGCCCGGCCCCCACGGCGCGCGGAGGCGCCTCGGCCGTGGCCGTGCCCGACCGCTTGGGGGCCGCCGCTGCATGCGGGCGCGCGGGGTGGGACGGGGCCGCCGGGCGATAGAGCCGGTGCTTGCCGATGTACTGGACCACGCCGTCAGGCACGAGGTACCACACGGGCTTGCCCGCCCGGACGCGCGCGCGGCAGTCCGTGGAGGAGATCGCCATGGCGGGCACCTCCATGAGGGACACACCGTTGGCGGGCAGGCCGGCGTCGTCGAGCATGTGGCCGGGGCGGGTGACGCCGATGAAGTGCGCCATGGACCACAGCTCGTCGGCGTCCTTCCACGTCAGGATCTGCGCGAGGACGTCCGCACCGGTGATGAAGAACAGCTCCGCGTCGGGCATCTGCTCACGCAGCAGACGCAGCGTGTCGATCGTGTACGTCTTGCCGGGGCGGTCGATCTCCATGCGTGACACGTTGAACCGCGGGTTGGACGCCGTGGCGATCACCGTCATGAGGTACCGGTGCTCCGCCTCGGTCACGTCACGGTCCTGCTTGAAGGGCTGCTCGCCCGCGGGGACGAAGACCACCTCGTCGAGGTTGAACGCGTCAAGCACCTCGCTCGCGGCGACGAGGTGCCCGTGGTGCACGGGGTCGAAGGTGCCACCCATGACACCTACCCGTCGCTTGCGATCCTTGCCCCACGCCATGGCTACCCCGAGGTCAGTGGCGGGTGCCGACGTTGCGGAACGCGTACGTCACGAGCAGCAGGAAGATGAACCCGCAGAGGGTCAGGCCACCCAGCAGGTACGGGTTAATCGTCAGGCCGCCGGCGGCATGTTCCGTCTCCTGGGCGGCGAACATCACGAGAGAGCTCTTCATGGGGTTCCTTCCTGGTCGCGCCCCGACGGGCATGCAGGGCTCCAGTGTGTCACGTCGGCGAGGGGCGCTGCGGTGAGGCTCGCGCGCGGCGGGTCGTCCGCGCGGCGGGTCGCCCGCCGCCCCGGGTGCCGCCTACTCCAGGACGGCCCAGCCGTGCGGGGGGACCTGGGCCCGGCCGTCGCCTCGCATCTCGGCGCCGCCGGCCACGACCGCGGTGGCCCGCTCCGCCGGCACCTCCGCCGGGGCGTCGCCGAGGTTGAGGATGACGACCAGCCGCCCGGCGCCGCCGTCGGGCAGTCCGCCGGCGACCTCGTAGGCAAGGACCTCGTTGGACAGCTCCAGCTGGCGGGTCTGGGCCCGGTGGAGCCAGAGGTGGCGCCGGCGCAGCGCGATCAGCTCCTGGTGGAGCCGGTAGGTCGCCCACCCGCCGGCCGGCAGGTCGCCCGGGCCGGCGGGGAAGGCGGGACGGATGGCATCGTCACCGCCGAGCCGCTCCTCCTTGACGCCCTCGAAGCCCTGCTCGTCCCCGTAGTAGACGGAGGGTGTGCCGCCGAGCGTCAGGAGCAGGACGACGGCGTGCGGGAGGTGGCGCGCGTCGGTGACCTGGGTGGCCACGCGGGTGACGTCGTGGTTGCCGACGAACGTCAGCGGCGCGAAGGTCTCCAGCAGGGTGTTGTGCCGTCCCAGCGTGTGGGCGAGCTCGTAGAGGTTGCGGTCGTTCAGCGAGCTCCAGACGGCCTTCCACAGCTCGTACTGGGTCACGGCGTCCATGCCGGAGTCGGCCACGATCTGGGCGTAGTCCCCGTGGATCACCTCGCCGACGACGTAGCTCTCGGGGAAGTCCGCGCGCACGGCGGGCAGCACCCGCGCCCAGAAGCCGGTCGGGACGGCGTACGCCGCGTCCAGGCGCCAGGCGTCGGCGCCGGCGTGCAGCCAGTGCCGCATGACCTCGGTGACGAGCTCGGCGACGCGGTCGTCGTCGTGGTTCAGCGCCACCAGGCCGTCGTGGCCCTCGAAGGTGCGGTAGCCGGGCCGCTCCCCCGGCCGGTCGGGCCAGGTGAGGTGGAACAGCCTGCCCTCGGGGGCGTCGGGGCCCTCGTCGAGGGCGCGGAGGAAGGCGGGGTGGTCGCGGCCGACGTGGTTGAAGACGCCGTCGAGCATGATCTTCAGGCCACGCCGGTGGGCGGCGGCGACGAGGGCGTCGAAGTCGGTGCGGTCGCCGAGGCGCGGATCGATGGTGAAGTAGTCGAGGGTGTCGTAGCCGTGGCTGGCGGAGGTGAAGATCGGGCCGAGAGCAAGGCCGGAGACGCCGAGCTCGACGGCGTAGTCGAGCCAGTCGATGAGCCGGCGCAGCCGGTGCTGCGGCTGCGCGCCGTCGGGCAGGACGTGCTCGGCGCCAAGGAACCCCAGCGGGTAGACGTGCCACCAGATCGCGTGCTCGTGCCAGGTCGTCATGCCGAGCATTCTCGCGCGCCGGGCGGCGGCGTCACCAGTCGCGGGGGTGGTGGGGCCGCCGGACGCGGCCCACCGGCAGCGGTGTCAGAGCACCTCGAGCTTGGCGGAGTCGAGCTGCACCCGGCGACGGTTGCCGCCGCCGAAGTCGACGATGACCGCGCGCGGGCCGTCCAGCGCGACCACCTTGCCGAGACCGTGACGCTCGTGGAGCACCTGCTCACCGACGGGGATCGGGACGAACTTGGCCTCTGCGGCCTCCCGGGCGGCGTTGAACGGGCTGTTCTTCAGGAACGGACGGTTTCCGGTGTGAGTGGTGGCCATTCCTTCATGGTCCTCCCCCGCCAAGCCGATGGGAACGTGACGGCACCGACTGTCGCCAATGACACACACCGCGACGGCTGCACCGGCCGGACGGCCGAGCCCCTTGCCCGGTGTGGCGGGGCAGCCCGGCACCGCCGTCGCAGGCCGCCTCGGGGCGACGCCGGTGGGCGCGAGCATTCCCTCAGCGGTTCGCGTGGCGGAGCATGGAGCCATAGCCGCGACCCGCCTCGGGAGGGACGACCATGCAGACGATCGGCATCATCGGGGGCATGAGCTGGTACTCGACGGCCGAGTACTACCGGGTCATCAACGCCGAGGTGCAGCGCCGCCTCGGGGGACACCACTCCGCGCGGATCGTGCTGTCCTCCCTGGACTTCCAGGAGGTGCGCGACCTCCAGGAGCGTGAGGACTGGGCGGGCGCGGGTGAGCTGCTGTCCGACGCGGCGGTCCGGCTCGAGGCCGCGGGGGCGGACTTCGTCCTGATCGGCACGAACCTCATGCACAAAGTCGCCGACGCGGTGGAGGCCTCGATCGGGGTGCCCCTGCTGCACATCGGCGACGCCGTAGGAGCCGCAGCAACGTCCAAGGGGTGCCGGACGCTCGGGCTGGTGGGGACCCGGTGGGTCATGTCGGAGCCGTTCTACGCGGACCGGCTCGCCCGCCACGGCGTCGCCACGACCGTCCCCGCGCCGGAGGACCGGGAGATGATCGACCGCGTCATCTGGGACGAGCTCACCCAGGGCATCGTCACCGACACCTCGCGCCAGGCGTACGCCCGGGTGCTCGCGTCCCTCGCCCGCGCGGGCGCCGAAGCGGTCGTGCTCGCGTGCACCGAGATCGAGCTCCTCATCAAGCCCGGTGACAGCCCGCTGCCGCTCATCGACTCCATGCACGTCCACGCCCTGCGGGCCGCCGAGCTCGCGCTGGGCGCGCCGCTCACCGCACGTCCGCAGGCCTGAGCCGCCGACGTCGCGCGCCTGCTCCCGTCGACAGGGCACCCTGCGCGCCCCGTGGTGCGGTGCGGTGGGGGAACCGCTGTACTGGCCCCATCCGTGAAGGGGAGGGAACGATGTGCCGTTGGCTGGCCTACTGCGGGTCCGTGATCCTGGCCGAGGAGCTGCTGTTCAAGCCGACGCACTCCCTCATCGACCAGAGCCTGCACTCCCGGCTCGGTGCCACGACGACGAACGGGGACGGGTTCGGACTCGGCTGGTACGGCGAGGGGCCCGTGCCCGCTGTGTTCAAGAGCATCGAGCCGGCCTGGAACGACCTGAACCTGCGCGAGGTCGCCAGCCAGGTCCGCACGCCGTTGTTCTTCGCGCACATCCGCGCCTCGACGGGCTCCCCCGTGCAGCGCAGCAACTGCCACCCGTTCCGTCATGGCCGGTGGCTCTGGATGCACAACGGCGGCATCACCGGCTTCCACCGCCTCAAGCGTGACCTCGTCTCGGCAGTCGACCCGGCCCTGTTCCCCGACATCGAGGGGTCGACCGACTCGGAGGTGCTCTTCTTCCTCGCGCTCACGTTCGGCCTGGCCGACGATCCCCCGGCGGCCGTCGAGCGGGCGGTCGGCCTCGTCGAGGACGTCGCCCGCCGCCACCAGGTGAGGCACCCCGTCCAGATGACCGTGGCGACCACCGACGGCTCGTCGATCTGGGCGTTCCGGTACTCGAGCGTGCGTCGCACGCGGACCCTGTTCTACTCCACCGACGTCACCACGATGCGGCTCCTGCACCCCGAGCTGCCGGTGCTGGACCGGCTCAGCGACGAGAGCCGGATGATCGTCTCCGAGCCGCTGCGGGACCTCCCCGGGGCGTGGCACGAGGTGCCGGAGTCCAGGTGGGGGCTCGTGCGGCCGGACGGCCACGCCGAGATGCACCGGTTCCGGCCGGTCGGGGCCGCGCGCTCCCTGTAGCGCGCGGCCCGCGGCGGCGGCCGGGCGGCGGCGCGGCGCCCCCGACGGCTGGGCGGTCAGGCTCGGACGGCGGCGCTCAGCCCCGGACTGCTGCGATCAGGCACGGGCCGGCGCCCACCCGATGGCCGGGGCCACGTGGCGCGCGATCGACTCCAGCAGGTGCACGTTGTAGTCGACGCCGAGCTGGTTGGGGACCGTGAGCAGGACCGTGTCGGCGGCCTGGACCGCCGCGTCCTGGCTCAGCTGCTCGGCGACGACGTCTGGCTCCCCCGTGTAGCTCTTCCCGAACCGGGCTCGCACCCCCTCGAGGTTGCCCACCTGGTCCTCGTTCTCTGCCGACCGGATGCCGAAGTAGCGGCGGTCGACGTCGGTGGTGATCGGGATGACGCTGCGGCTCACCGAGACGCGCGGCTCCCGGGCGTGCCCCGCATGCGTCCAGGCCTCGCGGTACAGGGCGATCTGCTCGGCCTGGAGCTCGTCGAAGGGCACGCCCGTGTCCTCGCTCAGCAGCGTCGAACTCATGAGGTTCATCCCCCGCTCGGCGGCCCACCGGGCGGTCTGACGCGTGCCGGACCCCCACCAGATGCGGTCCGCGAGCCCGGGCGACTGCGGCTGGATGCCGAGGACGCCGGCGGAGCCCGTCATCTGAGGGTTGGCGCGCACCACGGGCGCGCCCGCGATCGCGGCCCGGAAGAGGGCAGTGTGGGCCCGGGCGAGGTCGGCGTCGCTCTGGCCCTCCTCCGGGACGTACCCGAAGGACTCGGAGCCACGCATCGCCGGCTCCGGGGAGCCGCGACTGACACCGAGCTGAAGGCGGCCGCCGCTGATGAGGTCGGTGGCCGCGGCCTCCTCCGCCATGTACAGGGGGTTTTCGTAGCGCATGTCGATGACGGCGGTGCCCATCTCGATGCGGGTGGTGCGTGCCGCGATGGCGGCGAGGAGCGGGAACGGCGAGGCCAGCTGGCGGGCGAAGTGGTGCACGCGGATGTAGGCGCCGTCGATGCCGAGCTCCTCCGCCGCGACCGCGAGGTCGATGGTCTGCAGGAGGGCGTCGCTCGGCGTGTGCGTCTGCGAGCCGGGGATCGGCTGCCAGTGGCCGAAGCTGAGGAACCCGATGCGCTTCTTGTCGGCGTGAGGTGGTGCCATCTCTGGTCCTTCCGGTCGGGGCTCAGGTTCGGGGTGGCGCCGCGGCCCGTGTGCCGCTCCGCCCGCCGGAGGCGGCGCCGGCCGAGCTGCCACGCGGTCCATGGTGGTCCCTCACCTGCAGGATGACACGCCCCGCCGACAGACCGGCGCCCGCAGTGCGCACCAGTGGGGACGACCGGGCTCCGCCGTCGTCAGCCCGCTGCGAGCCGGGGGCCGATGACGTCCCGGAAGGCGGCGACATCACTGGCGGGGAGGTCGTAGCCGCTGTCGGCGGTGTGCGAGGGGAAGAAGAACACGTGCTCGACGCCGGTCTCCCGCTGCGCGCGGAGCAGGCGCTCGGCGCAGTGCTCCGGCGGCCCGAAGAGGCCGAACGCGTCACAGACCTGGGCCGCGACCGCCGGGGAGAGGTTTTCGGGCCGGTGGTCGTCGGCGATGTCGATCCCGGCGATGCGCAGCCAGTGAAGGTTGGACGCGCTGGGATAGGTCAGGAACGACTTGCCGGGCCGGAACCATCGCCGCGGCCACTCGCGCGCCGCCTCGTAGGGCTCCACCGCCGTCGGGACGATGAGGACCTCCTCGACCTCCCCCCGGACGCGCCCCGCGCGCTCCAGCCCCGCACGGACGTGGCCGCGGGCGGCCTCGACCGCCGCCGGGTGGAGCCCGACCAGCATGAGGACGCCGTCGGCGACCTCGCCGGCGAGCTCGAGCATCTTGGGCCCGGAGGCGAGGACGAAGACCTTCGCGGTCGGCGTCGCGGGGTTGTTCATGCGCAGCTCGGCGCCGTCGACCACCGCCGGTCTCCCGGCGAGGAGCTGGCGCACCGCCAAGACGACCTCGCCCAGCTGTTGGCGCCTCGCCTGCGGCTTGCCCGCCTTCTCCACCGAGAGGAAGCCGGGCGCGAGGGTGAGGAGCACCCGCCCGGGCGCGAGCTCCGTCAGGGCGTTGGCGGTAGCCGCGAGCACCAGCGGGTGCCGGGTCACCGGGTTGGTGGTCGCCGGGTAGAGCGCGAGCCGGGTGGTCCGGACCGCGGCCGCCGCGAGCGTGACGTAGACGTCCCGCCCGGAGTGGTGGTGGTCGTGCACACCGACACCGTGGAAGCCCGCGTCCTCGCACGAGGCGATGAAGTCCACGACCTCGGGCACCGGGCGGCCCACGGGCACCCGGATGTCGACCTTGACCGTCATCACGCCTCTCTGTCCCCCGCACGTGCGACGGGCCTTTACGGCCGCCGCCAGTCGTTGCTGGTCAGGTGCGAGCCGGCCTGCGGGCCCATCTGGAGCATCCCGCCGTCGACGAGCCAGGACGCGCCGTTGACGTACCCGGCGTCCGGCCCGCACAGGAACGCGACGACGGCGGCGACCTCGCGCGCGTCCCCGGGGCGCGCCACCGGGATGCCAGGGCGCTCCTTGCCCACGAGCACCGACTCGTCCTCCTGGCCGGTCATCGGGGTGGCGATCTCGCCGGGCGCGACGGCGTTGACGGTGATGCCGTGCTCGGCGAGCTCGAGGGCGGCGACCTTGACCAGCAGCCCGAGGCCGCCCTTCGCGGCGCAATAGGGCGCCGCGCCCACCCGCGGGGCGTGCTCGTGGACGGAGGTGATCGCGACGATCCGGCCGCCGCGTCCGCCGTCGACCATGTGCCTCGCGCCGGCCTGCAGACAGCAGAAGGCGCCGTCGAGATCCACCGAGACGACCTCCCGCCAGCGCGCGTAGTCCATCTCCATCAGCAGGGTGGCGGTGCCGGTGCCGGAGCACAGGACCAGCGTGTCCAGGCCGCCCATCGTCGCTGCCAGCTCGTCCACCACGGCGGCGCCCTCCTCGGGCCGGGTCAGGTCGAGGTGGCGCACGTGCGCCTTGGCGCCGTGGTGCTCGACCTCCTCGCCCGTGCGCGCGGCGCCGTCGGCGTCGCTGTGCCAGGTGATGCCGATCTGGCGGCCGTGGCCGGCCAGGGTGACGGCGACCGCCTTGCCGATGCCGGAGTCGGCGCCCGTGACGATGACCCGCCGGGGCGCGGCGGCGGCGGGTGCCTCGGTGGGGCTGGGTGAAGCGGCCATGCGTCGACCTCCGTCTCGGTCGGGTGCCCCGCCGCCGGTGAGGTGGCGGGGCACCGCGTCGCCGGTGAGGTGGCGGGGCACTGCGTCACCGGGGGTCCCGGCGGCGACCTGTATGTGCGGCTACCGGGTGGGCCGGTACGGGCTCAGCTCCGGCCCCCGAAGCGGCTGGCGAGCATCTGCTTGCCCTTCTCGGCCCCCTTGCGGCTGTCCGCCTGTGCCCGGCGGAAGAATTCGGCGAGCTCGTTGTCCCCGTCCCGCTCGGCGTCCTTGACGTAGGTCTCCAGGCGCAGGGCGTTCGAAAGGCACTGCTCGGTGAACCAAATGATGTTGTAGTCCTTGTCCTTGGTCCCGGTGACGTCACCGGTCTCGCTGCTGCTCATGACATTCTCCTTGGGGTTGGGTGCGGGTCGGTCGCGTGTCGTGCCTGGTGCCGTCTGTGGCGGGGCCATCACCCCTCACGCGAGACGAGCTTGAAGAAGGTGCTGTCCGAGCCGTCGGCTTTCTGTTCCTGGTAGAGGAACGCGAGCGACCCGTCGTCGAACTTCGCGAACCAGTCGTCCCAGCTGATGTGCTCGAGCTCCATCTGCCCGGCGCCGCCGGGGAAGTCGATGCGCAGCACGCCGGGTTCGCCGGACCTCTCCGTGCCACGCACGCTGGCCGGCTTGCCGTCGTGCTCCTCCACCCACCTGCGGATCTCGTCGTGGTCCGTGGTTGTGTGGCTCTTCGAGGCCATGGCGCCTCCCGGTGCCTCGTCATCGTGGCTCTGCGGGTGTGCTCCGACGTTACGAGCGTCGGCGGGCGGGCGCACGCCGAGGGCGACGCCGACGCGTGCGGCGGGCGACGACGCGCATCGTGCTTGACGGGCGGCGCGGGCGCCGAGGACGCTGAAAGGCGAGGCGGGCAGCGGCGTGGCGGCGCGCGGAGGCGGGCAGCGGCGTGGCGCCGCGGAGGCGCTCAGTGGCCCTCGCTGTGCGGCGGCCGTGGCCGGAAGGAGTCCCGATGACGAGCACCCCATGCGCGCCCCATCCTTCTCGGGGGAACGCGGCGCACGGCCCCACGCCGGAGCAGCGTTCGGCCGAGCCGACGGCGATGTGCGACGTCGTCATGAAGGGCGGGATCACCTCGGGGGTCATCTACCCGCGGGCGCTGAGGGCGATCGGGGCCAGGTACCGCCTGCGCGGCGTGGGCGGGGCGTCGGCCGGCGCGATCGGGGCGGCTCTCGGGGCCGCGGCCGAGCACGGGCGCGCCTCGGGCGGCTTCGACCGGCTCGACGCGCTGCCCGCCGACCTCTCGGACGGCAGGCTCGCGGCCCTGTTCCAGCCGGAGCGGTCGACACGCCGGCTGCTCGGCCTGCTGCTGACCGCCACCGGCAACGACCGTCCCGGCCCTGCTCGGGAAGGGGTGGGCCGGTTCGGTGCCGTGCTCGGGTGCCTGGTCCGGTGCTTTCCGTGGGCCGGGCTCCTCGGCGTGCTGCCCGGCGCCGCGCTCGTCGGCTACGGCGTCGTCGTGGGGGGTGCGCCCGGGGTGGTCCTCGTGCTGGCCGGGCTGGTGATCGCCGTCGTCGGCTGGATCGCGGGAATTGGCGCACGGCTGACCCGCCAGCTGACGGTGGACGTTCCGGAGAACCTGTTCGGCATCTGCCGCGGTCTCTCGGCCGACGGACAAGATCCGGGGCTGACCGACTGGCTCGCGGAGCGCATTGACGACCTCGCCGGCATCGGCCCACGCGACTGCCCCCTCCGCTTCGGTCAGCTGTGGACGGGCACGAGCGAGTGCGCCGACGTCTCGCGGCGAAAGCGGCGCGTCGACCTGCGGATGATCAGCACGTGCCTGAGCCAGGGCCGGCCGTACGAGATGCCGTGGGAGGCGCGACACTTCTTCTACGACCCGGAGGCCTGGGCGACGCTGTTCCCGCCGCACGTCATGCGGGCACTGGTCGACGCGCCGCCGGCCGCGCCGCCGGCGGGTGACGGCGCCGCGGCGTGGCAGCGGGAGGAGGAGCTGGCCGCCACGCACTCACCCGCGCTCCGCCGTCTTCCTGCTCCCGAGCACCTACCCGTCATCGTGGCGGTCCGGCTCTCCCTCAGCTTCCCGCTGCTGATCTCGGCCGTGCCGCTGTGGACGGTCAGCGGCCTTCGGGCCTCCACGGGTGCGCGGCATCGGAGCGCGACGGCGCCGGCGCCGGCCGACGGCGCGACAGCTCCGGCGTCGGACCTGGAATTCATCAAGCTGTGGTTCACCGACGGCGGCCTGTGCTCGAACTTCCCGGTCCACCTCTTCGACGCGCCGCTGCCGACCCGTCCCACGTTCGACATCTCCCTCGGGCCGTTCCCCGACGGGCGCGCACCGGCCGCGGACGAGCGCGAGAACGTCGAGCTCGCGACGACCAACCGCCGAGGGCTGCCGCCGACGTTGCTGAAGATCCCCGACCGGGGGTTCCCCGCCGTCGTCGGGTTCGTCAGCGCCGCCCTGAACACGGCCCGCAACTGGCAGGACAGCTCCCACCTCGACTTCCCCGGGTTCCGCGACCGGATCGTGCGGGTGCTGCAGACGCCGCGGGAGGGCGGGATCAACCTCAACATGGACGGGCCCACGATCGCCCGGCTCGCCGGGCGCGGCCGCGCCGCCGGGATGGTGATCGTCGAGCAGTTCACCGAGCCGCGCTACCCGCCCGGCGCGCCAAGAGCGACGGGCTGGGACAACCACCGCTGGGTGCGGTACCGGGCGCTGATGTCCGTCCTGCCGGCGTGGCTCACGGCGTACGCGGACGGTCGCCAGGCGCTGGACGTCGATCCCGCGTCCCCGCCGGGATACCCGCTGAGCATGCGCGGCATCGCGCTGGCGGACAGCCTCTCGGACGCGCTCGACGCCGCCGCGCGGGTCGTCACGACGGCGGACGAGGACGCGGTCGGTGAGCTGACGGAGGAGCCGCGCCCGGTCGGGGTGATCAGGCGGATCCCCGTGACGTGAGGTGGTGCTGCGCCGTCGTCAGGTGTGGTGACGCTTCAGCGTCGTAACGCGACGTGACGCTTGAGCGCCGTGACGCGACGTGACGGCTCAGCGTCGAGGTGACGCTTCAGCGTCCGTAGCGGCGGGCGGTCGACCGTCGCTGTGCGTCCTCGAGGGCCAGGAAGCGGGCCTCGACGTGCGGGGGCAGCACGCGACGCTCCCGCAGCACCCAGGGAAGCCCCCGCACCGCGGCGAGGACGCCCCCGAAGGCCGGACGCCCAGGGTTCATCTGGCGAAGGACCACACCGGTGCGGCGGACCGCCGCCGGCCAGGGGCGCCGCAGCCACGTGAACCAGAGGGTGTTGCGGACGCCGTCGTGCAGCCGGCGGTCGCCGTCGCGCAGGACCGAGGCCTGGTGGTGGACGGTGAGCGCGTCGAGGTAGCACAGCTCCCAGCCGGCCGCCGCGAGGTCGGCCGCGAGCAGCTCCTCCTCCCCGCCCAGCCACAGCCGCGAGCTGAACCCGCCGACCTCGCGGAAGGCCGCCCGCCGGACCACCGACGCGCCCGCGAGGAAGCTGCCGAGCGCGGGGCCGGGCAGCCCCGGGAGCCCGCGCACCGGGGAGTCACGCAGCTCCGCGACGATCGGGTCCTCCGTGCCGGCCGGCTCGACCACGATCCGGGCCGTGATCACCGCGAGGTGCGGGCAGGCGTCGAGGGCGTCGGCCGCGGCGCGCAGCGAGCCGGGCTCCCACCAGGTGTCATCGTCGCAGAATGCGACGTACGGCGTGTCCAGGTGTTCGACACCGACGTTTCGCCCGACCGCGCCGAGGTTGGTCCCGGGCGTGATGAGCTCGGCCCAGGGGAAGTCCGCACGGACGCTTGCCGCCGTGCCGTCGACCGAGGCGTTGTCCACCACGACCACCCGGGGCCGTTCGGGAACCTGACCCAGCGCCGTCAGCGTCCGGTTCAGCTCCTCACGCCGGTTGTGGGTGATGACGACGACGCCCACGCGCGGGTCGGGTTCGCTCGGCATGGTGGCGTTATACCGCTGCGGGTGGCGGCGGGCACCCCGGGGCGGCGCGCGGGCGACGGATGGGGTCGACGCCGAGCGCTGGCTGCCTAGGCTGCGCGAGCCTGGGGGCCGGGCTCTTGCCCTGGGCCGACGTCCTCGGGGTCGGTGGCTGGCTCGGCGGGACCGGCCCGCCGGCCCTCTTGATGCTTGTCCACACCCCCGGCGCGGATGTCAGCGGGTTGCCATAACCTTCAAACATCCGTTCGAAGATGAGTGGGGGTGAGGGAGATGGCGGCACTGCCCGTCGGGGAGGGCGTGAAGGCCACCGCGGCCGATGGCACGCGGCCGCCGGCCGCCCTCGCCCTTGCCGGCGGGGACGCCGCTGCTGGCCCGGGGCTCGCCGCTGCGAGCGGGGACGCCGCCGACACCGCCGAGGCGCCGGGTGCCATCGGCGCACTGGTGGGGCCGACGGTGTTGCTGGCGGGGGTGCGGGCGGCGGTGGCGGCGCTGGCGCTCGGGGCGCCGGGGAGCGGGGCGTCGGGGTGGGAGCACGGTGAGCGCGAACGCATGATCGCTGGGGTGGACGCGGCCATCCGGGAGCTGACGGTGTACCGAGGCGGTGTGCTCCTCGCGCACAAGGAGGACGGGCGCTGGGGCATCGGGCTGGACCGGGACTTCACGGACTGGCGGGCCCGGGTGACCGGGACCGGGCGTGGGCCCGCGGCCGGTGAGCTCCAGGTCGCCGAGGGCCTGGCGGCGATGCCCGAGGTCGCCCGGGCCGTGGCGGACGGGGACCTGAACCTCGAGCACGCCAAGGCCCTGACCCGGCTGCGCGCGGGTGCCTCGGCGGAGGTCAAGGACGCCCTGGACCACGGGGTGGCGGCCGACCTGGTCGAGCGGGCCAAGGAGCTCTCGGCGCCCGAGCTGGCCCGGGCGGCCAAGGCGGTGGCCGCGGGCATCGACGCCCAGGCCGCGCAGGCCTCGTTCGCGGCGGTGTGGCGGCGCCGGTCGGTGACGTCCCGGCGCGGGGCGGGCGGGCGGGCCGGGACCTGGTTCCTCGACGACGTGGGCGGCACGATCGTGGACACCGCGCTGGACGCGGTCGTGGGGACCCTGGCTGCCGGGGATGACCGTACCCGTGAGCAGCGCCGCGCCGACGCCCTGGTGACCATGGCCGCCCGCGTCCTGCAGGTCGGGGCGGACCTGAACGGGGCGCAGGTCCGCCCGCACCTAGCCGTGCTGGCCACCGAGGAGACCTGGACCGCGCTGCGCCGGCGCCGCCAAGCCATCGAGGCCGGCGACCGCCGCGCGATCGAGGACGCCGCGAGCGCGGCCGGGGCCGCCGGGACCGCCTTCCGCCCCGACCCCGGCGCCAGCCCCGGGGTGGGGTGCGGTGGGGTGATCGCCCCCGTGCTGCCCATCCTGGCACCGGTGCCGCTGCTGCCAGACGTGGCCCCGGCCGAGCTCGAGGACGGCTCCCTCGTCCCGCTCGGCGAGCTCGAGCGGCTCATGTGTGACTGCGAGCTGACCCGCATCGTGATGGACGCCCAGGCCGTGCCGCTGGACGTGGGCCAGTCCGTGCGGACCTACACCAAGGAGCTGCGCCGGGGGGTGACCAGCCGGGACCGGAGCTGCCAGTGGCCCGGGTGCACGCTGCGCGCGTCCTGGTGCGAGGTCCACCACATCTGGCACTTCTCCCACGGCGGCCCGACCTCGGTGGAGAACGGGTGCACGCTGTGCACGTACCACCATCACCGTGTCCACGACCAGGACATCCGCATCACGATCCTGGCCGACGGGTTCGACTTCCACTACCGCGACGGGCGCCACATCGGCACCACACACCGAAGACCAGGCCCCGCCCGGGCGGGGCGCACCCCGGACGCGCTGACCCCGCCGCGCCCTGTGCCCGGCGACCTCGGCACCGTCCTGGCCGCCTCCTGGCCCCCCAGCCCCACCACCGCGAACATCCCGGCCAGCACCGGTTTAGGGACGACGGAGGCGGGACCGACCGGGGCGGGGACGACCTCCCGGGCAGGCGGCGCCGGGACGAGCACCACGACGTCCGGCGCCCCGCGCCCCGGCGTCCCCACAAATGGGCCACCCCCGCCGTCCGCCGACGGCACAGCCCCGCCCGCCCCACCACCGCACAGGGCCGCCGCACGACCGGCGCCACCCCCACCGGCCGGCCTCTGGGACGACGACATCCCACCCGGCCAGGACCCCAACCCACCCTTCTGAACCGGATCACGTTCGCCTCGCTGGCACGCGCCCCGCGAGGCGAACGTGCTGCCGTCAGCACCGAACGGCGCAGGGGTCGAAAGCGCCCCGGTGTGAGGGCGAATGTCAGGTGGTCGGCACCCACGTGACCTTCCGCACGTTCGCGGGCCGGTCGCGCACCCTCAGGCGGCATCGATGCTGGCCCGCGGCGACGTACCGGCGTCGCTACTCGCCGCACCCCGGGCACGGGACGATGAGCGTCCTGATTGCCGTTACCCTTTTGTGACCTTCCCATCGTCACAAACGGAGACTCTCTTGTCCGTCCAGTCCGCCCGTTACCGCCGCACCCTCGCCGCCGTCGCCGCGGCCGCAGTCGCGATCCCGGTGGGCCTCGCCACCGCCCCGGCCTTCGCCTCGCCGGCCCCGAGCCCCGTCATCACCGCCACGCAGGCGGCCTGGACGCTCGAGGTCGAGGCCGAGGTCTTCAACCGCATCAACGAGTACCGGCAGTCGCAGGGCGTGGCCCCCCTGACGCGCAACTCCGCCGTGGACGCGCTCGCACGTGGGTGGAGCGAGACGCAGGCCGCCCAGTCGAACATGTCGCACAACCCCCAGTACGGCCAGCAGATGCCGGCCGGAGCCTCGAGCTGGTCCGAGAACGTCGCGTACCTCTCCGGCTACAGCACGGCGGAGATGGCGGGCGTCTTCGTCGACGGCTGGATCGACTCCGAGGGTCACCGCCGCAACCTGCTCGACCCCAAGGCCACCCACACGGGCGTCGGCGTGGCGCAGAACGCCGGCGGCGAGGTGTACGCCACGCAGAACTTCGGAAGCTACGCCGGCGCCCTGCCGGGCGACGCTGAGCTCGCCCCCGCCCCCATCGAGCAGCCCGCCCCGGCCGCGCCCGCCGAGGAGCCCGCCCTGGCTCCGATGCCGGTGCCGGCGCCCGAGGCCGCTACCGAGCAGGAGCCGGCGAAGGAGCCCGCCGAGCAGGAGCCGGCGACCGAGCCCGCCGAGGGTGCGGATCCCGCGCCCGCTGAGGAGCCGGCTTCCTCCGAGGAGCCCGCTTCCGCCGAGCACCCGGCGCCTACCGCGCCCGCCGACGAGGCCGCTGGAGACGGCGCGCAGGCGCCCGCCGAGGAGGAGCAGGCTCCCGCCGACGGGCCGGCGGCGTCGGAGGAGGAGAAGCCCGCACGCGAGAAGCTCGGTCACTTCGAGCGGCTCGTTCTCGAGTTCCTCCTCAGCGTCTTCCGTCGATAGGGACGCCGGCGCCGCTCGGCGCACCACCTGGAGGTCCGCACCGGCAGGGTGCGGACCTCCACGTGTCTCGCGTCCGAACCGTCGGGGCCGTTCGGGACGATGCCGCCCGGGTCCCTTTGCCCCGGCCGCCGGCGCGCAGGCTGGCCGTACCGCCGTCGGACGAATCCCGGCCCGGCCACCGGCGCGGCGTAGCCTGGCCGCGAGCGCCCGAGAGGTCCACGTCTGGAGGCCGCCGATGACCCAGGCACCACGGCCCGGGCCGGCCCCCCGCGTCCGCGTCCCCGCACCCTCCCCGGCCCTGGGCCGCTTCCTCGCGACCGAGGCCGGCGGCGCCGCGCTCCTGCTCGCCGCCACCGTCATCGCGCTCGTGTGGGCCAACGCCCCCTTCGCCGAGACCTACCACCAGCTCTGGGACGCGCCCGCCGACCTCCGCCTGGGCGACCTCACGGTGCACCTCGACCTGCACGGCTGGGTCAACGATGCCGCCATGTCGGTGTTCTTCCTCGTCGTCGGTCTGGAGATCACCCGCGAGCTGACCACCGGCGAGCTGCGCGACCGGCGCGCCGTCGCCGTGCCCGCCCTCGGCGCGGTCGGCGGGCTCCTCGCGCCCGCGGTGATCTACTCGGTGTTCAACCCCGCCGGGGAGGCCGCCCGCGGTTGGGGCATCGCGATGTCCACCGACACGGCGTTCGTCATCGGGGTCCTCGCCCTCGTCGGCCCGCGGTGCCCGGACCGGCTGCGCCTGTTCATGCTCACCCTCGCGATCGTCGACGACCTCGGTGCCATCACCGTGATGGCCGTGTTCTACAGCGAGGGCCTGTCCTTGCCGGCGCTGGCGACGGCGGGCGCCGTCGTCGTCGTCCTCGCCGCGATGCGCTGGATGCGGGTCTGGCGCCTGAGCCCGTACCTGCTCGCCGGGGTGCTCCTGTGGCTGGTACTGCACGAGTCCGGGGTGCACCCCACCCTCGCCGGGGTCCTGCTCGGGCTCCTAATCCCGGCGCGCCCGCCGCAGCAGGAGAACGTGGACCAGGTGCCCACCTACAGCCGGGCCGTGCAGGAGCAGCCCGACGCGGAGCGGGTCAACCTCGCCGTCCTGGCCGCCCGGGCGGCCGTCCCGGCCAACGCCCGCCTGACATACGTGCTGCACCCCTGGTCCGCGTTCCTCGTGGTCCCCGTCTTCGGCCTCGCCAACGCCGGCGTCTCGCTCGACGGCGCGACGCTGCGCGCGGCCGCCGCCTCGCCCGTGACCCTCGGCGTCGTCGTCGCCCTCCTCGTCGGCAACACCGTCGGCATCACCGCCGGCGCCACCCTGGCCCTGCGCGCCGGGTGGGGCGTCCTCCCGGGCCGGGTGCGCTACACCCACCTGGTCGGCGGGGCGACCCTCGCCGGGATCGGCTTCACCATCGCGCTGTTCATCACGGGGCTCGCGTTCAGGGACCCGGCGCTCCAGGACCAGGCGAAGATCGGGATCCTCGTCGGCTCCCTGGTCGCCGCCGCGCTCGGCACCCTCGTCCTGCGCACGCTCGGCGAGCGCTCGTCGCTGTGCAGCCCGGACACGGCCTCAGTCCCGACGCTGCCCCCACGGCCGTGGTACGAGCCGGCGCCGGGGCGGTGAGTCCCCGCGGGGACGGAGACCGCCGACGCGGCGCGGGGCGAGGGCTGCCGAGGTGGCCTGGCGCAGCGCCGCGACCTCCATGCGACCGAGGTAGTGCTCGCCGTTCACGAACAACCACGGCGTCCCCCGCACCCCCAGCTCGACGCCGGAGGCGAAGTCGGCCTCGACCCGGTCACCGAAGACCTGGGCCCGGTCGCCGACCACAGCGTCGCCGTCGACGCCGAGGGACTCGGCGTAGCTGCGCAGGTCGACGTCGCGCAGGCGGTCCTGATGGGTGAAGAGCAGGTCGTGCATCTCCCAGAACACCCCGTACGGGCTGACCGCCTCGGCGGCGAGCGCCGCGGTGAGCGCGTAAGGATGGACCTGCGCGAGCGGGAAGTTGCGAAACTCGAGCCGGACGCCGCCGTCCGAGCCGTCGACGACCTCATGCAGGACCGGCGCGGCCGCCGCGCAGTAGGGGCACTCGAAGTCGCCGTACTCGACGACGGTCACCGCAGCATCGGGGTTGCCCCGGAGGTGGCGGACCGGGACCGCGGGCTGGTGCGGCGTCGGTCGCTCCCCCGGCTCGCGCCCACGCTCGCCCGTCGCGAAGAGCGCCCCGGGCGCCGGCGGCTCGCACACGTCCCATGCCTCCGCGGAGACGCCGTGCTCGGGGAACTCGCGCGCCTCCTCCACGTGCCGCCCCGCGTCGCCGTCCCCCTCGGCGAGCACCTCGACCTGGTCCGGGGCCTCTGCCGCGTCCGCGTCGGCGCGCGCCATCGGGCGTCGCTCCGTGCCGTCGGACATGGCTCACGCGTGCGACGGCGCGGGTGGTGCGCCGTCGAGCTCGAAGGTGACGTCCTCGGGGAAGCAGTAGTACCAGGCCTCCCCGGGCTCGTAGGAGCGGACCACGGGGTGACCGACGTCGTGGCTGTGGACGCGGGCGTGCCGGTTCGGCGACGAGTCGCAGCAACCGATGTGGCCGCACTGCTGGCAGGCGCGCAGGTGCAGCCACTGCCCGCCCATCGCCAGGCAGTCCACGCACCCCGGGGCGCCGTCTGCGGTGACGCCGTGGTCGATGGTGTCGAGGTGCGAGCAGAAGGTCATGCCCCATCACATCTCATTGCCGGGCGATCGCCAAGGCCCCCGGGGCGGGAGCACGGGCATCGGGCAGCCGCCTCCCCCCGGCCCGACGCCGGACCGGACCGGCCCGGAATGATAGGGGGCGCGCGGTGGTTGGACCCGGCATGACTGAACCCATCAACGTGCACGTGTGGTCCGATATCGCCTGCCCCTGGTGCTTCATCGGCAAGCGCCGGTTCGAGAAGGCCGCGGCGGACTTCGACGGCGAGGTGACCCTGGAGTATCACTCCTTCGAGCTCGCCCCCGACACCCCCGTCGACTTCGAGGGCAGCGAGGTCGACTTCCTCGCCGGCCACAAGGGCATGGCCAAGGAGCAGGTGGCGCAGATGCTCGGCCAGATGACGCAGCTGGCCGCCGGCGAGGGCCTCGCGTACGACTTCGACAGCGTGAAGCACACCAAGACCCTCAAGGCCCACCAGGTGCTCCACCTCGCCAAGGCGAAGGGCCTGCAGCTCGAGCTCATGGAGAAGCTCTTCTCCGCCTACTTCGAGCAGGGCAGGCACGTCGGCCACGACGAGGACCTCGTTGAGGTGGCCGTCGAGGCCGGCCTCGACGCCGACGAGGTGGGCCGGGCGCTGCGCGAGGGCACTTACGCCGGGGCCGTCCAGGCAGACATCGCCGCGGCGCAGCAGATCGGCATCCAGGGCGTGCCGTTCTACATCATCGGCGAGAAGTACGGCGTCTCCGGCGCCCAGAGCCCCGAGATCTTCGGCGAGGCGCTGCGCCGCGCCCGCGCGGACATGGCCGCCGAGGCGGCGCAGCCGGGAACCGCCGAGGCGCCGCAGCCGGGAAGCGCCGGGAGCGCCCAGGCGGAGACGGCGCAGCCGGAGACGGCGCAGCCGGAGACCGCGCGATGAGCGCGACCACGCCTTCGGGTGCGCCCGTTGCGGGGCTCGGCCTCCCGGCGTCGCGCGAGTTGGGCACGTCGCTCGAGAGCTTCGGCACGTCGCTCGAGGCGATTGGCACCTCGCTCGAGACCCTCGGGGGTGCCGACGCCGGCTACTGCGCCGACGGAGTTTGCTACGTGCCCGTCACGGGATACGGCGGCGCGGCGGCAGGACCTCACCTGACGGCCATCTAGCGCAGGGCGCTCGGCCCGCGACGGGAGACCGTTTACCTTGTGCCGGGGGATGGCGGGATCCTGGCGCCGGCCGCGCGCTGCCTCACGGCGCGCCGCCTCACCGCCGGCCTCACGGCGCGCCGCCTCACCGCCGGCCTCACGGCGCGCCGCCTCACCGCCGGCCTCACGGCGCGCCGCCTCACCGCCGGCCTCACGGCGCGCCGCCTCACCGCCGGCCTCACGGCGCGCTGCCTCACCCGCCACGGCCGGCCACGTCGCCACCCCCGGCCGGTCGCGGCTACGCGTCGAGCGGCCCGGCGTCACGCGCCGGCTCTGCCGGGTGGTCCACGAGCGCGTAGCCGAAGGCGAGCAGCCGGCCGTCCGCGACCACGACGGTCTCGCGCTCGGGCAGCCGCACGAAGCCCAGGCCGAGGTAGAGGGCGTGGGCCCCGAGCATCTGAGGCCCGGAGTTCATCACCACCGCCGAGGCGCCGCGGCGCCGGGCGACGTCGAGCACGTGACGCGTCAGTGCGCTGCCGACGCCGCGGCCACGCGCGGCCGGAGAGACGGCCAGGAAGCGGAAGTCGAGCTCGCCGGCCCGGGCGAGCGGGGTGAGCGTGCGCCCCTCGCGCGGCGTGACGACCGTGCCGACGATCGTTCCGCCGTCGTCCAGGGCGACCCAGACCTCCTGCTCGGCCACGCGGCCGGCGACGTCACGGAGGTGCGCGCGGTACGCCCCGCCCATGCCGTACTCGTCGTACGCGGCGAGGAGCAGCTCACCGACCGCGTCGTGCTCCTCGGGCCGGACGAGCCGGAAGTGGAGCGCCGCGGGCGGGCGCGCGACCTGGACCGGCGAGTGCTGGGACAACGGTTCCTCCTCGGGGATCGGCAGTGACAACCGCACGGGCACGGTCGTCCATTCCCGCCGCCGCCCATCCCCGCCGCCGAGCGTCCGCACCGCCGAGCGTCCCCACCGCCGAGCGTCCCCACCGCCGAGCGTCCCCTGCCGTTCCCTCGAGGGGCCGGCCGTGGGAGGGTCGTGGTGTTCCCGGCTCGAGGAGGAGATGTGCGATACCTGCTGCTGATCGCCGTGCCCGAGGGCGAGGACGCCTCGGACGCCGAGCCGCCGGGCTGCGGCACCTGGAGTGAGGACACCGAACGCCTGGGCGTCATGCGCGGGACGAGCCAGCTGCGCCCGAGCCGGGAGGCGACGACCGTCCGGGTCCGCGGCGAGCGGGTGGTGCTGTCCGACGGCCCGTTCACCGAGTCCAAAGAGGTCATCGCCGGATACGCGCTCATCGAGTGCGCCAGCCTGGACGAGGCGGTCGAGGTGGCCGCGCAGCACCCGGTCGCCGGCTACGGCGCGGTGGAGATCCGGCCGCTGCTCGAGCGCCCGGCCCCGGCGAACGCGCACGGATGACGGCGGACCTGCCACCTGCCCCCTGACGAACCGGGCAACGCCACCGAGGACCGCACCAAGGAGACCCGCATGGAGATCGTCACCTCCCGCGACGGCACCCCCATCGCGTTCGACCGCACGGGCGGCGGTCCGCCCGTCGTCATCGTCGTCGGCGCCTTCAACGACCGCAGCCGCGGCGAGCCCCTCGCCCGCGAGCTGGCCCCGCGGTTCACGGTCTACACCTACGACCGGCGCGCGCGGGGTGACAGCGGCGACACCCCGCCCTACGCCGCCGACCGGGAGGTCGAGGACCTCGCCGCCCTGATCGCCGAGGTCGGCGCCCCCGTCTCGGTCCTGGGGTACTCCTCCGGCGCGGTCATCGCGCTGCGGGCCGCCGCGACCGGGCTGCCGATCACCCGTCTCGCGCTCTTCGAGCCGCCGGCCGTCACGGGCGACGGCAGCGCCCGGTCGCCGTCCGACCTGGCGGCGCGGATGAGCGACCTCATCGGGGCGGGACGCCCCGGCGACGCCGTCTCACTCTTCCAGGCCGAGGGCGTCGGCCTGCCCGCCGAGGTCATCGCCCAGATCCGCCAGGCGCCGTTCTGGCCGGCGCTCGAGGCCATGGCGCAGTCCGCCGTCTACGACGCGTCACTGACCGCGGAGCCGGTCCCCGCGCAGGTGCTCGCCGCCGTGACCGTGCCCACCCTCGTGCTCAGCGGCGACGCGACCTGGCCGAGGCTCGTGGACGCCGCGGCGGGCGCGGCGGGCGCCCTGCCCGACGCCGAGCACCGGGTGGTCCCCGGCACGGACCACGACATGGTCCCCGAGGCCGTCGGCCCCGTGCTGGCGGAGTTCTTCGCGGCGGCTGAGCGCGCGCGGTGAGCGACGTCTCCCCCGCTCCCGGCAGCGCCGCCGCAGCGCGACCCCGGCCGCGGCGCGTCGCGCCGCCGCAGCGCGCCCCCACGCGACGCCGCCGCTCACCCCCTGCGGTGGCCGCCCCGCACACGCTCACGGACCACTCCGGCGACCTCGCCGAGGCCGGCAGTGATCTCGTGGAGCGCGGCCACGCCGCTGCGCGGCCACAACCCCGCCCGCAGTCGGATTCGCCACGGCCGGGTGCTCCGCACCCGGGTGGCGACCTCCCGCACGTCCTCCGCCATCGTGCCGAGATTCGCGCGTCCCGGGGCGTACCGGGCGTCCTCGAGCCGCGTGGCGGCCCGGGACAACGCGTCGGCGCTCGGCCCGTCCAGGCCCGTCGCCCGCGCGTAGTGGGCGCGGGCCTGCCGGGGCGTGGCGCCCGCCGGCGCGGCGACCCCGAGGTCCGCCAGCGTGGCCGTCAACGCCTGCCACTCGCCCTCGACGCGGGCGGCGTCGTCGCCGGCCCGCCGCCGCCCCGCCGAGCGGCGCCAGCGCCCGGCGGCCGGGACCACGGACACGGCCAGGAGGACGGCGAGCGCCAGCACGCCCGCGCGGGCGATCTCCGGTCCGACGGCGGAGAGCCCCCCGCCGCCCGTCTCGCTCTTCACGGCCCCGACGTCCGGCGCGCCGTTCCGCCGCTCCGGGGCCACCGTGGGCGCCTCCGCGGTGGGTACGGGCGCGGCCGCGTCCTGCTCCGTGACGTACGCCGTGGCGGCGCCGGTGCGCGTGCCGGGGGTGGGTTCGAATCGGGTCCACCCGAGGCCGGTGATGTACAGCTCCGGCCAGGCGTGCGCGTCGGCGGCCACCACCGTGCGGGAGCCGTCCGCCCCGCGCGTCCCCGGCAGGAAGCCGACCGCCAGGCGCGCCGGGATGCCGTGGGCCCGCGACAGCATCACCATGGCGGAGGCGAACTGGACGCAGTACCCCTGCTTCGTCACCAGGAAGTGGCTCAGCGGGTCCAGGGTCCGGCCGTCGGGCCCGGCGACGGGGTCGGCGAGCGTGAGGGAGTACCGGAAGGCGGCGCCGCGCAGGTAGGCCTGGATCGCCATCGCGGCCTGCACCTGGTTGGTGGTGCCGGCGGTGAGCGTGGCGGCGAGCTCGTGGACGCGGTCCCAGGACGCCTCGTCGACGCGGAGCAGCTCCGGGTCGACGGGCCCGAGCGCCGCGGGGTCCCCGACGCCCACGGGCAGCGGCCCGGTGGTGCGCCAGTACGTCGCCTCGTAGCTGTCGGGCTGGCCGGCCACGAGGACCGTTCCTGTGACGGGGTCCAGCTCCCAGGGGATCTCCCCGAAGTCGGCGTCGCCCAGCGGCTGGGGCAGCGCCACCTGCGGCGCCGTCAGCTCGTTGTGGACCACGGTCAGGGACATCGTGGCCCGCTCGACCTCCGGCCCGCCGGTCGGCGAGAGCGCGGGCTGCGCCGCGCCGGACGCGCCGTCGCTCGCCGGCGGCCACCACCGGCCGTCGTCGTACCGGGTGCTCACGGTCACGCGCAGCGGCGGGGGCCGGACGTCGTCGGTGCGGTAGCGCAGCACCGGCCGCCGGCTCGGGCTCCTCAGGTCGGCGGCGAGGTCGAGGGTGTCGGTGAACGTGACCCGGCCCGAGGCGAACCCGGGTCCGCGTCCGGCGCCCGGCGCCTGCCCGAGCGCCACGGGCGGCAGGTGCGGCACGACACCGGGGAGGAGAACGGCGAGGAGCACCGTGACCACGCCGAGGGTCTGCGCCCACGACCGGTACGTGCGTGCGCCGCCCGCCGCGACGTCGGCGCCGTCTCCCGCGTCGGCGCCGCGGCCCGCGACCACGTCGCCGTGCGCCGCCGTCGGCCCGTGCTGCTCCGCCCAGGCGCGCACCGACCCGATGCCCTGGCGCGCCACGAGCAGCAGCCAGACGGGGGCGGTGACGAGGAAGTACCTGGCGGGCAGCGGCTGCCCCGTGTTCGACGCGGTGATGCTCAGCACCACGAGCAGCGGCAGCCCCGCCAGCGCCGGGGACCGCAGGGTCACGGCGATGACGTCGACCGCGAGGCCCACCGCGGTCATGGCCATGACGACGATGAGCACCAGGCCGGGGCTGGAGCGGGCCGGGACGGACTCGACCTGGATCGCCGCGACCCCCTGCCACCACAGGTCGGCCATCGCCGCGAAGGCCGAGGGCAGCGGGACGCCGAGCACGTGGTGGCCCGGCACCAGGAACCAGGACACGACCAGCGCGGCGGCGTACGTCTGGACGGCCACCACCGCCCACGCCGGGAACCGCGCCGTGCGGGCCAGCGCCCCCGAACCGGCCACGACGACGAAGGCGGCGAACGTGGGCCCCACCCACGCCTGCTCCTGCATCAGGCGGGTCAGGGGCCAGCTCGCCACGGCCGTGGTCAGCGCCGCCAGCGCCGCGTCGCCCCACCGGCCGTCGCCCCACCGGCCCCCCGCGTTCACGCCGGCACCGGCCTCGGTCCGGTGGCCGTGACCCGGTCCCAGGTCTCGGCGACGCCGGCGCCCGGCCGGACGACGGCGGCCCGCCAGCCCGCGGCGCGCGCGGCACGGACCAGGTCGGCGACGCCGTTCGCGCCGGCGGGTCCCGGGACCGGGGCCTGGCCGCCGGGAGCCCCCGACGCGCCGTCGAGGAGCAGGACGCCGATCGTGCCGGGCGCGCGGGCCCGGGTGAGCCGCCGGACCGCGGGCCCGTCGTCGGCGGTGACCGCGGCGACCAGCACCCCTGCCGTGATCGCGCGGGCGGCGCGGAGGACGGGCTCGACGTCGCCGGCGTCCGGCGCGGCTACGGCGAGGCACCGCAGGACGGCGTCGACGCCCAGCGCCCGGGCCGCCCTGCCCTCGCGCACGGTCTCGGCGCTGACGAGGTGGACGGCATACCCCTGCCCGGCGAGATACACGGCGACCGAGGCCAGCGCGCTCACGGCCCACTCGAAGCTCGGTCCGCCGCCCGCCGGAGGGTCTGCGGGACGCGGGCCGAGCACGAGCACCGCCCGGCGCCGGGCGGGACGCTCCTCCTGGCGGACCATGAGCTCGGCACGGTGGGCGGTGGCGGGCCAGTGGATGCGCCGCAGGTCGTCGCCCTGGCGGTAGAACCGCGTGCTGAGGTCGTCCTCCCCCTGCGACGCGACCATGTGCGGCATCGGCCGCTCCCCCGCCCCGCCGTGCCACCGGTGCCCACCGCCGCCGAGTGGTTCGACGCGCGGCAGGACGAGCACCTCGGCCGTCTCGCGCAGCGCCCCCCGGCTCAGGGTCAGGCCGAACGGATCCTGCAGGCCCAGCGCGACAGGGCCGAGAACGTACCGGCCGCGCGCGGCGCCGCGGATCGTGTAGGTGAGGTCCTCGCGCTCGCCCGGAGCCAGACGCGGCAGGACGACGTGGGGGCCGTGGCCCAGCTGGGGGTCGACGTGCTCCCTTGCCAGGTGGGGCAGGGTGCCGCGGCGTCCCTCGTTGCGCAGCTCGACCCGCACCTGCGCCGACTCTCCCGGGCGGAGCACCGCCGGCGCCAGGCGCCGCGCCGCGATCTGCGGGGTGCGTCGCCAGACGCTGGCCAGCGCGAGCAGCGGGAGGACGGCGAGGAGGACGCCGATCCGGGTGAGGTCCGGGAAGCCGAGCAGCGCGGCCCCGACCACGATGGTCACGCCGGCGCCCAGGAACGCCCAGCCGCGCGCCGTCAGGCCCCGCACGGTCGCGCCGGGCGGCGTCGCGCCGGGCGGCGTCGGGCCCGGCGGCGTCGGGCCGCGCGCGGTCATCTGGGGCCGATGGGGACTGGGACGGTGGCGACGAGGGATGTCAGCACGTCGTGGGCGCCCATCCCGCCCACCTCGGCCTCGGTGCTGAGGATGACGCGGTGCCCGAGCACCGGCACCACGAGGTCCTGCACGTCGTCGGGCAGCACGTGGTCCCGGCCGTGCAGGGCGGCGTGGGCGCGGGCGGCGCGGAGGAGCTGGAGCCCGGCGCGCGGCGAGGCGCCGAGACGCAGGTAGCGGCTGGTGCGCGTCGCCCCGACGAGGTCGACGACGTACTGGCGCACGGCGGGGCTGGCGTACAGCCGCTGCACACCCCTGACGAGCGCGGCGATCGTGGTGCCGTCGGTGACGGGCAGCAGGTCGGTCAGCGGCGAGCCCGCGCCGTGGGTGTCGAGCATGCGCAGCTCGGCGCGCGGCGACGGGTACCCCATGGAGATGCGGGCCATGAACCGGTCGCGCTGCGCCTCCGGGAGCGGGTAGGTGCCCTCCATCTCGAGCGGGTTCTGCGTGGCCATGACGATGAACGGGTCGGGCAGGACATAGGTGCGTCCGTCGATGCTGACCTGACGCTCCTCCATGGACTCCAGCAGCGCGGACTGCGTCTTGGGCGAGGCCCGGTTGATCTCGTCGCCGATGACCACGTTGGCGAAGATGCCGCCGGGCCGGAACTCGAAGGCGTGCGTGTCCTGGTTGAACACGCTGACCCCGGTGATGTCGCTCGGGAGCAGGTCGGGGGTGAACTGGATGCGCCGGACCGTGCAGTCGATGGTCCGCGCCAGCGTCTTGGCGAGCATCGTCTTGCCGACGCCGGGGACGTCCTCGATGAGCAGGTGGCCGCCCGCGAGGAGCACGGTCAGCGCGGTGCGGACCACCTCGTCCTTGCCCTCGATCACCGACGTCATGGCGCGCGCGGCATCGCCGGCGACGGCGTGCAGGCGTTCCAGCTCGACGTCCAGGTCCACGGCCGGTTCCATCCCCAGATGGTGCCTCATCTACGGTGTGGCCCGCATCACTATCGCACTCCCGCGACGGCGCGACCGGCCCGGCAGGTCCGCGACCCCGCTCACTCGCGGATCTGACCGTCCCCCTCGACGATCCACGTCGTCGTCGTCAGCTCGGCCAGCCCCATGGGGCCGCGGGCGTGGAGCTTCTGGGTGGAGATGCCGATCTCCGCGCCGAGACCGAGCTGGCCGCCGTCGGTGAAGCGGGAGGACGCGTTGACGATCAGCGCCGCGGAGTCGAGCTCGGTCGTGAAGCGGCGCACCGAGGTGACGTCCTGGGTGCAGATGACCTCCGTGTGGCCGGAGGAGTAGCGGGAGATGTGCTCGAGCGCCTCGTCGAGGGAGTCGACGACCTTGACCGCGAGGTCGAGGGACAGGTACTCGGTCTCCCAGTCCGCCTCGGTCGCGGCCTCGAACCGCAGCCCGCCGGGGACGGTCGGGGCGACGGCGGCGACGTCGTCGTCGCCGTGGATGGTCACGTCCTCCTCCCGCAGCGCGGCGAGCACGGCGGGCAGGAAGGCACGCGCGACGTCCCGGTGGACCAGCAGCGTCTCGGCCGCGTTGCACACGCCGGTGCGCTGGGTCTTGGAGTTGAGCACGATCGGCACCGCCTTGGCGACGTCGGCGCTGGCGTCGACAAAGATGTGGCAGTTGCCCACCCCGGTCTCGATGACGGGGACGACGGACTCGCGCACGACGGTCTGGATGAGGTCCGCGCCGCCCCGCGGCACCAGCACGTCCACCAGGCCGCGGGCGCGCATGAGCTCGACGGCGCCAGCGCGGCCGTAGGCGTCGATGGACTGGATGAGCTCCCGCGGGAGGCCCCGGGCCGCCAGCGCGTCGCCGAGGACGCCCACGATGACGGCGTTCGAGCTGGCCGCGGCCGAGCCGCCACGCAGGATCACGGCGTTGCCGGACTTCAGCGCCAGGCCCGCGGCGTCGACGGTGACGTTGGGACGGGCCTCGTAGATCATGCCGACCACGCCCATGGGCACGCGCACCTGGCGCAGGCGCAGGCCGTTGGGCAGCGTCGACCCGCGGACGACCTCGCCGACCGGGTCGGGCAGCGCGGCGAGCTCCCGCAGGGCGTCCGCGATGGCGCCGATGCGCGTCTCGTCTAGCGCGAGGCGGTCCAGCAGCGAGGTCGTCATGTTGGTGGCGCGGCCGCGCTCGAGGTCCTCGGCGTTCGCCGCGACGATGCGCGGCGCGTCGGCGACGAGCGCGTCGGCCATCGCGAGGAGGGCGGCGTCCTTGGTCGCGCGGGTCGCGGTCGCGAGCACCCGGGACGCCTTCTTCGCCGCGCGGGCCACGTCGGTGACGGCGACGCCGACCGAACCACCTGGGGTCGCGGCACTGCCGATGGCCGCGGACGCGGGCTCCTGCGCGGGAGTGACAAGGGTCTCGCTCATGGGACCAGCGTAGATGGGGCCATCGCCGGCGGGTAGCGCGGCGCCACCTGGTGGGCACCGCCGTCGGGCGCCACCTGCTGGGCACCGCCGTCGGGCCGGCGCCACCGGCGCGCGACGCCGCATGGTTCCCGGATGGGGCGCGGCCAGCAAGTTCGTTAAGTTCTGTCCATGGCAACTCTGTCCGACGGCGGCGCAATCATCCAGGTCAACGGCTGCGGCCTGCACTACTGGGCCCACGGGCAGGGCGACCCGGTGGTGATGACCCACGACGCCGGCATGGACCACACGGTCTTCGACGCGCAGGTCGCGTACCTCCTCGAGGCGGGGTACCGGGTCGTGACGTGGGACCTGCCGGGGCACGGCCTCTCGCAGCCGTCGGAGGTGCCGTTCGGCCCGGGCACGCCGGCGGAGCCGTTCGACCCCGCGCGGGCGGTGGACGACCTGCGCGTGCTGCTCGAGACACTCTCCATCGTGCGTCCGGTCCTGGTCGGCCAGGGCCTCGGCGGCAACATCAGCCAGGCCTTCGTTCGACGCGCCCCGGACCATGTCCGCGCCCTCGTCGTCATCGGTGCGGCGTCCAACACCGGCCGGATCTCCCTCGGCGAGCGACTCGTCCGCCTCGTCAAGGCCGCGGTGGTCCGCCGCGTGCCGGCGGGACGGCTGCCCGCCGTCCTCGCGAACCGGGCGACCACGACCCGGACGGCACGCGCCTACGCCGAGCGGTGCTACGCCCGCGCGGGCCACGAGGAGCTGCTGAACCTGTGGCGCTCCCCCGACCTGCTCCGCGCCCGTAAGCGCTTTTACCGCACCCCCGTCCCGCTCTGCCTGATCCGCGGCGAGCGTGACAAGACCGGCACGGTCGCCACCTCCATGCGCCGCTGGGCCGGCAAGGACCTCGTGAGGGTGAACACCGTCCCCGACGCCGGGCACCTCGCGACGCTGGACGCCCCGAACGGCGTCAACGCCGCGCTCGGCACCTTCCTGGAGAGCCTGCGGCCCGCCGCGCGCGACTGGTGACCGGCCGGCCGGCGACTTCACGCGGCCGGGCGCACCCTGCCCGCCCCGCGCGCCATGGCCGGGCGCACTTCGCCCGCCGCGCGTGTCATCGGGGCAGCTCCTCCGGTGGCCGCCTCCCGGTTGTGTGACGTAACGTCGCAAGGGCTAGTCCTGCGGACGCCTCCGGGCGTCCCGACCCGAGGAGGACCCATGGGCTTTCTGGGAAAGGCCGCCAAGAGCGGCCTGGCCATCAAGGCCATCCAGATCATCAAGCGTGAGGCAGCCAAACCCGAAAACCAGCGCAAGGCGAGGGAGCTGCTGGCCAAGGCCACCCAGCGCCGGGGCAAGCCCAAGATCTGACCCGGCGGAGCCCCGGACACGCGCCGCGCTGCCGCGGCCTGTAGGCCAGGAATGTCTGGGGCGCCCAGGCGTTGTACTCCCTGAGCCACCGGACGAAGGAGATACAGCATGGCGACGAAGAACCTCACCACCGCAGAGTTCGAGAAGACGGTCGGCACCGACGGCATCACGCTGGTCGACTTCTGGGCCGACTGGTGCGGCCCGTGCAAGCAGTTCAGCCCGATCTACGAGAAGGCGTCGGAGACCCACACCGACATCACCTTCGCCAAGGTCGACACCGAGGCCGAGCAGCAGCTCGCAGCCCAGCTGCAGATCACGGCGATCCCCACCCTCATGGCGTTCCGCGACGGCATCCTGGTGTTCTCCCAGGCCGGCGCGCTGCCGGCGAAGAGCCTCGAGCAGCTCGTCGAAGGCGTCCGAGGGCTCGACATGGAGGATGTGCGCAAGCAGATCGCCGAGCACGAGGCCGGTCACGACCACGAGGCCAGCCACCAGCACTGAGGCGCAGCAGCACTGAGGTGAGCCCTCACCACTGAGCTGCTTCCGCTCTCCGGCGCGCGGTCCACCGATGGTGGGCCGCGCGTTCGTCATCCCGGCCGCGCAGCGACCGAGAGGGCGGTGACCTTCAGGGCCGCGGCCTCGGCCGCAGCCGCGAGGGGCTATCCGGGCTGGACGCTCGGCACCGGCCCCTGCCGGATCCGGTCGAGCAGCGTCTGCGGCGTCTCCCGGTCGAAGTCCCACCGGGACTCGATCCACCAGGTGGCTCCGGCGTCGGCCAGGCCCTGGATCCTCGCGTGCGCCTCGCCGGGGTCGGCCGGCAGGATCCCCTCGACGACGACGTCGAACGGCCCCGCGTCCGGCGGGCGGTGCTCGGTCACCCACGCGAGCATCTTCGCGATCTCCTCGGGGGGCAGCGGTTCCATCGGGTTCGCGATGTTGGCCGGGAGGACGCCCTGCCGCGTGCTGGCACGGCGCATGGACCGCGGCGCCGGCCAGGCGCCCACCACCCAGATAGGGATGGGCGACTGGACCGGCGTCGGACGGAAGACCATGTGGCGCACGTGGTGATGCGTGCCGTCGTAGCTGAACGGCTCGCCCGTCCAGGCGCGGTCGAGGATGGCGAGGGTGTCGTCGAGCAGCTGGGCGCGCGTGCGGATGTCGGTGGTCTCCCCCGACACCCGGCTGTACCCGCCGTCGTCGACGGCACCGAGGCCGACCGGCATGACGAGCCGGCCGCCGGAGAGGTGGTCGACGGTCACCGCCTGGCGGGCAACTTCCCAGGGCTTGCGCCGCGGGAGGGAGAAGACCATGGCACCGATCCGGATGGTCGACGTCGTGGCCGCGACCGCGCCCAGCAGCGCCCAGGGGTCGAACGTGTCGTACGGGCCGACGCTGATGCCGTCCCACGTGAAGAACCCGTCCCAGCCCGCCCGCTCGGCCTCGACCGCCATCTGAAGGATCTGGTCGGTCGAGCCGCAGGTCGCCACGAAACCGAACTTCATGGGCCGACGGTAGCGGGGACCGCTCCGCCACGTCCCCTCGATCACCGCACTTTCGCGTCCTACGGTCGCGTCATGACGCCGTCGGCCCGGGCGGCGGTCAGAACGGCGGCTAGGACGGCCGTCAGAGCGGCGGTCAGAACGGTGGTCAGAGCGACGGCGGGCCGCGGCGGGCGAGCTCCAGGAGACGGTCGGGGGTGTCCCGGTCGACGTCCCAGCGGGACTCGATCCACCAGGTGACCCCCGCGTCCGCGAGCGCGCGCAGGTGCCCGCACCCGGCGGCCGGGTCGTCGGGCAGGACGCCCTCGACCACGACGTCGAACGGTGTCGGCGCGTCGGCCGGGCGGCGCTCGGCCACCCATGCCACCAGCTCACCGATCTCGGCGGGGGCCAGCGGATCGATCGGGTCGCACAGGCGCGACGGGAGGACGCCGTCCCAGGTGATGGCCCGGCCCATCGAGTCCGGCGCGGGCCAGGACGCCGTGAGCCAGATCGGGATCCGGGGGCTCTGCACCGGCCTGGGGCGCAGGACGAGGTCGTGCACCTGGTACTCCGGGCCGGCGTAGCTGAAGCTCTCGCCCTGCCAGGCCAGGTCGAGGATCGCCAGGGTGTCGTCCAGCTCCATGACGCGCCTGCGCGGGTCGGAGATCTCCCCCGAGACCCGGCTGTTCCCGCCGTCGTCGAACGGCCCCAGCCCCACCTGGACGACGAGCCGGCCCTCCGAGAGGTGGTCAACCGTGAGGGCCTGCCGCGCCACGACCCAGGGACGGCGGAGCGGGAGGGTCAGGAGCGTCGCGCCCAGCCGGATGGTGGAGGTGCTGACCGCGACGGCCGCGAGGAGGCTCCACGGGTCGAAGGCCTCGATCTCCGAGATGCCGTCCCACGTGAAGAAGCCGTCCCAGCCCGCGTGCTCCGCCTCCACAGCGAGGTCGAGCATCTGCCGAGCGGAACCGAAGCTGCCGGTCAAGCCGAACCGCATGGGTTGACGCTACGCCGTAAACCGGGGCCGTTGTAGGGCCTCATGCACCGCGTCGTGGGCGTGGCGGCCGGACGGCCTCCGGCGTCCCCGTCACCCCGCCTGGCGGAGGAACTCCTCGAGCAACGGGCCGGCCGTGTGCGCGCCAGAGTAGCCGTCCCCCACGAACACGGCGACGGCGAGGTCGCCCCGGTACGCGATCATCCAGGCGTGCGCGCGCGGCGGCACCTCGGTGCCGTACTGCGCGGTGCCGCTCTTCGCGCTGACCGGCTCGCCCGGCACGTCCAGGAGGAACGTGGAGGTCCCGTCGACGACGACGGCGCGCATGAGCCGCTGCAGCGCCTGGGCCTCGCCGGCCGCGAGTGGCGTGACGTCGTCCGCCGGCGCCGCGGCCCGGGCGCCCGCGCCGGCCGGCGCCGTCCCGCCGACGTCGGTGACGAGCACCGGGGAGACCCGTTCGCCGCGGGCCACCGACGTGGCGACGGTCGCCATGGCCAGCGGCGAGGCCTCCACCCGGCCCTGGCCGATCATCGAGGCGGCGTGCTCCGTGCCCGCGGCGTCGGTGGGCACGTTGCCGGCGAAGGACGGCACGCCGAGGTCGGCCGCGACGCCCAGGCCGAGAGAGGCTCCGGCGTCCGCCAGCTCCGCGGCGCTCACCCGGTCCCGGGCCGCGACCAGCGCCGTGTTGCACGAGGACGCGACGACGCCCTCGAGCGTCGTCGTCCCGGTGTCCCCGGCGGGGAAGTCCGGGTAGTTCCTGAACTCGCGTCCCTCGGCCGTGACGGTCGGCGTGCACTCCATCGGGCTGGCGACGTCGAGCCCCGAGCGCAGCAGGGCCAGGGCGGTGACGACCTTGAACGTGGACCCCGGCGCGAACGCGCCCACCGTCGCCGTGCTGAGCCCGTCCCCGCCGGGCCCGCTCGCGGCGGCGAGCACCTCACCGGTGGAGGGGCGCACCGCCACGATCGCGCTGGCCGGGACGACGGGCTCGAGCACCTGCTCGGCGAGCATCTGCAGCCGGGCGTCGAGGGTGAGCGTCACGTCGGCGCCGGCGGTCGGCTCCGAGCGGAAGATTTCCTGCTCGGTGCCGTCCCCGTGACGGATGACCATCGTGGTGCCCGGGGTGCCGCGCAGGGTGTCGTCGTACAGACGCTGCAGCCCGGACAGGCCCGCCTCGTCCCCGGGGCGGACGGCGCCGCCGGACTCCTCCACGATCTCGGCCGTCGCCTGCCCCACCGTCCCGAGGATGGGACGCGCGAAACGGCTCGTGGGCGCCAGGGGCAGCTCCCCCGCCACGGCGAGGACGCCGGGCAGCCGGCGGACGGCGGCCAGGTCGATGTCGCCGGGGTCCTCCGTCCGCACCACGATCGCCTCGACGAACGCGCGCGGACCCGCTGCCGCGACGCGCTCCGCGTACGCGTGCGAGTCGTCGAGCCCCACCGCCTCGGCCAGCGCGGCGGCGGCCCCGGCCGCGGCGTCCGGGTCGAGGTTGGCCTTGTCGATCCCCAGGCGCTGCACGGGCCGTGACGTGACGAGCACGCTCCGGCCGGCGCCCAGGATCTCTCCGCGTGCGGCCGGCGCGCGGCTGACGCCGAGGGTCCCGTCCGCGCCCAGGTTGGGGTGGATGAGCGCGGGTGACCAGGACGCCGACCAGTCGTCGCCGTCGTGGCTCAGCACGGCGAAGGTGCGGTAGGACACTTCCGTGCCGGTGCCGTTCACGCCCCACGTCCACTCGAGCTCGACGGACGCGGTCGGGTGCTCGCCGGAGTCGTCCACCTCGCCGATCTCGGCGACGACGACCGCGCGGGGAAGGTCCGCGACGTCGGCCAGAGCGAACTCAAGGCCTGCGGCCGCGGCCTGTCGCGCACCGGCGTCCAGGGGCGCGCCGGTCACCTCGCCGGACTCGAGGGCGGCCGCGAGCTGCTCGGCCGCCCCGGCAGGGTCGGGCGTCGCCGGAGAGCATGCAACCAGGCCGCCCGCCAGGACGACGAGGCCGGCCAGGGCGGCCACCGGGCGTCGTCGGGCGGTGGACCCCGCGGGCCGCGCGGGCCGAGCGGGCCGAGCGGGCCGCGCAAGCCGCGCGAGCCGCGCAGGCCGCGCGGGCGCCGCGGGCGGTGCCGCGGCGGCCTCCCCCGAGAAGGTGCGTCGGTGCGTCATGGGTGCAGCCAATCCCAGGCGATCGGGCTTGTCGAGCCCATAACGGCCGGTGTTCATAGTGAATGGCGGGGGCGTTCGTCTCGGGGAACGTTCGGCGCGATTTCAGGGGCCGTTCAGGGAGAACCCCGATATCGCCGTCCGACGACCGCTGCCAGGCTCGACGTAGCCCCCCGGCTCCCGCCGGACCACCACCCCTCATCCACGGAAATGGGACTCTCATGGACCTCCGCAAGGTCGCCTTCTGGGCCGTCTTCGTCACCGCCCCGACACTCGCCCTCGCCGGGTGCGGCACCGCCCTCGACGGACGTGCGGGCGCGCCCACCACGCAGGAGCGCGAGGTGGAGGCGGTCACCGCCGTGTCGCTCGCGGCCACCGGCCACCTCGACATCCGGGCGGGCGCCACGCCCTCGCTCCGGGTGACCGCCGGGGAGGACGTCATCGACCGGATCACCACCGACGTGCGCGACGGCGTCCTGGTCCTCGGCATGGATGACGCGGGATGGCGCCATCCCGGGGAGATCACGTACGAGCTCGTCCTCCCCGCCGTGGACACGATCACCGTCGCGGGCGCGGGCGACGTCGACGCGGACCTCGTCCCGACCCGGACGCTCGCGATCAACCTCGACGGAGCCGGCGACATCACGGCGCGCGGCATCGACGTCGACGAGCTCACCGTGCGGGTGGGAGGCGCCGGCGGCATCACCCTCACGGGTGCGGCCGACCGTCAGGTGGTGGCCATCGACGGGCTCGGCGAGTACGACGGCGACGAGCTCACCGCCCGGGACGCCGACGTCTCGATCGGCGGCGCGGGCGACGCCCACGTCCGCGTGACCGACACGCTCAGCGCCACGGTGGACGGCGCCGGGGAGATCACCCACTCCGGCGGCGCGCACGTGGTCAGCGAGGTCTCCGGCGTCGGGGACGTCCGCGAGGCGTAGCGCCGGGCACGTCTTCCGTGGACGGCCGCCGCCGCGCTGCCTAGCCTTGACGGCATGCGATGTTGACGCTCGTTCCCCCGTGAGGCACGCAGGCTCGCCCGGCTGAGCACCGGGTGGGCGCTTCTCGCGGAGAGCCTCCCGCTCTACCCGCTGTATGCCCTCCTCTTCGCCGACGCCGGCCTGAGCGACGCGCAGATCTCCGCCCTGTTCGCGATCTGGTCCGCCGTCGCCGTGCTGGCCGAGGTCCCGACCGGGTTGCTGGCGGACCGGTTCTCGCGGCGCGCCTCCCTCGTGGCGGCCACCACCGTGCAGGCCGCCGGCTTCGCGCTGTGGATCGTCGTCCCCGACTTCACCGGCTTCGCCGCGGGCTTCGTCCTGTGGGCGATCGGCGGCGCGTGCTCCTCGGGCGCGCTGGAGGCCCTGCTGTACGACGGCCTCGCCGCGGTCCGCGCGGAGGCGCACTACGCACGGCTGCTCGGGCGGGTCACCTCCGCGGGGTTGCTCGCCCAGCTCCCGGCCGCCGTCGCCGCGGCGGTCCTGTTCGGCGTGGGCGGGTACGCGCTGGCCGGCTGGGTCAGCGTGGGGTGCTGCCTCGCCGCCGCCGCGCTGGCGACGACGCTGCCCGAGCCGCCGCGCGCGAGTGTCGTCCGAACCCGTGAGCCCGACGACGCCGGCCGTGGCTACGTCGCGACGGTGGCCGCCGAGGTCCGGGGCATCGCGGCCCGCCCCGGGGTGCGTGGCGCCGTCGTCGCGGTCGCCCTGCTCACCGCCGTCGACGGGCTCGAGGAGTACTTCCCGCTGGCGGCCCGCGACATGGGCCTGCCCGTCGCGGGCATCCCCGTCGCCCTCATGGCCATCCCCGTGGCGGGCGCCGCCGGGGCGGCCCTCGGCGGCGCGGCACGCCTGCGGCGGCCGCTGCTCCTGGCGACCCTGCTGGGCATCGCCGCGCTCGTGCTCGGCGTCGCGGGCAGCACGCCGCACGTGGCCGGGCTGGTCGGCGTCGCCGCGTTCTATGGCGTCTACCGGATGGTGCTCGTGGCCGTGGACGCACGCCTGCAGGAGCGGATCCCGAGCGCCTTGCGGGCGACCGTGACGTCGGTGGCCGGCTTGGGCAGCGAGGTCGCGACGTTCGCGGTCTACGGCGCCTGGGCGGCCGGGCGCCTGACGGCCGCCGCCGCGCTGGTCGCCGCGCTCGCCGTCGCGCTGCCGGTGCTGCTGCGCGGGTCGGCGGTGGGCGTCGCCCGCGCTCGCGCCGGCCGATCTCGGGGTCCCGCTCAGGGAGGACCCCGATGACGCGCGAGGGCGGTGGGTGCCACGCTAGGGCCTTCACCGACTCCCGTCGCCCGAAACCAGAACCGAGAGGACCCCGATGGCGCTGGCCCGGATCCCTGCCCTGCTCACCCTCGCCGCCGTGACGGCGACGCTCGCCGCTTGCGGGAGCATCGCCGACGTCGGCCCGACGGCGAGCGAGGAGCGCGACATCGCCGACGTGACCGCCGTCCAGCTCTCCACGAGCGGCCGGCTCACCATCTCGACCGGGGGCGAGCCGTCCCTGACCGTCACCGCCGGGCGGAACGTCCTCGACCGCCTCACCAGCGAGGTGCGTGACGGCGTGCTCGTCCTCGGCGCCGAGCGCGGCATGCGCGGCACCCTGGGGGACGTCAGCTACGAGCTCGTGCTGCCGGAGGTGGAGGCGCTCACGGTCGAGGGCTCGGGCGACGTCGACGCCGACCTCGTCGCCACCGACGGCCTGAGCGTGACGGTGAACGGCTCCGGTGACGCCACGGTCCGCGGCGTCGACGTCGCCGACCTCGACGTGACGGTCGCCGGTTCGGGCACGGTCGACGCCGCCGGCACGGCGGGGCGCCAGTCGGTGCGCATCGACGGCTCGGGCGAGTACGACGGTGCCGACCTCGCGAGCACGGACGCCGAGGTCTCGGTGGACGGCTCCGGCGACGCGGCAGTCCAGGCCTCCGGCGCGCTGGACGCCAGCGTCTCCGGCAGCGGCTCCATCGTGCACTCCGGCGGCGCGAGCGTGCGCAGCGCGGTCAAGGGCTCGGGCGACATCTCGCAGCGGTAGGGCCGGGCGCCCGGGCCGCTACACCAGGCCGGTGGTTCCCAGGAGGTTACCGATCAGGAATGTGGCCGCGAGCGCCAGGGCGCCGCCGGCGACGACGCGCACGGCGGCCCGGGTCCTGGACCCGCCGCCGATCCACGCGGCGACGGCGCCGGTCAGCCCGAGGGCGAGGAGCGTGACGACGAACGTCACCGGCACCCGCGCCGCCTCCGGCGGGAGCAGGATCGCGAGCAGCGGCAGGATCGCGCCCAGGGTGAACGAGACGGCGGATGCCAGGGCCGCGTGCCAGGGGCTGACGACGTCGTCCTGGTCGATGCCCAGCTCCGCCGCCAGGTGGGCGGCGAGCGCGTCACGCTCGGTGAGCTCGACGGCGGCCTGGTGCGCCGTGTCCGGGGAGATGCCCTGGGACATGTAGATCTCGGTGAGCTCGCGCAGCTCCCCCTCCGGGTCCTCCTCGAGCTCGCGGCGCTCCTGCTCGATGAGGTGGCGCTCGGAGTCGCGCTGGCTGCTCACCGAGACGTACTCGCCCAGCGCCATGGACACGGCCCCGCCGACGGCCGCGGCGACGCCAGCCGTGACGATCGCGCCGGTGCTCGCCGTCGCGCCGGCCACGCCGACGACGACGGCGGCCGTGGACACGATGCCGTCGTTCGCCCCGAGGACGCCGGCGCGCAGCCAGTTGAGCCGCTGGGCGAGGTTGGCGCTGCCGTGGGGCTCGTCCTGGCGGGACGCGGCGGGGGCGTGCTCAGTCATGACGGTCAGCGAATCACTCGGGGGCGCTCGGGGCAACGCCGGCGGCGGCGCTCGCGCCGCCACCCGCCGGCAGCACCATGCCGAAGCAGACACTGATGTCCGTGATCGCGGCGTAGTCGCCGTAGGCGGGGAGGCGGCGCCAGCCACGCGCCGCGTACAGGGCGATGGCCTCAAGCTTTTTCACCTCGAGCGACGCGGGGACGCCGTCGACGTCGACGGGCTCGGGCATCGCGCGCAGGGAGCCGCACGCCACCGCACGGTCGCCGTCGAAGGCGGCCAGGGTCATGACGATCTCCGAGGCCGCAGGGACCAGCGCGCGGCCGAGCCGGTCCTCGTGGGCGGCGTAGCGCGGATCGAGCTCCGCGCCCATGGCCGCCCGCAGCCCGGTGGCGTCCGCGCCGTCCCAAGCGACCGCCCGGATGGCGATCTCGGCGAAGCCCACCGCCGTCCCAGGGCAGGCTTCCGCCGTCGCCGGGATCCCGGCGTCTTGCTCGCGTGACATGGGCCCGATGCTAGGCATCCCGGTGCCCGGGCTCCCGCGCCGTCCGCGGCCGGGAGTGACACGCCGCGCGCCGTCAGGCACTGCACATGGCGGGAGGGCGGCCGGTTGTCCCGGCCACCCTCCCACCGTGTGCGCCGCCGACGGGTCGACGGGGCTTTCAGGGACGTCAGTGCATGAGGTGACGGTCCCACTCCCGCCAGAACTCGCGGCTGTGCTTCTTCCAGAACTTGTGGTCGTGGATGCGGTACCACTCGCTGCTGTGGCGGTGGCGCATCTCCCGGTGGTGCGAGTCCCGATGGTCTGTCTCTCGGTGGTTTGTCTCCCGGTGGTCTGTCTCCCGGTGCTGCTGCACCGTGACCGTCTGCGATGCCGGCGCCGCGGTCGAGGCGAACGCCGTACCGCTCGTGCCGAGGACTGCCACGCCGATGGCCGCCGCGGCAACGCTGCTCAGGATGGTCGTGTGACGCATGATGTGTCTCCCATGACGATTGCTTCGGGCGACATCCACGGTGCGCACCCACCGTGAGAGGGGCCCAGGCGGCGCCTATCAGTACGCTGTGAACTTTCGCCACGAGAGGCGCCCCATGGCCACCACCACGCCGCATCCCGCCGACCCGCTGGTCAAGTCCGTCACCGTGACGGCGCCGCCCGCGCGGGCGTTCGAGATCTTCACCCGTCGCATGAGCGAGTGGTGGCCCCTGACCACGCACTCCGTCGGTCGGCGCGAAGGCGCGGCGATCACCGTGGCGGGACGCGTCGGCGGCGAGATCACGGAGGCGCTGCCGGCTGGCGGCACGTCGGTGTGGGGGACCGTGACGCGGTGGGAGCCGCCGCACCTCGTGGCCTGCACGTGGCACCCCGGGCGCAGCGAGGCGGACGGCACGCTCGTGGAGGTCACCTTCACCGCCGTCGCCGACCGCACGAGGGTCGAGCTCACGCACTCCGGCTGGGAGGGGCGGCCCGACGCCGACCGCGCGCGGGCCGACTACGACGCCGGCTGGGAGCACGTGCTGAGCCTGTTCGCGGCGCACGCGGCCTGACGGCCGGGGATCACGCAGCGCCCACCTCTCCGCTCCGGAGTACATCCCTCGGCCATAGGCCTGAGGCATCTACTCCGGAGCAGAGCCGGCCACCGGCATGCCCCGGGAGTGCGGGGTCGCGCCGGGTTGGGCGGTTTGCGGCTCGAGGCTGCGCGGCCCGAGTCGGCCCGGGTCGCCGTCGCGGGCGACGACGAGGAGGTCGGCGTGCCGGGCGGCCTCCACCACCACCGCTCGACGCGGCCGCGTCGCAGCTCGGTCGCGGCCGGACGGCCCAGCACGGCGACGGCGTCCATAAGGATGTCGCGTCGCGCGCGGTCGGCGAGCTCGCGCACACGCCGCACCGGGTCGCCGCGCCCCGGGCGGTCGCGGTCGCCGCGCCCTGGGCCGTCGCGCCCCGGGCGGTCGCGATCGGGCCGGTCGCGATCGGGCCGGAGGCGCCCCCGGCCCAGGAGCCCGGCGGCGGCCGCGCCGGCTGCCCCCACCACGTCCTCGCTCTCGACGACCGCGGCGCCTCTCGCGGCGCCACGGCCACGGGACGGCCCCGCAGCGCGAGCCGCAGGCCCCCGGGCAACGGCCGGCCCCGGCTCCCCCGAGGGACGCCGGGGCCAGCCGCCTACGCGGAAGCGATCACGGGGCCGCGGTGAAGAACACCGGGTCGCCCCACCCGGCGGACAGCGTCCAGAGCCCGTCGGCGCCCGAGGGGACCGCGACGCAGACGTTGCCCTCGGCCACGCCGCCCGTGTACAGCTCGTCGACGTCGGTGAGGCTGCCCGGGATGACGCCGCAGCTGTCCGAGTACGTGCGGGAGTCGGACCCGACGAACGCGACCCGGAGGTCCAGCCAGGCGGTGCCCGACTCGGCGCCCGTGTAGGTCGCGCTCACCGGCACGATCCAGAAGGCCATGCCGTCCGCGGGCGGGTCGTTGAACCGGTTCTCCGCCTGGATCTCGGCCAGCGCCTCGCGGGGCTGACCCAGGACGACCTCCCAGTCCTCGCTGGAGACGACGTCGCCGATGACGAACGGGTTCGCGCGCGTGCCCTCGTCGCCGTCGGCGGGCGCCGGCGCCGGGGCGACGGCGGAGTCCGCCGTGGCGGGCGGCTCCTCGGGCGCGTCGCTCTCGGGTGCGGCCGCGCTGGACGACGGCGCGGCGGAGGGCGCGGGCTCCCCGCCCGCGCTGCCGATGGCCAGGCCGAGGGCGAGCCCGACGACGCCGGTCGCCGAGGCGATCAGGGCGACCTTGCCGCCGCTCATGCCCTTCTTGCCCGCGCCGCCCGTGGGAAGCGCCGATGCCTCCCACGGCGCGCTCGGCCGGCCGGCCTGCGGGTCGACGGTCGGAGCGGCCGGCGGGTACGTGGTGCCGTAGTACTCCGTGGACGGTGACGGCGCGGGGACGTGCGGGTCCTGCTGCTGACCGGGTCCGTACGGCGACCAGTCGGGGGGCGTGCTCATCTGTGGCTCCTTGGGCTAGGCGGCGCGAGACGCCGCGTCTACCCGACCATAATTACAGACGGCACAATTCTATATCTCGCGCACACGCGCGACGCCCCGCCGGCGCGGCACCTGCCGCCCCGGGAGGCGGCGGTCGCCCCACAGCCGACGAGGCGGCCGCGGCCCCGCGTGCCCCCACAGCGGACGAGACCCTCGACGGCCCCGCCGGCGCGCTTGCCTGTCAGGCGTGGATGAGGCTGCCGTCCGCGGTGATCGCGTCGGCGTCGGGGTCGTCGAACCAGTGGCCGTTCTCGCCGAGGTAGCGGAACTTCACGCTGGTCCCCTCGGGCACGGTGACCGACGTGCTGATGGTGCCGTTGCTGCGCTTGCGCAGCACGTGCTCGCCCGGCGTCCAGTCGTTGAACGTGCCGACGACGCTGATCGTGCCCGCCGGGTGGTCTGCCGGGAGGACGAAGGTGAGCTTCCGGCCCTTCTTCGGTGCGCGCGACTGCTTGATCACAAGACTTCCCGTTTCGTGAGAGGAACGCTTCGAGCGTGATGGTGGCAGGCCTCCGAGAGGTCGCCCATCACCGACACGCCAAGCGTAAGGCTCACCGATACCGGGACCCGTCGCGCCGCCGCGCCCGGGCGGGCACCCACCTCAGGGCCATGCCCCGTAACACTGCAGGTCACAGCGGTAACCAGGACGGATCGCCACGCTGCGCAGCGTCGCCGTGACCGTCCTGTGATCTGCGACACATGTCCCGGACGTCGTTCCCGGCCCGAGGCCACGTTACCCGCCCGGCGCACCCGCGCACCCCGGCCTCGTCACTCGGGCGCCACCTCCAGCACGACGTCGTCGACGCTTTTGTCCGGGCGCCACCCGCGCCAGCGGGGGTGGCGCATGCGCCCCTCCCCCGTCCACTCGGACAGCTCGACCTCCGCGACCCGGCCGGGCGTGACCCACCGGGCGTCGCGGGCGTCCGGCCGGGGGACGTCGGGCGCGGGCGGGGTGGCGCGCTCCGTCCGCACCAGCTCGTGCAGCCACTCCTCGGCCTCGCGGAGCGTGAAGCCGGTCCCGACCCTCCCGGCGTAGCGGAGGGTCCTCTCGGCGTCGCCGGGGGCGCCGTCCGGCACCGCGATGAGGAGGGACCCGACCGCGCCGGCCCTGTTCCCCTGCCCGGGGCGCCAGCCGATGACCACGACCTCCTGCGTGAGGGAGTGCTTGATCTTGACCCACGACGGCGAGCGCCGGCCCGGCGTGTACCTCGAGTCCCTGCGCTTGGCCATCACCCCCTCCAGCCCCCAGGTGCGGCTGGCGCGCACGGCTGAGGCGACGTCGCCCTCGAACACGTCGGGGATGTCGACGAGCGGGTGCGCACCGGGGTCGACGAGCCCGCGCAGCGCCTCGCGGCGCGCGTCGTACGTACGGTCCGTCAGCGGCTCCCCGTCGGCCTCCAACGCGTCGAAGAGGAGGAGACGGACGGGGTTGTCCGCCGCGAGCGCCTCGACCTGACGGTCGTCGGTCAGGTTGAACCGCTTCTGCAGGCGCGCGAAGCTCGGCCGTCCGCGACCGTCGAGCGCGACGATCTCGCCGTCCAGCACGGCGCGCCCCGCACCGGTCAGGACCGGGGCGATGCCCGCGAGCTCCGGGTACAGGCGCGTGACCTCGTTGCCGTTCCGGCTGACCAGCCGCACCTGGCCGCCCTCGATCTCGACGACCGCCCGGACGCCGTCCCACTTCATCTCGAGCGCCCAGTCGTGATGGTCCGACAGGTCCGCGACGGTACCCAGGGTCGCGAGCATCGGCGTCGGCAGCCGGGCCGACCGGCCGCCGCGCGCCGTGGCCGTTCGCGCGTCGCCGGTCCGACGCCGGACCGCGCCCCGGGTCTCGGGACGCAGGTCGGCGCCGCTGCGTGCGGTGCCGTGGTCGGCGCCGCCCCGGCCGGCTCGCTGACCCGCGGCGTCATGCTCGGCGCCGCCCCGGCCGGCTCGCTGACCCGCGGCGTCATGCTCGGCGCCGCCCCGGCCGACAGTCCCCCGGCCGGCGCGTCCGCCGTCGTCCCCGCCCCGGCGTGCCGCGACGGCGTGGGCGCCGGTGGCGTGCGGGCGCCGCCAGCGTGAGGGCGCCTCCGGGTCCATGAGGTGGATGAGCCAGTGGTTGCCGTCCTCGCCGCCGCGCCCACCGGTGCGGATGAGCGCCAACTTGGCGGTGCGGCCGGGCCCGTCCGTCGCGAGGCCGCCGTCCTCCCGGCCGGTGAGGGTGACGATGACCTCCTTGCCCTCGCGCCACTTGTGCAGCTCGTACGTGCCGGAGTCCCAGATGGTCACCTCACCGCCGCCGTACTCGCCCCTGGGGATGGTGCCCTCGAAGGTGCCGTACTCCATCGGGTGGTCCTCGGTCTGCACGGCGAGGTTGTTCCGCGCCCGGTCGACCGGGACGCCCTTGGGCAGCGCCCAGCTCACGAGCACGCCCTCGTGCGCGAGGCGGAAGTCCCAGTGCAGCCGGCGGGCGTGGTGCTCCTGGATGACGAACGTCTGGGCCGCCTCGCTGAAGTCGCTGAGGATCGCCTCGGGGACCGGCTCGGGGGTCCTGGCCGGGTCGCGCATGGCGCGGTACGTCGCCAGCCGGTCGCGGCGCCGCCGGAGCCCCACCCGGGTCGACGGCGCAGGTCCGGGCGCGTCGCGCGCTTCGCCGCCGCCCGGGCCGCCGTCACCCGGGCCGCCGTCACCCGGGCCGCCGTCACCGGGGCCGCCACCGCCCGGGCCCCCGTCACCCGGGCCGCCGCCGCCCGGGCCGTCGCCGCGGAGGGCCTCGCGAGCCGCCGGGGTGCGCTCGCCGGGATCGTCGTAGGGCGCGTCGTAGGCGCCGAGCAGCACGGCCATCGGGTCGCCGCCGCGCCGCACCCGGCGCAGCACCTCGGGGTACTCCAGCTGCGCGAGGTCCGGGGAGTCGAGCTCGCGCCAGGTGCGCGGCGCCGCCACGGTGGGGTGGGGACGCCCGCGCAGCGAGTACGGGGCGATGGTCGTCTTGCTCGAGTTGTTCTGCGACCAGTCCACCAGCACCTTGCCGCCGCGCAGGGCCCTCTTCATGTCGGAGACCACGAGGTCCTTGTGGTCGGCCTCCATGGCGCGGGCCAGCTCGTGCGCGATCGCGTTGATCTGGTCGGAGGTGTGCGAGCCGTCGAGCGCGGCGTACAGGTGGATCCCCTTCGAGCCCGACGTCACGGGCACCGGCTCCAGCCCCATGCCCTCCAGCAGGGCCCGGGCGATGCGGGCGACCTCGGCGCACTCGGGCAGGCCGACGCCGGAGCCCGGGTCGAGGTCCAGCACCAGGCGGTCGGGGTTGCGAGGCTCACCGTCGGAGCCGAACCTCCACTGCGGCACGTGGATCTCGAGGGCGCCCATCTGCCCGAGCCAGGCGAGCGTCGCCGCGCCGTCGACGATCGGGTAGGCCTTGGGGCCCGTGGAGTGCTCGATGTCCGCGCGCACCACCCAGTCCGGCGCGCCCTGCTCGAGGTTCTTGATGAAGAAGACCTCGCCCGGCTCCTCCGCGGTGCCCACGCCGGCCGGCCAGCGCTTGCGGGTCGCCGGGCGTCCCGCGCAGTGCGGCAGCATGACGGGTGCGATCTCGGCGAGGTAGCCGAGCACATCAGCCTTGGTCGTGCCGGTCTCCGGGTAGAGCACCTTGGACAGGTTGGTCAGGCGCAGCCGGCGCCCCTCGATGGTCACGGTCTCGCTCTGCTCGCGTGCGGGCATGCCCCATCGTGGCCCCTGACCTGCGGCGGCGCACGTGCTCGACCGCCGCGGCACCCAGAGGTGGGCCGCCGAGTCACAACACGGTTGCAGATCCGCCGTCAGGCACCAGTCGGTCATTTCTGGAAACACCGCTGTGTTAGAACAGGTCACCTTGCGACGGGCGTCACACCCGTCGCGCCCCCCTTGCCGGGCACATCCCGTGCGCGGACGGACTGAAGAGGACACTCCATGGCATTCGCTGGACACCGCCACCGCGCCTCGGGCGTCGTCGGCATCTCTGCCGCTCTGGCCCTCGTGCTGGCTGCCTGCGCAGAGACCGAGGGCGCCGACGAGGGCGACACCGCCGCCGCCGCGGGCATCACCATCGGCACCACCGACGTCATCACGGCGCTCGACCCGGCCGGCAGCTACGACAACGGCTCCTTCGCCGTGCAGAACCAGGTGTTCCCGTTCCTCACGAACACCCCGTACGGCAGCCCCGACGTCGAGCCGGACATCGCCGAGAGCGCGGAGTTCACCGCTCCGACGGAGTACACGGTGACGCTGAAGGAGGGCCTGACCTTCGCCAACGGCCACGACCTGACAGCCTCGGACGTGAAGTTCACGTTCGACCGCCAGCTGGCCATCGCCGACGGCAACGGCCCCTCCTCGCTGCTGTACAACCTGGAGAGCACCGAGGCCGTGGACGACCGCACGGTGGTCTTCCACCTCAAGACCGCTGACGACCAGATCTTCCCGCAGATCCTCTCCTCCCCCGCGGGCCCGATCGTGGACGAGGAGGTCTTCTCGGCCACCGAGCTGACCCCGTCGCAGGAGATCGTCGACGGCGAGGCGTTCGCCGGCCCGTACACGATCACCGACTACACCGAGAACGAGCTCATCAAGTACGAGGCCTTCGACGGCTACCAGGGCCTGCTGGGCGCCCCGAAGACGTCCTCGATCACCGCCAAGTACTTCACCGAGGAGACCTCGCTGAAGCTCGCGGTGCAGGAGGGCGACGTCGACGTCGCGAACCGCAGCCTGAGCCCCACCGACCTCGCCGACCTGCGCGAGGACGAGAACGTCACCGTCCACGACGGGCCCGGCGGCGAGATCCGCTACCTGGTCTTCAACTTCAACACCCAGCCGTTCGGCGCCGCGACGCCCGAGGCCGACCCCGCCAAGGCCCTGGCCGTGCGCCAGGCCGTGGCCAGCTCCATCGACCGCGAGGCGCTCTCCACGGAGATCTACAACGGCGCCTACGTGCCGCTGTACTCCTACGTGCCGGACGGCCTGACCGGTGCGGCCGAGCCCCTCAAGGAGCTCTACGGCGACGGGCAGGGCGGGCCGGACACGGACAAGGCGGCCGCCGCGCTGGCCGCCGCCGGCGTCGCGACCCCCGTCACCCTGGACCTGCAGTACAGCCCGGACCACTACGGCAAGTCCTCGGACGAGGAGTACGCCATGATCGAGGCGCAGCTGGAGGCCACAAAGCTGTTCGACGTCAACCTGCAGTCGACGCTGTGGGACACGTACTCCTCCGAGCGCCGCGAGGACCTCTACCCCTCGTACCAGCTCGGCTGGTTCCCGGACTACTCCGACGCGGACAACTACCTCACGCCGTTCTTCCTCACCGAGAACTTCCTGGGCAACCACTACGAGGACGCCGAGGTCAACGACCTCATCCTCAAGCAGGCGACCACGCCGGACGCCGGCGAGCGCACCGCGCTGATCGAGCAGATCCAGCAGCTCGTCGCCGAGGACCTCTCGACCGTCCCGTACCTGCAGGGCGCGCAGGTCGCCGTCGCCGGCACGGACATCACGGGCGTGGAGGACACACTCGACGCCTCGTTCAAGTTCCGCTACTCGGCGCTCGGGCGCTGACCGGCCCGTTCGCGCCACCGCCGGCGCCGGCCGCGCTCCACGGGGCGCGGCCGGCGTCGGCCGGCTGGGATCGCCACGACCTGAGAGGACAACCGCACGGTGACGATCGTTGACGAGCGGACCGTCGGCAGCACGGCTGCCGCGAAGACGGGAGGGGGCTCGGGGCTCGGCCGGTACATCCTGGTGCGGTTCCTGCTCATCATCCCCACCGTGTTCATCCTGGTGAGCCTGGTGTTCTTCCTCATGCGGGTGGTCGGCGACCCGATCACCGCGTCCGTGGGAGGGCGCCTGACCGAGGCGCAGCTGGCCGAGCGGCTCCACGCGGCCGGCTACGACCGCCCGATCCTGGTCCAGTACCTCGAGTACCTGGGGCAGGTCTTCACCGGGGACTTCGGCCGGACCATCACGGACAACCGGGCGATCAGCGAGGTCCTGACCACCTACGGCGCGGCGACCGTCGAGCTGGTCTTCTTCGCCCTCGTCGTCGCGCTGGTCGTCGGCATCCCCCTGGGCATGCTGGCGGGCTACCTGCGCGACCGCTGGCCCGACGCCCTGCTGCGCATCCTCGCCATCCTCTGCTACGCCACTCCCGTCTTCTTCGCGGGCCTCCTGCTCAAGCTGATCTTCTCGGTCGGGCTCGGCTGGTTCCCCCTCGGCGGCCGGGCGAGCACCGACGTCCAGCTCGTCCTCGGCCGCATCCAGGGCTCCACCGGCATCAACATCGTCGACGCCCTGCGGACCGGCCGCTGGGACCTGATCAGCGACATCCTCATGCACGCGGCGCTGCCGGCGACGGCGCTCGGGCTGCTCACCGCGGGCATCTTCCTCCGCCTCGTGCGCACCAACCTCATCGGGACGCTGGGGATGGACTACGTCGACGCCGCCCGCTCCCGCGGCGTGGGCGAGCTGCGCCTGGTGCGCAAGCACGCGTACAAGCCCGCGCTCATCCCGATCGTCACGGTCATGGGCATGCAGATCGCCCTCATGCTCGGCGGCGCGATCCTCACGGAGACGACGTTCGAGTGGCGCGGCCTGGGCTTCCAGCTCGCGCAGTACCTGGCCACCCGCGACTTCGTCGCCGTCCAGGGCATCGTCGCGTTCCTCGCGGTCATCGTGGCGGTCACCAACTTCGTCGTGGACGTCATCGCCGCGCTGATCGACCCGAGGGTGAGGTACTGATGAGCGACACCGACCTGGCCGGGCGCCCGGGCGCCGGGTCACCCGAACCCGGCGGCTCCCCTCAGCCCGCCACCTCCCTCGACCCCGCAGGGTCCACCGAGGCGGTCGCCGTCGCGCACGGTGGCTCGTCCGAGGCGAGGTGGAAGACGCTGCCGCTGGTCTGGCAGCTGCGCCGCAGCGTCGGCCTCCAGCGCGGCATGCTCGTCGCGGGCCTGGTCCTGTGCGCCGCCTTCGTCGTCCTCGCGGTCCTCGCGCCGGTCATCGCGCCGTACGCCTACAACCAGCTCAGCGGCCCGGACGGGAACTTCCCGCGCCAGGCGCCGCCGTCGGCCGAGCACCTCTGGGGCACGACGGTCGGGGGCTACGACGTCTTCTCCCGGGTGGTCTGGGGCTCGCAGACGGCGATCCTCACGGTGATCATCGCCGTCGTCGCCTCGATCTTCGTCGGGATCGCCCTCGGGCTGGTGTCGGGCTACCTCGGCGGCTGGGTCGACCGGGTGCTCGTGACGATCTGCGACGCCATCTACGCCTTCCCCACGCTGCTGCTGGCCATCGTCGTCTCGATCATCATCAGCGGCGGGCAGTCGAGCTTCTGGGGCGGGATCGTCGCCGCGGCCATCTCCATCACCGTGGTGTTCATCCCGCAGTACTTCCGCGTGGTCCGGGCCGAGACGGTGCGCCTGAAGGCCGAGCCCTTCGTGGAGTCCGCGCGGGTGGTCGGCACCTCCACGGCGCGGATCCTGGGCCGGCACGTCCTGCGCAACGCCACCCGCTCCCTCCCCCTCATCCTGACCCTCAACGCCGCCGAGGCCATCCTCACGCTGGCCTCCCTCGGCTTCCTGGGCTTCGGGATCAACCCGACGGCGGCCGCCGAGTGGGGCTACGACCTCAACCGGGCCATCGCCGACGTGGCCAGCGGCATCTGGTGGACCGGCATCTTCCCGGGCGCCGCGATCGTGCTGCTGGTCCTCGGCGTCACGCTGGTCGGTGAGAGCCTGAACGACCTGTCCGACCCACGTCTGCGCATCCGCCGGCGCGCCCCCAGGGCGCCGCGCGGGGGACGGCGGCCGGGCCCGTCGCTGCCGGCCGCGCCCGCGGCCGCGCTCCCGACGCCGATCTCGCCGTCCCCTGCGTCCTCCCCCGCGTCGACCGGCGCGTCGACCGGCGGGTCCGAGCCACACCCCACCGAGCCCAGGCATGGAGCCGAGTCATGACCGCCGTCGTCGAGATCACCGACCTCCGCGTCTCCTTCGCCACCGACGCCGAGCCCGTGCGCGCCGTCGACGGCGTCTCCCTCACCGTCGAGCCCGGCCAGGTGCTGGCGATCGTGGGCGAGTCCGGCTCGGGCAAGACCGTCACGGCCAAGACGATCCTCAAGCTCCTGCCGGAGACTGCGGACGTCTCCGGCGCCGTGGTGCTCGCGGGCCGGGACATCGTCCGGCTCGACGGCGCCCGGCTGCGCGCGGTGCGGGGCAGGGACGTCGCCATGGTCTTCCAGGAGCCGTCGACCGCGCTGAACCCCGTGTACACGGTCGGCTGGCAGATCAGCGAGGGGCTGCGCGCCCACGGCAAGGTCTCCAAGAAGGAGGCCCGCGAGCGCGCCATCGAGATCCTGGGCCGGGTCGGGATCCCGGAGCCGGAGACGCGGGTCGACTACTACCCGCACCAGTTCTCCGGCGGTCAGAAGCAGCGCATCGTCATCGCCATGGCGCTCGTCCTCGGGCCCAAGGTCATCGTGGCCGACGAGCCCACGACCGCCCTGGACGTGACCGTGCAGGCGGAGATCCTCGACCTGCTCCGGCGCGTCCGGGACGAGTTCGGCTCCGCCATCGTGCTCATCACCCACAACATGGGCGTCGTCGCCGACCTCGCGGACCGCGTCGCCGTGATGTACCAGGGCAAGGTGGTGGAGGAGGCCGACGCGCGCGAGCTCTTCGCCAACCCCCGCCACGAGTACACCCGCAGCCTCCTCGCCGCGGTGCCCCGCCTCGGTGGCGGGCACGGCGCAGGCGGGCACGGCGCAGGCGGGCACGGCGCAGGCGTGGCGCCCGCGCACGCCGCCGCGCCGTCCGCCCCCCGGACCGTGGCGACGCCGGCCGCGCACGCCCACGCGGCCCCCGCATCGGCCTCCGTCGGCCAGACCATGGCGACGCCGTCGCCGGGCCCCACGGACGACGCCGGAGCCTCGGGGCGGGCCGCCGTCGTCGAGGCGCGCGACCTGGAAATCGTCTACCCCGGGCGCCTCCGCCAGCCCGGTTTCCGCGCCGTCGACCGCGTGAGCCTGTCCATCGCGCCCGGCGAGGTGCTGGGGCTCGTCGGCGAGTCGGGGTCGGGCAAGACGACGATCGGCCGCGCCATCGCGGGCCTCACGCGCGCGACGGGCGGGTCGCTGCGCGTGCTCGGTCACGAGATGGTCGGGTACAAGGAGCGCTCGTTCCGCCCCCTGCGGGCGAAGATCGGCTTCGTCTTCCAGGACCCGGCGACCAGCTTCAACCCGCTGCTGACCATCGCGGACGCCATCGCCGAACCGCTGATCGTGCACGGCAGGGCCCGCGACACCGCCGCGGCCCGCCCGCGTGTGCGGGAGCTGCTCGACGCCGTCCACCTGCCCGCGCACTTCGGCGGGCGGTTCCCGCACGAGCTCTCGGGAGGGCAGCGCCAGCGCGCGAGCCTGGCCCGGGCGCTCACGCTCGACCCCGAGCTCCTGGTCGCCGACGAGCCCACCTCCGCCCTCGACGTCTCCGTGCAGGCCAAGGTCCTCGAGGTCTTCACCGAGCTCCAGGAACGCCTCGGCTTCGCGACGCTGTTCATCAGCCACGACCTCGCCGTCGTCGGCATGCTCGCGAACCGCATCGCCGTGCTCTACCGTGGCGAGCTCGTCGAGGAGGGCCCGGGCCAGCAGGTCCTCGGGGCGCCGCGGCACGCCTACACGCGGCGCCTGTTGGCCTCGGTCCCGGTGCCGGACCCGGTCGAGCAGGAGACACGGCGCGTGGCCCTCGCCGCGCTGGCGGCCCGGCCGCACTGACCGACCGCGGCGCTGGCGGCCCGGCCGGACCGACCGCAGCGGCAAGCGGCGGACGGACCGACCACACCGACCACACCGGCAGGTGCGCGGGGCGCGGTGGGCGTCGCCGGATCACCCCGCCGCTGACGGCTCCGCCGGCGGGGTGACCGTGATCAGCCGGGCGCCCGTGAGATCGAGGCGCAGGCCGGCGCCGTCGGCGGCGAACCGCAGGACCACGTACGTGCAGCTCGGACAGCGCACCACCATGGCGGGGGCGTCGGCGTAGAGAACGTGGGCGGCCAACGGCGCGGTGCTACCGCACCCGGCGCAGGTGGCCATGGCGGCGGTCAGGTCCACGGTGAACAGCTCGGCGAGCGGGCCGGCGGCGGCGTTGCCGTCCAGGCGCCGGTCCTGCGCCTCGGGTGCGGGCATCACTGGCCTCCGGTTGCTCCGAAACGTTCCGTCTTGACCCGGGCCTGGTCGTGCCCGAGAGCCACCAGCTCGCGTGCGACCGTCTCGACGAACGCGGTCGGGCCGCACACGAGCACGTGGGGTCGGCGGGCGGGCTCGAGCGTGCGCGCCGCGAGCGTCACGGCGTCGACGCGCCCCGTCAGGCCCGTCCAGCCGGGTGGCGCCCCGCGGGTGAGCGTGAGGTCGACCCGCACCCCGTCCGGAGGCCGCTCGAGCTCGTCCTTGCCGATGACGTCGTCGACGGTGCGCGCGGAGTACAGGAGCCGGACCTCCCCGGCGCCGCCCGTCGCGCGGCGGTGCCCGAGCATCGCGAGGAACGGCACCACCCCGGAGCCGCCGGCGACGAGCTGCACGGCTCCGCCGTCGGGCTCCTCCGGCCAGACGAAGTAGCCGCCGATCGGGCCGCGCAGCTCGAGGAGGTCACCGGGGCGCAGGACGTCGGTGAGGTAGGGCGAGACCTCGCCGTCCTCGAGGCGCTCCACGACCAGCTCGACGCCGGGGCTCTCCGGTGCCGACGCGATGGAGTAGCTGCGCTGCGCGGTGTAGCCGTCGGGCGCGGTGAGGCGGACGTCGAGGTGCTGGCCGGGCGCGTGCCCGGGCCAGGCCGGGGGGTCGAGGCTCAGCCGGTACGCCCGTGCGGCCTCGCGCCGCAGGGCGACGACCTCGGCGCGCTGCCAGGTCAGTCGCCGGCGTAGCGCTGCTGTCGCCATGGGTCACCGTGGTTGTGGTAGCCGAAGGTCTCCCAGAATCCCGGCTCGTCGGTGGCGCTCAGGGCGAGGCCGCGCACCCACTTCGCCGACTTCCAGAAGTAGAGGTGGGGCACGAGCAGGCGGGCGGGGCCGCCGTGCTGGGGGTCCAGCGGCGCGCCGTCGTAGGTGTCGACGACCCAGGCCTTCCCGTCCGTGAGGTCGGCGAGCGGCAGGTTGGTGGTGTAGCCGCCGTCGCTGAACGCGACCACGAAGCTCGCGTCGGTCACCACCCCGGCCAGGAGCGTGTCCACCGAGACGCCCTCCCAGTGGGTGTCGAACTTCGACCAGCTGGTCACGCAGTGGATGTCCACCGTGAGGGGCTCGCGCGGCAGCCGCCGGAACTCGTCCCAGCTCCAGCGGCGCGGCTGGTCGACCTGTCCCTGGACGGTGAAGTCCCACAGCTCGGGCGGGGTGTGCGGGGTCGGGCCGGCGGAGAGGACGGGGAACCCCTCCCCCACGTCGTACTGCCCGGGCGGCAGCCGGCCCGGCGGCCCGGTGCGACGCCGTCCGGTGAACCCGCGGGACACGAAGGACATGCCGTCGCCTCCTCGTGGTCGGGACGCCCGAGATCAGGCGCCGAGGACCTTGAAGGTCGTGCCCCACGTGTTGCCCAGCGCGCCCTGCATGGCCATCTGCAGGAAGCCGAGCGCCTCGAGCTCGCGGGCGCGCCGGAGGGGGCCGGCGTCCAGGGCCCGCAGGCCGGCGGACTCGACGAAGGAGGTCACCGCGGCCTTGGCGTCGGCGTCGTCCGCGGCGACGAGGACGTCGAGCGGCTGGCCGTCGACCTCACCCGCGGTGAGCGGCCCGGCCAGGGTGGTGTTGAACGCCTTGACCACCGTCGAGCCCGGCAGGCGCTTCTGGATCTCCTGCGCGCCGGACGAGTCTCCGGCCGGGAGCATGCCGTCGAACGTGGCGGTGTCCACCGGGTTCGTGATGTCGACGACAACCTTGCCGTCGAGGCCCGCGCCGTGCTGCCCGATCACCTCGAGCGCGGGCTCGTAGTACAGCGCCAGGACGACGAGGTCACCGCTCGGCGCGTCGTCGAGCGGCCCGGCCGTGGAATCGGCGCCCAGGTCCTTGGCGAGCGCGTCGGCCTTGGCGGGATCCCGGTTGAGGACCTGGACGCTGTGGCCGCCGGCGACCGCGCGCGTGCCGATCGCGCGTGCCATGTTCCCGGTGCCGATGATGCTGATCTTCATCGCTGCTCCTCGTCGCTGAGCTGGCGTCGGGACCCGACGTCGTCGTCGACGGGCCGCGCTCGACCCGGTCGAAGCACCTCGAAAGGTAGTCCTGGGAGTCGCTCACGTCGACCGTCCCGGCCGCCGGCCCGCCGGCCCCGGCCCGCCGATCGGCGCTGAGCCGGCCGGTTTGGCGCGGAGCCGGCCCGGCGGGGAGCCGGCCCGGTCTGCTCCCCCGTGGCACCGTGAGGCGCGCCGGGCGCACCGCACGCCGGCCGCGCCGGCTGCAGCCGACGGTCAGACCGCCTGCGGCGCCTCGACGAGCGCAGCGCGGACGGCGTCCGTGAGCGAGGTGACCGGGCGCCCGAGCAGGCGCTCGAGCTCAGCGGAGTCGCCGTCGAGGTCGCCGCGGGCGATGTCGCCGTCGACGGTCACGAGGAACCCGACAAGACCGGCGTCGAGGCCGGCGCCCGTGAGGATCTCCGTGAGCTCGGTGGCGAACACGGCGCTCGCGACCACGGACGTCCCGGTGACCTCGGTGAGCGCGGAGGCGAGGTCGTCGTAGGTGAACGCGGGCCCGGCGAGCTCGTAGACCGCGCTCTCGGCCCCGTCCTCGAGGAGGGCGACGGCGGCGGCCTCGGCGAAGTCGGCGCGGGTCGCCGCGGCGATGCGGCCCTCGCCGGCGGCGTGGACCACCACGCCCTGCGCGAGGTAGGTGGCGAGCTGGTCGGTGTAGTTCTCCGTGTACCAGCCGTTGCGCAGCAGGGTCGACGTCAGACCGGAGGAGAGGATGGCCTCCTCGGTGGCCTTGTGCTCGGGCGCGAGCACGAGCGCGGTGGTGTCGGCGCGCAGCACGGAGGTGTAGAGGATCCGGGAGACGCCAACCCGCTTCGCCGCCTCGATGACGTTGGTGTGCTGAGGGACGCGCCGGCCGACCTCCGAGCCGGAGACCAGCAGCAGCGTGTCCACGCCGGCCAGTGCGGCGTCGAGGGTCTCCGGCTTGTCGTAGTCGCCCTCGCGCACCTGGATGCCGCGCCCTGCGAGGTCGGCCGCCCTCTCGGGGGTGCGCGCGACGGCGACCACGTCGCCCGGGGCCACGCCCCGCTCGAGCAGCTGGTCGATGACGAGGGGGGCGAAGAGCCCCGTCGCTCCGGTGATGGCGTAGGTGGTCATGTCACTCCCTGGGGATCGGTGGAACACGTGGTGGCGGAACGGGAAGAGCTCTTCCGGAATTCCGTGGGCGGGGGCCGGTGCGCTCCGAGTGGCGGGGGCGGCCACACGCGGGCAGCCAACGCAGCACACGGGTTGGGCGGCCTTGACGGGGCCGCCCGCCACGCGATCTGGAACGACCGCTTCGCCACGCGACCTGGAAGGACCGCTTCGTCACGCGACCTGGAAGGACCGCTTCGCCATACCCATCATGTAGCCGTCGATGACGGTCGTGACCGGGGCGTCGGCGGACGTGGCGGCACCGAGGGTGACGAACAACGGGATGTAGTGGTCGACCGTGGGGTGGGCATAGGGCATGCCCGGCGCCTTGGTGCGGAAGCCGGCGAGGGTGTCGACGTCGCCGCGGGCGAGGGCGTCCGCGGCCCAGGCGTCGAAGTCCGCGGACCAGGCCGGGACGGCGCCGTCGAGCATCTCGCGCGTGAGGTACGGCAGCCCGTGCGTCATAAAGCCCGACCCGATCACGAGCACGCCCTCCTCGCGCAGCGACCGCAGGCGTGCGCCGAGCCCGAGCAGTGTGTCCGGGTCGTGCGTGGGCATGGACATCTGCAGCACCGGGACGTCGGCGAGCGGGTACATCACCTTCAGCGGCACCCAGGCCCCGTGGTCCAGGCCGCGGCCCGCGTACTGGTGGATCGGCTCGGTGTCCGGCATGACCGCGACCACGCGCCGCACCAGCGCCGACGCGTCCGGGGTGGCATAGGTCATCTCGTAGTAGCGGCGGTGGAACCCGCCGAAGTCGTACACGAGGGGCGTGCCGGCGTCCGAGCCGCTCAGCGACAGCGGGGCGTTCTCCCAGTGGGCGCTGACGATGAGGATGGCGCGTGGCTTGGGCAGCGCGAGCGCCCAGTCGGAGAGCTGCTTGATCCACACCGGGTCGTCGAACAGCGGCGGGGCGCCGTGGCTGATGTAGAGGGAGGGGAACGGCCCGTCTGCGGGCGTCCAGGGGCGCTGGAGGCGGCTGGCCGCCGCGGCGGTCGGCAGGTACGCGTCGAAGGCGCCGGCCGGGACGGCGGGGTGCAGCAGTGAGCTCATGGCGTGTCCTCCGGGTGGAAGCAGCGGCCCGCGCCGCACGGGGACGCGCGGCGCGGGCAGGGTGCGAGACGGCGGCGGGGTGCGCCGTCGGGCGTGCGAGACGGCGGCGGGGTGCGCCGTCGGGCGTGCGAGACGGCGGCGAGGTGCGCCGCCGGCGCGAGACGACGGGATGCGCCGCCAGAGTGGCTCCGCCGCCGGCGTGCGACGGCGGAGCCGCGGTGCTCAGGCCCCGATGACCTTGACGGCCGTGCTCCAGGTGTTGCCGAGCTGGCCCTGGATCGCCATGTGCAGGAAGCCGACGCCCTCGAGCTGGTGCGAGCGCTTGAGCGGACCCGCGTCGATGGCGCGCATGCCCGCGGACTCCACGAGGGCGACGACGGCGGCCTTGGCCTCCGCGTCGTCCGCGGCGATCGCGACGTCGAGCTTCTGGCCCTCGACCGCGCCGGACACGAGCGTGCCGGCGAACGTGGTGTTGAAGGCCTTCACGACGGCGGACGCGGGGATGACCTTCTGGAGCTCCTGCGCGGCGGAGGAGTCGTCCGGGGTCACGAGGCGGTCGAAGGTGGCGAAGTCGACCGGGTTGGTGATGTCGATGACGACCTTGCCGGTCAGCACGTCGCGGAGCTGCTCGGCCACGCTCAGCGCGGCGTCGTAGGGCAGCGCGAGGACGACGATGTCGCCGGTGATAGCGGCGCTGAGGGTGCCGGTGGTGACCGTGCCGGTCAGCTCGTTCGCGAGCGTGCCGGCGTTCGACTCGTCGCGGGAGAGGATCTGCACGCCGTAGCCGCCGGCGAGGGCGCGGGTGGCGATGCCGCGGGCCATGTTGCCCGCACCGATGATGGTGATGGTGCTCATTGCTGTGCTCCCTGTGGCGATGGGGGCCGGCGCCGAGGAAGACGTCGGAGTGGAGGTGTGCTTCGCCGCGGTGTCCTTGCGGCGGAAGACGTCGAACAGGCCCATGGAACGGGTCCTCTCGTGGTGGTGGATCAGAAGGCGTAGGTGCCGAAGCGGAAGACCGCGACGACGAGGGCGAGCAGGCCGAGGACCAGCGCGGGCACGAAGGTTTCCTTGCGGCGGATGTGGACGACAGCGGCGCCGACCATGACCAGGAACAGGCCGGTCGCGGCCAGGGGCACGAGGACGGTGGCGGTGTCGAGCACGGCCGGCAGGATGAGGCCGAGGGCGCCCAGCACCTCCACGGCGCCGATGCCCTTCATGGCGCCGTCGGAGAAGTCCTCGGCGTACGTCATTCCCGAGGCGACGAGCTTGGGCCTGGGCTGGGCGACCTTCATCAGGCCGGCGGCGAGGAACGCCGCAGCGAGGATGCCGGCGACGACCCACAGGGCGATGTTCATGTCAGATCCTCCGGCTGCGGCTACGGTTCACCGCCTTCCGACTTCGGGAGGCGGCGCGTCGCTCACTTGAAGCGACAAGCGTCAACGTAGACCCGAATCACTTGAGTCGTCAACCAACTGTGCGAATCGGGTCACTTGAAGCATCAAATTCCCGGCGGTACGCTGTCAGCATGACGGACGAGACCGTGTGGCTTACCTCGGACCAGGAGGACGCCTGGCGGTCCCTCATGGCCGCGATCATGCTCCTGCCGGGCGCGCTCGACGCCCAGCTGCAGCGCGACGCCGGGCTCACCCACGCCGGGTACGCCGTGCTCTCGGCACTCTCCGAGGCCCCGGACCGGGCGATCCGCATGAGCCGGCTGGCGCACATGGCGAGCCTGAGCATGTCACGCCTGTCCCACCTCGTCGACCGTCTTGAGAACCAGGGCTGGGTCGAGCGCAAGCCCGTCCCCGAGGACGGGCGCAGCACGATGGCCGTGCTGACGGATGCTGGCTGGGAGAAGGTCGTGGCCACCGCGCCCGGGCACGTGGAGACGGTGCGCACCCTGATCTTCGACAGCCTCAGCCCGGCGCAGACGCGTCAGCTGAAGAAGATTTTCGACCGGATCACGCCAAAGATCGACCCCGAGAACCGCCTCTCGAGCTGCCGCGTGACGCCCGCTCGGAAGCGGGCGGCGCCGGAGGGCTGACGCCGGCGAACGCGTCGGCGTCAGCCGGCCGTCGCCCTGCCAACCACACCCGCCCGGCCACACCCGCCCGCCGACCGTAGGTCACCGCCACACTCGGCCGCGGGCCGCCGCCGAGCTCGGCTCCCAACCGCCGCCGAGCTGTCGCGCCCACCTCATCGCCTCGCCCGCGGACTCACCCATCTGCGCGGCGCCGCCCCACCCACCGACTGACACCTTCCACACCGGTCCCCGCGGCAAGACCCGGCCAATTCGTGCCATTCGACGGAGTTCACCGCGGCTTCATCCGGCTCTTCCGGGCGCCTCCTGCCTCTCTCCGCACCCCAGCCGGGCCGCCTCGCCGCCTCGCAGCCTCGCGCCGGGAATTTTCGTCCGGCATGGCCTGACGGAGTTACCCCGGGGCGGCGACCACCGATCCGCGCCGCACATCGAGCCGCAGACGGCAGAGTCCGACTACGTCACGCATCTGTTCTTCCGCGCGCACGGGCACAACAATGGTGCCGACCGATGAGCACCTGCGGGGCTCATTCGTTCTGCCCGCGGCGCGCACCGGCGCGCACCGTCGGCCGGCGAGGGGCAGACCGGGGAGGCGGCGCAGCGACAGCACGGCAACCCATCACCCAGCGGCACCGACGGAAGGGACCGATCATGCTCGGCAACAGCAACGCCTACAGCAGCTTCGCGGTGGACGACATGGCCAAGGCTCGCGAGTTCTACACCCAGACGCTGGGGTTGGAGGTCAGCGACACGGAGTTCGGCGAGGCGGAGAGGGAGGCCGGGCTCCTGGCCCTGCACCTCGGGGGCGGCACACGGGTCCTCCTCTACCAGAAGCCCGACTACACCCCGGCGACCTACACGGTCCTGAACTTCCCGGTCGACGACATCGAGAAGACCGTGGACGGCCTCACCGCGCGTGGTGTGGCGTTCGAGCACTACGAGGGCACGGACCTGGAGACCGACGAGAAGGGCATCTTCCGCAAGTGGGGACCCCCGATCGCGTGGTTCACGGACCCGGCCGGCAACATCTTCTCGGTGCAGGACCAGCGGGGGTGACGACGTTCGCGATCGTGCACGGGGCCGGCGGCAGCGCGTGGGAGTGGCATCGCACGGCCGCCGAGCTCCGCACACGGGGCCACGACGTCGTCGCCGTGGACCTTCCGTGCGAGGACGAGTCGGCCGGCCTCGCCGACTATGCGGCCGTCGTCACCGCCGCGGTGCGTGATCACACCCAGCGGTCCGCGTCGGCAGATCCCGGCGGCGCGGCTTCGGACGGAGAGCACCCGGGCGGCGCGGCCCGGGACGGCGCGGAGCCGGACGCCACGGGTTCGGACGGAGAGCAGCCGGGCGGCGCGGAGCCGGGCCTCGTCGTCGTGGCGCACTCCCTCGGCGGCTTCACCGCGCCGCTCGTGTGCGAGCACCTGCGGGTCGACCGCCTCGTGCTCGTCGCCGCCATGGTGCCCCTGCCCGGCGAGCGCGGGCGTGACTGGTGGGAGACCAGCGGCTACCAGGCGGCCGCCCGTGAGGGTGCCGAGAGGGACGGCGTCGCCCTCGCCATGGACGACGACGCCGGACTGGTTGCCACGTTCATGCACGACGTCGAGCCCCGGCTCGCCGCCGAGGCGCTGCGCCGCTCGCGGCACCAGTCCGTGCGACCTATGACCGAGCCGTGGCCGCTCGCTGCGTGGCCCGACGTGCCGACGTCGTACCTGGTCTTCGCCGACGACCGGTTCTTCCGGCCCGACTTTCTGCGCGCGATGGCGCGTGAGCGCCTGGGGGTCGAGGCCGACGAAATGCCGGGCAGCCACGCCGGCTACCTCTCGCACCCGGCCGAGCTGGCGCTTCGGCTGGAGCGCTACGCCCACGCGTCGCATCCCGCAACGCCGCGGGCCGCACCGGGGCCATGACACCGCGGGCCGGCCCGCGCGCCGCAGGCCACGACGCGGCGTAGGGCACGACGCCGGCGTGCGTCACGACGCCGGCGTAGGCCACACCGGGTCATGACACTGCCCTCCTTGGCGCCGGGGCCCCAGGACGCCGGTGCCGCCGAGATGCGGGAAGAGGTGGGCAGGCGGTAAGCAGGAGTCATGACCGGCATCCATGTCCCGCCCCTCACCCTCAACAACGGCGTCGCGATCCCCCAGGTGGGCTTCGGCGTCTTCCAGGTCCCCGAGGAGAACACGCAGCACGTAGTGGAGACGGCTCTCGAGGCCGGTTACCGCCACATCGACACCGCGGCGGGCTACTACAACGAGGCAGGCGTCGGAGCGGCCCTGAAGGCGACGGGCCTGCCGCGCGAGGACGTCTTCGTGACCACCAAGCTCCGCAACGGGGACCAGGGCTTCGACGCCGCCCTGGCCGCCTTCGAGAACTCCCGCCGGGCGCTGGGGCTGGACGTCGTCGACCTCTACCTCATCCACTGGCCCGTCCCAGCCCGCGACCTCTACGTCGAGACGTGGCGGGCGTTCGAGAAGCTGCTGTCCGACGGCGCGGTCCGGGCGATCGGCGTCTCGAACTTCCTCCCCCGGCACCTGCGCCGGCTCCTGGCCGAGAGCGACGTCATCCCCGCCGTCAACCAGGTGGAGGTCCACCCGACCTTCCAGCAGCGCGAGACGCTCTCCGCGACCGAGTCCGCCGGCGTCGCCGTCGAGGCCTACTCGCCCCTCGGGCAGGGCCGGGACCTGGGCTCGGAAGCCGTAACCCGGATCGCCGCCGCGCACCATGTCACGCCCGGCCAGGTGGTCCTGCGCTGGCACCTTCAGGAGGGCCGCGTCGTGATCCCCAAGTCCGTGACTCCCGACCGCATCGCCGCCAACCTCGACCTGTTCGGGTTCGAGCTCGACGAGGACGAGGTCGACGCCATCAGCGGCCTGGACACCGAGAGCCGGATCGGCGCCGACCCCGACGTCGCGGCTTTCACCCAGTATCGCTGAGGCGGTCGCTGACCGCCCGCGGGCCCCGGCTGGAGGCCAACGGGACCTGGGCCCGCAACCGCGGCCGGGAGGAGAGGCTGCGGCTACGATCGCGGGATGCCCGAGCCCGCCCTCCTGACCGAGTCCGTCACGATGCGGGTCCTCGCGCCGGGCGACGGGGACGCCCTCGCGGAGGCGTACGCCCGCAACCGTGAGCATCTGGCGCCGTGGGAGCCGGTCCGGCCGGAGGCGTTCTACACCGGTGCGGGCCAGGGCACCGAGGTCGCCAGCAAGCTGGGCCAGCTGGGCGCGGGCACGGCGCTCCCGTGGCTGCTCTGCGACGGCGACCGCGTGGTCGGCACCCTGACCGTCAGCGGCATCGTCCGCGGCCCGTTCCTGAGCGGCAACGTGGGCTACTGGGTCGACGGGGACTACGTCGGGCGTGGCATCGCGACGGCGGCCGTCGAGCACGCGGCGCGTGCGGCGCGTGAGGAGGGCCTGCACCGGCTGCAGGCAGGCACGCTGGTGCACAACATCGCGTCGCAGACGGTGCTGCGCCGCGCGGGCTGCGAGCGGATCGGCCTGGCGACGCAGTACCTCCAGATCGCCGGCCGCTGGCAGGACCACGTGCTCTACGAGCGCATCCTCCGCTGACCCGGGTGTCCTCCCCGACGCCGGCGTCCTCCCTGACACCGGGTCACTTCCCCGACGCCGGCACCCTCCCCTGATCCGGGCGGCCTCCCTACGCGCGTGTCGCTGCGCCACCCTCAGGCCGCGAGGTCCTCCAGCGGCACCGCCGGGTCGGCGAGGCGCGCCGGGTCGACCGGTGCGCCCGAGCGCACCAGCCGCTCGATGGCGGGGCTGACGTCCTCGACGTTGACGTTCATGCCCGCCACGACTCGGCCGCCGGCGACCCAGAACGCGATGAACTCCCGCGCCTCGCGGTCGCCGCGGTAGACGACCTGGGCGTCGGCGGCGAGCTCGGGGTAGCCCGAGTACTCCATGCTCAGGTCGAACTGGTCGGTGTAGAAGTACGGCGGCCGGTCGTTGGCGACGTCCTGGCCCAGCATCGAGCGCGCCGCCACGGGGCCGCCCCGCTGCGCGTTGGCCCAGTGCTCCACCCGGATGTGCTGGCCGAGCGCTGGGTGGAAGAACCGCGCGACGTCGCCGACGGCGTAGACGTCCGGGGCTGCCGTGCGCAGGTGCTCGTCGACGACCACCCCGCCGTCGACCGCCAGGCCCGCGGCGGCCGCGAGCGCCACGTTGGGGACGGCGCCGATGGCCACCAGGACGACGTCTCCCCCGACCGCGGTGCCGTCGCCGAGCACGACGCCGTGGGCCGTGCCAGCCCCGGTGATCCGCTCCACCGCGGCCGCACCGCGCAGGTCGACGCCGTTGGCGCGGTGGAGGTCCGCGAACACACCGCCCAGCTCGGCGCCGAGGGCCGCCCGCAGCGGGACGGGGTCGCGGCCGAGCACCACCACCTCGTTGCCGTAGCCGCGGGCGACGGCCGCGACCTCCAGGCCGATCCAGCCCGAGCCCACGATCACCAGGCGGCGGCCGCCCGCGCTCAGGTCCGCGCGCAGCGCCTCGGAGTCGCCCGCGGTGCGCAGGTAGTGCACGCCGCCGAGGTCCTCGCCGGAGCCGGGGCCGAGACGGCGCGGGGAGGCACCGGTGGCCAGGAGCAGCTTCGTGTAGCCGAGGACCTCGCCGTCGTCCAGGTCGACGACGTGCCCCGCGAGGTCGAGCCCCGTCGCCCGACGGCCGAGCAGCAGCTCGACACCGTTGTCGGCATACCAGCCGGCGGGGTGGACGTCGGCTTCGGCGCGCTCCGCCGCGCCGCGGAGGTACTCCTTGGACAGCGGCGGGCGGATGTACGGCGGGTCGGTCTCCGCGCCGACGATGACCACGCGGCCGTCGAACCCCTCCTTGCGGAGGAAGGTCGCGGCACGCGCCCCGGCCAGACCGCCGCCGACGATGACGAACGTGCGCTCCGGCATGGGACCTCCTCGGTCGGCGCTGACGTCGTCATCGTGCCCCGCGCGGGACACCGGCGCCAGGGGCCGACGCGTGCCTCGGGCCGACGTGCGGCGCGCAGCAGCTCGTCGGACGCTCGGCGGCACCTTCATCCACGGAGTAGCGTCCGTCACATGTTCGAGGACGTGTTCGAGATCTTCGAGCCGGGCATGAAACACCTCTTCGCGGAGCGCGAGCGCCAGCGCCTCGAGATCCAGCGACCCGGCGACGGCGCTCCACCCTTCGGGGTCGACCTGGACGCCGGCGTCGCCTACTTCGACTTGCCGCCCGCCGAAGCGCACGGCGACGAAGCCCCGCCCTGACCGGTCCGCTCGAGTTGCCGTGCGCCGCCGAAACCGATGTAGCGCTCGGTGACCGCACGCCCCCGCTTGACGTAGCGGTCGGTGGCCCCAGCGCCGCTGGCCCGCGCCGGCGCCAGGTCCCCCGATGTGCAGAGCCTCGGGCCAGGCGCCCGGCCGGCGCCGGCTCATAGACCGATCGACCGCATCGTGAGATCGGCGAGGACAGCCACGTCCCCGCGCCCAGAGTGCGAGATTTCCCGGGCGGGCCCCGCGCGCCGCCCCCGCGTCGGGCAATGTGGCCAGCCATGACCTCCCAGGCACTCGCCCCCACCCCGACGGCGAGCGCCGCGACGCCCCACCCGGCGCCCGCGACGCCCCACCCGGCGGCCGCGGCGCCCTCGGCCGCGCGCCGCGACAACCCCCGCGACGCCACCAACCCGGCCCTGGAGTCCGACGCCGCGCGCGTCGCCTTCTGGGAGAAGCAGGCCGGCCGGCTGGACTGGGCGCAGCCCTGGCACACCGCCCACACCTTCGCCAAGGCCGAGCGCACCGGCACCGAGGAGGACGGCACCCCGCGGTTCTCGGTCCCCCAGATCTCCTGGTTCGCCGGCGGCACGCTCAACGTCGCCCACAACTGCGTGGACCGCCACGTCGAGAACGGCCGCGGCGACCACGTCGCCCTGTTCTTCGAGGGCGAGCCCGGGGACCGGCGGACGTACACCTACGCCGAGCTCCAGCGCGAGGTCAGCCGGGCGGCGAACGCCCTGCTCAGCCTCGGCGTCGGCAAGGGAGACCGCGTCGTGGTCTACCTCCCGGTCATCCCCGAGACCGTCATCGTCACCCTCGCCTGCGCCCGCATCGGCGCGATCCACTCGCTGGTGTTCGGGGGCTTCTCGGCGGAGGCGCTGCGGTTCCGCGTCGAGGACACGGGCGCCAAGGTGCTGGTCACCACGGACGGCCAGAACCGCCGCGGCGCGGTGGTGCCGGTCAAGGCCGCCGCCGACCAGGCCTGCGCCGGGGACAACGCCATCGAGCACGTCCTCGTCGTCCGGCGCACGTCCGGCGCGGACGCCACCGACGCGCAGGCCGCGCGGGAGGCCGCGGCGCAGGTGCCGTGGACGCCGGGCCGTGATCTGTGGTGGGACGAGCTCCTCGACGGCCAGCCGGACACGCACGTCGCGGAGGCGTTCGACGCCGAGACGCCGCTGTTCATCATCTACACCTCCGGCACCACGGGGAAGCCCAAGGGCCTGGTGCACACCATGGGCGGCTACCTCGTCCAGACGGCGTACACCCACGCCCTCCTCTTCGACCTGCTCCCGGAGGTGGTCGGCGAGGACGGCCGGGTCCGCCCTGACGAGCTGGCTGCGATCAACGACCCGGCCAAGGTGGACTCCACCGTCCACTGGTGCACCGCCGACCTGGCCTGGGTCACGGCCCACACCTACGAGATCTACGGCCCCCTGGTCAACGGCGTCTCCCAGGTCATCTACGAGGGCACCCCCAGCTCGCCCCACCACGGCCGCCACTTCGAGGTCATCGAGCGCTACGGCGTGACGAACTACTACACCGCCCCCACGCTGATCCGGTCCCTCATGGCGGCCTTCCCCGACGGCGTGCCCGCGCACTACGACCTCTCCTCCGTGCGCCTGCTGGGCTCGGTGGGCGAGTCGATCAACCCCGAGGCGTGGCGGTGGCTCCGCAAGCACGTCGGCGGCGGGACGGCGTCGTTCATCGACACGTGGTGGCAGTCCGAGACGGGCTCGACCGTCCTGTCCCCCCGCCCCCACGACCCCGTCTTCGCGCCCGGGGGCCGGCCCAAGCCGGGGTGCGCGACCCGCGCCGTGCCCGGGCTGAGCACCCTGATCGTGGACGACGACGGCGCCCCGGTGAGGCCCGGCGTGCAGGGCTACGTCGTGGTCGACAAGATCGGCCCGTCCATGGCGCGCACCGTGTGGGGGGACCCGCAGCGCTACCTGGACTCCTACTGGCGCGCGTTCGCCGACCAGGGCTACTTCCTCGCCGGGGACGGCGCCCGGTACGACGCCGACGGCGACACCTGGATCCTCGGCCGGGTGGACGACGTCATCAACATCTCGGGCCACCGGCTCTCCACCATCGAGATCGAGTCCGCCCTCGTGACCCACCCCTGGGTGGTCGAGGCGGGCGTCGCGCCCACCGTCGACGCGCGCACCGGCCACGCCGTCACCGCCTTCGTCGTCCTCCACGGCGGCGTCACGAAGCCGGCGGACGCCGTCACGGCGGCCCTCCGCGCGCACGTGGCCAGCCAGATCGGCCCGATCGCCAAGCCGTCCGACGTCATCGTGGTGCCGGACCTGCCCAAGACCCGCTCCGGCAAGATCATGCGCCGCCTCCTCGCCCAGCTCTACGAAGGCACCCCGCTGGGCGACACCACCTCGCTGCAGAACGAACCCGCAGTCGCCGCCATCGCCCACGTGCTGGCGGCACGAACGAAGGAAACGTCATGACCACCATCGACCTGCGCACCCCCCTCAAGTTCGCGTACTGGGTCCCCAACGTCTCCGGCGGCCTGGTGGTGAGCACCATCGAGCAGCGCACCAGCTGGGACTTCGAGTACAACAAGACCCTCGCCCGGATCGCCGAGGACAGCGGCTTCGAGTACGCCCTGACCCAGACCCGTTACGCGGCCAGCTACGGGGCGGACAAGCAGCACGAGGCGACGAGCTTCTCCCTGGCGCTGCTGCTCGCCACCGAGCGGCTCAAGGTGATCTCGGCCGTGCACCCGGGGATGTGGCACCCGGGCGTCCTCGCCAAGTTCATCATCACCGCGGACCACCTCTCCGGCGGCCGCGCGGCGGTCAACGTCGTCTCCGGCTGGCTCAAGGACGAGTTCGTGAACTTCGGCCTGCCGTGGCTCGAGCACGACGAGCGCTACGTGCGCACCGAGGAGTTCATCCGCGTGCTCCGCGGCCTGTGGACCGAGGAGGACTTCTCCTTCCCCGGGAAGTACTACGACATCAAGAACTTCACGCTCAACCCCCCGCCCATCGACGTGCCCGGCCGGCCCCACCCGGAGATCTTCTTCGGCGGCAACTCCACCGCAGCCCAGGCCGCGGCGGGACGCACCGCGGACTGGTACTTCTCCAACGGCCGCGACATCGAGGGCTTCAAGGAGAACATCGCCGGGGTCACCCGCGCCGCCGCGGAGGCGGGGCGCGCGCCCCGGTTCGGGCTCAACGGCTTCGTCATCGCCCGCGAGAGCGAGAAGGAGGCCAGGGAGACCCTCCGCGAGATCGTCGCTAAGGCGCACCGGCCCGCCGTCGAGGGCTTCGCCTCCGCGGTGAAGGAGGCCGGTCAGTCCACCAAGGACGGCAAGGGCATGTGGGCGGACTCGACCTTCGAGGACCTCGTCCAGTACAACGACGGCTTCCGCACCCAGCTGATCGGCACCCCCGAGCAGATCGCCGAGCGGATCGTGGAGTACAAGAAGATCGGCGTGAACCTGTTCCTCACCTGCTACCTGCACTTCCAGGAGGAGGTCGAGGCCTTCGGCCGGGACGTCCTGCCGATCGTCCGCGAGCTCGAGGCGGACCTGGCCCGCAAGAACGGGACCGAGCTCGACACCGGCCTGCTGCCCCCGATCGGCGCCGCGCGCGACGCCCGCCACAGCCTGGCGACGGCCCGATGAGCGACCACCAGTTCGGGTTCCGCACGCGGGCGCTGCACGCCGGCGGCACGCCCGACGCCGAGCACGGCGCCCGCGCGGTGCCCATCTACCAGTCCACGTCCTTCGTGTTCAGCAGCACGGACGACGCCGCCAACCTCTTCGCGCTGCAGAAGTACGGGAACATCTACTCCCGCATCTCCAACCCCACGGTCGCCGCGTTCGAGGAGCGCGTCGCCTCCCTGGAGGGCGGCATCGGCGCGGTCGCGACGGCGTCCGGCATGGCCGCGGAGTTCATCACCTTCGCGGCGCTGACCCAGGCGGGCGACCACATCGTCGCGTCCTCCCAGCTCTACGGCGGCACGGTGACCCAGCTCGACGTCACCCTGCGCCGCTTCGGGGTCGACACGACCTTCGTCGCCGGCACGGACCCGGCCGACTTCGCGGCGGCCATCCGCCCGGAGACGAAGGCGCTCTACACCGAGACGGTGGCGAACCCGTCCGGCGAGGTGGCGGATCTCGAGGGCCTGGCCAAGGTGGCGCACGACGCCGGCGTCCCGCTCGTCGTCGACGCCACCCTGTCGACGCCGTACCTGCTGCGCCCCTTCGAGCACGGCGCGGACATCGTCATCCACTCGGCCACGAAGTTCCTCGGGGGTCATGGCACCACCCTGGGCGGCGTCGTCGTCGAGTCGGGGCGCTTCAACTGGGGCAACGGGAAGTTCCCCACGATGACCGAGCCCGTCGCGTCCTACGGCAACATCTCGTGGTGGGACAACTTCGGCGAGTACGGCTTCCTCACCAAGCTGCGCTCGGAGCAGCTGCGGGACATCGGGCCGTCGCTCTCGGCGCAGTCGGCGTTCCAGCTCCTCCAGGGCATCGAGACGCTGCCCCAGCGGATGGACGCCCACCTGGCGGGCGCCAAGGAGGTCGCTGCGTGGCTGGACACCGATCCCCGCATCGCCTACGTCAACTACGCGGGGCTGCCGGGGCACCCCCACCACGAGCGCGCCCGGAAGTACCTGCCGCTCGGTGTCGGGTCCGTCTTCGCCTTCGGGGTCGCGCCCACCGGTGAGCGGTCCGCGCGGGAGGTCGGCGAGGTCTTCATCGGGTCCCTCCAGCTGGCCAGCCACCTCGCGAACGTCGGCGACGCCAAGACGCTCGTGCTGCATCCGGGCTCGACGACGCACCGCCAGCTGACGGCCGAGCAGATGGTGTCCGCGGGCGTCGGCGAGGACCTGATCCGCCTCTCCGTGGGCCTGGAGGACGTCGAGGACATCCTCTGGGACCTCGACCAGGCGCTGACCCGGGCGACCGGGCGCACCCGGGAGGGCCGAGCCGCCGGAGCGGCGCAGGAGGAGGCCGCCACCGCGGCGGTGCCCGCCTCCGCGCCGGCCCCGGCCGGCGGGGCCGCCCCGGTCCCGGTCGCCGCGCGCGTCGCGCCGGCCTGCGCGATCACGTCGGGGGTGCAGGCATGAGCGCCGTCGCCGAGCGGACGTGGGTGGGACCGTCCGCCGTCGAGCGCCTGGGCATCCTGCGCGGCACCAGGTCGATCGCGATCGTGGGCGCCTCGGACAAGCCGTCGCGCGCGTCGTACTTCGTGTCGACCTACCTGCTCTCGTCCTCGCCGTACACGGTGTACTTCGTCAATCCCGTGGTCAAGGAGATCCTCGGCCGGCCGGTCTACCCCTCCCTCGCCGACCTGCCCGAGGCGCCGGACCTCGTCGACGTCTTCCGCAGGCACGACGACCTCCCGCAGGTCCTGGAGGAGACCAAGGCGGTGGGCGCCAAGACCCTGTGGCTGCAGCTGGGGTCCTGGCACGAGGAGGTGGCGCGCGACGCCGAGGCGGCCGGCGTGCAGGTCGTGATGGACCGCTGCCTCAAGATCGAGCACGCCCGCTTCCACGGCGGGCTCCACCTGGCGGGCTTCAACACGGGCGTGATCTCCTCCGCGCGCCAGGTCAGGGCCTGACGCGCCAGGCCCGGGCCTGAGGGGGCGGCGCCGCGCCCGGTCGGGACGCGGCGCCGGGCCGGGGCCGCGTTGCGCGTGGCGGCGGACCGTAAGCGCGTACGTGCGGCGCCGGGCCGCAGCCGCCTTTGCGCGCGGCGGCGGCTCACCGCAGGTAGCGCAGCATGAGCATGTCGTCGGCGGTAAGGACGTGCGCGAGCCGCATCCGCCGGGCGGCCGGGGCGCCGCCCGTGGTGATGCGCCCCGCGCCGCCGCCCTCGAGCACGGGACTGAGCGTCAGGCACAGCTCGTCGACGGCGTCCGCCTCGACCAGGGTGCCGAACAGGTGCGGGCCGCCCTCGCACAGCACCTGGCGCAGCCCACGGCGCACCAGCGCGGCCACCATCGCGCGGGGGTCGACCGCGCGCTCCCCGCACAGCACGACGTCCGCGACCGTCCCGAGCTCCTCGCGCCGGGCCGCTGGTGACGCGCCGTGGGTCAGGACTACCGGCCGCACCGGGGCGTCCGCGAGCATCGGGTCGTCGGCGCGCAGCTCGAGGCGGGAGGACACGACGGCGAGCGTGGGGTGCGCCGCAAGCCCGTGGGTCTGCCGCCAGGCGACGGCGACGTCCCCCAGGCGGAGCGCGCCATAGCCCTCCGCGCGCAGCGTGCCCGCCCCCACCATGACGACGTCGCTGAGCATGCGCAGCGTGTCGAAGACTTGCTTATCGTCGGCGTTGTTCAGCCCGCCGGAGAGGCCGTCATGGGTGGCGGCGCCGTCGAGGCTGGCGATCATGTTCACGCGCACGTGCGGCGCCAGGCGGTCGGCGACGGCGTAGCGGCGCACCAGCTCCTCCAGCGGCCACCGGGGCGCCAGGTTCGACAGGCGCTCCCGGGCCTCCTTGGTCGCCGGGCCCGGCGTGGTGAGCAGGGCGGTGCCCGTCGCGGCGCCCGGGGTGGTGAGCAGAGCGGTGTCCGTCATCGTCAGCTCGTCGGTCTGGGACATGGTTCCCTCCTGGGCACGATCCGCACGTCACACGTTGTGGCGGGCGTACGCGGGTTCGCGCAGGCCGAGCACCGCCTCGGCGAGGCGGACGGCGTCGACGGTCGGGCCAACCTCGTGGGCCCGCACGAGGCGGGCGCCCTGCTGCACGCACAGCGCGGCCGCGGCCAGCGAGCCCGCCAGCCGCTCCTCGCGGGGACGGCCCAGCGTCTCGCCGACGAAGTCCTTGTTGGACAGCGCCACGAGGGTCGGCATGCCGATCGCGGTGATCTCGTTCAGGCGGGCGGTGAGCGCCAGGGAGTGGCGGGTGTTCTTGTTGAGGTCGTGCCCGGGGTCGACGAAGATCCGGCCGGCGGGCACTCCGGCGTCGAGGGCAAGGGCCACGCGTGCGCGCAGGTGCCGGCCCACCTCGGCCACGACGTCGGTGTACCGCGGCGCGGGATGCCGCGCGTGCGGGGCGGCCAGGGAGTGGACGATGACCACGCTCGCCCCCGCTCGCGCCACCACCTGCGCCATCGCGGGATCACGCAACCCGCTCGTGTCGTTGATGACGGCGGCGCCCGCGTCGAGGCACCGCCGGGCCACCTCCGGGCGGGACGTGTCCACGGACACGACGACGTCGGAGCGGGCGCGCACGCCGGCGACGACCGGCAGCACCCGGTCGAGCTCCTCCTGGGCGGAGACCGCGGCGACGTCCGGCGAGAACGGCACCCCGCCGACGTCGACCCAGTCCGCCCCCTCCGCCGCCGCCGTCAGCGCCCGGTCGATGGCGGCGTCGAGCGCGTAGGTGCGGCCGCGGTCGTAGAAAGAGTCGGGCGTCCGGTTGACGATCGCCACGACGGCGACCTCACGGGAGAAGTCGAACGTCCGCCCGCCGATGGTGCGGCGTGGCTCGATGAGGTCCGGCAGGTAGGCGCGCGCGCCCGGGGCGGTGCCGGCGTCCGTGTCGGCGGATGGCGCGCGGCGGCCGGCGCCCGGTTCGTCGGCCAAGAGGACCGTCCCGCCGTCCCGGGCGCCCGCTCGCCCGACGCCGAGCGCCTTGCCGTCCCGCCTGCGCGGGCTCGGGTGCACGGCGTCGACGAGCGTCTCACCGCTCTGGACGGCCCGGCCGCCCGCCTCGGGCGGGCACGGCGCGGCGAGCTCCGGGAACCGCACCCGGCCGGTCATCACGCGACCCCCTCCGCCGCCACGGCGTCCGCCGGGACGAGCTCCGTGAGCGGGATGCTCGCGTCGGCGAGCCGGGCCTCGTCGACCGGCGCGGCCGAGCGCACGAGCCTCTCGATGTCCGGGCTGACGTCCCACACGTTGACGTTCATCCCCGCCACCACGCGCCCCTCGGCCACCCAGAACGCGATGAACTCCCGCGCGTCCCGGTCGCCGCGGTAGACCACGCGGGCGTCGCGGGCGAGGCTGAAGTAGCCGGTGTACTCCATCCCGAGGTCGTACTGGTCGGTGTAGAAGTAGGGCACGAGGTCGTCCACGACCGGCTGCCCCAGCATCGCCCGCGCCGCGAGCGGGCCGGTGTTCAGGGCGTTCGCCCAGTGCTCGACGCGCAGCTGGCGCCCCAACGCCGGGTGGAACGCGCTCGCGACGTCGCCGGCCGCGTAGACGTCCGGGTGCCCGGTGCGCAGGTGCTCGTCGACCACGACGCCGTTGTCCACCGTCAGGCCGGCCACGCAGGCGAGCTCGTCGTTGGGGACGGCGCCGATCGCGACCACGACCACGTCGGCCGGGACGACCTCGCCGTCGCGCAGGACCACGCCGGTCACGGCGCCGAGGATGCCGCGGATCTCCCGCACGCTCGTCGACGTCCGCAGGTTGACGCCGTGCTCGCGGTGCAACGCCGCGAAGATCCCGCCGATCTCGTCGCCCAGCGCGGCGCTCAGCGGCACGGTCTCCTGGCCGAGCACGGTGACCGCGTTGCCGTAGGTCCGCGCCGCCGCCGCCACCTCGAGCCCGATCCAGCCGGACCCGACGATCACGACGCGGCGGCCGCCGTCGGCCAGGGCCGCGCGCAGCGCGTCGGACTCCTGCCGGGTGCGCAGGTAGTGCACGCCGGTCAGGGAGGCGCCGGAGCCGAGCCCGGTCAGGCGCCGCGACCGGGCGCCGGTGGCCAGGAGGAGCGCGTCGTAGCGCACGCGGCCGCCGCCGGTCAGGGCGGCGGTGTGGTCCCCGAGGTCCACCCGCGTAACGCTCGTGCCCAGCAGCAGCTCGACGTCGTGCTCGGCGTACCACCGCTCCGGGTGCACGAACCCCGCCTCACGCTCCGCCGTGCCGGCGAGGTATTCCTTGGACAGCGGGGGCCGGATGTAGGGACGCTCCGCCTCCTCCCCCGCGATGAGCACCTTCCCGGCGAAGCCCTCCTCGCGCAGCGTCTCGGCGGCGCGTGCCCCGGCGAGCCCGGCACCGGCGATGAGGAACGTGCGTGCCTCGGTCATGGCAGTCTCCTTGTTGCTGTCGTCAGGCCCGCGGGCCCTGCGGTCGTGCGCCCGTGAGCGCGAGGAACTCGGCGCGGGTGCGGGCGTCCTCGCGCAACGTCCCGTGCAGCGCGCTCGTGATCGTGCGAGACCCGGGCGCCCGGGCTCCGCGCAGCGCCATGCACATGTGCTCCGCCTCGAGCACGACGCCGACGCCGCGCGGCTCGAGCCGCTCCTGCAGGAGGTCGGCCACCTGCTGGGTGAGGCGCTCCTGCACCTGCAGGTCCCGGGCGAAGTGCTCGAGGACCCGGGCCAGCTTGGACAGCCCCACGAGCCGCTCCTCCGGCAGGTAGGCGATGTGCGCGACGCCGTGGAACGGCAGGAGGTGGTGCTCGCAGAGGGAGTGGAACGGCACGTCCCGCACCAGGACGAGCTCGTCATAGCCCTCCTCGTTCGGGAACGTCGTCAGGGAGAGGGCGTGGGGCGTGAGCATCTCGATGAACGCGTCGGCCACCCGGCGCGGCGTCTCGGCCAGGTGCGGGCCGGCCGTGTCGCGTCCCAGCGCGGTGAGGAGCCGGGCGACGGCGTCCATCGCGCCCGCGCGGTCCAGGCTCACCGGCGCGGGCGCCACCTGGGGTGCCGCGTGCGCGCCGAGCGGTGTGGGGCCGTGCGGTGCAGGGTAGTGCGGTGTGGCACCAGGCGGCTCGCTGCGGAGTGAGTTCACTCCGTCCTCGCGCCGCCGCACGCCGTCCGTGTGCTCGCCGGTGAGCGCTCCGGGGGCAGAACTGTCGGTGAGCGCTCCGGGGGCAGAACTGTCGGTGAGCGCTCCGGCTGCGGGGGCGTCCTTGAGTGCCGTGGTAGTCACGTCGTACCTCCTCGTACCGATGACCTCGACGCTAGAAGTCCCCGCCCACTTGGTCAACCAATGTTGTTTTTAGAAGCGTAGGCTTTCGCCATGACCGAGCGATCCAGGAGCGAGCGCGTCAGCGCCGTCTCCGCGCTGGACGACCCGACCCGGCGCGCCCTGTACGACCTCGTCTCCGCGCGCGGGCGGCCGACCAGCAGGGACGACGCCGCGGCGGCACTCGGGCTGAGCCGCAGCACGGCCGCCTTCCACCTCGACCGGCTGGCCGAGGTGGGCCTCCTCGCCGTCGAGTTCCGCCGGCTCTCCGGCCGGACGGGACCGGGCGCGGGGCGACCGTCCAAGCTCTACTCCAGGGCCGTCGCCGAGGTGGCCGTCTCGGTGCCCGAGCGCCGCTACGAGACGGCGGCAGAGCTCTTCGCGCGCGCGATCGAGCAGTCGGCGACGAGCGGACGGTCCGTCCGCGCCGAGCTTCGGCGCGTGGCGGCCGAGGCGGGGCGGGCGGCGGCGGCGAACGCCACGACGTTGGAGCAGGCGCTCGAGGAGGGCGGCTTCGAGCCGCGCGAGGACCCGGGCGGCGGCATCGTGATGGGCAACTGCCCGTTCCACCAGCTCGCCCAGCGCCACACCGAGCTCGTGTGCGAGCTCAACTACGAGCTCGTCTGCGGCGTCGCGTCGGGGGTCCACGACGAGCGGCACACGATCGTCTCCGACCCGCACGCCGGCCGGTGCTGCGTGCGCGCCATCGAGCGCCCGACCGGGCCAGCGGCAGCCGCCGCAGCGCCCTGACCACCAGCGATACGCCATACCGGTGGCGTCCCCGCACCCCTTCGGGTTCACTGGTGCGAGGTCGGGCGGACCGCCGCGCGACCGTTCTGCCGACGGCTCGACGACGAGGGAGCGTTCGATGCGCGCGATCTGGAAGGGGTCGATCACCTTCGGCCTGGTCAACGTCCCCATCAAGCTCTACAGCGCCACCGAGAGCCACGACGTCGAGCTGCACCAGGTTCACAACGCCGACGGCGGCCGCATCCGCTACCAGCGTCGGTGCGAGGTGTGCGACAAGGTCGTCAGCTACGAGGACATCGCCAAGGCCTACGACGACGGCGACCGCACGGTCGTCCTGACCGACGAGGACATCGAGTCGCTCCCCGTCGAGCGCTCGCGCGAGATCACGGTGCTCGAGTTCATCCCCTCGGACCAGCTCGACCCGATCATGATGCAGAAGACGTACTACCTCGCCCCGGACTCGAAGTCGGTGAAGTCCTACGTGCTGCTGCGTCGCACGCTGGAGGAGACCGACCGCACCGCGATCGTCAACTTCACGCTCCGCGAGAAGACCCGCCTGGGTGCCCTGCGGGTGCGCGACGACGTCCTGGTGCTCCAGTCGCTGCTGTGGAACGACGAGGTGCGGGAGGCGGACTTCCCGGAGCTGGACGAGCGGGTGCGGGTCAGCAGCAAGGAGCTGGAGATGTCGGCCGCGCTGGTCGCCAGCTACGAGTCCGACTTCGACCCGGAGTCCTTCACCGACGAGTACCAGGTCCAGCTGCGCCAGCTCATCGAGGCCAAGCTGGAGCAGGGCGACGCGCTCGACACCGGCGCAACCTTCGGCGAGCCCGAGGAGGAGGGCGGCGAGGTGCTCGACCTCATGGAGGCGTTGCGACGCTCGGTCGAGGAGTCCCGCAAGAGGAGCGGCGCCAAGGCCGCCGCCCGCACGGGTACGGACGACGCGGAGGCGGACGAGGAGTCGGACGAGGAGAAGCCCGCCCGCAAGACGCCGGCCCGGAAGGCGTCCACCCGGAAGTCTGCGGAGGGCAAGGCGTCGGACGGCAAGGCGGCGGCCGGGGAGGCACCGGCCCGCAAGACCGGGACCTCCACGCGCAAGACCGCGTCTGCGAGCGCAGACGCGGAGAAGAAGCCTGCGGCGCAGAAGACGACGAGCCGCACCACGACCGCCCGCAAGAAGGCTCCGGCGAAAAAGACGGCCTGACCTACGCCGTCGGGCGGCCAGGCTGAGCCACGCCGCGCGCCCTCACTTCATCAGTGCGCGCCGTCCGGCGCCGCGGCGCGCAGCTTCTCCAGCAACGGCCCGGCGGCGTTGTCGAGGAAGGCCTGCTGGCCCTCGTCCCCCACCTGCACCAGGGCGATGTCGGTGAAGCCGGCGTCCCAGAAGGTCGAGACCGCCTCGACGATGGCGTCGAGGTCGGGGCCGCAGGGGATTGATGAGGCGACGTCCTCCGGCCGGACGAACTGGCTGGCATCCGTGAACCCGCGGGTGGTGGGGAGGTCCGCGTTCACGCCCCAGCCGCCGCCGAACCAGCGGAAGGTCCGGTGCGCACGTTCGACGGCGGCGTCGACGTCGGGGTCCCAGCAGATGGGGAGCTGGCCGATCGAACGGGAGGCGCCCAGCCCGGCCTCGCCGCGCACCTTCGCCCACAGCTTGAGCGGCTCCGCCGTCGGCTGGGTGGAGACGAGATGGTCGGCCATCGTCGCGAACCGGTGGACGGACTGCTCGCCGGAGACCGCCACACCGATCTCCACGGGCCGCGCCGGCACGTCCCACAGCCGGGCGGAGTCGACGCGGAAGTGCTCCCCCTCGTAGGTGAGGTGCTCGCCGTCGAGCAGCTCGCGGATGATGTGAAGCGCCTCCTCGAGCATGTCGTGGCGCTCCCCCACGGCGGGCCAGCGCTCCCCGACGACGTGCTCGTTGAGGTTCTCCCCCGCCCCGAGGCCGAGGATGAACCGCTCGTCGGAGAGCACGGCGAGCGTCGCGGCCTTCTGGGCCACGACGGCCGGGTGGTAACGCATGGTCGGGCACGTCACGTACGTCATGAGCTCGACCCGCTCGGTGGCCTGCGCGACCGCGCCCAGCACCGTCCACGCGTAGGGCGAGTGCCCCATCGAGTCCAGCCACGGGAAGTAGTGGTCGGAGGAGACCTCGAAGTCGAAGCCCACGCGCTCGGCGCCGACGGCGTAGCGCACCAGCTCCTTCGGTCCGCTCTGCTCGGTCATGAGGGTGTACCCGAAGCGAGTCATGCGTCTCAGGCTCGCACCGGATCAGGTCCCGGGCACGCCGAGCCGGACCGCTGATCCACAGATGAGACCGTTCCCCTCACAACCCTTGCGCATTCGAACGCGCGTTCGATACGATATGGGCATCCGCAGCACCGCACAAAGGGGTGGTGAGATGAGCGTCTTGGACACGGTCACCGACCCGGGCATCGCGGCGTCGCTCGGCCTGTCCGACGTGTCCGAGACCCTGACGGCCCTGTGTGCGTTGGACCTGCAGGCTCTCCCCTCCCAGGGCCTGCTCGACGCGGTGGCCCAGCTGGAGATCATCACGCGCAAGGTCGAGGCCCTGACCGCCAAGGCGCTCGTCGCCGCCGAAGCCGACGGGCTGTGGGCGACCACCGGCGCCCGGTCCTTCGGTACCTGGTATCGCGGCACGAGCCACCGCCACGGCGCTAGCGCCCACCGGCAGGTCAAGGCCGGCCGTGCCCTGCGGGACCACCTGCCCCTCACGGCCGAGGCGCTGGCCGACGCGCAGGTCACCGGCGACCACGTCGCCGCCCTCGTCAAGCACGCGACCGACACTCCCGCCCGCCGGGCCCAGCTCACCGACCATGCGCTGGGTGAAGCATTCCTCCTCAGCCACGCCGTCGTGATGGACGCGGAAGCCTTCACCCACCTGGTGAAGCACTGGGCCACCCGCACCGACCCCTCGGCCGCGGACCGCGCCTGGAAGGACGAGGCCGTCCGTGAGGAGCTCGTCCTCGCCAAGACCACGGGCGGCTACCACGTCCAGGGCTGGCTCTCCCAGATCAACGGAGACCTGGTCGCCATGGCGATCGACGCCCGCGTCGGCGTCCCCGCCGCCGACGACCACCGCAGCGTCGGTCAGCGCCGCGCCGCCGGCCTGACGTCGCTGGCGCACCTCGTCCTGGACTCCGGCGTGCTCAAGCCAGGCGCCCGGATCCGGCCGCACGTCACCATCACCGCCGATATCGGCACCTTGCTTGCCACCGTCGCAGCCCAGGCCGGCGGCGCCGACGCACTCCCTCCCGGGAGCGGCGCCGTCCCCGGCGTCCTCGGCTGCGCCCGGCACCAGGGGGCGGAGTGCACGCTCGCCACGATCAACACCGCCCTGAACTACCGGTCGTTGACCGGCGTCGCCCCCGCTACCGCCGAGGACGGCACGCCCATCCCGTTCGGTCTCTTCGCCCGCCTCCTGTGCCAGTCACAGATCCACCGCGTCGTCTTCGGCGCGGACTCCGAGGTCCTCGACGCAGGCCGCGAAGAACGCCTCTTCACCGTCGCCCAGACCCGCGCCATCATCGCCCGGGACAAGACCTGTCAGTACCCGGGCTGTCACGCCCCACCCGGCGAGGGCGAGATCCACCACTCGGTCTGGTGGTACGCGCAGAACGGCACCACCGACCTGCTCAACGGCCTTCTGCTCTGCTGGTACCACCACGACGACGTGCACCTGCACAGCATCACCATCGAGCGCTATGCCCACCGATGGCGGTTCATCCGGCCCGACGGCCACCAGATCGGCGAGACGCTGGCCGCCTGACGTCTCACCTCACGACCCCCCACCGCTCGTGCACGGTGAGGGGTCGTGCGCGGCCAGGAGACTCCGGGCGACACCCCGGCGCCACGCGGGCGTCGCGCACCCGGCTCAGGCGACGGGGACCGCGGCCAAAGCGCCGCGGCGCGCGGCCGGCCGCGCGCCCACGCGGGCCGCGGCAGAGGCGGCGCGAGCCTGACCCGGGTCCTGGGGACGGCGCACGGGGGCCCGGTTGCCCACGGCCTGCTCGCTGACGAGCCCGCGTGCGCGGAGCTCCGGGACCACGCCGCGCAGGAGGGCCACCACATCCGCGGGCAGCGAGCCGGGCAGGACGACGAACCCGTCCGCCGCGCCGGCCCGCACCCAGGTCTGGATGACGTCGGCCACGTCACACGCCGTGCCGACCGCGCTGAGCGCACCGGTCCACGGCGCGTTCTCCCCGGCGATGTCGGCCACCAGCGCCGCGCGCTCCTCGGCGGCCTGACGGTCGGCCGACACGACCGTGTGCAGGTCGACGAGTACGCGGACATCCTGACGGCCGGCGGCGCGGGCCGAGGCCCGCACGGCGTAGCGCAGCTCGCGCGCCCACTCGAGGTCGTGCTCGCGGATGCGGACGACGTCGGCGAACTCGCCCGCCAGCTCGATCTCGGACTCCGTGCCCACCGGCACGACGACCTGCGGACGGGGCGCGCGCTGCGAGCCGGCCCGCGCCGACGGGAACGAGCGGCTCACGCCGGCGAGGGTGTTGGCGAGGGCGTCCGCGCTGCCGGCGTGCCCGGCGAGCTCCAGCCCGGCCCAGGTGCCACCGGCGCGGGTGACCTGCGCGAGCTCGCCGGCGACGAGGCCCAGGTCTGCGCCCTGGATCGGCACGGTGGCGACGAGGCCCGCCGCTCCCGCGTGGGGGCTGATCCGGCGGGCGGCGACGACCGGGTCGAGCCAGGCGTCCGTGCGCAGCGCGCGGTCGCTGCGCAGGCGGAACTGCTCACCGATGGAGACGAACGAGAGCCCGCCGTCGTGCGCCGCGCGAGTGTAGGACGCGAGCTTGGCGAGGTTGGCCTTCTCGACGGGAAGGTCGGCGGAAAAGCCGTCGGAGGACGGGTTGACGCCCAGCCCGGTCAGGTCCAGGCCGAGCGTGGCCTGGGCGGAGGAGGGGCCGGAGGAGCGAGAGGGAAGGCGGGAAACAGACATGGGTGCACACATCCAGGGGTGTCGTCGCGCATGGCGCTGCATGAAGGAAGGCTGACCGGCCAGTCCCTTGCCGTGGTGTGCCACTCACCCGGCGAGGGGGCTCTGGTCAGGGGTGACGCGTCAGCGCGAGGTGCGCCGGGGCGTCGCTGGGAATGTCGTCAGAGGGACATTCGCGAACGGCACATGCACATGCACATCGAGCGGCGAGGCGAGAAGACGTTCTGCCTGGGGCTCACGGGCGTGTTCATGGTCGTCCTGGTTTCCTTCGTGCTCATGCACCCTGGGGTGCCACTGCCTTGCCCTGCCTCGTGGCAGGGCCTGGTTGTCACCCGGGGCACCCCCCGCACGTGGGGGGTTGTCGACCAGCAAGCCGGGGCTTTGCGCGGATGCGCACTGGCACTCTGAACCTTTAGCCCGACGCTAGGGAAACTTCTTTCCCGTGTCAATTACCGCTCACCTGGTGTCATGCTCCCGGGCGGGCCCGCCGCGACCGCCGCGCCCCGGGCGCCGCCCGGCCGGGTCGGCGTTGGCCCGAGGACGGCGTCCGCCGCCGGCCGCCAGTCGCGCTCGCCGGTCGCCCGGATTCTCGCGATGTGAGAACGGGCTCGGATCTGGCGGCCGGCGTCTCCCGTGGCGAGACGGTGCCGGGCGGCGGCGCCGGGCCGTGAGAGCGGGACCTAGCGTCATGATCGGCCACTTCCTACAAGGCCCCCGAGCCGGAGGTTCGTCATGAGCACAACACCAACCGTCGTCGCCCTCTCCGGCAACCCACGTCCCGGCTCGCGCACCCGCGCGGTGGCCGAGCGGGTCGCCGCACGCGTGGCCGACGATCTGGACGCCGGTGAACCCGCGGTCATCGACCTCGCCGAGGTGGCAGAGGAGATCTTCTCCCCCGAGCACCCCCGCGCGGACGCGGCCAGCGCCACGGTGTCCGGCGCGAGAGTCCTCATCGTCGCCACCCCGACCTACAAGGCCACCTACACGGGCCTGCTGAAGTCCTTCCTCGACCTGTACGGCAACAACGGCCTCGCCGGCGTCGTCGCCGTCCCGCTTCAGGTCGCCGGCAACCCGGCCCACCTCCTTGCGGCCGAGGTCCACCTGCGCCCGCTCCTCGTCGAGCTCGGCGCCGAGGTCCCCACCCGGGCGCTGGTGCTGACCGAGGCCCAGCTTCCCGAGCTGGACGCCGTGATCGACGCCTGGCTCGAGGCCAACGGCGCGGCGCTCCGGGGCGCGGCGGCGCGCCGCGAGCGGAGCCTGGCATGAGCGTGGACCACAGCCTCGAGCTTCACCCCATCGTCGCGGGCGCGGGCGAGGTCGGCGAGGACGACTTCAAGGCGATCTTCCGTCACCACCCCGCCGGCGTCGCCGTCATCACCCTGCGCACGCCCCACGGACCGGTGGGTTTCACCGCGACGTCGGTCATCTCCGTCTCGGCCGCCCCGCCCATGCTCGCGTTCTCCCTCGCCGCCACGTCCTCCTCGCGCCGCGCGCTCGAGGAGAACGACACGGTTGTGGTCAACCTCCTCGCGGCCGAGCAGCACGACGTCGCGACCCGGTTCGCCGCGCGCGGCGTGGACCGGTTCGCCGGCGTCGACTGGTGCCCCCTGCCCGCCGGCGAGCCCGTGCTCGGCGGAACCACGGCCTGGGTCCGCGGGCGGATCGAGCAGCGGGTACCCGTGGGTGACAGCCTCCTGATCACGGTCCACGCGCTGCTCGCGGAGCACAGCCGCAGCGAGAACCCGCTGGTGTACAAGGGCCGCACCTACCACCACCTGGGCACGCACAGTCGGCTCGCCTGACCGCCGGTCGCGCGTCGACGCAGGCCGGGACGGACCTCAGCGCCGGCGGGGACGCACCTGGGCGAGGTCGTCGCGGTGCACGACGGCGCGCGGGTGCGCGTCCGAGCCGTCGTCGCGCAACTGGACCGAGGACTTGCCCATCATCTCCGGGATCTCGGCCGACCCGTACGCGGTGAGCCCACGGGCGACGAGGCCGTCGGGGCCGACCAGCTCCACGGCGTCGCCCGCCTCGAACTCGCCGTCCACCCCGACGATCCCGGCCGCCAGCAGCGAGCGCTTCCCGTCGGTCACGGCCCGGGCCGCGCCGGCGTCGAGGTGGAGCCGGCCGCGGACCTGTGCGGCGTGGGCGAGCCAGAGCCGGCGGGCCGACTTGCGCCGTCCCGTCACGGCGAACCACGTGCCGACCTCCTCGCCGGCCAGCGCGGGCTCGACGTTGCCGGCCGAGGTGAGCACCACCGGGATCCCGGAGCCGGTGGCGATCGACGCGGCGTCGAGCTTGGTCACCATGCCGCCGGTCCCGATGTCGCTGCCGCGGCCGGTGACCTCGACGCCGGCGAGGTCCGCCGGGGAGGTGACGGACCGGATCAGCCGGGTCCCGGGCCGGGAGGGCGGCCCGTCGTAGAGCCCGTCGACGTCGGTGAGCAGCACCAGGGCGTCGGCGCGGACCAGGTGGGAGACCAGCGCGGCGAGGCGGTCGTTGTCGCCGAAGCGGATCTCGTCCGTGGCCACCGTGTCGTTCTCGTTGACGATGGGCACGACGCCGAGGGTCAGCAGCCGCTCCAGCGCGCGCTGCGCGTTGGCGTAGTTGGTGCGCCGGATCAGGTCCTCGGCGGTGAGCAGCACCTGGCCGACCCGCTGGCCGTGGCGCGCGAAGGCCTCCGTGTAGCGCGCGACCAGCAGGCCCTGCCCGACGCTCGCCGTCGCCTGCGCCGTCGCCAGGTCCTTCGGCTTCCCGGGAAGGCCCAGCGGGGTGATGCCCGCGGCGATGGCGCCCGAGGAGACGAGGACCACCTGCTGGCCCTGCGCGCGGCGGGCCGCGATCACGGACACGAGGTGCCGCAGCGAGGGCAGGTCGAGGCTGCCGTCGGGCGTCGTGAGGGAGGACGAGCCGATCTTGACGACGATGCGCGGGGCCGTCGCGACCCCGGACCGGTGGGCCAGCGGGAGGTTCACGCGGGCCATCATCCCGCACGACGCCACGACGTCGGAGCCGCGTCCATCGCGGCACGAGGCGGTGCGTGCGGGTCAGGCCGGAAGGATCAGGCCGTAGCGCTCGACGAGCGCCGGGACCGACGTCAGATCCATCCGCACCCCGAACCGCCCGGCCAGGGCCACGAGGCGGTCAGCGGCGGGCGGCCCGTCGGCGACGACCTCGCCCAGCTCGCGGAAGTACGCCGCGAACGCGCCCGGCACGATGATCTCGAGCAGTCGCGCGGGCCGCTCCGTCGGGTTCCAGAAGGCGTGCGGGACGCCGCGCGGCTTGGCCACGACGTCGCCAGGGCCGGCCTCGATGACCTCGTCGCCGACCTGGATCCCTACCAGCCCCTCCTCGACGAGCGTGTACTCGTCCTCGCGGGTGTGGGTGTGCATCGGCGCCCCGAGCGCGCGCGGTGCCAGCGGGTGCTGGACGACGGCCAGCCGCCCGTCGGTGACGGCGCCGGGCAGCATCTCGACCGCGCCGAGGGCCCCCTCGAGCAGCACGGCGTGCTCGCCGGCGGGGACGAGGCCGGCGAACGGGGTCGTGGTCATGTCGGCCCTCCAGCTCCGGCGCGTGGGTGCTCCCGATCATCCTCCCCGCCCAGGGCGCCCGGTAGGGGCCAGCGCCCTCATGCACGCCCGCCCACCAGGTCGGCCGCGCCGCCCCTACCGCGCCAGGCCTGCCCCACCGCGCCTGCCGCCTTCCACTCCTTACTCACCGCGCCTGCCCCACCACGCCTGCCGCGCGTCCGCGACCCTTGTCCCGGCCACGACCCCAGTGGAGAATGCCAGGCACCGGTCCGGCGTCCCAGGGCGCCGCGCCGCCGAAGCCGACGGCACGACGTCACGCTCGGCCGTGAACGGTGGTTTCCTCCATGACGCGGACCGGTCCGAGGACGGGCCGCTCGAACCGTCCGCGCCGGCTCATCCACGGTGGCCCGGACAGGTGGTGGACGAGATGGACGACCGCAGGACGACCGTTCCCGGCGCCCTCGACGAGCTGCGCGACGTCGCAGGCACGGTCGTGCGCGACGGCGACCCGGACTACGACGAGGCGCGCCGCGTGTGGAACGGGTTGATCGACAAGCGGCCCGCCGCCGTCGTGCGGGCCGGCGCCCCGGAGGATGTTGCCCCCGCGATCGCGTATGCGCGCCGGCACGACCTCCCGCTGGCCGTGCGCGGCGGCGGCCACGGCGTCGCCGGCAACGGCACCGTGGACGGCGGTGTCGTCATCGACCTCGCTGGTCTTCGCACCGTGGAGGTGGATCCCGAGGCCCGGACGGTGCGCGTCGGCGGCGGCGCGACCTGGGGCGACGTCGACCGCGCCACCGTGCCGTTCGAGCTTGCCGTCCCGGGCGGCGTCGTCTCCACGACGGGCGTGGGCGGGCTGACGCTCGGCGGCGGGGTGGGTTGGCTGACCCGGCCGTTCGGCCTGAGCATCGACAGCCTGCTCGGCGCCGACGTCGTCACCGCGGACGGGCGGCTGGTGCACGTCAACGAGGCGGAGCACCCGGACCTGTACTGGGGCCTTCGCGGGGGTGGCGGGAACTTCGGCGTCGTCACGTCCTTCACGTTCCGCGCCCACCCGCTGCCCGCCACGGTCTACGCGGGCAACCTCATCTACGCTCGGCCGCACTGGGAGGATGCGCTTCGCGCGTGGGATACGTGGACCCGCGAGATCCCCGACGAGATGCAGTCCATCTTCTCGTTCATCTATCCGCCGCCGGACGCAGGGTTCGGGGAGGACCCTTTCTACCTGCTCGCGTTCGCGTGGGCGTCCCCGGACCAGGACGAGGGCGCGCGGCTCGTGGAGCCCCTGCGCCGGGCCGCGCCGCCGGACATGGAGGAGGTCGGGCCGACGCCGTGGGTCCAGTGGCAGTCCGCGTTCGACCCGTTGATCCCCCGGGGCACCCGCTGCTACATGAAGAACGTCGCCTTCGATCGGCTCGACGCGGAGGTGGCCGGCGTGCTCGTCCGCCGTACCGCGGCGCAGACCCTGCCCGTGGCGGCGTTCGACATCCACCACATGGGCGGCGCTGCCGCGAGGGTGCCGGCCGGGTCCACGCCGTTCCCGGCGCGTTCCTCGCGGTTCCTGACGAACATGTACGCGTTCTGGTTTGGGCCCGAGCACGACGAGCAGCAGATTGCCTACACCCGCGCGCTCGCCGCCGACATGGCCCCGTTCGCGACCGTCGGCAGCTACGTCAACTTCGTCGGCCAGGACCGCGTCGAGGACTGGCGTGCGCAGTCGCTCGCGGCGTACGGCCAGGCCACGCTCGACCGGCTGGTCGAGGTCAAGCGCGCGTGGGACCCGGAGAACGTCTTCCGGCTCAACCACAACATCCCGCCGGGCTGAGCGGCGGCGGATCGAGGCCGAAAGCGACGCGGGCCGCCGGCGCCAGGTGCCGCCCGGCCGCGCCAGGTGCCGCCCGGCCGCGTCAGGTGCCGCCCGGCCGCGTCAGGTGCCGGGGCCGTGTCAGATGCCCTGCCGGGGCCGCTTCGAGGCGGAGTCCTCCTCGGCCCCCGCGGCCAGGTCTCCCCCGCCCTCGTCGCCGTGCACCGCGGGCGACGGGCTCAGCTCGTCGTCGCGGTCGGTCTCGGTGTCGGCGCCGCCGAAGGTCAGGTCCGCGGCGCCGGGCTTGTCGGTCTTGTGCGGGTCGATCTCGTGCTCGCTCATGCGCACTACCGTCGCACCGATCGCCCCCGGCAGCAGCCCGAGAGGCGCGCACGGGCCGCGAGGTCGCCCCGCCCGGGGCCGCGCACAGGTGCGGGCCCGGCCAAAGCCGGGACGCCGACGGGCCCTCTGCCTGGTGGCAGAGGGCCCGTCGAGGTCCGTGCGTCAGCGAGCGGGGCGCGGCCCGTCGTCAGACCCCGGCTCGGTCGCGCCGGGGGTGCGGGCCGCGACGCCGCCGCTCATGTCGCCGTCGGCCGTGCCGCTCTCGTCCGCGTCGCTCTCGAGCGCCGCGATCTCCGCCTCGACGGCACGGCGCCGGCTCGCGCTCCTCGTCCTGGCGGCGGCGAGCCACACGAGCAGCGCGCCCACCACCAGCCAGCCGACCAGGACCAGCAGCGGGCGCAGCGCGCCGCCGCCGCCGAAGAAGGCCAGCGACTTCACCAGCGAGCCGAACGCCCCCTGCGGCAGGAACTGCCCGAGGGCGCCCCATCCGGATGGCAGCATCTCCGGGGCGGAGGACAGGCCGGACAGGCTCATGCCCGGGACGACGATCACGAGCAGGAAGAGCGCCGCGCCCGCGACACCGGCCAGCGCGGTCACGCCGATGGCCGTCACACCGACCGCCAGCACCGCGAGGGCGGCGGCGGCCGCGACCGTGAGGAACCCGCCGTCGACGGTGCCCACGGCCTGCAGGACGCCGGAGAGCGCCAGGCCGAGCACGACGGCGAGGGTCAGCATCCCGACGAGCTGCTCGCGGGGGCGGCGCGGGGCCACCCGGGCCAGCACGACGCCACCCGCCAGTGCCGCGAGCACCGCGATGGTCGCCGCGACCTGGAGGCCGTAGGAGCTGGGGTCGGCCTTCGCCGCGGGGGCGACGTCCTCCACGGAGGCGCCGAAGGACGAGCCGAGCGAGCTCAGCACCTGGGCGACCGCCCCGCTGCCGCCGCTGGCGGTCACGGCGTTCGCGGACGTGTCGTCGACGGCGAAACCGCCGTATACCTCGCGGTCCTTGGTCGCCGCACGGAGCTCGTCCGCGTTGGCGTACGTGGTGACGTCGAACGCGCCGGGCTGCACCTGGTCGAGGACCTGCTGGAACTGCGAGACCATGGCACCCTCGCCGGCCACGCCGACCGGGATGTTGCGGAGCGCGATGTTCTGGTAGGGCACCACGAGCGCCATGAGGGCGAAGCAGGCCGCGATGGTCAGTGCCAGGACGACGCCGAGGAGCCGCGGCAGGTCCGTGGCGTCCTCCTCCGGGGACGCGGATGCGGAGCCGTCGGCGCCGGTTCCTGCGACGGCGACGGCCGCGGGCCGGGCGGTGTCGGGCCCGGCCGCAGTCTGGGCGGCATGGGGCCCGGCCGCGGTCTGGGTGGCGTGCGGCTCCACCGCGGTCTGGGCGGTGTCCGGCTCCACCGCAGTCTGGGCAGCGTCCGGCCTGACCGCCGTCTCGGCGGCGTCGGGCCCGACCGCGGGCCGGGCGTCGGCGTCCGCGAGCGGCTCGTCCGTGCCGGCCGCCCCGGTGGCACCCGTGCGCGGGGGGCGCGCGCGATCTTGTTCAGACATGACGAAATCTCCTGCCGTGTGGCACGGCAGAACTCTTCCACCGCCGTCATCCAGCCTATGCGACCGGCCTGGGAGCCCGCTGACGGCCTGCCCCGGCACGGCCGCGGGCTCCGACACCGGCCTGAAGGGGTGCTACTCCTTCTCGGGGTCGTCCCAGTGGCCGGACTCGCGCTCGTTCCACAGCTCCTGACGGGCCGCCGCCTTGGCGTCCATGAGGTCGTGGTAGCCGCGGCGCTTGTCCGCGCGGGTCGGGCGGTTGGACTCCTCCACCCGCAGGTCGGTCCCGCGCGGGCCGAGGAGCTCGGCGCCCGTCTGCAGGGTCGGCTCCCAGTCGAAGATGACGCCCCCCTCGACGGGGCCGATGACGACGGTGCTGCCAGCGACGGCACCGGCCTTGTACAGCTGCTCCTCGACGCCCACGCGGGCCAGGCGGTCGGCGAGGTAGCCGACGGCCTCGTCGTTGTTGAAGTCCGTCTGGCGCACCCAGCGCTCCGGCTTGGAGCCGCGGACCTGGAAGAACTCGCCGTCCTGGCCGTTGCGGCGCGTCACGGTGAAGCCGGCGTCGTCCACGGCCGTGGGCCGCAGGATGACCCGGGTGGACTCGGCCTTGGGCGCCTCGGCGCGGGCCTTGACGACGATCTCGGCCAAGGCGAAGGAGAGCTGGCGCAGCCCCTCGTGGGAGGCGGTGGAGATCTCGAAGACCCGCAGGCCCCGCTTCTCGAGGTCCGGGCGCACGAGCTCGGCGAGGTCGCGGGCCTCGGGGACGTCGATCTTGTTCAGGACCACGACGCGGGGCCGCTCCATGAGCGGCACGCGGCCGCCGGCGATCTCCAGGTCGCCCGCGTAGGCGGCGAGCTCGGCCTCGATCGTGTCCAGGTCCGAGACCGGGTCGCGGCCCGGCTCGAGGGTGGCGCAGTCGAGGACGTGCACGATGACGGCGCAGCGCTCGATGTGGCGCAGGAACTCCAGGCCGAGGCCCTTGCCCTGGCTGGCGCCGGGGATCAGCCCGGGGACGTCGGCGATGGTGTAGCGCTCGCTACCGGCCTGCACGACGCCGAGGTTCGGCACCAGGGTCGTGAAGGGGTAGTCGGCGATCTTCGGGCGCGCGGCGGACATCGCGGCGATGAGCGAGGACTTGCCGGCGCTGGGGAAGCCCACGAGGGCGACGTCCGCGACGGACTTCAGCTCGAGGACGAGGTCGACCGTCTCCCCCTCCTCGCCCAGCAGGGCGAAGCCGGGGGCCTTGCGCCGCGGGGACGCCAGGGCGGCGTTCCCCAGGCCTCCGTGCCCGCCGGTGGCGGCGACGAACCGGGTGCCGGCGCCCACGAGGTCGGCGAGGATCTCGCCGTCGGCGGACTTGACCACGGTGCCGTCGGGCACGGGCAGGATGAGGTCCTCACCCGTCCGGCCGCCGCGGAAGTCGCCGGCGCCCTGCGTACCGGACGTGGCCCGCTGGTGCGGGCTGTGGTGGTACGCGAGGAGGGTCGTGGTCTGGGGGTCGACGACGAGCACGACGTCCCCGCCCCTGCCGCCGTTGGCGCCGTCGGGGCCCGCCAGGGGCTTGAACTTCTCGCGCCGGATCGAGGCGCAGCCGTTCCCGCCGTCACCGGCGGCGACATGCAGAACCACGCGGTCTACGAAGGTGGCCATCGTCGTCGTCCTCTTCCTTGCTTCTGGTGGCGCGCCGCGGCGATGTGCCGTGGTGGGCGCCCGGCGACCCGGAGGTCGGTGGGCCCGTGGCCGCCGAGGTGACGACGGACGGGGCCGGGACATGCAACAGGGGCGGACGGCTTCACGCCGTCCGCCCCTGCCAAGGCTTGCACTGCGGTCAGGCGTCGGCCAGGACCACGTCGATGACCTTGCGGCCGCGACGGTTACCGAACGTCACCGCGCCGGGGGTCAGGGCGAACAGCGTGTCGTCCTTGCCGCGGCCGACGTTGATGCCGGGGTGGAAGTGGGTGCCACGCTGACGCACGATGATCTCGCCGGCCTTGACGACCTGACCACCGAAGCGCTTCACACCGAGGCGCTGGGCGTTGGAGTCGCGGCCGTTCCGGGAGGCGCTGGCGCCCTTCTTGTGTGCCATCTCGAACCTGCTTTCGTCTTCGTCTAAATGTCAGGAACGGGCCCGAGAGGGCCGCGAAACTAGTTGATGCCGGTGACCTTGAGGCGGGTCAGCTTCGCGCGGTGACCCATGCGCTTGCGGTAACCGGTCTTGTTCTTGAACTTCATGATCGAGATCTTCGGGCCCTTCTCGGCCCGCACGATCTCAGCAGTCACCTTGACCTTGCCCAGGTCACCGGCGTCCGTGGTGACCTTGTCACCGTCGACGAGCATGATGGGCTCGAGCTCGACGGTTCCGCCGACCTCACCGGCCAGCTTGTCGACGACGACGACGTCGCCGACGGACACCTTCTCCTGACGGCCGCCGGCCTTGACGATCGCGTACACCACGTTGCTGCTCATCTCTGTCGAAACGGGTCGTCCCCACGCCGCGCTCTGGACGAGGTCCCGGAGGGCGCAAGAGACGGACGGGATAGGCGCACCCATGAGGCGCACCGACGCTCTAGGTTACGCGGCGCGGCCCCCCGGGGCAAATGCCTCAGGCCCGGTGACGTGCCACGGCGGGTGTGGGATCGGGCACAGGCGACAGCCTCGCCGCTCGCATCCCGCGTCGCCCGAGGAGGTTACCGCGCCCACCGACTCCCCCACCATTCCCGGCATCGTCCGGCGGGTCCGTCCCCGGTGAGCGGGTGCGCGGGAGTCTCGCCCGTTCGTGAGCCGCGCGAGAAGGACCTCTTCGGCGGGAGCGCGCACGACGGCGGTGCTGGAGGAGCGCCTCGGACCGGTGCTGCTCCTGGGTGGCTGACCGTCCCCTAGGCTTCGGCGCATGCGCTACACCGAGGAGATCGAGATCAACCTGCCCCGCGACGAGGTGGTGCGGATTTTCATGGATCAGGACGCCATGGCCGAGTGGCAGTTGGGGCTCCAGTCCGTCGAGCTCCTCTCGGGCGAGCCGTGGCAGGCCGGCACGCGCACACGGCTCGTCTTCCTCACCGGCAGGCGCCGAATGGAGATGGTCGAGACGGTTGTCTCCAACGACCTGCCCGAGTCGTTCCACGCGACGTACGACGCCAAGGGGGTGCACAACGTCTGCGAGAATCACCTGCACGAGGCGGGTCCCGGTCGCACGCGCTGGGTCACGGCGAACCTCTTCGAGTTCTCCGGCCCGATGAAGGTCGTGGGGCTGCTCTTCCGAGGCTCCTTCCCGAAGGAGACGCGGGCGCAGATGGCGCGCTTCAAGGCCTTCGCCGAGAGCGCGGAGGCCGCCCGCGACTGACCCCCCGGCGGAGGAGCCGCGCCTCGGCGCCGATGTGGGTGGCCGGTGGGAGGCTGCCGGCATGGACGAGACGATGGTGCCCCTCTCCGCCGCGCAGGTCATCGGCGCGTTCTACGCGAGCTCGGCCCTGCTGCGTCACCCAGCCCTGCGGTCCCGGGCGCGGCGGGTCCGCGGCCATCTCGAGGTGTACCTCGACACGGAGGCCGAACGCTGGCTCACGTCGAACGAGCTCACGCTCGTGGAGGCGGAGCGGCAGGTGGACCCGGCCGACGCGGTGGCCCGCGTGACGGGGCCGGAGGCGCTCGTGGCCACCCTGCCGGGGTTCGTCGACCGTGACTGGCTCATGCCGACAGTCCCCGAGGCCCGGGTCCAGCTGCGGGTCGTCGCCGAGCTCGTCCGCTGGTTGGTCGCCACCGGCCTGGTCGACCGTCACGAGATGGCGTGCTCGGTGCTCGAGATCGAGGTGCGGCTGGACCTGGCCAGCGCGTGGCTGGACGAGCGCGCCCGCGCTGAGGTCAGTCCGTCAGGTCGGCGAGCGCCATCGCCACCCGGTTCGGCCCCGTGATGACCTCCGCGACGAGCCCGGCGGTCGCCGGGTCGTCGAGCACCGCGCAGATCACCCGGGCGACGTCCTCACGGGGCACGGCGCCGCGACCCGTCTCCTGCGCCATCGTCACCAGACCGGTGCCGGGCTCGTCGGTGAGCATGCCGGGCCGGAGGATCGTCCAATCGAGCCTCCTGGCCATGAGGTCCTCGTCGGCGGCCTTCTTCGCGTCCTGGTACGCGGCGAAGACCTCGTCCTCGATGCCCGCACCGCCCTTCGCCGCCCCCATGGAGGAGACCATGACGTAGCGGCGCACCCCGGCGCGCTCCGCCGCGTCGGCGAGCAGCACGGCTCCGCCGCGATCCACGGTGTCCTTGCGGGCCGCGCCGCTGCCGGCACCGGCGCCGGCCGCGAACACCACAGCGTCGGCGCCCCGGAGGATGTCCGCGAGCTGGTCGACCGTGCCGGTCTCCAGGTCGAACAGCACGGGAGTCGCGCCGGCGCCGAGCAGGTCGGCGGCGTGCTCGGGGTTGCGGATGAGCCCGACCACCTCGTCACCGCGCCCCGCCAGGTGACGCTCGAGGATGCGTGCGATCTTTCCGTGCCCACCGGCGATGACGATCTTCATGACCGCGACGTTACGTGCTCGTTGCCCGGCGGGGCTATTCGCGCACGGCGCCCTCGAGCATCCCCCGGATGAAGTGCCGCTGCAGGAAGAGGTAGAGCACCACCACGGGCAGCGCCACCAGCACGGCCCCGGCGGCCAGGAGGGTCGTGCCCTGGACGTACTGCCCCTGGAACAGGGCCAGGCCGAGCGGGGCGGTGCGCAGCTGGGAGTTGGGGGACATCACGAGCGGGATAAGGAACTCGTTCCAGGTCCACATGAAGGTCAGCAGCACGAGGGTCACGATCGCGGGGCGCGCCACCGGCACCAGGACCGACCACAGCACCCGGACGTGCCCGGCCCCGTCGAGGCGGGCGGCCTCGATGATCGACCGGTTCGCCCCGCGGAAGTACGACCGCATCCAGAACGTGCCGAACGCGACCGACTGCGCCACCTGCGGCAGGGCGATGGCCCAGACCGTGTTCGTCAGCCCGACGGCCTGGAAGTCGAAGAACAGCGGCACGACGATCGCCTCCGTCGGCACCATCAGGCCGAGGAGGAACAGGTAGAAGAACGCCTGCGAACCACGGAAGTCGAACGCCCCCAGGGCGTATCCCGCCATGACCGAGCACACCGTGGCCAGGACCACGACGACGACCGCCACGACGACCGAGTTGAGCATGTACTCCCCGAAGCGGCCCTGCACCCAGGCACGGCCGAAGTTCTCCCAGTGCAGGGCGGCGCCCGTGGCGGCGTCTCGCGGGGTCTCCGGCGCGAGCGCCCGCTGCAGGATGGTCACCACGGGGGTCAGCGCGACCACGCTGAAGAGCAGGAGGATGGCGTAGTTCCCGGCACGCTCGGCCGCCGAGATCCTCACCGCTCCCGCTCCCCGATCCGGTTGACACCGACGTTGATCACGAAGATCAGGACCGTCAACACGACGGCGACGGCGGTGGCGGAGCCGACCTCACCGAGCTGGAAGGCGCGGCGGTACACCTCGAAGCTGGGCACCGTCGTCGTGCTCCCCGGGCCGCCGGAGGTGGTGACGTAGATGAGGTCGAACGTCTTGAGGGCGGCGATGATCGTCAGCGTCAGGGCGACGACGATCTCGGCCCGCACGGACGGCAGGGTCACCGCGAAGAACCTGCGCACGGCGCCCGCGCCGTCGAGCGTCGCCGCCTCGTAGAGCTCGCCCGGGACCCGGCTCATGCCGGCCATGAGCAGCACCGTGACCAGGCCCGTGCACACCCACGTGCCGATCAGGCCCACGGCCGGCAGCGTCAGGGTGAAGTCGCCCAGCCACGTCCGGGTCCACGACTCCAGCCCCAGCCACCGCAGGAACGTGTTGAGCGTCCCGTCCGGGGCGTAGATCTGGCGCCAGGCGACCGCCACCACGACCATCGCGATGACCTGCGGGAGGAAGACGATGGTGCGGAAGAACGCCAGCCCCCTGACCTGCCCGCGCGTCAGGACGGCGGCCAGCACCAGCCCGAGCCCCAGCGGCAGGACGGCGAAGAAGAAGATCAGCACAAGCGCGTGCTCGAACGCGGCGCGGAGCTGCGCGTCGGTGAAGACGTCGACGTAGTTCGCGAGCCCGACGAACGTGGCCAGGCTCAGCCCGTCCCAGTCGTACAGCGAGATCTGGACCGACCGGCCCAGCGGGTAGAGCAGGAACAGCGCGTAGACGGCGAACCCGGGGAGCAGGAAGCCGTACGGCGCGAAGCCGTACTTCCCGCCTCGTCGCCGCGTCACCGTCCCGTCGGCCGGCGGCAGGGCGACGGGGCCGCCGGGGCCGCTCGCCGCGCCCGGCACGCCGCCCGGGCGCGGTGCGCCGCCCGGGCCCGGTGCGGGGCGCACGGCCGCGCCCCGCACCGGCTCGTCACTTGTTGGACCCGACGAACGCCGCATAGTCCGCTTCGACGGTCTCGGTGAACTGCTTCGGCGTCGACTCCCCCGCCATCAGGGACTGCAGCGCCTGACCGATCGTCGTGTTCATCGTCGGGGTGGCGTAGTCGAGGTACGGCAGGAGCTGGCCCTTCTCGGTGACGTCCGCGTAGGCGGTGAACACGTCCTTCATCACCCCGGACCCGGGGGTGTGCGCAGCCGTGTCGACCACCGGCAGGTTGCCCGTCTCGGCGAGGACGCCCATGGCCTCCTTGCTGGTGATGAAGTTGATGTACGCGGCGGCGACGTCGGGGTTCTCGGCCTTCGAGGTGATCGCGAAGGGGATGCCCGTCCCGCCCGTGGTGACCGGGCCCTTCCCGGCCTCGGCGGGCGGCGGGGCGAAGAAGCCGACGTCGTCGCCCATGGCGGCCTTCAGGTCGGCGGCGAGCCAGGAGCCGCCGATGAGGTAGACGCCGCCGCCCTTGGTCAGGGACTGCCACGCGGCGTCGTAGTCCGTGCCGTTGAAGCCGTCGTTGAAGTAGCCCTGCTGCGCCCACTGCTGGATGGTCGTGGCCGCCTGCACGTTGCTGTCGTCGGTCCAGCTGCCCCCGGAGTTGCCGAAGCCGAGGGTGTGAATCTCGTCGGCGGGGACGAGCGCCCCCTGGATCGGCCCGAAGACGTGCAGCGCGGGCCACTGCTCGATGTTCCCCAGGAGGAGCGGGGTCTGGCCGGCGGCCTTGATCGTGCCGAGCTGGTCCTCGAACTCGCCCCACGTCGCGGGCACCTGCAGGCCCAGCTCCGCGAGCTTGCTCTTGGAGTAGAAGACGCCGACGACCTCGCCGACCTGTGGGAGGCCGTAGACGGAGCCCCCGCCGAAGGTCTTGCCGTCGGGGCTATAGCTGGAGTAGCTGAGGACGCTCTCCGGGTAGCGGTCCCCCCAGCCGTAGGCCTCCGCGTACGGGTCGAGCGAGACCAGCTGCTTCGCGGCGACGAACTGCCCCATCTGCGAGCGGGCGTTGTTGGCCTGGGTGACGTCGGGGGCGTCGTTGCCGGTCAGCGCCAGGCGCAGCGTCGTCGTGAGATCGTCGTTGGACTGCGTCTTCCGGTCGATCGTGATGTTGGGGTACTTCTTCTCGAAGGCCGCGTTGAGGCGCTCCATCTGCTCGTTCTGGCCGCCGCGGACCTCCTGGTCCCAGACCGTCAGCGTCTGGTCCGCCACCTTGGAGATGTCGGTCTGGACCTCGCTCGCGGTCGCCGCCGACGTGCTGTCCGAGGACGAGTTCGACCCCGGTGTGCATGCGGCGAGTGCAAGTGCGGCGGTCGCAAGCACGGCGACGCCGGCGGCGACGCGTCTCGAACGCGCGGATCTGCTCATGATGCTGGTCTCCTGTCTGATGCCTTAGGCACTCATTCTGGAGGAGCATCTCTCCCGAACGCGCATCCGACGCGGATGTCGCCCCCCATCATTGTTGGTGACAGGTCATCTCCTCACGCCCCCGCCGCCGACAGGTCAAGTCCTGACGGGGCCCGCGAGGGCACGGAGCGCGACGACGGTCGCCGCTGTCAGCGGGTGGTGAGCGCGGCGTGGGCCGTGCGGACCTCGAAGGGTGCCGAGCTCTCCTGGGTTGTCGCGAAGCCCGCGACCGGCTGCCACACCCCGGAGCCGTCGACCTGAAACTCGCCGACCCACCGCGTGGTCAGGGTGACGCGGGCGTCGGCCGCGGCACGGGTGTACGGATGGCTGACGGAGTGGTCGGGGTATGGCGCGCCGGGGTCGGTCGTGCGCAGCGGTGCCGAGCCGTCCCCGAAGCCCCAGGTGTAGTCCACCGGCTCGACCCTGACCTGAACCGGCGTGTCGAGCACGACCGTGCTGAACGTCTGCGCACCCGTCTCTACCCAGACGATCGTGTCCATGTTGACCAAAACCCAGCCCCGGTCGGGCTGGACCACGAGGGCGCCGGGCGCGATCGGCAGACGTTGAAGGTCTTCGCGGGTGACGACGACGGGTGGCGCGGCATCGATAGCCGGATCGCCCGGCGTGAAACCAACGACGAAGTTGCCACCGAGACGGCTCAGCTGCTCCTCGGTGAAACATCCGCTGAGATCGATGTGGTACTGGCCTCCACCGAGATTAGAATACGTTTCGCACGGTGGAGCCTCCAATCCACCTCCCCTGTTTCCATCTGACGCCGGCTTCGCGTCTCGTCCGGGGGTTTCCCGTTGCTGTTCTCCGACCACTTGGGTTGCGCCACCATCGTGGTAGGCGTCCCAAGTGTCCTTGGCCGACGCTACAGGGCCTGTCGCGCTCAAGAAAACGACAAACAGGCCAGCGGCCCCAAGACCGACAACCCGGGCGCTACCCAACGAAGTCCTCATCCTCGATCTGCACCTCACGAATGATCCAATTATCAGCTTCGCGGCCCACGGCAACGATTAGATGGTTCACTCCTTCGGCCGTTGACTCGCTCGCACCGGATGATGTAACGCGAGTTAAAGAACTCTTTGTAGCATCGATGTCCACTCGAAAGTATGGATTGCCGCTTAACGGATTACGACCTTCGACCCCGGTGATGACCACCTCACCTCCCGAAGCGTGGCCGCCGGCGTCAAACAATTCCGAAACGCCGTCCGCGACACTCTTGCAGAAGATGCATTCTGGATCCGCCATGGCCCTCCACTCGGTCAAGTCACCCGTCCTGTGCACGTACGGATACAGCTCCAAGAAGTACTGCGCCGCCGCCTCCGCCCCCGCCACGTCGTCGCGGCGCATCGATGCCGGAGCGACGGGCTTCTCCACGGCGGGAGGCTTCGGCGTCGCGGACGCCGTCGGCTCCGCGGGCTGGGTGGCCGCCGGTCGGCTCGGCGACGGCGACGGCGTCGGCTCCGCGTCCGCCTCGGCGCTGCATCCTGCCAGCAGGGCAGCCGCGAGCAGCAACCGTGCCGCCGCTCTCCCTGCTGGACATCTGTCCCCGTGAGGCATGGCCAGACGCTAGCGGTGCGCACGCGCGGGCGGCTACGGAATGGACGCCCTGTGCATGAATTGCGCGGCCGCCCGATGTCGCCCAGTCACCTGGCGCCTCACGGGCCCCGACGGCCCCACAAACAACCGCGCAGGGTCGGGACCTCACGGTCCCGGCCCTGCGCCATCGTTCTGGTGGTGCGCCGACCTACTCGGCGGCCGGCTCCACGGTCACGATCTTCGTCTCCCCCGGCGTCACGACACCGCTGGAGACCGCACGGCGGCTGCGACGGGCCCGCTTGGGCGCGGGCGCTGCGGGCGCCTCGTCCTGGGGAACCTGTGCGGCGTCTGCCCCACCAGCGCCCGTGACCGGCGCCGATGCGGAGACTGAGGCCGACGGTGTCCCGGCGGCGACGGGAGCCGGGCTGCCGGTCGAAGCGGCGGGCCCACCGATGACACCGGTGACCACCGGCGCGGGCGCGGCTCCACCGATCACCCCGGTGACGGCCGGCGCGGACGTCCCTACGACAGGCGCCGCGGCGGGTGCCGGAGCCTCAGCCCCAAGTGCCGGAACCTCCGTCGCACGTGCCGGAACCTCCGCCGCGGGAGCGGTCGCCTCACTCGCGGCTCCCGTCCCCCTGGTGGCGCGCGCCCGGTCCCTCGAGGCCCCAGTGCCTGCCTTGCCGCCGTCGCCCGACGTCGCGTCCGCGATGCCGTCGTGCGCGCTGGCGGCCGCGGCCGCGATCGTCGCGAGCGTGGCCTTCACGGCCTCGCGGGCCGCGACGGCGGCGGGATCCTCGGCAACCTCTGGCGCCTCAGCCGAGGCCTCGGCGGAAGGGGCGGAACCACCGCGGCGGCCGCGGCGGTGCGAGCCCGCGCCCTCGTCGTCGTCGTGCCCGTGGTGCGCGTGCGTGCCCTCGGAGGAGCCACCGGACCTCTCGACGGGGGCGTCGTGCACGATGAACCCACGCCCGTTGCAGTGCTCGCAGGGGGTGGAGAAGGCCTCGACGAGGCCCTGCCCGACGCGCTTGCGGGTCATCTGCACCAGGCCCAGCGAGGTCACCTCCGCCACCTGGTGGCGGGTGCGGTCGCGGCCCAGGCACTCGAGCAGTCGGCGCATGACCAGGTCGCGGTTGGACTCGAGCACCATGTCGATGAAGTCGATGACGATGATGCCGCCGATGTCGCGCAGCCTGAGCTGCCGGACGATCTCCTCGGCCGCCTCGATGTTGTTGCGGGTGACCGTCTCCTCTAGCGTGCCGCCGGAGCCGGTGAACTTGCCGGTGTTGACGTCGATGACGGTCATGGCCTCGGTGCGGTCGATGACCAGCGACCCGCCCGAGGGCAGCCAGACCTTGCGGTCCATGGCCTTGGCGAGCTGCTCGTCGACGCGGTGCGCGCCGAAGACGTCCTTCTCGGAGGTCCAGTGGTGCATCCGGTCCGCGAGGTCCGGGGACAGGTCCTTGACGTAGCCGGAGATGGTCTGCCACGCGCCGCCGCCGGAGACGACGAGGGACTCGAAGTCCTCGTTGAAGACGTCGCGGACCACGCGCACGGCGAGCTCCGGCTCACCCTTGAGCAGCAGCGGCGCGGCCTTGGCGCCCTTGGCCTTGGCCTCGATGTCCGCCCACTGCTTGGTGAGCCGCTCGACGTCGGCGCGGAGCTGCTCCTCGGAGGCGCCCTCGGCGGCGGTGCGCACGATGACGCCGGCGCCGTCCGGGACGATCTGCTTGAGCAGCTTCTTCAGCCGCGCCCGCTCGGGCTCGGGCAGCTTGCGGGAGATCCCGGTCATCGCGCCCGAGGGCACGAGCACGAGGTGGCGGCCCGCCAGCGTGATCTGCGAGGTCAGGCGCGCGCCCTTGTGGCCGATCGGGTCCTTGGTGACCTGCACCAGGACGGCGTCGCCGGACTTGAGCGCCTGCTCGATGCGGCGCGGCTGACCCTCCATGCCCGCGGCGTCCCAGTTGACCTCGCCGGCGTAGAGGACGGCGTTGCGCCCCTTACCGAGGTCGATGAACGCGGCCTCCATCGAGGGCAGCACGTTCTGCACGCGGCCCAGGTAGACGTTGCCGACCATTGAGCTCTGCGTGTGGCGGGCGACGTAGTGCTCGACGAGGATGCCGTCCTCGAGCACGGCGATCTGGTTGAGGCCGTCCTTCTCGCGCACGAGCATCTTGCGGTCCACGGCCTCGCGCCGGGCGAGGAACTCGGCCTCGCTCAGCGTCGGGCGGCGACGCCCGGCCTCGCGGCCCTCGCGGCGGCGCTGACGCTTGGCCTCCAGGCGTGTCGAGCCCTTCAGGGCGGTGACCTCGTCGCGGGCGGTGCGGCCGCCCGCCTCGATGTCGACCGTCCGGCTGGTCTCGCTGCCGCCGCTGCTGCGGCGACGGCGACGACGGCGGCGCGAGCTGGACCCCGCCTCGTCACCCTCGTCGTGGCTCTGCGGCGCGGGCTCCTCCTCGGCCTGCTCCTCGTTCGCCTCGGCGTCCTCGGCGCCGTGGGCGTCCTCGTCCTCGTCGGTGCCGGCGTCGGACTGGCCTCCGCGGTTACGGCGTCCGCGGCCGCCGCGGCGGCGACGACGGCGGCCGCCGGCCTGCTCGTCCTCGGTGGTCTCGTGGGCCTCGTCCTCGACGACGGCGTCCGCGTCCTCGACGACGACGTCCATGTCCGCGTCCTCGGGGGCCTCCTCGCCCGTGCTCGGCGCGGCGACCGGGGACTGTGCGCGCCGGCGGCGCGTCCGTGCCCTCGTGGGGTCGGGCGCCTGGAACAGCAGGGCGGTCGCGGCGAGGCGGGGCTCCTCGTCCTCGGCGGCGGCGGGGGTTGCGGCCGTTGCCACGTCCTCGGGAGCGGTCTCCTCCGGCTCCGCGTCCTCCTCCGCGCCGGTCTCGGCCGCGCGGCCGACGCCGAGCTCGGCGAGGACATCGAGGCGCTGCTCGGGCGAACGAGCGGGGGCGGAGGCGCGGCGGCTGCGGCGCGCGGGGCGCCTGGCCGGCTCCTGCTCGTCCACCGCGGTGGTGGGCTCGGAGACGGCGACCCCAGGGGTGAGGTCGGAGAATGCGGGTCCGGCGAACTCGTCGGCGGCGCCACTGGAGGAGGGCTCGACGCCGGTCGGCTCCGCGGTGACGCCCTCGGTGGGCGCAGTGGGCGCGCTGGCGCCGGCCCTGGCGCTGGTCCGGGGCGCCCTGGGCGCGGTCGCGCCGGCGCCGGCCTCGGTGGAGGCGCCGGCCTCGGACGCGGGGGTCGTCGTTGCGCCAGCCCCGGAAGCGTCGCTCTCCGGTGCGACCTTGCTCGTCGCACGCCGGGCGCGGGTGCGCTTGGGGGCGGCCGGCGCGGCGTCGGTCGCGGCAGCCTCGGCGGCAGGCGTCTCGACGGCGGCAGCCTCGGCGGCAGGCGTCTCGACCGCGGCAGCCTCGACGGCGGCCGTCTCGCCTGCGGGCGCCTCGGCCGGCGCCTCGGCGGCGGACGCCTCGGCCGCAGACTTGGCCGCGGTCTTCCGCGGCGCCCTGCGGGCGGGGGCCTTCTTCAGGAGCGCCTGGGCGGGCGGGGTCGGTCCAGCCTCGTCCTCCGCGGGGGACGTCGGGGCCGTCTCCGGTGCGGCCGCGGCCTTCTTGGCCGGTGCGCGCCGGGTGCGGGGCTTCTTGGCCGGGGCCGGCGCAGCCGCCCCGTCCGCGCCCGGCGCCGCGGCGCCCTCGCCGGCAGGCGCCGTCGTAGCGGGGGCCGGGGCCTCGGGTGCCTCCGCCGTCGTGCCGTCGTCGCTCGGCGCCGCTCCCGGCGAGAGCACCGGGCTGGTGGCCCGGCGTGCTCGGCTCCGGCGCGGGGGCGTCGCGGGCTGCTCGCCCACGGTGGCCTGTTCGGTGCTGGTGGTGCTGTCCTGCTCGGTCATGGGGTACTCCCCTTGCCCCCGGCCGCCGCCCACACCCATCGGCGCCCGTGGGCGGTTCGTCGTCCCCGGCCCTCGGCCGCGGACGGAAGTCCTTGAGTTACGTCCGGTGCGCGTTGCCGCGTACATGGACGCCGACTGGCGGGCGGCCTGCCCGATCTGCCCGCGAGGGCTGTTCGGTTTCGCTCCGGGCTCGAGGCTTCTGCTGCAGCGCACTCGCCGGGATGGCGAGGCGGCGCGAGATGGGCCCGGACCGGTGAGGTCACGACGTCGTCGGACCGGAGAACGGGGTGTGGGGCTGCTCTCCGACCAAGGAGAAGTATCGCACAACCCGCCGCCGGCGCGGCGGAACACGCCACCGAGATCATGACAAGGCGTCAGGACGAGGGACGTAGGTCCTAGATCACGCAGGCCGGGCGGACCCTACGTTTAGCGAAGCCACGTCCGCGACGTACGTTGGTTGCTCACCCCATAGATTCGAAGGGCAGACAGGTGGAAACGCTTGACCTTGCTCGGTGGCAGTTCGCGATCACCACCGTCTACCACTTCATCCTCGTCCCGCTGACGATCGGTCTCGCACCGCTCGTGGCGATCATGCAGACCGCGTGGGTGCGCACCGGCAAGGAGAGCTGGAACAAGCTCCGGAAGTTCTTCGGCAAGATCCTGCTGATCAACTTCGCCCTCGGTGTCGCCACCGGCATCGTCCAGGAGTTCCAGTTCGGCATGAACTGGTCGGAGTACTCCCGCTTCATGGGCGACATCTTCGGTGCGCCGCTCGCGATCGAGGCCCTGGCCGCCTTCTTCCTCGAGTCGACCTTCCTGGGCCTGTGGATCTTCGGCGAGGGCCGGCTGCCCAAGTGGCTCCACACGACCTGCATCTGGCTGGTCGCGGTCGGCACGAACCTCTCCGCCTACTGGATCCTCGCCGCCAACTCGTGGATGCAGCACCCCGTGGGCGCCGTCTACAACCCGGAGACCGGCCGCGCCGAGCTCGACGGCATCGGCGGCTTCTTCCAGATCATGACCAACAACACGCTCCTCGCGGCGTACTCGCACACCGTCGCGACGTCCTTCCTCGTCGCCGGCACGTTCGTCGCCGGGATCTGCGGCTGGTGGATCGTGCGGTCCGTGCGCGCCGGGCGGACCGAGGAGGCCAGGGGCATCTGGCGCCCGGGCGCCTATGTCGGCCTCATCGCCACCGTCGCGGCCGGGCTGGCCGTCATGGGCACCGGGGACTTCCAGGGCAAGCTCATGTACGAGCAGCAGCCCATGAAGATGTCCGCCGCCGAGGCCCTGTGCGAGGGCGAGGAGTCGGCCGCCTTCTCCATCCTGACGATCGGTGACCTCTCCAACTCGTGCGAGGGGGTGCGCCACCTCATCCAGCTCCCCGGCGTGACCTCGTATCTCGGCACCGGCCACTTCACCGGCGAGGAGAGCTACCTGCCCGGCGTGAACGACCTGCAGAAGGAGTACACGCAGCGCTACGCCGACCAGTTCGGCACGGACGTGGACTACCAGCCGAACCTCGCGCTGACCTACTGGAGCTTCCGCCTGATGATCGGCCCCGCCGCCTTCTCCGCCGCCCTGGCGCTGGCCGGGCTGTGGCTGCTGCGCAAGGGCCGGGTCACCGACAGCGTCTGGTTCTCCCGCCTGTGCCTGGTCGCCCTGCCCATGCCGTTCATCGGGGCCTCCTTCGGCTGGATCTTCACCGAGACCGGCCGCCAGCCCTGGGTGGTGGCCCCCAACCCCGCCAACCCGGTGGACCAGGTGTACCTGCTCACCCAGGACGGCGTGTCCACCGTGGTCTCCTCCGGCTCGGTGATCACCTCGATGGTCCTGTTCACGCTGCTGTACGCCGGGCTCGGCGTGACCTGGTTCCTGCTCATCCGCCGGTACGTGCGCGAGGGCGTCGAGCCGCCGCCCACCAGGGTCGACGACTCGGAGGTCAGCGGGCCCGAGCCCACCCTGACCTTCAGCTACTGACCGCCCGCCCGCCGCACCGCCGACCTGGAGAACTGACCGATGGACCTGCCGCTGCTGTGGTTCCTCATCATCGCCGTCCTGTGGACGGGGTACTTCGTGCTGGAGGGCTTCGACTTCGGCGTCGGGATGCTGCTCAAGCCGTTCGCGCGGGCCGAGAAGGAGCGCCGGGCCCTCCTCGGCACGATCGGCCCCGTCTGGGACGGCAACGAGGTCTGGCTCATCACCGCCGGCGGGGCCACGTTCGCGGCGTTCCCCGAGTGGTACGCCACGATGTTCTCCGGCTTCTACCTGCCGCTGATGATCATCCTGCTGGCCCTGATCGTGCGGGTCTGCGCCATCGAGTGGCGGGGCAAGATCAACGACGACGCCTGGCGCAGCCGCGCCGACTGGGGCCACACGTTCGGCGCCTGGGTGCCCGCGGTGCTGTGGGGCGTGGCGTTCGCGAACCTCGTGCAGGGCATGCACATCGAGGTCGTCGACGGCAACCACCAGCTCACCGGCGGGTTCGTCTCGCTGATCACGCCCTTCACGCTCGTCGGCGGCGCCGTGACCGCGTGCCTGTTCCTCACCCACGGCGCCGTGTTCCTGGCGCTGAAGACCGACGGCGACGTCCGCCGTCGCGCGGGCCGCCTCGCGCGGCGCATGTCCGTCGTCTCGCTCGTCGTCGCGGGCGGGTGGGGCCTGTGGGCGCAGCTGGCCTTCTCCGCCAACACCTTCTCCTGGGCCCCGTTCGCGGTGGCCGCCGCCGCCATGGTGGGCGTCGTCGTCGCGACGCGGGCGGACCGGGAGGGCTGGGCGTTCACGCTCAACGCCCTGGTCATCGTCGCCGGCGTCGCGCTCGTCTTCTGCATCATGTTCCCGAACGTCATGCCGTCCTCGCTCAACCCGGCATGGTCCCTGAGCATCGACGCCGCCGCCTCCACGCAGGCCACCCTCACGCTGATGAGCGTGGTCGCCCTGATCCTCGTGCCGGTGGTTTTGCTCTACCAGGGCTGGACCTACTGGGTGTTCCGCAAGCGGCTCACGGCGGACCAGTTCGACGAGCACGAGGGCCTGCACCCCACCCGCATCCGCGCCTTCGAGCCCGCCGGGGCCCGCCCCACGCCCGCCCTGCCCGACGGCGCAGCCCGGCCGGGCGGCATCACCCCCGGGCAGGGCAGCGCCGCCGGGCCGGCGGGGACCTCCGGGCCGGACGGGAGCGCCCCCGGGCCGGCGGACACCTCCGGGACCAGCTGACCCGGTGAAGCCGCTCGACTCCCGCCTGCTCCGCCACGCCCGCGCCGCCCGCCGCTACATCGCCTTCACGGCCGCCACCGGCTTCGCGACGGCGGCGCTCGTGGTGGCCCAGGCGCTCCTGATCGCCCACGCCGTCTCGCCCGTCATCGAGGGGCGCGCCGGCTGGGACCAGGTCGCGCACCTCGTCGGCTGGCTCGCGGCCGTGGTGGCGGCGCGCGTCGTGGTGCTGGTGGCCCAGGAGTCCTTCGCGCACCGCGCGGCGGGCGACGTCATTGCCGAGCTGCGCGCGCAGGTCTTGGCCCGGGCGGTCGAGCAGGGGCCGCGCTGGCTCGCCAGCGGGCACGGCGCCCAGGTGGTCACGCTGGCCACCCGCGGCCTCGACGACCTCGAGCCGTACTTCGTGCGCTACCTGCCCCAGCTGCTGCTGGCCGCCACCGTCACCCCCGCGTCGCTCGTGGTGGTCTTCGGCCTCGACCTCGTCTCCGCGCTCATCATCACGCTCACCATCCCGCTCATCCCCGTCTTCATGTGGCTCATCGGCGTGCTCACGGCGACGTTCGCCGCGGAGAAGCTCGAGGTGATGCAGCGGCTCGGCGCCCAGCTGCTCGACCTGCTCGCGGGTCTGAGCACGCTCAAGGCCCTCGGCCGTGAGCAGGGCCCCGGCAAACGCGTGGGCGACCTGGGCCGCGCGTACACCCGCACCACCATGAGCACCCTGCGCGTGGCGTTCCTCTCCGGCGCGGTGCTGGAGTTCCTCGCGTCCATCTCGATCGCGCTCGTGGCGGTCGTGATCGGGACCCGCCTGGTCGCCGGCGACCTCGACCTGACCACCGGGCTGGCCGTCCTCATGCTCGCCCCGGAGATCTACAAGCCCATCCGCGACGTGGGCTCGCAGTTCCACGCGTCCGCGGACGGGGTCGCCGCCGCGGAGCAGGCCTTCGGGATCCTTGAGCTCCCCCTCCCCGCGGCGGGCACGAGCCCCGCGCCGGACCTGCGCCGCACCGACATCGTGCTCGACGGCGTCTCCGTCGCCGCCCCCGGGCGCGCGACGTGGGCTCCCGCCGGGCTGAGCGCGCGGCTGCGGCCCGGGCGCGTCATCGCCCTGGTGGGCCCGTCGGGGGCCGGGAAGACGACGGCGGCCGCCGTGGTCCTGGGCCTGCTGCGGCCCGACGCCGGCACCGTGCGCCTCGTCCCCGACGGGGCCGGCCGGGCTGCCGGGGCTGCCTCGGCCGGCCGGGCCGACGGGCCCGACGGAACGGGCAGGGCGGGCAGGGCCGTCCCCGCCGCCCCGGCGGGCGTGCTCGACCTCGCCGACGTCGAGCCGGAGTCCTGGCGCCGTCAGGTGGCCTGGGTGCCGCAGCGGCCGGTCATCCTGCCGGGCACGGTCCGCGAGAACGTCCTTGGCGGCGCCGGGGACGCCACCGCGGCGTCGGGCAGCACCGGCCGGGCGATCGGGGCCCGCGCCGCGGCGGCCGCGCGGGCGACGGGTCTCGACGCTGTCGTCGCCTCCCTGCCGGAAGGGTGGGACACCGTCCTCGGCCACGGCGGCGTGGGCCTGTCCGTCGGCCAGCGCCAGCGCCTCGCCCTCACCCGCGCGCTCCTCGGCGAGGAGACGCTCGTCGTCCTCGACGAGCCCACCGCCCACCTCGACGCCGCGGCCGAGCGGCACGTCCTCGACGCCGTCGCCCAGCTGCGCGACCAGGGACGAACCGTCCTGGTCATCGCCCACCGGGCCGCCCTGGTGGCCCTCGCCGACGACGTCGTCACCCTCCGCTCGCGCCCCGCCGACGGGGCCGGCGCCGACCGTTCCGAGACCCGACCCGGGGCCGCGGGCGCGGCCGCCCGCGCCGAGGAGGTGACCCCGTGAGCCGACCGGCCTCCCCTGCGCGCTCGACCCACGCCCGAGCGACCCCCGCCCGGGCCACGCCCGCCACCGGCCGCCCCCGCGGCCAAGGGCCGTCCCGTGCGCAGGTGCTGCCGGCGGAGGAGCGCCACGCGCTGCGCCGGGCCGTCCGGCTGCTCGACCTCGACCGGGTCCGGCTCCTGTGGGCGGTCCTCGCCGGCAGCGCCGGCCTGGGCAGCGCGGTGGCCCTGAGCGCCTGCGCGGCGTGGCTGATCGCCCGCGCGTCGCAGATGCCGCCGGTCCTCGAGCTCTCCGTCGCGAGCGTGGCGGTGCGCACGTTCGGCATCTCCCGGGCGCTCATGCGCTACCTCGAGCGTCTCGCCTCCCACGAGGTCGCCCTGCGCGGCATGGCGTCGCTGCGCGAGCACGTCTACCGCACCCTGGCCGACGGGCGCACCGACGCCGTGGCCGGGCTGCGCCGCGGCGACCTCCTCGCCCGCACCGGCGCCGACGTCGACGCCGTGGGCGACGTGGTGGTCCGCGCCATCCTCCCGGCCGCCGTCGCGGCCGTCGTCGGGGCGGGCTCCGTCGTCCTCGTGAGCTGGCTGCACCTGGGCGCCGGCGCGGTGCTCGCCGCGTGCCTCCTGCTCGCCGGCGTGGCGGGACCGTGGCTGAACATGCGGGCGGCGCGCCTGGCCGAGCACGCCCAGACGGCCGCCCGGGGGGACCTCAGCGCCACCGCCATGACGATGGTCGACGGCGCCGCCGAGCTGACCGTCTCCGGTCGCGTCGACGCGATGCTCGCGGGCCTGCGCCGCACCGAGGGCACCCTCGCCCGGGCGAAGGACGCCGCCGCGCGACCGGCCGCCCTGGCCGCCGGCGTCGACACCCTCGCCATGGGCATCGCGGTCATCGGCGCCCTGGTCCTCGGCATCCCCGCCACGGTCGCCGGCTCCATGGCGCAAGTTGAGCTCGCGGTCATCGTCCTCACGCCGCTCGCGGCGTTCGAGGGCACCGCCCTCCTGGGCCCCGCGGCCGTCCAGCTCGTGCGCTCGGCCGGCTCGGCGCTGCGGATCATGGCGCTGCTCGACGCGGCCGGCTCCCCCGCCGCGCCGAGCGGCACCGGCGCCGGTCCGGGCGCCGCACCCGGAGGCGCGACGGCCGCACCCGCGGGCGTGCCGCACCTGGCGGCCCGCGGGCTGGGCGTCGGCTGGCCGGGCGGCCCGGTGGTGGCGCGGGGCATCGACCTCGACGCCTCGCCCGGCAGGGCCGTCGCGGTCGTCGGCCCCAGCGGCATCGGCAAGACCACACTCCTGCTCACCCTCGCGGGGCTCCTCCCGCCCCGCGAGGGCGTGGCGGACCTGGGCGGCTCGGCGCTGTGGGGCGCGGACCGCGGCCGCGTCAGCCGCCAGGTGAGTCTCACTGCCGAGGACGCCCACGTCTTCGAGACCACCGTGCTGGAGAACCTGCGCGTGGCCCGCGGCAACGTCACCGAGGCGGAGGCCACCGCGCTCCTCACCCGCGCCGGGCTCGGCCCGTGGCTCGCCGGGCTGCCGGATGGCCTCGACACGCTCCTGGGCACCGACGCGTCCACCATCTCCGGCGGCGAGCGGCGCCGGCTCCTCCTGGCCCGCGCCCTGGCCAGCCCGGCGCCGCTCCTGCTGCTCGACGAGCCCGGCGAGCACCTGGACCCCGCCACCGCGGACCGGCTCGTCACGGACCTGCTCGGCGCCGGGCGGGTGCCGTCCGCGCCGGGCGCGGGCCCGGGCGCGGGGCGTGACGGCGCCCGCGGCGTGGTGCTGGTGACGCACCGGCTGGCCCCGCTCGGCGCGGCGGACGAGGTCGTCCTCCTCGGCCGCCCGGACGGGGGCGCGGGACCCGCCACCGTCGTCGCGCGTGGCCCCCATGCCGAGCTGCTCGACTCCGTCCCGTCCTACCGCTGGGCCGCCGAGCAGGAGGCACGCCCGGATCGGTGACGCCGCCCGGGCGCGGTGGCGGGACCGCGGCGACGGTTACGGTACTTCCAGCGGCCGCGCGCGCGGCGCACGCAGGAGGAGAGCATGAACCCCCACGGACAGCACGACGCGGCCACCGCGGGCACGGCCGGCGCCTGCCCGTTCCACGCCGCGGCACCCGACGTCGACCACGAGGCCGCCCTGGTGAGCGCGAGCCACCCGAAGCAGGCCACCGACGCGACGGGCGCGAGCGCCGATGACCGGGCCGGTCGGCGCCACACCATCGCCACCGACACCTCCTCCCTGCTCGGCGCCGCCCTCGACCTCACGTCCCACCTCGACGTGGCCGAGGCGCTGCGCAACTTCGTGGACCGCGCCGCCCGACTCACCGGCGCCCGCTACGCCGCCCTCGGGGTGCTCGACTCCCGCGGCACCACCACCGCGTTCGTGCAGGTCGGCATGAGCGAGGAGGAGCAGGAGATCCTCGGTCACCCGCCCCGCGGCCACGGCGTCCTCGGCGCGATCCCGGTGGACGGCCCGCTCCTCCTCGAGGATCTCACCACGCACCCCGAGTTCGGGGGCTTCCCGCCCGGGCACCCGCCGATGCACTCCTTCCTCGGCGTGCCCGTGCGGGTGCGCGAGAAGGTCTACGGCCGGCTGTACCTCGCCGAGAAGCCCGGCGGGTTCACCGGGCACGACGCGGACGACATGATGACCCTCGCCGAGGCCGCCGCCGTCGCGATCGAGAACTCCCGCCTCTACGCCGAGGCGCGCAGCCGGGAGCGCTGGATCGCCGTCAGCCAGGACATCACCACCACCCTGCTCGAGGGCACCGAGGAGGAGGAGGCCCTGGAGATGATCGCCGCGCGCCTGCGCGAGGTCGCGGAGGCGGACACGGCGCTGATCATCCTGCCCTCCGTCGGCGAAGCGTGGGCGTGCGAGATCGCCGAGGGGTTCCTGGCCGAGGACCTCATCGGCCTCGTCTTCCCCCCGGACGGGCGCGCGATGACCGTGCTCAAGGAGAAGGCCGGCCTCATCGTCGACTCCCTCACCCGGTTGCGGACCCTGCGCCTGCGCCAGCTCGCCCAGTTCGGCCCGGCGCTGTACGCACCGATGATGCTGCGGGGCGAGGGCCGCGGCGTCGTCCTGCTGCTGCGCAAGATCGGCCGGCCGGAGTTCGACCAGAACGACCTGGCCATGGCGGAGTCCGTCGCGGACCAGGCCGCCCTCGCCCTGGAGCTGGCGGGCGCGCGTCACGCCCAGGACGTGGCCTCCCTCCTGGACGAGCGCGCCCGCATCGGCCGGGACCTGCACGACCTCGCCATCCAGCAGCTCTTCGCGACCGGCATGCAGCTGGAGTCCGCCCGGGCCTCGCTCGCCGACCGGGGCGAGGCGGGGCTCGCCACGCTCCTGGAGGAGTCGCTCACCAGCGTCGACGAGGCCGTCAAGCAGATCCGGGCCATCGTGCACTCCCTGCGTGAGCCGGACACCGCCGTCGTGCTCGTGGAACGCCTGCGCCGGGAGGCTTCGCTGGCCCGCACGGGCCTGGGCTTCGCGCCGTCGCTGCTCATCGACGTCGACGGCGCGATCCTGAGCGGCGACGACGCCGAGCGCTCGCTCAGCGACCTCGTCGACAACCGGGTCGACGCCGACATCGCCGACGACGTCGTCGCCGTCGTCCGCGAGGGCCTGTCCAACGCCGCGCGCCACGCGCGGGCGTCCTCCGTCCAGGTGCGCGTCAGCGTCCTGGGCTACGGGCCCACGGGCCGCGTGGTCGTCGACGTCGAGGACGACGGCGTGGGCGTTGACCCGTCCGTGAGCCGCCGCTCGGGCCTGGCGAATCTCGCCGCCCGCGCGCGGCGCCACGGCGGGACGTTCTCGGTGGGCGCGAACGAGCGGGGGCAGGGCAGCCTGGTGAGCTGGCAGGTGCCGCTGAACTGAGGGCTCAGGGCGGCCTCGCCCGGCGGCGCGGCACGGTCGGCCGCGGCATGGGGGGTCGCGGCACGCGGGGGGCCCCGGCACGCGGGGGGCCGCGGCACGGCGGGCCCCAGCACGGCCGCGGTCGCAGCCCCTTGAGCTAGCCGCTCCAGGTCGGCAGGTGCGCGCGGGGCGCCATCCGTGGCCCGCGCCGCGGCGGGCGCTGGCCGGACAGCTCCACCAGCCGTTGCGCCCGGAGCCGGTGCGGCCGGTAGGGCTCGAGCAGCTCGGCGAGCCCGTCGTCGTCCACCGGCGCCCCGGTCAGGGCCCACCCGACGTCCTTGGCGACGTGGAAGTCGCCGAAGCTGACCGCGTCGGCGTCGCCGTGCGCCCGCGCGCGCACCTCGGCGGAGGTCCACCGCCCGATGCCGGGGACCGACTGCAGACGCCGGTCCACCTCGTCGACCGGGACGCCCACCGTGCGCTCGAGCGCGGGCGCGACCTGTGCGGCGCGCACCACCGTGCGCGAGCGCGCCGGGTCCACGCCCAGGTGCAGCCAGTCCCACGACGGGATCGCGAGGAGCTGGGCCGGGCTCGGAGCCACCCAGAGCTGGTGCTCGGCGCCAGGGCCGGGCGCGGGCTCGCCGAAGCGGCGCACGAGGTTCCGCCACCCGGCGAACGCCTCCCGGCCGGTGACCTTCTGCTCGATGATCGCGGGCACCAGGGAGTCCATGACCAGACCCGTCCGTGGGACGCGCCAGTGGCGGAAGCGTCGGTAAGCCCGCACCAGCACCTCGTGCCGCGGGTCGAACCCCCCGGGGTCGTCCTCGGCTCCGAGCATGGCCGGCACCTGGTCGAGCACCCAGGCAGCGCCCGGTCCCCACGCCTCGCAGAGCACCTCCGCCAGCGCGGGCCGGGGCTCGATCCGCAGGGTCACCACGCCTGCCGGGGTGCGCAGGCCGCGCCAGATGCTGCCGTCCAGGGAGCGGTACGTCGGGTCCCCGGCGCCGTGCCGCAGCTGGCCTGAGATCTGCCCCACCGGGCACGGCCAGGCGGGGCGCCAGGTGCGCGAGCGGGAGGTGGTCACTGCCGGCAAGCGTAGTCCGGCGCACCGCGCCCCGGCCGGGGCCGCCCGGGCCCCGGCGGCGGCGTGCTCAGGAATCGCGGGAGCCACCCGCCCGGGCGGCTCGGCGCCGGGCGTTCAGGCCCCGGCCGCGCGAGACCTCAGCTGCGCCAGCCGGCGGCGCGCTGGCCCGCGACCCAGGCCGCGACCTGCGTGCGGCGCTGCAGGCCCATCTTGCTCAGCAGCGCGGTGATGTGGTTCTTCACGGTCTTCTCCGCGACGCCGAGCCGCTCGCCGATCTCACGGTTGGACATCCCGTCACCGATGAGCTCGAGGACCTTGCGCTCGGAGGGCGTCAGGTCCGCCGTCGGGTCGTCGTGGTCCGCGCGCCGCCGCGTGACGGTCCGCTCGTCCAGGAGCGTCCGGCCGGACGCCACCGCCTTGACGACGTCGGCGATCTCGGCGCCGCGCACGGTCTTGAGGAGGTAGGCCTTCGCGCCGGCGTGCAGCGCCGCGGCCAGGGCGTCGTCGTCGTCGAAGGACGTCAGCACGATGGGACGCGCGGCGGGCACGTGCTCGCGCAGCGCGGTGATGATGTCAATGCCGGTGCCGTCCGGGAGCTGGAGGTCGACGAGGACGACCTCGGGGCGCACGAGCGGGGCGCGGCGCACGGCCTCCGCGACAGACCCGGCCTCGGCGACGACGGTCAGGCCGTCGGAGCGGTCGACGATCTCGGCGATGCCGCGGCGGACGACCTCGTGGTCGTCGACGATCATGACGCGGATGTCGCGCTCTGCTTGTTTCTCGTACGGGGTGGGCACGAGGTGAGCCTACCGAATCCGCCCGCCGAACATCCGCGGGCGCGACCTGGCGCGGCGCCCGGCGGTGCGGGTCACCGGGCGGCGGGGCGGGTCACCCGGCGGCGGGGCGGCGCTGGCACCGGGGGCACGAGAACGACCCGCGGTTCATGAACTGCTCGCGGCGCACCGGCGCGCCGCACCGCGGGCACGGCAGGCCGGCGCGGCCGTACACCGCCAGGGACCTCGCGAAGAAGCCGGCCGCGCCCTCGACGTCGACGTACAGGGCGTCGAAGCTCGTCCCGCCCACGGCGAGGGCCTCGCGCATCACCTCGGCGGCGGCGTCGAAGAGCTCACCCAGCCGGGCCGGGCTCAGGCGGTCGGTGCGCCGCGCGCCGTGCAGGCGGGCGCGCCACAGCGCCTCGTCGGCGTAGATGTTCCCGACGCCGGAGACGAGGCTCTGGTCCAGCAGCGCGCGCTTGACCTCGGTGCGGCGGGTGCGGGTGCGGCGCACGAGCGCGGCGCGGTCGAGGGCGGGGTCGAGCAGGTCGCGGGCGATGTGCGCGACCGGCGCCGGCAGCACGGGTGCGTCGGACCCGAGCCCGCCGGCGGCCCCGTCGTCGGTCGGCACCGTGCCCACCGCCATGAGGTGGCCGAAGGTGCGCTGGTCGACGAACCACAGCTGGCCGCCGTCGTGGAACGTCAGGCGCGCACGCAGATGCGCGGTGGTGGCGGGGATGGTGCGCACCAGGGTCGGGGGGAGCGTGGCGGTCAGGTCTAGGGGCCGCTCCCCCGGCGCGGCGAGGAACCGGCCCGGGTCTCCGACCGCCGCCGCCACCATGCCGGGCTCCCCGATGCTCGCCCGGGCGCCGTCGGGCTCCTGGACGAGCAGCTGGCCGCTCATGCCAAGGTGGGCCAGGAGCGCCTCGTCGGGCGCGGCCGCGACGTCCTCGCCGTACGTGAGCCAGAGGTACTTGCCGCGGCGCACCGCGGCGGTGAGGGTGCGGCCCCGCAGCCGGGCCGCCAGATCCGTGGCGCCACCCGGCTGGCGGCGGACGCTGCGCGGGTGGAGGACCTCCACGTCGGCGACGGTGCGGCCGACCACGCGGGCGGCCAGCCCGGCGCGGACGGTCTCGACCTCGGGTAGCTCGGGCACCGTCAGGCGGTCTCGCCCGCGGTGAGGTCGTCGGCGCCGGCCACGGCGTCGCCCGCGAGGCGCGCGTAGGCGTCCTCGGCGGCGTTCTGCTCGGCAAGCTTCTTGGAGCTGCCCACGCCGCGTCCGCGCTCGGCGCCCTCCAGCATCACGACGGCGGAGAACGTGCGTGCGTGGTCGGGGCCGGAACCGGTGACGACGTAGCTGGGGCTGCCGAGGCCGCGCTCGGCCGCCAGCTCCTGCAGCGACGTCTTCCAGTCCAGCCCCGCGCCCAGGCGCGCCGCCTGCACGAGCAGGCGCCCGACGAGGCGCTCGACGACCGTGCGGGTGTGCTCGAGACCGTGGCACAGGTACGTCGCGCCGATCAGGGCCTCGACGGTGTCGGAGAGGATCGAGTCCTTCTCGCGCCCGCCGGTCACGAGCTCGCCGCGGCCCAGCAGGATGTACGCGCCGAGGTTGAGCTCGCGCGCGACCTCGGCCAGCGCCCGCTGGCTGACGGTGGCCGCGCGCATCCGCGCGAGGTCGCCCTCGGGCATGTCCGAGTGGGCGCGGTAGAGGAACTCGGTCACGATCAGGCCCAGCACCGAGTCCCCGAGGAACTCCAGGCGCTCGTTGGTGGGGATGCCGCCCGCCTCGTGGGCGAAGGAGCGGTGCGTCAGGGCCAGCACGAGCAGCTCGGGGTCGATGGTGGTGCCCAGGGCCGCGGTGAGGGTCTCCACGTCCGCGCGCGCGGGCTCCTCGACCGTCGCGGTCCGCAGGTGCTTCTTGCTCATGGCGTGCTCCTCGACGTGCGTGCCGTGCTCACCGGGCGGCGCCGTCGCCCGGCGTCGCCTGTCCCGTGTCCTCGCGCCCGGCCTCGTCGGGCTCGGTGGCGAAGACGGAGCCGAGGACGGACCAGCGCGGGTCCAGCTGCTCGTGGTGGTGGTCGGCCGGGAGGTCGTCGAGGCGCTCCCCGCACTCCGGGCACAGGCCCGCGCAGTCCGGCCGGCACAGCGGCCGGAACGGCAGAGCGAGCACCACGGCGTCGCGCAGGGTGGGCTCGAGGTCGAGGAGCTCGCCCACCAGCTCGGGCAGGTCCTCGGCCTCCTCGTCGCCGTCGGCGGTGAGGTGCTCGCGGGTGCCCGGGTAGTAGTAGAGCTCGGAGAGGTCCACGGTGAGCGTGTCGTCGATGTCGCGCAGGCACCGCACGCACTCACCGTGCAGGTCGACGCCGGCGCGGCCGGTCACCAGGACACCGTCCATGACGGCCTCCAGGCGCAGGTCCAGCTCGACGTCGGACCCGACGGGCACCCCGATGACGGTGGTGCCGAGGTCTGCCGGGGCGGGCACGGTGCGCTCGTACGTGCGCATCGTCCCCGGTCGGCGGCCGAGCTCGTGCGTGCTGACCACGAGCGGCGATCGGGCGTCCATGAGGCTCCTGAGTGTGTTGCGGGCCCCGCCGGGGCGGGGCCGGGGTTCGGCCGGGCTGCCCGATCGGCGCGATGGGCCGCCGGGCCAGCCTTCGATGGTACTCGCGCGGCCGCTACTCGTCGGCGGCCGGGGCGCGGCCGGCGCGGGCCGCGATCGCCTCCCGGCCGGCGCGCACCTGGGTGGTGATCGCGCCGAGGTCGATCTCGAACTGGGCGAGCTGGCGGTCGCAGTAGTCGTTGGCGTCGGCGGCGAGCTTGGCGGCCTGCGCCTTCGCGTCCGCCACGACCTGGCGCGCCCGCTCCTCGGCGAGGGCGACGATGCGCTCGGCGGCGACGAGGCGCTCGGCCTCGGCCGCCGCGTCCGCCACGATCTGCTCGGCGCGCTCGCTCGCGCGTTCCAGGACGGCGTCGGCGTCGGCCACGATGTCGTCCGCCGCGTGGATCTCCTCGGGCACGACGGCGCGGGCGGCGTCGAGCAGGTCCAGGGCCTCGGCCTTGTTCACGAGCACGGACGCCGACATGGGCATCGCGCGGGCGTGGTCGAGCATCTCGGTGAGCTCGTCGAGGATGGAGATGAGCGAGTAGCCCTCTTCCTCGGTCTGGCTGCTGGCGGTCATCGGTTGCTCTCCTGCGGGCTCGGCGGACGGGGAAGGATCTGCTGCAGCGCGGCGGCCACCGCGGGGGGAACGAGGTCGTCGACGCGGCCGCCGTGGCTGGCCACGTCCTTGACCAGGGAAGACGCCACGTGCCCGAGGGTCGGGTCCCCCATGATGAAGACGGTCTCCACGCCGGCCAGGTGCCGGTTCATCAGCGCCATGGACTGCTCGGCGTCGAAGTCGGCGGCGCCGCGCAGCCCCTTGACGATGGCCGCGGCGCCGACGTCGGCGCAGTAGCGCGCGAGGAGCCCGGGGACGAGCGCCACCCGCACCCCGTCGAGGTCGGCGAGCGCGGCGCGGGCGAGCCCGACCCGCTCCTCGGGCGCGAAGAGGTACCGCTTGGCCGGGTTGTGCGCGACGGCGATGACCACCTCGTCGAACATCTCCCGGGCGCGGCGCACGACGTCCACGTGGCCCAGCGTGATGGGGTCGAAGGACCCCGGACAGACAGCCAGGCTCATGCCCGTCCTCCCTCGGTGCGCATGACGGCCACGTTAGCCGTCCTCGCCCACACGCTCGCCGAACCACACGACGGTGTCCCCGTATCGGCGCTCCCCGCCCCGCGCCAGGCCCGCCGGCCACGCCGGCTCCGGGCTGCGGCGCGAGCGCTCGACGGCGACGACGGCGTCCGCGGCCAGCCACCCGCCGTCGGCCAGCTGCGCCAGCACGCCGCCCAGGTCGTCCTCGGTGACGTCGTAGGGCGGGTCCAGCAGCACGAGGTCGGCCGGGGCGGCGCCCGGGGTGGGCGCGCCGGCAAGGAAGGTCTGCACGCGCGCGGCCACCACGTCGACCCCCGAGAGGCCGAGCTGGGCCGCGTTGCGGCGGCACAGGTCGGCGGCCGGCTTCGCGGACTCGACCAGGGTCACGTGCGCGGCTCCCCGCGAGGCGGCCTCCAGCCCGAGCGCCCCCGAGCCCGCGTACAGGTCGAGGACGCGGGCTCCGTCGACCACGCCGAGGTGCCCCAGCCGGGAGAAGAGGGCCTCGCGCACGCGCTCCGACGTCGGCCGCGTGCCGCTGCGGGGCACCTGCAGGGTGCGTCCTCCGGCGCTGCCCGCCACGATCCTGGTCATCAGGCCAGCCTAGGGCGACATCCCGGGGCGCCTGCGCGGGGCGTGCGCGCCGGGGCTCGCGCGGGAGCTGCGCGCAAGGGCCCGCACGGACCCGCCAGTGAGGGCTCTCGGATCTGCCAGTGAGGGCTCTCGCGGACCCGCGAGCGGGCACGGTGCCGGTCGTACACGGGCGGCGACGGCGGTGCGTGCCACTTGGCGCACCGAGCCCGCCGGGCGACACCTTCCGCACCGGTCCCCGCGCCGAAACCCGACGATGACGTGCCACTCGACGCACAGGCCCCCGGCACCCGCCGTCGGCGCGTGGCGTGGCACCGGCGCGCTGCGGCAAGTCCGGTGGCGGCACGCACGGCGGCGGCGCACGTTGCCCCACGCTGCCGCGCGCGCCCTGCCGCGCGCGCCCGGCGGAAGCGCCCGGCGGAAGCGCCCGGCGTGGCGCCGCCCACGTCCCACGGGGCTGGCCCTGGCGCGGCGGGCGACGTAGCGTGGAAATGACGCGGACGGTCGTCCGGAAGCGGCTGCCGCTACGTCACCGACCTAGGAGCTCCATGTCCGTCCCCCTGTCCATCCTCGACCTCGCCACCGTCCACACGGACGGGACCATCCGGGAGACGCTCGACGCGAGCGTGGACCTCGCCCGACACGCCGAGGCGTGGGGCTACACGCGGTACTGGTTCGCCGAGCACCACAACATGCCCACCGTCGCCTCGTCGGCCACGAGCGTGCTCATCGGCCACGTAGCCGGGCACACCTCGACCATCCGCGTCGGTGCGGGCGGGATCATGCTGCCCAACCACTCCCCCCTCGTCATCGCCGAGCAGTTCGGCACGCTGGAGACGCTGTATCCCGGGCGGATCGACCTGGGCCTGGGACGCGCGCCGGGCGGCGACATGAACATGCTGCGCGCCCTGCGCCGCGACCCCACCGCCTCCGACCACTTCCCGCAGGACGTCGTCGAGCTGCAGGCCCTCCTCGGCCCGGCCGCCCAGAACCAACTGGTGCGCGCCGTCCCGGGGGCCGGCACCGACGTGCCGCTGATCATCCTCGGCTCGTCGTTGTTCGGCGCCAGGCTCGCGGCGGCGCTGGGCCTGCCCTACTCCTTCGCGTCGCACTTCGCGCCGAACGCACTCGTCGACGCGGTCCGCGCGTACCGCCGCGAGTACACGCCGTCCGAGCAGCACCCGGAGCCGCATGTCATCGCCGGCATGAACGTCTTCGCCGCGGACACCGACGCCGAGGCGCAGGACCTCTACACCGCAGTCCTGCGGGCCAACGCCGGGCGCCTGACCCGGCGCGGGCTCCCGCTCTCCGACGCCGACGCCGACGCCCTGCTCTCCTCCCCGGCCGGCGAGCAGATCCGCCAGATGACGCGCTACTCCGCCGTCGGCGCCCCGGCCACGATCCGGGACCAGGTCGAGGAGTTCGCCCGGCACGCCGACGCGGACGAGGTCATCGTGGCGACCAGCGCCCCCACCCACGCCTCCCGGCTTCGCTCCTACGAGCTGCTCGCCGACGCCATGGGCATGGCGGGCTAAGCGGGGGGCGCCCAGCTGCGGCGCACCGGCGGGGAGCGTCGGAGCAAGCGCGTGCGCAGCCTCCAGCTCAGCTACGTCGCCGGCCGGCCCGGCCGGGCGACGATCGCCAGGACGATCGCGCTCAGCGCGGCCTGCACCACGAGCAGCGCCGGCGCGGCGGCACCGACGAGCAGGGCGATGAGCACGGGGATCGCCCCGAGGCTCGCGACGTCGGGACCCTTGACGATGACCGTGCTGAGCCCCGGCGGCAGGGACCCCATCGGGGAGTGGATGAGCGGTCCGGAGAAGTCCGGCAGGGGCCGGTACGCCGCCCGCACCGCCGCGCCCGCCCACACCGGCGCGGCGAGCAGCCCGAGCACCAGCCAGTACCCGGCGCCGCCGTAGCGCCATGCCACGGCGGCGAACACCAGGAGCGACCACGCCGCCATCGCCGCCGTCGGCACGGCGAGGCGCAGGCGCCGGACCTGCGCCTGGCTCAGCGGCAGCAGGGCGTCCAGCGCGGGTGAGACCTGCGCCCGTCGCGCGCCGTCCGCCGTCGCGAGCGCGCCCACGTACGCGCCGAGGACGAGCAGGAGCAGCGTGACCACCGGGCGGGGCTGCGGCACCGCGAGCGCCACGACCGGCAGGAGCGCGGTGGCGACCAGCTGGACCAGGTGCCGGGGGCTGCGCGCGAGCACGAGTGCGTCGGCGGTGACCAGGGACGCGTGGGCACGCCAGCGCGGCGGCACCCGCGCCAGCCACGCCATGGACGTGGAGCGCCGGCGGACCGGGCGGAGCGTGTTCTCGGTCAGCGCCCTGCCCAGCGCCCGCGTGTCGAGGGACAGCACCGCGCCCAGCGCCTCGCCGCTCACCGCGCCCCGTTCGCGCAGGACCGAGTCGCGGAACGTCACCAGCCGCCGGTCGAGGAGCAGCGCGATCGCGCACACCACCGCGACGGCGACGGCCGCGGCCAGCACGACGGCGGAGGAGACCGCCGGGACGGGCGGCGCGAGGACCGCCAGGACCACGCCCGCCGCCGGCACCGCCGCGAGCGCGGAGTCGGCCACCCGGCGGGCCCACCGGTGCGCCCGCCGCGAGCCCTCGGTCAGCCCGATCGCGAGGACCAGCGCGGCGGCGACCGCCCCGCCGAGCACGGCCGCCGCCAGGGCGACCGCCGGGTCGGGCCGCGGCGCGAGCACGAGGATCACGGCCGCGCCCACGCATGCGCCCGCCGCGGCGGCGACCGCGGGCCAGCGGACGGCGGCCGGGCGCAGCAGCGAGCGCCGCTCCCCCGGGAGCGGCAGCCACCAGCTCGACTCGGGGCCGCTCAGCGCGACCGGCCCGAGCCGCGCCGTCAGCCCGGCCAGGCCGGCGAGGGCGGCGAGGGCGGCGAGCACCGCGAGCCAGCCGGGCGCGAGGGACACGCCCTCCCCCGCCACCGCCGGGGCCCCGGCGAGGTCCGCCCCGAGCCGGGCGGAGATCGAGAGCACCATCGCCACGGTGACGGCCACGGCGAGCAGCGCCGTGTACACGTCGCCCAGCAGCTCGCCCATGCCCCTGGTGGAGCGGGGCCGGGTGCGGCTGCGGGTCCAGCGACGCACCGCGCGCCCGCTGGGCGCCGGGGCCACCGGGACGTCGGCGGGCGCGCTCATCGCCCCGTCACAGGTGCGCGACGGCGGCTGCCCCGGCCGCCGGGTCGACGGTGCGGACCCCGGACTCGGTGATGACGACGACCTTGGTGGCCGCGCCGGCCACGACCTCGGGGTCGTGGGTGGCCAGCAGCACCGCGCCGCCGCCCGCACGCTCCCGGGCGAGCCGCGCGGTCAGGTGCGCGCGCATGGCGGTGTCGAGGCGCTGCTCGGGCTCGTCCAGCACGAGCAGCGACCGGGGGCGGGAGAAGACGGCGGCAAGGAGCAGGCGGCGCCGCTGCCCCGAGGAGAGCGCGGACGGCAGCGCGTTGACCCGTTCGCCCAAGCCGAACTCGTCGATCAGCTGCCCGGTGACCTCCTGCGGCGCCGGGACGCCGTGGCCGTAGCAGGTCAGCAGCAGGTGCTCCTCGACCGTGAGCGCCGGGAAGAACGCCTCCTCGCCCAGGTCGACGGCGACGTCCGCGCGGAACCGGGCCGCGCGCTCGTCGACCTTGCCGCCGAGCACCTCGAGCTTGCCGGCGACGGGCTCGAGCTGGCCGACGACAGTGCGCAGCAGCGTGGACTTGCCCGTCCCGTTGGCGCCGACGACCGCGACGACCTCGCCCGGGCCGACCGAGAGGGTCACCGGCGGGCACACCGCCAGGTTGTACCCCACCTCGAGCGCGTGCGTGCGCACGAGCTTGGCCTGGGGCTTCGCCTTCCTCACGAGGTGAGACTACGACGCCGTCGCTCGCCCGCCGACACGCCGCCCGGCGAACCGCCCGCACGTGGCGCGCGGGCGCGGCGCCGGGCCAGGGCGGGGCCGGTTCGGGCCAGGGCCGGGTCGGGCCAGGGCCGGTTCGGGTCCGACGACCGGGCCCGGCCCGACGACCGAGATCGTCCGGGTCGGGCCGACGACGGGTCAGAACGGGTAGCGCTCGATCGTGGACTGCACGGTGATCCACTGAAGGTCGGTGAAGGACTCCAGGTTGGCCCGCGCGCCGCCGAAGTGGCCGCCCACGCCGGAGGCCTTGACGCCGCCGAAGGGGATGGTCGCCTCGTCGTCGACCGTCTGGTCGTTGATGTGCACGATGCCCGACTCGATGCGGCCGGCGAGCTCGAAGGCGCGGAACGCGTCCGAGGTGAGGATGCCCACGGAGAGCCCGTACTCGGAGCTGTTGATGAGGTCGATCGCCTCGTCCACGGTGTCGTAGGTGATCACGGGCGCGACGGGCCCGAAGATCTCCTGCGTGAGCGCGGCGCTGTCCAGGGCCAGGTCCGCGAGCACGGTCGGCGCGTAGAACAGGCCCTCGTACGTGCCGCCGGCCGCGAGCGTGGCGCCGCCCTCGACGGCCGCGGTGACGATGCCGTGGATCTTGTCCCGCTGGCCGGCGTCGATGATCGGCCCGAGCGCGTTGGCCGGGTCGGTCGGGTCGCCGACGGGGATGTTCCGCGCCTTCTCGGCCAGCTTCGCCGTGTACTCCGCCGCGATCGAGGAGTGGACCAGGTGACGCCCCGTGGTCATGCAGACCTGCCCCTGGTGCAGGAACGACCCCCACGCGCCGGCGGACGCCGCGGCGTCGACGTCGGCGTCGGGCAGCACCAGCAAAGCGTTGTTGCCGCCCAGCTCGAGGTGGACCTTCTTCAGCAGCGGCGCGGCCGCCGCGCCGATCTTCCGGCCCGCGGCGGTCGAGCCGGTGAAGGACAGGCACGGCACCCCGGGGTGGACCACGAGCGCGTGGCCGACCTCGGCGCCGCCGGGCAGCACGTGCAGCAGCCCCTCGGGCAGGCCCGCGTCGGCGAGCAGCTCGGCGAGCGCGAGGCCACCGGAGATCGACGTGCGCGGGTCGGGCTTGAGGATGACGGCGTTGCCGACGGCCAGGGCGGGCGCGACGGAGCGCAGCGCGAGGATCGCGGGGAAGTTGAACGGCGAGATCACGCCGACCACCCCGACGGGCACGCGCCGGGCCAGGGACAGGCGCGGCTTCGAGGAGTGCAGGAGCTCGCCGTAGGGGTGGGAGGCCAGCGCGGCGCTCTCGTTCAGCTCGGCGACCAGGAGGCCCACCTCGAACGCGGCCTTGCCCTGGCCGGAGCCGGACTCGGGCACGAGCCAGCGCAGGAGCCGATCGGGATCGGCCTCCAGCAGCTGGGCCGCCCGGCGGAACACCGCGGCGCGCCGGTCGTAGGTCGCCGCGCCCCAGGCCTTCTGCGCCGCCGTCGCCGCCTCGACGGCGGCGTCCAGGTCCGCGGTGCTGGCCGCGCCGACCGTCGCGATGACCTTGCCGGTGGCGGGGGCGACGACGTCGATCGTCCCGCCGTGTCCCTCGGACCAGCGGCCGGTGAAGATCTTGCGGTCCCAGGCCGCCGGGGCGACGGCGGTGCCCGCGGTGGTGTCCGTGGCGGCGGGGTCGGTGGTGAGCGTCATGGGTGGGTCTCTCCTTCGAGGCCGGGGACTGCGGTGTCCCGATGCGTGTGCGTGTCACGTGCGGTCCCCCACCCTACGGGCGCCGGGGCGCCGCCGGGCCGCGGCCGGGCGAGGGTGCGACGCTGTCAGGTCCGTTCGAGGTACTCGGCGGTCTCCTCGTCCACCGTCCGGGCGATGACCTCGGCGAGGTCGGGGTAGGTGAGCAGCTCCGGGTCGTGGTCCACCACCGCGCGGGCGGCGGTGCGCGCGGCGTCGATGATGGCGGCGTCCTTGGTCACGCGCAGCAGCCGCAACGACGTGCCGCTGCCCGACTGCGTGGCGCCGAGGACGTCGCCCTCCTTGCGCATCTCGAGGTCGAGGTCCGCGAGCGCGAAGCCGTCCGTCGTGCCGGCGAAGGCCTGCACCCGCTTCATGGTGGGGGTGTCGGGCTCGGCCGACGTCACGGCGAGGCACATGCCGGGCTTCGCGCCGCGGCCGATGCGCCCGCGGAGCTGGTGGAGCTGGGACAGCCCGAAGCGGTCGGCGTCGAGGATCACCATGACGGTCGCCGCGGGCACGTCCACGCCGACCTCGATCACCGTGGTGGACACCAGGACGGGCACGCGCCCGGACGCGAAGTCGCTCATCGCGGCGTCCTTGGCCTCGGTGGAAAGCTGGCCGTGCATCTCCCCGACGGCCACGCCCGCCAGGGCCGGCTCGGCGCGCAGCTGCGCGGCGACCTCCTCGACGGCGGCCAGGGGCGGGCGGGGCTGCCCGGCGTCCGATAGCTCGAGCAGGTCCGCCATGTCGGGCACGTCGTCGCCGGTGCCGTCGTCGACGCCCGCGGAGGGGGCCTCGCCCGGGGTGATGCGGGGGCACACGACGTAGGCGCGGCCGCCGGCGTCGACCTCCTCGCGGACACGCTCCCACACGCGCCGCACCCACGCGGGCTTGCCGGCGGGCACCACGACGGTCTCGACCCCGGCCCGGCCGACCGGGAGCTCGGCGAGGGTCGAGGTCTCCAGGTCCCCGAAGCTCGTCATCGCCACGGTGCGCGGGATCGGGGTGGCCGTCATGACCAGGAGGTGCGGGGTGGTCACCGCCTTGGCGCGCAGCGCGTCGCGCTGCTCGACGCCGAACCGGTGCTGCTCGTCGATGACGACGAGCCCGAGATCGGCCAGCTGGACGTTCTCGCTGAGCAGGGCGTGGGTGCCGACGACGATGCCCGCCTCCCCCGACGCCGCCTCCGCCAGCGCCTTGCGCCGGGCCGGGGCGCTGAGCGACCCGGTCAGCAGCGTGAGCCGGGTGGCGACGTCGGCGCCGCCGAGCATGCCGGCCTCGGCGAGGGGGCCCAGCAGGTCCCTCAGGGTGCGCAGGTGCTGGTGGGCGAGGACCTCGGTGGGTGCCAGGAGCGCGGCCTGCCCGCCGGCGTCGACGACCTGAAGCATGGCGCGCACCGCCACGACCGTCTTGCCGGAGCCGACCTCGCCCTGCAGCAGGCGCTGCATCGGGACGGGCCGGGCGATCTCCGCGGCCAGGACCTCGCCGACCTCGCGCTGGCCGTCGGTGAGCGTGAACGGCAGCCGCGCGTCGAAGGCCTCGAGGATGCCGCCGGGGCGCGACGCCCGGGCGGTGGCCGGCTCCGCGAGGGCGGCGGCGCGACGCTGCGCGAGCACCGTCTGGAGCACGAAGGCCTCCTCGTGGCGCAGGCGCAGCCGGGCACGCCGGTAGTCGGCGGTCTCGTGCGGCTCGTGGATGAGCTGCAGGGCCTCCAGCGCACCGACGAGCCGGTGCTCCTCGCGGTACGCGACGGGCAGCGGCTCGGGCACGTCCCCGTCCCGCTGGGCGCTGAGCACGGTCTTGACCGCGCCCGCGACCTTCCAGCTGGGGATGCTGGCGCTGGCCGGGTAGATCGGGATGGGCCAGTCGACCTTCTGCATCGCCGCGAACTCGTCGCTCAGGTCGTCGAAGGTCTCGTACTGGGGGTGGGTGAGCTGGCGGGTGCCCTTGAAGGTGCTCACGGTGCCGGTGAACATGCCCGTCGCGCCCGGGCGCAGCTGCCGCTCGTGCAGCGTGAACGCCGCGGCGTGCTTGCCGAAGAACGTCAGCGTCAGCTCGTCGCTGCCGTCGGTGATCGTGGCGGTCAGGATGGCGCCGCGCCTCGCGCGCATCGCGTGCACGGAGACGTGGGCGACGCGGGCGATGACCGTGACGTGCTCCCCCACCCCCAGGTGAGCGAGGTCGGTGAGCTTGCCCCTGTTGCCGTAGCGGCGCGGGTAGTGCCGCAGCAGGTCCTCGACCGTGTTCAGGCCCAGCTTGGCCAGCGCCTTGGCCGTCTTCTCCCCCAACGCCTTGGGCAGCGGCGTGGTCAGACGGCCTCGGTGGTCCCCGGCCACGGCGGGCAGGTGGTGACTCGTGCGCTCGTTCATTCCGCCCCCAGCAGCAGCCCCGGGGCGGCCTGCCCACCCTGGATGACGACGACCTCGGCTCCCGGGGCCGCCTGCGCCACGAGCTCGCGCACGACCTCGGGGCTGTCCTCGTCCGCGCCCGCGCCCAGCAGGGCGGTGACCAGCTCGTCCCCCGGCGAGAGCAGCCCGGCGAGCGCGAGCTCCGTCCCCACATCGGGCCAGCCGAGCTCGGCGGTCCGGGTGCGCCGCACCGCCTCGTCGGCGACCTCGACAAGGTGCCGCCCCTCCCCGGCCCCGGCGACCTCCACCGCGGCCGCCAGGACATGGATCTCGTTGCGGGTCGTGGCCACGTGCAGCAGCTGGCGCCCGCCCAGGTGCGCGGCCGCCCGGCCGTCGGCGGCCTGGACCCCCGCCTCGGCCGCGACGGCGGCGGAGTGCTCGTCGCAGGGCAGCACCAGCACCTCGGGGGCACCCGTGTCCGCGGCGGCGCGCAGGACGCCGGCGGGGTTGGCGCCGGGGCCGAGCACGACGACGGCGCCGGTGCGTGCCAGCGGCTCCAGGAGTCCTGGGGCGCGGGTGCACGCGACCACGCCCGTGCGGGCGCCCGCCGCACCGGACGCGCCGGCGGCGCGTTCCGTGCCGTCGACCGGGGCGCCCAGCAACGGCTTGAGGTAGCGCACGCAGACCTGCTCCATGACGTCCGGCTCGGCCAGCACCGACAACGGGGCGTCCGTGTGCACGTGCACCTGCCACAGGCCCGCGCCGGCGTCGTCGGACCAGCCGACGACCGCGACCGAGTGGCCCACGCGGCCGAGGTGGGCGCGCAGCGCCGCGGCCCGCGCGGCGCCGGCGCGCAGGACGTACATCACCTCGAAGTCCCCGGCGCCGTCGTCCCCCGGCTCGGCAGCGGGGACGGGCACGCCCTCGGCCGTCGGGGCTGCGGTCCCGAGGCCGGCGAGCAGCTCGCTGACCGCCGCGGCGCGCGCCGTCCCGGCGTCGCCGGTGCCCCGGACGACGTCCAGCAGCGAGGTGAGCAGGACGACGTAGCCGACGCCGCCGGCGTCGACGCCGCGCCCGTGAGCCCCGCGCGTGCCCACGAGCGCCTCGCGGGCCGACAGCGAGGCCGCCCCCACCACGGCGGCGAGGCCCGTGGCCCCCCGCCCGGCACCCGACGCGGCAGACGCGCCGGCTGCGGCGGCCGCCGCGGCTCGGGTGACGCTGAGGATGGTGCCCTCCACCGGGTGCCCCACCGCCGCACGCGCGCCCTCGTCGGCGGCGCCCAGCGCCCGGGTGACGAGCGCCGGACCCGCCTCGCGGGCGCCGTCGAAGGTCTCGGCCAGCGCCCGCAGGCACTGGCTGACGATGATCCCGGAGTTCCCGCGGGCCCCGAGGAGGGCGCCGTCGGCGGCCGCGCGGGTCAGGGTGGACAGGTCGGCATCGGTCTCGAGTCCGTGGACGGCCTCGGCGGCGCCGGCGAGCGTGAGGACGAGGTTCGTGCCGGTGTCCGCGTCCGGCACGGGGAAGACGTTGAGACCGTCGACCTCGCGGCGCAGCAGGAGGAGGGACCGCAGGGCGTGCTCGAACCAGCTGCGCACCGCACGAGCGTCGAGCACGGCGAGCGGGGTGGTCACGAGCTTCCTCCTACGGCGCGGACGGGGTCACCGGCGCCGCGGCGCCGGCCACTTCTGGCGGTCGTCAGCAGGCTATCCGTTCGCACCGACAACCGGCCCGACGGGCTGGGGAGGGATGTTTTTGTGGCGTACCGCACGAGAGGATCGGGCCGCGACGTTTGGGCGCGGGGCCTTCCTCAGGTACTCTTTTCAGGTTGCCCGTCCCGGGCAGGCACGTGCCTGCGCCCCGACCGGCTCACAGACCCCAGCACGGTCGATCCGTCCGTGCTTCAGCGAGAAGATCAGGAGAACGACCGTGGCTGCCAACTGCGACGTCTGCGGCAAGCGTCCGAGCTTCGGCAAGAGCGTCTCGCACTCCCACGTGCGGACGAGCCGCCGTTGGAACCCGAACATCCAGCGCGTGCGCGCCCTTGTCAACGGAGCCCCCAAGCGCGTGAACGTGTGCACCTCGTGCCTCAAGGCCGACAAGGTTATCCGCGCCATCTGACGCACCCGCCGGCCCGGTCGGCGAACGCCTGAGGCCGCCAGCCCCACCGGGTCGGCGGCCTTTCGCGTGCCCGCGCCGCCGCGCCTTGTAGCGTGGCACGCATGACGGCGCGGCAGCTCGCCTGGCGGGCGTGCTACGAGCTCCTGGCGGCGCGGGTGCGCAGACCCGAGTGGGCGTTCATGAACTACGGCTTCGCCTCCCGCGAGGCGCCCCCGCTCGCGCTCGACGACGCCGACGAGCCGGACCGCCTGTGCATCCAGCTCTACGACCACACCCTCTCGGGCACCGACCTGCGCGGCAGGGACGTCCTGGAGGCTGGCTGCGGGCGCGGCGGGGGCTCGTCCTACGTCAGCCGCTACCTCGGGCCGCGGTCGATGACGGGTCTCGATCTCTCGAGCCGCGCCGTCGCCCTGTGCACCCGCACGCGCCGGGCGCCGGGCCTGGTCTTCGTCCAGGGCGACGCGCAGGCGATGCCGTTCCCGGACGCCGCCTTCGACGCCGTGCTCAACGTCGAGTCGTCCCACTGCTACGGCTCCATGGAGTCCTTCCTCGCGGAGGTGCACCGTGTGCTGCGGCCCGGAGGCGACTTCCTCTTCGCCGACCTGCGTGACCGGGGCGACGTGGGCACCCTGCGTCGCCAGCTCGCGGCGTCCGCCCTGACGGTCCGCCGGGACCGCGACATCACGTCCGAGGTGCTCGCGGCGCTGCGCGCGGACAACGCCCGCAAGCTGGCCCTCATCGACGCGTGGATCCCCCGCGCGTTCCACCGCCTGGTCAGGCCGTTCGCCGGGATCGAGGGCACGAGGAACTACGTCCGGCTCGAGAGCGGGGACATGCGCTACCTCAGCGCCCACCTCGTCAAGGAGCCCCTTCCACCCGGGTGACCCCGCCCTCCACGCGCGGGGCGGCACACTGGTCCGCGTGGACCAGTGGTGGTGGACCCTCGCGGGCGTGGCGGGTGGTCTCCTCCTGCTGTGGGCCGTGCTCGTCGTGGCGCTGTGGCTGGCCAAGCCGGACGACGTGCGGCTCAAGGAGGTCATGCGGCTCCTGCCCGACGTCCTGCGCCTCGTGGGCCGGCTCGCCCGGGACGGTTCCCTGCCCCGCGGCGTCCGGGTCGTGCTCTGGCTGCTGGTGGCCTACCTGGCGATGCCGTTCGACCTGGTCCCCGACTTCGTTCCTGTCCTCGGGTACGCCGACGACGCCGTGGTCGTGACCCTGGCGCTGCGGGCGGTGGTGCGCCGCGCGGGCCCGCAGGCGCTGGAGCGGCACTGGCCGGGGTCCCCCGGCGGCCTGGCCGCCGTCCTGCGCCTGATCGGTGCCCGCGAGCGGTAGGCGCCCAGCACGGTGAGCGGCCCGCGGTAAGCGGTCCGCGGTACGCGGTCCGTCCGGTCATCAGCGGCGAGCCGCCGCCTACCGGAAGTGGTCCCACCCCGTGGAGACGAGATCGGGGATCTGCCCGCCCACCAGCACAGTGCCCGCAGGGTGCGCGTCCTCGGGGGCCCGCACGCGGCCGAGCGGGCGGAAGCCCTGGGGCAGCGCGGCGCCGGCCGGGAACGTCGCCAGCATCCCGTGGTCCTCGCCGCCGGTGAGGACCCACTCGCGCGCGTCGGCGCCCAGCCGGGCCGCGGCGTCCGCCAGGGCTTCCAGCGCCCCCGGAGAGCTGGCCTCGAGCGGATCCAGGTCGAGGACGACGCCGGAGCGCCTCGCCAGCCTTCCGGAGTCGCGCAGCAGCCCGTCGGAGACGTCCATCATGGCCGTGGCGCCGGCTCGGGCGGCGGCCGGCCCGGCCTCGAGCGGCGGGCGGGGTCGCAGGAAGTCGGCGACGAGCGCCTCGTCCGCGTCGCGCAGCCCGGCGGCCAGCAGCGCGTTGCCGGCCGCCCCCCGCCCCAGCTGTCCGCAGTGCGCGACCACGTCGCCGGCGCGGGCGCCGGAGCGCAGCACGGGGGCCCGTCCGCCCAGGTCGCCGTGGACCGTGACGGCGACGACGATCTCCTCCCCCGCGCTGAGGTCACCGCCATCGACCCCCACGCCGTGGGGACCGCACGCCTGCGCCAGGCCGCGGGAGAAGTCGTGCACCCACGCCACGGGCGTCGTCGTCGGGAGCACCAGCGAGACGACCATGGTGGTGGGCTCGGCACCCATGCCCGCGACGTCGGCGAGGTTCTGCATGGCGGCGCGCCAGCCGACGTCGGCCGCGGTGCCCCAGTCGCGGCGGAAGTGGTGACCCTCGACGAGCACGTCCGTGGAGACGCAGAACCGCCCGTCGGGGGCCTCGATGACGGCGCAGTCGTCACCGGTGGGGACGAGCGTGCGCCGGCCCACAGGCAGCAGGGGCACGAACGAGGCGATGAGCTCGTCCTCGGTCAGGTCCGCGACGGTGGGGCCGGCGGGGCGCGGGTCGGCCCCACCAGCGTCGAGGGGACCAGCGTCGAGGGGACCCGCGTCGACGGGACGCGGCTCGGAGGCGGCCGGCTGAGAGGTGGGCGGCTCGACGGGGGTGGCGGTCACCGCCTCACGCTACCGGCCCACCGGCCGAGGGCAGCCGTGGCCGAGGCGCGCCGTACAGTGGTCGGGTGCCCCTGACGTCTCCTCAGCGCCGCGGCGCACTCCTGGTCCTTGCCGCATCCGGGCTGCTCGCGGGGTGCGCGAGCGGGGTGACCCTCCAACCGGGCGAGGCCGCACCGGACCCCACCTGCGCGCGCGTCATCCAGGCCACGCCGGACGAGCTGGTCGGGCTCGAGCGCCGCTCCACCACCGCCCAGGCCACCACGGCGTGGGGTGACCCCGCCGTGACCCTGCGCTGCGGTGTCGCCGTGCCGGGCCCGACGACGGATCGCTGCCTCAGCGTGGGGCTCGACGACGGCACCGCCGTCGACTGGATCCAGCTGGAGGCCGACGACGAGTCGCTGCCCGCGAACGCCCGTGAGGGACAGGGGTCGTGGGCCTTCGTCACGTACGGCCGGCAGCCGGCCATCGAGGTGGTCGTGCCCGTCGAGCACGTCACCGACCAGCCCACGGCGTTCCTCGTCGACCTCGCCCCGGCCGTGGAGATCACCCCCGCCGAGCGGCACTGCGTCGGTGCCACGGACGTTCGGTAGCGACCGCCGCAGAGCTACACCAACCTGTGGGTCCTCAGGCTGGACGGCACGAGGCCGATGTCCTCAGGCGGCCAGTGCCGTGTCACCGATGACGCTGCCGTCCTGTCGGATGAACACCCACTGGCCGTGGCGGCGTTCGATGGTGATGGCGTGGGCATGGACCCAGTCGTGGTGGTACCAGCAGAGCAGGACGCCGAGGTTGATGTTGGTGGAGCCGAACTGGGCCCACCAGGCGATGGAGTGGTGGATCTCGCCCTCGCCGGGCGGGGCGTGGCAATTCGGGTACTGACATCGCTTATCCCGGGCGATGATCGCGCGGGTCTGGGCGGCGGTGAACAGGCGCTGCTCACGGCCGGCGTCCAGGATTTCGGAGTCGGGGCCGAAGATGACCCGATGCATCTGACTGCCGCACGCCAGGCGGGCGAGCAGGGCGGGCGAGAGGGGTGCGCCGTCCTCGAAGGTGGCCGGCTCGACCCCGACCATGGCGGCCGCATCGATCCCGGCGTCGATGATCGTGTCGGAGAGTTCAGGGCAGGTGCAGCCCTTGCTGCCCTCGCCCGCTGGCTCCGGTCCAGGCTGCCCGTTCGCCCGCTCGCCGCCGAGGTCGGTGGTCCGGGCGAGGTCCAGCGGGAGCCCGAACGCCGCGCCCGGGTAGGTCCCGACCAGCCGGCAGCCAGGCCGGTGGGCTCTCCCGGCGGCGGCGACGAGGCGTTGGAGGGTGTCGAAGGGGACGGTGATGCTCAGGTGGGGGCGGATCCGGGCGCCGGGACGCAGGGTCCCGGAGTCCAGCGCGAGGTGGGCCAGGCCCACGAGCGCGTTGGCGCGGCGCTGCGCCGGGGTGCGGGTGTCCGTCTTGGCCGGCGTTCCGGTGCGGGCCGCCAGGGCGGTGAGCAGGAGCTTGCCGCTGGAGGTGGACAGCCAGCCGGATGGGACGTACCCGTCGGTGGTCTCGGCGAGGGTGAACTCCTCGTGGAGGGTGTCTTCCTGGTAGGCGCGGTCGGCGGCGTCCGGGTCGGCCCGGGTGCCCCACTCCTGCGCCGCGAGGGTGAAGTCCGACGCGTCCAGCTTCTTGGCATGCTCGAGGAGGAAGCCCTCGCCTACCTCGGGGTCGACGAGCCGGTCCCGACGGGCCTCGGTGTCCGTCGTGAGCTTGACCATTGCGGCGGCGTGGTCGGTGCTGATCTCGCCGGCCGCAAGGGCCTTGGCGGTGGCGGGCAGGTGGTCGCGCAGCGCCCGGGCCTGCTTGACCTCCCGGGCGGCGGAGGCGCGGTGCTTGCCCGTACGGGCCCGGTACCACGCGGCCATCGACCGGGCCCCGTCCAGGGCCCACATCCCGTCCGCCTCGATCGTGGCCAGCGTCCGGGCGCTGAGGGACTCCGTCTTGCGGCGGACCTGCTCGATGCCGTCCAGCGCCGCCAGGACCGCGGGGCCGGGGACCGCGTGCAGGTCGATGGTGTGCAGCTGGGCGAGGACGTCCTGCATCGTGGCCAGCCCCGCCGCCAGCGCCGCGGCCGGGTCCCCGGTCTCCTCGGTAAGCGACATCCAGCCACCTCCCCACATCGCGGGCGGACGAGCACCTAAGACAAATCTATCGAACACACGTGCGACGAGACAAGGGTTCTAAGCCTGTGAATTAAATTGTGGAAACGGTGGCAACAAGGCCCCTGTGGACAAAAGCACCTGCGGAGGGGACGCCCCGAAGAATGGGGGCTCTAGGACGCGTGTGGCGGCACAGCGTTCCGAGAAAGGCGTGGCCACCGGCCACAAACAATGCCAATGCACGGAATGACGACGCAAGCCGAGCCGATGAACGACCTGGTCAGCTTTCTCGCGATCATTCTCCACTGGAATGTCTGACCGGCCCGATATTGGCAGCCCGCGAGGGCGCCGCCGCGCGCCCCTGCCGGGACCCGCGCGCTCCTACCGCAGCCCGGCGGGCCGCTCCAATGCCAGCTGGATGAGCTCGTCGATGAGCTCCGGGTAGGTCATGCCGCTCTTCTCCCACATAAGCGGGTACATCGAGAACGGGGTGAAGCCCGGCATCGTGTTGACCTCGTTGATGACGACGTTCCCGCGCGCGTCGTAGAAGAAGTCCACGCGGGCGAGGCCCTCGCAGCTCAGCGCCTCGAACGCCCGGCCGGCCAGGTCCTGGATCCGGGTGGTGACGTCGTCGGGCAGGTCCGCCGGCACCGCCATGGTCAGCGGGGCGGTGTCGAGGTACTTGGTCTCGTAGTCGTAGAAACCGGCCGTGGGCGCGTCCAGGACGATCTCCCCGGGCAGGCTGGCGCGCGGGGCGTCGTCGCCGTGGCCCTGGAGGACGCCGCACTCGATCTCGCGGCCCTCGATGCCGGCCTCGACGATCACCTTGGGGTCGTGGCGCTGGGCCTCGGCCACGGCTGCCTCGAGGTCCTCCGGCCGGTCCACCTTGGTGATGCCGAGGGAGGAGCCGGCGCGCGCCGGCTTGACGAAGACGGGGAAGCGCAGCGACGCGACGGCGTCGAGCGCGACGGCCCTGTCCGTGCGCCACAGGCGCGGGGTGATGACCGTGTAGGGGCCCACCGGCAGGCCGTGGCCGGCGAGCACGACCTTCATGTAGTGCTTGTCCATGCCGACGGCGGAGGCCAGGACGCCGGAGCCGACGTAGCGGGCGCCGGCCATCTCGAGCAGGCCCTGCAGGGTGCCGTCCTCCCCGTAGGGGCCGTGCAGCAGCGGCAGGACGACGTCGACCGCGCCCAGCTGCTGCGGGATCTTGCCGGGCTCGGCCACGACGAGGCCGGCCGGGCTCTCCCCCAGGGGGACGAGGACCTGGCCGTCGGCGCTGCCGATCTCGGCCCTTCCGCCCTCGAGCCGGGCGGGGTCGTCCGGGACGAGGACCCACTCCCCGGCGCGCGTGATCCCGATGGGCAGCACGTCGTACTTGTCACGGTCGATGGCGCGCAGCACCCCGGCCGCGGTGGCGCAGCTGACGGGGTGCTCGCCGCTGCGGCCGCCGAAGACGACGGCGACGCGGACCTTGCCGCCCGCTCCTGCCGCGGCAGCAGCCTGGCTAGCAGTGGCAAGGGCGTCGCCGTCGGAGGGCGCGGGGGCGGGTGCGGTGTCCATCGCGTGCGAGGTTACCCGTCCGGGCTTGCGGTCCGCTGACGCCCCGCGCGGGCCCGGCAGCCGGGCGGGCAGCCCACCCGGCTGCCGGGCCTGCTCATAGACGCCCCAGCACCGAGGCGACCGGGTCGCCTGCCCAGCGGGGTGTCTCACTCCTCGCGCGCCGGTGCGCGGGCCCCGCCGCCCCGGCCTAACGTCACCCTGTGAGCGCCACAGACCAGCCCAGCTCCCCCGCGGCCGTCCCCACCCCCCGCCCCGCGCGCTCGGCGGCCACCGCCGCCGTCGCCGCCGGCCGCCCGCCGCGCGAGCAGGGCGCCCCGGTCAACGCCCCGGTCGTGCTCTCAAGCACGTACGTCTCCGCCGGCGTGCCGGGCGGCGAGAACCTCTACGCCCGCTACAACACCGAGACGTGGCTGCCGCTGGAGGAGGCGATCGGCGAGCTGGAGGGCGCCGCCCACCCCGCCCTGGTCTTCTCCTCCGGCATGGCGGCCATCGACGCGGTGCTGCGCCTGGCCACGCCCGGCACGGCGATCGTCGCGCCGCGCCACGCCTACCTCGCGACCCTCACCGCCGCCAACGAGCAGACCGCCCGCGAGGGCGGCGTGGTCCGCGAGGTCGACATCGCCGACACCGACGCGGTCGTCGCGGCGCTGACCCCGGCGGGTGAGCCGCCCGCGAGCATGCTGTGGATCGAGTCCCCGACCAACCCCATGCTCGAGGTGGCCGACATCCCGGCCCTGACCGCGGCGGCCCGCGCCCGGGGCATCCTCACCGTCGTGGACAACACGTTCGCCACGCCGCTCGGGCAACGGCCGCTCGCCTGGGGCGCGGACGTCGTCGTCCACTCGGTGACCAAGTACCTCGCCGGGCACTCCGACGTCCTCCTCGGCGCCGCCGTCACGGACGACGGCGACCTGCGCACCCGCATCCACGCCCGCCGCACGACCGGCGGCGCGATCGCCGGGCCGTGGGAGGCATGGCTCGCCCTGCGGGGGCTGCGGACCCTGGCGGTCCGGGTCGAACGTTCCCAGGCCTCCGCGCTCGAGCTCGCCCGCCGGCTCGCCGGGCACCCGCTCGTGGTGGAGGTCCAGCACCCGGGCCTGCCGAGCCACCCGCAGCACGCGCGCGCGGCGGAGCTCATGGACGGCTTCGGCTCCATCCTGACCCTCCGCCCCGCCGGCGGCGCGGACGGCGCCGACGCCCTGACGCGCGCGGTCCGGCTGTGGCTCCCGGCGACGAGCCTGGGCGGGGTCGAGTCCAGCATGGAGCGACGCCGGCGCCTCGCCGGCGAGGCGCCCACCGTCCCCGAGGACCTCCTGCGCCTGAGTGTGGGCATCGAAGACGTCGAGGACCTGTGGGCGGACCTGGACCAGGCGTTGCACGCCGCCGCCCGCGCCTGACCGCCGCGACGCCGCCCGCCCGCCACCGCGCAGACCGCCGCGACGCCCACCGACCGCCCACCGCTTCGTCGGGGTCACAGATCGGCATCGGCGCGGCCCGCCTCCACGCCCTGCTGGGTGGGGGCCCTACTGTGACCTGAGGCGGTGCCGCAACGGCCGCCCCCGGGACGGAACGCTGGAGGAGCCATGAAGACATCGACGCGGGTGGCCACGGCCATCACCGCCGGCCTGGTGCTCACGCTGGCCGCGTGCGGCAGCGAGCCGGCCACAGACACCAGCCCGTCGGTGCCGAGCACCAGCGCCGCCAGCGAGCCCGCGACCGGCTCCGCGACGGAGACGACGGCGGGCGAGGGCTCGACCGGCGAGGCCACGGCCGCCCCCGCCCAGGAGAGCGACGAGCCGGGCGCCGACGTGGCGTTCACCGTCGACCCCCAGCAGAGCCCCGCCTTCCCCGGCGGCGGCGGCGACCTCCTGCCCGTCGACGTCCGCGCCGGCACACACCCGGGCTACGAGCGCGTGGTCTTCGACCTCGAGGGTGCGGACACGCCGCAGTGGCGCGTCGAGTACGTCGACTCCGCCATCTCCGAGGGCAAGGGCGACGAGATCGACGTCGCCGGCGACGCGACCCTCCAGGTCATCACGACCGGGTTCCGCATGCCCGAGCCGTCCGAGACCGGCAAGCTCGCCCAGGGCGCCTACGCGCCCGGCGGCACCGACCTCGTCAAGGAGGTCTTCGTCTCCGGCATCTTCGAGGGGCAGAACCAGGCCTTCATCGGCCTGGACGCGCAGGCCCCGTTCCGGGTGTTCACGCTGAGCGACCCCGCCCGCATCGTCGTGGACGTCCAGACCGGGAGCTGAGCGCGCTCAGTCCAGCTTGAAGCCCACCTTCAGGAGCACCTGGACGTGGGCGATCGCGCCCTCGGCGATGACGCCGCGCACCTCCTCGACCTCGAACCAGTCGAGACCGTGCAGGGACTCGCTCGCCTTGGCGATCGCGTTCCGGATGGCCTGGTCCACCCCGTCGGGCGACGTGCCGACGATCTCGGTGACCTTGTACGTGTTGTCCGTCATGGCGTGGCTCCTCCGCGTGGGTGAGCCACCAGGCTGCCGCAGGCGGCCGGGACCGGCAACACCTCGGCGCCGCCGCCGGCCCCGGGACCGGCACGCCCGTCAGGCGCGCTCGTGCTTGAGCGGGCGCGAGAGCAGGCTCGCCGTCATCTCCTCGACCGCGAGGCCCTCGTACAGGGCCGCGACGACCGCCTCGGTGATCGGCATGTCCACCCCGTGCAGGCGCGCCAGCTCGAGCACGGACCGGCACGACTTCACGCCCTCGGCGGTGCCGCCGGTCAGCCGGGTCGCCTCGTCCAGCCCGCGCCCGGCGCCGATGTGCGCCCCGAGCGTGTGGTTGCGCGAGAGCGGCGAGGCGCAGGTGGCCACGAGGTCGCCCATGCCCGCCAGCCCGGCGAAGGTCGCCGGCTGCGCGCCCAGGGCGGCGCCCAGGCGGGCCGTCTCGGCCAGCCCCCGCGTGATGAGGGTGGCCTTCGTGTTGTCCCCGAAGCCGCGGCCCTGCGCCATGCCGACGGCGAGCGCGATGACGTTCTTGACCGCCCCGCCCAGTTCCACGCCCACGACGTCGGTGGTGGTGTAGGGACGGAAGTACGCCGCCGCGCAGGCGCCGGCGACGAGCTCCGCGACCTCGGGCCGCTGGGCGGCGACCACCGCGCCGGCGGGCTGGTGCTCGGCGATCTCGCGGGCCAGGTTGGGGCCGGAGAGCACCGCCACCCGCGCCGGCGCGACGGCGAGGGCCTCGCCGAGCACCTCGCTCATGCGCTGGTGCGTGCCGAGCTCGACGCCCTTCATGAGGGAGACGACCACGCAGCCGGCGGGCAGCGTGCCGGAGAGGGGGGCGAGCACGGCACGCACCGACTGGGAGGGCAGGGCCACGACGACGAGGTCCGCGTCGGCGACCACGCCGGCGAGGTCGGTCGTGGCACCCAGTCCCTCGGGCAGGCGCGCGCCCGGCAGGTTGCGGGAGTTGCGGTGGGCGCCGTTGATCTCGTCGACGACCTCGGCGCTGCGGCCCCACAGGCGCACCCGGGTGCCGGCGTCGGTCATGATCGCGGCGAAGGTCGTGCCCCACGCCCCCGTGCCGAGCACGGCGGCGCGCAGGCCGGTCGCGGCGCTCATCGGCCCGCCCCGGTGGGCCTCGGACGGCGCCTGCCCGCCGCGCTCCTCGCCGCCTTGGCGGCCCGGGCGGCGGTGTCCGCGGCGCGCGGGTCGCCGTCGCGGCGGATGTCGTAGGGCCGGGACGGCGCCTGGTCACGGATCTCGGCGAGCTGCGCCCGGATCGCGGCCATGATCCGCGCCGTGGCCTCCTGGAGGATCGCCTGGTCGGGCACGCGCCCGTACAGGTCGTCCAGGGGCACGGGGGGCCCGGCCACGACGGTCACGGGCTTGCGCGGCAACGGCCTGAAGCGCGCCGTGTACGGCGGCAGCACGAGGTGCGCGCCCCACTGGGCGATGGGGATGACGGGCACCCGGGTGCTCAGCGCCAGGCGCGCGACGCCGGTCTTGCCGGTCATCGGCCACATGGCCGGGTCACGGGTGAGCGTGCCCTCCGGGAAGATCGCCACGCACTCCCCCTGCCGGAGCGCGGCCTCGGCGGCCACGAGGGCGTCGGCCGCGCGGGCGGTTCCGCGGTAGACGGGGATCTGGTCGGCGCGGCCCAGGAGCGTGCCCAGCACGGGCACGTCGAACAGCGAGGACTTGACGAGGAACTTCGGGACGGCGCCGTTGTCGTAGAGGAAGTGCGCGAACGTGAGCGGGTCGAAGTTGGAGACGTGGTTGCCCACGGCGATGAAGCCGCCCGTGGGTGGCAGATGCTCGGCGCCGCGCCACGTGTGCCGGGTGGTGGCCCTCATGGCGGGTCGGAGGAGCCCGGCGAGGAACCGGTAGACCGCGGACTGCTTGCGTACATGCACGTCCGAGATCGTAGTCGCCCGGCCCCGCGGTCCCGATCGGGTGGGTGCCCGCGGTGCGGTCGCTCAGATCCAGCCGTGGCGGCGCGCGACGTGGACCGCCTCGTGGCGGTTCGCCGCACCGAGCTTGGTGGCCGCCGCGGACAGGTAGTTCCGGACCGTGCCCGGGGAGAGGTGGGCGCGCTGGGCGATCTCCTCGACCGCCGCGCCCTCGGCGGCGAGCTCGAGCACGTCGGCCTCGCGGGGCGTCAGGGGGGACTCCCCCGCACTGATCGCCTCCGCCGCCAGCTCGGGGTCGACGTATCGTCCGCCGGCGTGGACCTGGCGCACGACGTCCGCGAGGACCCGCGCCGAGACCGTCTTGGGCAGGAAGCCGGCGACGCCGGCGGCGAGGGCCTTCTTGAGGTAGCCGGGGCGCCCGTGGCTGGTGACGATGATGCTGCGGCACCCGGGCAGCTCGGCGGCGAGCCGCTGCGCCGCCTCGATGCCGTCGAGCCCGGGCATCTGCAGGTCGAGGACGGCGACGTCGGGAGTGTGCTTGAGCCCGGCGGCCACCGCCTCCGTGCCTGACGCCGCCGTCGCGACGACCTCGAGGTCGTCCTCGAGGCCGAGCAGGCCGGCGAGGGCGTCGCGGATGAGGTTCTCGTCGTCGGCGAGCAGGATGCGGATCATCGTGGCCCCATCGTGCCAGGGCTGTGGGCCGGTCCTGGACCGGGTTCCACCGCCGCCCCCGCCACCTGGGCGGGAGGCCCTGCGTCGCCGAGGGCCAGGCCCAGCGGGACGGTGGCCTCCAGGGTGAACACGTCCCCGTCCCGGGAGGTGGTGAGCGCGCCGCCGACCTGGTCGAGCCGTTCGGCAAGCCCGAGCAGGCCCGACCCGCTCTCCCCCCGGGCCGGTGTGGCGCCGTCGTTGACGATCCGCAGCCGGGCCACCGCGCCTCCACCTGCGGGCAGCACCTCCAGGTCGAGGGTGCATGCGGTCGCGCGGGCGTGACGCACCACGTTGGTGGCGCCCTCGCGCACCACCCATGCCAGGGTCTGCTGCACGTCCGGCGCCAGGCGCGCGCCGTCGCCGAGGACGCGTGTGCCCACGCCGGCCGAGCGAAGCACGGACCGGGCGCCGGCGAGCTCGGCGGCGAGGTCGGTCGTGCGATAGCCGGCGACGACGCCGCGCACCTCCCGCAGTGCCTCGGCGGCCAGCTCGCGGACCTCGAGCATCTGCTCCGCGGCGCCGTCGTGCCCCCGCCGGGCGAGCTCGGCCCCGAGCTCGCTCTTGACGGCGATGGCCGAGAGCGTACGCCCGACGACGTCGTGGAGGTCGCGGGAGAACCGCAGCCGCTCCTCGGCCACGGCCAGGCGGGCGTGGACGGCCCGCGCCCGCTCCTGCTCCCACACCACGCCGAGCATCCAGGCCGAGGCGCGGAAGCTCACGGCGAGCCCGCCGACGATGAGGAAGGCGGACACGACGGTGGGGACGAACCGCTCGACCCCCGGCGGGGTCTGCTCGGCGAACCCCGCGGCCACCGCCGCGACGAGCGAGGCGGTCAGGATCGCGCCGGTGCGCAGCACGGGCGCGACCGCCAGCAGGGCGGCGCCCAGGGCGGCCGCCACCGCCCCGGCGCGGCCGGCGAGCCCGGGCGCGCCCTCTGCGGGCAGCGCGGCCACGGCGAGGGCGGCCGCGAGGACCGCGACCGGCGCGAGGAGGACGAGACCGCGCCGTGGGACCGGGACGCCGCCGAGGGCGCGGTCGATCGAGCGGCGCAGGACGGCGATCGCGAGCACGCACTCCACGAGCATCGCGACGAGGTAGAGGGCGGCGACCGCCGGCGCATGGGTCAGCCCGGCCGGCATGACGCCGAGCACGACCAGGGGGACGATGCCCATGATGAGGTAGAGCGACCAGCGGGTGTAGGTGTCGAACCGTTCGGGGTCGCTGCGCCGGCGCCACGCCGTGAAGATGCTCGTCACGAGGATCCAGTCTCCCAGGTGAGGTGGGGCGTGTCGGGCCGCCCGTGCAAGGGGCCGCCTGGGCCGACACGGGCCTGCAGGGCCGGCTTCGGCCGCTGCCGGGCCTGTCGTGGTGCGCCGGTCAGCGGCGCGGCTCCCAGCGCATCCAGCGTCGCGCGCCGAGCACGCCGAGCGCGAGCCACAGCGCCAGGCAGACGAGCGGCTGCGTCACGTCGGCCAGCGCGCCCGAGGCCACCGTGCCGTCCAGCGCGGTGGCGCCGAGTCCGTGCTGGACGAGCGCGACCACCGGGTACATGGGCGTCCACATGGCGACCTGCCCGACGACGGGCGGGAGGATGTGCAGCGGCACGGCGGCGCCGGACAGCGCCGTGGCGCCGAGGAGCACCGGCATGGCGGTGAGCTGGACGGACTCGACGGTGCGGGTGAGCCCGGAGCTGACGACCGCGAGCAGCACGAACACGGCCGTACCGCCCATGAGGCCGATCAGCAGCCAGACGGGGTTCGCCAGGGCGGGGAGCTCGAACCAGACGGCCGTCGCGGCCACCCCGAGCAGCACCTGCGCGAGCATGATGAGCACCGCCGGGGTGGCGCAGGCGAGGACGACCTCGGCCCGCGTGACCTGCCCGGTGAGCAGCCGCTTGAGGACCAGCTCCTCGCGCCGGGCGACGAACGTGGTGGTCAGGTTGTAGTACACGACCACGACCATGGCGAGGGTGAGCAGCGTCATGAGCAGGATCGTGCCGAGGTGGCGGGCGGCCGTGGTGTCGCCGCTGAGGTCGCCGAAGCTCCACGCGACGATCGGGATGAACACGGGGACCAGCACGACGGCGTTGAACAGGGTGGTCCGGTTCCGGATCAGGAGGAGGACCTCGGCGCGCATGAGGGAGCCGACGCGGGCGGCGGCCGGGGCGGGGCGGGGCGGCTGCGCGGACGGGCGGGCGGGGGACGGCGTGCGGACGGTCATCACGGAACCTTTCGAGGTGGTGGGGGCGGCTGGGGTGCTCATGCGGCGACCGCCGCGCGCTGCCCGCTGGCGGCGCCGGCCGCCTCGCCCTCCGCGACGGCCAGGAAGGCGCGTTCGAGGGACGCCGCGCTGGCGTCGAGGCCGACCAGCTCGGCCCCCGCGTCCTGGGCTGCGCGCAGCAGGGCGGTGAGGGTGGCCTGCAGGTCCGTCGTCGCCAGCTCGACGCCGGTGGCGTCGCAGCGCGGCGCACCCGCCAGGGCGGGCAGCGACGCGAGCGTCCCGGTCGCCGACAGTGCGGCGTCGGCGGTGCGGAACCGGATGCGGGCCGGCTCACCGGCCACGATCTCGGCGACGGTGCCGGCCCGGACGATCCGGCCGCCGTGCATGATCGCGAGCCGGTCCGCGAGCTCCTCGGCCTCCTCGAGGTAGTGCGTGGTGAGCACCACGGTGGTGCCGTCGGCGAGCAGGCGGCGCACGAGCGTCCACGCGTCCCGGCGCGACTGCGGGTCCAGGCCCGTGGTCGGCTCGTCGAGGAAGAGCACCTCCGGTCGGCCCATGAGGGCCAGGGCCAGGTCGAGGCGGCGGCGCTCCCCGCCGGAGAGCGACTTCACGGGAACCGCGCGGCGGGGTCCGAGGCCGACGAGGTCGAGCGACTCCGCCACCGTCACGCCCCCGGACAGCGTGCCGTGCCACATGCGCGCCGTCTCCGCCGTCGTCAGGTCCGACGGGAAGCCGGCCTCCTGCAGCATGATCCCGGTCCGCGGCCGCACCCGGCGGCGCTCGCGGTAGGGGTCGAGGCCGAAGACCTCCACCCGGCCGCCGCCCGCCGGGGCAATGCCCTCGACGACCTCGAGCAGTGAGGTCTTCCCGGCGCCGTTGGTGCCCAGCAGCGCGAACAGCTCGCCGCGACGCACGTGCAGGTCCACGCCGCGCACGGCCTCGAAGGTGTCCCGGCCCGTGCCGTAGGACCGGCGCAGGCCCCGGGCGGTGATGACGGAGTCGTAGGAGCTCATGCCTCTACGCTCTCGCGGGTTCCTGCTCCTCCCCCGTGCGCCGGCTCACCGGCTGCGCTGACGCCGTCACGGACCGGCCATGACAGATGTCATGCCGGCCCGCCCTGCAGCCCCCCTGCACTACTGGCCGCGCCCGGACCGCTCGTAGAGGCCGCGGACGTACTCCGCCTGCCCGAGATGCTGGAGGCCGTCCCCGACGATGCTCACCAGCCGCACCCCGAGGGTGACGGGCGGGTCCCACGCCTCGTCCACCACCTGCTCGAGCTCCGCGTCGTCCAGGGTGCTGAGGAACTCCAGGGTCCGGCGCTGGACGTCGTCGAGATAGCCGCGCAGGTCGGCGACGCTCGCACGGACCTGCGCCACCTCGTCCGGGTGCTGACCGTAGCCGGTGGCGCGGTCGTCGAAGGGCAGCTCGAAGCGGCCGGCCCAGCCGTCGGCCGTCCAGGCCTGGTCGGTCCCGGCCACCTGCGCGACCTGCGCGTCCTGCCCGCGGGCGATGTGCCACACCAGCCAGGCGATCGTGTTCGCCTCGGGGTCCGGACGCGCCGTCAGCCCGGCCTCGTCGAGACCGTCGAGCAGGCGCCCGACGCCGTCGGGCACGCGCGAGTAGATCTCGATGAGCAGCTCAGCGGTGTTCATGACCTCAGTGTGTCGAGACCGGGCACCGCGCGCACCTACTTGGCGAGCGTGGCGCTCACACCCACCGACTCGGCGAGCGTGACCTTGGCGCCGAGCGCCTCCAGCTTGTCCATGAAGTACTCGTAGCCGCGGTTGATGATGTCGATCCCGCGCACGTGGGACGTGCCCTCGGCCGCCAGCGCCGCGATGAGGTGGGAGAACCCGCCCCGCAGGTCGGGCACCTCGATGTCCGCGGCCTTGAGCGGCGTGGGCCCGGAGATGACGGCGGAGTGGTTGAAGTTCCGCTGGCCGAAGCGGCACTCCAGGCCGCCGAGGCACTCCCGGTAGATCTGGATGGTGGCCCCCATGCCCCGCAGGGCGTCCGTGAAGCCGAACCGGTTCTCGTAGACCGTCTCGTGCACGATCGAGAGGCCGTTCGCCTGGGTCAGCGCCACGACGAGCGGCTGCTGCCAGTCGGTCATGAAGCCGGGGTGCACGTCGGTCTCGAGGACGATGGAGTGCAGGTCCCCGCCCGGGTGCCAGAAGCGGATGCCGTCGTCCCTGACGTCGAAGGCGCCGCCGACCTTTCGGAACGTGTTGAGGAAGGTCATCATCTCGGGCTGCGAGGCGCCGCGGACGAAGATGTCGCCGTGGGTGGCCAGCGCCGCGGAGGCCCAGGAGCCGGCCTCGATGCGGTCGGCCAGCGCGGTGTGGCGGAAGCCGTGGAGGCGCTCGACGCCCTCGACGCGGATGGTGCGGTCCGTGTCGACCGAGATGATCGCGCCCATCTTCTGCAGGACGGCGATCAGGTCCACGATCTCAGGCTCGATGGCCGCGTTGGACAGCTCGGTCAGCCCGCGGGCGCGCACGGCCGTCAGGAGGGTCTGCTCGGTGGCGCCGACGCTGGGGAAGGGCAGGTGGATCTTGGTGCCCACGAGGCCGCCCGGCGCGGAGAGGTGGATGCCCTGGACGCGCTTGTCGACGACGGCGCCGAACTGGCGCAGGATCTCCAGGTGGTAGTCGATCGGCCGGTCGCCGATGCGGCACCCGCCGAGGTCGGGGATGAAGGCCTCGCCGAGGCGGTGCAGCAGCGGGCCGCAGAAGAGGATCGGGATGCGGCTGGAGCCGGCGTAGGCGTCGATGTCCGCGACGTGCGCGGACTCGACGTTGCTCGGGTCCAGGTTGAGGATCCCGGCCTCGCGGTCGTGCTCGACCGTCACGCCGTGCAGGCGCAGCAGGTCGGCGACGACGTCGACGTCCCGGATCATCGGGATGTTCCTGAGCTCGGAGGGTCCGTCCCCGAGGAGCGAGGCCACCATCGCCTTGGAGACGAAGTTCTTGGCACCGCGCACGGTGATCTCGCCGCGCAGCGGCGTGCCGCCCTCGACCGTCAGAAGCCCGCTCATACACACCTCACCGGCCCCGCGCGAGGCGGGGCGCTGATCCGAGCGGGCCGGACGGCCCGCGATCCCCAGGATACGTGGGCGCCCCGGGGGCCCGGCACCCCGCGGGCGTGTCGCCTCGGACACAGCGACGCCGGGCGCCCGCGGATGGCTGGGCGCCCGGCGTCAGGCGGAGTGCGTCAGGCGGGGTGCCTCAGGCGGGGTGCGTCAGGCGAGCGGGGCGTCGGCGTGGGCGGGCAGGCCCTCGCCGTCGCCGCCCACCGGGCGCGCCGCCATGATGTGGACGGGCGGCAGGTGCTTGGCGGGCAGGGTCTTCGGGCGCCACGTCGCCCGCGTCTGCTCGTAGGCGGTGATGTCCGGCTCGTTCTTCAGGGTCAGGCCGATGTCGTCCAGGCCCTCGAGCAGCCGCCAGCGGGTGTAGTCGTCGATCTGGAAGGTGGCGTGCACGTCCCCGCACACCACGGTCCGGTGCTCGAGGTCGACCGTGATCTCGGTGCCCGGGGCGTTCTCGAGCACCTTCCAGATCATCTCGGCGTCCTCCTGGCTGATGACGCCGGCCACGAGGCCCTGCTTGCCGGCGTTGCCGCGGAAGATGTCCGCGAAGCGCGGCGCGAGGACGACGCGGAAGCCGTAGTCCTTCAGCGCCCACACGGCGTGCTCGCGCGAGGAGCCGGTGCCGAAGTCGTGACCGGCCACGAGCACCGAGCCGGCCGAGTAGGCGGGCTGGTTGAGGACGAAGTCCGGGTCGCCGCGCCAGGCGGCGAAGAGGGCGTCCTCGAAGCCGGTCCGGGTGACCCGCTTGAGGTAGACGGCCGGGATGATCTGGTCGGTGTCGACGTTGCTGCGCCGCAGCGGGACGCCGACGCCGGTGTGCTGGGTGAACTTCTCCATCGTCGTGCTCTCCTTCAGGCTCAGGCGTTGACGGGCTGGGCGGGCGCGGCGAGGTCCGCGGGGGCCGACAGCGTGCCGCGGATCGCGGTGGCCGCGGCGACCAGCGGGGACACGAGGTGGGTGCGGCCGCCCTTTCCCTGGCGTCCCTCGAAGTTGCGGTTTGACGTCGAGGCCGCGCGCTCGCCCGGCTTGAGCTGGTCGGGGTTCATGCCCAGGCACATCGAGCAGCCCGCGTTGCGCCACTCGGCGCCGAAGTCGAGGAAGACCTTGTCGAGGCCCTCGGACTCGGCCTGCAGGCGCACGCGCGCCGAGCCCGGCACCACGAGGACGCGCACGTCGTCGGCCTTCGTGCGGCCCTTGACGATGTCGGCGACGGCGCGCAGGTCCTCGATGCGGCCGTTCGTGCAGGAGCCGATGAAGACGGTGTCGACGTGGATGTCCTTCAGCGGCGTGCCCGGGACCAGGCCCATGTACTCCAGAGCCCGCTCGGCGGCCTTGCGCGGCCCCTCCTCGGGGATGTCGACCGGGTCGGGCACCGAGGCGGACAGCGGCAGCCCCTGGCCCGGGTTGGTGCCCCACGTGACGAACGGCTCGAGCGAGTCGGCGTCGAGGCTCACCTCGACGTCGAAGACGGCGTCGTCGTCGGAGCGCAGCGTCTTCCAGTACTCGACGGCGGCGTCCCAGTCGGCGCCCTCGGGGGCGTGCGGGCGTCCCTTGATGTACTCGAAGGTCGTCTCGTCGGGGGCGATCATGCCGGCGCGGGCGCCGGCCTCGATCGACATGTTGCAGATGGTCATCCGCGCCTCCATCGAGAGGTTCCGGATGGCCTCACCGCGGTACTCCAGGACGTAGCCCTGGCCGCCGCCGGTGCCGATCTTCGCGATGATCGCCAGGATGATGTCCTTGGCGGTCGTGCCGGGGCGCAGCGTGCCGTCGACGTTGATCGCCATCGTCTTGAACGGCGCCAGCGGCAGCGTCTGGGTGGCGAGGACGTGCTCGACCTCGGAGGTGCCGATGCCGAAGGCGAGGGCGCCGAACGCGCCGTGCGTGGAGGTGTGGGAGTCGCCGCAGACGACGGTCAGGCCCGGCATCGTCAGGCCGAGCTGCGGGCCCACGACGTGCACGATGCCCTGGTCGGCGTCGCCCAGGGAGTGCAGGCGGATGCCGAACTCCGCGGCGTTGTTGCGCAGCGTCTGGATCTGGGTGCGGCTCGTCGGGTCAGCGATCGGCCGGTCGATGTTCAGCGTCGGGGTGTTGTGGTCCTCCGTCGCGATCGTGAGGTCCGGCCGGCGCACGCCGCGCCCGGCCAGCCGCAGACCCTCGAAGGCCTGCGGGCTGGTCACCTCGTGCACGAGGTGGAGGTCGATGTAGAGAAGGTCGGGCGCTCCGTCGGTGCCCTTGCGCACCACGTGCGCGTCCCAGACCTTCTCGGCCAGCGTTCCGCTCATCGCGTTCTCTCCTCCTGGGCCACGCCCCACCTTGGGCCGTCTCGCCATCCGCGCTTGCATCTCACTCACTGAGATGCGAATATCGATCCATGGACAACTCTAGCGGAGTCGGCGTCCTTGACAAGGCTGCCACGGTTCTTGGTGCGCTAGAGGCCGGGCCTGCGACCCTCGCCCAGCTTGTAAGCGCCACCCATCTCGCCCGCCCGACGGCGCATCGCCTCGCCGTCGCGCTCGAGCACCACCGCCTCGTCGCGCGCGACATCCAGGGACGGTTCATCCTCGGTCCCCGGCTCGCAGAGCTGGCCTCGGCGGCCGGCGAGGACCGGCTGCTCGCCGCGGCCGGGCCCGTGCTCACGGCGCTGCGCGACCACACCAACGAGAGCGCGCAGCTCTACCGCCGCCAGGGCGACCAGCGCATCTGCGTCGCCGCCGCGGAGCGCCCCATGGGCCTGCGCGACTCCATCCCGGTGGGTGCCACGCTCAGCATGCTGGCGGGCTCGGCCGCCCAGGTGCTGCTGGCGTGGGAGGAGCCGGACCGGCTCCACCGCGGCCTGCACGGCGCCAACTTCACCGCCACGGTGCTCTCCGCCGTCCGCCGGCGCGGGTGGGCGCAGTCGGTCGCCGAGCGCGAGCCCGGCGTGGCCTCGATCTCCGCGCCCGTGCGGGGGCCGTCCGGCCGCGTGCTCGCCGCGGTCTCGATCTCGGGCCCGATCGAGCGCATGGGCCGCCAGCCCGGCCGCCTGCACGCGGCCGCCGTCGTCGCCTCCGCAAACCGGCTCACCGAGGTGCTCAAGCGCACCGAGGAAGGCTGAACCCGCCCCTGCGATGCGAAGGCCTCCGTCCCGCGGGACGGGGGCCTTCGTCGTCCCCGGCGGACTCGGCACGACGGGCCCGGCCACGACGGGCCTGGCACGACGCCGGGCCAGGCACGACGAAGGCCCCGCACCGTGGTGCGGGGCCTTCGCCCGGAGTACCCCCAGCCGGATTCGAACCGGCGCCGCCGCCGTGAGAGGGCGGTGTCCTAGGCCACTAAACGATGGGGGCGTGTGTGTTTTGTTTTGTCACCACCTCGCGGCGGCTCAGAAGAGACTACCAGAGCCCCTCCCGCACATTCGACCCGAGGGCGTCCCTTGCCGCTGTGACCTCACGCACAGGCCGACGCCGCCCGAGCCGGCCGCCGAGCAAGACTGGCAGCACGCCCGAGCCGGCGGCACGAAGTGGCGGCTCGTGCGTGCCGGGAAAACAGCGAGGGCCCCGCTCTCGCGGGGCCCTCGCCGGTCGTACCCCCAGCCGGATTCGAACCGGCGCCGCCGCCGTGAGAGGGCGGTGTCCTAGGCCACTAAACGATGGGGGCTCGGCACCCGAGGTGCCTGACGGCCGATGCTCGCGCACCAGCCGCTCGCTGGGGTACCAGGACTCGAACCTAGACTAACTGGACCAGAACCAGTCGTGCTGCCAATTACACCATACCCCACGGAGGTATGACTTCCGTGCTCCCGCAGCTGCGGGGCGGATGCCTTACCGACGAGAGACATTACCCGAGCGTCGGGGCTGGACCAAACCAGGAAGGCCATTCGTGACCGACCTCACCGCCCGCGCCACCGGCCCGTGACGCCGGTCACGCGTCCCGCTCGGACGCCGGGCACGACGACGGCCGGCCACCGGGGTGACCGGCCGCCGTCGCGGATCTACGCGGAGGGCTGGGCGGCCAGCTGGGCGTGCAGGGCGCGCAGCCTCGCGAGCGTCGAGTCCCGCCCGAGGATCTCCATCGACTCGAACAGCGGCGGCGAGACGCGCCGTCCGGTCACGGCCGTCCGCAGCGGCGCGAACGCGAACTTCGGCTTGATGCCGAGGCCGTCGACCACAGCCGCGCGCAGGGCCTGCTCCGCGGCCTCGGTGGAGAGCTCGGGCAGGGCGTCGACGGCGGCGATGCTCGCCTCGAGCACCTGGGGCGCCTCCGGGCGGAGCGCGGCGAGCGCGGACGGCTCGATCGTGTGCGCGTCGTCGCCGACGAAGAGGAAGCCGAGCATCCCGGGCGCCTCGCCCAGGAGCGTCATGCGCTCCTGGACCAGGGGCGCGGACTGGGTGAGGATCTCCTGCTCGCGGGGCGTGAGCGCGCCGTAGGTCTCGGCGGAGACGAGGCCGGCGGCGTGCAGGTACGGCACCAGCCGGGACCGGAAGTCCTCCGGGGCGAGCATGCGCAGGTGGGTGGCGTTGATGGCCTCGGCCTTCTTCAGGTCGAACCGCGCGGGGTTCGGGTTGACGTCGGCAACGTCGAAGGCCGCGACCATCTCGTCCTTGGAGAAGATGTCATTGTCCGCGGAGATGCCCCAGCCGAGCAGGGCGAGGTAGTTGAGCAGCCCCTCGGGCGTGAAGCCGCGCTCCCGGTGGAGGAAGAGGTTGGACTCGGGGTCCCGCTTGGACAGCTTCTTGTTGCCCTCCCCCATGACGTAGGGCAGGTGCCCGAAGACCGGCATGACGGTCGCGACGCCCAGGTCGAGCAGCGCCTGGTACAGGACCACCTGGCGCGGGGTGGAGGAGAGCAGGTCCTCGCCGCGCAGCACGTGGGTGATGCCCATCAGGGCGTCGTCGACCGGGTTGGTCAGCGTGTACAGCGGGAAGCCGTTGCCGCGGACGATGACGAAGTCGGGGATGGACCCGCCCTTGAACGTCACGTCGCCGCGGACGACGTCGGTGAACGTGACGTCGGTCTCGGGCATGCGCACGCGCAGCACCGGCTGGCGGCCCTCCGCGCGGTAGGCGGCCTTCTGCTCGTCCGTCAGGTCACGGTCGAAGCCGTCGTAGCCGAGCTTCGGGTCGCGCCCGGCCGCCCGGTGGCGCGCCTCGATCTCCTCCGTGGTGGAGAAGGACTCGTACGCGTACCCGCCCGCGAGCAGACGCGCCGCGACATCGCGGTAGACGTCCATGCGCTCGGACTGCCGGTAGGGCCCGTACGGGCCGCCGACCTCCACGCCCTCGTCCCAGTCCAGGCCGAGCCAGCGCAGCGCGTCCAGGAGCTGGTTGTAGCTCTCCTCGGAGTCGCGCTCCGGGTCGGTGTCCTCGATGCGGAAGACGAAGGTGCCGCCCACGTGGCGCGCGTACGCCCAGTTGAACAGGGCGGTGCGGATCAGGCCGACGTGGGGGGTGCCGGTCGGTGAGGGGCAGAACCGCACCCGGATGGCGGAACCGGTGGGCGTGGGGGCTTCAGTGGTGTTCTCCATGGTGCGACCAGCCTAGCCGCGCCCTGGCGGCGCGGGCCGGGCCGATCGCGGCCCCGGCGGCGCCCCCGACGGTGTCAGTCGCGGCGGACGACGGGGTTGGACATCGCGCCGATGCCCTCGACCTCGACCTCGACGCGCTGGCCCACCGTGATGGGGCCTACCCCGGCGGGGGTGCCGGTGAGGATGACGTCCCCGGGCAGCAGCGTGAAGATCGACGAGACGTAGGCGACCAGCTCCGGGACGGAGCGGACGAGCTGGCTCGTGCGCCCGTCCTGGCGGAGCTCGCCGTCCACGCGGGCGCGCACGGCCAGGTCGCTGACGTCGAGGTCCAGGGCGATGTACGGGCCCAGCGGGCACGACGTGTCGAACGCCTTGCCGCGCGTCCACTGCCCGTCGGTCCGCTGCACGTCACGCGCCGTGACGTCGTTGGCGACCGTATAGCCGAAGATGACGTCGTCGGCCTTCTCGACCGGCACGTACTTGCACAGCCGGGAGATGACGACGGCGAGCTCGGCCTCGTGGTGGACCTCCTGGGAGTACGGGGGCAGCACGATCGGGTCGTCCGGGCCGATGACCGAGGTGTTCGGCTTGAGGAACACGATGGGCTCCTCGGGGACTTCGTTGCCCAGCTCGGCGGCGTGGTCGGCGTAGTTGCGTCCGATGCCGATGACCTTCGAGCGGGGGATGACCGGGGAGAGGAGCCGGACCTCGTCCACCTTGACCCGCCGGCCGGTGGTGTCCAGGTCGCCGTAGATGGGGTCGCCCTTGAGGACGATCAGCTCGTTCGTCTCCTCGTCGAGGATGCCGTAATGGGGGTTCTCCCCCGCCGTGAACCGTGCGATGCGCATGCGGCCACACTAGTTGGCGCGGTCCCGGCGGCGCGCGGGTGAGGCCTGCGCCTCGTCGGCGCTCGCGGCACGCCGGTAGTGCCGCCTCGTCGACGCGGTGCGGGCGGCGCGGGCCGACACCTGCGCCGCCTACCCTGGTGGGCATGTCCGCGCGCGTCGAGCCCTGCCGGGCGCCGGTCCCCCGGGACGCCTGGGTCGCCGCGGCCGCCGCGCACGCGGCCCGCGCCGACGACCTGACCGCGGGGCGCCGGGCGCGCGCCTCCCAGCACGCGAAGGACCCCGTCGAGGACTTTCTGTTCGACTACTACAGCCTGCGCCCGGCCCAGCTGCGGCGGTGGCACCCGGGCGCCGGCGTCGCCCTCGCGGCCGCCCCCTCCGACGGCGGCGGCCGGGGCGGGGCCGCGGAGGACGTCCAGGTGGAGGACAGGGCCGCCTGGCGCTGGCACCACGAGGTCGACGTCGCCGGCGTCCGCGCGGTGACGCTGGACACGGTGGCCTTCATGGCCGACCGCGGCGACGGGGTGCGGTGGATCCACGGCCTCTTGCAGCGCACGGCCTCGCGCACCCCGCACCTGGGCTGCCTCGGGCTGCACGAGTGGGCGATGGTCTACCGCCAGGAGGCCCACCGGCACCCGCTGCCCCTGCGGCTGGGCCAGGCGGGCACCGACGCGGTCGTCGAGGCGCACCCGATCCGGTGCAGCCACTTCGACGCCTTCCGGTTCTTCACGACGCCGGCGCGCCCGCTGAACCGACTCCGGCCCAGCCGCGGGACCCAGCAGGCCATGGAGCAGCCCGGCTGCCTCCACGCCAACATGGACCTGCTCAGGCACGCCCTCAAGCTCGGCCCGGCGTGCCCCGGCGCACTGCTGCTGGACTGCTTCGTGCTCGCGCGGGACATCCGTGTCCTCGACATGCGGGCCTCGCCCTACGACCTGAGCGCGCTCGGCCGCGCACCGGTGCGGATCGAGACCGGGGCGGGCCGGGCGGAGTACATCGCGGCACAGCGCGGCTTCAGCGAGCGTGCCGAGCCGCTCCGCGAGCGGCTGCTGGCAGCCACCTCCGCCCTGGTCGGCTCATCCCCCATATAGCCCGCACCCTGCCCCCACAGGCCTGGGGGATTGTTACCGCATCGACGCCGAACGCATAGGGTCCGACACCTGTCGTCGAGCGTAGCGTCGTGCCTTGCAGGGGGTTTCTGAGAGGCGATGGTCATGAGGCGTCTTGTCAAGATGTTGCTCGTGCTGGTCTTCGGGCTGGCACTCGTCGCTCCCGCAGCCACGGCCGCCCAGGCCGCGCCTTTCTGCGGGATCCACTGGGGCTCGTCCGAGAAGCGGTCGGGCTCCGTGACCGGTGAGGAGTACCTCACCAACGTCCGGGCGGGGCGGCACGCCTGCTTCGACCGGCTGGTCCTGGACGTCCGTGGCGGACGCGTCTCCGGCTACGACGTCAGGTACGTCAAGAACGTCGTCAACGACCCGCGCGGCGACGTCGTCCCGCTCCGCGGCGGCGCCAAGCTCCAGGTCACCGCGGACGTGCACGCCAACACGCCGTCCGGTCACGCGTCGTACGTCCCCGCCGACAAGCAGCACCTGGTGCGTGTCTCGGGCTTCCGGACCTTCCGTCAGGTCGCGTGGGCCGGCAGCTTCGAGGGCGTCACCACCGTCGGGCTCGGCGTGCGCGCACGCCTGCCCTTCCGCGTGTTCGTCCTGAACGGACCGCACCACACCTCCATGCTCGTCGTCGACGTCGCGCACCGCTGGTAGCGCGTCGCCGCACCCCGGACCGGCGGAAGCCGCCGCGGGCCGGAGACCGACGCCGCGGCCACGACCGCGGCCACCAGGCGGCCGGCCGTGACACCCGATCGCGGCCGGCGGCCGTGCCCGCCTGCTGCGGGCCACCCGCGGGCGCTACCCTGCCGGCCGTGAGCACCCCGCCCGGCGGCCTCGCCCGCCGCCTCGGCCTGCGCGACGCCGTCGTGCTCGGCATGAGCGCGATGATCGGCGCCGGGGTCTTCGCCGTCTTCGCGCCCGCCGCCCGGGCCGCGGGCGTCTGGTTGCTCGCGGGGCTGGCGGTCGCCGTGGTCGTCGCCCTGTGCAACGCCACCTCCAGCGCGCAGCTCGCGGCCGCGTACCCGACCTCGGGCGGCACGTACGTCTACGGCCGCGAGCGGCTGGGGCCGTGGTGGGGCTTCGCCGCGGGCTGGTGCTTCGTCATCGGCAAGACCGCCTCCTGCGCCGCCATGGCGACCACCTTCGCGGCGTACACCGTCCCCGGCCCGTGGCAGCGCCCCGTGGCGGCGCTGGCCGTGGTCGCGCTGACGGCGGTGGGCTGGCGCGGCATCACCCGGACCGCGGCCCTGGCCAGGGGGCTCGTGGCCGTCGTGCTGGTCGCCCTCGCGGTGGCCGTGGTGGGCGCGCTTCTCGGGGGCCCCGCCGGCGCGGGCGCGGGGGCCGCGGGTGTGGGCCCGGCCGGGTCGGGCGGCGCGGGCGGCCCGGCGGGCGTGCTGCAGGCGGCCGGGCTGATCTTCTTCGCCTTCGCGGGGTACGCGCGCATCGCGACGCTCGGCGAGGAGGTGCGCGAGCCGGAGCGGACGATCCCGCGGGCGATCGTCACGGCGCTTGCCCTGGTCGCCGCGCTCTATGCCGTCGTCGCGGCCACCCTGCTCCTCACGCTGGGCCCGGACAGGCTCGCAGCCTCCCCCGCACCGCTCGTCGACGCCGTCGCCGCGGGCGCGCGGTGGGCCGTCCCTGTGGTCCGGGTCGGCGCGGCCGTCGCGTGCCTCGGCTCGCTCCTCGCCCTCCTCGCCGGGGTCGGGCGCACGGCCTTCGCTATGGCCCGCGAGCGCGACCTGCCGGTCTGGCTCGCGGCCGTCCATCCCCGCTTCCACCTCCCGCGGCGGGCGGAGGCGGGGGTCGCGGCCATCGTCGTCGTGGCCGTGCTGGTGGCCGACGTGCGCGAGCTCATCGGCTTCAGTTCCACCGGCGTCCTGCTCTACTACGGCATCGCCAACCTGGCGGCGCTCACGCAGGGCGGCGACGCGCGGCGGTACCCGCGGCCCCTGCAGGTGCTCGGGCTCGTGGGCTGCCTCGCCCTCGTCGCGTCCCTGCCGCCGGCCTCCGTCCTGCCCGGGCTGGGTGTGCTCGTGCTCGGGCTCGCCATCCGGGCGGCGCGACGCCCCGGCCCTGGGCGGACCGCGGCGTCTACCCTCGACCCATGAGCTCGCCATGGTCCCCGCGCCCCGAGGACCCAGCGGCGCGCTCCGGGCAGGCGGCGACCCGGCACCAGCCCGCGCCGTCCTGGCAAGAGCGCGCGCCGACCCGGCAGCAGCCCGCGCCGACCCGGCACCAGCCCGCGCCGTCCTGGCAAGAGCGCGCGCCGACCCGGCAGCAGCCCGCGCCGACCCGGCAGGAAACCGCGCAGCCCCGGCAGGAGCGCGCGCCGACCCGGCAGGACATCACGCACCCCCGGCAGGCGCCGCGCCGGGCGGGGACGGCGGTCGAGGAGCGCCACGCCGGCCGGCCCCGGCTCGTGGGCATCGACATCGCGCGCGGCCTCGCCATCCTGGGCATGTTCGTGGCGCACCTCGGCGACGACGCGCCCGACGGGACCCACGACCCGGCCTGGTTCGTGGTCGCCGACGGGCGCTCGGCGGCCCTCTTCGCACTCCTGGCCGGGGTGTCCCTCGCCCTGGCGAGCGGCCGCGAGCGCCTGCCCGCGGGGCCGGCGCTCGCCCACGCGCGCCTGGTCACGCTGGCGCGCGCCGGGTTGCTGCTGGTGCTCGGCTGGTTCCTCGTCATGCTCGGCACGCCCGTCGCGGTGATCCTGCCGGCCTACGCGGTGCTGTTCGTCCTCGCCCTGCCCTTCCTCGGGCTCCGGCGCCGCTGGCTCCTGCTCGGGGCCGCCGCCGCGGCGACCGTCTCCCCCACCCTGATCGCGCTCGTCAGCACCCCGGTGGGAGGGGCGACGCGCAGCCTCCTTGCCCGGGCGCTCGGCGCGGCCGACCCGGTGCGGATCGCCGGCGATGAGCTCGTCACCGGCATGTACCCGGCGCTCGTCTACCTCGCCTACGTGCTCGTGGGCCTGGCGCTCGGCCGCTCGGACCTGTCCGCCGTGCGCACCGAGGTCACCCTGCTCGGCGGCGGAGCGGTGCTGGCGGTCCTCGGATGGGGTACGTCTCGGCTAGCCCTGGACGCCGCCGGGCCCGACGCCGCACCGCTGACCGTGCGGCTCGTCGGCGCCGCGGCGCACGACGACTCGACCCTGGAGGTGGTCGGCAACGTCGGCACCTCCCTCGCCGTCATCGGCCTGCTCCTGCTGCTGACCCGGGCGACGGCGACGGGCCGCGCGTTCCGGCCGCTCCTCAGCCCCGTGGCGGCGGCGGGCTCCATGAGCCTGACCGTCTACTCCGTGCACATCGTGGCGATCTCCCTTCTCGGCGACGAGGTGGTGTGGTCCCCGGACTCGAACGCCGTGCTGGTGCGGTTCGTCGTGGTCGCGCTGGCCGGCGCTTGGGTCTGGCGGCGCTACCTGGGCCGAGGGCCGCTCGAGCGTGCGCTGCACGCGGGCGCGACGGCGGTCGCCGGGCCGCGGCCCGCCTGACCGGCCCCGCCTGACCCGCGCCGCCTGACCCGCGCCGCCTGACCCGCGCCGCCTGACAGGCACCGGCCGGTGCCGCCAGCCGGGGCCGTGGGAGCGGCCCGGCTGCCGCGACCCAGGAGGTTCAGTCCCGCGGGGACAGCACGCAGAACTCGTTGCCCTCCGGATCCGCGAGGACGACCCAGGTGACTTCGGGGCCCTGGCCGACGTCCACCCGGACCGCCCCCAGGTCGAGCAGGCGCTGCACCTCGGCCGCCTGGTCGTCGTGCGCCCGGGGCGCAAGGTCCATGTGGAGGCGGTTCTTGACGGACTTGCCCTCGGGCACCGGGACGAAGGTCAGCTCGGGCCCGCGCTCCTCGACCGCGAGCTTCCTCGCCCGGTCCGTCAGCGCGTGCGGCGGCACGAGCACCACCTCGTCGTCCGCCTCGTAGGCCGGCCGCCAGCCGATCGCCTCGGCCCACCAGCCCGCCTGGGCCCGCACGTCCTTGCAGTCCACGACCACCGAGTACCACCGCACCGCCATCACAGGCCTCCTCGCCGGGGAGGCACGGTGCCTCCCTGCCCCGGAGGTTAGCGGCGCCCGCCGACACCGGCGCGCGCGTGCGATCGCCCCGAGGAAGCGGCCGCCGCGGCCGCCCACTGCCGGTCCAGTCCCCACACGCGCCGGGCGGACCGAGCAGCCCCGAAAACAGGGGGATGGCGGGGCGGCCAGTCCTCGATACGCTCCGCCTGAGCGCCCGCCTCGAGAACGGACACGCCGTGCCCCTACGCCGCGCAGGTACGCGCCTCCTCGCCGCGACCGTGACCGCCATGGCCGCCGGCATCGTCGCCGGCCTCCTCGCGCGGCTGCTCATGCGGGCGGTCACGGTGCTCGCCGGGGGCGAGCCGGGCTTCTCGCTCGCCGGCACCCTCGCGATCCTTCTCGTCTTCGCGGGTGCCATGCTGCCCGGCGCGGTCGCCACCGCCTTCGGGCGCAGGCGGTCCGGCCTGGTCCTCCTCGGCCTGGGTGCCGCGGTGCTGATGCTCGAGAGCGTGGCCATCGGCCTCCAGGAGAACCCGGGTCAGCTCTTCGGGTCCGGCGGCACGACCACCGTGCTCGTGGTCCTGGTGATGCTCGCCTTCCCGCCGGTCATCCTCGGTGAGGCGCTCGCCGTCTGGCGGATGACGTCCGCCCTGGCCGCGCGGCGCACGGTCCCCGCACCCCGGGACGACGCCCGCGCGCGGAGATAGGGCCTGCCCCTCCGATCAGGCCCGGGCGCCGGCCGCGACGGGCTCGCCCGCCCACACGTCCCCGGACAGCTCCCCCGGCAGCCCGGGATGCCCGGTGGCGACGAACCGCACCTCGTCCGCGGGGTCCAGCCCGCCGCCGCGCCGCGCCGCGACCTGGTCCTCGTAGTCGCGTAGCACCCCCGTGACCCAGGGCACGAGGCGGACCAGCGCGACGAGGTTGATCACCGTGATGACCGCCATGGCGGTGTCCATGAGCGCCCACACGGTCTGGAGCGCCAGCACGGACCCGATGCCGGTGGTCAGCACGACGACGACGCGCAGGACGTGGCGCGCGTGCCCGCCCGCCCGTAGGAAGTCCATGTTGACCTCGGCGTAGGCGTACGCCCCCAGGATCGAGGAGAAGCCGAAGAAGAAGATCATGACCGTCATCGGCCAGGCCATCCAGCCGCCCAGCTGGGTGGTCACCGCCAGGGTGGTGAGCTCGGCGCCGACGTCGATGCCGGTCACGCCGGGGACGTAGGTACCGGCCCCCGAGGCGAGGATGATGAACGCCGTCGAGGTGCACACGAACATCGTGTCGACGAAGACCCCGAGCGACTGGATCAGCCCCTGGTGCACGGGGTGCGCCACGGTGGCCGTCGCGGCGGCGTTGGGGCTGGTGCCCATCCCGGCCTCGTTGGAGAAGAGCCCGCGGCGCACCCCGTTGAGCACCGCCGCGACGACCCCGCCGCCGACGCCCGCGAGGCCGGCGCGCAGCCCGAACGCCCCGGCGAAGATGTCGGAGAAGAACTGCGGCACGCTCTCGAGGTTGAGCGCGATGACCGCGAGCGCGGTGAGGACGTAGGCCAGCGCCATCGCCGGCGTCATGATCTCCGCGACGCGGGCCACCAGCTTCACGCCGCCGAACACGACGAGCGCGGTCAGCAGCAGCAGGACGAGCGCGCTGGCCCAGGTGGGCACGCCGTGCGAGTGCTCCACGGTGCCGGCGATCGTGTTCGCCTGGACCATGGGCATCGCCACGGCCATGGACAGGACCAGCATGACCGCGAAGGCCGTGCCCCACCGGTGGGAACCAAGCCCCCGGGCGATGTAGTACGCCGGGCCGCCGACGAAGGTGCCGCCGCGGGCCCGGACCTTGAAGACCTGCGCGAGCGTCGCCTCCGCGAACGCCGTGGCCATCCCGACCAGGGAGACCAGCCACATCCAGAAGATGGCGCCCGGCCCGCCGAGGATCAGCGCGATGGCCACGCCGGTGATGTTGCCGATGCCGATGCGTGTCGCCATGCCGATGGCGAAGGCCTGGAACGAGGAGATCCCGCCGTCGGCGCCCCGGCGCGACCGGGTGACGTGGCGCAGCATCTGCCCGAACAGGCGTACCTGCACGGCACGCGTGCGCCACGTCATCAGCACCCCGACGGCCACAAGCAGCGCGACGAGCAGGTAGGTGTAGGCGGCGTCGTTGACGGCGGTGAGCAGCTCGGTCATGGAGTTCCGTTCCGGGGGTGAGACGACGGTGCAGGCCGGTGCGGCCGTCCTGTCCGTGGTCGCGGACCCGCCTGGTCCACCGTCGATCGTGACACACGCCGCCCGCCCCGGGCCCCGTGAGCCTCCTCACCGCGCGCGGCCGGCCAGGGCGCGCGCAGGTCAGCGGACGGGTCCGCCGTCGCCCGTGGCCGCGGTCACGTCACCGGCGCCGCCCCCGAGCGCCCGCGCCGCGGATGGGCGCAGCACCATGGCCGCCAGGCCGAGGACGAACCAGCCCGCCGCGATGACCAGCGCCAGGCGGCTCGCCTCGACGAGGACCGCGACGATGACGAGCGACCCGACCACCGGCACGACCACGTGCCAGACCGTGCGCCCCAGGCGGCGCCGGAAGAAGCCCACCACCGAGGCGTGCAGGAACACGAATGCCGTCAGCGCGCCGACGGTGACCATCGAGGAGAGCACGTCCAGCCCGTCCGGGCGGGTGGCGGCCAGCGTCGCCACCACGAGGGTCACGACGGCGGAGAGCAGGATCGCGTTGCGGGGCGTCCGTCCCGTGGTGCCGAGGCGGGCCAGCGGCGCGGGCAGCGCCCGCTCCCGCGCCATGGCGTAGAGCAGGCGGGAGACCGCGGCCTGCGCCACGAGCGCGGAGAACACCGGGCCGACCGCCCGCACCACCGTGACCACGGTGGAGAACCACGGCCCGATCGACGCGTCGAGCATCGCGAAGAACGCCGTGCCCTGCGCCTCGGGGTCCGCGGCGAGCGCGGCCGGCGTCGCCGTGCTGAGGAGGGCGCCGAGGTAGGTCTGGGTCACGAAGAGCAGGCCGGCCAGCACGAGGCAGAACTGCAGGGCACGGCCCACCTGCCGCGAGGAGCCTGTGGTCTCCTCGGCGAAGGTCGCGATCGCGTCGAAGCCGAGGAATGCCAGCACCGCCACCGACGCGGCGCCCACGACGCCGGCGGGGCCGAGCCCGCCCACGCCGGTCAGCGGCGTCAGCCACCCGCGGGTGGGGCCGTGCTGGGCGAGGTACACGACGGCGAGGACGGCGAACGCGCCCAGGACCACGAGCTCGACGGCGAGCATGACGAGGCCCACGCGCGCCGCCAGCCTCACGTCGCGCAGGTTCAGGCCGGTGGTCAGCGCGACGGCCACGAGCGTGAAGACCCACACCGGCACGGCCGGCACGAGCGCGTGGCAGGCGATGCCGACGAACAACGAGGCGAGCGCCGGGATGAAGAGGTAGTCCAGGGTGACCATCCACCCCGCCAGGAAGCCCGCGCGCCTGCCCAGCCCCGCGCTCGCGTAGGCGTAGACCGACCCCGCCTGCGGGACCGCCTCGGACATGCGGGCGTAGGACCAGGCGGTGAAGGACATCGCGACCGTGGCGACCACGAAGACCAGCGCGATGGCTCCGCCGCTGCGCGCGTCGAGCACCCCGAAGGTGCCCATGGGCGCCGTCACGCCGATGAAGAGGAGGCCGTAGACGACCAGGTCGCGCCAGGTCAGCTCGCGGCGCAGCGCCAGGATGGTGGTCCCGTCAGCGCCGGCCGCGCCGGCGGGGACGCCGGACCCCTCGCCGGGGGCGCCGTCGGCAGGAGTGCTCACACGCCGAGCGTAGGGACCCGCCCGCGCGCCGTCACGGGCAGCCAGCCCCCCACATGCGCCGACAGGTCATCTACCGACGCGGCACCCCACATGCGCCGACAGGTCATCTACCGACAGCGACCTCGCGGCCCGCGGATCGGCGCGTTGTCAGCGCCGTCTGAGAGGATCAGGGCGTGCCCCAGTCCTCCCCCGCCCTTAACCTCGCGCTCGACGACCTGCTGCCCGTCGACGCCGGGGGGCCGCTGGCGTCGCCCGACCCCGACGCGATCTACGAGGCGTTCGCGTCCTGGGCGACCGACACGGGCATCACCCTCTACCCCCACCAGGAGGAGGCGGTGATGGAGCTGGTCTCCGGCTCCCACGTCATCCTCGCCACGCCGACGGGCTCGGGGAAGTCACTCGTGGCCATGGGCGCGCTCTTCACGGCGCTGGCCACCGGCCGCACCGGCTACTACACCGCCCCGCTCAAGGCCCTGGTCTCGGAGAAGTTCTTCGACCTCGTCGACCTCTTCGGCTCGGCCAACGTCGGCATGGTCACCGGCGACTCGGCCATCAACCCCGACGCACCCATCATCTGCTGCACCGCGGAGATCCTCGCCAACCAGGCGCTGCGCGACGGCGCCGCCACGGACGCGGGCGTGGTGGTCATGGACGAGTTCCACTTCTATGCCGACCCGCAGCGCGGCTGGGCGTGGCAGGTGCCGCTGCTGGAGCTGCCGGACGCCCAGTTCCTCCTCATGAGCGCCACCCTCGGCGACGTCTCGTTCTTCGTGGAGGACCTCCAGCGCCGCACCGGCAAGGACGTCGCCGTCGTCGCCGACGCCGAGCGGCCCGTGCCGCTGACCTACACGTACTCCCTCGAGCCCATCCAGGACCTGCTCCTGGAGCTGGTGCAGACCCACCGGGCCCCCGTCTACGTCGTGCACTTCGCCCAGAAGGACGCCGTCGAGCGGGCCCAGTCCCTCACCTCGGTGCAGGTCGCCACCCGCGAGCAGCGCGACCGGATCGCCGCGGCCCTCGGGGACTTCCGGTTCGGCCCCGGCTTCGGCGCGATCCTCTCGCGGCTGCTGCGCCACGGCGTGGGCGTGCACCACGCCGGGATGCTCCCGCGCTACCGCCGCCTCGTCGAGCGGCTCACGCAGGCGGGCCTGCTCGGCGTCATCTGCGGCACCGACACCCTCGGCGTGGGCATCAACGTGCCCATCCGCACCGTCGTGATCACCTCGCTGACCAAGTTCGACGGCGAGCGGTCGCGGCACCTCTCGGCCCGCGAGTTCCACCAGATCGCCGGCCGGGCGGGGCGCGCCGGCTTCGACACCACCGGCGAGGTGATCGTCCAGGCCCCCGAGCACGTGATCGAGAACGCCAAGGCCCTGGCCAAGGCCGGCGACGACGAGCGCAAGCGGCGCAAGATCGTGCGGAAAAAGGCCCCCTCGGGGCTGGTGAACTGGACCGACAAGACGTTCGAGCGCCTGCGCGACGCCGCCCCCGAGCCCCTGACCAGCCAGTTCCGGGTGACCCACACCCTGGTGCTCTCGGTCCTCGCCCGTCCGGGTGACCCCGTCGCCGCCATGTACCGGCTGCTCACGGACAACCACGAGCCGAAGACCGACCGCAACCTCCACGTGCGCCGGGCGATCGAGATCTACCGGTCGCTGCGGGCGGCGGGCGTGGTCGAGCACGCGGACGCGTCCTGGCGCCGCGCGCACCCGGGCCGCCCGTACGTGCGCCTGACCGTGGACCTGCCGCGCGACTTCGCGCTCAACGCCCCCCTCTCCCCGTTCGCGCTGGCCGCGCTGGAGCTGCTCGACGCGGAGAGCCCCGACTTCGCCCTCGACGTCGTCTCCGTCATCGAGGCCACCCTGGAGGACCCGCGCCCGGTGCTCTACGCCCAGCAGCGCGCGGCCCGCGGCGAGGCCATCGGGGCGATGAAGGCCGAGGGCATCGAGTACGACGAACGCATGGCGCTGCTGGAGGACGTCACCTGGCCCCGGCCGCTGGCGGAGGTCCTCGAGGCCGCGCTGGCGACGTACCGCCAGACCAACCCGTGGGTCTCCGACTACGAGCTCCAGCCCAAGTCGGTGGTCCGGGAGATGGTCGAGCAGGCCATGACGTTCTCCGAGCTGGTCTCGCGCTACCAGCTCGCCCGCTCCGAGGGCGTGGTGCTGCGCTACCTCACCGACGCCTACCGGGCGCTGCGCCAGGTGGTCCCGGACGCGGCCCGCACCGAGGAGGTCGCGGCGGTCATCGACTGGCTCGGCGAGCTCGTGCGCGCCGTCGACTCCTCCCTGCTGGACGAGTGGGAGGCCCTCTCCGCCGGCGCCGCGGCCGCCGCCGGGGCGCTCGTGGTGCCGGAGGACGCCTCCACCGCCGTCGCCGAGCGCCGCTTCGGGGAGGGCACGGACGGGCAGGTCGCGTTCACCCGCAACCGGCACGCCTTCCGCGTGGCCGTGCGCAACGCCCTCTTCAAGCGCGTCGACACCCTGGCGCGGGAGGCCTACGTGGCCCTGGGGCACCTGGACGGCGACGCCGGGTGGGACGCCGAGCGCTGGGAACGCGCGATCGCGCCGTACTGGGCGGAGTACGACTGGCTGGGCACCGGGCCGGAGGCGCGCGCCGCGTCCCTGGTCCACATCGTCGAGCAGCCCACGGACGCGGACCTGCCCGCCGCGCTCGCCGGCGCCCACGTGGGCGACCTCGCCGCCGGCTCCGAGCGCGTCTGGCTCGCGCGCCAGACCTTCGACGACCCGGCCGGCGACCGCGACTGGGGCCTGACGGCGCTGGTGGACCTGGACGCCTCCGACGCCGCGGACCGCGCGGTGGTGCGCGTCCTCGACGTCGGCCCCCGGTGACAACCCCCGTGAGCGGTCAAGTCCTCACGTGCCGGCCCCCGGTGAGCGCCGCGCCGCCCCGGAGGGCATCGCTGCCGTGACGAAGAAGCAGCCGGCGGGCACCCCGGCCCTGCGCGCCCTGGTCCGGGCGGGCACGTGGCACGAGGTCCGCGCGTACGAGCACGACCCCCGCAGCGGGCTCGGCTTCGGTGAGGAGGCGGCCGCCGTGCTCGGCCTGGACCCGGCACGGGTGTTCAAGACGCTCGTGGCCAGCGTCGACGGCGCGCTGACCGTGGCCGTGGTGCCGGTGGCCGGGCGCCTGGACCTGGGCGCCCTGGCCGGCGCGGTCGGCGGCAAGCGCGCGGTCATGGCCGACCCCGCCGCCGCGGAGCGGGCGACCGGCTACGTGGTGGGCGGCATCTCGCCGCTCGGGCAGCGCAGGTCGCTGCGGACCGTGGTCGACGCCTCCGCCCTGGACCACCCCACCGTGCTGGTCAGCGCCGGCCGGCGCGGCCTGGACGTCGAGCTCGCGCCGGCGGATCTCGTCGCCCTCACCGGCGCCGTCACCGCCGCGGTGGCGCGCCCGTGAGCCCCGCGGCCCGCGGGGCCGGCGCCCTGCGCCTGCCCGAGCCCGACGTCGCCCGTCACCTCGAGCGGGTGGACCCGGCGGCCCTGCACTCGGTGACGCTGGCCGGCGTGGACCTGACCGGGGCGGACCTCACGGCCCTCGACGAGGTCCAGGTGGAGGGCTCGTCCCTCGAGCGCGCCCTGGCCGCCGGCGGCCGGTGGCGCCGCACGACCCTGGTCGACTGCCGCCTCGACGGCGCCGACCTGGCCAACCTGCGCACCGAGGAGCTGACCCTCATGCGGGCGAGCCTGCGCGGGGTGCGCCTGACCGGCGCCCAGCTCACGTCCGCCCGGCTGCGCGCCGTCCGGCTAAAGGACTGCCAGGGGCGGCTCAGCAGCTGGCGCGGGGCGCGGCTGCAGCAGGTGGTGCTGCGCGGCTGCGACCTGTCCGAGGCCGACCTGGCCGACGCCGTCCTGACCGACGTCCTGCTCGAGGAGTGTGACCTGACCGGCGCGCAGCTGTCCGGCATGCGCTGCGAGCGCGTGCAGCTGCGGGGCTGCCGGCTCTCCGGCGTGGGCGGCGTCGCCTCGCTGCGCGGCGCGCGCGTGGGCGAGCAGGACGCCCTGGAGCTGCTCCCCGCGATGGCCCGGGAGCTCGGCGTCGCGATCGACGGCTGAGCTCAGCCCTTCGCCTTCGCGGCGGCCTTCACCGCCCGTTTGGTCTCGCGGACCTCGGCCAGGGAGTCGGCGTCGACGATGTCGGCGACGGAGCGCCGGGACCCGTCCTCGCCGTACGCGCCGGCCGCCTCGCGCCACCCCGGCGCCTGCAGGTCGAGCTGCTTACCCAGCAGCGCGAGGAAGATCCGCGCCTTCTGGTCACCGAACCCGGGCAGCGCCTTGAGCCGGCGGAGCACCTCCGCGCCGTCGGGGTCCCCGGCGGTCCACAGGGCCGCGGCGTCGCCGCCGTGGTGCTCGAGCAGGTACGCGCACAGCGCCTGGATCCGCCCGGCCATCGAGCCGGGGTAGCGGTGCACGGCCGGCGGGGTGCGGCACACCTCGGTCAGGGCGTCGGGGTCCATGTGGGCCAGGGCCGCGACGTCGAGCCCGCCGAGGCGGTCGCGGAGCTTCTTCGGCCCGGCGAAGGCGGTCTCCATCGCGACCTGCTGGTCGAGCAGCATCCCGATGAGGAGCGCCAGGGGGTCGGAGGACAGCAGGGCGTCCGCGTCGTCGTCGCCGGTGATGTGCAGCTCGAGGGCCATGGCCCGATCCTGCCAGGCCTCATCCGCCGGCGCCCGCGGCGTCCGTCCGGCGCGGCGCCCCCGATGCCTCGGGCAGGATCGCCAGGCGGGCGAGAAGGAACAGGAACGCCTCCGCGAAGGGGTTCCCCGCCGTCTGGGCACGGACGTGGGCCCAGTCGACCTGCTCGCGCAGGGCACGGGCGACCGGGAGCAGGTTCCCGAAGTTGCAGTGGTGCTCCGCGAGCACCGCCACCTTGGCCGTGAGGATCTCCGTGGCCTGCATGACGGGCATCGTGACGCCCAGCACCTGGATCGGGTCGCTGCGGGCGAGCAGCTCGGGGGTGACGGGCCGCCCGCACATCCGGAACAGCACGTCCACGAGGGCGCCCTTGTAGTACGCCTTGAAGAGCCAGTCCTCGACCGGCTGCTCCACCTCCAGGCCGGCGCCGACCACCGCCTCCTTCGCCCGCTCGACGTCCGCCTCCAGGATGGTGAAGTCGGCGTCGTGCGCGGGCTCCGGCGCGCCACGCACCCACGCCGCGTAGCCGCCGGCGAGCGCGAACGGGACCTGCGCCGCCCCCAGCGCCGCCCCGGTGCGGCGCATCCCCTCGCGGAGCGGCGGGTACTCCGTCCCGGCCATGCCCCGGGTCTACACGACGGCGCGCGTGCTCGCACCATCACCGGAACAATCAGGGCGGTGCAGATCGCGACGTTCAACATCCTTCACGGGCGCTCGCCCGCGGACGGCCGGGTGGACCTGCGCAGGTTCGCCGGGGCGGTGCGCGCGCTCGACGCCGACATCCTCGCCATGCAGGAGGTGGACCGGGTCCAGCCCCGCTCCCACGGCGCCGACCTCACGGCCGTGGCCGCCGAGGCCATGGGGGCCGACGAGCACCGGTTCGTCGCCACGATGTCCGGCCTGCCGAGCCTGTGGACCGCCGCCACCGGCGACGAGCAGCCCGACTCGGCCGGCTACGGCATCGCGCTGCTGAGCCGCTTCCCGGTCGAGCGGTGGCGCGTCCTCGCCCTGCCCGGGCCCGCGCGCCGCGTGCCGATGGTCTTCCCCGGACGGCTGCGCCCCGTGCTCGTGCAGGAGGAGCGGCGCGCCGCGGTGGCCGCCGTGGTCGTCACCCCGGAGGGCCCGCTCACGGTCGTCGCCACGCACCTGACCTACCTGCCGGGCTGGAACGCCGTCCAGCTGCGCCGCCTCGCGTACCTGGTCCGGGACATGCCGCGGCCGCTGGTGCTCCTCGGGGACCTCAACATGGGCGGCCGCCGGCCCGTCCGCCTGTCGCGGCTGCGTCCGCTCGCGACGGCGCCGACGTTCCCCGTCGACCTCCCCCTGCGTCAGCTGGACCACATCCTCGGCGATGGCGCGGTGTGGGCGTCGACGTCCGGCGTCGCCCTGGACCTGGGTGTCTCCGACCACCGCGCCCTCAAGGTGGGCGTGGCGCTCAGAGCTGCGTAGCCCTTGTCGGCGGCGCGGCTCGGAGGGCCGGCGCGAACCGCTCGGCGCGGCGTGCCCGTGGGCTGGGCCGCCGGGCGTGGCAGGCCCGACGGGCGGATATGGTCGGGGCGTGGACGAGGACCGGCGCACGCGCATCGAGGCGAACGCCGCCGCCGTACGACGCCGGATCGCCGCGGCCGCCTCCGCCGCCGGCCGTGACCCTCACGAGGTCAGCCTGCTGCTGGCGGTCAAGACGCAGCCGGCCGAGGACATCCTCGCCGCGCTCCGGGCCGGCGCCCACCTCCTCGGTCACAACCGCGCCCAGGAGCTGGCGGCGACGGGCCCGGCGCTGGCCGTGCCCGGGGTGCCCGCGCACGAGATGCACTTCATCGGCCACCTGCAGGGCAACAAGGTCAACCAGGTCCTGCGCTGGGCGACGTGCGTGCAGACCGTGGACTCGCTGCGCCTGGCACAGCGGCTGGACCAGGCCGTCGCGCGCGCGGCGGGGAGTGCCGGGGCCGACGCCGCAGCCGGGGTCGGCACCACGGCCGCGGACGGTGGCGGGACGCCCGTCCTGGACGTGTTCGTCCAGGTGAACACCTCGGGCGAGCCGACCAAGGCGGGCACCCACCCCGACGAGGCCCCGGAGCTGACGGCCGCCGTCGGCGCCCTCCCCCACCTCCGGCTACGCGGCTTCATGACGGTGGGGGCGCACTCCGACGACGACGGCGTGGTCCGCGAGTCCTACGAGCGCCTCGCCGCCCTGCGCGGGCAGGTTCTCGCGTCCGGCGCCCCCGGCACGGCCGGGGCGACCGAGCTGAGCATGGGCATGAGCGGCGACCTGGAGATCGCCGTCGCGGCCGGTGCCACGATGGTGCGCGTGGGCACCGCCGTCTTCGGGGCGCGTCCCACGCCTGAGGCCGCCGGCGCCTGAGAAGGGCCCGCCGCACCGCCGGTCAGGGCACTCGGTAGGTCCAGTCGTCGGCGAGGAACTTGGTCTCCATGAGCTCGCGCGCCCGTGCCAGCTCGGCCGGCGTGTAGTCCGACATCTGCGTGCGGTACCGGCCGCGGAAGTGGGCGATGAAGGCGTCGATGATGGCCGCGCGGGCCATGCCCGTCTGCGAGCGCATCGGGTCCACCCTCTTGTTGGCGCTCTTGGTGCCCTTGTCCGACATCTTCTCCCGGCCGATGCGCAGCACCTCGAGCATCTTGTCGGCGTCGATGTCGTAGGCCATCGTCACGTGGTGGAGGACGACGCCGCTCGCGAAGCGCTTCTGCGCCGCGCCGCCGATCTTGCCCTGCTCCGAGGCGATGTCGTTCAGCGGCACGTAGCGGGCCCGGACACCGACGTCCGCCAGCGCGCCGAGGACCCAGTCGTCGAGGAAGGCGTAGGAGCGCTCGAAGCTGAGCCCCTCCACGAGGGAGTCGGGCACGACGATGGAGTAGGTGATGCAGTTGCCGGGCTCCATGAACATGGCGCCGCCGCCGGACACCCGGCGCACGACCATCATGTCGTTCTTCCTCAGGCCGTCCGGGTCGATCTCGTTCCTCACGGACTGGAACGAGCCGATGACGACGAGGGGGGCGTTCCACTCCCAGATCCGCATGGTCGGCCCGCGCCGTCCCGCGGCGACCTCCTCGGGGATCACCTCGTCCAGCGCCACGTTCATGGCCGGGTGCACGGGCGCGCCGTGGATGACGTCGAAGGTGTGGTCCGACCAGCTCGTCGCGTGGCCGAGCGCCCGGCGCACCGCGATGCCGACGGACTCGGGCGTGAACCCGACGAGGTTGACGCCGTGGTCGATCGCGCCGGTGATGGCCTGGGCGAGCTGCTCGGCGGAGGCGTGCTCGGGCATGCCGTCCAGGGCGGCGTTGATGTCCTCCAGCGCCGTGTCCGGCTCGAGGAAGAAGTCGCCGGAGACCTTGGCGCGCGTCAGGCGCCCGTCCTCGACGTCGACGTCAACGGCGACGAGCTTGCCACCAGGGACCTTGTACTCACCGTGCATGGCAGCAACTTTAGGCGCCGCGGCGTCCGATCACGGTGTGCGGTCGCTCACGCGGCGGCGGGGCGCCGGGCGGTAGAACACCGCGAGGCGGGCTGGCGGACGCCCGGCCCCCAGGTTACATCCGTCAGGCATGTCCGGACGGATGTTGCCCGGAGGGCGGGCGCGGGTCCGCGGGCACCGGGTGACGGCGCGTACCAGTCCGCCGGGTGCGCCGGCGGCGGAGCCGGCCGGCCCAGCTCAGCGCGGCTCCACCCCGTGGTGGAGCAGGCCCCAGACGATCGCGTCGTTCAGGGCCTCCCAGCTGGCCTCGATGATGTTGGTGCCCACCCCCACGGTCGACCAGCTCCGCACGCCGTCGGAGGTCTCGATGAGCACCCGGATGGTGGCGTCCGTGCCCTGCTGCGTGTCGAGGATGCGGACCTTGTAGTCGATGAGCTCGAAGTCCTCGATCTCGGGGTAGGCGCCCACCAGCGCGCCGCGCAGCGCGTGGTCGAGGGCGTTGACGGGCCCGTTGCCCTCCCCTGTGCTGATCTCCCGGCCGTGCCCGGTCCGCAGCTTCACGGTCGCCTCGGAGTCGCTCTGGCCGGTGGCGGGGCGGTGCTCCACGTAGGTGCGCCAGCTCTCCACCTCGTAGAAGCTCGGCCCGCGCCCGTCCATCTCGGAGCGCAGCAGCAGCTCGAAGGAGGCGTCGGCGGCGTCGTACGTGTAGCCCTGGGCCTCGGCGTCCTTGATGCGGTTGGTCACGCGGCCCAGCAGCTCGGCCTGACCGGTGAGGTCGAACCCGAGCTCGCGGCCCTTGAGCTCGATGGAGGCGCGGCCCGCCATCTCGGAGACGAGCATCCGCATGTCGTTCCCGACCGTGACGGGATCGATGTGCTGGTAGAGGTCCGGGTCCACCCGGATGGCGCTGGCGTGCAGGCCCGCCTTGTGCGCGAACGCGGAGGCCCCCACGTAGGGCTGGCGCCCGTAGGGGCTGATGTTGGTGATCTCGGAGATCGCGTGGGAGATCCGGCTGGCCTCCTGCAGCCCCTCCCCCTGCAGCACGGGCGTCCCGAGCTTGAGCTCGAGGTTGGCCACGCAGGTGAGCAGGTCCGCGTTGCCCGTGCGCTCGCCGTAGCCGTTGACCGTGCCCTGAATGTGTCCCGCCCCGGCGGCGACCGCGGCGAGGGTGTTGGCGGCCGCGCAGCCGGAGTCGTTGTGGGCGTGCATGCCCAGGCGTCCCTCGGTGGCCGCGCGGACCTCTCCCACGACCTCCGTGACCCACTCCGGCAGCATCCCGCCGTTGGTGTCGCACAGGACGACGGTCGCGGCTCCGGCGTCGAACGCGGCCGTGACCACCTGCAGCGCGTACCCGGGGTCGTAGCGGTAGCCGTCGAAGAAGTGCTCCGCGTCGAGGATGACCTCCCGTCCCAGTCCCGCCAGGTACCGCACCGTCTCGGCCACCATGCGGAGGTTCTCCTCCCCGGTGGTGCGCAGCGCCCGCTCGACGTGGCGGATGTCGCTCTTGGCCACGAGCGTGATCACCGGCGCCTCGGAGTCCACGAGCGCCTGGACCTGCGGGTCCTCGCGCGGGTCGGTGCCCGCCTTGCAGGTGGCGCCGAACGCGGCCAGCCGCGCATGGTTCAGCTCCAGCTCCTTGGCGGCCCGCGCGAAGAACTCGGTGTCCTTCGGGATGGCGCCCGGCCAGCCACCCTCGATGTAGCCCACGCCCAGGGCGTCCAGCAGGGGCGCGATGGCGAGCTTGTCGGCCACCGAGAGGTTCATGCCCTCCTGCTGGGCGCCGTCCCGCAGCGTGGTGTCGTAGACCTGGACGACGTCGACGGCGCCGGCGGGGTCGCCGGCGGGGTGGGCGAGCCCGGAGGGGGCCACGGTGCTGGGCATGCGGGTGCTCCTTGCGACGGGCCACGAGGTGGCCGGCGGTCGTTCTGCGACGCTGCCCCAGCGTAGGCCGACGGGGTGGTGCCGGTACCGGTCGCCGTCGGACCGGTGCCCGGCGGCTGCGTCGCCGGGAGGGGTGGCCCCAGCAACAAAAAGACCCCCCGTGGTACGGGAGGTCTGCGCACCGGGCGGATGTGCCCGATGCGCTAGCCGATAATGAGCTGGGACTGCGTCACGTCGCCCAGTGTGCCACATGACACGCCCCTGCGGGGACGCCGCCCGGCGGTGGGCGGGCGGCGGCCGGCACGGGACGGTCCCGGGCGGGTGCCGGATGGGCCCGCCCGGGCCGGCGTCAGACGATCCGGTACATCCAGTCGTGCGGGTCGGCCCGCCGGCCGAGCTGGATGTCCGTCAGGGCGGTGTACAGCTCCGTGGTCACCGGACCCGGCCGACCGTCGGCGACCGTCACGTCGAAGCCCTCCCCGGCCAGGCGGCCGATGGGCGTGATCACGGCGGCCGTGCCGCACGCGAAGGTCTCGGCCACCTCGCCGGAGCGGATCTGGTCGAGCAGCTCGGAGAGCACGATCGTCTCCTCGCGGACGGTGCGACCGGCGTCGCGCAGCAGCTGCAGGATCGAGGAGCGCGTGCCGCCCTCGAGGATGGTGCCGGTCAGCGCCGGCGTGCGCACCGTGCCGTCCGCGTCGACGACGAACACGTTCATGCCGCCGAGCTCCTCGAGCTGGGTGCTCGTGGCGGCGTCGAGGAAGCAGACCTGCTCGAACCCCTTGTCGTAGGCGTCCTGCTGCGGCAGGAGTGACGCGGCGTAGTTGCCGCCGGTCTTGGCGGCCCCGAGCCCGCCGGGGCCGACCCGGTGGTAGTCCTGGGCGACCCAGATCGAGACCGGCTCGAACCCGTGCGCGAAGTAGGGGCCCACCGGGGACGCGATGACGAGGTACTCCATCTGGTGCGCCGCGCGCACACCGAGGAACGGCTCGGTGGCGATCATGAGCGGGCGCAGGTACAGGCTCGAGCCCTCGGCGTCCGGGACCCAGCGCTCGTCCGCGGCGACGAGCGCGGCGAGCGAGCCGACGAAGTCCTCCTCGGGCAGCGGCGGCATCGCGAGCCGGCGCGCGGAGGCGGCGAACCGCGCGGCGTTGAAGCCGGGCCGGAAGGTCCACACGGACCCGTCGGCGTGCCGGTACGCCTTGAGCCCCTCGAAGATCTCCTGGCCGTAGTGCAGGACGGCGGCGGCCGGGGACAGCGTCAGCGGGCCGTACGCCTCGGTGCGGTGGCCGTGCCAGCCCTCCTGCGGCGTCCACGCGGCGCGGACCATGTGGTCCGTGTGGGCCACCCCGAAGGTGAGGTCGCCCATGATCTCGGCGTGACTGGCCGCCGTAGCGGGCTCGGCGTTGGGCGTGAGGGGGAAACGGGCGGCGAGCTCACCGGCGCCGCGCAGCTCCGCGGCGGAGAGCCCGGAGAGTGTCGCGACCTGGTCGGACGAGGTGCTCATGACAGACCTTCTCGGGTGTGGATGGCGAATGCTGGGATGACGGTATCGCCAGCAGGCCCGCCGGTGGAGCACCGACGGGCGGAACGGACGGGGCCGCGCGCCGGACACCGCGGCGCGCAACGTTGGTGCGCGCGTCGCGGGGTGGGAGCACGCGCGTCACGCGCCGGCGGCGCGATCGCTGGGTGGAGCCGCGCTTGGCAGAGCCGGCGCACGCCGGCTCGGTGGGGCCGGCGCACGCCGGCTCGGTAGGGCCGCGCGCGATGGCTCGGTGGGTCAGCCGGATACTCGGGCGGCGAGGGCGTCGCCCACGGCGCTGGTCGAGCGGGCAGACCCGTCGCGCCCGGCGATGTCCGCGGCGACGGCGTCGCTGACGCGGCGCGCCTCGTCGGCCAGGCCGAGGTGCTCGAGCATGAGCGCGACGGACAGGACCGTGGCGGTCGGGTCGGCCTTCGCCTGCCCGGCGATGTCCGGGGCGGAGCCGTGAACCGGCTCGAACATGGAGGGGGTGGTGCGCTCGGGGTTGATGTTCGCCGAGGCGGCCAGCCCGATGCCGCCGGTGATCGCGCCGGCCAGGTCGGTGAGGATGTCGCCGAAGAGGTTGTCGGTGACGATGACGTCGAACCGCGCCGGGTCCGTGACGAGGAAGATCGTCGCGGCGTCGACGTGCAGGTAGTCGACCGTCACGTCCGGGTACTCCGCGCCGACGGCGTCGACGGTGCGCCGCCACAGGTGGCCGGCGTGGACGAGGACGTTGTGCTTGTGCACGAGGGTGAGCTTCTTGCGGGGACGGGCCTGGGCGCGCGCGAACGCGTCACGGACCACCCGCTCCACACCGAAGGCGGTGTTGACGGAGACCTCGTTGGCGATCTCGTGCGGCGTGCCCACGCGGATGCCGCCGCCGTTGCCGACGTAGGGGCCCTCGGTGCCTTCGCGCACGACGACGAAGTCGACGTCGCCGGGGTCGGCCAGCGGCGTGGGGACGCCCGGGTACAGGCGGGAGGGGCGCAGGTTGACGTAGTGGTCCAGCGCGAAGCGCAGCTTGAGCAGCAGGCCCCGCTCGAGGACGCCGGAGGGCACGGTCGGGTCACCGATCGCGCCGAGCAGGATCGCGTCGTGCTCGCGGATGGCCTCGAGGTCCGCGTCGGTGAGGGTCTCCCCCGTGCGGTGCCAGCGGGCGGCGCCCAGCTCGAAGTCGGTGCGCTCGACGGTGACGTCGGAGCCCGCGAGCACGGCATCCAGGACCTTGAGGCCCTCGGCGACCACCTCCGGCCCGATGCCGTCGCCTGCCACCACTGCCAGCTTGATCGTGCGCGTCATGGCTCTGACCCTATCTGCTACGTCCATCCATCGGGACGATTATCTCAACATGCGAACGAGGGAACGGGGTGGCGCGCTGCGTGAGCGCCCCGGCGAGGGCGCCGGGAGCGGCGCGATCCGCTGGGACAACCGGCCCACGGGCGTCGGGGGCGGCGCGATCCGGCCGGGACACCCGGACGCCCGGGCGACCGGGCTCCCGGACAGGAACGCCGTCCCACCCGCCAGCGGGTGGGACGGCGCCCCGGCGTACGGGCTCAGCGCCCGACGTGGCCCTCGGTGTAGTCGGCGTCCTTCGTCTCGACCCAGGCGAACAGCTTGCGCAGCTCGCGGCCCGTCGCCTCGATCGGGTGCGCCTCACCCTTGGCGCGCAGCTCCTTGAACTCGGGCGCGCCGGCGTCCTGGTCCTTGATGAAGCGGTCCGCGAAGGCACCGGACTGGACGTCCGCGAGGACTGCCTTCATGTTCTCCTTGACCTCCGGCGTGATGACGCGCGGGCCGGAGACGTAGTCGCCGTACTCAGCGGTGTCGGAGACGGACCAGCGCTGCTTGGCGATGCCGCCCTCGTAGATGAGGTCGACGATGAGCTTGAGCTCGTGCAGCACCTCGAAGTAGGCCACCTCGGACTGGTAGCCGGCCTCGGTGAGGGTCTCGAAGCCGTACTGGATCAGCTGCGAGACGCCGCCGCAGAGCACGGCCTGCTCGCCGAAGAGGTCGGTCTCGGTCTCCTCGGTGAAGGTGGTCTTGATGCCGGCGGCGCGCAGGCCGCCGATGGCCTTGGCGTAGCTGAGCGCGAGCTCCCAGGCCTTCCCGGAGGCGTCCTGCTCGACGGCGACGATCACGGGGACCCCGCGGCCGGCCTCGTACTCGCGGCGCACGAGGTGGCCCGGGCCCTTGGGGGCGACCATGCACACGTCGTGGCCGGCGGAGGGCTTGATGTAGCCGAAGCGGATGTTGAAGCCGTGCGCGAAGAACAGCGCGGCGTCGTCCTTGAGGTTCGGCTCGATCTCCTCCGCGTACACCTTCCGCTGCACCTGGTCGGGGGCGAGGATCATGACGACGTCGGCGGCCTTGACGGCCTCGGCCACGGTCGCGACCGCGAGGCCCTGCTCCTCGGCCTTGGCGCGGGAGGCGGAGCCCTCGCGCAGGCCCACGACGACGTCGACGCCGGAGTCGCGCAGGTTCAGGGCGTGCGCGTGCCCCTGGCTGCCGTAGCCGATGATGGCGACCTTCTTGGACTGGATGACGGCCAGGTCGGCATCGTCGTCGTAGAACAGCTCAGCCACGGTGGTTCTCCTTCATGTTGGTGCGATCGGGATGGAAAGGATCGTGCGGTGCCCGGCCGGTGCGCGGCGCGCCGGCGGTCGGGCGGGTCTGGGGTCAGGCGGAGCGGACGTTGCGCTCCAGGGTCCGGTCAGTCATCGACCGGGAGCCCCGGGCGATGGCCACCGCGCCGGACTGGACGATCTCGCGCACGCCGTGCGGCTCGAGCGCCGCGAGCAGCGCCTTGACCTTGCCCTCGGAGCCCGTGGCCTCGATGGTCACGGCGTCCGGGGCGACGTCGACGACGTGCGCCCGGAACAGCTCGACGACCTGCAGCACCGCGGTGCGCGAGGCGTCGTCCGCGCGGACCTTCACGAGCAGCAGCTCGCGCTGGACGGAGCTGTCGGGCTCGAGCTCGACGATCTTGAGCACGTTGACCAGCTTGTTCAGCTGCTTGGTGACCTGCTCGAGGGGCAGCTCCAGGGCGTCGACCACCACGGTGATCCGGGAGATCTCCGGGTGCTCGGTGGGGCCCACGGCGAGGGAGTGGATGTTGAAGGCCCGCCGGGCGAAGAGGGCGGCCACGCGCGTGAGCACGCCCGGCTTGTTCTCCACCAGCACGGACAGCGTGTGCCTGTCGCTCATCTGCTGCTCCTCACTCGTCGCGATCGAACGCCGGGGTGATCCCGTGCGCGTACTGGATGTCGTCGTTGCTCACGCCGGCGGCGACCATCGGCCACACCATCGAGTCGCGGCTGACCACGAAGTCCACGACGACGGGCTGGTCGTCGATCTCCATGGCCCGCTTGATCGTCGCGTCGACGTCGCCGGTCGAGGTGCACCGCAGACCGACGCAGCCGTAGGCCTCCGCGAGCTTGACGAAGTCCGGGATGTGCCGCGTGTCGTGCCCGGTGTGCAGGTCCGTGTGGGAGTAGCGGCCCTCGTAGAAGAGCGTCTGCCACTGCCGCACCATGCCGAGGGAGGAGTTGTTGATCAGCGCCACCTTGATCGGGATGCCCTCGAGGGCGCAGGTCGCCAGTTCCTGGTTGGTCATCTGGAAGCAGCCGTCGCCGTCGATCGCCCACACCGTGGCGTCCGGGCGGCCGACCTTGGCGCCCATGGCCGCCGGGACGGCGTAGCCCATGGTGCCCAGGCCGCCGGAGTTCAGCCAGGTACGGGAGTGCTCGTACCGGATGAACTGGGCCGCCCACATCTGGTGCTGGCCGACACCGGAGACGTAGACCGCCTCCGGGCCGACGATCTCCCCGAGGCGGGAGATGACGTGCTGCGGGGCCATGAGCCCGTCCTCGGTGGGCGCCCAGCCCAGCGGGTACGTGGCCCGCAGCTCGTCGAGCTGCTTCCACCAGCCCTCCAGGTCCGGGCGGCCGTGCTGGGCCTGCGCCGCCGTCAGCTCGACCACGAGGTCGGTGACGATCTCCTTGAGGTCGCCCACGATGGGCACGTCCGCGTAGCGGTTCTTGGAGATCTCGGCCGGGTCGATGTCCGCGTGGACGATCGTGGCGCCCGGCGCGAAGCTGTCGAGCTTGCCCGTGACGCGGTCGTCGAAGCGGGCGCCGAGCGCGACGACCAGGTCCGCCTTCTGCAGCGCGGCGACCGCCGGGACGGTGCCGTGCATGCCGGGCATGCCGAGGTTCTGCGGGTGGGAGTCGGGCACGGCGCCGCGGGCCATCAGCGTGGTCACGACCGCCGCGCCGGAGAGGTTGACCAGCTCGAGCAGCTCGGGCGAGGCGTTCGCGCGGACCGCTCCGCCGCCGACGTAGAGCACCGGACGGCGGGCGGTGGCCAGCAGCCGGGCGGCCTCGCGCACCTGGCGCGCGTGCGGGCGCGTGACGGGGTGGTAGCCGGGCAGGTCCATCTCCGGGGGCCACACGAATGTCGAGCCGGCCTGCTGCGCGGACTTGGCGATGTCGACCAGCACCGGGCCGGGCCGGCCGGTCGAGGCGATGTGGAAGGCCTCGGCGATGCGCGCGGGGATCTGGTCGGCGTCGGTGACGAGGAAGGAGTGCTTCGTCACGGGCATCGTGGCGCCCACGATGTCCGCCTCCTGGAAGGCGTCCGTCCCGATGAAGGACGCCCCCACCTGGCCCGTGATCGCCACGACGGGGACGGAGTCCATGTGGGCGTCCGCGAGCGCGGTGATGAGGTTGGTCGCGCCCGGGCCCGACGTCGCCATGCACACGCCGACCCGCCCGGTGGCGGCGGCGTAGCCGGTGGCCGCGTGCCCCGCGCCCTGCTCGTGGCGCACGAGGATGTGCCGCAGCCTCGTCGAGTCGAACAGCGGGTCGTAGGTGGGCAGGATCGCCCCGCCCGGCATGCCGAAGATCGTGTCGACGCCCGCCTCCTCGAGCGCGCGCACGATGTTGCGCGCGCCGGTGGACGGCTCGTTGATCGCCGCCTGCGCAGCGGCGACCGCCGGGGCGACCCGGACGGGAGCTGCTTGCGTCGTGGGCGCGGCCGGGCGAGGCGGCGCCGGGTGAGGAGCCTTGGCCATCGTGTGCCTCCTGTGGTTCGGTCATGCGAATGCGTACGTGCCGGGCATGAAAAAACCCCTCGTCCCGCCAGACGGGTGCTCGAGGGGTGCGCGCAGGTTCGACTCAGCGAACGGCTGCGCGCCGCGGAAGTACGTCAACTCGGATCTCCATGAGGTTCACCATAGCGCCCCGCCCGGCCCAGGTCACACCACGCGCCGGCCGTCTCACATCGTGGATCACGGACTCAGATGGTGGACCCCTTCTTCGTTGCCGGCCGCGGCCCGGCGGGCTCCGCCAGCACGGCCTCGTTGCCCTCGGCGTCCGCGACCACCCACCGGGCTGGCGTGGCGTCGTCGACGAGGCGGCCGCCCGCGTCGAGGACGGCCCTCAGGCGTGCCGGCGCCTGACCCGCCGGGACCTCGATGACCACGCGGGTGCCGCTGCGGCCCGCGCCCGGCGCCGGCGCGAAGGACAGCGACGGGCCCCGTCCGTCCGCGTCGACGAGCGCGCGGGCGGCGGTCGGGTCCTCCCCCGGGCCCACGAGCGGCTTGTACCCGAGCGCGGCGCGCCAGAACGGCACGAGCGCGCCGGCGTCCCGGGCGTCGACCGCGATCGCGACCTGCCGCGCCCGTTCCGGCTCCGCCCCGATGCCCATCTCGGAGGCGATGTCGGAGACGCGGCGGGCGAGCGCGACGTCGCGCTCAGTCAGCCCACCGGCGTCGTGGGTGACCAGCGCGACGTGCACGCGGAAGTAGCGCAGGTCGATGTCCGGATGGTGGTCCAGCTCGTCGGCGACGGCGCCGATCCGGCGCACGAGCTCGATGCCGCGCGCCATCGTCCGGGTGCGGAACGTGCCGCGCAGCCGGCCCGCGACGACGCGCCAGTCCCCCAGCCCCGGGCGGGACTGGACCTCGGCCGCGGCCAGGGTGCGCATCGCACCAGCGTCGCACCGCGGGCGGCGGCGCGGAAGGGGACACGACAGGCGTGACACGGACGCGTGACGCGGCCCACGCCGCGCGCGTGACCTCCCGCCCGGCCGGGTGCCCCACGGGGTCGTTAGGCTCCGGTGGCGGACCTCGAACCGGGAGCGGCACGTGCACACGATCTTCCAGGCGCTGGCGGACCAGCCGCTGCTCCTGCTCTTCCTGGTCGTGGGCGTCGGCGCGCTGGCCGGGCGGGTGTCCGTGCGCGGCGTGTCCCTGGGCGCCGCCGCCGTCCTGTTCACCGCGATCGGTCTCGCGGCGTGGGGCGTGGGTGCCGGCGTGACCCTCGCGATCCCCGAGGTCCTCGGCTCCCTCGGCCTCGCCCTGTTCGCGTTCGTCACCGGCATCTCGGCCGGGCCGAACTTCTTCCACGCCCTGCGGACCGCCTACCCGCTCATGACCGCCGTGGCGGTCCTCCTCGTCATCGGTGCCGGCACCGCCGTCGCCGTCGGTCGCCCCCTGGGCCTGGACGCGGAGACGGTGGCCGGGACGTTCGCCGGCGCCCTGACGTCCACCCCCGCCCTCGCCGCCGCGGGCGGGACGCCGGCCGCGACGGTGGGGTACTCGGTGACGTACCTGTTCGGCGTGGTGGGCATGCTCGCCGTGACGAGCCTCGCGCTGCGCTACCGCGCTGCCGACACCGACGCCCCCTCCCCCGTCGTCGACCGCACCGTGCGGGTGGAGCGGACCGACAACCCGACCGTCGCGCAGGTGCAGGACCGCCACGGCGGGCAGCTGCGGTTCTCCCGCATCCGCCGGTCCGAGACGGGCCCGGCCGAGCCCGTGCCGGCGGACACTGTGCTCCACACCGGCGATGTGGTCACGGTCGTGGGCCCCGCCACGGTCGTCGCCGCGCTCGTCGCCGAGCTGGGGCACCTCTCTTCCCACGACCTCGTGGCCGACCGCCGGGACCTGGACCACCGGCGGATGACGATCTCGTCGCTGCGCCACGCCGGCCGCACGGTCGCCCAGCTCGGGCTCGAGCGGCAGTTCCACGCCACCGTCGTGCGGGTGCGGCGGGGCGACGTCGACATGGTCGCCGTGCCCGACCTCGTCCTCCAGCTCGGGGACCGGGTCCGGGTGGTCGCGCCGCGCGCCGCGATGGACACGGTGACCCGGTACCTCGGCGACTCCGCCCGCGGGCTGACGGACCTCAACCCGGCGGCCCTCGGGCTGGGCCTGGTCGCGGGCCTCCTGCTCGGCGCGGTCCCCGTCCCGCTGCCCGGCGGCGAGACCTTCGCGATCGGGGCCGCCGCCGGCACGATGATCGCGGGGCTCGTCCTCGGGCGGATCGGCCGCATCGGCCCGGTCGTGACGTCGCTGCCGCAGACCGCCGCCGCCGTCCTCTCCGAGATCGGCCTGCTGGTCTTCATGACCTCCGCGGGCGTGAACGCCGGCTCGCACATCATCGACGCGTTCGCCTCCGGCGACGTGCTCAGCATCCTGGCGGTCGGCGTCGTCGTCACGCTCGTCGTCGGGCTGGCGGCGTACGCGCTGCTCCGCTGGGGCCTGCACGTGGGCGGCACGCGCCTGTCCGGGATCCTCGCCGGCATGCAGACGCAGACGGCGCTGCTCGCCTACGCGAACGGGCGCACCGCGCACGACCCGCGGGTGGCGCTCGGGTATGCCCTTGTCTACCCCATGGCCCTGATCGTCAAGATCCTCTGCGCCCACGTGCTCGCGGGGCTCTGACCCGGGGCCCGGCGGCCGGAGCCGGGTCAGCAGCAGCGCGCGCCCGGGTTCGCCTCCTGCTCGGCCCAGCGCCGGCACCAGAACTCCTTCTCGGTGGGCACCTCGGCATCCGGATGGGCGCGCCGGAGGTACGCGACGTAACGCTCGTAGTCGCCGTCGCCCATCAAGGCCCGCACGTACCAGCGCACCGCGCGGGCGGCGCGGACGGTCGCCGCGCGCGCCGTCCCCTCGGTGCCCGGCGCCCCGGCCGCGCTGGTCGCCGCACGCGGCGCCCGGGCCTCGGCGGTCACCGTGCCGCCTGCTTCGCGTGGTCGCCCGCGTGGCCCTGCGCGCCGTGGAAGACGCCCTCGGGATCGACGGCGAGCCACTCGGCCTCGATCTCCTTCTCCGTCTTCGTGGCGATCAGACCGGTCGGCGCGAACCGGTGCGAGGGCTCGTCGCCCTCCTCCGAGGTCGGCAGGCCGCCGGCGCGCACCGACCGCACGACGACGACCATGCCCGCGAGGAACACGATGAGCACGAGCACGGCGAACAGGGCCTGCAGCGTCGTCTGGATGTAGGTGTTGCGGATGACGGCGTCCATGGCGGCGGGGTCGGTGGCGCTGCCCAGGCTGGTCTCGCCCGCCTCCCGCGCACCGACGAACCGGCGGTTCTGCGCCCAGTACCCGATCGCCGGGTCGGCGCTGAAGACCTTCTGGTACGAGGCGGTCATCGTCACGATCAGGTCCCACGCCAGGGGCACGCCCGCGATCCAGGCCCACCGGTACAGCTGCTTCTTCATGATCACGACGAACACCACCGTCAGCGCGATGGCGGCGAGCAGCTGGTTCGCGATGCCGAAGAGCGGGAAGAGGGTGTTGATGCCGCCGAGGGGGTCCGTGACGCCCATGAGCAGGATCGCGCCCCACGCGGCGACCACCACGAGGGAGGCCACCCAGGCGCCCACGCGCCACGACGGATCGCGGAACTTCCGGAAGGAGCCGCCCAGGTTGCCGAGGGTGTCGGTGAGCATGAACCGCGCGACGCGGGTTCCGGCGTCGACCGTGGTGAGGATGAACAGCGCCTCGAACATGATGGCGAAGTGGTACCAGAACGCCTTGAGCGCATCCCCGCCCAGGGCGCCCGAGAGGACCTGCGACATGCCGAACGCCAGCGTGGGCGCGCCGCCGGTCCGGGAGATGATCGACTCCTCCCCCACGCCCGAGGCCGCGCCGGCGATCGTGCCGGGCGTGACGTCGACGCCGCCGAGGCCCAGCCCGTTCACGTAGGCCGCCGCGGTCTCCGGGGTCCCGCCGGTCACGGCGTCGGGGGCGTTCATGACGAAGTAGAGGTGCTGGTCGATGACGACGGCCGTCAGCAGCGCCATGATCGCGACGAAGGACTCGGTGAGCATCCCGCCGTAGCCGATGATGCGCGCCTGGCTCTCCTTCTCGAGCATCTTCGGCGTCGTGCCGGAGGAGATGAGGGAGTGGAACCCGGAGAGCGCGCCGCACGCGATGGTGATGAACAGGAACGGGAACAGCTTCCCGGCGAAGGCCGGGCCTGTGCCGTCCAGCGCGAAGTGGCTGACGGCGGGCGCCTGGACGTGCGGGCCGACCAGGAGGATCCCCAGCGCCAGCAGCACGATGGTGCCGACCTTCATGAACGTCGAGAGGTAGTCGCGGGGCGCGAGGAGCAGCCACACCGGCAGCACGGACGCGGCGAAGCCGTAGACGATCAGGCACCACGCGAGGGTGACCTTGCCCAGCGTCAGGTACTCCTGGCCCCAGCCGGTGCCGTTCACCCAGCCGCCGGCGATGATCGCCAGCAGGAGGAGGACCACGCCGATCAGGGACACCTCGGTCACCTTGCCCGGGCGCAGGAACCGCAGGTAGATCCCCATGAACAGGGCGATCGGGATCGTCATCGCGATGGAGAACACGCCCCACGGGCTCTGGGCGAGCGCGTTGACGACCACCAGGCCGAGGACCGCGATGATGATGATCATGATGGCGAAGACGCCGATGAGCCCGGCGACGCCGCCGACCGTGCCGGTCTCGTCGCGGACCATCTGCCCGAGCGACCGGCCGCGCCGGCGCACCGAGAGGGTGAGGACGAGGTAGTCCTGGACGGCGCCGGCGAGCACCGCGCCGATGACGATCCAGATGGCCCCGGGCAGATAGCCCATCTGGGCGGCGAGGACGGGGCCGACGAGCGGGCCGGCCCCGGCGATGGCCGCGAAGTGGTGGCCGAAGAGCACGCGCCGGTCCGTCGGCTCATAGTCCTTCCCGTTGCGGTACAGCTCCGCCGGGGTGGCGCGGTCGTCGCGGGGCCGCACGACCTTGTACTCGATGAGCCGGGCGTAGAAGCGGTAGCCGACGATGTACGTGCCGACCGCGGCCACGACGAACCAGCGCGCGTTGACGGTCTCGCCGCGCACGATCGCGATCATCGCCCACGCCACCGCCGCCACCAACGCGATGACCGCGAAGACCAGCTTCTTGCGGGGGGTCATCGGGCTGCGGTCGATCACCGCCACCGGCGGGCGGGACGGGTCGGTGCGGACCGTGTCGACAACATCGGAATGAGACATCAGGCTCTCCCGGCGACTCACCGGCGGGCTGCGGCACCGCACCGGACCACGACGGCGGGGCGGCCGTCGAAGCAGTCATACACCGCCGGTGCGCGCCCTGCCACTTCGCGGCGGGCCGCCGCGACGGGCGACCGGCCGCGCCGGGATCCGGCCCGCGCCCGGGGTCAAGGCCCCCGAACGGACGAGGGGCCGCCACCCGTGGGTGACGGCCCCTCGCCGGTGCGAGCTGCGCTCAGCAGCAGCGCGCGCCGGGGTTGGCGTCCTGCTCCGCCCAGCGGCGGCGCCAGAACTCCTTCTCCGTGGGGACGGGCGCGCCCGGGTGCACGCGCTGCTGGTGGGCGACGAAGCGCGCGTAGTCGTGGTCACCCATCACCGTGGTGATGTACCAGCGCACGGCGCCCAGGGCGCGTCCCGCGGCGGACGAGGCGCGCACGAGGACGTCCCGTCCGCCGCGCGCGCCGTCGGCCACCGCCGTCAACGCACCGCCTCCTCGTGGTCGCGCTCCTCGTGGTCGCGCGCGTGGCCCTTCGCGCCGTGGAAGACGGCGTCCGGGTCCACCTCGAGCCACTCGGCCTCGATCGCCTTCTCGGCCTCGGTCGCCCTCAGGCCCCGCGGCGCGAACCGGTGCGAGGGCTCGTCCCCCTCCTCCGACGTCGGAAGGCCGCCGGCGCGCACGGAGCGGACCACGACCACCATCCCGGTGACGAAGACGACGAGCACGAGCACCGCGAACAGGACCGACAGCGACGTCTGGATGTAGGTGTTGCGGATGACCGCGTCCATCGCCTCCGGCGTGGCGGCGGTGCCGAGCGAGGTCTCGCCGGCCTCGCGCGCGGCGACGAACCGGCGGTTCTGCGCCCAGTACCCCAGGGCCGGGTTGGCGGAGAAGATCTTCTGGTACGAGGCCGTCATGGTGACCAGGAGGTCCCAGGCCAGCGGCACGCCGGCCATCCACGCCCACTTGTACAGCTTCTTCTTCATCAGGACCACGAAGACGAGCGTCAGCGCGATGGCGGCGAGCAGCTGGTTCGCGATGCCGAAGAGCGGGAAGAGGGTGTTGATGCCGCCGAGGGGGTCCGTGACGCCCATGAGCAGGATCGCGCCCCACGCGGCGACCACCACGAGGGAGGCCACCCAGGCGCCCACGCGCCACGACGGGTCACGGAACTTCCGGAAGGAGCCGCCCAGGTTGCCGAGGGTGTCGGTGAGCATGAACCGCGCGACGCGGGTTCCGGCGTCGACCGTGGTGAGGATGAACAGCGCCTCGAACATGATGGCGAAGTGGTACCAGAACGCCTTGAGCGCGTCCCCGCCGAGCATCTGCGAGAGCACCTCGGACATCCCGAAGGCCAGCGTGGGCGCGCCGCCGGTGCGGGAGATGATCGACTCCTCCCCCACGCCCGCCGCCGCCCCGCTGATCTGGTCAGGGGTCACGGGCGAGGACCCGACGCCGAGCGAGTTGACGTAGGCGGCCGCCGTCTCCGGCGTGCCTCCGGTCAGGGTGGCCGGCGCGTTCATCGCGAAGTAGAGGTTCTGGTCGACGACGACGGCCGTCACGAGCGCCATGATCGCGACGAAGGACTCGGTGAGCATCCCGCCGTAGCCGATGATGCGCGCCTGCCCCTCCTTCTCCAGCAGCTTGGGCGTGGTGCCGGAGGCGATGAGCGAGTGGAACCCGGAGAGCGCGCCGCACGCGATGGTGATGAACAGGAACGGGAACAGGGTGCCCGCGAAGGCGGGCCCGTCGCCGTTGATCGCGAAGCTGCTCACCGCCGGGGCCTGGACCTGCGGGCCGACCCACAGGATGCCGATGGCGAGGAGGGCGATGGTGCCGACCTTCATGTAGGTCGAGAGGTAGTCGCGGGGCGCGAGGAGCAGCCACACGGGCAGGACGGAGGCGGCGAAGCCGTAGATGATCAGGCACCAGGCCAGGGTGACCTTGCTCAGGGTCAGGTACTCCTGGCCCCAGTCCGAGCCGTTCACGTAGCCGCCGGCGATGATCGCGGCCAGGAGCAGCACGACGCCGATGGCCGAGACCTCGGCGACCTTGCCCGGGCGCAGGAACCGCAGGTAGATCCCCATGAACAGGGCGATCGGGATGGTCATCGCGATGGAGAACACGCCCCACGGGCTCTCGGCGAGCGCGTTGACGACGATGAGCCCGAGCACGGCGATGATGATGATCATGATGGCGAAGACGCCGATGAGCCCGGCGACGCCCCCGACCGTGCCGAGCTCGTCGCGGACCATCTGCCCGAGGGAGCGCCCGCGACGGCGGACGGAGAGCCACAGGACCAGGTAGTCCTGGACCGCGCCGGCCAGCACCGCGCCGATGACGATCCAGATCGTGCCGGGCAGGTAGCCCATCTGGGCCGCCATGACCGGACCCACCAGGGGCCCCGCGCCGGCGATGGCCGCGAAGTGGTGGCCGAAGAGCACGCGCCGGTCCGTCGGCTCGTAGTCCTTGCCGTTGTCGTAGAGCTCGGCCGGGGTGGCGCGGTCGTCGCGGGGCCGCACGACCTTGTACTCGATGAGCCGGGCGTAGAAGCGGTAGCCGATGATGTACGTGCCGACCGCGGCCACGACGAACCAGCGGGCGTTGACCTCCTCGCCGCGGACGAATGCGATGATGGCCCACGCGACCGCCGCCACCAGCGCGATGACGGCGAAGAGAATCTTCTTGCGGGGGGTCATCGGGGTGCGATCGATCACGGCGACCGGTGGTCTCGCGGGATCGGTGCGCACGACATCGACGTGCTTCTGTCTCAACATGTGCGTCTCCAGCGTTCGGCCGGGCCGCAGCGTCGCCGCCCGGATACACGGAACGACTAACGGACGTTCCACGTACCTTATACACCCGCGCGGTGGCGAGGTCACATCGTTATCTGACGGCCTTCACGGCACGGAGACGGCCCGCACCCCGTGGGGTGCGGGCCGTTCGTCACCGGCACGGAGGCCTCGGGCGCGCGGCGTGCGGGGTGCGCGGTCCTGCCGCCGCCGGCGCCCGAGGGCGGCCGCTACTCGAGGATGGCGCCGCGCGAGGCGGACTGCACGAGTTTGGTGTACTTACCGAGCACGCCCTTGGTGAACTTCGGGGCCAGCGGCTCCCAGCCCTGCTTGCGCGCCTCGAGCTCGGCCTCGTCGACCAGGAGGTCCAGCCGGCCGTTGCCGACGTCGAGGCGGATCCGGTCGCCGTCCCTGATGAAGGCGATGGGGCCGGCGTCGACGGCCTCGGGCGCGACGTGGCCGACGCACAGGCCGGTCGTGCCGCCCGAGAACCGGCCGTCGGTGAGGAGGAGCACGTCCTTGCCGAGCCCCGCGCCCTTGATGGCGCCGGTGATCGCGAGCATCTCCCGCATGCCGGGGCCGCCCTTGGGGCCCTCGTAGCGGATGACGACGACGTCGCCGTGCGTGATGGTGCCGTCCTCGAGGGCGTCCATGGCGGCACGCTCGCGGTCGAACACGCGGGCCGTGCCCTCGAAGACGTCGGTCTCGAAGCCCGCCGACTTGACGACCGCGCCCTCGGGCGCCAGCGAGCCGTGGAGGATGGTGATCCCGCCGGTCTTCGCGATCGGGTCGCTCGTGGAGCGCAGCACCTTGCCGTCGGGGGCCTCGGGCGCGAGCTTCTCGAGGTTCTCGGCCACGGTCTTGCCGGTCACGGTCATGCAGTCGCCGTCGAGCAGGCCCTCGTCGAGCAAGGACTTCATGACCACCTGGATGCCGCCGACCTTGTCGACGTCGTTCATGACGTACTGCCCGTAAGGCTTGAGGTTGGCCAGGTGCGGCACCTTGGCGCCGATGCGCGCGAAGTCGCCCAGGGTGAGGTCGACGTCCGCCTCGTGGGCGATGGCGAGCAGGTGCAGGACGGCGTTCGTGGAGCCGCCGAAGGCCTGGACGACGGCGATGGCGTTCTCGAACGCCCCCTTGGTCATGATGTCGTGCGAGGTGAGGCCCTGGCGCAGCATCTCGACGACGGCCTCACCGGCGCGGTGGGCGCCGGCGTCGCGCCGGCGGTCGGCCGACGGCGGCGTGGCCGACCCCGGGATCGACATGCCCATGGCCTCGGCGACGGTCGCCATGGTGTTCGCGGTGTAGTACCCGCCGCAGGCGCCCTCGCCCGGGCAGATCGCGCGCTCGATGCGGCCGAGGTCCTCGGTGCTCATGAGCCCGCGGGAGCACGCGCCCACCGCCTCGAAGGCGTCGATGATCGTGACGTCCTTCTCGGTGCCGTCGGAGAGCCTGACGTAGCCGGGCATGATCGAACCGGCGTAGATGAACACGCTCGCCAGGTCGAGGCGCGCCGCGGCCATGAGCATGCCGGGCAAGGACTTGTCGCAGCCGGCGAGCAGCACGGAGCCGTCGAGACGCTCTGCCTGCATGACGGTCTCGACGGAGTCGGCGATGACGTCGCGCGAGACGAGGGAGAAGTGCATCCCCTCGTGGCCCATGGAGATGCCGTCCGAGACCGAGATCGTGCCGAACTGCATCGGGTAGCCGCCGCCGGCGTGCACGCCCTCCTTGGCCGCCTGCGCGAGACGGTCGAGGGAGAGGTTGCAGGGCGTGATCTCGTTCCACGAGCTCGCGATACCGATCTGGGGCTTGGCGAAGTCCTCGTCCCCCATGCCCACGCCGCGGAGCATGCCGCGGGAGGCTGTGGCTTCGATGCCGTCGGTTACCTGGCGGCTGCGGGGCTTGATGTCGGGACGTGCTGGGGCGTCAGTGCTCATGCGGCGAGTCTAGGGCGCGCACGGCACCGTGACCGGCACGGATCGCAGGACGGACGCCGTCCCGGGCGGGGGTCACGACTCGAGCTCGACCTCCTCGACGGTCTCGGCGCCGGCCTTGATGTGCCGCGTGACCCACGGCGAGAGGGTGAGGAGCGCGATCGCGAAGATCATGGCGACCACGCCGATGCCGCCGAAGTACGTCGAGTCCGACGTGCCCTCGGTCACCTGCACGAGCTGGGCGGTGATGGCCTGCCCCGCGGCGGGGGCGAGGAACCACAGCGCCATCGACTGGCTGCGGAACGCCGCCGGCGCCAGCAGCGTCGTCGCCGCGAGGCCGACGGGCGACAGGCACAGCTCGCCGAGGGTCTGGAGCAGGTAGGTCACGCCGAGGACCCACGCGGGTGCGAGGGTGTCCGCGTAGCGGGCGGACATGCCCGCGAGGAACAGGAACGAGAGCGCGGCGAGCCCGAGGCCGAGGGCGAACTTGATCGCCGTGGGCGGGTGCCCCTTGAGCTTGACCCAGAGGCCCGCGAACACGGGCGCCAAGATCACGATGAGGGCCGGGTTGATGGACTGGAACAGCTCCGGCGGGAGTGTCCGGCCGAACAGGTTCAGCTGCGTGCGGTTCTCGGCGAACGCCGCCATCGTCGTCGCGGCCTGCTCGAAGATCATCCAGAAGATCATGGCCGTGACGAACAGCGGTATGTAGGCGAGCACCCGGGACCGCTCGTGCGCGGTGACCCTCGGGGAGCGGTACATGACGACGAAGTACAGGACCGGGGTGGCGAAGGCGAGGATCGACATCGTGTCGATGAACGTCGAGAGGAGTGAGCCCTGCGTCACGAGCTTTACGGCGGCTACGAGCGCGATGATCACCACCACGCCGATCACTCCCCACCTGATGACGGCGGGGCCCTCGTGCGGCTGGAGCGGGTTGGTCACCGTGTCACCGGCACCGCCGAGGAGGCGACGGCCGGCCACGAAGAAGATCAGCGCCAGCGCCATGCCGACCGCCGCCACGGCGAACCCGGCGTGGTAGCCACCCCAGGTGCGGGCCAGCCCGACCAGGAACGGCGCGGCGAGCGAGCCGAGGTTGATGCCCATGTAGAAGATCGAGAACGCGCCGTCACGGCGGGGGTCGCCGCGATCGTAGAGCTCCCCGACCATGCTCGAGACGTTGGGCTTGAGCAGCCCCGTCCCCAGGGCGACGCAGGCGATGCCCAGGTAGGAGGACGCCGCGATGGGGACCGTGAGCAGGACGTGGCCGGCGGCGATGATGATGCCGCCGTAGAGCACCGAGCGGCGCGCGCCGATCATCCGGTCGGCGAGCCAGCCGCCCACCACCGAGAGCAGGTAGACCGACGTGCCGTAGATCGAGACGAGCGCCAGCCCGCTCGTCTGCTCCATGGCCAGGCCGCCCTTGGCGACCGTGTCGGTGAGGTAGAAGAGCAGGATCGCGCGCATGCCGTAGTAGCTGAACCGCTCCCACAGCTCCGTCCCGAACAGGGTCAGGAGGCCGAGCGGGTGCCCGAAGAACGCCGTGTTCCTGGGGACCTCTCGCGTGTCTCCCGGCGCCGGCGAATGGTCTCCGGTGACGGCCGGGTTGCTCGGTTCGTGATTGTCAGGCATCTTCTCGACCAATCGAGTCGCGGCGTTGACGGCCCAGCGCGCTTCAGCAGGCGCCCGGGCTACTGACGATGCGCTATCCGCCCCCGACGGCGCAATAGGGGCTTCCCCGCACGCACATTCGGACGGCGCGCCCAAGAACGAACGCCTGGCCGCCCCGCCGCGCAGGGCAAGTGCGCGGAGCGGCCGAGTCCCCACCCCACCCCACGTCGAGCGGTCAAGTCCTAACCGTGCCGGGCGCTCCGCCCGCGGTCCGGCTTTCGGCGCCGAGCGGTCAGGTCCTAGCGTCTAACGCGGACCCGACGTCGGCTGCGGGCGTGACGCCTGGCGTCCTGGGGCGTCGCTCGTCGACCGGCATTGTTTGCGGCCCTGAAGAGGCCGCCACCTGCCGGTGGGTCCCGTTTCGTTGGACCCCCGGGAAGGCGACAAGACGGGATTCTCACGTCCGGGATGCAGAAAGGCCCCCACCGGTGGTGGGGGCCTTTCTGTTGATGGGTGTTCGGCGGTGTCCTACTCTCCCACACAGTCTCCCGTGCAGTACCATCGGCGCTGAGGGGCTTAGCTTCCGGGTTCGGAA
>NZ_RXOZ01000034.1 GCF_003991205.1 Georgenia sp. SYP-B2076 | reverse complement strand
CTGGGCGTGGGCCCAGGAGATCAGCCGGGACCACCCCGCAGCGAGCTCGACCAGGTCGCCCGCGTCCTGCCCGGCCGGGGCCACGCCCGCCAGCACGACCGCGAGGTCCATCCCCACCAGCTCACCGCCCCCCGCCAGCACCCCACCCGCGGCGGGCGCACCACCACCGCCCGCGTCGGCGTCGGGCGCAGCGGCACCGCCCGCGGCGGCACCGGCCGGACCGGCGGCACCGCCCGCGTCGGCGTGGCCCGGGTCGGCGCCGCGCGGGTCGGCACCGGCGGCCTCAGCCGCCGGGTCGGGCGGTTCCGGCGGGCCGTTCACCGCCTGCCCGGCCGGGGCGGCGGGCGCGGTCCCGGGCCCGTCGGCATCGCTCGGATGGTGCGAGCCGGGGCGGGGCAGCACGAGGTCGACCACGGCCGCGGAGGGGCGCCCGACCGGGGCGCCGTGCGCCACCCGGGCCACCCGGGCCGCCTGGAGGAAGACCGACAGCACCGCCTCCAGCCCCCCGGCTCCGGCCCGCGGCCGGCCCCCGGGAGCGTCGCCCCCGGCCGTCCCCTCGCCCGCCGATGTATCGAACATGTGTACGAGCCTACTCCCTGCCTGTGACAAAGACCACAAGGGTGTAGTTGGACGTGTTGGCGGCCGTGGGACGCACACGACTGCCGTCGTTGTGCAGCGTGCCGCGCCGAGCCCGTGGCTCAGGCATCTCCCTCCCCGGCCACGGTGACCCACCCCGGCCGGACGGGGGCGAGCGCCGGACGCTTGGGCCTGCGCGCATCCCCAGAGGAGCGCCGCCGCAGCCGTCGCCCCATCCACGGGTAGGCGTACTGGCGCGCCCACACGAGGTCGCCCCGCAGCCGTTCCGCGCGCGCCACCGGCGGCAGGGCGGCGAGGGGGTCGTCCCAGGCGTCGTCGTCGGCGCCGAGGCCGAGCGCCACCAGCGCCGCCTGGGTGACCCGCTCGTGGCCGGCCGTGGTCAGGTGGATCCGGTCCTGGGCCCACATGCGCCAGTCCCGCAGCGAGCGCATGCCCCAGACGTCGAGCACGTGGGCGCCGTGGCGCCGGGCGATGGACCACACGTGGGCGTTGAAGGTCGCGACGCGGGGGCGGGTGGCCCGCAGGACGGGGGAGTCGCTCGGGTCCATGCCGGTCGCGAGCAGCACATCGGCGCCCGTGGCCCGCAGGCGCTCGACGGCGCCCTCGAGCCGGGCCGCCAGGGCGTCCGGGTCCCGGCCGGGGCGGAGCAGGTCGTTGCCGCCGCCGATGAGGCTGACGAGATCGGGGCCGAGCGCGATCGCGGCGGGCACCTGCTCCTCGACGATCTCGCCCAGCAGCCGCCCGCGCACGGCCAGGTTGGCGTACTCGAACGGCGCCTGCGCGGCCTGGTGCGGCGCCCGGCGCTCGGCGAGCCGCTCGGCCAGCAGGTCGGCCCAGCCGCGCGGACGGTCCGGGGCCGCGGGGTCGATGTCCCACAGCCCCTCGGTGAGGGAGTCGCCGAGCGCCACGAAGCGGGACCACGGCACGGCCGCGCGCCCCGGGGTCGGCCCGGCGCCGTCGGAAGGCGTCATGGGGAGATCATGCCCGCGCGCGGGCACGGCCGCACCGACGACGCCCGCGCCGGGCGCCCAACGCGCCTACAGGGCCCCGATGTCCTCGAGGGCGGCGACGGCGAGGATGACGTTGGCGCCGGACCAGGTCAGCGGGGCGACTGCGGCCGGGGCGCCGCCGGCAAGCACCTTCTCCGGGATCGCGCCCGAGGCCGTGCGGTGCGCGGCGACCCAGTCGAGCCACCCGGTGGCCCGGTCGGGGTGGCCGTTGGCCGCCGCGGTCAGCGCGTACAGCGTCGTCTCCGGGGTCCAGGAGATGCCGTCCCGCTTCCACCCCGCGCCGGGCGCGACGCCGCCGGCGGGGCGGCCCATCTCGGCGGCGGAGGCGAGCCAGGCTGCCTCCGCCCCGTCCAGGGGCTCCGCGGTGAACGGGGGCAGCAGCATCGCGGTCGCGGCGTCCCGGCCGTTGGATCCCAGCAGGAGGTTCGCGGGTCCGGCACCCGCATAACGCGTGTAGCCGTGCGGGCCGAAGGTCTCCTCCACCGCGTCGCGCACCTGCTCGGCCCGCGCGGCGGCCGCCGTGGACCGCCCGGTCTCGCCCGCGGCGCCGTACATGGCGGCAGCGTGCTCGAGCCCGGAGAGCAGCGGTGCGACAGTGCCGAGCGTCAGCTCGGCCTCCTCCACCTCCCAGTAGTCGGCGGAGGGCGGCGGCAGGTGTCCCGCGCGGTCGGTGAGGTCGAGGATGTGGTCGGTAGACCGGTCGATCAGGGGGCGCAGCTCGTCGAACGCGCCCTGCCGCCGCGCGTCGTCGTCGATGGCTTCCAGCACGGCGGCGGCGGACCAGAGCGTCCAGCCGGTGCCGTCGATCTGGATCCCCCGGCTGTCGGGCACGCCCGCCCCGCCCGGGAGGTACCGCGCCTGGAAGCCGCCGCCCTCGCTCTGGACGTCCTGGAGGTACCCGAGCACGGCGAGCGCGTCCTCGGTGTGGCCCGTGCGCGCCAGGGCGGCGGCGACGAACGAGCTGTCCCGGGGCCACACGAACCGCCACCGGTCCGTCCACCCGGCGACGGCCGCGCCGGGCGCCGCCGACGAGAGCCGGCCGTCGTCGTCGACGGTCGCGCCGGTGAGGGTGTGGATGTCCAGCAGGGCGCCCGTCACGAGCTCCTCGTACGCGGTGCCCACGCCTGGCACGGTGCCCTGGGCCAGCCAGGCGCGCTGCTCGGCGGCGAGGGCGCGCGCGGCCGGGTCGTCACTGTCTGCGGCGAGGACCCGCGAGCCGGGCAGGTAGGCCGCGCCCAGCGCGGCGGTCACGTCGGTGACGGTCCCGTCGGCCTGCAGGGCCACGCCGTCGAGGTAGAGCGGGATATAGGCCTCGGTCGTCTCCGTCGCCTTCAGGTGCACCGACCACACCGCGAGGGCCAGGTAAGCCAGCCCCGCTCCTGTCAGGGTCAGCGCGCGGCGGCGCCGGCGGCGGCGGTCGTAGGGGCGCACGCGGACCCCGTCGGCGGCCGGTCGCGGGAGCGTCGACGGCTCGGGCGCGGCGACCGGCGCCGGCGTGACGGCTAAGGTCATCGTCCGAATCTACCCCGGTCGCGTCCCGGCGTCGCTACCCGGAGAGGACGGGTCCTGCGGGGGCGGCCGGCGCCGCCCGACCGCCCGGTCGCGCTGCCCGGGACCTCAGTACGACATGCTGCTGGCCGGCATGCTGCTGGCGGGCGCCCCCATCCCGATGGCCTTGCCGTCGGTGCCGATGACCCACCAGACGCCGCCCACGCCCTGGCCGGTGGTGTCCCCGGCCTTGGTGTCCGCCGCGTAGTAGTACAGCGGCCAGTCGCCGTAGCTGGCCTGGGTCGCGCCGTCGCTGCGGGTGATCGTCCCGAGCATGGAGGCGTCGACGCCCTCGCCCGCGGTGGCCTTCCCGACCGGCGGCCACGCCACGAGGCAGTCGCCCTCGCACACGCTCTTGCCGGGGGAGTCCTTGGTGTACAGGTACAGGGTGCGGCCGTCCTCGTCGACGAGGATCGTGCCGAGATCGGTCTGGGCCGTCTTGACGACCTCCCCGCCGCTCTGCTCGGACCCCTCGCTGGACGTGGACGCGGACGGCGACGTGGTCGACGGGGTGGTGGCGGTCTCCCCACCGGCCCCCGTGCCGGTGCCGCCGCCGGTGTTGCCGCCGCCGCAGCCGGTGAGCAGGGCGAGGGCGAACAGCCCCGCCGCCGAGAACCGCAAGGCATGTGCGCGCATGATTCCTCCAAGGGATCACGAGAAAGGTGCTCGATGAGGTGGAAGCCGGGGCGGCCCCCGCCGGTCCGTTCGTCGGAGGTGATACGCGGCAGCGGTGTGCCCGGATTGCACCCGGGCACCGCCGTCGCCGCCCACGGATGCGCTCCGGCGCGCGACACCGCGGCCCCTCCGCCGCAGGACGCCGCCACCCCTCCGCCGCAGGACGCCGCCACCCCACCGCCGGACGTCCCCGCAATCCCTCCGGCGCGGGCCAACGTACCTGAGACCGTGCACCTGTTCTCACGGGCGGACCGCGCGGCTGACGCCGCCCTCGTCGACGGCTTGGCGCTGGACGACGAGCAGGCGGCGGTCGCGTTCGTGCGCCGGTTCCAGGCGCCGGTCTACGGCCTGGCGCTGTCGGTGACGCGGGACCCGGCGCTCGCCGAGGACGTCAGCCAGGAGGTCTTCGTCCGGGCGTGGCGCGCGGCCGCAAGCTACGACATCCGCCGCGCGTCGGTCCTGACGTGGCTCCTGACGATCACCCGCAACGCCGCGATCGACGCCGTGCGGATGCGCCGATCGACACCCACCGCGGACGACGCCCTCGAGCAGATGCTGGCCGCGACGATGCATCCCGCTGAGCCGGAGGAGATGGCCCTGCAGCACCTGGAGTCCGACCGCGCCATGGCGCGGCTGCGTGAGCTGCCGCCCGAGCAGGCCCGTGCCGTGGCGCTGGCCGTCATCGGCGGGTGCACCGCCCTCGAGGTGAGCAGGCACGAGGGCATCCCGCTCGGGACGGCCAAGACGCGGATCCGGACCGGGCTGCGGCGGGTGCGCGCCGAGCTGGGGGCGGACCATGACTGAGCACCCGTCGCCGGACGCGCTCGTCGACCTGGCGCTCGCCGCGGTCCCGGAGCCCGGGCGCAGCGCGCTCGCGCAGCACCTCGACACGTGCGAGGGCTGCCGGCAGGAGTACACGGCCGTCTCTTCCGCCGTCGACCACGTCCTGGCCGCGGCGCCGCGCGTGGAGCCGCCGCCGGGTTTCGACAGCAAGGTGCTCGCCGCCATGGGGATGACCGGTGCCACTGCCGCCACCGACGCGGACGCGGACGCGGGCGCCGGCCCCTTCCGCGCCGGCGCCCGGACCGCCCGTGGGTCCGTCCCCGGCCCCGCCACCGCCGCGCATGGCCGACTCCGCACCGGCACCGGCACCGGCACCGGCACCGGCCCCGCCGCCGGCGCCCCGCGCGGCCGACGGCGCACCGGCGCCGCCGCGCGTCCACGCCGGTTCCACCTCGCCGCCACCCTCGCCGCCGGGGTGGGGCTGCTCGTCGGCGCCGGCGCGACGGCCGGTGTGCTGCTCGGGCGGGAGCAGCACACGCCGCCCACGGCCTCCGTCGCGGTCGGCACGCCGGTCGTCACGGCCGCCGGAGCGACGGTCGGCAGTGTCGCGAGTTCCTGGTACGACGGCGAGGACGTGCTCGTCGTGGATGTCAGCGGGGGCCGGGCGGGGGCGAGCTACGAGTGCTGGCTCGTGCTCGCGGACGGGACACGTCAGAGCGTGGGGAAGTGGGTCCTCGCCGACGACCGCGGGGCCACCTGGGTCGTCCCGGCCCCGACCTCGGCGGTGGACACCCTCGAACTGACCACCCAGACCGGCGCCGTGTGGGCCACCGCACGGTTGTGAGGGCGCCGGGGGCCGCGCCCCGACCCGGTGTGACGGCCCCGAGCCGGCGCCGCGACCCGGTGTGAGGTACGCACGTCCCCGCCCGACCTTGCACTCGGGTGGTGAGAGTGCCAATATCGAGTTAGCACTCTCGACCTGAGAGTGACAGAAACCAACCGGCTGGCCGGTGAGGCCCGGGTGTGGGCGGGACATGACCGTCTTCCACCCTGGTCGTCCGTCGCGGGCGCTCGCCAGCCGTTCGAACAGCCACTAGTGGAGGATCGAACGCATGGCTAAGACCATCGCCTTCAACGAGGAGGCCCGTCGCGGTATGGAGCGTGGACTCAACATCCTCGCCGACACCGTCAAGGTCACCCTCGGCCCGAAGGGCCGCAACGTCGTCCTGGAGAAGAAGTGGGGAGCCCCCACGATCACCAACGACGGTGTGTCCATCGCCAAGGAGATCGAGCTCGAGGAGCCCTACGAGAAGATCGGCGCCGAGCTCGTCAAGGAGGTCGCCAAGAAGACCGACGACGTCGCGGGTGACGGCACCACCACCGCCACCGTGCTCGCCCAGGCGCTCGTGCGCGAGGGCCTGCGCAACGTCGCCGCCGGCGCCAACCCGATCGCCCTGAAGAAGGGGATCGACAAGGCCGTCGAGGCCGTCATCGCGCAGCTCATCCTGCAGGCGCGTGACATCGAGACCAAGGACCAGATCGCCGCCACCGCCGCGATCTCCGCCGGCGACGTCGCCATCGGCGAGCTCATCGCCGAGGCGCTGGACAAGGTCGGCAAGGAGGGCGTCGTCACCGTCGAGGAGTCCAACGCCCTGGGCCTCGAGCTCGAGCTCACCGAGGGCATGCGCTTCGACAAGGGCTACCTCTCCGCGTACTTCGTCACCGACCAGGAGCGCCAGGAGGCCGTCCTGGAGGACGCCTACGTGCTGCTGGTGGAGTCGAAGATCTCCAACGTCAAGGACCTGCTGCCGCTGCTGGAGAAGGTCATCCAGTCCGGCAAGCCGCTGGCGATCATCGCCGAGGACGTCGAGGGCGAGGCCCTGGCCACGCTCGTCGTGAACAAGATCCGCGGCACCTTCAAGTCCGTGGCCGTCAAGGCCCCCGGCTTCGGCGACCGCCGCAAGGCGATGCTGCAGGACATGGCCATCCTCACCGGTGGCCAGGTCATCTCCGAGACCGTCGGTCTCAAGCTGGAGAACGCCGACCTGTCCATGCTGGGCCGCGCCCGCAAGGTCGTCGTCACCAAGGACGAGACCACGATGGTCGAGGGCGCCGGCGACGCCGCGCAGATCGAGGGCCGGGTCGCGCAGATCCGCGCCGAGATCGAGAACTCGGACTCGGACTACGACCGCGAGAAGCTGCAGGAGCGCCTGGCCAAGCTGGCCGGTGGCGTGGCCGTCATCAAGGCCGGTGCCGCGACCGAGGTCGAGCTCAAGGAGCGCAAGCACCGCATCGAGGATGCCGTGCGCAACGCCAAGGCCGCCGTCGAGGAGGGCATCGTTGCCGGTGGTGGCGTCGCCCTCATCCAGGCCGCCAAGGACGCGTTCGTCGGTCTCGACCTCGAGGGTGACGAGGCGACGGGTGCGAACATCGTGAAGGTTGCGGTGGACGCCCCCCTCAAGCAGATCGCCATCAACGCCGGCCTCGAGGGCGGCGTCGTCGCGGAGAAGGTGCGCGGCCTGCCCGTCGGCCACGGCCTCAACGCCGCGACCGGCGTCTACGAGGACCTGCTCGCCGCGGGCGTGAACGACCCGGTGAAGGTGACCCGCTCTGCCCTGCAGAACGCGGCCTCCATCGCCGGCCTGTTCCTCACGACCGAGGCCATCGTCGCGGACAAGCCGGAGAAGGCCGGCGCGTCCGCCGGTGGCGGCGAGCCCGACATGGGCGGCATGGGCTTCTGATCCCCGCCGCTCCCGGGGCGACGCTCCGGGGCTGATCGGAAAACGCCGAAGGGCGGCACCTCACGCGAGGTGCCGCCCTTTGGCGTACCGCCCGGACGCGACGCCGGGGCGGTCATGCCGCGCCGTACCCTGGCCCCGACGCCGCTGTGCCACCGACCAACGAAGGATGCCCGCCATGACCGCCGACCCCGCACGCACCGCCGGTCCCGCAGGCGACGACAGCCTGCCCGGCCCCGGCCTGACGTGGGGGCTCAAGCGCAGCTTCATCCGCTACATCTCGCGCCTGCCCGACGGCGGCCACCGCGAGACCGACGGTGCGTCGCTGACCCACGGGAGCTTCTTCACGTTCGAGCCCGCCGACGGGTCCACCTACGACCCGTCGACCGGGACCGGCGTCCTCAAGTTCCGCGGCGACGTCCGGCTGACGGGGCACCACAACATGCTCTTCGTCATGATCGCCGACCCGTGGATCGCGCTCGACGGCGGGGCCGGTGTCCTGAGCGTCATCGACTCCCGGCACTGGCCCGACCGAGACCGGCGCATCCCGCTCGCGACACTCACGCTCGGCGCCCCCGCGGTCTCCGGCGCCGGTTACGTCTGGGGCGAGACCCCGGCGTACCTGAGCGAGGAGGGGCAGGCGGTGTTCAACGAGCAGTACGCGGCCGGCGAGGAGCTCGACCCCGTGTTCGTCGTCTACCCGACCCGCCAGCGCTAGCCACGGACGACGGCGACCGCACACTCGGCCCGGCTCAGCAAGCCCTGGCTCACCGAGCCGCGGACGAGGCCGGTGAGCCCCGCAAGCCCACGGCTGCCGACGACGAGCAGGCCCGCCTCGCCGGACTGACGCAGCAGGGCCTCGACCGGACGGGCGCGGACCTGCTGGAAGTCGACCTCGACCGCCGGGAACCGGCTGGCCACGTCCATCACCGAGCGGAGGAGCTGCTCCGTCCCGGCCCGGCGGGCCCGGCGGTCCGTCGCCGACGGCCCGCGTCCGCGCGCCGGTGGCCCCGGCCGGGGCGCAGACGGCCCGGGGTCGGGTGCCGGCGTGCCGGCGGCCACGTCCGCGTGCGTGGCGTGCACGGCCCGGAGCGGCACCCCGCGGCGGGAGGCGTCGGCCAGAGCGAACGCCAGGGCCGCCGTCGACCTGGCGGACCGGTCCACGCCGACGACGACCGGGAGGGGGCCGCGGGCCTGGGGGTGCCGGATCACGACGACGGGGCTGTGCGCGTTGGCCGCGACGTGGCGGGAGACCGAGCCGAGCAGCTTCCCGCTCACCGCGCCGCGGCCCCGGGCCGCGACCACCAATACGGCCGCGTCGCGGGACGCGTCGACGAGGGTGGGTGCCGGACGCGCGAGGCGCACCTCCGAGGAGACGCGCAGCCCGGGATGGCTCGTGCGAGCCCGGTCCGCGGCGGCCTCGCAGATGCGCTCACCCATCTCCCGGGCCTCGGCGGCGGAGAGCAGGTCGTTGGCGACCATCGAGAAGTCGAGCGGGAAGGCGTGAAGGATGTGCAGCCGTAGCCCGCGCCGGACCGCCTCCTCGGCGGCCCAGGCGACGGCGAGCTCGGCGCGCGCCGAGCCGTCCACGCCGACGACGACGCGCGGCTGGGTGGTCGCGGTGGCCATCGTCGTCTCCTCTGGTGGGCCCTGCCCCGCTCACGCCGTGAGACCGGGGTCAATTCTCTACACATGTTGACGGGTTTGGGTGGACGCTTGCCCTGACGCACGAGCGAGCAAGGGGGCAACCGTGAGTCGAACCGCCATCGTCATGGTGACCGAACGAAAAGCGGGCCTGGAGGCCACCGAGAGGCTGGTCCGGGAGTTCCGTGGCTGCTACTCGGCCGGAGCCGTCATCTCGGAGGTGATGGTCTGCCGGGCGACGCTGCTACGTGCGGGCGTCCGGTCCGGGCTGGCGGAGGCCACCGAGGCGATGGCTCGCTGCCGGCTGAGCAATCGGCTCGGCGTCAGCCAGCAGTGAGCGGGTCGCCCCGGACGTGACTACTGGGACGGTGCGGCACCTTCGCGGGCCGGCACGATGACCGTCCCGGGCCCGGGGAAGATCACGCTCTCGCTCGCCGTGTCGGACCACCGCACGAGGAACGGCGCCGTTCCACCCGGGCCGCGAGCCTCGACGACCTCGCCCTCGCGCTTGTGACCACCGAGCTGCTTCGGGTGGACGACCACCCTGTCGCCCTTGGTGACTGCCTGCATCGGAGCTCGCCTCCCTTGGCGCGTCCGACACCGCCGTGTCGAAGCGGCGCGTCGGTTCTCGTGTCTCCAGTGTCCCGCGAGCGGCGGCTCGCGGCCAGGGTCACGCCGTTTCTCTTCAATGGGCCGTCATCCGGCCGATAGTGCGACAGAGGTTCGCGTGGTCTCGTCCATGCCAGCGCAGGTGCGGGTCCGGATGGCGGCAGCGCCGGTGCGGGGCCGACGGGCGGCCTGGCGGGCGAGGTCGGTCGGTGAGGCGCGTCCGGGCAGCCGAGCCGACGGCCGCGCCGTGGGCCCGAACGACAACCTGAGGAGCACTCCATGATCACGCTTCGTACCGCCGCGCGCGCCTGGCTCCGGCGTCGCCGCGCGGTGCGCGCGTTCGTCAACCTCAGGGTCGCCACGAAGATCATCTCAACCCTCGCCCTGCTGATGGCGGTGACGGTCGTCATCGGCACGTTGGGTGTCACGAGCGCCACCCGGATGGCCTCGGCGGCAGAGGCCATGTACGCGCAGGACGTGCGGGGCACCGCCGTCGCAGCGGACATGAAGTTCCAGTTCGTCTGGGCCCGGTACAGCTCGACCAGCGGGTCGCTCGCCACCGACGAGGTCGCGCGGCTCGAGAGCCGCGACGCGCGCGACGTCGCGCTCGCACGGATCCAGGACCTCAGCGAGACCTACCGGACCCGGACCTCTCCCACGGCCGAGCAGGTCGCGGTGCTCGATGCGGTGCTCGTCAACGTGGCCGGATATCTCGACGCCGCAAAGCAGGTCGACGTGCTCTTCGAGACCGGGGAGGGCGTGGCGGCAAACGCCATCCGCAAGGACGTCATCGACCCGGCCGGCGCCGCCATCCTGGACGGACTCAGCGAGCTCATCGCACTCCAGGAGGCGGAGTCGTTGCGCAGCAGCGAGGAGGCAGCCGACCTGGCGATCGCCATGAGGAACGCGATCGTCGTCGTCGCCGTGGTCGGGTCCCTGCTGGCGCTCGGGATGGGCCTCGCCGTGGCCGGCGTCATCAGCGGTGGCATCCGCCAGGTCAGGGGCGTCGCCGACGCGCTGGCGTCCGGCGACCTCACGCGATCGACCCGCGTCACGCGGCGCGACGAGGTCGGCCGGATGGCCGCCTCGCTCGACCGGGCGGTGGTGAACATGCGCGAGCTGGTGCGCGGAGTGGCGGAGTCGTCCGACCAGGTGGCCTCGGCTGCCGGGGGACTCTCCGCCTCCACCAGACAGGTCTCGGTCGGCTCGGACGAGACGTCGGCGCGGGCCGGCGTCGTCGCGGCCGCGGCCGAGCAGATCTCGCGCAACGTCCAGGCGGTGGCGGCCGGGGCGGAGCAGATGGGCGCCTCGATCCGGGAGATCGCACACAACGCCAACGAGGCGGCCAGGATCGCCGGGCTCGCCACCGAGGTCGCCGCCGCCACGAACGACACGATGAGGAAGCTCGGCACCAGCTCCTCCGAGATCGGCAACGTCGTGGGCGTGATCTCCTCCATCGCGGAGCAGACGAACCTGCTGGCGCTGAACGCCACCATCGAGGCCGCGCGGGCGGGCGAGGCGGGCAAGGGCTTCGCCGTCGTCGCCGCCGAGGTCAAGGAACTCGCCCGGGAGACCGCCCGCGCCACGGAGGACATCGCCGCGAGGATCGCCGCCATCCAGGTGGACACGGTCGGTGCGGTGGAGGCGATCGGCGAGATTTCGTCGATCGTCAGCGCCATCAACGACTACGAGCTCACCATCGCCTCGGCCGTCGAGGAGCAGACGGTGACCACCAACGAGATGTCCAGGGGGGTGAGCGAGGCGGCCACCGGCTCGGAGGAGATCGCCGGGAACATCACCGGCGTCGCCGAGGCCACGGCCGCCGCCTCGGACGTCCTCGGTCAGATGGGGGAGTCGGTCACCGAGCTCGCCCGGATGTCGGAGAGCCTGCGCCTGCGCGTCAACCGGTTCACGTACCTGTGATGCTCGGATCGCAGGATGGTTCGGGTACGTTCGTATCCGTCCCGAGCGTCACGACGTGCCCGGGCGCCGGAGGGGGAGCAGCAGCATGGGCGCGGTGTCGACGACCCGGACGGACCAGAAGCGCGCGACACGCGCCGCGCTGATCGCGGCAGCCCGCGAGCTCTTCACGCGGCAGGGCTACACCGCCACCAGCGCGGAGGCGATCGCGCGCGCGGCGGGGGTCTCGCGAGCCACCTTCTACCTGCACTTCCGCTCCAAGGCCGAGGTCGTCATCGAGCTCATGAAGACCCTCGAGCCGGAGGTCTCCGGCGCTTATGTGGCCCTCGACCAGCTCCCGAACCCTTCCCATGACGACGTCGTAGCCTGGCTCGAGGCCCACGCCGGGCTGTGGCGCACGTACGGCATGGAGTTCGCGGCGATGGAGCAGGCGCTCGCGAACGAGCCGGCGGTGGCCGACCAGTGGTTCGCCCTGCACCGCCGGACCCAGGAGCTCATGGCCAACCTGGTCTCCCGGGCTCCCGAGCCGGAGCGCGCGCTGGTCCGCGCGCACCTGATGAGCCTGATGATGTCCGTGGACCGCAGCTTCTACTTCATGCTTATCCGCGGCCACGACGAGGACTACGCCGACGTCGTCCACGTGCTCGCCGACCAGTGGGTGGCCCTCCTACGGCGAGGCCGCTGAGCGCTCCGGGCGTCTGAGCCTTCGTGCTGGGTGCCGCCCGGCCCGAGGTGGTCCGCTTCATGGAGCGCGCCCCGACTCGCCACGCGCGGGCATGACACCAGCCGCGCGTGGCGTCTCGAGGCGCTCGGCGGCCGGGCCCCGCCGGCGGCCCCGTCAGGCGGACGTCGCCGGGCCCACGGCGCTCCGGCCAAGCCGTTGTCAGATCCGCAACCAGGGTGTACAACTGTCTAGCCAAGCTGCTTTGTATGACGATCGCACGAAGCTGACCTGGTTCGTCACGGTGCGCATCGGGGACTCCAGAGCCGGACCTCGCACCCAGATCGAGTAATGCCCAGCCCGGGCCGCCCGCGGCCGTCGAAGAGGACACCGCGGTGACCACCAGGCGTTCATGCCGAAGAGCAAGGGACAAGACATGACGGACGACCTCGCTTCACGACCCACCCCCGCGCCCACGACGGAAGCCCCCACGAGGGGCATCGCGATCCCCTGGCGCCAGGCCGGCCTCTACATGGCTGTCACCTTCTCGTTGCTGCAGATGCTCAACGAGGTCGGCGCCATGATGGCGATCCCGATGTACGGGGCGATGAGCGCCGAGCTGGGGCTCACCCCCAACCAGGTCTCCTGGGTGCTGCTCGCCACCACGCTGGCCGGCGCAGCCTCGATCGCGCTCCTGTCCAAGGCCGGGGACCTGTTCGGTCACCGGCGGCTGATGGTCTGGTGCGTGCTGGGCATCGTGGTCGGATACGTCGTCTCCGCCCTGGCCCCGAACTTCGCGGTGCTGATCGTCGGGCGCGCCCTGACCGGCGTCATGGCCGGCCAGGCGCTGTGCGTCGGCATCATGAACGACCGGCTCACCGAGCTCGACCGGCGCAAGGCCATCGGCATCATCGGCGGGGGCCAGGCGATCGGGGTCTTCTTCGGCTTCGCCCTCGGTGGCCTCATGATCGTGCTCGGGGCCAGCTGGCGCACGGCATTCTGGATCGGCGCGATCCTGACCGTCATCAGCCTCGTGGCCTTCCTGGCGTGGGGCTCGGACTCGGACGCCGTCAAGCGCAACGTCGGCGCGTCCAGGCGGATGGACGTCCTGGGCGTGCTCCTGATGGGGCTGGGCCTGACCGCCCTGTGCATCGGGATCAGCCAGTCCACGGTGTGGGGCGTGACATCCGGGCCGACCCTGGTCTGGGTGCTCGGCGGCGCGGCCCTGCTGGCCGTCTCCCTGTGGTGGGAGTCGCGGGCCAAGGAGCCGCTGCTGGACATCAAGCAGCTCTTCACGCGGCGCCTGCTCCCCGCCTACGGCGTCTTCATCGCCATGGGCATCCCGGGGATGCTCTTCTTCAACCTCGTGATGGGGTATGCCCAGACCCCGGCCGCGGTCGCCGGGTACGGGTTCGGCCTCAACCCCCTCGTGGCCGGATTCGTCTTCATCCCCATGACCGTCGCCGGCATCGTCGCGGCGCGCGTCGTGCCCCGCCTGCTGCACACCGTCGCGCCCCGCACGGTGATCATCGCGGCGGGGCTCGCCGAGGCGCTGACCTTCGTCTGGCTCTGGGCCATGCATGAGCAGCTCTGGGCCGTCCTGGTCGGTGTGCTCGTGTACGGCATCGCCTACACCGCGCTGTTCACGACGGCCATCTCGGTGATCGCGGCCGAGGCCGTGGTCGGTAAGGGGGCCGGCACGGCCTCTATCTACGTCGCGATCGCCCTGTCCGCCTCCTCGATCGGCACCGCCATCTACTCCGCCATCGTGGGCAAGTACACCGACCCGGCGACCAACATCCCGGGCGCCGAGACCTACGACGTCGGCTTCCTCGTGGCGGCGGGCGCCTCGCTGGTGGCGGTGCTGGCGGGGCTGTGGCTGTCCAAGAACCTCAAGCTCACCGAGGTCGTCGCCCACTGAGGCTGCACCCCTCCGTGCTCCGGAGTGCCTCCCTCAGGCCTGCGCCCAGGGAGGCACTTCGGCGTGCGGGGTGCAGGACCGGGGCCGCGCTCGTCCGGTCCGTGTCCGTCCGGACACACGCTCGCCGCGCCGCGGCGCGGGGTAGGCTGTCGAAATGTCAGACAATCACGCCATGACTGTTCAGGGGCTCGCGCCGGTGGGCCGCTCCGCGGCACCGCTGCGCGAGCAGGTCATCGCCGCCCTGCGCCATGCCATCCTGAACTTCGAGCTTCAGCCTGGGCAGCGGCTGGTGGAGCGCGAGCTCATCGAGCGCCTGGAGGTCTCGCGTACGACCGTGCGCGAGGCGATCCGGGAGCTGGCCTCGGAGGGGCTGGTCACGGTGGTCCCGCAGAAGGGCGCGATGGTGAGCGCGCCGTCCGTCGAGGACGCCAAGGACCTCTACGAGGTGCGCGCCGCGCTGGAGTCTCTCGTCGTGCGCCGCTTTATCGAGCGGGCCACCCCTGCCCAGGTCGACCGCCTGGACCGGGCCGTCGAGGACTTCGCCGCCGTCAGCGCGCGCACCGACGACATCCGGGTGACGCTCGAGACGAAGGACAAGTTCTACGAGGTTCTCCTCGAGGGTGCCGACAGCGAGGTCCTCCTAGGCCTCATCGACCAGATCCAGTCCCGGGTGCGGGTGCTGAGAGCCACCTCCATGGGCCGGCCGGGCCGCATGGCCGAGTCGGTGCGCGAACTTCGGGGCATCGTCGCCGCGGTGCGCCGCGGTGACAAGGACGAGGCCTCGCGGCTGTGTACCGAGCACATCTGGGGCGCCGCGCGCTCGGCGCTGAGCAGCCTCCTGCCCACCTCGGAGTAGCCGCTCCTCCGCGTCACGCAGTAGGTGTTGCCCCCGCGCTGCGCCGGGCTGCTTGCACGACAGCCATCAGGTTGTATGATCGTCGGACAATCAAGGGTGATTGCCCGGGACACCGGGCCCGATCGGCGAGGAGAACCTGCATGGCCTCGAAAGACACCACCGAACGGCCCACGGTGCGCCGCGTGGCCGCCGCCAGCCTGGCCGGCAACGCCATCGAGTACTACGACTTCTCGATCTACGGCCTCGCCGCGGCCCTGGTCTTCCCGAAGCTCTTCTTCCCGGAGAGCGACCCGTTCCTGGGCACGCTGGCCACCTTCGCCACGCTCGCCGTCGGCTACCTCTCCCGCCCGCTGGGCGCGGTGATCTTCGGCCACTTCGGGGACCGGATCGGGCGCAAGCCCATGCTCGTGGTCACCCTCCTGCTCATGGGCACCGTCACCATGCTGATCGGCCTGCTGCCCACCTACGACCAGATCGGCGTGTGGGCGGCCGTCATCCTTGTCGCCCTGCGGCTCCTCCAGGGGATCGCCTTCGGCGGGGAGTGGGGCGGGGCGATCCTCATGGCCTTCGAGTACGCCCCGGCGGAGCGTCGCGGCTTCTTCGCCGCCGTCCCGCAGGTGGGCCCGGCCACGGGGTCGATCCTCGGGAACGCGGTGTTCCTGCTCGTCACCCTCCTGCCCGAGGACCAGCTGCTCTCCTGGGGCTGGCGGGTGCCGTTCCTGCTCAGCGCGGTCCTGGTCGTCGTCGGGCTCGTCATCCGCCTGAAGATCGCGGAGTCCCCCGAGTTCTCGGCCGTCAAGGAGGAGGGACGCGACGTCAAGGTGCCCGTCGCCACCGTGCTGCGTCAGCACCTCCGAGGTGTCCTGCTGGTCGCCGGCGGCTTCCTCGGCTTCGGCGCGTTCTCCATCACCGTCATGGCGTACCTCGTCAACTACAGCACCAACCAGCTCGCCATCAGCCCGACGGTCATGCTCAGCGCGACGCTGCTCGCCTTCGTCATCCAGATCCCGATGATCCTGCTCTCCGGGCACCTGTCCGACCGCATGGGCCGCAAGCCCATCATGATCGTGGGCTCGGCCGCCGCGATGGTGGCCATCTTCGCGATGTTCTGGGCCGTCGGGACTGCCAACGCCCCCGTCATCGTCCTCGGCTACGCCATCGGCTTCGGCATGCTCTACACGGTCGCCTACGGCGCGCAGCCGGCACTGTTCGCGGAGAGCTTCGTCCCGGAGATCCGGTTCACCGGCATGTCCCTGGGCTACCAGCTGGCGAACGTCCTCGGCTCCGGGTTCACGCCGCTGATCGCGGCGACCCTGCTGCAGACCACGGGCAACCCCTACTCGGTCGCCCTCTTCGTCGCGCTCCTGCTCCTCGTCTCCATGTTCTGCCTCGTCCGGCTGAGCGGGTTGGCCCAGACGGCCCGCGGCGTGCGGCCGGCTCCGACGCCTGCCATCGGGGCCGCGCCCACCCAGGCCGCTCCCACCGAGGAAGAGGTGCTCGCCTGATGATGACCTTTGACCACACGACCCTGGGCCAGCGCGTGCTCTTCGGCGCCGGACGGGCCGCCGCGAACCTCGCCGCCGAGGTCACGGCCCGGGGCGCCGCGCGCGTGATGGTGATCGCCTCAGACCGCGAGCGTCAGATCGCCGAGCAGGTCAGCGCGGACATTGACGTGACCTTGTGGCACGACGACGTCGTCCAGCACGTGCCCGTCGAGAACGCCGAGAGGGCCCGTCGGGCCGCCGCCGAGCACGACATCGACCTGCTGGTCAGCGCGGGCGGGGGCTCGACGACGGGGCTGGCCAAGGCGGTCGCCCTGACCTCCGGGATACCGATCGTCGCCGTCCCCACCACGTACGCCGGCTCCGAGGCCACCAACGTGTGGGGCCTGACGGAGGACACCGTCAAGACCACCGGCGTCGACGGCAGGGTGCTGCCCGTGGCGGTCGTCTACGACGCCGAGCTCACCCTCTCCCTGCCCGTCGCCCTGTCCGTGGCCTCCGGGCTCAACGGGCTCGCCCACTGCGTGGACTCCATGTGGGCGCCACGGGCCGACCCGATCAACCAGGCGCTCGCGGCCGAGGGGATCCGCGCCCTGGCCGGCGGGCTGCCCCGGGTCAAGGCCGAGCCGCGCGGCCTGGCCGGTCGTGAGCAGGCCCTCTACGGCGCCTACCTCTCCGCCGTCGCCTTCGCCTCGGCGGGCTCCGGCCTCCACCACAAGATCTGCCACGTGCTCGGCGGCGCCTACAACATGCCCCACGCCGAGACCCACGCGACGGTGCTGCCCTACGCCCTCGCCTTTAACGCCCCAGCCGCCCCCGCGGCCGCCGCCCGTATCGCCCAGGCGTTCGGCCGGGCCGAGGACGCCGAGGACGCCGACGCCGCCGCCCGCGCCGCCGTCGCCGGTCTGAACGATCTGCGCGAGCAGCTCGACGCGCCCCAGGCCCTCAAGGACTACGGGCTGCGAGAGGCGGACATCCCGGACGCGGTCACCCGCATCCTCGCTGCGGTCCCGGCGTCCAACCCCCGCACGACCACGACGGAGAACCTCACCGAGCTGCTCACCGCGGCCTGGGCGGGCGAGCCCGCCCGCATCCATCCCCACGCAAGAACAACATCGGAGCGAGCATGACCACCAACGCCGCACCAACCATCGCCGCGCCGGCCACCTACCCGCCCGTCACCGCGTCGGGCAGGGCCGTCGGTGAGCCTGGTACCACCACGAAGCCGGTCTCCGCCGAGCAGGCCCGCCGGGAGACGGCGCTGATCGAGGAGGTGCTCGCCTCGTTCGAGGGCGCCACCTCACCGCGGCTCAGGCAGCTCGTGCAGTCCCTGACGCGCCACGTCCACAGCTTCATCCGCGAGGTGCGCCTGACGGAGGAGGAGTGGAACGCCGGCATCGCGTTCCTCACCGACGCCGGTCGCATCACCACCGACGCCCGCCAGGAGTTCGTGCTGCTCTCGGACGTGTTCGGAGCGTCCATGCAGACCATCGCGGTGAACAACGAGGCCTACGGGAGCGCCACCGAGGCGACCGTCTTCGGGCCGTTCTTCGTCGAGGACGCGCCGCGGATCGAACTGGGCGGGGACATCGCCGGCGGCGCCCCCGGCCAGCCGTGCTGGGTCGAGGGCACCGTGACCGACACCGCCGGCAACCCGCTGCCCGGCGCGCGCATCGAGGTGTGGGAAGCCGACGAGGACGGCTTCTACGACGTCCAGTACGACGACGGCCGCACCGCCGGCCGCGCCCACCTCTTCGCCGACGAGCACGGCAGGTACCGCTTCTGGGGGCTGACGCCGACCCCGTACCCCATCCCGCACGACGGCCCGGTCGGGAAGATGCTCGAGGCGGTCGGGCGCTCGCCGATGCGGGCCTCGCACCTGCACTTCATGGTCTCGGCGCCGGGGCAGCACACGCTGGTGACGCACATCTTCGTCGAGGGCGACGAGTACCTGACCCGGGACAGCGTGTTCGGCGTGAAGCCGTCCCTGGTCAAGCGCTTCGAGGAGCAGCCTGCGGGGGCGCCGACGCCCGACGGGCGCGACCTGGCGGGGCGGGCATGGTCCCGCGCCACCTTCAACATCGTCCTGCCACCCGAGCAGGAAGCGTCGGACGAGGACACGCACTGGATCGCCGTCCAGGATCACGACGCCTGACCCACCGCCCGACGAGATCGACGCCTGACCCACCACCCGACGAGATCAAGGAAACGATGATGACCACAGACGTGAGCCCCACCCCGACCTTCGAGGCGGGCCTCGAGGTCCGCAAGGCCGTCCTGGGCGCCGAGCACGTGGAGCGCTCCCTCGCCAACGTGAGCGAGTTCTCCCGCCCGGTTCAGGAGCTCGTCACCGAGTACTGCTGGGGGGCCGTGTGGACGCGCCCGGGGCTGGAGCGCAAGACCCGCAGCCTCATCAACCTCGCCATGCTCACCGCCCTCAACCGCGGGCACGAGCTGTCCGTCCACGTCAAGGGCGCCATCACCAACGGCTGCACCCGCGAGGAGATCCAGGAGGTCCTCCTCCAGACGGCGATCTACGTGGGCGTCCCGGCGTCGCTGGAGTCCTTCCGCATCGCGGAGCGCACCCTGAACGAGATGGACGAGAATGCCTGAGACGCTCGTGACCACCATCGGCTTCGTCGGCCTGGGCAACATGGGAACACCCATGGCGGCCCGTCTGATCGACGCCGGCTTCCCGGTGACCGGCACGGACCTGTCCGCCGACAACCGCCAATCCCTGACCGAGCACGGCGGGACGGCCAAGGACGCCGCCGTCGACGTGGCAGCCGGGGCCGCTGTCTTGATCCTCATGCTCCCCAGCTCTGACGTCGTGGAGTCGGTCCTCATCGGCGACGGCGTGGCCGCCGCCATGGCCCCCGGCTCCGTCGTGATCGACATGAGCTCCTCCGAGCCGCTGCGCACCCGCGACCTCGCCGGGCGGCTCGCCGCGACGGGCGTGCACCTCATGGACGCGCCGGTCTCCGGCGGGGTCAAGGGCGCGGTGAAGGGCACCCTGACGATCATGGCCGGCGGCGACGACGAGCTCGTCGAGCGGGTCCGGCCGGTGCTCGAGGTGATGGGCAAGGTGGTCCACACCGGACCCGTGGCCTCGGGGCACGCCCTCAAGGCCTTCAACAACCTGCTCTCCGCCACGCACCTGCTGGTCACCAGCGAGGCGCTGATCGCCGGCAAGAAGTTCGGGCTAAACCCCGCCGTCATGCTCGACGCCATCAACGGCTCCAGCGGTCGCAGCGGGTCCACCGAGAACAAGTGGCCGAACTTCATCCTGCCGGAGACGTACGACTCCGGGTTCGCGCTGCAGCTGATGCTCAAGGACATGCGCATCGCCACGGGTCTCGCCGAGGCCCTCGGCGTGCCCAGCCACCTGGGGGAGCGGGCGGTGGAGATCTGGTCGGAGGCCGCCCAGGAGCTGCCGCGCAGCGCGGACCACACCGAGATCGCGCGCTGGCTGGAGAGCTGAACGCGCGGTGCTGCTGGGCTGAAGGGCCGGGAGACGATCCCGGCCCTTCGCCGCGCCCGCGGGGGCGCCAGATAGCATGACCGGGATCGACCGGCCGGGCGCAGCCGCCCACCACGCAGCGAAGGACACCGTGTCACCTCCCACCACGAAGCGGGTCGCCACGCGGCAGCGTTTCGTCGACACGGCCATGACGCTCTTCCGTGATCTCGGCTACGGGTCCACGAGCATGGCCCAGATCGCCCAGGCCGCAGAAGGCAGCAGGGCCAACCTCTATCTCTACTTCAGCAGCAAGGCGCAGATCGTCATCGCGCGCATGCTGGAGATCGAGTCCGAGCTCCGCTCGCTGTACGACTCCCTGGACAGCCTGGAGGAGTACACCCTCGACTCCCTCGTGGCCTGGCTCGGCGAGTCTCGCCGGATGTGGCTCACGTACCGCGCCGAGTTCGAGGCCATGATCCAGGCGATGTCCGTCGACGGCGAGGTCCGGGAGAGCTGGCTGGCGACGAGCCGCCGGGTGTGCCGGTCGATGACCGCTCCCTACCGCGGCTGCACCTCCGCGGCGGAACGCCTGGACGCGGAGGTGCACATGATGACGCTCATGGCGGGACTGGAGCACAACTTCTCCCTGCTCTACGTCCACGGGTACACCGCGGACGAGGAGCGGGTCCTGAAGGCCCTGGCGAAGCAGTGGTTGCCGCTCTTCGGCACCGCGGGCAGGTGACTCGGCCGGCCGCGACCGCGTCGAGCCGCGACCGCGTCGAGCCGCCCCGACCGGTCGGGGCGGCTCAGCCCGGGCCCTACCGCTCCAGGACGAGCCGGCCGCAGCCCTTCTCGGCGCGGGAGACGCAGATCATCAACGTCTCGTTGGCCTCCTGCTCGGTGGTGGTGAGGATCGAGTCGCGGTGCTCGGCGCGGCCGGCGAGGATGCGGGTCTCGCAGGTGCCGCACGTCCCTTCCTTGCAGGAGGACAGCGTCGTGATGCCGTTTTCCTCCGCGACGTCCAGGATGGTCCGCCCCGCCGGGACCGTGGCGGTGATGCCCGACTCGGCGAACTCGACCTGGAACGCCGTGTCCGGCTCGGTCAGGAGGATCGTCCTGGGGGCGAAGCGTTCCGTGTGGAGGGAGCCGACCGGCCAGTGCGCGCTCGCGAGCTCGGCCGCGGCGAGCAGCGGCTCGGGTCCGCAGCAGTAGATGAGGGTGTCGTCGGTGACCTCCCCGAGCAGCCCGGCCAGGTCGAGGAGGCCGAGCTCGTCCTGCGGGCGCAGCTGCACCCGCTCGCCGTAGCGGGTGAGCTCGCCCACGAACGCCATCGAGGCGCGGGTCCGGCCGCCGTAGAGGAGCTGCCAGTCGGCGCCCTGCGCCTCCGCCTGCTCGATCATCGGGAGGAGCGGGGTGATCCCGATGCCGCCGGCGATGAAGAGGTACCGGGCGGCGGTCCGCAGGGGGAAGTTGTTCCGCGGCCAGGTCACGGTGACCTGGGAGCCGGTGCGGAGGTGCTGGTGTATGTAGGCGGACCCGCCGCGACCGTCCGGCTCGCGCAGGACGCCGACGCGCCAGCGGTCAGTCTGGGCAGGTGAGGACGAGAGGGAGTACTGGCGGACGGGCGCGTCGTCGCCGGTCCCGCAGTGGAGGTCGATGTGGGCCCCGGGCGACCAGGCGGGCAGGCTTCCGCCGTCGGGGTGGCCCAGGGTGAGGGAGAGGACGCCGTCGGCCTCGTCGCGGTGCTCGAGGACCGTGAGCGGCATCTGGCGCTGGACTCGCTTCAGCTGCCGCTCGACGTCGGCCACGTCCCAGGACACGTGGAGCGAGCGGCGGAAGGGCAGCAGCGCGACGCGCAGGAAGTCGAGCTCGTCGGGGTTGTCGGGCCGGAGCGAGGGCAGTCGCTCGAAGAGGACCTTCAGGCCGGTGGCGCCCTGGACCCGCGCCAGGGACTGGCCCAGGCACGTGTGCCGGCCCTTGGTGAAGGCGAGATGGTCCTCCGGGGCGGGGCGATGGATGTCGAACTCGAACGGGCGCGCCACGTGCTCGGGGTCGGTGTTGGCGCTGGCGAGGGCGACCTGGATGTTGTCGCCGGCCCGGATGTGCGCGCCGCCGAGCACGACGTCTGCCGTCGCGCGGCGGCCGGTGAAGGTCGACGACGGGCGGCGCCGCACGGTCTCCTCGAATACCCGCGGCCACAGCTCCGGGTCCGCGATCGCCTCGTCGAGCGCCTCCGGGTGAGCCGTGACGAAGAGGACGGCGTTGGTCATCGCCTGCGACGTCGTGTCCGTCCCGGCCGCCGCGAACTCCGCCACGTGCAGGGCGATGAGCGGCGTCGACAGCGCCGGCTCGCCGTTGTCCTTGCGGGCGGAGGCCATGACGGAGATCAGGTCGTCGGCGTCGGAGTCGCGCCGAGAGTCGATGATGTCGCGCAGCACCAGGCTCGCCTCGATGAAGCGGTCCCACACCGCCGCCTTGAAGTCCTCGGGCATGTCCTCGTGGGCCGAGGCGATGATCGTGAAGAGGTCGTCACGCAGCTGGCGCATCATCGGCTCGTAGGCGTAGTCCAGGTCGAGCAGCGCCATGATCGTCTGCGTCGTCAGCTCCAGGGAGTAGTCCTCCATGAGGTTGCCGGCGCCGTTGTTCTCGAACTTGTCGATGATGCGGTTGGCGCGGGCCTCGATCTCCGGCTGCAGCGCCTCCATCCGCGCCTTGGTGAAGCCGCGCTGGGCGACGTTGCGGGACTCGGTGTGCAGGGGCGGGTCCATGCCGAGGATCATGCGGGTGACCAGCTCCTGCGGGAACACCGCGCGGTGCTGCTCCGGGACCACCGTGGCGGTGTTGCCGGCGGAGGAGAACTTCTGCCAGTCCGAGAGCACGAGCTCGACGTCGGCCCGCCGGGTGACGATCCACGAGTGCAGTGGCGGGTAGAAGAAGACCGGCGTCTCGTCCCGGACCGCGGCCAGGTGGAGGGCCGGGTCGCGGTAGTAGTCGTCGCCCATCGTGTCGAAGCTTTGGGCGAGGGGGTGGCGGGTGGGTGCCTCAGGCGTGGCGGTCATCGTTGACTCCTCGGGGCTGGTTTGCGTCAGACGGCGGCGGAGGCCGCGATGGTCGACAGCTTCTGGAACCGGGCCACGTTGTCGGCCTCGTCCATGACGCCGGAGGACAGGAACGAGAACGTGACGTCACTGACGGGGTCGACCCAGAACAGCGACGAACCGGCGCCGTAGCCGCCGTGCGTGCGCGGGGAGGTGAAGGGCCCGAAGAAGGAGGCGTGGGTCCCGGTGCCCGAGAGGGCGAAGCCGAGGCCGATGTTGCCGGGCGGCTCTTCCCAGCCCCGGGTGGCGGCGACCATGGCGTACAGGTCGTTGACCATGTCGCCCGTCTGGTTCGTGGTGGCCTGGTCGAGGATCGCGGGCGCGAGCAGGTGCTCGTCGCCCACCAGCCCGCGGCGCCGGAGCATCTCCGCGAACGCGAAGACGTCGTCGATCGTGGACACCGCACCGACCCAGGGCAGCTCCGCGTCCTCGGAGATGACGTCGTTGAGGATCTCGATCTCCTCGGGCCCGAGCCAGCTGTCCTTGCCGGGGATGAACTTCAGCGGCACAGCGTTGTCAGCCCACGCGCGGGGCAGGCCGAATCGCGTGCGCGCCATGCCGACCGGGGTGAACACGAGCTCGTCGACGAGGTCGCGGAAGGAGTCCGCGCCGTAGGCACGCCGGACCATCTCGCCGATGAGGGCGTGGTTGATGGCGGGGGAGTAGTTGAGGTTCTCGCCGGGCTCGTTGACGACGTCGACGTTGCCGAGGGCGACGATGACGTCGGAGAGCTTCCCGAAGCGCTCGGGCGGCAGACCTGGGTTGGGGGTCGCGGGCATCCCGGCGCGGTGGGTCATCAGGTGCGCGAGGTTGATCTTGTCCTTGCGCGCCGCCCGGAAGGGGTCGTCGCCCAGGAACTCGGGGATCAGGTCCACCACGCGGGTCGAGAGCATGAGCTTGCCCTCCCCGAGCGCGCGGTAGACCGCGGCGTTGGTGAAGGCCTTGGACAGGGACAGGATGCGGTAGACGTCGTCGCGTCGCGTCGGTCGCCCGGTCGCGCGCTCCGCGTAGCCGTACGAGCCCTGCAGGCCGATCTCGCCGTGACGCGCCACGATGATGTTGGCCCCGTCGTAGGCTCCGCGCTCGATGTCCTCCTGGATGGTCCGCTCGAGGGTGGCGAGGGCCTTGGGGCTGAGCCCGTGAACGTCATTGATCATTGGTTCTCCTGGCAGGTCTGTTGGTATGTCGGTGCTGGTGCTGGTGCTGGTGCTGCTGACGGTGTCAGACCATCAGGGCCCCGCCCGACGGCGAGAGCGTCTGGCCGGTGTAGTGGGCGCTCGCGCCGGTGGCGAGGAAGATCAGCGTCTGGGCGATCTCCTCGGGGCTCGCCACGCGCTTGAGCGGCTGCAGGGAGAGGAGCGCCTCGACCGTCTCGTCGTCGGCCTGGCGGAACATCGGGGTGTCGATCCCCGCCGGCGCGAGGGCGTTGACCCGGATGTTGAACGGTGCCAGCTCCGCCGCCGCCGCCTTGGTGAGCCCGACGATCGCCGCCTTGGACGCCGGGTAGTAGAGCGGCATGACGATGCCCATCAGCCCCGCCACGCTGGAGAAGTTGATGATGCTCCCGCCGCCGGCGGCCTTGAGCAGCGGGACGGCGGCCCGGATCGTGTAGAACGTCCCGTTCACGTTGATGGCCATCACGCGGTCGAAGTCCTCGTCGCTGATGGTCGTCAGGAACTCCGGGAAGTACGGCGTGCCCGTGCCCATGGAGGCGAGCGCTCTGCCGTGGATCTGGTCCACGAGGTCCTGGGCCTCCTTGCTCGGGGTGCCCACCCCGGCGGCGTTGACCAGGACGTCGAGCCTGCCGTGTTCGGACGCCACCCGGTCGAAGACCTCGTTGACGGCCGCGGAGTCCGCGATGTCGAGGGCGAAGCCGCGCGCGCCGGGCAGCCGGCTGAACTCGCGGTCCAGGCCGTCGCGCCGCAGGTCGATGCCGTACACCGTGGCGCCCTCGTCGATGAAGGCCTTCGCGGCCGCCAGTCCCATGCCCGATGCGGCTCCGGTGATGACCGCGATCTTGCCGTTCAGTCCCATAGGGGTCTCCAGTCAGTCTGGGCGCGGCGACGCGCGTGGCACGTCGTTGTGGTGCGCCTCACAGGTGAGGTCTGCCGGGCGAGCCTGGCAGAAAACTAGACGGGTGTCTAGAAATTTGGGCATGGAGCGGTGAACGTCTAGACCTCGACGTCGTTGGGGCCGGTGAGCGCCGCGCCGCCGTCGATCGAGAGCACGGCACCGGTGACATAGCTGGACGCCGGCGAGGCGAGGTAGACGGCGAGGCCCTCCAGCTCGGCGAGCCGCCCCGCCCGCTTGAGCGCCGAGATCCGGGCGAAGTCCGCCGTCATCGCCTGCGCCGTCGGGTTCGCCCTGCGGATGTTCGTCTCGAACAGGCCGGGTGCGATCGCGTTGACGAGGATGCCCCGGTGGGCGAGCTCCAGCGCGGCGTTCCTGACCAGCCCCACGACCCCGGCCTTCGACGCGGCATAGGCATACCCGACCATGGGGTCCGCGCGGATCCCGCCGACCGAGGAGGTCACGATGATGCGGCCGTAGCCGGTCGTCATGTGCCGCGCGGCGCTGGCCACGGTGTTCATGGCGCCGGTGAGGTTGACGTCGAGGACGCTGCGCCACCGGTCGCGGTCGATCTCGGTGAGGCGCCCCGACCGCAGGCGTGGTCCGATCCCCGCGCTGATGCCCGCGTTGGCGAAGGCCACATGCAGGCCCGTCGCCGAGGCGGCCAGGCGCGCGAACTGCTCGTCCAGCGCGTCGGCGTCCGTGATGTCGGCGGTGGCGGTGCCTACCGCGTACCCGTCGGCGGCGAGGTCCTCCTGGGCGGTCGCCAGCCGGTCCTCCTCCCGGTCGAGCAGGGTGACGCTGGCCCCGGCCCGCGCGAGCGCAGCGCCCATGGTGAGCCCCAGCCCGCTGCCACCGCCCGTCACCACCACGCCGAGCCCGCGGACGTCGAACATCGAGCCCAGGTGCTGGAGCCTCCGTGTTTCCTGGTCGGCTTCCGTTGCTACGTCAGAACTCATGCGTACTCCTTGTACTCGGCCGCTCCCGCCGGACGGGCGTGCGGCACGTGGTCGTCGGTGGGTGGACGGCTCAGCGGAGCTCGTCCGCGAGGAGCGCCGCGCCCTCGAGCACGGCGTGCGTGCCGAGCAGGCTCGCGATCTCCATGACGGCGACGATCTCCTCCTTGCTCGCCCCGTGCCGCAGCGCGTTGCGGATGTGCTGCTCGATACCCGGCTCGTGCAGGTGCGTGGCCGCGACGTCGAAGGAGATGTAGATCAGCTCCTTCATCTTGGGCTCGAGGCTGCCGGCCCGCCACGGCTGCGCCGAGTACTCGACGTAGGCCTCGAAGAGGTCCGGGGTGAGGCGGAGGAGCCCGTCGAAGTCGGCGTTCCAGAAGCCTCTGTTCGCGGTGAACTCCGCCTTGAGCTCCTCCTGCCGGGGGGACAGGTCGGCCCCGTCATCCTGCGCGAGCTCAGCCAGGACGTTCTCGAGGATGGGCGCCCCGACGAGCATCGCATGGATGCCGAGGGTTCCTACGAGCTGGAGCACCTCCAGGACCTCCTCGGGGGAGGCGCCTGCGTCGAGGGCCGCGCGCATGTGGCGCCGCGCCCCGGGCGCGTACATGTGCGTGGCGTTGACCGCCACGGCCATGTGGACGAGGTGCTGCTCCTTCTTGCCCAGCGCCGGGTTGCGCGCCGGCACGGAGACCAGCCCCGCGTGGGCGGCGAACTGGTCGGGACTCAGCTCCAGCAGGGCGGCCAGTCGCCCGTCCCAGTGCCCGTGAAGAGCGACGAACTGTTCCCTGCGGGCGTCGATCGTGACGCTGGTGTCCATCTGTCCGCCTTCAGTGGTGGGAGCGGGCGTGAGGCGCGGGGCCGCGGCCCCGCACCTCGCGCCGCGCGAGACCTCAGTGGGTGTGCGCGAACACCTTGTCCGCGCGGGGCGGGCCGTTCTGCTCGAACTTCCGGGTCTGGCGCTTCTTCTCCGCCTGGTAGGTGTCGACGTCGCCGCGGTGGTGGGCGATCAGGCCGCGGCGCGCCTCGGGCGCGACGTGGCACAGCCCGGGGACGTCGGCGTTCTGGCGGCAGTCGATGCTCCCGCCGGCCGGGGCGATCGCCGCGAGGGAGCTGCCCGAGCGGGCCAGGCCGGCGGTGGTGTAGCGGCGCCGGGCCTCGGCGCCGCAGGCGGGGCAGTCCTGGCGGGGCGGGGCGGGCGTCTGGGCGTAGACCTCCCCCTCCCACGCGCACCCGGTGCACCGGTAGTCGAACAGCATGCGACTCACGCGATCACTCCAGCGCCTTCAGAGGGCCGCCGAAGTCCTCCCAGTCGCGCGGGTCGTGGGAGATCCACACCTTCGCACGCTCGGTCTCCTGGAGGTTCTTCAGGGCGGCGATCGACCTGCGGGCCTCGTCGTAGTCCCAGTCGGAGGGGTCGACCTCGTCCCACTCCATCCCCTCGCGCAGGTGCACGGTGTCACCGGTGAGCACGATGTTCTGGGAGGGCAGGCGCACGAGCGAGCTGAGCTCACCGGGTGTGTGGCCCGGCGTGTGAAGGACGTTGATGGCGCCGTCGCCGAAGAGGTCCAGACCCTGCGGGCCGACCTCGTGCCAGTCGAACTCCTTGACCTCGTCATTCAGGTCGGCGGGATTGAAGAGGTGGTCGGTCTGGTTCGTCGTGCCGCGGGCCCAGCGGAACTCCTCGGGCCCGATGTAGAACTTCGCCTGGGGAAAGAGGTACAGCCCTCCGGCGTGGTCCGAGTGGGTGTGGGAGAGCACCACGTGGGTGATGTCCTCGGGGCGGTAACCCAGCCGGCCCAGCTGGGTGTCGATGCGCTGCTCGGGGTTCGACTCGATCATGGCCGTCTCGGGACGGTCGCCGAAGACCAGCGCAGGGTCCTCGCACACGAGCGGGCTCATGCCGGTGTCGAACAGGACGAGGCCCTGCTCGTGCTCGATGAGGAATGCCGGCAGGGGGATCGAGACGGTGCCCTCGGCGCCGACGACGAGGTGCGCGGCGTCGATGTTCATCCGGGGGGCGTCCAGCGCCCACAGGCGGGCGGCGGTGGTGGGAGTCATGGGCCTTCCTTCGTTGGGAGGTCTGTGCAGGGATGGAGCAGGACTCAGGGGACGGAGACTCCGACGGCCTCGCTCACCCATCGGGCGAGCAGGTCGAAGATCTCCCGGTTGGTGCTCTCGAAGATCAGGCCGTGCCCGTTGCCGGGCAGGCCCTCGGCGGCCAGCTCCACGTGGTGGGTGGCGACGCCGCCGTCCCGCAGGAAGCTCACCGTGACGCGGTCGTCCACGGCGCGTCCCGAGGCGGACCCCGAGACGACGCACACCGGGGTGCGCGCCAGCCGCGACAGCCGCGGGGTCGGTTCGGAGCGGTCCCAGGTCAGGGGGACCGCCGTCGGCCCCTCGCTGAGGCTGCCCCGGGGTCCGAGGTCCTTGTACGGCGGGCCGATCGGCTCGACGGCGACGACCGCGAGGACCAGCTCGGGCCGCCGGTCCGCGGCCAGCCAGCCCGCCGGCGCCCCGGCGGAGTGGGTGACGACGACCGCCGGACCGGTGCGCTCGAGCAGGTCGACCAGGCGCCGGGCGTCGAGCTCCTGGCCGAGCGCGGTGTCCAGCAGCATCCCCGCCGACGACGCCACCTGGGCGTCGACCTCGGCGTCACCCGCCCCCCGGCCCCAGGGCCAGGCGGTGTGCGCGCCGGCGCGAGGGTCGCCGTCGTCGGGGACGAAGACGGCGGCCAGGCCCGGGTAGCCGGGGGACGGCGTCCTGCCTCCGAGCAGTGCCGGGTCCCAGGGGGAGCGTCCGTGGCCGGGCCGGTCCAGGAGATAGGCGGGGAAGCCGGCCCGCACCGCGTGGTGCGCCCAGCCCTCGGGCGCGCCCGCCGTGCCGAGCCAGTCCGTCGACTGCCCGCCCCCGCCGTGGACGAAGACCATCGGCGGCGCCCCGGTGAGGTACGCCGGGGCCTCCCACTGCACCCACGCAGGGCCCAGCTGCCGGGGTGCGCCGTCGCCGTGACCGTCCCCGCCGTGCGGGTCGCCGGGCAGCCAGAAGCCGCCGCGGCGCACGTGGACGGGCGTCGCTGACTCATGGGGTGCCGGGCGGGCGGGAACGGTCACGGCGGCGGCCTCAGGCCCTGGCGGCCGGCGTGAGGCGGACCGGCACGTGCTCGTGCCCGAAGGACTGGTAGTTGACCGCTCGGCGGGGCTCGCCGGCGAGCTCGATCGTCTCGATGCGCTCCACCATCGCCCGCAGGAGGGTGCGTGCCTCCAGGCGCGCGACCTGGTTGCCGGCGCACGTGTGGATGCCGAAACCGAAGGAGAGGTGCCCGCCCTTGAGGTCGCGGTCGACGTGGAACTCGTCCGGGTCGGTGTACTGGCGGGGGTCGCGGCCCGCCCCCAGCCACATCGTGAGGAGCTTCGCGCCCTCGGGCACGCGGACCCCGCCGAGCACGGTCTCCTTCTTCGCGACGCGACCGCCGTAGCGCGAGGCGGGGTAGTACCGGATCGCCTCCTCCCAGGCGTTGTCGACGAGCTCGGGTTTGGCGCGCAACTTCTGCCACTCCTCGGGGTTGTCGGCGAAGGCCCGCATCATCGAGGCGATCGACGTGGTCGTGGTGTCGAAGCCGGCGGCGAAGATGGACTTGAGGATCTGCTGGGCGGTGTGCTCGGAGATCTTGCCCTCCTCCGCCATCTGGTAGAGCTGCCAGCCGACGCCACCCTCGCTCTGGAGCTCCTTGGCGGTGTTGGTCTCCACCCACTCCTGACCCTCCGCGCCACGGGCGAGCTTCTGGGCCTGGAGGTCGCTGGGCGGGCCGAAGACGTTGAAGACGGCGTCGCCGAACTTCAGCAGGGCCTCGCGCCCGTCCTCGGGCAGGCCCAGGACGTCCGGGAAGACCTTGAGGACGTAGCGCACGGCCAGGTCGCGGAATGCCTCGATCTCGACCGGGCCGTCGGCGAGCAGCTCGTCGAGGAGCCGCTCCGCCTCGGCCTTGAAGTACTCGCTCATCTTCGCGAGGTTCTCCTCGGAGAACACCTTGAAGACGGCTGCCTTGGACGCGGTGTGCTCGGGCGGGTCCTCGAGGATGAGGGTGCGGGGCCGGAACGGGGAGGGCGCGTAGAAGGGGCGGTCCGTGGAGGAGAAGGTGCGCCAGTCGCGCAGCGCCTTCTGGATCTCGGTGAAACGCGTGATGGCGTAGTAGTCGTACTTCTTGATGTAGACGACGGGGGCGATCTCGCGGGACGCGCCGTCGAAGGTGTGCGGGTCCTGCAGCGACTCCAGGGCGAACGGGTCGTAGTCGGACTCCGGCGCCTCGATCGGTGCCTCAACTGTCTGGGTCATGGTCCTACCTCTTCCGTAGTGGTCGATCGACGAGCGGTCAGGTGCCGGGCACCCGGGCGGGCGGCGCCTCGCCCGTCTCCATCCAGTGCAGGCGCTTCCTGACGCCGGCGGTGGCCATCTCGGGGTGCGTGAGCACGAAGAACCGGTTCTCCCGGATCGCGTCGACCACGAGGTCGGCGACGTAGGACGGTTCGAGGCCCGACTCGGCGGAGGCCTGGGCGAGCCTCTCCATGACGGCGACGCGGCCCGGCTCGGTCGCCGCCGGGACGGTGCTCGGCCGGTTGCGCTCGGCGTCCGGCATCCGCGTCCTCACCGGCCCGGGCGCCAGGAGCGAGACGCCGACCGAGCTGCCGCCCGAGCGCAGCTCGATCTCGAGGGACTCCGTCATCCCGAGGACCGCGAACTTCGACGCGCAGTAGGGCGTCATGGTGGCGCTGCCGGAGTTGAAGGCCGCGACCGAGGCGGTGTTGACGATGTGGGCCTCGTCCTGCTGCTGCAGCAGCGGCAGGAAGATCCGGCAGCCGTTGAGGACGCCGAAGAAGTTGACGTCCATGACCCAGCGCCAGGCCTGCTCGGGGATCGTCAGGAAGCTGCCGCCGGTCTCGACGCCGGCGTTGTTGCAGACGATGTTGACCTTGCCGAACGCCTCGATGGTGCGGTCCGCGAGGTCCTGCAGGCTGGCGGGGTCGCTGACGTCCGTCCGCACGCCGATCACCGGCGCGCCACCAGCGCTGAGGGTGGTCAGTGCACGGTCCAGCGCGGCCTGCTCGATGTCGGCAATGACCACCTTCGCGCCCTCCGCGAGGAGGCGCTCGGCGAGGGCGTACCCGATGCCGCTGGCCCCGCCGGTGACGACGGCGACCTTGTCCGTGAAGCTCTTCATGGTCTCTCTCCTCTACCAGGCGCCGACGAGCGACCGGGTCTCCAGCGACTTGGGGAACATCAGGCGCCTGACCACGGCCTCGTGGTCCGTCTCGAGGGCGCGCAGCTCGGTCAGGTCCTGCTCCAGGCGTGCGGGGTCCGTGGAGTGGTAGACCAGGCGCTTGTTGTTGCTCGCCGCGGGGCTCGCGACCTCGACGAACACCCGGCGGCGCTCGCGGGCGTACTCGTCGAGCACGGACTCCTCGGCCTCGCCCTTGATGACGGCGGCGAGCGCCTCCTGGAGCACGTAGGTGTCGAACAGGCCGCTGGTCAGCCCGAGGCCGCCGGTCGGGTTGGTGGAGTGGGCGGCGTCGCCCGCCAGCAGGACCCGACCGTCACGGAAGCGGGTCGCGGCGCGCTGGTGCATCCGGTACGGGGAGTGGGCGTCCAGCTCGAAACCCTCCTGGTCGGGCAGGACCTCCTGGAGGAAGCGCGGCAGGCGCTCGAGGACGCCCTCCTCGGGCAGGGACGCGTCCTCGCAGTAGGTGTAGCGCCACAGCCCGGTCTCGCCGGAGTTGTCGATCTTGGAGATGATCGCGCCGAACGCGTCGTCGATCAGCATCGTGGTCTGGCTGAAGCCCTTGGCCTCGAACGGGTAGCGGACGTTCGTCGCGACGAACCGCTCCGGCCAGGTGAATCCCTCGAACTCGATGCCGAGCGCCTCCCGCACGGCGCTCCGGGCGCCGTCCGCGCCGATGAGCCAGCTGCCCCGCAGGGAGCGCGGCCCGTCGGGGGCCTGGGCGACGACGGTGACGCCGTCGCCGTCCTGCGTCAACGAGACGAGCTTGTGGTCCCAGAGCACCTCGGCGTGGGGGTACGCGGCCAGGGCCTCGAGGGCGACCTCGACGAGGACGTGCTGTCCGAGGTGCAGGTTGGTGGGGTGCCGGACGAGGCCCTCGAGGGACTGGAGACCGTAGTTGATCTCCTCGCCGGTCTTGTGGACCTTGTACGTGTAGTCCTGCTTGAGGAACCCGCGCGCCACGGCAGCGTCGTAGACGCCGAGACGCTCGAGCCCGTCGAGCACCGACCAGTGGTAGACCATGGCCCGCGGCGAGGGCACGACGCCCGGGGACCGCTCGAGCACGGTGACGGGGATGCCGGCCCGGGCCAGGCCCAGGGCGTTGAGGATGCCGACGGGGCCGGCGCCCGCGACGAGGACATGTCCATCTTTGCTCATGTGTGAAGCCCTTCTCGCCGGCAGCGTCGCCGGCAGAGGTACGTCCCCGAAGGGAGAGTGATGTCACTGTATAGATGGTCAGACTGTCTGACAATACGTTTGCGACTTTTCACTGGACTGCTGTCCAGTCTGCTACAGGTCCAGCTCCAGGACGGGGCTTTTCGCCCGCGAGACGCAGATCATCATCATCGAGTTCTCGGCCTTCTCCTCGTCGCTGAGGATGGAGTCGCGGTGGTCGATCTCCCCGCAGAGCACCTGGGTCTCGCAGGTGCCGCAGGTGCCCTCCATGCAGGAGTAGATGACCGGGACCCCGGCCTGCTCCAGGACGTCGACGATGCTCTTGTCCTCCGGCACCTCGAGCTCCATGTCGGACATCGCCAGTTTGACGGTGAAGCTGCCCCGGTCCTTCGAGAGCGCCTCGGCGTCCTTGGGGGCGAAGCGCTCCACGTGCAGCGCGTTCGCGGGCCAGGGCTCCATAGCGGCCTCGAGCGCCCGGAGGAAGCCCTCGGGCCCGCACGCGTAGACGGCCACGCCCTCGCGCGGGCCGCCCAGCAGGCTCGGCAGGTCGGCGACGCCCTGCTCGTCGTCGGGGCGGACCTCGACCCTGCCCGGATACCGCGCGGACAGCTCCTCCCAGAACGCCATGGACGAGCGCGAGCGTCCCAGGTAGGTGAGCGACCACTCGGCGCCCTCCGCCTCGGCCGCCTCGACCATGGGCATGAGCGGCGTGACGCCGACGCCGGCGGCGAGGAAGCGGTAGGCCGGGGAGGTCACCAGCTCGAAGTGGTTGTTCGGGCCGGACACCTCTACCCGGATGCCCTCCGCCAGCTCGTCGTGGACGAACTGGGAGCCGCCCCGGCCCGCGGGCTCGCGCAGGACGGCGAGGCGGTAGGACGTGCGGTCCGACGGGCTCCCGCACAGGGAGTACTGGCGGTCGAGGCCGCACGGCAGGTGGACGTCGAGGTGCGCACCGGGCAGCCAGGCCGGCAGCTCCTCGCCGTCGGGGTGGGTCAGGACCAGCTCGGCGACGCAGTCCGACGCCGCGCGCTTGGCGGCGACGGTCAGCGTCAGGACGTCGGTCTCGTGGTGCACGCGGGATGCGGTCGCGACGGTCATCGGACTCTCCTTGCCTATGAGAAGCGGACGGGGACGTTGGTCCAGCCGGTGCGCAGCGGCCGGCCGTTGGACACCGGCTCGGCGGTGAGCTCGAAGCTGCTCGTCCTCGCCAGCAGCTGGGTGAGGGTGGCGCGCAGCTCCTCACGCGCGATGGGCGAGCCCATGCACTGGTGGGGGCCGTGGCCGAAGGTCAGGTGCGGGTTGGGGGAGCGGTCCGCGACGTACTCCTCGGCCCGGTCGAACTTCTCCTCGTCCCGGTTGGCGGAGTAGACGTTGAGACCCACCTTGACGCCCTCCGGGATCTCCCGGCCGTGGGAGGAGACCTGGCGGGTAGTGTGCCGGCCCACCTGGTGGAGCGGCGGCGCGAGCCGGAGGAGCTCCTCGATCGCCGTCGGGATCAGCGCCGGGTTGTCGCGCAGCTCCCGCTGGGCCTCGGGGTGGCGGCCCAGGTGGCCCACGATGGAGCCGATCGCGGCGGTGGTGGTGTCCGCGCCGGCGGAGAAGATCTGCACGCCGAGGGCCACGAGCTCCTCCTGGGTGATCGGCCGGCCGTCAGGTTCCAGGAGGAGCGCGCCGGACATGACGTCGATCGCGGGGTCCTGCGGGTTGGCGCGCCGGTCCTCGATGAGCGCCTCGACCGTGGGGTTCCAGAGGGTCTTGTTGACCTCGCGGTGCTTGGCCAGATCGTGCCGGACGGCGTCCGCCCTGGCGAGCGAGTCCGCCATCGCCTCCCAGGCGTCGTCACCGAGCAGCATGAACTTCGCCAGCACCTGCTGCGGGACGATCCGGCCGAACTCCTCGATCATGTCGCCCCCGCCGCGTGCGACGAGCGGGTCGAGGTTGTGGGCGACGACCTCCTCAATGTCCGGCACCAGCATCGCGACCCGGTCCGCGGTGAAGTACTGGGACAGGAACTTGCGGAAGAAGGTGTGCACCGGCGGGTTGGCCTGGATAGGGATGGACTTCATGAACTCGGGGAACTCGACGAACGGCTGGCCGCTCGTGTAGGTCCGCCAGTCGCGGGAGCCCTTCTGGACGTCCTGGTACCTCATGACGCCCCAGAAGCCGTCGTAGTCGCTCGTGAACGCCACCGGCCGCTCGGCGCGCAGGCGCCGGTACTCGGCGGGGTAGTCGGTGACGGTGATCGGGTTCCAGTCGTCGGCCGGGGCGAGCTCCGGGGCCGCGGGTGGGTCGGTGGTCGCGCTGACGGTGCGGTTCTCCACGCTCACGTGGACCTCCTGTGGGTCTGGTTGTGCCCCGGGGCGACGGCGGTGTGCTGCTCCCGGGCGGTGCCTCACCTGTGCGGCACCTCACAACGAATTGCCCTCACCCTCGCACGGCAAGGGTGCGCGTGCCATAGTCGCGCGAAGATTTGGCGGTTGCTGATATACGTTTTGGGTATGGACATTCGGCAGATCCGGTACTTCAACGAGGTCGTCCGGCAGGGCTCCATCTCCCGCGCCGCGAAGACGCTGGGCATGACGCAGCCGCCGCTGAGCACCACCATCGCGAACCTCGAGAAGGAGCTCGGGGTCCGCCTCCTCGAGCGCACCGGCCGCGGCGTCCGCCCGACGCCGGCGGGGGAGCTGCTGGTCCGCCGCGGCGACGCGCTCCTGCGTGAGACCGAGACCCTGACGCGCGAGCTCCAGCGCCATGGCCAGGGCGTCAGCGGCTCGCTCACGCTCGCCGCCGTCATCCCCTTCGCCTGGGCGTACCTGCCCACGGTCCTGGCCCGCTACCACGACACGGCGCCGTACGTGGACATCAGCCTCTCCGACCCCACTCCCGACCTCGTCATCGACGGGCTCATGGCAGGCAGCATCGACGTGGCGATCATGGCCACGAGCAACCCCGAGCGGATGCGCACGATGTACCAGGGGACGTTCCGCATCGAGCGCCTGACCACCCTGCCGCTGGTGGCCGTCCTGCCGGTGTCCTTGGCCGATGCGCCCGACCCGCTCCCGCTGGCCGACCTCGTCCAGGGCAACCTGCTGCTCCCGCACACGACCCCGCGGTTCCCTGGTCTGACCGAGCTCGTCGTCGACGAGTGTCTCGCGCAGGGCATGGCGCCGCCGAGGATCCAGGGCGTGCTCAACCTGCAGACCACCCTGCCGCTCATCAGCGCGGGCATGGGGGTGTCCGTCATGCCACCGGAGATCCGGCAGCTGGCGCAGACCGCGGTGGTCACCAAGGAGATCGACCCGGTCCTGCCGCGACTGCAGGTGGAGGTGGTGTGGAACCAGGCGGCCCGGCCCAACGAGGTGGTCACCCTCTTCCTGGAGACCGTCCTGCGCCGCGCGGTGCCCTGAGTGGCCCGCGCAGTGCGTGGTGCGGCCGGGCGCGCCTGGCCGGCAGGCGCGCCCGGCCGGGTCTCAGACCTCGAGGACGAGCCGCGGGCAGCTGCCCTCGGCGCGCGAGACGCAGATCATCATCGTCTCGTTCGCCTCCTGCTCGGCCGGCGTGAGGATCGAGTCGCGGTGGTCGGCGCGGCCGGACAGGATCCGGGTCTCGCACGTGCCGCAGGTGCCCTCCTGGCACGAGGACAGGGCGGTGATCCCGCTCTCCTCCGCGACCTGGAGGATGCTCTTGCCGGCCGGGACGGTGGCCGTTATCCCCGACTCGGCGAACTCGACCTCGAAGGCGCCGTCCGGCTCGGTCAGGACGATCGTCTTGGGGGCGAAGCGCTCCGTGTGCAGGGAGCCGACCGGCCAGGCCGCCATGGCTGCCTCCAGCGCCTGCAGCAGCGGCTCCGGACCGCAGCTGTAGACGAGCGTGTCCTCGCGCGCCTCACCGAGGATGCCCGCGAGGTCCAGCAGCCCGTACTCGTCCTGCGGCTGGACCTGCACCTTGTCGCCGTACGCGGCCAGCTCGTCCAGGAACGCCATCGAGGCCCGGGTGCGGCCGCCGTAGACGAGGGTCCACTCGGCCCCCGCGGCCTCGGCCTGCTCGATCATCGGGATGATGGGCGTGATCCCGATGCCCCCGGCGACGAAGACGTAGCGGGGCGAGGCGTGGAAGGTGAAGTTGTTCCGCGGCCAGCTCACCGTGAGGCTCGACCCGGCCTGGACCGTGTCGTGGAGGTAGAGGGAGCCCCCGCGGCTGGCCGGCTCACGCAGGACGCCGAGGCGCCACCGGTCCCGCTGCCCCGGCGAGGAGCACAGCGAGTACTGGCACACGCGGCCCTCGCCGTCCGTGCCGGCGTGGACGTCGATGTGGGCGCCCGGCCGCCAGGCGGGCAGGTCGCCGCCGTCGGGGTGGCCGAGGACCAGGGAGATGACGCCGTCGGACTCCTCCCGGCGCTCGCGCACGGTCAGGCTCATCTCGCGGATCGCGTGCTTTAGCTGCCGCTCGATGTCGGCCACGTCCCAGACCACCGGCAGGTTGCGCCGCACCGGCAGCAGGGCCATGCGCACGAACTCGAGGGGGATCTCGGCCTCGGGGCGCAGCGAGGGCAGCCGCTCGAACAGGACCTTCAGGCCCGTGGCGCCCTGGACGCGGGCGAGCGACTGTCCCAGGCAGGTGTGCCGGCCCTGGGTGAAGGTGAGGTGGTCCTCGGCGTCGGGCCGGTGGATGTCGAAGTCGAACGGCCGCGGGGTGCGGGTGGGGTCGGTGTTGGCGCTGGCCAGCGCGAGCCACACCATGTCCCCCTTCCGGATCTGCGCGCCGCCGAGCTCGATGTCCACCTGCGCCTGGCGGGAGGCGAAGGTCGAGGAGGGACGACGGCGGACCGTCTCCTCGAAGACCCGCGGCCACAGCTCCGGGTCGGCGATGGCCTCCTCGAGCGCCTCGGGGGTGCCGGCGAGGAAGAGGACGGCGTTGGCCACGGCCTGGGTGGTGGAGTCGACACCCGCCGCGGCGAACTCCGCCAGGTGCAGGGCGATCTGTGCCGCGCTCAGCGTGGGCGTGCCGTCCTTCTCGCGCACGGTCGCCATGTCGGAGATGAGGTCCGTGCCGGGGTTCTCCCGGCGCTGCTCCACAAGCCCACGGAGGTAGAGGTTGGCCTCGCAGAACCGCGCCCACACCTCGGACCGGCGCGGCTCGGGCAGCGGCTCCTGCGCGCTGGCCAGCACCGCGAAGAGGTCGTCACGCAGCTGGCGCATCATCGCGTCGTCCTCGTACCCGAGGCCCATGTGCGCCATGATCGTCTGCGTCGTGAGCTCGAGCCCGTAGTCGGTGACCAGGTTCATCGAGCCGCGGGCCTCGAGCTTGTCGATGATCCGGTGCGCGCGGGCCTCGATCTCCGGCTGGAGCGCCTCCATGCGGGCCTTGGTGAAGCCGCGCTGGGCCACGTAGCGGTGCGTGGTGTGGCTGGGCGGGTCGGAGCCGACGAGCATCTGGGAGATGAGGTCGGGCGGGATGACGTCCCGGAACTGCTCGGGCACGTCGATCAGGCCGCTGTTGGCGCCGGAGGTGAACTTCTGCCAGTCGCCGAGGACGGTCTCGACGTCCTCGCGGCCGGTGACGATCCAGGCGTTCAGATAGGGGTAGAAGAAGACGGGGTGCTCGTCGCGCACGGCGGCGAAGTGCCTGGCCGGGTCGGTGTAGTAGTCGTCGCCCATCGCGTCGAAGCCGGGCGCGACGGGGGCGCGGCGGGCAGGTGCCTGGGGCGGGGCCTCGGTGGTCATCGTTGACTCCTGGGGGTCAGAGGGCGGCCGCGACGGCCATGGTGGAGATCTTCTGGAAGCGGGCGACGTTCTCGCTCTCCTCCATGACGCCGGCGGAGAGGAAGACGAGCGTCATGTCCCGGTCCGGGTCGACCCAGAACAGGGAGGAGCCGGCGCCGTAGTTGCCGTGCGTGCGCGGGGACGTGAACGGCCCGAAGAAGTTGGGGGCGGTCCCGGTCCCGCTGAGGGAGAAGCCGAGGCCGAAGTTGCCGGCCGGGATCTCCCAGCCGCGCGCCCGGGCCATGTCGGCGTACAGGTCGTTGGGCATGTCCCCGGTCTGCAGGGTGGTCGCCTGCTCGAGGATCGCGCGGGGGATGAGCTGCTCGCCGTCGTGCTGGCCCTTGCGCCGGATCATCTCCGCGAACGTGAAGACGTCCTCGGCCGTGCTCACGGAGCCCACCCACGGCATCTCGGCGTCCTCCGTGATGTAGGTGTTGAGGCACTCGATGTCCTCGGGGGAGAGGAACCCGCCCTCGGGGAGATAGACCTTGAGCGGGACGGCCTTCTCCTCCCACGCCCTCGGCAGGCCGAAGGCGGTGCGGGTCATGCCGAGCGGCGCGAAGACCAGGTCCCGGGCCAGGGCGCCGAAGGACTCGGCGCCGTAGGCGCGGCGGACCATCTCGCCCATGAGGGCGTGGTTGATCGACGGCGCGTAGTTGAGGTTCGACCCCGGCTCGAAGAGCACGTCCACGCGGCTGAGCGCCTCGATGACGTCGGCCAGGCTGCCGAATCGGTCCGGGCCGAGGCCGGGGTTGGGCGTGGGCGGCATGCCGGAGCGGTGGGTGAGGAGGTGCGCGAGGTTGATCTTGTCCTTGCGCAGCATGTGGAACGGGTCCGTGCCGAGGAACTCGGGGACGAGGTCGACCACGCGCGTGGACAGGGCGAGCTTGCCCTCCCCCAGGGCGCGGTAGGCCATGGCGTTGGTGAAGGCCTTGGTCAGCGACAGCACCCGGAAGACGTTGTCGGGCTCCAGCGGGCGGGCGGTGGCGCGCTCGGCGTAGCCGAGCGTCTCGTGCATGGCGACCTCGCCGTGGCGGGCGAGGATGATGGTGACGCCGTCGTAGGTGCCGAGCTCGATGTCGCGCTCGATCTCGTTCTTGAGGCGTGCCAGGGCCCGTCGGTCCAGGCCGGCGGTCAGGGTGGTCGTTGCGGTCATGGTGGTTCTCCTGCTCTGCTGCTTCTCGGCTACGGGTGCTGCTACTGCATGACCAGTCCGCCGGAGGGCGAGAAGGTCTGCCCGGTGTAGTAGCTGCCCTGCTCGCCGGCGAGGAACAGCACCGTCTCGGCGACCTCGGCCGGCGTGGCGGTGCGCTTGATGGGCTGCATGCCCACGAGGAAGTCGATGAACTCCTCGTCGCTCTGCCGGAACAGCGGGGTGTCGACGGCGCCGGGCGCGAGGGCGTTGACGGAGATGTTGAACGGCGCCAGCTCGACGGCGCTCTCCCGCGTGAGCCCGAGGACCCCGGCCTTGGAGGCGGGGTAGTACGCCGGCATGGCCACGCCCATGAGGGCGGCGGCGGATGAGAAGTTGATGATGGCGCCCCGGCCGGTCTTCTTCATCAGCGGCGCGGCGGAGCGGGTGGTGTAGAAGGGGCCGTAGAGGTTGATCTTGAGCACCCGGTCGAAGTCCTCGTCGGTGATGTCCTCGAGGAACTCGGGCCTGTGCGCGCGACCCTCCTTCATCGCCGTGAAGCCGGCGTAGTTCTGGGCGTTGAGCGCGTCCAGGGCGGCCTTGTTCGGGGCGTTGACGCCGGCGGCGTTGACGAGGACGTCGAGGCGACCCCGCTCCTCGTCGACGCGCGCGAAGGCGGCGCGGACGGCCTGGCCGTCGGCGATGTCCAGCGGGACCGGCCGGGCGCCGGGCAGCGCGGCGAACTCCTTGGCGAGGTTGTCGGCCGAGATGTCGGCGCCGTAGACGGTGGCGCCCTCGCGGGCGAACGCCTGCGCCGTGGCGAGGCCCATGCCGGAGGCGGCTCCGGTGACGAACGCGACCTTGTCCTGAAACTTCATGTGAGGCTCCTCCTCGAGCGAGGTGCCGGGGGTCGTTGTGACCCGCGACACGTGGGGAGCAGCCTCGCATATCACTAGACAGGTGTCTAGTGAGTGCCGCGGGTCGATGTCCAGGGACCTTCGGCCCACGCTTGGCCGGCTCCTGGCTTCGCGCCGGGGCCGGGGCTGCGCGGGGGCCGGCCCGCGGCCGGTGGCCTCCGTCAGGCGGAGACCGTCGTCCCCACGGCGCGCCGGGCGTCGCGGCAGGTCCGCAGCAGCTGCTCGGCGAGCGCCGCGGCGTCGACGGTGGCGAAGCGGGCGGTGGGCAGGGCGATCGTCAGCGCGGCGTGCTCGTCCCCGACCTGGCCGATCGAGGCGCCGATGGCCGTCACCCCGGCCTCGCTCTCGTCGTGGTTGAGGCCGAGCTGTCGGCTGCGGACCACACCCAGCTCGCGGTGGAGCCCCGCGAGGTCGTGGATCTGCTCGCCGGGCCACGGAGTCAGCCCGTCGGCGTGCAGGGCGTCGACCTCGGCGTCGTCGAGGTCGGCCAGCATGGCCTTGCCCCCGGAGGTGCAGTAGGCGGGCATGCGTGCGCCGGTGCGCAGCCCCACCCGCAGGGGCTGGGTGCCCTCGATGCCGTCGGCGAAGCGGACCTCGGCCCCGGTGCGCACCATGAGGTGCACGGTCTCGCCCACGCGGTCGAAGAGCTGCTCGAGGTACGGCCGCAGCCGCTCGGTGAGCGGGGGCAGGCCGGCGGCCATGCCCGGGCCGAGGAACGCCGGGCCCGCGTGGTAGAGCCGCTTCGCCCCCTGGACGGCGAACTCGCGGTGGCACAGGGTGGTCAGCAGCCGGTGGGCCGTGGACGGTGCGACCCCCAGCTCGCGGCCCGCCTCCGTGACGCTGAGGACCCCGCGCTCGCCGAGGAGCGTGAGGAGGACGAGGGCGCGGTCGACCGCCTCGATGCGATACGGGTCACTTTTCTGGAGCACAGAATCAACCTAGCGCAGTGTTGCGCAGAGCGGAAGAGAGGGACTAACGTCCTTGCCATGAGTGACAGCGGTCACTGTGACCGCGCTTCGAGGAGGAGGCATACATGTCCGCAGACCAGGTGATCATGGCCGGTGGTGGGATCGGCGGACTCGGTGCCGCCCTGATGCTGGCCCGCAAGGGCGTGAAGGTCCGGGTGCTCGAGCGCGCCCCCGAGTTCGGTGAGGTCGGCGCCGGCCTGCAGCTCGCCCCGAACATCACCCGCATGCTCGACGAGGTCGGCGTGCTGGAGAAGATCCTCCCCATGTCGGTGCAGCCGCGCCGGCTGGTGTTCATGAACGCCCAGACCGGCGAGATGCTCACGACCCTCGACCTCGAGGACGCGAAGAAGCGCTACGGCGCGCCGTACATCGTGCTGCACCGCAGCGACCTCCTGAGCGCCCTCCTCGAGGCCGCGCAGGCGGAGGAGAACATCACCCTGCACACCGGACACCAGGTCACCGGCGTCGAGGACCAGGCCGGCTCCGTCGTCGTGCACTGTGCGAACGGCGCCGAGTTCACCGGCCAGGTGCTCATGGGCGCGGACGGCCTGCACTCGGTCGTGCGCAAGGAGATCGTCCAGGACGAGCCCATCTGCTCCGGCTACGTGGCCTACCGCGGCGCCGTGCCGATCGAGGACGTCGACCGCCGCGCGTCCATGGACGACGTCGTGGTCTGGATGGGCCCGGGCATGCACCTGGTCCAGTACCCCGTGCGCGCGGGCAAGCTCTACAACCAGGTGGCGGTCTTCCGCAGCCAGGAGTACATCGACGGCAAGGAGGACTGGGGCACGCCCGAGGAGCTCGACCGGACCTACTCCGGGATGTGCGACGCGGTTCGCGCCGCGATCCCGTCCCTTCAGCGCAACAACCGCTGGCCGATGTACGACCGCGAGCCGGTGCAGACCTGGACCAAGGGCCGCGTCTCGCTCCTGGGCGACGCCGCCCACGCGATGCTGCAGTACCTGGCGCAGGGTGCGGGCCAGTCCCTCCTCGACGGCGCCGCGCTCGCCGAGACGCTGTCGGTCCTCGGCGACGGCGAGTGGACCGCCGAGGCCGTGGGCGCCGCGCTGTCGGGCTACGAGGACCAGCGCGTGGCCCACGCGGGCGCGGTGCAGTCAACCGCCCGCGTCTGGGGCGACATCTGGCACGTGGACAGCCACGTGCCGATGATCCTGCGCGACGAGGTCTTCCGCAGCCGCGACGTCTACGACTACAAGTTCGTGGACTGGCTGTACGGTCCCGTCCAGGACGCCGGCACGACGTCCGCGGCGCCCGAGGCGGCCGCGACCCCCTCGGCCGCACCGGCCGGGCAGCCCCGCACCCCCGCCCACGCCTGAGACAGGGAGATCGACGATGACCACCACGGATCAGCCGATCGAGCACGGCTCGGTCGCCAACGCCATGACGCAGGGCGACAGCCCCGAGCTGCAGCAGCTCTACAAGGACTTCGACGCCAACCACATGCTCCCGCTGTGGACGCAGCTGGACGACCTCATGCCCATGCAGCCGGCGCCCAAGGCGGTGCCGCACGTGTGGAAGTGGTCGACGCTGTACCCGCTGGCGCAGCGCTCCGGCGACCTCGTGCCCGTCGGGCGCGGCGGCGAGCGGCGCGCGATCGGCCTGGCCAACCCGGGTCTGGGCGGCCGGCCCTACATCAGCCCGACGCTGTGGGCCGCCATCCAGTACCTCGGCCCGAAGGAGACCGCCCCGGAGCACCGCCACTCCCAGAACGCGTTCCGCTTCGTCGTCGAGGGCGAGGGCGTCTGGACGGTCGTCAACGGCGACCCGGTGCGCATGTCCCGCGGCGACTTCCTGCTCACCCCGGGCTGGAACTTCCACGGCCACCACAACGAGACCGACCAGCCGATGGCGTGGATCGACGGCCTCGACATCCCGTTCTCGCAGCAGAACGACGTCGGCTTCTTCGAGTTCGGCGCCGAGCGGGTCACCGACTACGCGACCCCGAACTTCTCGCGCGGCGAGCGGCTGTGGTGCCACCCGGGCCTGCGCCCGCTGTCCGGGCTGCAGAACACCGTGTCGTCCCCGATCGGGGCGTACCGGTGGGAGTACACCGACGCGGCGCTGACCGAGCAGCTGCTGCTCGAGGACGAGGGCCAGCCGGCCACCGTCGAGCAGGGCCACGCCGCCGTCCGCTACACCAACCCCACCACCGGCGGGGACGTCATGCCCACGATCCGGGCCGAGTTCCACCGCCTGCGGGCGGGCACCGCGACGCCCGCCCGGCGCGAGGTCGGCTCGTCCGTGTTCCAGGTCTTCGAGGGCCACGGCTCCGTGGTGCTCGACGGCGTGGAGACCAAGCTCGACAAGGGCGACCTGTTCGTGGTGCCCTCGTGGGTGCCCTGGTCGCTGCAGGCCGAGGACCAGTTCGACCTGTTCCGCTTTTCCGACGCCCCGATCATGGAGCGTCTGCACTTTGACCGTGTTCACGTTGACGGAGGAAACCGATGAAGCTTGCCACCCTGCGCCTGTCCGACGGCCGCACAGTCGCCGCCCGGGTCGAGGGCGACTCCGCCGTCGAGCTCGGCTTCGCCGATGTCGGCGAGCTGCTGCGCGCCGGCGGGCTCGAGGCCGCAGCGTCCGCCACCGGCGAGACCCACGACCTGGCGACGGCGGATCTCGCGCCCGTGGTGCCGGCGCCCGGCAAGATCGTCTGCGTCGGCCTGAACTACCGCAACCACATCCTCGAGATGGGCCGCGAGCTGCCGGAGTACCCGACCCTGTTCGCGAAGTACCCCGAGGCGCTCATCGGCCCGCGCGACGACATCCAGCTGCCGCCGGAGTCGGACAAGGTCGACTGGGAGGGTGAGCTCGCCATCGTCATCGGCAAGACCGTGCGCCGCGCGAGCGCCGACGAGGCCGAGGCCGCGATCGCCGGGTTCGCCGTGCTCAACGACGTGACCATGCGGGACTACCAGTACCGCACCACGCAGTGGTTCCAGGGCAAGACGTGGGAGAACACCACGCCCTTCGGCCCCGTCCTCGTCACGCCGGAGGAGATCCCGGCCGGCGCGACGATGACGACGAGCCTGGACGGCGAGGAGCTCCAGCGCACCCCGATCGACGACCTCGTCTTCGGCACCGCCGCCCTGGTGGAGTACATCTCGACGATCTTCACCCTCAACCCCGGCGACGTGATCGCCACCGGCACCCCCGGCGGGGTGGGCCACGCCCGCAAGCCCGCCCGCTACCTGACGCCGGGACAGACCCTCACGACAACGATCGACGGCATCGGCGAGCTCGTCAACGTCGCCGTGTCGGAGAAGGTCGACGAGCCGGCGCGCGTCAGCGAGGCGGCGACGGCGTGAGCGTCACCTCGGAGGAGGCCGCCCGGGCCGCCCTGCGGGAGCGGCAGGGGGCCGGGGCGCGGTACGACTCGCCGAACGCCCCGGCCCGCGAGCTCGCGTGGGCGCGGCGCGGGACGGCGTACTTCGCCCGCAAGCTCAACGAGCTCGACGACGCCGCGCTCTACGAGCCGAGCCTGCTGCCGGGATGGACCAGGGCGCACCTGGTCGCGCACGTCGGGTACAACGCCCGGGCGCTCACGCGCCTGATCGAGTGGGCGCGCACCGGCGTCGAGACCCCGATGTACGCCTCGACCGCGCAGCGCGACGCCGAGATCGCCAACGGCGCCACGCTGCCCGCGCGGGCGCTGCGGAACCTGTTCGCCCACGCCGAGGTGCACCTGAACGTCGAGTGGCGCGACCTGACGGACGCGGGCTGGGACGCCCAGGTGCGCACCGCGCAGGGCCGGCTCGTGCCCGCCCGCGAGACGGCCTGGATGCGCACCCGCGAGGTGTGGGTCCACGCCGTCGACCTCGGCAACGGCGGCAGCTTCGCCGACTTCCCGCCGGACCTGCAGGACGAGCTGATCGAGGACGTGCTGCGCGCGTGGGCCCGCCGGGAGGAGAAGGTCGACCTCACGGTGGCCCCGGCGGGGCGCGAGCCGATCGTCGTCGGCGCGGGAGGCCCCACGGTCTCCGGCACGACGGCGGACCTCGCGGCCTGGCTCACCGGCCGGGGCGGGCGGGGGCTGACCAGCTCGACGGGCGAGGTGCCCGAGATCCCGCGCTGGTTCTGACCTGCCCCGACATACGTGCGGACACCCCCAGTAGTGGCTGACAGGTCAAGTACTCGCAGTCGGGGGAGTGCGCGTCCGCGCGTCGGGTAGCCGGCGGCACCGGCGCGCCGGCGACAGGCCGGACGTTCTCGCACATCGCGAGAGGGTCCGGCCGTCGCTGTATTGCGGCGACCCGTCCGTTTGCGCGGCCGGGTGCCGGCGCGCACCGTGGCGGAGGCGCCCCGAGCGTCGGGCGGAGGCGCCCCGAACGCCCCGAACGCCCGGCGAGGCGCCCCGAGCGCCGTCGAGGAGGACGCGATGCACGGCTGGGTGGTCACCGATCCCGGGCCCGTCGCCACGCACCCGCTGGTCTGGACCGCGCTCGCGGAACCGGAGCCGGGCCCGCGGGAGGTCCGCGTCGCCGTCGAGGCCTGCGGCGTGTGCCGCACGGACCTCCACCTCGCGGAGGGGGACCTCGCCCCGCGCCGCCCCCGCACCGTGCCCGGCCACGAGGTCGTGGGCCGGGTGACCGCGCTCGGCCCCGGCTGCCGGCGGCTCTCGGCCGGCGACCGGGTGGGCGTGGCCTGGCTGCGCGGCACCTGCGGTGCGTGCCGCTGGTGCCGTGGCGGCCGGGAGAACCTGTGCCCCGACGCCCGGTTCACCGGCTGGGACGCCGACGGCGGGTTCGCGTCGGCGACCCTGGTGGACGAGCGGTTCGCGTACCGGCTGCCCGGGACTCTCCCGGCCGCGAGCGCGGCGCCGCTGCTGTGCTCCGGCATCGTCGGCTACCGCGCGCTCAAGCGAGCGACCCTGCCGCCGGGCGGGCGGCTCGGGGTGTACGGGTTCGGGGCGTCGGCGCACCTGGTCGCGCAGGTCGCCGTCCGGCAGGGGGCCGTGGTGCACGTGATGACCAGGTCGTCGCGTGCGCAGGACCTGGCGCTCGCGCTGGGGGCCGCCTCCGCGCAGGGCGCGGCCGACCCGCCGCCGGAGCCGCTGGACGCGGCCATCCTGTTCGCGCCGGTCGGGACGCTGGTGCCGCCGGCGCTGCGCGCGCTGGACCGCGGCGGGGTGCTGGTCATCGCGGGCATCCACCTCAGCGACGTCCCGCCGCTGGTCTACGAGCGTGAGCTCTTCTACGAGAAGGAGGTCCGCAGCGTCACCGCCAACACGCGCGTCGACGGCGAGGAGTTGCTGCGCCTGGCAGCGACGCTGGACCTGGCACCGACCACCCTCGTCCGCCCGCTGGCCGCGGCGAACGTCACGCTGCGGGACCTGGCGGCGGACCGCTACGAGGGCGCCGCCGTCCTCGTGCCGTGAGCGTGGCGTTGCGGACCGCGCCACCCGGCGGCGCGGCCGACGCCGTTACCCGGTGGGGCGGCCGACGCCGGCACCCGGCGGGGCGGGCATCGTCACCCGGCGGCGCGGCCGGCGCCGGCACCCGGCGGGGCGGGCATCGTCACCCGGCGGCGCGGCCGGCGCCGCCCAGCGCGGCGAGCTCGGCGGCGACGTTCTCCCTGGCCCGGGACTCCCAGCGCTCGCGGCCGGCGGCCGTGGCGTACAGCGGCACGTGCCCGAGCAGCGCGCGCAGCACCGCGGCCCGGCCGCGGCGGAAGTCGTCGTCCGCGACATGGGCGTACTCCTGGCGGACGGCCGCGGCGTACGCGGCGTACCTGGGGGGAGGGGCCCCGAGGACGCCGAGATCGGCGTCGCACAGCGCCGCCCCGGCACGGTCCGCCGATGCCGGGGCGTGCGTGGCGGTCAGCAGCACCAGTCGTGACACCTCGGCCACCTCGGGCCTCGGCAGTCCAGCATCCGCGAGCGCCCTGCCGGCCAGGGCGGCCGAGCGTTCCTCGTCCGTGCCCGGCACGCCGTCGTAGACGGAGTCGTGGAACCAGGCCGCGAGCACGACGGCGCGACGCACCTCCTCACCGTCCTCGGCCAGCATGTCGAGGTTCCAGAGCACGTCCGCGAGATGCGCGACGTCGTGGTACCGGCGGTGTGGCTCCTCCCAGCGTGCGAGCAGCTCCTCACCGAGCGCGCGCCACGCGCCGGGCGGGGCGCCGTCGTGCTCGATCTCGTCCCACCGGCGGACCAGGTTGGCGCGCCGGCGGCGCGTCTGCTCGGCGGGCCGGTCGGCGCCCCGCACGCGCAGGCCCGACGCGCGGAGGCGCACCAGCAGCTCGCGGCCGTCCACCGCGAAAGCTCCCGAGGCCACCAGCTCGGGGATCCGCTCCGCCGGGACGTCGTAGTGGTCGAGGTCGAAGGCACGCAACGGCACGCCGTTGGCCCGTGCGAACGCATGCAGCTCGTCGAGCGAGGTGTCCGAGACGAGGTGCGCCCAGACGGTGCCGTGCGCAGGCCACCGGGGCGGGTCGACGAGGATGGCCACGCCGCGATCGTACGTTCCCCGGGTTCGGCACGGCCCGGTCAGCGTGCGAACAGCCCCTGGGCGTTCGTCTCGGCGTCGGCGTAGGTGCGCGAAGCCGTGTCGAGCGCCAGCGTGATCTGCTCGAGCGTCGCCTCGACCTGCGCCTGGGTGCTGCGCCACTGGTCCGCGCAGGTGGAGAACGCCGCTGACGCCGATCCGGTCCAGCTGCCCTGCAGCTGCACGAGGTGATTCATCATCGCCGTGACCTCGGCGCGGATGGTGCTCGTGGTCATACGGGTTTGCGCGGCGGCGTGCGCCACCTCCGCGCTGTCGACCTGGAACCTGGCCATGGCTTCCTCCCTCGTGCCGCGCCACGGCGGCGCGGTCAGGGGCGACGTTAGAGAACCACGTCACCGGCCGGCGCGGGCGGCGTCCCCGCTGTGGGCGATGCGGCAGGACGCGCGCCTGTGGACGGGATGGCGTGGCGGGCTGACCGGGCTGACCGGGCGGCCGGCGTGACGAGGTGTTGGCGACCCGGCGGGACAATCGGCGGCCGGCCCGGCGTGCCGACGGCACGGAAGGACAATCCGGGGCACGGGATCGACCCGTCGCGCGCAGGTGGCCGGCCGCGGGCGGGGTGCGAGGACTTGACCGGTCAGCGTTGGGAGGTGCGAGGACTTGACCGGTCACCGCTGTTGGGGAGGTGCGAGGACTTGACCGGTCACCGCTGTTGGGGAGGTGCGAGGACTTGACCGGTCAGCGCTGATGGGGTGGGTTAGCGGACCTTCTTCTCGCGGCGGCGTCGTGCTGGACGGTCGAAGAGGTCCGGCTCCCGCTCCATGCCGTGGTGCGGCAGCGCCTCCGCACGCTCGGGCTCGACCGCCGCGTCCGGCGCGCCCGTGGCGGCGAGGCCGGTGGGGACGTCGGCCAGCCACGGCTGCCGCGCGGGCCGGCGGTGCTCCGGCGTCGGAGAGCCGGTGCGTGCGGGCTCCACGGGCTCGCGCTGGCCGCGGTCCCGCTCGGCGCGTGCGAGCTCGAGGCGCTCGCGCTGGCCGCGCTCCCGCTCGGCCCGCTCGCGTCCCTCGCGCACGGCGAGGTCTACGAGCTCGCGCGAGCTGCGGGCGACCTCCTCGCGGTCGGGCTGCCCCTCGCCGGCCGCACGACGCGGCGCAGCGCCCAGGTCCTCGGGGGAGGACTCGAGCGAGGACGTCCGGGCCTGGACCGGGCGGCGCGTCTCGGGCCCGCCCAGCTCGCGGCCCGCCTCCGCCGGGCTCGGCGCGGTCGCGCGAGAGCCCTCCCTGCCGGGAGTGGGGGCGGCGGTCGCGACGCGGGCGGCGTCGGGCGGGGCCAGCGGGGTCCGGACCGCCCGGGCGGCGGAGTCGGGTGTGGACGGGGTCGCGTACGGGCTGGCCGCGGACGTGGGGGGCATCGGGATGGCGGGCGAGGGCGCGAAGACGCTGACCCCCTCGGCGGCGCGCCGGGCGTCGGGGGCGGGCACCGCCGCCGGCCGCCGGTCACCGTGGGCGCCGCTCGGGTCGAGTGCTGCCTCCGCCTCCGTGACGGACTCGCCGGGGGCGCACTCGCCCAGCGCGGCGAGGTCCACGCGGAGGCGGTCGAGCTCGGCGCGCAGGTTCTCCCGGGCCGCGTCCTCCCACTGCGCGCCCATGGGGCTGAGGAACAGGTGCCGACGGGCGAGCAGCTTGGTGGCGATGGCGATGCGGGCCTCGAGGTAGTGGCGCGTGGGGATGTGCGCGTACTCCTCCCGGACCGCCTTCCGGTAGGCCCGGTAACGCTGGGGGTCCGAGGCCAGGACGGCAAGGTCGGCGTCGCACAGCGCCAGGGAGTCGATGTCGCGCGGGTTCGCGTCGTGACGCTTGAGGTTGAGGATGAGGTCGGTGACCCGGTCGAGCACCTTCTCGGGGACCCCGAGGGCGCCGAGCTCCTCCCGCGCGAGCTGTGCCGAGGCGACCTCGTCCTCACCGCCGCTGCGCGAGTAGACCTGGCGGATGGTCGAGTTGAACACCGCGCCGTGGTACCAGGCCGCCAGCCGGACGATGTCCGGGTGGTGGGTCTCCTCGGCGAGCTCGTCGACCCGGGCGAGGACGTCGATGACGTGACGGACGTTGTGGAAGTGACGGTCCGGGTCGTGCCAGCGCTGCAGGAGCCGGTGGAAGGTCTCCTCGATCTGCTCGCGGGGTGCGGTAGCGCCGACGGCGAGTGCGCTGCGGGTGAATGCGGCGGTGAGCCATTGAGGTACGTCAGAGACGCCCATGGATCTGTTCCCTTGACGGAAGTAAGAGCAGAGCGATCGTAGACCGCTTCCGCAGCAGAGCAAGCTCCGGCCTGGACTGCCAACGTCTGCGGTGGCGGGTCTCACTCAGTGTGCTCCTGAACGGCCCCGCCGGCATGCTTATCCACAGCGACAACCGGCGGCGAACAGCCCCTGACGCCCCTATCGGCACCTCGTCCGCACCCCCGTACCCGGCCGCCGCGCGCCGGCCACCGGGGGGTGAGGTGGCCCCGCCGACGTCCGGGACGCGCCGGCCAAGCGGGGGCGCCCCGCGAGCGCCGCAGCCGGGGCGCCGGCATCCGGCCAGGACGCCATGCACGCGTTCGCGCACCCACGTCAACGACGGCGCGGCCGGCGTCGTCGTGTTCGCCCACGCGCGACATGAGCGGCCCGCGGGCGGCCGACGTCGACCTCGGCCTGCTGCCCACGCGCCTGGCGCGGACGACCCCGCGTTCGCCCGCGCACCCGGCCCGGCGCACGCGCCCGGGTCCCCGACCCGGGGGCGCCGGGGGAGCGGCGCGGGACGGTGCGGAGCCGCTGCCCTGACCACCGGTATTGTCTGCGGAATGTCACAACCCTTGGACGGGGCACATGTGCTCCTCACGGGCGCCACCGGCTTCGTCGGTCAGGCCGTCCTCGAGAAGCTGCTCTCCGCATACCCCACCACCCGCGTGACCGTGCTGGTACGCCCGCGTGGTGACCTCACCGCGCAGATGCGCGTCGACAAGCTGCTGCGCAAGCCGGTCTTCAAGACCTGGCGCGCGCGCGTCGGGGACGACGCCGCCACAGCCGCCTTCCGCGACCGGGTCACGGTCCTGGCGGGGGACCTCGGCGCGCTCCCGCCGCTGCCCACGGACCTCGACGTCGTCATCCACTCCGCGTCCACCGTGTCCTTCGACCTGCCCATCGACGAGGCCTTCCAGGCCAACGTCGGCGGCCCGATCTCGCTGTACGAGGCCCTGCTCGCGACCGGCGCCGACCCGCACGTCGTGCACGTCTCGACCAGCTACGTCGCCGGCCTGCGCAAGGGCGTCGTCGAGGAGCGGTCCCTCGACCACGACGTCGACCGGGAGCTGGAGCTCACCCAGGCCCTCGTCGCGCGCACGGAGGCCGAGGCGGCCTCCCGCCGGCCCGCGGTGCTGCGGAAGCTGCTCGCCGACGCCCAGTCGGAGCACCGCCGCGCCGGCGCCGCCGCGGTGTCGGAGGCCGCCGAGGAGGCCCGGCAGGAGTGGGTCCGCCAGGAGCTCATCGAGGCCGGCCGCACCCGCGCCAACACCCTGGGCTGGACCGACGTCTACACGTTCACCAAGGCGCTCGGGGAGCGCGTCGCGGAGGACCTGTGGGTCGGCAACGGCCACCGCCTCTCCGTGGTGCGCCCGACCGTCATCGAGTCCGCGCTCAAGCACCCCTACCCCGGCTGGATCGACGGGTTCAAGGTGGCCGACCCGCTCATCGCCGCCTACGGTCGCGGCCTGCTGCCCGAGTTCCCCGCGCTGGCGGACACGGTGCTCGACGTCATCCCCGTGGACTTCGTGGTCAACGCGATCCTCGCCGCCGCGGCCGCCCCCTCGCCGGCCGGGCAGGCGCAGTTCTTCCAGGTCTGCTCCAGCATCACCAACCCGCTGCCGGTGGGCCGGCTCGTCCGGCTGGTGCGCGAGTACTTCAAGGCGCACCCCCTGACCGACGCCGAGGGCGCCCACGTGGCGGTGCCGTCCTGGTCGTTCCCGCACACCGGCGCCGTGGAGCGGGCGCTGTCCCGCCGCGAGCGGGTCGTGGACCTGGCCGACAAGGCGGTGGGCCGCCTGCCCGCCAACGACCGCACCCGGGGCTGGATCTCCGGGCTGTACAAGGCCCGGCGGGATCTGCGCACCCTGCGCAAGTTCACCGGCCTGTACCAGCCGTACACCCAGACCGAGGTGATCTTCGACGACGCCCGCCTGCGCGCCCTGCACGCCGCGCTGCCCGCCGAGCGCCAGGACCTGCACGGCTTCGACGTCACCGAGATCGACTGGCGGCACTACCTCCAGGAGGTCCACATCCCGGGCGTGCCCGGGCTCATGCGGAGCCAGGGCAGCGGGGCGGAGGCCGCCGCGCCCAAGGAGCTCGAGCGGCGCAGCGACGTCCTCGCGGTCTTCGACCTCCAGCGCACCGTCGCCGCTGCCACCCTCGTGGAGCAGTACCTGTGGGTCGAGCTCGCGGCCAAGCCCGTCAGCCACTGGCCCGGGTCGCTCGCCAACCTCGTCGCGCTCGCGCCGCGCTACCTCCAGGCGGAGATGCGCGACCGCGGGGACTTCATCCGCACCTTCATGCGCCGCTACGCCGGGGTGAAGGAGGCCGAGCTGCGCGAGGTCGTCACCAAGAAGGTCATGCCCTCGCTGCGCCGGGGCCTGCTGCGCGAGGCCCTGGAGCAGGTCCGGGCCCATCACGAGGCCGGGCACCGCACCGTGCTGCTCACCGGTGAGATCGACGTCTTCGTCGAGCCGCTCGCCCCGCTCTTCGACGTGATCGTCGCCGGGAAGATGGAGTCCGACCCGCAGGGGCGCTGGACCGGTCACCTGGCCGCGTCGCCGCTGGTGGGGGAGGCCCGGGTCGCGTGGCTGCGCCGCTACGCCCGCGAGGAGGGGATGGACCTGACCCGGTCCTTCGCCTACGGCGACAGCTACGCCGACCGGTCCTGGCTGGAGGTCGTCGGCCACCCCAACGCGGTCAACCCGGACGCTAGCCTCTACCGTTATGCCAAGGCACGGCGGTGGCCGGTCCACAGCTGGACCACGACCGCCGAGGGGCGGTTGTCCCCGGTCCTGCGGAGCATCAAGGGGGCGCGGCGCGCATGAACGACGTTGGGCAGGGTCGCCCGGGGCGGGCGGCGGGGTCCCCGGACTCCGTCCTCCGCGGCCGTGCTCTGATCACGGGCGGCACCTCCGGGATCGGGTTGTCCTTCGCGCACGCCCTCGCCGCGCGTGGCTGCGACCTCGTCCTGGTGGCCCGCGACGCCGAGCGGCTGGGGAAGACCGCCGAGCAGCTCCGCTGGCGCTACGGCGTCGAGGTCGAGACCCTGCCCGCCGACCTCGCCGCCCGCGCGGGGGCGGCCGCCGTCGCCGCGCGGCTGGCGGACGAGGCCTCCCCGGTGGAGGTCTTCGTCAACAACGCCGGCAAGGGCGTGCACGCGCCGCTGCTCGCCGAGGACACGGCCGAGCACGAGGACGCCCTGGAGCTCATGGTCCGCGCCGTGCTGCTGCTGGGCAACGCGGCCGGGCGGGCCATGCGGGCCCGCGGGCACGGCGTCATCATCAACGTCTCGTCCGTGGCGGGGCTGATCCCCATGGGGGCGTACTCGGCCATCAAGTCCTGGGTGCGGACGTACTCCGAGAGCCTCGCCCTCGAGCTCGCCGGGACGGGCGTGCGGGTCACGACCCTGCTGCCCGGCTGGGTGCGCACGGAGTTCCACGAGCGGGCGGGCATCCGCGCCAGCTCCATCCCCGGCGCCCTGTGGCTCGAGGCAGACCGCGTGGTCGCGGACTGCCTGGCCGACGTCGAGAAGGGGCGGGTGCGCTCGGTGCCCTCCAAACGCTTCACCGTGCTGGCGTTCCTCGCCGAGCACGCGCCACGGCCGGCGGTACGCCAGTTCACCGCCCTGCTGAACAAGAGCCGGAGGTGAGTGCCGTGCAGAGCCTGAGCCGTTACCACGCGCGATGGCACCGGTGGGCCCGGTTCGTGGCCCAGCGCGTCGTCCTGAAGTCGGTCGTCCACTCGGTGGCCCGGGTCAGGGTGGAGGGTGCCCGCAACGTCGAGGGCGTCTCCGGGCCGTTCGTCGTCGTCGCCAACCACACCAGCCACCTCGACGCCACCGTCATGGTCACCGAGCTGCCGCGGCGCCTGACCGGGAACCTCGCCGTCGCCGCCGCGGCCGACTACTTCTACAAGCAGTGGTGGATCAAGGCCCCCACCTCGCTGTTCTTCAACTCCTACCCGGTGCACCGCGACGGCGCGGGCCGGGGCAAGGGCATGTCCTCCCGCCTCCTCGAGGCCGGCGTGCCGGTGCTGATCTTCCCCGAGGGCACCCGCTCGCGCGACGGCGAGATGCAGCACTTCAAGCCTGGCGCGGCCGCCCTGTGCTGCCACCACGACGTCCCCTGCATCCCCGTCGCGCTGCTCGGCACGCGCGACGCGATGCCGGTGGGACGCAGCTGGCCCGTCCCCGGCCGCCCGCCCGTGACGATGCTGGTCGGGCGGCCCATGCGGGCGCGTCCGGGGGAGAAGCCCCGGGAGTTCAGCGACCGGGTGGCCGCCCGGATCAGCACCATGCTGACCATGCAGACGCCGTACGTCCTCGGGGACGGGAACGTGGCGGGCACACGACCGCAGACCGACGAGCACACACAGGAGGAAGCTTCGTGAACGGTGTTTCGCACCAGAAGTGGTGGGGCTGGGGCGTCGAGGGCGTCGCCTTCAACTACCGCGACAAGCCCAAGATGGCACCGTTCGTGCTGGACCGGGTCGGCATCGACCTCGGCGCGCCCGCCACGCCGCCGCCGTCGTTCGAGGACCTGGACGTGCCCGCCCCCCGCCTGGGCGAGGAGCTCGCCGAGCGGCTGCGCTCCGCCGTCGGGGACGAGCACGTGGTCCAGGCCGACATGGACCGCGTGGTCCACACCTACGGCAAGGGCCTCGCCGACCTGGTGCGGGTGCGCGCCGGCGACCTGCCGCGCGTGCCCGACGTCGTGGTCTACCCCGCCGACGAGGACCAGGTGCGGGCGGTCGTCGACGCCGTCGTCGCGGCCGACGCCGTGCTCATCCCCTTCGGGGGCGGCTCCAACATCTCCGGCTCGCTGACCCCGCCGCCCGACGAGCAGCGCGCCGTCGTCTCCCTCGACCTCGGGCGCATGAACCGAGTTCTCGAGGTGGACGAGGCCGCGGGCCTGGCCCGCATCCAGGCGGGCGTGCTCGGCCCGGACATGGAGGAGCAGCTCGTCGCGCGCGGCTGGACCATGGGCCACCAGCCCGACAGCTTCCGTCACTCCACCCTCGGCGGGTGGATCGCCACCCGGTCCTCGGGCATGCAGTCGGACAAGTACGGCGACATCGCGGACATCACCCGCGGGTTGCGCGTCGTCCAGCCCGGCAAGGTCGTCGTCCTGCGGCCGCTGCCGTCGACGTCCTCGGGGCCCAGCGTGCGCGAGATGATCCTCGGCTCCGAGGGGCGCATGGGCGTGGTCACCGAGGCCTGGGTCAACGTGCACCGCCTGCCGGAGCACCGCGAGATCATCGCCTACCTCTACCCGACCTGGTCCGCCGGCCTGGCTGCCATGCAGGAGATCTCCACCTCCGACGCCGCGCCGAGCGTCACCCGGGTCTCCGATGCCAACGAGACCGCGTTCTCCCTGTCCACCCAGAAGAAGAGCAAGGGCATCTCTGGGAAGGTCTCCAAGGTGCTCTTCGACGTCCTGCGGCGCCGCGGCTGGGACCTGGACGCGGCGTGCCTGTCCTACATCGGGTACGAGGGCGGGGCCGAGCACGTGGGGCGCAACAAGGCCATCGTCGCCAAGATCGCCAAGAAGCACGGCGGCATCAAGCTCGGCAAGGGCCCCGGCACGCTGTACGACCAGAAGAAGTTCGACACGCCCTACATCCGCGACTTCCTCCTCGACATCGGTGGCCTCGCCGACGTCTCCGAGACCGCGGCGCCGTGGTCGAAGCTGATGGACGTCTACACCGGCACGGTCCGCGCCGCGCAGGACGCGTTCGCCCGGCTCGGGGTCAAGGGCTTCGTCATGTGCCACCTCTCGCACAGCTACCACTCGGGCGCGTGCCTGTACTTCACCTTCGCGTTCGCGCCCGGGACCGCGGACGTGGATGCGCAGCTGGAGAACTACTGGGCGGTCAAGAACGCGGTCCAGCAGTCGTTCATGGACACCGGCGCGACGATCTCCCACCACCACGGCGTGGGCACCGACCACGCCCGCTGGCTCGAGGAGGACATCTCCGCCGCCGGCGCCGACGTCATGGTCGGGCTGCTGCGCTCGGTCGACCCCGGGCGGAACCTCAACCCCGGGACGCTGCTGCCGGCGCACCGGGAGTGGTGAGCGCGCACCGGTAGCGGCTCCGGCACAGGCTCCGGTCGCACGCCCGCCCGCGGTCTGTCGCCGGGGGCCGCTACTGGCGCATCGAGCGACTGCCCCGGTCGCACGCACGGAATGAGCCGATTGCCCCACGACTGGGGCAGGTGTGACCGATGGGGCCCCCGATCGTGCCTCGTTGGTAGCCATCCGCCCCAGTCGTGGGGCAAACGCGGTTCCGGCGGGTCGAGGCCGCGTTCAGCCGCGCTCACGGGGGCGATGGGGCGCGGGGTACGGCGGCCTTCAGTGGCTTTCAGTGGCGGTCAGCGGCGTCGGCGGCGGTCAGCGGCGGTCAGCGACGCCCGCGGGGGGTGCCTGCTCGGCGGCGGGCGGAGCCTGCTCCGCCGTGGCGGCGGTGGCGCCTTTGGGGTGCGCCGCCGGGGACGCGTGCGGGGAGCGGCCCCGCGGCGTGGTGCTCGCGGGCGCCGGCTGCGCCTCGTCGCCGTCGTGGGCGGGCGCCGGCTGCGCCTCGTCGCCCTCGCCCGCCGGCACGGGTGCGGGCGGCGGCCCGGCCACCGGCGCGGCGACCTGCACCGTCGTGCCGCCGCCGGGCGTGGGGAGCACCCGCACGCCGCCATGGTGGGCGCCCATGATGGCCGCGACGATCGCCAGGCCCAGCCCCGAGCCGCCGGAGCTGCGAGTGCGGGAGGGATCCACTCGGAAGAAGCGCTCGAAGACCCGCGGGGCGTCATCCTCGGCGATCCCGGGACCGTGGTCGCGGACCTCGATCAGCGCCCACTCCGGTTCGGGCTGCCCGACGGCGATCTCCACCGGCGTGCCTGCGGGGGTGTGCTGCAGGACGTTGCCCACCAGGTTGGCGACCACCTGGCGGATCTTGTCCCCGTCGGCCGTGACCACCACGGGTGGGACCGTCGCGTCGGCGCCGGCGTCACCGGTGGCCGCGAGCGGCACCACGGTCGCGGGACGGCCCGGGGCCACGGCGCGGAGGTCGGCGACGGCGTCGGCGGCCACCGCGGTGAGGTCGACGGGGCGCAGGTCCAGGGGGCGTCCCTCGTCGAGCCGGGCGAGCTGGAGGAGGTCCTCCACGAGCGTGCCCATGCGCTTGGCCTCGGACTCGATGCGGCTCATGGCGTGCCCCACGCCGTCGGGCTCGACGCCGCCCATGCGGTAGAGCTCGCCGTACCCGCGGATGGTGGCCAGCGGGGTGCGCAGCTCGTGGGAGGCGTCGGAGACGAAGCGGCGCATGCGCTGCTCGGAGGCTTGCTGGGCGGCGAAGGACTGCTCGATCTGGGCGAGCATGACGTTGAGCGACCGGGCCAGGGAGCCGACCTCCGTCGTCGGCGGGGGCGTGGGGACGCGGCGGGAGAGGTCGCCGGCGGCGATCGCGCCCGCAGTCGCCTCGATCTCGCGGAGCGGGCGTAGCGACCGGCGCACCGCGAACCACGCCGCCAAAGCGCCAACGCCCGCGATGGCCGCACCGGAGAGGACGAGGAGCCGGCCGGTGCGCGCGATCGTCAGGTCGACCGAGGCGAGCGGCAGGGCCACCGTGACCGCGCCGACCGTCGGGCCGCCGCGGACGGCGCTGACGGGCAGCGTCACGGCGCGCCAGTCCACGGCGCTGCCCGCGCCGTCGAGCGTGACCGGCTCGAGCTCGTCGTCGAGGTCGTCGAGGTCGAGCCGTGGGACGCGGGGGACCCCGAACCGCTCCTCGGCCTGGTGGTTGATGATCTGGTCGACCTTGCCGTCGACCTCGACCCGGACGTAGTAGTCCGACGGGAGCACCGGTTGCTCGTTGCGCCCGGCCATGAGCTGGTCGACGGTGTTCTGCCCGAGCGAGCGGGCGCTGGAGGTCAGCTCGTCGTCGAGCTGGTGGACCAGGTGCGCGCGCAGCACGGTCAGCGTGGTGGTCCCCGCCGTGGCCAGGCCAAGCAGCAGCAGCGCGGCGAGGATCGCGACGAGCTGGACGCTGAGGGGGAACGCGCCCCAGCGCCGTCGCAGCCGTGTCAGCATCAGCGCGTGGGAAGCTGCCGGAGCACGTACCCGACGCCGCGGCGGGTGTGGATCAGCGGGCTCAGCGCCTCACCCTCCGGGGTGCCCTCGAGGCCCAGCGCCGACGCGGAGTCGACCTTGCGCCGCAGGTAGGAGATGTAGGACTCGACGATGGCGGCGTCACCGGCGAAGTCGTAGTCCCAGACGTGGTCGAGGATCTGCGCCTTGGAGACGACGCGCTCGGCGTTGATCATGAGGTACCGCAGCAGCTTGAACTCGGTGGGGGAGAGCTCGACCTGACGCCCGGCGCGGCGGACCTCGTGGGCGTCCTCGTCGAGCTCGAGGTCGGCGTAGCGGAGCACGGCGCCATCGTCCTCCGCCTCGGGGTGCGTGCGGCGGAGCACCGCGCGGATGCGGGCCACGACCTCCTCGAGGCTGAAGGGCTTGGTGACGTAGTCGTCACCGCCGACGGTGAGGCCCTGGACCTTGTCGGTCATGTCGTCGCGGGCGGTGAGGAAGAGGACGGGGATGGGGTCGCCGTGCGCGCGCAGGCGCCGCAGGACGGTGAAGCCGTCCATGTCCGGGAGCATGACGTCGAGGACCACCAGGTCGGGCTGGTGGTCGGCCGCGGCGCGGAGCGCGGCGTTGCCGTCCTCGGCGGTGACCACCTCGAACCCGGCGAAGCGCAGGGACGCGGAGAGCAGCTCCCGGATGCTGGGCTCGTCGTCCACGACCAGGAGCCGGGCCTCCGGGGGCCGGTCCTGCCCGCGCGCGCCCTCGTGCGGCCGCGTGGTGTTCGAGGCGGGCTGCGGGGCGGTTCGCGCTTCCATGACACCCAGTGTGCCCCGCCGGTCTGAGGGTTTCCTGGGAGCAGGCTGGGGCGAGGCTGGCCGTCGCCGTCGCCGTCGCCGTCCTGCCCGGCGTCCGTCCGTGGCGTCTGCCTCGGCCCCCCCCGCGGCGTCCCGCCCGGCGGGGTCCGTCGTCAGAGCCGGACCGACCCCGCGATCGCCGTCGTGGCGTCCCCGCCGACCCACACCTCGCCGTCGGCCGCGCGCACGTAGACCCGCCCGGCGCGGCCGATGACGGTGCCCTGCGCGGCGACGTAGGAGGACGGCGCCTGCCCGGTGTCCATCAGCCAGCGGGCCGCGCCCGCGTTGAAGGAGCCGGTGACCGGGTCCTCGACGCCGGTGCCCATGAGCGCGCGGACCTCGAACGCGGGGCCGCCGGCGCCCGCCGCGTCACCGGTGTGCGGGCCGACCACGCCGACGAACAGGTCGCCCAGCGCGGCGTAGTCCGGGCGCAGCGCCAGGACCTGCGCGGCCGTGGCGAGGCGCACACCGATCCAGGTCGGGCCGTTCACCAGCCACGAGCTGTCGAGGAGGTCGGCGGGGTCCAGCCGCAGCCCGGCGGCGACCTGGGCGAGCGTCTCGGTGTCGACGGGCTCGTACCGGGTCAGCGCGGGGCCCGCGAACGCCCACCGCCCGTCGTCCTCGCGCAGCTCGACGAGCCCGACGCCGCACTGCTGGACCAGCCGGCCGGGGGTGCGCGGCGCGTGGCCGGCCTCGAGCCAGGCGTGGGCCGATCCCAGGGTGGGGTGCCCGGCGAACGGCAGCTCCTCCTCGGTGGTGAAGATGCGCACGCGGTAGTCGGCGGCTGGGTCAGTGGCGGGCAGGAGGAAGGTGGTCTCGGACAGGTTCGTCCAGCGGGCGAAGAGCTGCATGTCCGTCTCGCCCAGGCCCTCGGCGTCGACGACGACGGCGACCGGGTTGCCCCGGTACGGCTCCGCGGAGAAGACATCGACCTGGGCGAAGGCGCGGGAGCTCATGACCGCCACGGTACTCACGCCGGGCGGGGCGCGAACATGATGACCACCACGCCGAGCAGGCAGATCGCCGCACCGGCGAGGTCCCAGCGGTCGGGTCGGAAGCCGTCGACCAGCACGCCCCACAGCAGCGACCCGGCGACGAAGACGCCGCCGTAGGCGGCCAGGATGCGCCCGAAGTGCGCCTCGGGCTGCAGGGTCGCGACGAAGCCGTAGAGGCCCAGCGCCATGACGCCCAGGCCCGCCCACCACCACGCGCGCCCCTCCCGGACGGCCTGCCACACGAGCCAGGCACCGCCGATCTCGGCGCCGGCGGCGAGGACGAACAGGATCATCGATCGGAGAACCGTCATGCCCCCATCATCGGCGAGCGTGGGGCGTTGGACCGGGCTCAGAGGGCGCGGTGCGTGATGCGGCCGGCGACGACGGTGGCGGCCACGCGCATCGTGCGCAGGCGCGCGGCGGCGTCCGCCGTGTCACCGGTGCGGGCCACCGTCTCGCCGGTGCGGGCCGCAGTCCCTGCGGCGAGCGGGTCGGCGTCGAGCAGGACGACGTCGCCGCGGCCGCCCGGCGCCAGCGTGCGCTGCCCATCCGTGCTGGCCGCCAGGGCCTCGGCCGCGGTGATCTGCTGCTCGGGATGCCAGGGCGGGCGCTCGTCGGCGCTGCGGTGCACGGCGGCCGCCATCGCGAGCCACGGGTCCAGCGGGGCCACCGGTGCGTCGGACCCGAACGCCAGCGTGGCCCCGGCGTCGAGGAGGGCGCGGAGCGGGAAGGACCGGTCGGCGCGGCCGGGCCAGACCCGCTCGGTCACGTCGCGGTCGTCCAGCAGCTGCGCTGGCTGCACGCTGGCCACCACGCCCAGGCGCGCCAGCCGCTCCGCGTGCTCGGGGGCCAGGAGCTGGGCGTGCTCGATCGACCCGCGGGCGCCCGCGGCGGCGAAGGCGTCCAGGGCGATGCCGGCCGCCGCGTCGCCGATCGCGTGGACGGCAACGTCGAGCCCACCCGCCCGGGCCCGGCGCAGCAGCTCCTCGAGCGTCTGCGGGTCCACGGTCTGCACGCCGTGGGGGTGCTCGGGGTCTGGCGGGTCGGCGTAGGGCGCGAGGCAGTGCGCGGTACGGGTGTTCAGCGAGCCGTCGGAGATGATCTTCAGAGCGCCCATGGTCACGAGGCCACGGCCGCCGGGCAGCGCGTCGCCGGTGCGCCGGCCGGTGGCGAGGACATCGTCGAGGTGCTCCGCATAGAACCCGGCGCGCACGCGGACGAGGTCCAGGCCCTCGGCGACGCGGTCCGGCCACTCCCGGTGGTTGGGCGCCCACTCCAGCTCCGTCACGCCCACGACGCCGCGCGCGGCCGCATCGCCGAGCGCCCGGCGGTACGCGGCGGCGGGGTCGGGACCGGGCCGTTCGCGCAGGCGTTGGAGGACCTCGAACCAGGGCGCCTCCCGGATGAGCCCGTCGTCGGGCGGGCCGCCGCCGCGCGCGCCGCCGTCGCACGCGCCGCCGTCGTGCGCACCGCCGTCGCGTGCGCCGCCCGGCGCCGCGCCGAGAAGCTCGCGGGCGCGGCTGCTCAACCAGCCGCAGTGCACGTCACCGGAGAGCAGGGTCACCGGTACGTCACCCGCCACGGCGTCCAGCGCCGCCAGCGAGGGCGCGTCGGGCCACAGGGCGTCGCGGAACCCGAAGCCGACGAGGATGTCGTCCCGCGCCGGCGGCTCGGCCTCGAGCCGGGCGCGCACGAGCTCCAGCGCCTCCGCCGCGCTCGCGGCGGTGCCGAGGTCGAGGCGGCTGAAGGTCGACGCCCACTGGCCGAGGTGCACGTGGTGGTCCCACAGGCCCGGGATCGCCCAGCGGCCCTCCGCCTCGAGGACGTCCTCGACCGGGAGACGATCGAGACGCGCCCCGACGTCGGTGACGACTCCGTCGACGATCCGCACGTCCATGGGCGCGCCGGTGGTCCTCGCCGAGACGCCGACGGGGACGAGGCGGGCGCGCCGGACCAGCAGAGACCGGGGGAGGTCGCCGGCGGGGCGCCGCGTGTGCGTCGGGAGCACGGGTTTGGGCGTCGGGCTCACGAGGCGGCTTCCGGAGGTGCGGCAGCGTGGCTCATCGCGGCGGCGGGCCGGGGCCGCCGGCCGACGTTCCGGCGGTGCGCGCGCGGCTGTGGCGCGCGCGTCGCGCCGACCGTGCTGATCGCGCCACAAAGGTCGCGGGCGGGGCCGGCCGGCCACCGCCGCGGCACCTCACGCGTCACAGCAGCACCGGCGGTCCCTTGACAGGCGGCGTTTGTGGCGCGATCCGCGCGCTGCCCCGGGCCGACCGCTCGCCGCCCCGCGCAGGCCAGTGAGCACAGGCGTGAGCGGCCCGTGAGCGCTTGACCGGTCGCCATGAGGGGCTGGCCCGTGAGTACTTGACCTGTCGCCATGAGAGTTTTGGCGGTCGCGACCGCGCGGTGGCCCGTCAGGACTTGACCGCTCGCCACCCAAGGTGGGCGTGTTGCCACCCGAGGGTCTGTCGCCACCATGGGGCGGCCCGTACCTGTCGCGGCCTAGAGGTAGCGCGTGGGGTCGAAGGACGTGAGCGGGATGATCCGCACGCGCGGCAGGACGGCGTTGAAGGCGCCGAGGTCGTCCTCCAGGTCGTAGATCTGCAGGCCGCGCTCCGTCAGGCCGGCGAGCTCGGAGTTGAGGAACTCGCGGAAGCACAGGACGCCCACGCGGCGGCCGTCGTCGAGCAGGCTCTCGACCTGCGGGATGTAGTCGCCGTCGTGGGAGGCGAGGATGACGTCGCCGGTGCCCTGGGCGAGGATGGCGTCCATCGTGCGCTGGATGCCGATGTCGACGACCTTCTCTGTGCCCGACCCCGCCAGCGGGATGGGGTTGAAGTTCATCGCCAGGAGCGCCTGCACGAAGCTCATGGGCATCTGGCCGCTGGTGGCGTTCAGGAAGAACAGGCCGCGCGCATCCTTGTGCCACACCTCCTCGGTGAAGTGCAGGATGCGGTCCCACCGGGGGCGCTCGGCCGGCTCGGGGCGACGCCCGAGGACGCTCATGCCGAGGGTGGCGTCGATGTTCTCCCCGTCGACGAGGAGGTATGTGGGGCGGGCGTCGGAATCTGGCATGGGCTCAGCGTAGACGGCGCCATGCCGCCGACGGGGGCGGCTTGGCCGCGACCGTGTCCGAAAAGCGGGCGCGACATGGTCGCTCAGCCGACGACGGCGTCGATCGCCGCGGGGCTGAGGACATGGGCGGTGGCCATCGCGCTCGCGCCGAGCACGGCGGCACGGCCCTGCGTGCGCGAGACGACGACGCGCAGGTGCTGCGTGGCCAGCGGCAGGGAGTCCTGGTAGACGACCTCGCGGATCCCGGCGATGAGCTGCTCGCCGGCGGCGGCCAGGTTGCCGCCGATGACGATGACGGAGGGGTTGAGCAGGTTGACGCACCCCGCGAGCACCCCGCCGATCACGCGGCCGCCCTGGCGCACCGCACGCGAGGCGACGACGTCGCCCGCGTGCACGAGCGCGACGACGTCCCGGGAGGTGGCGGCGTCGAGGCCCTCCTCGCGCAGCGCGGCGGCGATGGCGGCGCCGCTCGCGACGGCTTCCAGGCACCCGGTGTTCCCGCACCGGCAGGGCAGCCGGCGGCCCTCGCGCACCTTGATGTGCCCGAGGTCCCCGGCGGCGCCCTGGGCGCCGCGGCGCAGCTCGCCGTCGCTGATGATGCCCGCGCCGATCCCCGTGGCGACCTTGACGAAGAGCAGGTCGTCGACGTCGGGCAGCACGGCGGTGTGCTCGCCGAGCGCCATGAGGTTGACGTCGTTGTCCACCAGGACGGGGGCGTCGAACGCCTCGCGCAGGCGCCCCACGACGTCGTAGCCGTGCCAGCCCGGCATGATCGGGGGGTTGATCGGCCGTCCGGTGGAGTGCTCGACCGGGCCGGGCAGCCCGACGCCGACGGCGACGACCTCGTCGACCGGCCGGCCCGTGGACGCGACCAGGCGCCGCCCGGCCGCGACCACCCAGCCCAGGACGTGCTCGGGCCCGGCCGCGATGGTGAGCGGCTCGTCGACCTCGGCGAGCACCGTGCCGGCGAGGTCCGTCACCGCCAGGCGCGCGTGGACGGCGCCGAGGTCCACCGCGAGGACCATGCGCACCGCGGGGTTGAAGCGGAAGGTCGCCGGGGGACGCCCCCCGGTAGAGGTGGCCTCGCCCGCCGGCTCCACCAGGCCGATGGAACGCAGCAGCTCGACGCGCGCGGCGATCGTGGAGCGGGCCTGCCCGGTGTCCGCGGCGATCTGCGACCGCGTCCACGCCCGGCCGTCGCGCAGGAGCTGGAACAGGTCCCCGGCACCGGTCAGACGCGGCGGTGCGGCGGCGGGGGCGGCGTCGCTCATGAGCACAGTCAACCACCTTCGGTGCCGGATCTACTCTTAGTCCGGCGTGCAGAACGCATCTTTTGCTTGACCCTCGACGTAACTCTGTTACGTTCGTCACATGGCCAACGAGGGCTCCACCGGCGCTTTTGACGTCGCGGGCGCCGGTGAGGTCGCGGGCGCCGGCGAGTCCGTGGGCGCCCGCGCGGTCGTGGACGGCGCTGGACGCGTCGCGGACGGCCCCGCCGACGGCGCTGGACGCGCCGCGAACGACACCGGCGGCCGCCGCAACGGCGACCGCACGGGAGACGCGTCGCTGCTGCAGATGCGCGGGATCGTCAAGACGTTCCCCGGCGCCCGCGCGCTCGACGGCGTCGACCTGGACATCCGCGCCGGGGAGGTGCACTGCCTGCTCGGCCAGAACGGCGCCGGGAAGTCCACGCTCATCAAGATCCTCTCCGGCGCGCACCAGCCCGACACCGGCCAGATCCGCTGGCGCGGGGAACCGGTGACCATCCCGACGCCCGTGGCGGCGCTGCACCTCGGCATCGCGACGATGTACCAGGAGCTCGACGTCGTCGACGGGCTCACCGTGGCGGAGAACATCTACCTCGGCCACGAGCTGGCCTCCGGCGGCCTGCTGCGCCGCCGGGACGCCCATGCGCGCACCCGCGAGCTGCTCGCCCGCCTCGGGCACACCGAGATCCCGCCGGGGCGTGAGGTCGGGCGGCTCTCCGCGGCCGGGAAGCAGATCGTCTCCATGGCACGGGCGCTGTCCCACGACGCGAAGGTCATCGTCATGGACGAGCCGTCCGCCGTGCTGGACCCCGAGGAGGTGGAGAACCTCTTCCGGGTGGTGCGCTCTCTCGCGGACGCCGGCGTGGCCGTCATCTACATCTCGCACCGGCTGGAGGAGATCCGCGAGATCGGTGACCGGATCACGGTCCTCAAGGACGGCCGCACCGTCGCCGCCGGGCTCGCGGTGGCCGACACCCCCACCAGGGAGCTGATCCGGCTCATGACCGGCCGCACCCTCGAGGGCGTCCTCGGCGGGGAGCGCCCGGACCTCGACGGCGCGCCGACCGTCCTCGAGGTGGAGAACCTCGGCCTCGCCGGTGTGTTCGCGAACGTGAGCTTCTCCGTGCGGGCCGGCGAGGTGGTCGGGCTCGCCGGCCTCGTGGGGGCCGGGCGTTCGGAGATCCTCGAGACGGTCTACGGCGCCCGGCGGGCGACGTCGGGCGGCGTGAAGGTGCGCGGGCACGGCCTGCGGCCGGGCTCGGTGCCCGACGCGGTGGCGAACGGGATCGGCCTGGCGCCCGAGGAGCGCAAGAGCCAGGGACTCCTGCTCGACGAGCCCGTCTACCGCAACATCACGCTCTCCTCCTTCGCGCGCTTCGCCCGCGGCGGCTTCCTCGACGAGGCGGCCGAGCGCTCCGCCGCCGAGGAGCAGATCCGCGCGCTGGAGGTGGCCCCGCGCGACGCCGACCGGCGCACCCGCACCCTCTCCGGCGGCAACCAGCAGAAGGCGATGCTGGCGCGGTGGCTGGTGCACGGCTGCTCCGTCCTGCTGCTGGACGAGCCCACGCGCGGCGTCGACGTCGGCGCCCGCGCCGAGATCTACGGGCTCGTCCGCGAGCTCGCACGCCGCGGCGCCGCCGTCGTGGTCGTCTCCAGCGAGATCGAGGAGGTCCTGGGCCTCGCCGACCAGGTCCTCGTCATCTCCGACGGCCGGGTGGTCCACCACGGCCCGGCCGACGAGATCGACGAGCACGGCGTGCTCGACCTCGTCATGGAAGGAGCTCCCTCATGACCGAGCAGAACACCGGGCCGCCCTCCGGCCTGCCGCCCGGCAACCGCGACTGGCTCCCGCCGGGCGCCGAGGTGGCGCCGGGAGCCACCGCATCCCCGGCCGGCGGGGCAGCGGGCGGCGCCGGCGCCACCCGCGGCGGCGCGAGGGGGCGCGGGCTCGGGCTCGGCCGCAACCTCGGCCTCGTCATCGCCCTGGTCCTGCTCTGCGTGGTCGGCGTGGTCACCGCCGGGGAGCGCTTCGCCAGCCTCGACAACGTCATGACGATCCTGCGCCTGGCCGCCGTCATCGGGGTGCTGAGCGTGGGCATGACCTTCGTGATTACCGGCGGCGGGATCGACCTGTCGATCGGCTCGGTCATGGGCCTGGCGACGGTGTGGGCCTCGACGCTGGCCACCCAGACCTACGCCGCCGAGGTCCACTGGCTCGTCATGGTGGTCACCGCGCTGATCGTGGGCACGGCGGCAGGGCTGGTCAACGGGGTGCTGATTGCGTACGGCAGGGTCGTGGCGTTCATCGCCACCCTCGCGATGATGGTCGCCGCCCGCGGCGTCGCCGAGATCATCTCCAACCGGCGCACGCAGATCGTCACCGTGCGACCATTCCTGGACTTTTTCCGCGCGGACCTGCTCGGCATCCCGGTGCTCGTCTGGATCTTCGTCGTGGTCGCCGTGGCGGGGTGGGTGCTGCTGGGCCGGACCACGTTCGGCCGGCGCACCGTGGCCGTGGGCGGCAACCCGGAGGCGGCCCGCCTGGCCGGGATCAAGGTCCAGCGCCACACCATGTACCTCTACGCCCTCGCGGGCCTGTCTGCCGGCATCGGCGCCGTCATGATGCTGGCCCGCACCACGGCCGGGTCCTCCACCAACGGCCAGCTCTACGAGCTCGACGCCATCGCCGCCGTCGTGGTCGGCGGGACGCTCCTCATCGGCGGCCGCGGCACCATCGTCGGCACCGTCTTCGGCGTCCTGATCTTCTCCACGCTCACCAACGTCTTCACGCAGAACAACCTGTCCATCTCCGCGCAGTCCGTCGCGAAGGGCGTGATCATCGTCGCCGCGGTGCTGCTCCAGCAGCGCTTCGCCACGCGCGCCCGCGCCACCTGACCCCGCCCCACCTGCTGTCCGCCGCCCAGCCCCAGCGCCGCCGTACCCCCGCACCGGCACCACCGGCACCACCGCCGTCCACCCCCGCACCGGCACCACCGGCACCACCGCCGTCCACCCCCGCACCGGCACCCGCCGGGGCGCCCGCTCAAGGAGGAGCGTCATGTCCGCACCCCAGTTCCGCCGTCGCCTCGTGGCCACCGCCGGGCTCGCCGCCGCGGCCGCCGTCGTGGTCGCCGGCTGCACCTCGAACGAACCCGCCGCGAGCCCCACCAGCAACGGCGGCGCCGCGGCCTCGGCGCCCGCCGGCGGCAACGACGAGACCGGCAAGACCGTCACCATCGGCTTCTCGGCACCGGCCGCCGACCACGGCTGGATGGGCGCCATCACCTCTGCGGCGCAGGCCGAGGCGGACAAGTACGGCGACGTCGACCTCCGGGTCGCCGAGGGCACCAACGACGTCAACCTCCAGATCAGCCAGATCGAGACGTTCATCAACGACAAGGTCGACGCCATCGTGCTCCTGCCCTTCGACGGCGCGGCGCTGACCGAGGTGGCCACCAAGGCCATGGACGCCGGCATCACCGTGGTCAACGTCGACCGCGAGTTCACCAGCCCCTTCGCCGCCCGCACCACCGTGCTCGGCGACAACTACGGCATGGGCGTGAGCGCCGGCACCTACATCTGCGACCGGCTGAAGGACAAGCCCGACGCCGTCGTCGCCGAGATCGCCGGCATCGACAACCTGCCGCTGACCCAGGACCGCAGCAAGGGCTTCGCCGACGCGCTGTCCGACTGCGGGCTCGACGTCTCCAACCGGGTCGCCGCGGACTTCACCGTCCAGGGCGGCGAGTCCGCCGCGGCGAACCTGCTCCAGGCCGCGCCGAAGATCGACGCGATCTGGAACCACGACGACGACCAGGGCGTGGGCGTCCTGGCCGCCATCGAGAACGCCGGGCGGGACGAGTTCTTCATGGTCGGCGGCGCCGGCTCGGCCAACATGATGCGCGAGATCCAGTCCGGTGACTCCGTCGTCGAGGCCACGGTCATCTACCCGGCCACCCAGGCGGCCGACGGCATCCGGCTGGCCCGCCTGCTGGTCCAGGGCAAGGCGCTGGGCGACCTGGTCGAGGTCGAGGTCCCGCGCAAGGTCCAGCTGTACGCGCCCGTCGTGACCAAGGACAACGTCGACACGTACCTGCCGGCGGCCTTCGAGTCCTGACCCGGGCCAGACGGCGCGCCGCGGCCCCGCGGGCCGGGCCCGCGCCTGCCGGCCGGCCCGCCGGAACAACGAACGAGGAGTGGTCCGATGAGCGAGGAACGACGCAGGCTCGGGGTGGCGATGATCGGGTACGCCTTCATGGGGCGCGCCCACTCCCAGGCGTGGCGGGTGGCCCCCCGCTTCTTCGACCTGCCCATGACGCCGGAGATGACCGTCCTGGTCGGGCGGGACGGCGCCCGGGCGGCGGCGGCCGCGGCCCGGCTGGGCTGGGCCGACGCCGAGACCGACTGGCGCCGGGTCCTCGAGCGCGACGACGTCGGCCTGGTGGACATCTGCTCACCCGGCAGCACGCACGCCGAGATCGCCGTCGCCGCGCTGGAGGCCGGCAAGCACGTGCTTGTCGAGAAGCCCATGGCCAACACCCTCGCCGAGGCGGAGGCGATGGCCGCGGCGGCCCGGGCGGCGGCGCCGTCGGGCGTCCGCGCCATGGTGGGCTTCAGCTACCGCCGGGTGCCGGCGGTGGCGCTGGCCCGGCAGCTGGTCGCCGACGGGCGCCTCGGCACGATCCGCCAGGTCCGCGCCCAGTACCTGCAGGACTGGCTCGCGGACCCCGACGCCCCGCTCTCCTGGCGCCTCGACAAGGAGCAGGCGGGCTCGGGGGCGCTGGGGGACATCGGCGCCCACATCGTCGACCTCGCGCAGTTCATCACCGGGCAGCGGGTGGTGGGTGTCTCCGCGATGCTCGACACCTTCGTCCACGAGCGGCCGGTGGCCGAGAGCTCCGACGGCCTGCACGGCACCGCCGGCACCGAGCGGGGGCCCGTCACCGTCGACGACGCCGCCTCATTCCTCGCCCGGCTCAGCGGCGGCGCCCCGGCCGTCTTCGAGGCCACCCGGTTCGCGTGGGGTCGCAAGAACGCCATGCGGATCGAGGTGACCGGCTCACTGGGCGCCGTCGCGTTCGACTTCGAGGACATGAACGTCCTGCAGTACTTCGACGCCGTGGACGAGGACCTGACGGCCGGCTTCCGGCGCATCGTCGTCACCGAGCCGGTCCACCCCTATGTCGGGGCGTGGTGGCCCGCCGGCCACGGCCTCGGGTACGAGCACGCCTTCACGCACCAGGTGGTCGACCTCGTGGGGGCGCTCGCCGCGGGGGAGCAGCCCACGCCGTCCTTCGAGGACGGGCTGGCCGTGCAGCGGGTCCTCGACGCCGTCGAACGCTCCGCCGCCGCGTCCAGCGTGTTCACCCAGGTCCGTGCGGACGACGACGCGGGCACCCCCGCGGGGTCCACCGCCGCCCGGGCCGCCGCCGGGAGTGTCAGTGGATCGGCGACCGCCGGTGGAACCGCCGTCGGGTCCGGCGACGCAGCCGAACCCGACCTCACCCAATGAGGAGACAGCCATGGCACGACCCGTCACGTTGTTCACCGGTCAGTGGGCGGACCTGCCACTGGAGGAGGTGGCCCGGCTGGCCTCCGGGTGGGGCTACGACGGGCTCGAGATCGCCTGCTGGGGCGACCACCTGGACCCCTGGCGGGGCGCGGAGGACGACGACTACATCCAGGGCAAGCTGGACCTGCTCGACCGCCACGGCCTGAAGGTCTACGCGATCTCGAACCACCTCAAGGGCCAGGCGGTGTGCGACGACCCGATCGACGCGCGCCACCGCGACATGCTCCCGGACGTGGTGTGGGGCGACGGCGACCCCGAGGGGGTCCGCCGGCGCGCCGCGGAGGAGATGAAGCTGACCGCGCGCACCGCGGCGAGGCTCGGCGTCAAGACGGTTGTCGGGTTCACCGGCTCGTCGATCTGGAAGTACGTGGCGATGTTCCCGCCGGTGAAGGCGGAGTGGATCGACGCCGGCTACCAGGACTTCGCCGACCGGTGGAACCCGATCCTCGACGTCTTCGACGAGGTGGGCGTGCGTTTCGCCCACGAGGTCCACCCCTCCGAGATCGCCTACGACTACTGGACCACGGTGCGCACGCTCGAGGCCATCGGGCACCGCGAGGCCTTCGGCCTGAACTGGGACCCCAGCCACTTCGTGTGGCAGGACCTCGACACGGTCGGCTTCATGTGGGACTTCAAGGACCGGATCTACCACGTGGACTGCAAGGACGCGAAGCGCCGCGTGGGCAACGGGCGCAACGGGCGCCTCGGCTCCCACCTGCCCTGGGGGGACCCCCGCCGCGGCTGGGACTTCGTCTCCACCGGGCGCGGGGACGTGCCCTGGGAGGACTCCTTCCGCATGCTCAACACCATCGACTACGACGGCCCGATCTCCGTGGAGTGGGAGGACGCCGGGATGGACCGGCTGGTCGGCGCCCCGGAGGCGCTGGCGTTCATCCGGCGGATGGCGTTCGAGCAGCCGACGTCGGCCTTCGACGCCGCGTTCAGCGCCCGCTGAACGGACCGCGCAGCCTCTTCCCCCACCTCGCCGAGAGGTCAAGTACTCGCAGCGTGAGGAGACGGTCTCTCGTGGCGAGTACTTGACCTCTCGGCGGCAAGGGAGGGGAGGCGATCATGCGTCCGGCGGCGCCGCGCCGGCCGCGTGCGACGGCGGCGGTCGGGGGCCGAACCCGTTCCCCCTCAGGAGCCGCCGGCGCGAAGCAGGGGCTGCAGGAACGTCACCGAGTCCTCGGCCAGAGCGTCCATGGACTCCGCGACCGGTCGCCACAGGGACACGGCGCGCGCAATCTCCTTGACCGTGGGGAGGAACGACTCCACCACGACGCTGCCGGCGTAGTCGATGTCCCGGAGCGCCCGGACCACGCCGTCCCAGTCGGTGTGTCCCGAGCCGGGGGTGCCCCGGTCGTTCTCGGAGGCCTGGAAGTGGAAGACGTGCGGGGCCGCCGCTCGGATGGCGTCGGGAAGGTGCCGCTCCTCGATGTTCATGTGAAACGTGTCGAGCATGAGGCCCACGTTGTCCCGACCGATGTCGCGGCAGAGCCGCACCCCCTGCTCCACCGTGTTGACCAGGTCCGTCTCGAAGCGATTCAGCGGTTCGATCGCGAGGCCGACCCCCGACCCACGGGCGAGCCCGCCGACCTCCCGCAGGCTCTCGACCGCACGGTCCCACTGCGCCCGGCGCTCCGCCGGTTCCAGCATGCGCGCCTGCCCGGTCGTGGCATACATCGGGCCGCTCACCCATGGGCTGCCCACCTCGGCGGCGAAGTCGACGCACTGGCGGAGGTAGTCCAGGCCGCCCCGGCGGCGCGCCGGGTCGTCGCTGGAGACGTCCCGGTCCGGCCCGAAGGCCCCGCAGACCAGCACGCCCAGGCCCTGGTCGGCCGCGGCCCGCTGGACCGTGCGGGCGGTGAGGACGGCGGGGTCCTCGATGCAGACCTCGACCTGGTCGTACCCGAAGCCCCGGACCTTCTCGAACAGGCCGACGTCCGTGTCGGAGAAGGGCGAGGCGAGGACGAAGGTGCTCAGTCCGAGCGGGATGGTGCGTTCCGCGCCCATCTCATGCCCTCCCGGCCAGCTCGCGGCGCGTACGGACCTGGTCCTCGACGGCGCGCAGGTACCGGATCGCGCGCTCGGTGTAGCGGTCGAAGAACTCCTCGTGGCGCCCGGAGGCGAACGGGTCCGCCATGGCGGGAAGGAGCTCGAAGGCCACGTACTTGTCGTAGCCGATGTCCAGCAGCGCCTCGAGGATGGGCTCGAAGTCGATGTGCGCGCCGCCCGGGGCGGTCCGGTCGGCGTCGGCGAGGTGGACGTGCTGCAGGACGCCCTCGCTCGCGCGGAACGCGTCGGGGATCGAGACCTCCTCGATGTTCATGTGGAAGGTGTCGCCCTGCACGCCGCCGTTGGTCAGCTCGGTCTCCTTCCACAGCCGGCGTGCCTGCTCGAGGCGGTTCACGAAGTAGGTCTCGTAGCGGTTCCAGGCCTCGAGGGAGAAGCTGACGCCACGCCCCGCGGCGTACTCGCCCACGGTGCGGATGCTCTCGACGGCCCACTTCCACTCCTCGGCGGGGTCGGCGAGCGGCTGCGTCTTGCCGTTGGCGGTGGGATGGAGCACGACGGTGGGGCACTCCATGGTCGCGGCGAAGTCGACGAGGTCCTTGACGTACCGGATCGCGGCCCGGCGCGAGTCGGGGTCGGGGTGGACGAGGTCACGATCGGCGGTGTAGATGGAGCAGATGCTGCTCACGCCGATGCCCGCGCCCTTCGTCAGCCTGGCGACCTGCTTGGCGTCGATCCTGCTGGGCTCGCCGACGATCTCGATCGCGTCGTAGCCGAACCGTGCCACGCGGTCCACGGACGTCGCCGTGTCCTCCTCGTAGTAGACCAGTGAGTTGTAGGAGTAACGGAACCGGTCGTCGGCCATGGCTTCCTCGCGGGTGGGTGTTGCGGGGGTGGATGTGTGCGGGGGTGGCGGCGTCATTTCACAGCGCCGAAGCTGAGCCCGCGGACCAGGTACTTCTGCGCGGCGAGCGCGGCGAGCCACACGGGGACGGCGACGACGACGCCGGCCGCCATGATGCGCACCCAGTCGGTGCCGACAGGGGTGGTGAACTCGGTCAGCGCGACGGTGGCGGTGCGGGTGTTCGCGCCGGAGAGGATGTTCGCGAAGAGGAACTCGTTCCAGGAGAAGACGAAGCTGAGCAGCAACGTTGATGCGACACCCGGCATCGCCAGGGGAAGCACGATGCGCAGGAACCCGCCCAGGGGGCCCAGGCCGTCGATGTGGGCCGCCTCCTCGATCTCCTTGGGCACGTCGGCGTAGAAGCCCTGGAGCAGCCACACCGCCAGGGGCAGGTTCATGAAGGTGTGCAGGATGATGATCGACGTCAGGGTCCCGGTGAGGCCGACCGCCCGCATCATGAGGAACAGCGGGATGATCGTGACCACGGGCGGCACGATGCGCAGCGAGATGATCCAGGTCCTGACGTGCTTGTCCCCCCGGAACGGGAACCGGGCCAGCGGGTAGGCGATCCCGGAACCGAGCATCACGGCGAACAACGACGACAGGACCGAGACCTGGATGCTGTTGATGACCGCGTAGCCGAACGCGCTGCCGGCGAGGACCCCGCGGAAGTTCTCCAGCGTGGGGGTGAAGATCAGCACCGGATGCGCGGCGAACGCCTGGTTCCCCGTCTTGAACGCCGTCGCGACCATCCAGTAGATCGGGGCGACGAAGAAGAAGGTCGCCGCGACGGCGATCACCATGCGCACCGCGGTGGAGCGCGACCGCTTGCGGCGCGCCCGGGCTGCCGGCGCTGGTGTGGTGGCGGCGGTGACGGTCGGGGCGGTGGTCATGGCTCAGGCTCCGGACTCGTGATTGACGATGCGGCGGATCATGGCGCTGACGCAGACGAGAACGATGATGAGCAGCAGCCACGAGAAGGCCGCCGCGTAGGACAGGTTGAACGAGCGGAACCCGACGTCGTAGATCTGCCACGACATCGTCGAGGTCGCGTCCACCGGGCCGCCGCGGGTGGTCATGAAGATCACGTCGTACACCCGGAACGTGTCGATGAGGCGCAGGGCCAGGCCGACGAGTATCGGGTAGCGCAGGAGCGGGAAGAACTGGTGCCAGACGATGCGCGGCCAGGAGGCGCCGTCGAGCTTGGAGGCCTCGATGACCTCCTCGGGCAGACCCTGCATGCCCGCCAGGAAGATGAGGAACAGGAACGGCGTCCACTGCCACACGTCGATCGCGATGATCGTGGGCAGGGCGAGGGAGGTGCTGCCGAGGAAGTCGACGTGAGGGATGCCCACGGCCCCGAGAATCTGGTTCACGATGCCGAACGACGGGTCGAGGGTGAACTTGGCCAGGAGGCCCATGACGACCGGGGCGCACAGCATCGGCAGCAGGATCAGGCCGCGCATGAGCTTCTCGCCCGGCAGGCCGCGGAAGAACACCAGGGCGAGCCCGAAGGCGAGCACGAACTCGAGCGCCACCGAGCACACGACGAAGACGGCGGTGACCTGCAGGGCGTGCCAGAAGGAGGCGTCGGTGAGCAGGGACGCGTAGTTCCGCAGCCCGACGAAGGGCCGGTTCGTGGGGTCCTGCAGGTTCCACCGGAACAACGAGATGTAGATCGAGTAGAGCGCGGGATAGATGGACAGGGCGGCGAGGACGACGAGGCCGGGGATCATGGCCCAGCGCGGCCCGAGGCGGCCCCGGGGGCGTTGCGCCCGGGCCGCCGGCGTCGTGGTGGACGCCGGCGCGCGAAGGCTCACGGAGGTGTCGGACATGGTGGGCTTCCTCGCCGTCACTGCTGGAGGATCTGGGCGACGCCCTGGTCGGCGGTCTTCAGGCCGTCCTGGACCGAGACCTGGCCCGTGGAGATGGCGCTGAGCTGGGTGCTCAGGGTCGTCTCCCACTGCTCCTCCAGCGGGAAGAACGGGCGCGGCTGAGCGGTCTTCATGGCCTCGAGGACCACGGGCAGGCGACGGAAGCGGAGCACGTCGGAGTTCGGGAGCTTCTGCTCCGTCAGCTGCGGGTCCTGGTAGCTGGACTGCCGGACCGGGTCCCCGCCACCGTGGTCGGCCTGGTACACGTCGTTCTTCTTGGTCTCGAGCCACGCGACGAACTTCTTCGCCGCGTCGGCGTGCTTGGAGTACTTCGAGACCGTGATGGTCCACTCCGCCAGGTGGGAGCTGCTGGTCCCCGTCGGGCCCGTCGGGATGGTGGTGAACTCCCAGTCGCCCACGGTCTTGGAGGACTTCGCGTCGTCAACGGCGAACGCGCCCCAGGACCACTGGATCGCCGTCGCGATGGTGCCCTGCTGTGCGGCCGCGGTGACGTTGTCGTAGGTGAACTGGTTGGCGCCCTCCGGCATGAACTTCATCATGTCGGCCCAGCGCTGGGTGGCGGCGATGCCTTCGGGGGTGGACAACGTGGACTGGGTGAAGTCCTTGTTGAACGGCTGGCACTGGTACGTGTAGCAGAAGCTGAGCCAGGTGTGCACGTTTCCGAAGCCCTTCGCGGCCTGCGCCGCCCAGCCGGACAGCTTCGTGCCCTTGAAGGTGCGGCCGTTGAAGAACTGGACCTGCTGCTGCCAGTCGTCCATCGTCGCAGGCGGTGTCAGCTGCTTGCCGGTGGCGGCCTGGTAGTCGGCCTGCGTCTGAGGGTCGTTGTAGAGGTCGGCGCGGTACCACAGCAGGGCGGGGTGAATGGTCTGCGGGACACCGAGCAGCTGTCCGTCCCACGTCCCGACCTGCAGCGCGAGGGGAAGGAAGTCCGCCTTGTCCTCGGCGGTCAGGACGTCGTCGAGCGGCACGAGGTGACCCGCCCGACCGAACTCGGGTATCCAGTTGTAGTCGACGTTGAATATGTCGAAGCTGGAGTCACCGGCGGCGAAGAGCGTGGCCATCTTCTCGTGGATGGCATCGCGGCCGATCAGCTGGACGTCCACCTTGACGCCGGTCTCCTTCTCGTACTGCGGGGCGAGGTCGTTCTTGACGATGGTGCCCCAGTCGGCCGGCAGGAAGATGGCGTGGAGCGTGCCCTTCCCGCCGGAGTTCTGGTCCCCGCCGCCACCGCCGCCGGCCGCGCAGCCGGCCAGTGCGAGGGATCCGGCGAGGAGCGAGGCCGTCGCGGCGGCCAGCCGACGGCGCAGCGAGGGGCGGGAGGTGCGGGTCATGACGGGCTTCCCTTCGCGGGTGTGACCTGGATGTGGACCTTGACGGTGGAGCGGTCGTGCTCGAGCGCCCGGATGGCGTCGGCCGCCTCGCTCAGCGGTCGGAGCGAGTCGACGATGAGGGAGGGGTCGAAGCGTCCGCCGGCGAGCAGCGCGATGGCCCGGGGCCAGGTGTCGTACGTGCCGGCGTAGGAGCCGACGAGCGTGAGCTCCTTGGAGTAGACGTCGAAGGGCCGCAGGGACATCTGGGCGTCCTGCGGGGCCGCGCCGTAGGCGAGGATCTTCCCGCCGCGGCGTACGGCCGAGACCGCGGTCTCGTAGGTGGGGATGCTGCCCACCGCCTCGATGACGACGTCGGGGCCGATGTCTTCCGTGAGCTCGGCGAGCGTCTCGGTGAGGGATGCGGCGAACGGGTCGATGACGTGGTCGGCGCCCAGGCGCGTGGCACGTTCGCGCCGTGCCGGGTCGGGCTCGGAGACGATGACCTCGGAGGCGCCCTGCAGCCGGGAGAGCGTGGTGTGGGCGAGGCCCATCGGGCCGCCGCCGATGATGAGGACCCGGTCACCCGAGCGGATGCCGATGCGGTCCTGCCCGTGGACGGCGCATGCGAGAGGCTCGACGTAGGCCGCCTGGTCGAGCGAGACGGTCCCGGGCAGCTTGTGGAGGTTGCTCGCCGGTGCGAGGACGTACTCGGCGAGGCCCCCCGCGGTGTGCACGCCCAGCTGCGCGACCCGTTTGCAGAACAGCTTCTGCCCGCGTGTGCAGAAGTAGCAGTGTCCGCAGGAGGTGTTGATGTCGACGACGACGGGGTCGCCGATCTCGATGTCACGCACCTGGTTCCCCAGCGCCGCGACGGTGCCGGAGAACTCGTGCCCGAGGGTCAGCGGGAGATTCGGTGCCGGGAAGTTGCCCTTCGCGATGTGCAGGTCCGTGCCGCAGATGCCGCACCGATGGACCCTGACGAGAACTTCCGCAGGGCCGGGATCCGGCACAGGCACCTCGTCCACGCGCAGGTCGCCCGGGGCGTGCAACCGGATGGCCGTCATCATCTCAACCATGGTTTTCCTTGCGTCAGCGGGGGGATGTACGGGTGTGGTGCCCGGAACCCGTAGCTGGGGAGCGTGGGGTCGCCGGTGCGGCGACTTCGGCGCGCGAGCCGTGCCGGGCAGGGGCGAGAACGGCGTCGGCGAGAGCGGCGGCGCGCGGGCCGTCGGAGAAGGTGGGCGGGCCGCTTGGTGGGTGACCGGCCGGCATGGCCGGCGCGTGGACCGCAGCCATGGAGCCGGCGAGGGTGCTGGAGCGCAACCGGGGACTCATCTCGACCTCACACCGTTGGGGGGATCGGAGGCCACTTATGTGCAACACGACAGACGTTACGTCTACCGCGTACAGAAGGTCAACACCTAGGATGAGGCCGAATCGGAGGGACGCCTATACCCCGGGAGGGATGACCATGGCGGTACTGGCACCGGCGGTGGTCCCGGAGAAGCTCAACACGTTGACGGCGGTCCTCGACCTGATCCGCGACGGCCGTGCCAGCACGCGGCCGGGAGTTGCACGGCTGTCAGGCCTCGGGCGGACGGCCACGACGCAGCGACTCACCCAGCTGATCGAGGCCCGACTCATCGAGGAGGGCCCCCTGGGTGCCTCCACGGGGGGCCGGGCCCCGCGCGAGCTGCGGTTCCGGTCACACGCGGGCAATCTCCTCGTCGCGGAGCTGGGGGCGACCACACTCAACATCGGTCTCAGTGATCTCGAGGGGCGACTGCTCGCTCAGCGTCAGGAACAGATCGACGTCTCGGACGGGCCCGACGCCACGCTCGCCCACGTCGAGGGGGTGTTCGACGACATGATCGCCGCACGGCCGTCGGACGCACCGCCCGTCTGGGGCATCGGCATCGGCCTTCCCGGACCGGTCGAGTTCGCCACCGGACGTCCTGTCGCGCCGCCGATCATGCCCGGGTGGGACGGTTACGCGGTGCGTGACAGGCTTGCCGCCCGCTACGACGTGCCGGTGTGGGTGGACAACGACGTCAACCTCATGGCCCTCGGCGAGTTCCGCGGCGGGCTCGCCGACTCCGAGCGTGACATCGTCTTCCTGAAGGTCGGCACCGGCATCGGCGCGGGTCTGATCTCCGGTGGCAGGTTGCACCGTGGGGCGCAGGGCAGCGCCGGCGACGTGGGGCACGTCGCCATGACGGACGACGCCTCGGTCATCTGCCGCTGCGGCAACGTGGGCTGCCTCGAGGCCCTCGCTGGCGGGTTCGCGCTCGTCCGGGATGCGACCGCGGCGGCGCACGAGGGGCGCAGCCCGATCCTGGCGCGGCTGGCGCAGCCCGGCGGACGTCTCTCGGTCGCGGACGTCGCCGTCGCCGCGGAGCACGGTGATCCGGTGAGCGTCGAGCTCCTGACCCGTGCCGGCCAGCAGATCGGCCGGATGCTCGCGGCACTGGTGAACTTCTTCAACCCCTCGCTGATCATCGTCGGGGGGGCTGTCACGGGAGGTACCGCGGGAGACCTCGTCCTCGCCGCCATCCGGCAGACGATCTACGGGCGCTCGTTGCCCCTCGCCACGCGCGAGCTACGCATCGCCCACTCGCCCTTGAGCAACAACGCAGGGCTCACGGGGGCGGCGTTCATGGCGATCGACGAGCTGTTCGAGCCGGAATGCCTGGCACGCTGGATCGACGCGGGCGCGCCCACCGGTCGCCCGGACGTCGTCCTGAGCGGTGTCCTGGAGTAGCGCGGCTCTACGCGAGGGGCCGGCAGGCACGCCGGTGGCGCCGGCGCCCCGCAGGGCCGGCCACGCGCTCGCGCGGACGGTGGCTCCTCGAGCGAGCGCGGCGTCGTGTTCGATCCCGCCACCCCATTGCGCCCGGCGCGTGGACGCCCGCTGGACGCGCCCGGCCAGGGCTCGGCTCACACGTCCCGCATTGCCCGCCACGCGTTCCCGCACGACGAAGGCCCTGCCGCACTCTCCTGATACGGAGAGTGCGGCAGGGCCTCCTCGGTGCCGGGACTGGGGCGGTGCTGGGGCCGAGGCTCAGTACCGCGTCTTGTCCTCCTCCGCCGCGAGGTTCGCCGACCCCTCGTCGGTGCCCACGGCGGCATCCTCGTCCGCGCCGACCGAGGCGCCGATCTGCTGCGGGGCCGCGCCGCCCTTCAGCGCCGCGAGCCGCGCCTCGACCTCGGCGTCCTTGCCGTAGTCCTCGAGCTCGGCGAACTGCGCCTCGAGCGTGGCGCCCTGGAGCTCGGCGTGACCGGCCACGCGGGCCTCCTCGCGGCGCACCTGCTCCTCGTAGCGGGCGATCTCGCTCGTGGGGTCCATGACGTTGATGGAGGCGATGGCGCCCTGCACCCTGCCCTGCGCGTCGGCCATCTTGGCGCGGGCGACGAGCTGGTCCCGTCGGCCCTTGAGGTCGTCGAGCTTGCCCCGCATCTGCTGCAGGCCGACCTTGAGCTTCTCGACGACCTCGTTCTGGGACGCGATCATCGGCTCGGCGGCCCGGGCCTCGTTCTCGGCGCTGATCTGCTTGCCGATGGCGATCTTGGCGAGGTTGTCGAAGCGGGCGGCCTCGCCCGCGTCGCCGGCGCCGCGCAGCTGCTCCGCCTTCGAGGAGGCGGCGAGCGCCTTCTGGCCCCAGTCGCGGGCGTCGGAGATGTCGGCGGCGTGGTCCTGCTCGGCCAGGCGCAGGTTACCGATGGTGACCGCCACGGCGTCCTCCGCCTCGGCGATCGAGGAGGTGTAGTCGCGCACGAGCTGGTCCAGCATCTTCTGCGGGTCCTCGGCGCGGTCCAGGATCGAGTTGATGTTGGCCTTGGTGAGCTGGGCGATGCGGCCCAGGATGCTCTGCTTCTCTGCCATGGTGATGCCCTTCTTGGTTGGGTCTCGCGAAGATGTCGGTGCTGCCGGCGGGGCGCGCCGGAGCGGCCCCTGCGGGGAGGGGCCCGGGTGGCCGCGCGGCTCAGAAGCCGCCCCCGCCGCCGTCGAAGCCGCCGCCCCCGCCGCCGAAGCCGCCACCGCCACCACCGAAGCCGCCCCCGCCGCCGAAGCCGCCGCCGCCGAAGCCGCCGCCCCAGCCGCCGCCGTGACCGCCGCCGCCGAGGAGGATGCCGCCGAGGATGAGGGACCCGACGTCGAGGCCGCCGCGCCGCCCGCCGCCGTACCCGCCGCCGCCGAAGCCGCCTCCGAAGCCGCCGTCGAACCGGTCGGCGTCGCGCTCGGCGAGCTGCTGGGCGTCCATGGCCATCTGCTCGCCCTGCGCCACCTTCTGCAGGGCCACGAACGGCTGGGTGTTGGCGAGGGCGTTGGCCTCGCTCGCCAGGCGGCTGGCCTCCGACAGCCGCGTGCGGGCCTCGGTGCCGACGGTGCCGCGCCGGGTGGCGATGTAGTCGGAGACGGCGCGGATCTGGGAGTTGAGCCGGCCGAGCCGGTCGTAGAGCTGGGCGGCGGCGCGGCGGTTGTTCTCGTCGTCCTCGCGGGCGCCGGCGAGGGCGGCGTCGATCGCGGTCTCGGCCGCCGTGAGGCGCTGGATGGCGGCCAGCGGGTCCCCGCCCTGCCGGGCCTGGTACCCCTGCGCGATGGCCGCCTCGGCCTCCTGCCGGCGGGCCACCACGTTGGGGTCGCGGGGCGCGAGGCGGTTGGCGTCACGCACGTCCGCGGTGATGGACGCGATGGCCGCGTCGAGCCTGCTGCCCGCCTCCGCGAGGGCCGCGCCGGCGCCGTGGACGTTGTTCAGGAGGGTGTCCGCCTGGGCGATGGCCTCCTCGGCCACCCGCGCGTGCGTGACTGCGGTGGCGCGGTCCTGCTGCGCGACCTTCGCGCGTCCCTCCTCGACGGACTGGCGGGCCGAGGCGAGCAGGGCCTTGGCCTGGTCGGGGTTCTGGGAGATCGAGGCGAGCGCGGCCGCCGGATACCTGTTGGCGAGCTGCGCGAGCTCGATGCGCGCGTCCTCCACCTGACGGGCCACCTCCCCGGCACGCTGCTCGAGCTCGTCGAGGACCTGCGGGGCGCGGGCCTGCATGTTGCGCAGCTTGGTGAACTGCTCGGCCTGCGCGCTCAAGGTCTTCTCGATCTCTCCGGTGAGCTGGAGGATCTCCGCGTACATCTGACGCTGCTGCGGCTCGGTCTCCGGGATGTCGTCGTCGAGCTCCTGGCGCACGGTGAAGGCCCGCTGGGCCTTCGTCTTGGCCTCGGCGAGGGCGCGGGTGAAGGCGTCGGTGGCCTGGAGGCCGAACTGGGCCTTGGCGAAGCCGAGCTCCGCCTCGGAGGAGCGGACGGCGTCGTCCGCGGCGACGAGGGCGGCGCCGGCGCGCTTGGCGAGCTGGTCGGTCGGCAGGTTCAGAGGGTGGTTCGGCGGCAGGGCGCGAGCCGGTTCGGTCCGCTCCCCGGTCGTCCGCTTGCGCCGGAAGATCAGGAATGCGCCGACGGCGATGATCGCGATCAGCCCGACGACGAGCACCGTCCCGAAGCCGCCGCCTCCGCCGCCGCCGGTGCCGTTCCCGCCCTGGGCGAGGTCCCCGACACCCTGGGCGAAGGTGGTCGCGGCGCCGGCCCAGTCGCCCTGCCTGAGCTTGGGTGTGACGTCGGAGTCGATGAAGCCCTGCAGCTCTTCCTTGCCGATCGGGGAGTCGCTGTGGCGGGCGAAGCCATAGGAGCTGACGTCCACCCCCACCGCGAGGAGGACGTTGTTGGGGCCGAGGTTGGACTTCGTGGCCGTGTCCTGGGCCCACTGCGTCGAGGTCTCGCCGCCGAAGTCCTTGACGAAGGTGACGTAGACGAGCTGCCCGGTGTCCGCCTGGACCTGCTCGATGACCTGCTGCACCTGGTCGGCGTCCCCGCCGAGGACCCCGGCCGAGTCCGTGACCTGGCTCGTGAGCTGCTGGGGCGGCTCGGCGGCGGCCGGCCCGGCCACCGCGACGGCGGGCAGGGCGACGAGGGCCGCGACGGCCAGGGACCGGACGACAGCGAGGAGTCTCACACCGTGATCCTCTCTGGCGCGGGAGGACGGCGCAACGGCGAAACGGCACGTTCGCCGAGGGTGGATAACGGGAACCTCCCAGGTCAGCGCGTTCTGGCTGCGCCGGGGCCGAGGGTGAGCCGCCACCGGGCGCCGCGGCGGCTCTGATCGACGGGTGTCGACCGTCTCTGTCTCGCGGCGACAAGGTGCTTTACCGTATCCGCATGAACCAGACGACGACCGGCCACATGCCGATCCTGACGGTCCTCCAGCACGACACGGACGTCCCCCTCGACCGCTTTTCGGACTGGCTCGCCGGGGTCGAGCTCCGCGTGATCCGCGCCTGGGAGGGCGACGCCGTCCCCGCCGTCGACGAGGTCGGGGACGGCCTGCTCGTGCTCGGCGGGGCGATGAACGCCTACGACGACGCCAGGGCCCCCTGGCTGCCCGCGACGCGACGGCTCCTGGCCGACGCCGTCGCGCGCGCCGTGCCCGTGCTCGGTATCTGCCTCGGGCACCAGCTGCTGGCCGTGGCGCTCGGCGGCCGTGTCGAGGTCGCGGCGCCCCCCGGGCGTGAGGCCGGGATGGCGCCCATCACCTGGCGCCCGGACGCCGGTCAAGACCCGGTGCTCGGGGCGGCAGTGCACGCCGGCGAGGCGGCCGTCCGCGCCGACGGGGCGTCGGCCGCGTCCGCGGTGCGCCAGCCGAGCATGCACGCCGACGCCGTCGTCGACCTCCCGCCGGGCGCGGTGTGGCTCGCCCACTCGGACATGTACCCGTTCCAGGCCATGCGGGTCGGCTCGGCCGTGGGTGTGCAGTTCCACCCGGAGGCCTCGCCCGAGCTCCTGGGCCGGTGGGCCGAGCAGGACGGCGACGACGCGGCCACGATCGTCGCCGACGCCCGGGCCCGCGAGGCCGAGACGGCGCCGGTGAGCCGGGCCATCGCCCAGGCCTTCGCCGCGCAGGTGCGCGAGTATGCGCAGGCCGGCGGGACGTCGGCGCTGGCGGCCTAGCGCCGGTTGCCGCTTGGCCCCGTTGGACGAAGCGGCGGCTGTACTCGGGTTTGCCCCACGAGCGGTGCAGATGGGGTCAGTGAGGCGCCGCTGGGCGCCCAGAACGTCACTCCAGCACCACTCGTGGGGCGATCGTGCCGTGGCCTGGTCGCCAACGCCCAGATCCACAGTGCGCGATGTGGCCAGCGGGCTCACAGGTGCGCCGGAGCCCTCCGGTACACGGACCACACCCGCGCCATCGTCGTTGGATGGAGATCTACGACGAGCTGAAGCAACTCGGGGGTATGGCCAAGCGCGCCGACCTCAGCCGCACGGCGGCGCAGCGGCGGCAGCTGGCTGAGGCGGTGCACACCGGGCTGGTGCGCTACCAAGGGAACGGGTGGTTCGCACTTGCCGACGCGGATCCTTCCATCGGCCCGTCGGCTCAACGCAACGATCACCTGCGTGAGCGTGAGGGCCTTCTACGGCTTGGTGTGGCTGCACCGGCCTTCCGAGGTGCACCCAGCGGTTCCGCAAGACCGCGGCGGGCGACGCATGCCGTCTCGTCTTGAGGCAGGGGTCGTCGTGCATCGGGAGCCTGCCTGGACACGGCCCGCGAACCCGGTGCTACCGCTCGCCCCCATCGCGGATGCCCTCGCCCGAGTGCTGCGGTGCCAGCCGCCCGAGCAGGCGATCGTGATGGTCGACTCGGCGTTGAACCGCCGTCTCGTCACGGCCGAGGAGCTCGACCGGGCGCTGGTGGGCCCAGGAAGCGTCGAGGCGCGTTCCACGCTCGGCCGGTGCAGCGGGAGGAGCCGATCCGCGACCGAGACCCGCGCGAGGCTCGTGCTCCGCGGTGCCGGGTTCACGGTTCGCGCAGGAGTGGTGATCGACGGGGTAGGCGAGGTCGACCTGCTCGTCGAGGACTGCGTGGTCGTCGAGTGCGACGGGTTCTCGTATCACTCGGGGAGGCGGGAGTACCGCGAGGACCGCAGGCGCGACCGGGAGCTGGTCGCGCTCGGGTACGTCGTGCTCCGTTTCACCTGGGAGGACATCACGGGTGACTGCGGTCGGCTGGTCGACGCGGTTGCTCGGGCGCTCGCCCAGGTGCGCAACGCTCGCCGTGCGTGAGCAGCCTGTGTCCGCAACGCTCGCCCTGCCTGAACGCACCCGCGCCCGCCCGGCCGCACCTGAGGGAGCGCGCCCGGCCCCGGCCGCACTCACCTGAGCGAGCGCGCCCGCCCTCACCTGAGCGAGCGCGCCCGCCCTCACCTGAGCGAGCGCGCCCGCACCGCTCGTCCGAAGGGGCGCTGATGGCTGTCGATGCGCGCGTCATCGGTCATTGCCCCATGAATGGTGCACGTGAGGCGATCCAGGAGCTGGAATGCGCCTCCATCGTTGACTCCAGCACCGGTCATGGGGCAACTGGCGTGCCCGGGCGGGGCCGGGCGCCCCCGGTGCTCCGGCATGACTGGCGGCCAGGGTGACCGGTGACTTGGTTGTCCGGTCACGCCAAGGGCGGCGCGGCAGTCGGCCTCAGGCGGCGGCGAGGTCCTCGGCGTCGATGATCGTGTACGCGTAGCCCTGCTCGGCGAGGAACCGCTGGCGGTGCGCGGCGAACTCCTGGTCGACGGTGTCCCGGGCGATGACGGCGTAGAAGTGCGCGGTCTTGCCGTCGGCCTTGGGCCGCATCAGCCGGCCCAGCCGCTGCGCCTCCTCCTGCCGTGACCCGAAGGACCCGGAGACCTGCACCGCCACCGACGCCTCGGGCAGGTCGATGGAGAAGTTCGCGACCTTGGAGACCACGAGGACCTGGATCTCCCCGGAGCGGAAGGCGTCGAAGAGGCGCTGCCGCTCCGTCACCGTCGTCTTCCCGGTGATCAGCGGGGCGTCCAGGTCCTCGGCGAGCTCCTCGAGCTGGTCGAGGTACTGGCCGATCACCAGCGTCTGCTCGCCCGCGTGCCTGGCGAGGATCTGCTCGACCACGCGCACCTTGCCCGGGGCGCTCGAGGCGAGGCGGTAGCGATCCTCGGGCTCGGCGGTGGCGTAGACCATGCGGTCGTGGTCGGGCATCGTCAGGCGCACCTCGACGCACTCGGCCGGGGCGATGTAGCCCTGGGCCTCGATGTCCTTCCACGGCGCGTCGTAGCGCTTCGGGCCGATGAGGGAGAAGACCTCGTCCTCGCGCCCGTCCTCCCGCACCAGCGTGGCGGTCAGGCCGAGGCGGCGGCGCGCCTGCAGGTCCGCCGTCATGCGGAAGATCGGGGCGGGCAGGAGGTGGACCTCGTCGTAGAGGATCAGTCCCCAGTCGTGGGCGTCGAGGAGCTCGAGGTGCGTGTAGACGCCCTTCCGCTTGGTGGTGAGCACCTGGTAGGTCGCGATGGTGACGGGCCGGACCTCCTTGCGGGAGCCGGAGTACTCCCCGATCTCGTCCGCGGTCAGGGTGGTGCGCCTCAGGAGCTCCTCGCGCCACTGGCGGGCCGAGACCGTGTTCGTGACCAGGATCAGGGTGGTGGTCTGCGACTTGGCCATGGCGCCGGCGCCCACGATGGTCTTGCCGGCGCCGCAGGGCAGGACGACGACGCCGGAGCCGCCGAACCAGAACGTGTCCACCGCCTCCTGCTGGTAGGGGCGCAGGTGCCAGCCGGTCTCCTCCAGCGCGATCGGGTGTGCCTCGCCGTCGACGTAGCCCGCCAGGTCCTCCGCGGGCCAGCCGAGCTTGAGGAGGACCTGCTTGAGGTGGCCGCGCTCGGAGGGATGGATGATCACGTCCTCGGCGTCGACGCGCTCGCCGAGCAGGCCCTTGACCCGCTTGGAGCGCAGGACCTCCTCGAGCACCGGCTTGTCCAGGGCGTGCAGCACCAGGCCGTGCGTGGGGTGCTTGATCAGCTGGAGGCGCCCGTAGCGGTCCATCGTCTCGGCGATGTCAATGAGCAGGGCGTGGGGGACCGGGTAGCGGGAGTACTCGATGAGCGCGGCCACCACCTGCTCGGCGTCGTGCCCCGCGGCGCGCGCGTTCCACAGCCCCAGCGGCGTCAGGCGGTAGGTGTGCACGTGCTCCGGGGCGCGCTCGAGCTCGGCGAAGGGCGCGATCGCCCGGCGCGCCTCCGTGGCGCGCGGGTGGTCGACCTCGAGCAGGAGCGACTTGTCGGACTGGACGATCAGGGGGCCGTCGGGCATCTGGCCATTGTCCACGCTGGACCGGGCGGGGCGCGTGCGAACCTGGTCACAGACGCCCGCGGCTCGTCCGCGCCGACGCGGCCGCGGCACCGAGCACCGTGCGGTACCCGCCCGACGGCGCGCGTCACGCGTCGGGGGCCTGTCGCACCCGCCCGGGGGCGCGCCTCAACCGCCGGGCGAGAGCGCCGCCCGCAGCCGCTCGGCGTACCCGTGCGCCTCGGCGTCGTCCGCGTACTTCGTGCGGGGCCAGAAGAAGCCGCGCAGCCCGTCGCCCTTCGTGCGCGGGACCACGTGGACGTGCAGGTGCGGCACGCTCTGGCTGACGACGTTGTTGGTCGCCACGAACGACCCCTGGGCGCCGAGGCCCTCGGTCATCGCCGTGGCCAAGCGTTGGGCGGCGCCCAGGTAGGGCGCCAGCAGCGGCGCGGGCAGGTCGGGCAGGGTCTCGACGTGGTCGCGGGGGACGAGCAGGGTGTGGCCCTTGAACACCGGCCGGGCGTCGAGGAAGGCCATCGTCTCCGCGGTCTCGAGCACGACGTGCGCCGGGATCTCCCCGCGGACGATCCGGCAGAACGTGCAGGACGCGGCCGCGCTGTTCATCCGAGCGACCCTGCGTCGTCGGGGACGTCGACGGCGTGCTGCTGAAGGAGCTCCAGGGGGACGGCCTCCAACGCCCGCTCGTGGGTCGAGGCGAGCACGACCGGCGCGGCGCAGCCGTCGTCGTAGGCCTGCAACCACCGCACGGCGACCACGCACCAGCGGTCCCCGGGCCGCAGCCCCGGGAACCGCCACTCGGGCCGCGGCGTCACCAGGTCATTGCCGACCTTCTGCTGGTGCTGGAGGAACTCCGCGGTCATGACCGCGCAGACGCTGTGGTTGCCGAGGTCCGACTCGTCCGCGCTGCACCGCCCGGTCCGGTAGTAGCCCGTGACCGGGTCCATCCCGCACTCGGTCAGCTCTGAGCCGAGGACGTTGCGTTCCGCCATGGACCGATCATGGCAGCCCGGCGCCGGTGCGGCGTGGCAGTCGCGCAGCGCGTCGACCATGGTGTGGGAGCCTGTCGGCATCGAGGAACGGGAGCCGCGATGAGTCCCCTGAAGGTCGCCGGGCGCGCGTCGGTGCCGCCCTTCCAGGTGATGACCATCCTGGACCGCGTGGCGCAGCTGCGCGGCGCCGGCCGTGACGTCATCTCCCTGTGCGCGGGCGAGCCCTCCGGCGGGGCGCCCGACGACGTCCACCGCCTCGCTGCCGACGCGCACGGCGCGCGCCTCGACCTCGGGTACACCAGCGCGCTGGGCACCCGGGACCTGCGTGAGGCCGTCGCCGGGCACTACCGGCGCTGGTACGACCTCGACGTCGCGGCGGAGCAGGTCGCGATCACCACGGGGTCCTCGGGCGCCTTCGTCCTGGCCTTCCTCGCGGCCTTCGACCCCGGGGACCGGGTGGCCCTCGCCCGCCCCGGCTACCCGGCGTACCGGAACATCCTCGCGGCCCTGGGCTGCGAGGTCGTCGAGATGGCCTGCGGGCCGGACGACCGTTTCCAGCCCACGCCCGACGCCCTGGACGCCGCCGTCGCTGCGCACGGGCCCCTCGCCGGGCTCATCCTCGCCTCGCCCGCGAACCCAACCGGCACGATGGTCACCCGCGACGAGCTCGCCGCGCTGAGCGACTGGTGCGCGGACAACGGCGTGCGGCTGGTCAGCGACGAGATCTACCACGGCATCACCTACCCGGCGGACCCCGCCGCCGCGGACGCGCGCGGCGTGTGCGCGTGGGAGCTGGACCGCGGCGCCGTCGTCATCTCCTCCTTCTCCAAGTACTGGGGCATGACGGGGTGGCGGCTCGGGTGGGCGCTGATGCCCGCCGACCTCGCGGCCGCCATCGACGCGCTGGCCGGGAACGTGGCGCTGTGCCCGCCCGCGCCGGCACAGCTGGCGGCCGTCGGCGCGTTCACGCCCGAGTCCTACGCCCAGGCCGACGACCGCGTCGCGGGCTTCGCCCGGACGCGCTCGGTGCTGCTTGGCCAGCTCGACCGCCTCGGGTGGGGACCGGTCGCGCCCGCGGACGGCGCGTTCTACCTCTACGCCGACCTGGGCGCGCGCCTGGGCCCGTTCGCCGACTCCGCGCACTGGTGCCGCTCCCTGCTCGAGGACGCCGGCGTCGCCGTCGTGCCCGGCGGGGATTTCGACGCCGTCAACGGTGGCCGCTTCGTACGGCTCTCCTTCGCCGCCGGTGCCGACGCCGTCGCGGAGGCCGTCGAACGGATCCTCGCGTTCCAGTCCGACCACGCGTGACAACCGCACCATCGCGCCGGGCCCGGCGTCCGGTCACACCGGCGACGGCCGGGGCCGCCCGAAGACCTGCTGCACCTTGAGCCCGCCGTGCCAGGCTCGGTCCCACGGCCACTGCCCGTCGTGGTTGCTCCACACCACCTGCAGCGCGGGCACGATCTTGGCCCCGCCCAGACCGTAGACCTCCTGGGCGATCGTGAGCCGGCGTGGATCGTTCACCCGCAGCAGCGAGTACCGGTGTGGACTGAAGCTCATGATGACGTCCCCGGCGCTGTACCGGTGCCCGTCTTCCACATGCCTCGCGAGCTCGTCCAGCTCCTTGCTGGCATGCTCGGCGGTCAGGCCGCTCATCACCAGCTCGGGATGATCGTGGAAACGGGTCAGCCCCACGGTGTACGACAGGGGTGGACGGGCACGGTCACCCTCGACCGTCACGATCGTCCACCCGTCGTTCCTGATCTTCTCGACGTACAGCTCCAGCACCTGCTCCCGGGTCCAGCCCTGGCACATCAGGCACATGACCTCTTCCCTCCGTCGGCGTCATCATCGACACTGCCGACGCTACGGCGGGGTACTGACACTCCGGATGGCGCTGTGGACACCCCGTTGTGCACGGCCTGACGCCGCCTCAACTACACGGTGGCGACGGCGGAGATGCGGTGGATCGCCACGGTCATGTCCGTGTCGCGGTCCAGGTCCGTCACGCGCACCCGGCCACCGTCGATGTGCACCGGCTGGACGCGGCGGCGCTCGGGCCGGCCCATGGCCCCGACCACCACGATCTCCACGGGTGTGCCGGCGCTCGCGGCCTCGCGCAGCAGCGCGAGCGCATGGACGGGGTCGGTCGCGGCCGGCGCGCCGTCGGCCCGGCGGCCGGCGTCGCGCCTGGCCTGGCGCTCCCCGGCGCGCATGCGTGCGACGATGACGGCCAGGTCCTCCTCGTCGAGCCGACGGGTGTACGTGCTCGCCCCCGCCCCCGGATAGGTCGGCAGCCCGCGGCTCATCCCGCGCCGGCCCCGGACGCCGACGGCGCGCACCCGCGAGGTCGAATGGCCGTGACCGTTCGCGCCCGGACGGGCCGCCAGGCCCGCGCCGAGGCCGTCGAGGCCGCCGAGCACAATGACGCCGTCGGGTCCCTCGAGCACGGGTGCGAGCCCGGCGGAGCGCAGGGTTTCGAGCACCTCGCCCGGGGGGACGGGGCTGACCAGGACCGTCGGCGCGATGGCGCGCAGGGCGAGGTCCGTTAGCGCCGGGTGCCCCACGAGTGTCGTGGCGGCGGCCGGGTCGTCCATGCGCAGGTAGGCCGCGGCGGCACCCACCCGAACCTGCCCGTGCCGGCGTGCGGTGTCGCGCACGAGGTACTCCAGCGGCTGCGGGAGCGGCGTGCGCGAGTAGGAGGCGAGGGCGTCCAGCAGCTCGGTCGCGCCCAGTCCGGCGTCGAGCGCGCGACGCACGGACTCCTGGCCGAACCGCACCGTCAGCGCGGCGCCCCGGGACTCCACCTCGGCGCACAGCATCAGCAGGTCGGCGAGGGCGGGCAGCGGCCGGCCCGGCACGACGGCGGTGAGGTCGCCCTGGACGAGCAGGTCACCGACGGGCTCGGGGAGCGCGGCCTCGAGCGCCCGGGCGACGTCGTCGGGTCCCCGCCCCTCCAGGACCGCGCGACCGGCCGGTGTCAGCGCGCCTGCGCCGGTCAACCCGAGACGCTCCGCCTCCGCCAGGACGGCTCCGACGGTGCGCGCCGGGACGGTGGCCCGCGGGCGGCGCCAGGCCAGCGTGGCGTGGACCTGCTGGGCGCCGGCGCCGGTGCCTTCGGGCAGCTCGGCCAGGGCCTGCAGCGCCCGGCCGCGCAGGTCTGCCGCCCATCCCCGCTCGAGCGTGGGCTCGAGCGCGGCGCGGAGCGTGCCCTGCTCGGAGCGGACCCCGATGAGCCAGGGGGTGCGGGCCGAGGTGAGCCAGGCCCGGACCAGGTGGGCCCAGCGCACGGGCAGGGGGTCCTCGCGCCAGTCCAGCGCGGCCCGGGAGGGCGACCAGGACACGGTCTCGTCACCGTCCTGCGAGAGCAGGCCGGCCATGGCGGCGAGCTCGATGACGAGGCCGGCGTCGGTCTCCGCGAGCTCGAGAGCCGTGGCCGCCCGGCGCAGCTCGCGCACGCCGATCCCGCCGGTGCGCAGCACCGTGGCCGGGGACGCGTGCCAGGTCTCCAGCAGCCGGCCCACGAGCCGGACGATCTCCTCCGCGGCGCGGGCGCCCTCGGCCTCGACGACCGCACCCGGCAGGCGCCGCAGGTCGTCGACGGCCGGCGGCGACGGCGGTGCGGCATGGGTCCGGCCATCACGCCCGGCCAGGGCGACCTCGCGGGGCAGGACGAGCTGGGTTGGGGAGATGCGGACGAGGATGCCGCGGGCGAGCAGCCAGGCGGCGCCCTCGGGGAGGGTGTCGGCTCCCACGGTCCCGACCGGCGGCCCCCAGGTGAGGGCGTCCAGGGTCTTGGTGGCGCTCGCGGGGGCGTCCCTGAGCACGGCTCGTAGGGCGGCGGGCGTCGTGGGCGGGACGCCGCCACCCGGTGCGACGTCGACAGCGGGCGTGACATCGACACCGAGTGTGACGTTGGGCGTGGTGGCCGCCGGATCCGTCGCGCCCGGCGCCGTTCCCCGTGTCTGTGCGCCCGAACCTCTCGCGCCGGGCGCCGACTTAGCTGTGTGCGTGAGCTCTGCGAGGGTGGGGCCGAGCCCGGCCGGGTGTAGGCCGAGCGCCTCGGCGAGGGCGGGGACAGGCAGGTCCTTGACCAGGAGCGCGAGCTCGTGGAGTCGTGCGCGTGCGGGGCCGGCGTCGAGACCGACGGCCCTGGTGAGGGCCGCCGCCGTCGGGCGCCGGAGTGGGGCGAGCGCGACGGCGGCCTCGGCGACGGCCAGCTCGACGGAGTCGAGGCCGGTCAGGGCGCGTTCGACGCTGGGTCGCGACTCGGCGCGGGCAGCCAGGGCCATCAACGAGGACGGGGCTGGCGCGGCGAGGTCGGGGCGCGCGAGGAGAAGGGCGGTGAGATCGCCGTCCTTGCGGCGGGCGAGCTCGGCCAACAGGGCCTCTCCCCTCACCGTCGCCGCCCGCGGCGCGCCGTCCTCAGCCATCCGTCCAACTTTACGGCGACCGGAGACACCGGTTGAACCGCACCGCCAGGGGCCCCTGGCCCGCCGGGCCCCCTGGCCCGCCCACCGCCCACGTCGGTGTGACCCAATGCCCGGCTGGCACGTCCGACGAACCGGTACCGTTCCGGCATGCAAGGACGCATAGGCGGAATTCTCGCCGGGGTGGCCGGGGTCATTGCCATGGTGCTGCTCCTCGCCATCCCCAGCGCCCCATGCATGGCCTGCACGGTCGCGCTGGACTCGTCCGACTCGGTGCTCTCCGGCCAGTTCACCGCGTGGGAGCCGTTGTTCTACCGGGGCGCCTACGGCTCCCTGCTCGCTCTCTTCCTGTTCGTGTGGTTCCTCGCCTACCTGCACGGGGAGCTCCGCCGCGTGGCGAACAGCCGGATATACGCCACCGTCGCCCTGGTCGGCGGTGTGCTCTTCAGCGCGGGCGTCATGCTCCAGATCATGTTCTCGCTGGCGGCGTCCACGGTGGCCGCAGGAAGCGGTGGACCGATCGCCCGCATGGTGTTCGCCGTGGCGTACAACTTCGCGTTCGTCTACGCCGCACCCGTCGCAGCCCTGGTGACGGCGACCAGCCTCGTCATCATGCGCGAGCAGTGGCTGCCGCGTGCACTGGGCCTGGTGGGATTCGGCGCGGCCGCCGTCGCCCTGGCATGGATCACGCCCGGGCTCGGCGCCGTCGCAGGGATGCTGTGGATGGCGGTCCTGGCCGCCGCGCTGGCCGTGCGGGCCGCGCGGACAGGCCCGGCCGCGAGGAACGCCGGGGCCGCGATGCGCGGGACCGGGTCGGCCGTCCCGTCTACTGGTCCCGATCCTGCGGCGTCCGTCCCAAGAACTGCCAAACCTGGTTCGCCGGCACGGTCGCGCTGGGGCCGCCGGGGTTGATCAGCAGCGCGGCCGCCCGCGTCTCCAGGACCAGCTCGAGCACCGTGGCCACCGCCAGGCGCCGGAACCGCATCGACTGGTCCCACGCCGCGGCCTCGACGGCGGAGGTGAAGGCGAGCAGCACACGGTTGCCGGCGCCGTCCCGCACGGTCAGCGGCGTGGGGGCGCCGTTCGTCCCGCGGTCACCGACGAACAGCACGCCGTCGTCGTGGCGCAGCGCGTCGAAGAGGACCTGCATCCGCAGCGGCGAGCGGGTCAGCGCGTCCTTGACGGCGGCGTTGTGCCCGGCCCGCAGGGCGAACGCAACCTGGTCACGGCGGATGCCCAGCGGCGGCCCGGCCGGGTTGATGTAGAGCCACTCCGCGTCGGGATCGCCGACGAAGAACTCGAGCACGCCGGCCGCTGGCTGGACGATCGACTGGGGCCCGCCGTCGTCGTCCTCCCGGAAGCGGACCAGCTCAGTGTGGTGGGTGAACGCGGGCAGGGCCTTGGACCCGTCGGGCGCCCGGATGAAGTTGATGACGACCCGCCGCTCGCGCGGGTGCTCCGGCGTCCCCGCGAGCCGCGAGCCGGTGGCGTCCAGGACCAGCTGGCCGCCGAGCGCCTGGCGCAGCACGTTGAGCGCGTTCGTGGCGGTCTGCGCCTCCGCGTACTCGGCGAGGGCGGCATGGACGGGCATGTTGTCCGGCGGGATGCCGTGCGGGCGCGGCGGGGTGTAGACCTCGCCCAGCTCGGCCGCCGCGACCACCTCGTCCACCGGTCCGGGGGCGGAGCGGAAGTACAGGTCGATCGTGCCGTCCGCGTCCAGTAGCTGCCCGGGGGCGACGTCGGACGTCACGTGGACCGTCGGGGGCACCTGGCGTGCGGCGCCCGTGGCGGTCGCCGCGCCCGTGGCGCCCGGGCCGCCTGTGGCTGCCTGCACGACCACGCCGAGCACGTGCTCGCCGCCGTCGGCGCCGCTCGTGCCGTGGACGGCGACCCACACGCCGTGCTCGTCGGTGAACCGGAGCGGCACGTCGACGAGCCCGAGGAGGTCGTGCAACGTGATCCGCCCGTTTACGACGAGGTCGCGGCGGTGGGGCCGGCCGCCGTCGGGTCGCGCGATGGTGTCCGCGTCCACGCGGACGAGCACCTGCGCCGGCGGCCCGGTGTCGGGGGACGGCGCACCGGGGTGCGGCGTGAGCGTCATGGGGCCTCCCTGGCGTGGGTCCGCGACGGGAGTCCAGGCTCGCTCAGGAGCCGTCCGCGTGCGAGTCGGGAGGTGCACGGGAAGGCACATGGGCCTGCGCCGGGGGCATAAAGGTCCACGGCGCGCGGCCCGCGCCCGTTACCCTGGAGGTCCGGAAGTGGCGCCGGCAACGCTGGCGCCTTCGTTGCGTGAAGGAAGAGGTCGCCCCCGTGCCTACCGGCAAGGTCAAGTGGTACGACGCCGCCAAGGGCTTCGGTTTCATCGCCGCCGACGACGGCGGTGAGGTCTTCCTGCACGCCTCCGCGCTCCCGGCGGGGGTCGTGCCCAAGCCCGGCACGAAGCTCGACTTCGGTGTGGCCGATGGGCGACGCGGCCCGCAGGCGCTGTCGGTGACCGTCCTGGAGGAACCGCCGTCGGTGGTGCGCGCGCACCGCAAGCCGGCCGAAGACATGGTCCCGATCGTCGAGGACCTCATCAAGCTGCTCGACGGCTCCTCCAACGCGCTGCGCCGCGGCCGCTACCCGGAGAAGGAGGCGAAGAAGATCGCCCAGCTTCTCCGCGCCGTCGCCGACCAGTTCGACGCCTGAGCCGGTGCTGACGCCGTCGTCATCGGCCTATCGCCCACGACCTAGACTGTGACCGTGCCACCCGTTACCAAGACGCCCCGCGCCGCCACCCGTCCGGCCAAGGAGATCGTGCTCGCCAGTGCTGTCGACCTCGCACGCCAGGCGGCCGAGGAGGTCGCCCTGCCGGGTCAGGTGGGCGAGCACACGGGTGTCGTCGTCGAGGGCGAGCGCCTGCTGACCCACACCTTCGAGTCCCTCGTCCCCGGTTACCGGGGCTGGCACTGGGCCGTGACCGTGGCGCGTCCGCCGCGCGGGCGCGCCGCGACGGTGTGCGAGGTCGAGCTCCTGCCCGGCGACGGCGCGCTCCTCGCGCCCGCGTGGGTGCCGTGGTCCGAGCGTCTGGAGCCCGGCGACGTCGGCCCGACCGACGTCCTGCCCTACATGGCCGACGACGAGCGTCTCGAGCAGGGCTACGAGGCCACCGGTGAGGACGCCGACGAGCTCGCGATCTACGAGCTCGGCCTCGGCCGACACCGTGTGCTCTCACCCGAGGGCCGCGCCCAGGCGACGACCCGGTGGTACGAGGGCGACCACGGCCCGGGCGCTCCCAGCGCCAAGGCCGCCGCGGCGCCGTGCTCGACCTGCGGCTTCCTGATGAAGCTCGCCGGCTCGCCGCGCACCGTCTTCGGCGTGTGCGCCAACGAGTGGTCGCCCGACGACGGCCGCGTCGTCTCCATGGACCACGGGTGCGGAGCGCACTCCGAGACGCACGCCCCCGAGCCGGCGCCGCTGTGGCACCCCTCCGAGATGGTCATCGACGAGCGCAACCTCGAGGTCCTCACCATCCACCCGCTGCGGCCTGAGGTCGTGGAGTCGGCTGAGGCCGTCGAGCCGTCCGAGGTTGTCGAGCCCGCCGAGTTCCCCGACGCTGGCGCGCAGGAGAGTACAGCCGTTGAGGTTCCGGCCGAGTCGTCCGGGTCTCCTGCCGTCGAGGCGGAGCCTGCGGTGGAGGCTCCGGCCGCCGAGGTCCCGGCCGAGTCGTCCGAGTCCAACGTTCCGACCGAGACGCCCGCGACCGAGGCTCCCGCCGAGACGCCAGCGACCGAGGCTCCCGCCGAGACGCCCGCGGCGGAGGCTCCCGCCGAGACGCCCGCGGCGGATGCTCCCGCCGAGACGCCCGCGGCCGAGGCTCCCGCCGAGACTCCAGTCACCCAGCGCGACATCCCAACCGAGATCGCCGTGGAGGAGGCGGCCGAGACGGCTGCCGACGCCGTCCCGGACTTCGACGGCGGCACCGATGACGCGGCCGAGACGGAAGCCACCCCAGAGACGGACGCCTCCGCGTCGGACGCGCCCGAGCCGGATGCGGCGCCCGCGGCTGAGGCGCCCGAGCCGGACGCGGCGCCCGAGCCAGAAGCCGCGGACCTGCAGGCGCCCCATGGCGAGACCGGAGCGCCGGACCAGGCATGACCGGGGCGGCCGGCGCTGACCCGTTCGGCGCCGCCGTCCTGCGCGAGGCCGCGCTGTCGACCTGGCTGACGGCCCCCTCCCGGCTGCGCCAGGACGCCAACCTCGAGGAGGACCACGCCCGCGGGTACTACCGCGACCGCGTGGTGATCGAGCTCGCGCAGAACGCCGCCGACGCCGCCGCGGCGGCGGGCGGACCGGGCCGGCTGCTGCTGCGCCTGCGCACCGATGACGGCGGCGCGGAGCTCGTCGCGGCCAACACCGGCGCGCCCCTGACCGCCGACGGCGTCGCAGCGCTGGCGAGCATGCGTGCGAGCGCCAAGAAGGCCGACGGCATGGTGGGCCGCTTCGGGGTCGGCTTCGCCGCCGTGCGCTCGGTCAGTGACGAGATCACCGTCGCCACCCGCACGCCGGTCGACGCCGGACGGGGTGCCGACGCCCCCACCAGCCCGCGAGCAGGCGCCGACGTGCCCGGGACCGGCGTCACCTTCTCCCTCGAGCGCGCCGGCGCACTCCTCACCGAGGCCGCCGCCGGCTCCCCGGCGCTGGCGGCCGAGGTCGCCCGGCGTCGCGGCGACCTGCCCGTCCTGCGCCTGCCCTTCACCGGCGAGGCGCCCATCCCCGCCAGCTACGTCACCGCCGTCCGGCTCCGCCTGCGTGGCGCCGCGGAGGTGGACGCCGTGCGACGTTCGCTTGCCGAGGTCGACGACGCGCTCCTCCTCGCGCTGCCCGCGTTGAGCGAGGTGCTCGTCGAGGTCCCCGGCGAGGAGCCGCGGCGCGTCGCAGACGTCGCGTCCCGCTGGTACACCGCGCACGCGGCCGGCCGCCTTGAGGCGGCGCTGCTCGCGGACCGTCCGGTGGAGGAGCGCGAGCGCGCCGGCTGGAGCATCACCTGGGCGCTGCCTCGGGCGCGCGCCGTCGACGGAACCAACCGCGGCTCAGCACGGCCGGCCGAGCAGACACGGCCGGCGGCTACCGAACCCGCGTGGCCGCTTGCCGAGCTCACGTGGCCGCACGCAGGACCAGAGTGGCCGGACGCCGTCGCTGTGCCGGCGAACCGTCGCGCCCGGCATGTGGTGCACGCGCCCACGCCGACGGATGAGTCCTGCACGCTCCCGGCCCTGCTGATTGCGAGCCTCCCGCTGGACCCCTCGCGCCGGCACGTGGCCGCGGGGCCCTTGACCGACGCCATCGTCGCTCGCGCCGGCGACCTCTACGCGGCGCTGGCGCATCGCCTCGTCGGCGGCGGCTCCGCGCTGACAGACCCGGGCCCCGCGGACGCCGACGTGACGGACACGGCCCGCGGCGAGGCCCACGTGACGGACCCGGCCACCGACGACGCCGCCGGTCGGCCGCCCGGGCACGCCGCCGCGGGTGCGCGCGCGACGGTCAACCCCTTGGCCCTCGTCCCCACCGGTCTGCCCGCCGGCGGGCTCGACGCCGCCCTGCACGCGGCCGCCCTGGACGCGCTGCGGCGCACACCCCTCCTGCGGGAGATCGGGACGGGCGAGCTGCTCACGGCCCGGACCGCGCAGGCGGTCGCCGGGCCCGTCGGTCAGGACGAGGCCGCGCTCGCGGCGCTGGCCGCGATGATCGGTGGCCTCATCCAGGTCCCGGCCGACCGGCATGCGCAGGCGCGCGTGCTCGGGGTGGCCCTGCGCGAGCTCGGTGACCTCGTCGAGTCCTTGCCGACGACCCGCCCGCCCGAGCAGTGGCACGCCCTCTACGCGGCCCTCGCGCCGCACGCCGCCTCGCAGCGCGAGGCGCTCGCCGGGCTGCCGGTCCCGCTGGCGGACGGCCGCATCGTGCGCGGCGCACGCGGCGTCCTCCTGCCGACGGCGGACCTGGCCGCGGTCTGGGGCGATCACGCACGGTCGGGGACGCCCGCCCCCGCTGGCGCGGCCGGCGGCATCGGCGCATCCATGGCGTGGCCGCTCCCCGGTCTGCGGGTCGTCGACCCCCGTGCCGCTCATCCCATGCTCACCTTGCTGGGGGCCGTCGAGGCCGACGCAGTCACGGTCCTCGAGCAGCCCGCGGTGCGCGCCGCCGTCGACGTGCACGATCCCCTCGCCGGATCGTCTGAGCCGGAGGCCGGGCACAGTGCCGTCGCGGACCCGACCGGGCACGGTGCCGCCGCGGGTCCCGTGCCGGCCGTCGTCGCCGCCGTGCTCGACCTGGCCCGCGCGGCCGTGGCCGAGCGGGGGCCCGACGCCCCGCTGCCCGGGTGGCTGGCCGGGCTGCCGCTTCCCGGCGCGGACGGAGAGACGCTCCCCGCCGCGGAGCTCGTCCTGCCCGGCAGCTGGGCGGCCACCGTCTTCGACGCCCTGACCGGCCTCGACCCCGCCGTCGTCGAGCGTTGGGGTGCGGCGACGCTGCAGGCGGTGGGCGTGCGGGGGGACCTGGTCACCCGCACCGTGCGTGACGTCGTCGCGGAGCCGGCCGGGGAGGAGGAGGTGGTCGAGGGCTGGCGCGACTACCTCGCCCATCTCGCGGAGGTGCTCGGCCGGGGCGCGTACATCGGCGACGTCTCCGTCGTCGCGGACCTCGACGCCGTCGCCGACGACGCGTGGGGAGCGGTGCTCGCGCGGCTGGCGGAGGACCCGCACGCCCGGGCGGCGCTGCTCACCCCGGTCCGTGCGGCGTCGGGGGCCCGCGGCGCCGGGCTGACGTCGCCGTCGTACACCTCATGGTGGTTGCGCGAGGAGCTCGGCGCGCCCTTCGCCCATCCCCGGGCGGGCGACGGCGCACAGGTGCCGTTCCTGTTCCCGACTCCGGAGGGCCTCGGGCGCCTCGACGACGCCGTGCTGACCGCGCTGGGCGCCGTCGGCGACCTGGCCGAGCTTGATGCCACGGCCTGGGAGGCCTACGCCGAGGCGTGGCCCTCGGCAGGTGAGCTGACGATGCCCGAGGCCCTCGCGCTGTGGCGAGGGCTCGCCCGGGCGGCCGCGGAGGGGATCGAGCTGGCTGGCCCCGAGGGCGTGCCGGCGCTGGTCGCCGGCGCCGCGCGCATGGTGCCCGCCGAGGACGCCGTGGTCGCGGCGCCGATGTGGGCGCAGGTCAGGGCGGTCGTGCCGGCGCCAGCCGAGGCGGTGGAGGGCGTCGCCGACCTCCTCGACCTCGACGTCGCCGGTGAGCGGACACCCGTGAGCCACGGTGCGCGCCTCGTTGCCACGGCGGAGGAGGTGCTCGCGGTGCTTCCGGGCGCGCCGGCGAGCTGGTGGGAGTGCGATGAGGTCAGCGTCGACGGCGTGGAGGTCACCTGGTGGGTGGCCGACGGCGAGGCCTGGGCGACGACCACGGCGGGCCTGGCGAGGGCGCTGGCCCACGCCGCTGGTCGGTGGTCGGCGCGGCACCTCGTGGAGGCGCTCCTGGCCCATCCCGCGCGGCTGGTCGAGCTGCTCGCCGAGGAGGCGGGCGACTGACGCGCCGTGGCCGTGGGCGGTGTGATGTTTGCGCGTGGCGCCGGGCGTGGGCGGTCCCAGATTCCACCTGCTACTCCGGCTGGCGCAGCGCCTACTTGCCGACCTCCGCCGACCTTCGTCGGGCGGTGTTGCGGACGAGGCGGGACAGTGGTGGGTCGAGGAGGAAGACCAAGAAGGCCCAGAACCCGGCAACGGTGGAAAAGACGACGACCACCCCGGCGAGCACGGCGGCAGAGACGGAGTCTGAGCGGCTGTCGCTCCGCTGCCGGTCGTCAAGGTTGGGGACGAAGGTGCGGGTCTCGCTCGTCGCGTAGAACCACTGGCAGGCGCTGACCACGGTGATGAAGAAGAAGTTGGCGGGCAGCAGGATCCGCCCGAGCACGTACTCGTTGTAGTCGGAGGCCAGGCCGGTCGTGAAGGGGATCGTCACCACACCGAGAAGCCGGATCGAGTTCAGCGTCATCAACCTGTGGTTCATCCGGACGATGAACTCGAACTGCCTGACGTGGATGGACCACAGCAGGCAGAGGAGGAGAAAGCTGATGACGAACGTGGTGGCGGTGGTGCTGAGGCTGAGGAGACCCTGACCCAGCTCCCCGTTCGACGTCACGGCGGGGATTCGGCTGGTCGTGAGATCTAGGACAAGAATCGTCGCGGCGATGGCGAAGACGCCGTCGGTGTACGCCTCGAGGCGCCTGGTGGACAGCGTGGGTCCGGGCCGCAGCGGCCGCCGCATCTCGGCAGTTTATCCCCGACCCCAGTGGAGCGGTGGAACCGCTGGCCGCCCTGAGCGGGGAGCTGAGAGGCGGGCAATCCGGAGCGTCACGGGTACGACCACGCTGCTGAGCCCCCACCGAGGCGGTCGCGCACCGCTGACGCCGGCGGAGGCGGTCGCGCACCGCGCCTATTCGCACCCGATGCCGTCGCCGTCGCGGTCCAGGTGCTTGCCGTACCCGGGGTCGCCGGCGTGCACGGGAGCGGCACCCGCGGCGCGGGCGGCGGCGCAGTTCTTGAAGGCAGTGCCTGCGGGCGCAGGTGCCGGGGCGGGCGCCGGTGCCGGGGCGGGCGCCGGGGCGGGCGCAGGAGCCGGTGCAGGAGCTGGCGCAGGAGCCGGTGCCGGTGCCGGTGCAGGAGCCGGTGCAGGAGCAGGCGCCGCGGCCGCCACCGGAACCGCGGAGCCGGCGGGCAGCGGCTGCTCCGGGCAGGAGGACAGCACGCCGACCATGGCGTTCTGCTCGGCCTGCGTCACCCACAGCCCGTACGTGTACTTCACGCCCACCTGCTGCGCGACGTACTCGCAGCGGAAGGCCTTGTTCGGGGGCAGCCAGGTGGCAGCGTCGCCGTCGCCCTTCTGGGCGTTGAGCGGGCCGTCGACCGCGTTGAGGTTCATGGGGTCGTTCGCGAAGCTGACCCGCTTGTCCGTGCCCCACTGCTGGGCGCCCTTCTGCCACGCATCGCTCAGCGCCACCACGTGGTCGATCTGGACGGCGTTGGAGGTGCCGTTGCCGCGGACGAAGCTGATCGACGAGCCGGAGAACGGGTCCGCCAGCGTGCCCGCGAGCACCACGCAGTTCTGCGTCCCTGGCCGGAACGTCTCGCCCTCGAGGTCGCGGGCGAGGATGTCGTTGCGGGTGTCGCAGCCGTTGCGGTCCACGTCCACCCAGCCGCTGCCGAACAGGTCCCGCTCGTAGCCCGTCTTGGGGGCGCGGCCCTTGACCTCGAGCGCGAGCGCCGTGGCCAGCGCCGTCTGCGGCTGGGCGGCCTCCTTCGCCGCCTGGACGTCGGCCGCCGGCGCGGGCTCGGGTGCGGGCAGCGCGGCGGCCCGCTCCTCCAGGCTCGCCACCGTCGGCGACGGCGACGGGGACGCCGCGGGCGAGGGGGTCGCCCGGGCGCTCGTCGCGGCTTCCGTGGGCGCGTCGTCCGCGGCCGGTTCCGCCGTCGCGCCGCCGATGCCGACCACCACCAGGCTGCCGGCGAGCAGCGCGGCGGCGCCCGCCCGGCTCGTGCGGCCGAGCCAGGAGTGCCGGCGGACCAGCGCCCACAGCGCGGTGACGAAGAGGTAGAGCCCGACGCCGAGCAGCACGCCGCTGAGCCCCGTGGCCAGGCCGAGCAGCGCGACGACGGCGAGGCCCACGAGCCCAGCGATCGTCGCCGGGCGGATGCGCCGGGCGGGAGCGGAGGGCGGCGTCGTGCGGGGAAGGGTCACCGCCCGATTATCGGCTATCCCGCTCCGGATCGTCCCACCCGCGCGGGAGTCAATTACCGGTGGACAGTCACCGATACGCTTCGAGCATGAGGCGGACGGCGGAGCGCGTGCGCGGGCTCGTCCGCGACCGGCCCGCGCCCGGGGAGAGCGGCACCCGGCGCCCGACCGCCCGCCTCGCGCAGACCTCGCACCTGAGCGTGTTCATCCGTCAGCTGCCGTTCGCCGCCGTGACCTTCCTGCTCGCGCTGGGCGTCCTGGTCCTCGATCCGCGGATGTTCGAGGACAGCCGCTTCTCCGGCGGGCTCATGGTGGCTTTCGTCGCCACCGCGCTCTCCGTCAGCGTGCCGTGGCGCCGGCTCCCGAGGGGCTGGTCGATCGTCGTCCCGCTGATGGACATGGCGGCCATCGCGCCGACGGTGGAGTCCGAGTTCCGCCTGACGACGCTGCTCGTGCTGCCGACGCTGTGGATGTCCACCGTCTTCGGGAAGCTCGGTGTGGTCACCTCGGTGGTGGCCGGCACGGCCGCCGCCTGGGGCCCCAGGATCGCGCACCCCCACATCGGTGCGGGCGACGTCCAGCGCATGATCCTGCTGCCCATCGTCTTCGCCGCCGTCGGGCTCTATGTCCACTTCGCGGAGCAACGCGCCGCGGCGCGCCACAACCTGCTCGGCCGGCAGAGCGCCCTGGTGGAGGAGACGCTGGAGCGCTCCCGTCAGCAGGGACGGCTGCTCGACTCCATCCTCAACACCATCGACGTCGGCGTCATCGCCATCGACCGTGCGGGTCACATCACGCTGATCAACCGCGCCCAGGCCGAGGTCCTCGGGGGCCGGTTCAGGGTCGGCGACCATGTCAGCGTGCGCGGGGGCGTGGACGGCTATGCCGCCGACCGCACGACCCCCCTCGGGACCGGGCGGTCGCCGTTGGTGCGGGCCAGCCGGGGCGAGAACATCGACCGTGAGCTGACCTGGTGGGACTACGGCACGGGAGAGCTGACCGCCTTCCGCGTCTCCTCGAGCCAGCTCACCGACGAGCGCGGCGACCGGGACGGCGCCGTCGTGGTGTACCAGGACCTCACCGCGGAGATGGCCGCGCTGGCCCAGCGTGACGACTTCGTCGCCTCGGTCTCGCACGAGCTCCGCACCCCGCTGACCTCGATCCTCGGCTACCTCGAGCTGGCGATCGACGACGAGAGCACCCCCGGCGTCGTCCGCAACCATCTCTCGGTCGCCGAGCGGAACGGCCAGCGGCTGTTGCGCCTCATCTCCGACCTGCTCACGGCCGGCAAGACCCGCTCCGGCGGGCTGGACCTGTTCGCCGCCCCGATCGACCTGCGCGACGTCGTCGCCGAGGCCGTGCAGGGGCAGGGGCCCCGCGCGGAACGCTCGACGGTCCAGGTCACCAACCACGTGACCACGCCGTGCCCGTTGGTCGGAGACCACGGGCGCCTGCTGCAGGTCGTCGACAACGTGCTCTCGAACGCCATCAAGTACAGCCGGCCGGGGGACCGGGTCGTCATCGAGAACCATCGGGAGCCGGGCGAGGTCTGTCTGAGCATCCGGGACACCGGCATCGGGATCTCGGCGCGGGACCAGACGAACATCTTCTCCCGCTTCTACCGCGCGGAGGCGGTGCGGAAGGGGCCCATCCAGGGCACGGGCCTGGGGCTGCACATCAGCCGGTCGATCGTCGAGGCGCACGGGGGCACGATCACGCTCACCAGCGCCCCGGGCGTGGGCACCCGCGTCGACATCCGGCTGCCCCTGCCGGACCCCACGGAGGAGGAGCGCGCTGATGGATCTTGACCTGACGACGCTGCTGGTGCTCTCGGCGCTGGTGGTGCTCATGAGCTCGGGCATGTACATCGCCGAGGCCTGGGCGCGCGACGGCGCGACGGTCGACCGGCTGTGGAGCCTGACCTTCGCCTCCGCCGTGATCACCGCCGTGGCCAACCTCGCCACCGGGCTGTCGGCCGCACTGTGGTGGGCCAACGCCGTCGGCAACGGCGCCGCCGTCCTGACCGCCTTCGCCGTGTGGAGCGGCGCCCGGGCCTACGGCGGGCGCCGCTCCCTCGTCGAGGTCTCCCTCGCGGCCGCCCTCCTCGCGGCCGTCACCACGCTCGTGGCGGGGCCCGACGGCGGATTCTGGGCGGGCGCGGAGGTCATGCTGGCAGCCACTGCCGTGGGGGCGCTTCTGGCCGCGCGCACGATCCTGTGCGGCCCGCTCCGGGCGTTCCGGGCGGGGTCGGCCCTGGCGCTGATCGTGCTCATCGCCGGGTGCTACTACCTCGTGCGGCTGGCGGTCTTCCTCGGTGCCGGCCCGGAGTCCGCGCCGTTCCAGACGTACGTCGGCACCGAGGTGACCACGCTGGTGGGCGTGCTGCTCGTCAACGGGGGCGCCTTCACGATGATCGCGCTGCGCGGCCAGCACGCCGACGAGCGCGCGCACGAGGTGCGCAACTTCGACCCCATGACCGGCGCGCGCACCCACCACTCCTTCGAGCCGCGCGCCCTCGCGCAGCTCCGGTCGGCCGAGCAGGCGGGCGCCCCGGCGGTGATGATCGCGATCGCGCCCGAGAGCCTCCGGGAGATCGCCGTCGCGTTCGGGCGCCCGTACGCCGACCGCGCGCTGACCATCTGTGGCGAGATCGCCCAGATGCTGCTTCCGCCCCGGGCGCTGATGGGCCGCGACGCGTCCGACGGCCAGGCGTTCCAGGTCCTCATCCCCGCCTGGACGGTGGAGGACGCGGCCGCCTGGGCCACCGAGGTGCGCACGGAGCTCATCGACGCGCCTCTCTCGGTTCCGGGCGGGGCGCTGCGCCTCACCGCCAGCGTCGGCGTCGCCGGGGCGCGGAAGTACGCGTACGACTTGGGCGAGTTGTGCGCGACCGCCCGCACCGCCTCGCACGAGGCCATCGCGCAGGGCGGGAACCGGGTGGTCGTGGCCGAGACGGACGGCCGCGCGCTGGATGGGGCCGCCCCGATGGCGCCGTCGAAGGAACCTTGAGCAGATCTTGAGGTGACCTGAAGGAGGCCTGAGGGGTTCGCTGAGGTCGGCCGGGCAGTCTCACTGACATAGCCCGAACGACTCCCGCCGGGCCCAGCCAGTCCTCACCGAAGGAACGCCACATGTCTCGCAGCACCGGTCACGCCGCCACCAAGAGCTCCAGCAAGGCCGTCAAGGCGATCGCCGCCGGTGCGGTCGGCATCGCGCTCCTCGCCGCGGGGGGCAGCTCGTTCGCCAGCTGGAACGCCACCCAGGCGGTCCGGAGCGAGAGCGCCATCTCGAGCGGCACGCTGAAGCTCAAGGACGCCACCGCCGGCGTGTGGACCAACAGCGTGGGCGCGACCGTGGAACCTTCGACCTACAAGGTCGTCCCGGGTGATGTCCTGACGTTCAAGCAGTCCGTCACCATCGAGGCGAAGGGTGACCTGCTGAACGCAGCACTCACCACCAACATCGCCACCCCCGCGGTCACCGGTGACAGCGACCTGGCCGCTGCGCTTGGGCAGTCCTCGACCTTCTTCGTCAATGGCAAGCCCTCTGAGAGGCTGAGCGCGACCATCAAGCAGAGCGCGACGGACCAGAAGCTCGACGTCGTCCTAACGGTCACATTCCCCGACACGGTCGCTGGGGCCACCGCCCAGGCACAGCGCGTGAACCTCAGCAACGTCGAGGTCCAGCTGACACAGGGTGCCGCCCGCAACGCCTGAACGCCTCGTTGACCGGGTGCGGGCCGCGAGCCCGCACCCGGACGCACCACACCGCCATCCACCTGATACAGGAGCCCCCGCCGTGCCCAGACCTCGCCTCGTCCGCGCCGCCGTCGCCGGCGTGGTGGGTCTCGCCCTCCTCAGCGGGGGCGGCGGCAGCTACGCCGAGTGGTTCGACACGGCGACGATGGGCGGAGCCACGGTGACCAGCGGCCAGCTCCTGCTCGAGCAGCAGGCGATGTCCGTCACGCTGACACGGACGGCCAACGGAGCGACCACCAGCCAGGACGTGACGGGCGGGCTCGCTGCCCAGCGCCTGATCGGCGGCGACACCCTCACCTTCACCGTCCCGGTCAAGCTCCTGGTCCAGGGCGACACGCTGACGGCGACCCTCACGCTGGACACCAGCGCCATCGCGGGCCACGACAGCTCCGCCGCCCTGCGCGACGCGATGGTCAGGGGCATGACGGTCCGTATCAATCAGGCGCTGACACCGGTCCCCGGCACCCCACGCTCCTGGACGGTCACGCCCGCGCAGCACAACACGGTCGTGACAGCCACGATCACGACGACAGTCCCCACCTCCGGCGGCACCCAGGGACAGACCCTCACCCCGGGCGCCATCACCTGGTCGCTCACGCAGAACGGAGCAGCGGCATGACCGCGCAGCAGCCCACGCCCCCGACGTCATGGCAGGAGCGACACACGCGCCCGCACGCCCGTCGTCACGGCATCCGCGGCCTGCTCGGCGCCGCCGCGGTGGGTCTCATCGCCAGCGCGCTCGCTCCCTCCGGCACCTCCGAGGCCCTCTGGCACTCGGAGGCGACCTTCGCCACCAGCGGCGTGACCACGGACGCAGTCGCGCTCGCCACCCCCGCGCCGACGACGCCAGAGGGTGTCGCCACCACCATCACCAACAGCGCCGCCCAGGTCACCACCCTGTGGGCACCGAGCGGGCTCGCGGTCACCTCGAACGGCAGCAACGTCGCGCCGGCCCTGGTCGGTTCGCGCATCGACTACGCCGCGGCGCCCGCGGGCACGTCGTGCACCAACGCGACCGTGAGCTGGTCCGCCGGCTCCACCGGCACCGCGCTCACCGTCGCGGCGAGCGCGAGCACCCCCGGCGGGCGGCTCAGCCTCGCCCCGCAGCAGTCCGCGAACCTGTGCGTGCGCGTCGACGCGGGGCCGGCGCTGCGGAGCGCCCTCGGCGGTCAGACCCTCACCCTGACGACGACGCTCGGCGCCGTCGCGGCCGCCCCCGCCGAGTGGACCTCGCCGGCCACCACCTGGGTGACCACCTTCACGGTCCCCGCCCCAGCGCCCGTGGTCCGTCCGCTCCCGGTAGCCCTGACATGCGCCGTCCTCCCCGCGAACGACAAGGCAGCGACGCTCACGTGGGACTGGCCCGTCGCGCCCATCCCGTCGGGCGCGAAGTGGGAGATCCTCATGCGCACACCTGCCGGGTGGACGCCCCTCACGACGGCGTCGTCCGGGCTGAGTGCCACCTCGCGCAGCGCCGTCATCCAGGGGCGTGAGATCCCGGACGAGCTGGCCAAGCAGGACATCCTGCTCAAGGTCCGGGTCTACCCCGAGGGCGACACGAGCCCGTCGCTCGACAGCACCCAGGTGTTCACTCTCCGCCTGGAGAAGGCCGCGGCGAACAAGGTCAGCTGCCTGTCCGCCAACGCCATTGCCGAGCCAGCGCCCGGGAGCGCCGCATGAGGGCCAACCGCTCGAACGTCGACCACAAGGATGGAGCCCCCACGGTGACCGCAGCACTCAACCTCCGCCGCGTCGGCCGCGGGATCCTCTGGCTCCTCCTTGCCGGCATCATCGCGCTCGCCGCCGTTATGGTCCTCATCCCGCGCCTCATGGGCTGGGTGCCGCTGACCATCCTCACCGGCTCGATGGAGCCCACCATCCCCACCGGCAGCCAGGTGGTCGTCGAGACAATCGAGGGCGACGACGACGCCGCGCTGCTCGCCATCGGTGACGTCATCACCTTCATGCCCCGCCCGGACGACCCGACCCTGGTGACGCACCGGATCGTCGGGCGCACGCAGTCCTCGGACGGCGCGGTCTCCTTCACCACGCAGGGCGACGCGAACAACGCCGCCGACCCGTGGACGCTCACCGCCACGCAGATCCGCGGGGTGGTGGAGTACCACGTCCCCTACGCCGGGTACCTGGCGAACGCGCTGAGCGGCCACCAGAAGAGCACCGGTGTCACGGTCGCGGCCGTCGCCCTGTTCGCCTACGGCGCCGTCCAGCTCGTCGGCGCCCTGCGGGCACGACGGACCTCCGTGGCGGCGGCCGCGGCCGCCAGCCGCACCGACCCCATCACTGCCATGGCCGCACACGGCCGCGGTCACGCGGACGCCGACGCCGTCGACGCCGCCGACGTCGCAGACACCGACACCGCGGACACCCACCCCGATGCGGCGGACGCCGCCGTCGTCCCGGCGCCGCACGCGTCACGGCCACGCCACCGGGGCGGCAGTGGCCCCGCCCACAGCCGGCGGCGGGACCTGGCGGGCGCACGCGCATGAGCGCCGTCCTCAGCCCCGGCGGCCTGCGGGATCTCGGTGACGATGTCGGGGACGACGTCGCCCACGGGTTCGCGGCGAGGTACCTGTCCATGCTCGAGGGCAGGGTCGACCGGCTCCGCACGGCCGTGGAGCACGACGACGCCGTCACCGCCCACGTGGCGGCGCTGAGCCTGCACAGCTCGAGCACGATGGTGGGCGCGGACGCCCTCGCGGAGGTGGCCAGGTCCTTGACGGCGTACCTGCGCTCCGGGGCTCTCAGCGCGGCGCGCGCGCTGCTGCCCGAGCTGATGCTCGTGGCGGCGATGACCACCGCGGCCCTACTCGCCCGGGTCTGACGCACACTCGCTCACCCCGCCTCACCCCCGACAGGGCAGGGTGGTCCGACCTTTTCACCCGGCCTTCCCCCGACGTTCACAAATGCATCCGGCGTCGTCCTGATGTGCTTGCTCACAGTCGGGACCAGGCACGATGCGTCAGACGCGCACGTCACGCCCGTCGGGACGAAGGGTGGGCGGACGTGACCATCGATCTCGCGGTGCTGCGCACGCTGGGTGAGGAGGTGGGCACCGACAGCGCCCGCGCCTACGTTGCGCGTTACGTGGCGACTCTCGACGAACGGATCTACATGCTGCGCGTCGCGCTCACGGCGTGCCACACCGCTCAGGCGCTGGTCGCCCTGCGCGGCCTGCGCAGCGAGAGCGTCGCGGTGGGGGCGTGGGAGCTGGCCGAGGTTGCAGCATCGGTGGAGCCGACGCTCCGGCACGGCAACTATCGGCCGGCGCGGGAGGCCCTGCCGGAGATCCTGCAGCTGGCCGCGGCCACGAGCGCGGCGCTGACCAAGGTGGTCAGCGCGCCGGCGTGAGCCGGTAACCGACGCCGCGCACCGTCTCGACGAACCTGGGGTGCGCGGTGTCCTCACCGAGCTTGCGGCGCAGGTTGGCCATGTGCACCTCGAGGGTGCGCTTGTCCGCATCCGTGACCATCGCGTCCGTCGCGTACTCCTCGCCCCACATCTCGCGGACGAGCTCGGCCTTGGCGAGCACGCGGTGCGCGGCGGTGAGGAGTGCGGCGAGGAGGTCGAACTCGCTGCGGGTCAGGTGGACCGGGGTGCCGTCGAGCTGGACGAGCCGGGCGGCGAGGTCCATCCGCAGGCCGTTGTGACCAAGGATGTCGCCCGGCTGGGTCCGGCCCTCGCCTGCCGTGGGCGCGGGTGCGGGCGCCGGCGCGGGAGCGGCGGCGGCAGGGGTGAGATGGCGGGGACGGCGCAGCATGGCCTCGATGCGTGCGCGCAGCTCGCGGGGGCGGAACGGCTTGGTGAGATAGTCGTCGGCGCCGGCTTCGAGGCCCAGGAGGGTGTCGATCTCCTCGGCGCGGGCGGTGAGCATGACGACGTAGGTGTCGGAGATGGACCGCAACCGCCGGGCCACCTCGAAGCCGTCGATGTCCGGGAGCGAGATGTCGAGCGTGGTGACGACGGGCTGGTGCTCGCGGACCAGCTCGACGCCCTCGGCTCCCGTGGCCGCGGCGTGGACGGTGAAGCCGGCCTGCGTCAGGACGGCGTGGATGAGCGCGCGGATGTCCTCGTCGTCCTCGACGACGACGGCCGTGCGTGTCTCGCACACCTCAGTCATGTTTGTGAACCTAGCAACATCGTCCGATACCAGCCACGCAACGGACTGATTGTGTCCGATGTCATGGCCCGGCGCGCGAGCGCCCAGGGAACGCCCCGCGAGCGTCCCCCGCGAACGGCCGCGGGCGGCAGGTCCCGCGAGCGGAGGGGAGGGCCGGACAGGGAATGATGGGGGCACGATGACTGACGAACCCGCCGCAAGCATCCCGGCTCCGCGCCGTCCCGGGCCCGACCTGTACGACGCCCCGATGTTCCCGTTCCGCACGGTCGTGCTCGGCGCCTTCGTGCCCTCACTGGTCTTCGAGATCGGCGTGGGCGCGATGCTGCCGATCATCGCGCCGACGGCGGTGGGGCTGGGGGCCAACCTCGCCGTCGCCGGCGTGGTGGCGGCGCTGCTGCCGGTGGGCCAGATCATCGCCGACCTCCCGGCGGGGGCGCTCGCCGCCCGCGTGGGGGACCGCCGGGCTATGATCCTCGCGGGCGTCGTCGCCGCCGCGGCCTTCGTCGGGGCCGCCCTGGCCCCGAGCCTCATCACGCTCGCCGTCGCGGTCCTCCTCACCGGCGCGGCGTCGGCCGTGTTCAACCTGGCCCGGCACTCGTACCTCACCGAGATCACGCCGCCGCTGCGTCGCGCCCGGGTGCTGTCCACGCTGGCCGGCGTCCACCGCATCGGCCTGTTCCTCGGCCCGTTCGCCGGCGCGCTGGTGATCAGCGGCGGCTCGGTCGCCAACGCCTACTGGCTCGGCGTGGGCGCCGCGGCCGCCGCCACCGTCACGCTCCTGCTCGTGCCGGACGACACGCAGCGCGTCGGCGTCCCGGCGTCGGGCACCCTGCGCGAGCGCCGCGCCGCGCAGCGCGCGCTTCGGCGCGGGGGCTCCGGCCCGTCCCTGGTCCAGATCCTGCGCGAGCACCGCGCCGTCTTCACGTCCCTCGGCGTGGCCGTGCTGCTGGTGGGCGCGGTGCGCGGCGCCCGCCAGACGGTGCTGCCGCTGTGGGGCGAGCACCTGGACTTCGACCCGGCGACGACGTCGCTGATCTTCGGCCTGGCGGGCGCCGTGGACATGCTGCTGTTCTACCCGGCGGGGAAGGTCATGGACCGCATGGGGCGCCTGTGGATCGGGATCCCGTCGATGCTGGTCATGGGCGCGGCCATGGTGATGCTGCCGTTCACCCACACGATCGCCGGCGTCGCCGTCGCGGCCGCCCTCATGGGCCTGGGCAACGGCATGAGCTCGGGCATCCTCATGACGCTGGGCTCGGACGTGTCCCCGGCGCAGGGGCGCGCGCAGTTCCTCGGCATGTGGCGGGTGTTCCAGGACGGCGGCGGCGCGCTCGGCCCGCTCGTGGTCTCCGCCGGCGCGGCGCTCGGCTCGCTGGCCGTGGGCATCTGGGTCACCGGCGCGCTCGGCGTCGCGGCCGCCGGTGCCCTGGCGCGCTGGGTGCCGCGGTGGTCCGTGCACGCGAACCGCACCACGCGGCGGCGCGCGGGGCTCATCCCGTGAGGGCGCGCGCGTGCCGTCCTACCGCGTGAGGATGGCCGTCGGGCTGCTCCGCCCCGGCGTGGCCCCGGAAGGGCTGCTGCCCGCGGCGGCAGACGCCGCGGCCGAGGTGGTCACCGTGGAGGCCCGCGACGTCGCCATCGTCCGCGGTGCGCCCGTGATCAGCGTGCGCTTCACCGCGGACGACGACGGCGACGCCGACGCCGTCGCCCGGCGTGTCGAGGCGACGGTGCGAGGCCTCGCGACGCCCGGGCGGCCGAACCTGGAGTGCCGGGCCGGCGGCAGGTGGCGGCCGGTGCGGTGACACGCCACGCCGCTCGGGCAGGAACCGGACATGGCACCTTTTCGTGTCGCGAGCGTCCCCAATCGGGTCGATGCTCGAGCCAGACCCAGATCCAGCCCGGACCACGCTGACGAGGGGAAACGAGCAATGCCCGCCACCGTATTACTCAACCGAGTGCCGTCCGAGATCGAGGCGGAGATCGTCGCCCACGGCGCGCACACGACGTCCGCCTGGTGTGACGGCGTCGATCTCGTCGTCAGCACGGGCCGCGTGCCGTCCTTGCCGGCCGCAGACGTGCTCCAGGTCGGCGGCGACATCGACGGCACCGTCGCCGGCGGGTTCTTCGCACGCGAACCCGTCATGGCGCCGCAGTGGAGGATCACCCTCGAGGCCGAGCTGCTCGGCGTGGCCGAGATCGCCACGGCGAACCTCCTGCTCGACCCGCCCCGGACGGGCATGCGGTGGATCCCCGGGGTCGGCCCCTCGACCAGCCGGCACGTCACCCCGCTCGTGACGGCGCCGTCCGGCCACCACGCCGCGATGGTCGTGAACCGCCCCGGCCGCGGCCACCTGTGGTGGGTCTCGGAGAAGACCCTGGACTATCTGCCCTGGGTGGAGATCGCCATGTCCTACCGGGGGCGGCAGCTGGGGTTCCCCGAGAGCGACGTCGACTTCGAGTGAGCCGCGTCGGTGCCTGCTCCGACTGACGAGTGCTGACGCGTCGGCGCGTGCCCCGCATCGGACGCGCCGTGAACCGGGGGCCTCACCCGCGCCGACACCCCGCCTCACCTGCGCCCGCCGCCGCCATCGCCCAGAACCACACAGGGTGAGAGCCGCATTTCACCAGGGCCTTCATCCGGAACGGCATCCCGCGCGGGGCTGCTCGCTGCTGTGCTTGACGGGTCAGTTCCGGACGTGCGCGGACGGTGAAGCGCACACCCGGGATCGCGAGGTCGCCGCCACCGGCGGCACCAGGAGCGACCGAGGATCGCCCGCTCCGCAGCCCCTGAGGACGAGCAGTGAGCGAAACCATGACGGGCCGCCAGGGCCTTGGCCCCGGAACCGCGACCGCCGGGCCGCGGCGCCCGCCCGGAACCGCGACCGCCACGCCGCGGCGCGCGCCCACGCCGCGGCGCGCGCCCGGGCCGTGCGGGCGCAGGCGCCCCCGGCCCGGGTGCTGACCGTGCCCGCAGGCCACGCCGGGCAGCCGGCCATCTCACCGCACGTCCTGCGCACCCTCAGTGAGGAGATGGGCGCGGACATCGCCCGCGCGTTCGCCGAGCGTTACGTCGCGATGCTGGACGGCCGGATGGCGCGCATCCGCGCCGCACTGGCCGGGGACGACGGCGAGCACGCGCACGTGGCGGCGCTGAGCCTGTCCTGCTCGAGCTCCATGGTGGGCGCGGACACGGTCGCCGGCCTGGCGAGGAAGACGGCGGACGCCGCCCACGCCGGCGCCGTCGACCAGGCCCGTGCGCACCTGCCCGAGCTGGAGGCGTGCGCCGAGGAGGCGGCGACGGCGCTCACCCACGTGCTCCTGCGGACGGGGGAAGGGCCCGGACCTGGCGGCCCGGGAGAGCCTCTCTGACACGGACCGCCGGACACGTCGCCTCGGTCGAGGCGGTGGGCGGTCAGGCCCCGGTCGAGCCCTCGGCGCCCAGCACGAGCCGAGCGACTGTCTGCACCGCGGCGAGAATCTGGTCGAACGAGGCCTCGTAGACGGGCAGCGTCCGCTTGTACGGGTCGACGACATCGTCGAGCTCGGCCGGTACCTGCGCCCGGTGCGCCGCCGCCAGGGGCACCAGCGCGGCGAGCCGGCGGGCCGGGCCGGCCCCCGGCCCTGCCTGGGCCTCGAGCTCGGCGCCGTCCACCCGGTTCCCCAGCCGGGCGAACTCACGCAGTGTGAAGGCGCGGCGCACCGCGGCGGGCCACAGGTCGACCGCGGCGGCACGGTGCGCGCGGGTCAGCGCCAGCACCAGGTCCGCGTCGCGCACCATCGACTGCGTGACGCGGCGGGCCGCGAAGCCCTCGGTGCCCACGCCGACCCCGTGGAGCAGCTCCGCCATCGGCTCGTGCACGGGCTGGCCGACCAGCGCGCCCGTGCCCGCGCTCGAGACCGCGATCCCTCGGTCGGTGCCGATCGCCGAGCGCAGCAGCCGCTCGGCGGCGGGCGACCGGCAGATGTTGCCGGTGCACACCGCCAACACCGAGAAGCTTCCGTCAGACGTGTCCGTCAATTCCGCTCCTCCGCTGCAGTAGGCGGCCCGCCCGCCTCCACAGCTGGTTGCTGGGCGCCACGTCGACCCCACGGGCGACGTGCGTCGACCTGGCCACGGGCGGGCCCCGTCCGCACGGTGCGGTGGTCCCTCAGCGCCCGACGACGTTGCGCAGCGGCTCACCGGCCAGCAGCGCGGCGACATTGTGCGAGATGAGCTCGTCGGCGCCCACCGGGCGCCCGCCGGCGGCGTGCGGGGTGAGGAGCAGGTTCGGCGCGTCCCACACCGGCGAGGTGGCCGGCAGCGGCTCGACGGCGGTCACGTCGAGCCCCGCCCCGGCGAGGCGGCCGGCGCGCAGCGCCTCGACCAGCGCGTCCTCGTCCACGGTGGTGCCGCGGCCCACGTTGACCAGCAGGGCGCCCTCCGGCAGCGCGGCCAGGCGCTCGGCATTCAGGGCCTTGTCCGTCGCGGGCGAGGAGGGCAGCACCATGACGAGCAGGTCGGTCGTGGCGAGCGCGGCTTCGATCTGCTCCTCCGCCACGACGGGGAAGCCGGCCCGCTCCCCGGCGCTGCGCGCCACTCCCGTCACGGTGGCGCCGAGGGAGCGGTACAGCGGCGCGAGGCGCTGACCGATGGAGCCGAACCCCCAGATGAGCACGCGCGCGCCGATCAGGGTCGTGATCTGCCCGGAGGGGCGCAGGGGCTGCACGCCGCCGATCTCGGTGGCCCACCGGTGCTCACGCTGCGCCTCACGCGCCTGCGGCAGGCGGCGGATCAGGGCCAGCGAGAGGGCGAGGGCGTGCTCGCTCACGGTGGCGTCGTGCAGGCCGCGCCCCGAGGTGACGACGGCGCCGTCGTCGAAGCCGGCCGCGAGGACGGCGTCGGGGCCCGCGGCGAGGGCCTGCACCCAGGTCAGCCCGGTGAGGTCCCGGGCGAGCTGTTCGAGGTGCTCCCGCGAGTTGCCCCAGACGACCAACGCCTCGGCGTCGTGGTGCTCGGCCGGCAGCGGCTCCGAGGGGGAGTACGGGACGGCCTCGACGTCGTCGGGCAGGGCGGGGTGCAGGTCGATACCCGTGGGCAGCAGGATCTTCATGGGGTGGGGCTCTCCTTTGAGGGTGATGGTGACGGGGTGGACGGGGACGGCGGCGCCGCGACCCGGCGGGCCCGGCGCTCGTGGACGAAGCCCCAGGCGATTCCGACGACGCCCATGCCGAGCCCGGCGAGGCAGACGTCGAGCAGGTGGTGCCCGACGCGACCTTGGGCGATGAGGACGGCCACCACGACCGTGCCGGCCGCCCACACCGCGGTGCCCGTCACGGCCAGCGTGACGGCGTTGACCTTGGCCGTCGGCGGGTCGGGGCGCCGCTCGAAGAGGTGCATGTCGGGCATGGCCCGATGGTAGAGGCCCCCGGCGGGGCCGTGCGCCGGGGTGTCAGCCACGCCACATCGGCGGTGAGACGCCGATTCCAGGAAATGGGAGGGTGTGCGACGATTGGCCAACGTGAGCACAGCAGCGCCGAGCGCGCCCCCCATGAAGACGTCCCCCGGCTGGCTGGACAGCACCTTCCGCATCACGGAGCGGGGCTCGACCGTCGGCCGGGAGGTGCGCGGCGGCATCGTGACGTTCTTCGCGATGTGCTACATCCTCGTGCTGAACCCGCTCATCCTCTCCACCCCGGACAGCACGGGCGCGTACCTCGGCGGGGGGACCGACGAGCCCAACCGTGCCGCCGTCGCCGCGGGCACCGCCCTGGTGGCCGGCCTCATGTCGATCCTCATGGGCTCCGTCGCGAACTTCCCGCTCGCCCTCGCGGCGGGGCTGGGCATCAACGCCCTGCTGGCCTACACGATCGTCGGGCTGCCCGGCATGACGTGGGGCGACGCGATGGGCCTGATCGTCCTCGAGGGCCTGATCATCCTCGTCCTGGTGCTCACCGGGCTGCGCGGGGCCATCTTCAGGGCCGTGCCGACTCAGCTCAAGGTCGCCATCTCGGTGGGCATCGGCCTGTTCATCGCGCTCGTCGGCCTCGTCAATGCCGGCATCGTGCGCACCGGCGGCGGCACGCCGCTCGGGCTGGGCGTGAACGGCTCCCTGGCCGGCTGGCCGTCGCTCGTGTTCATCGTCGGCCTGTTCCTCATCATGGTCCTCATGGTGCGGAAGGTGCGCGGCGCCATCCTCATCGGCATCGTGGCCGCCACGGTCCTGGCCGGCGTCGTCGAGGCTGTCGCCCACCTCGGCGTCCTCGGCCCGGAGAACCCGGGCGGCTGGGGCCTGTCCGTGCCGGCACTGGAGGGCCCGGTCATCCAGGCCCCGCAGTTCTCCACGCTCGGTGACTTCTCGCTGTTCGGGGCCTTCGAGAAGATCGGCCCCATCGCCGCGCTGCTGCTGATCTTCTCGATCATGCTGGCCGACTTCTTCGACACGATGGGCACCATGGTGGCCATCGGCGCCGAGGCCGACCTGCTCGACGAGGCCGGCAACCCCCCGAACACCAGCCGCATCCTGGTCATCGACTCCATCGCCGCGGCCGCCGGTGGCGCGGCGGGCGTCTCCTCCAACACCAGCTATATCGAGTCCGCCACCGGCGTGGGCGACGGCGCCCGCACGGGCTTCGCCTCGATCGTCACCGGCGTCTGCTTCCTGCTGGCCACCTTCCTGGCCCCGCTGGCGGCGGCCGTGCCGTACGAGGCGGCGACCCCGGCGCTGGTCATCGTCGGGTTCCTCATGATGCAGCAGGTCACGGACATCAGCTGGCGCGACGCCGGCATCGCGATCCCCGCGTTCCTCACGATCGTCCTCATGCCGTTCGCCTACTCCATCACGGCGGGCATCGGCGCCGGGTTCATCGCCTACGTGGTCCTCGCCGCCGCCCGCCGGGGCGGGGCGCGCACGGTGCACTGGCTCATGTGGGTCGTGGCCGCGCTGTTCGTCGTGTACTTCGCGCTCGGCCCGATCCAGCAGGCCCTGGGCATCTAGGCCCGGTAGGCCGCCGCGCGGGCGCCCTACAGTGGCGCCCATGACCTACTCGTCCGAGTTCTACGAACAGATCCTCGCCGAGGAGGCCGAGCTGCGGGTGACCTCCTTCGACAGGGAGGACGCCTGGCAGCTCGGCTCCCGGATGCGTGCGGCGGCGGCCGACCGGGCCCTGCCGGTCACGGTCGGCATCGTCCTCGGCGGGCAGCGCGTCTTCCACGCCGCGCTCGAGGGGACGAGCGCCGACAACGACGCCTGGCTGGAGCGCAAGACCGCCGTCGTGCTGCGCTACGGGCACAGCTCGCTGGGCGTGGGGGAGCAGTTCCGGGTCCAGGGCAAGGACTTCGACCGCGACAGCCGCCTGGACGTGGACCGCTACGCCGCCCACGGCGGGGTCTTCCCCCTCGCGCTGGCCGGCGGCACCCTGCTGGGGGCGGCCGGCGTCTCCGGGCTGCCCCAGCGGGACGACCACGCGTTCGTCGTCGGGCAGCTGCGGGAGTTCCTGGCCGCGCGGCGCCGAGCGGCGGCGGGCTGGTGATCCCCCGCCGCCCGCTCGGCGACCGCGATCGTGACGGCGAGCGCCGCCCGTTCGGCACCCCCGGGCGACGGCGAGCGTGACGCCGGTCTAGTACCCCCGGGCGAGGTCGACGGCGAGCGCCGGCCGCTCGCCCCGCGCGAGCGCCTCCCGGCACTGAAGGATCGCCGCGACGACGTCGGCGGGCTCGGTCGGTCCGGACACGTGCGGCGTGAGTGTCACGCGCTCGTGGTCCCAGCGCCAGTCGTCGCCCGGGAGCGGCTCGGTCTCGACGACGTCGAGGACGGCGTGGCGGACGTGCCCGTCCGCCAGCGCCGCGCGGAGGCCCGCGGGCACGACGCACGCGCCGCGCCCGACGTTGACGACGAGCGCGTCGTCCAGGTGCGCGAAGAGGTCGTGCCCGAGCAGGCCGCGCGTGGCGTCGGTCAGGGGCAGCGCGCACACGAGGACGTCGCAGCCCGCCAGGTGGGCGGCCCCGTCACGGAGCGCCACCACCTCGTCGAAGGGGGCACGCGCACGCCCGTGTGTGTTCATGCCGACCACGCGGAAGCCGCCGCCGCGCAGGACACCGGCGATGCCCGCGCCGATCTCGCCGGTGCCGAGCACGACGACGCCCCGGTTCCCCGGCGCGCGGTTGGCGAGCGGCGCCCAGACGTGCCGGGCCTGCTGGTCCCGGTAGCGGGCAAGCTGCAGATGGTCGGCGAGCACCTGGCCGAGGACGTACGTGCCGATCGCGCGCGGCATCGACCCGACGGTCCGGGTCAGGACCGGCCCGCCGACGGCGGGGGAGGTGCCGAGGGACCGCAGGGCCGCGTCGACGCCGGCCGCCATGGCGTGCACCCACCGCACGGCCGAGGAGCCGAGGTTGCCGGGCACCGTGAACCCGGCGTAGCTGTCCGCCCACGCCAGGTCGGCGGCGGAGACGTCCCCGGCCGCGGCCACGCGGGTGGCCAGGCCGGGGACCTCCCCGAGCGCGCGGGCCACGGCGGCGGCGAGCGGGCCCGAGAGCACCATGCGCCGCGCCGTGAACCTGGTGCTCATGTCAGCCGACGAACACGCTGATGAGCATGACCATGCCCAGGCCGACGACCGAGTTGCAGAGCTCGAGCAGGCCCCACGTCTTGAGGGTGTCCTTGACGGAGAGGTCGAAGTAGCCCTTGAACAGCCAGAACGAGGCGTCGTTGACGTGGGTGAGGGTGTTCGAGCCGGCCGCGGTGGCGAGCACGAGCAGGGCCGGGTCGACGCCGACGAGGGTGCCGTCGGGGCCCATGAGTGCGGCGCCGATGATGCCTGCGGCGGTCATGGCCGAGACCACGCCCTGGCCGGTGGCCAGGCGGATGAGCACGGTGATGAGCCAGGCCATGATGTACGGCGAGATTGAGGTGGCGCCCATGAGGGAGCCGATGTAGTCGCCGATGCCGGTGTCGATGATGACCTGCTTGAGCGCGCCGCCGGCGCCGATGATCAGGACGACCATGGCGATGCCCTTGACGGCCTCCCCGAAGCCGTCCATGCCCCACTGGATCCCACGCCCCGGGCGGATGCCGAAGAAGTAGAACGCGGCGGCCATCGCGACCGACACGGCCACGATCGAGGAGCCGAAGAAGTTGACCCAGGTGTGGGCGGTCGAGCCCTCGGTGAGCCAGATGTTGGCGATCGTCGCGGCGATCATCAGGATCGCCGGGATGAGGGGCACGAAGATCGAGATGCCGAAGGAGGGCATGTTGCGCTCCTCGATCGGCTCCGAGGACTGCAGCAGCTTGGGGATGGGGCGGTCGAGGTTGCCGAGGAACCGCGGCAGGACGAACCCGGTGATGATCACGGTCGGGATCGCGATGATGATGCCGTAGATGTAGACCATGCCGGTGTCGGCGGCGTAGGCGTCGACCAGGGCGACCGGGCCCGGCTGCGGCGGGAACAGCGAGTGCGCCGTCGTCGCGGCGGCGACCGCCGGGATGGCGATCTTGAGGAACGGCATCTTGGCCTCGATCGCCACCGAGATGATCAGCGGCGCCAGGATGATGAACGCGACCTCGTAGAACATCGCGAGGCCGAAGACCAGGCCGGCGATGACCATCGCCCACTTGACGAACCGGATCCCGAACCGGTCGATCAGGGTCCGCGCGATCCGGTGCGCGGCACCGGAGTCGACCATGAGCTTGCCGATGACGGCACCGAACACGACGATGATCGCCAGCGAGCCCAGCGTCGAGCCGAAGCCGGTCTGGATGGTGTTCAGCAGGTCGAGCGGCGCGAAGCCCTCGAGGAAGCCGATGAGCAGCGCCGCGAGCAGCAGCGCGATCATCGCGTTGATCTTCCACTTGATGTTGAGCAGCAGCATCAGCCCGATGCCGAGCACAACGTAGACGATGTGCAGCCAGTCCATGACGGGGTCTCCCGGAGGCGGTCAGAGGTAGCCCGGAGGCGCGTCGGCCGGCGGCGCCCGGTGAGGGCGCACCGGTGCCGAGAGCTCTCCGGGCGGGTTGGTACCCATGCTGCCCCCGCCGCGTCTGCCCGACCTAGGCCTCTCGGGAACTTGCCACTTGTTGTCCCTGTGGGACCGCTCACAGCGGGGACCGTCCGACGGGCCGCGCGGCCCGGAATAACCCCGTTTGCGGGAAAGTTAGCAAGGGTAATGAGTTACGCTAACGAAATGACGATCGCCGCCGAGTCCCCCGCGCCCGCCCAGCACAGGCCCGAGCGCCGGCCCGACCTCGCCACCAACCTGCGGATCGCGACGCTCCGGCTCTCCCGGCGCCTGCGCAACGAGTCCAGCTCGGAGGTCAGCGAGGCCCAGTACTCGGTGCTCGCCGCCGTCGTCCACAACGGGCCGCTGACGCCCAAGCAGCTCGCCGACCGCGAGCGGGTCCAGCCCCCGTCGATGACCCGCACCGTCGCGGCCCTGGAGGACGCCGGGTACGTCGCGCGCACGCCGCACCCCGAGGACGGGCGCCAGGTGGTCGTCACCGCCACGGACGCCGGCCGGGACCTGGTCAAGGAGATCAAGCGGCGACGGAACGCCTGGCTGAACAAGGGGCTCGCCAGGCTGACCCCCGCGGAGCGGGAGGTCGTGGCGGAGGCCGCCGTGATACTGCGAAGGATGGTGGAGGAATGAGCCGGACCTTCTACTCGCTGCGGTACTTCAACTACCGCCTCTGGTTCTTCGGGGCGCTCGTCGCAAACGTCGGCACGTGGATGCAGCGTGTCGCCCAGGACTGGCTGGTCCTGACCGTCCTGTCGGACAACTCCGGCTTCGCGGTCGGCGTGGTCACCGCCCTGCAGTTCCTGCCCACCCTGCTGCTGAGCCCGCTCGCCGGGGTGCTCGCCGACCGGCTGCCCAGGCGCAAGCTCCTCATCGCGACCCAGAGCGGACTCGGGATCCTGGCCGCCGGGCTGGGGGTGCTCGTCCTCACGGGCGTCGCCGAGCTGTGGCACGTCTACGTCTTCGCCCTGGCCCTCGGCGTGGTCACCGCGCTGGACGGGCCGGTGCGCCAGACCTTCGTCGCCGAGATGGTGCCCGCCGCGGACCTGCCCAACGCCGTCGGGTTGAACTCCACGTCCTTCAACATCGCCCGGCTGATCGGGCCCGGGGTCGCCGGCCTGCTCATCGCCGTGGTGGGCCCGGGCTGGGTGTTCCTCATCAACGCGGTCTCCTTCGGGGCGACGATCTTCTCCCTGACCCTCATGCGCACGCGGGAGCTCCACGAGACGCCGCACGCCCCCCGCGCCAAGGGGCAGGTGCGCGCGGGCGTGAAGTACGTGCGCCGCCGCAGCGACATCCTGGTGATCATGGTGGTGGTCGGCGTCGTCTCGGCCTTCGGCCTGAACTTCCAGCTGACCTCCGCCACCATGGCCCGCGAGGAGTTCGGCATGGGGGCGGGGGAGTACGGGATCCTCGGCTCGATCCTGGCCATCGGCTCGGTCACCGGCGCGCTGCTGGCCGCCCGACGCAAGAACCCGCGGGTGCGCCTCGTGATCGGGGCGGCGCTGCTGTTCGGGCTCACCATGGGCGTCCAGGCCCTCATGCCCACCTACGAGCTGTACGCCCTGCTGTGCATCCCCGTCGGCCTGTTCTCCCTGACGATGATGACGGCCGCCAACACCACCGTGCAGATGTCCACCGAGCCGGCCATGCGCGGCCGGGTGATGAGCCTGTACATGATGGTCTTCATGGGCGCGACGCCGATCGGCTCGCCCATCGTCGGCTGGATCTCGGAGGCCTTCGGGCCGCGCTGGTCCGTGGGCGTCGGCGCGATCGCCTCCATCCTCGTCGCGGTGGGCGCCGCGGTCTGGGTGAAGCGGTCCTGGCACGTGCGGGTGCACTACCAGCTCGCGCACCGGCCGCACCTGGTGGTCGACGGGCCGCGGGAGCGCTACGTCCGCTCGTCCGAGCGGGCCGAGCGGGACCTGGCCCGGGCCACCCTCGCCAAGGACGAGGCGCAGCACGTGACCGAGACGGCATAGCCGGCTCCCCGGTGTGCCGACTCGGGGCCGTCCCGCCACGGCGGGAGGCGGCGCGGTGGCCGGGGAGGGGTGGTGGGTCCGCCGCCCTGACGGCCGCTCCCGCCTAGACTCCCCGCCATGCTCAGACGCCTGGTCGCCGTCGTCGTGGTGGGCGCCGCGACGGCCGTGGCGCTGCTGCTCCTCGCCGGCCACCACCGCTGGGCCGGCCCCGTCATCCTGGAGGTGAGCGGGTCGCACGGGCTCAACGCCGGCGACCTCCCCGTCCTCGCGGCGTGGGCGGCGGTGGCCCTGTGGGGCTGGCGGGTGTGGCGCCGCCCCGGGCGCCCGGGTTACCGCGAACCCTGAGCCGCGGCGGCCCGCTGTTGCGCCCGCCCCGGCGTGGGGCGAGGGTGAGAGCTGCCGACGGAAGGGGTCATGTCATGAGCGAGTCGACGTTGGGCAGGGCACGGGAGTCCGCGGACCGGGCGAGCGCGGCGGCTCATGCGGCCGCGCAGAACCTGAATGACACGGGCGCGGACATCGACGAGGCGGCCGACGCCGACGTCCCCTTCGCCGACGAGGCCGAGCGCCCCGCCGAGCAGGAAGAGGCCCCGCTGGATCAGCCCGGCGGGGACATCGCGGGCCCGGGCTCGCCGATGCCCTGAGCGTGGCGGCGCGGTGAGCGGCCCGGCGGTTCTCGCCTCCCGTCGTCGCACAGCCGGATGAAGGCGCCGAGCTCGGCGAGGGCCTCCGGCGTCGGGGGCAGGTAGTCGGTGAGCTGCCTCGAGCGGATGAGGATCGCGGCCCACTGGCCTCGGGAGACGGCCACGTTGATGCGGTTGCGCGAGAGCAGGAACCCCATCCCGCGGGGCACGTCCTCGGGCGTCGAAGCCGCCATGGACACGATCACGACGGGGGCCTCCTGCCCCTGGAGCTTGTCGACCGTGCCGACGCGCGCCTCCCCGAGCCCGGCCGCGTCCAGGTGGGCCCGGATGCTCGCGACCTGGGCGTTGTAGGCGGCGACGACGAGGACGTCGCCCGGCCCCAGCGGCCGCGGCGGCGCCACGCCGTCGGACCACGCGCGGCCCACGAGACCCCGGATCCGGCGGACCACCTCGGCCGACTCCTCCGGCGAGACGGTGGCGTTGCCGCGGTGGTCCAGCACGACCACGTGGATCCCAGGCTCGACCCCCTCGAGCGAGCGCCGCGCGGTGACCCGCTCCTGGGAGGAGAGCCGGCCCTCGTACGAGAGCCGGGAGACCGGCGCCGTGAGCGCGGGATGCATCCGCCACGTCCGCTCCAGGAAGTACCCGTGCTCGGCGGGCAGGGCGCCGTGCCCGCCCGCGACCCACCCCAGCGCCGAGCCGTCGACCGGCTCGGGGTGCGCGCCCTGGCTCACCTGCGGCAGCTGCTGCGGGTCCCCGAGCAGCAGCAGGCGCTGGGCGGCGAGCGAGACGGCCAGTGTGGTGGCCAGGCAGAACTGCCCGGCCTCGTCCACGACCAGCAGGTCGAGCAGGCCGCGCGGAACCCGCCCGGTGTTGGTGAAGTCCCACGCCGTCCCGCCCAGCACGCACCCGTGCGTGCGGTGCCGGTCCAGGAAGGCCGCGTACGCCGAGTCGGGGACCACGGACCACGGGTGGGGTCGCGCGTCGGCGTCCTTCTTGCCCACCCGGTCGGCCGGGACGCCCGCCTCGACCACGGTGTCCAGGAGGTGCTCGACGACGGCGTGGGACTGGGCCACCACACCCACCCGCCACCCGTCGGCGACGAGGCGGGCGATCACCCGCGCGCCCACATACGTCTTGCCGGTGCCCGGCGGGCCCTGCACCGCGAGGTAGGACCGGTCCAGCGCCCGGACCGCGGCGGTGATCGCGGTGACGGGGCCATCCTCGGCCGCCGGGACCGGGGGCAGGGCGCCGCCGGCCACCCGGGGCGGGAGCCGGCGGGCGAGGTCCAGGCCGGGGTGGGGGAAGAGGCCCGCGGCGGCCACGTCCCCGGCGAGTGCCCTGACGGCCGCCTCCTGCGAGGCCGTCGCGGGGGGCGGCCCGGGGCTCAGGGCCACCGGTAGGTCCGGGTAGGGGGCCGCGTCGGACGCCAGCCTCTCCTCCACCAGGAGCGAGCGGTCCGCGTGCTCGCGGACGACGGCCCGCTGGTGGCCGGCGCGGATGCCGCCGGCCGGCGGGGTCAGGCCGCCGGGAAAGAGCGGGTCATAATGGAGGAAGACGGCGGTGCCCTCGCCCGTGGTGGACCCGGTGGCCATGGTGCCGGTGAGCCGGAGACGCCGGCGGAGGCTGCGCTGGCGCCCCTCCTTGAACCAGTCCCGCTCGACGGCGACCGCGTCCGGGATCAGGGTGTCGCGCTGCTCGCCCCAGTCCTCCAACGGCGTGGAGAGCCGGTCGAAGTGCTCCCACCAGAAGGGCTTGCGCTCACGGCGGGAGTAGCCCAGGGCCGCCGCCACCATGGCGAAGGCCTGCTCGTCCGCCGTGCGCGCCTCCGCCGGGCCGTCGCCCGCGCGGGCGAGAAGGGCCGCGCGGAGCTCGGCGTCCGGGTCAGCGTCGCTCGTGCGGGGGGCGTCGTCGCCGTCCTCCGCCCCGCCGTCGGCGCCCCGTCCGGCCGCTTCGCCGGCGTCGGCGCCGGGTCCGCCCCCGCCGCCGTGCCCGGCGTCGCCCGCCGACCCTGCCGCGGCGCGCTGCGCGGACAGCGTCTCGAGGAGCCAGCGGTGCAGCGCGCGGGTGGAGCGGCAGTCGTAGTGGTTGTACTCCGCGATGGCGGCCAGCGTCGCGGCGGCGCCGTCCGCGTCGCCGGCGTCGGCGAGGTCGCAGGCGACGGCGTACATGGCCACGGAGTCCGCCGCGTTGTCCAGCTGGTCCGAGCGAGCCTCGGCCATGTACAGCGGCTCGAGCTTCTTGAGCGAGTACGACGGCTGCGAGACGCGGATGCCCTGGCGGACCGTCGCGTACAGGTCCACCAGGACGCCGTCGCGCAGCAGCTCGTCCAGCTCCTCCTCACCCACGCCGTGCCGGCCCACCAGGCGCCGCAGCGCCGTCTTCTCGTATGGGGCGTAGTGGTAGACGTGCATCCCGGGGTGGGCGCGGCGGCGGTCCCGCAGGTACTCGAGGAAACCCTCCAGGGCGTGCTTCTCCGCCGCCCGGTCGTGCGCCCAGTAGGTGCGGAACTCCCCGGTGTCCGCCTCCACGAGCCCGAAGAGGTACTCCAGCCCCCAGTCCGAGCCGCCCCGCGCCCACAGCGGGTCGCCCTCGAAGTCGAAGTAGACGTCGCCCGGGTCCGGCGCGGGCAGGGAGGCGATGGCGGCGGCGTCGACGACCTCCGCGCGCACGAGGGGGCGCCCGTCCGGGCCCGGGCCGGCGCGGTCCTGCGCGCTCTGCAGCCGGGCCTGGTGGCGCAGCGACTCCAGGGTCGAGCGGGCCATGGCGTCGACCGGTCCCGTGGACGCGGCGAGCTCCTCGACCGTCGTGATGCCGGCCGCGCGGAGCTTCGCGCGCTGGGACAGGCGCAGGTTCGCCACCAGCAGCACGTCGCGGTGGGCCTCGGCCGCCCGCGCGCACGTGGGGCACCGCCCGCACGCGCGGTAGCGGTCGTCACCCCACCGGGCGGCGTCCGGCTGGGCCGCGTGCCCGTCCACGAGCGCCTCGAGCCGGGCCCGGCGCTCGCGGTAGAGCGCGACGATGTCGGTGAGGTCGTGGCCGGAGATGCTCCCGTCGCCGAGGAGGAGGCGGCCCTCGGCGCTCACCGGGATGCCGGCGCGGGCCAGCTGGTCGGCGTAGGCGGCGAGCTGGAGCAGCGCCGGGATCTTCGCGTGCCGGGCGAGCTTGCTGTCGTGGACGGCGTAGCGCGACGCGTGCTCGCGGACCAGGAAGTCGGCGCGCCCGTGGAAGCGCCCGTCGAAGAAGCTGCCCTGGTAGACCACGTCGACCCCGGCGCGCAGCGCCTCCAGGGTCCGCGCGTGGTGCGCCTCGAGGGCGGCCCGCTCGTACGCCGGCGGGACCAGCTCGAGGACGCCACCGGGGCCGTGGGACCGGCGCAGCCCCTCCAGCACCCGCCGCTCGTGCGCCTGGCCCAGCTCCGCCACGCGGGCCGCCATCGCGTCCACCGTGGTGGGCGCCGGCTCCGCGCGGCCCAGGCGCTGGTCGAGCTGGTGGAGCACGGCGAGCTCGCACGAGGACCCGAGCGTGACGTCCCCGGCGCTGAGGACCACGACGTCGTCGAGAAGGAACATGGACCACCTCGCAGCGAGGGAGACGCGGGACCGTCCCCACCGCCAAGGCTGCCACCCGGGTGTGACATCGCCGACCATCTGCCGGCGCGGCGCGGCGCTGACCCCGAAGCCGGCGGCGGGATCGCGCTGCTACACGCGGGAGCTGATGGCCGGGGATTGCTGGGGCTCATGTCTCGTCCGTGAACCTGTCCCCGACGGCCCAGTGGTCGGGCTCGACCTCGGTGACGATGACACGCACCGAGGACAGCGGGGCGTCGAGCGTGCGGGCGATGGTGCGGGCCACCTCGCGGACACACTCCTGGACGGTCTCCTTCTCACGCCCGCGGACGAGGCTGATCTGGACCAGCGGCATCTGGTTCCTTCGTGGGGCGGGTCTCGGGGGGCACGGGGGACGGGCGGGCGACGTCGGTGCCGCTGGGCGGGCCGAGGGCCATGCGCACCGTGGGCCGCCCGCGGCGCCGGGCGACCTCGGCGAACCCCGCCCGCAGGAAGACGCCGAGCGTACCGGGGTACATGGCGCTGGAGGATCCGCGGCCCGCGGGGTCGACCGGGTAGCCCTCGAGGAACTGCGCCCCGTGGGCCCGCGCGTGGCCGACGGCTGCCGCGAGCAGCACCGTCGTCAGCCCCTGCCCGCGGCGTCCCAGAGGGACGTAGAAGCAGGTCACCGACCAGCACCCGGGGATACCCTCGTCGTACGCGGCAACGGCGGAGCGCGGGATCCGGGGGTACTCGGGCCGTGGCGCGACGGCGACCCAGCCGACCGGCACGTCCCCGTCGTAGGCGAGGAGCCCGGGCGCCGGCGCCCGGCCGGCACGCTCGGCCATGAGGTCGCGACGGCCGGCTACCCGGGCGGTGTCGAAGTCCTTGCCGGGCAGCCGCCACCACGCGCACCAGCAGCGAGACTGGTCGCCCGGTCCGGCGAAGAGCCGTTGGAGGTCCGGCCAGCGCTCGGGCGCGAGCGGGTGGACGCCGACCGGCGTAGGGCCGGGCCGCTGCTGCTTGGTCATCGGTGCCCCTGGAGGTGACGGGACATCCGCACCGCGGGCGGTGTCCCCGGGAGCTCCCGGCGCGGCGGCATGGCGATGCGGTCGAGGTCCGCGGCGGCCAGCACCCTGGCGCCCCCGGCACGCGCCCCGGCCTGCGCGGCCAGGGGCGCGGCGTCGGGGTAGCGGGACGAGAAGTGGGTGAGCACGAGCGTGCCCGCCCCGCCCGTGCCGGCGAGCGCCCCCGCCTGGCCGGCGGTGAGGTGCTTGTAGGCAGTCGCCAGGTCGGCCGCCTCGTCGGCGAATGTGCACTCCGTGACGAGCAGGTCCGCGCCCTCGGCGAGGGCCTCGGCGCCCGCGCACACGGCGGTGTCCATCACGAGGGCGAAGCGCTGTCCCGGGCGCGCCACGCTGACGTCCGCGAGGCGCACCCCGCCGGCGCCGCCCTCGCGCTGGAGCCGGCCCACGTCGGGGCCGGCGAGGCCGGCGGCGGCCAGCAGCTCGGGCACCAGCGTGCGCCCGTCCGGCTCGGTGAGACGGTAGCCGTAGGTCTCGATGCGATGGTTCAGCGGGGCCACCTCGAGCCCCTCCGCGACCTCGCCGGCCGCGCCGTGCGGGCGCAGCCGCAGGTCGATCCCCGGACCGGCCACGGAGACCAGCGCGCGCACCACCTCCTCGCCCGACGCCGGGTAGTGCAGGTGCACGGGGTGGTCCACGCCGTCGACGGCCATCCGCGAGAGCACACCGGGCAGCCCGAAGCAGTGGTCGCCGTGGACGTGGGTGAGGCAGATCCGGGTGATCCGCGAGGTCGCCACGCCGGCGTGGGTCAGCTGGCGCTGCGTGCCCTCACCCGGGTCGAACAGGAGGTCCTGCCCGTCCCAGCGCAGCAGGTAGCCGTTGTGGTTGCGGGTCCGCGTGGGCACCTGGGACGCGGTGCCCAGTACGACGAGTTCTCGCATCATGCAGAGTCTGCCGGGTGTGAGCCCGGTCGGACGGATTTGCCCCACAAGCGATGCTGGAGTGGCGGATCGCGGCCGCGTGAGCGCATCAGGCGTCACCTGAGCCCCGATTGTGGGGCAATCCGAGTGCCCTCCCGCCGAAGACGCCGTTCCTCCGCCGCCGAAGAACCTAGGGTGGTCAGATGTCCGACCTGGACGATGAGCCACCTACGTCTGTGCGGCCAGGCGTCGCCGCAGCGATCGTCGACACTTCGTGTACGTAGTCGTGCTCAATCTGTAGGGCGTGCTCGAGGCCGTCGTTCTAGTCAAGAAACGGGTGAAAGGACGGTTTCGCCAAGCCTCCGCCGCGGCCGGGAAGGTTCTTGCTGGGCTCGCGCTGTGGGTAGTGCTGTTCGGTAGCAAGTTCCTTGTCCTGGGAGCAGTCGACCTCGTCTTCGGTTACCGGGTCAGCCTCGGCGGCTTCCTTTCGGTGACTCTGCTGGTCCTGGTGTTGTTGCTCGCGCGCGCTGCCGTGCGCCGACTTCTTCAACCCGGCCAGACGATGGGGCCCACGCCTGACAGGGGAACGGATCCAGAGCGAGCGACGCGCCTGAGGTCTGAGCCGCCAGATCGCGCTGCGAGAACCGTGACCAATTCCGCTGCGAGACCGCTCCGCGCGACGGCCCAGCTCGTCGTGACCACCTGGAAGGACGACAGGCTGGTGTACAGCGCCGGCGCGGGCCACTCCATCGCGGGCGTCATCGAGACCTTCTTCCGGGCAGGCGGCCTCGCCCACGTCCGGCCCCTGTGGCACCCCGACCTGCTGCCCCTGCACGGCGCGGCGCGGTCCACCGCGGCGGAACGGACCGAGGGGCTCGGCCCGTCGGTCGTCGGGGCGTCCCCGATCCGCCGGGGCGACGCGCTCGTGATCTTCTCCAGCTCCGGCATCAACTTCTATCCGGTCGAGGTGGCCCGGCACGCCCGCGAACGCGGTGCCGCGGTCGTCGCCGTGACGTCCGTGCGCGCGTCCCGCGCCGCCCCGGCCCGGGCCGGTGTGCGGCTCGAGGAGATCGCCGACGTGGTCATCGACACCGAGGTGCCGCCGGGCGATGCCAGCTGGCCGCCCGGGGCGCCCGAGACCGCACCGCTGTCCTCGGTCTCGAACACCGTGCTGTGGGACGCCGTCCTCGTCCTCGCCCGGCAGCTGGAGCCGGGTCTCGGCCTGTGGCGCAGCGCGAACACCGCGGGCGGCGATGCCGGCAACGCCGCGCTCCTGCGCCGTTTCTCCGCCCTCGTCCCGGAGATCATGGGCAGCGCGCAGCGGCCGGGGTAGCCCCGGCCGGCCGGGGCTACCGCGGTAGCCCCGGCCGCCGAGGCGCGGCCGGTCAGGCGGACCGCTCGACCAGGTAGTCCACGCACGCGGTCAGCGCCACGACGTCCGCCGGGTCCACGGCCGGGAACATCCCCACGCGGAGCTGGTTGCGGCCGAGCTTGCGGTAGGGCTCGACGTCGATGATCCCGTTCGCGCGGAGCGTCGCGGCCAGCGCCTTCGCGTCCACGGCGTCGTCGAAGTCGATGGTCCCGACCACCGGGGAGCGGTGGGCCGGCTCCGCCACGAACGGCGCCGCGAAGTCCCGGGACCCGGCCCAGTCGTACAGGGCCCCGGACGACCGCGCCGTCCGCCCGGCGGCCCAGTCGAGGCCGCCGTTCTCCAGCATCCACTCGACCTGCTCGGCGAGCAGGATCAGCGTGGCGACGGCCGGGGTGTTGAGCGTCTGGTCCTTGCGGGAGTTCTCGACCGCGAGCTGAAGGTTGAGGAAGTCCGGCACCCAGCGGCTCGCCGTGACCTCCGCGATGCGCTCGAGGGCGGCCGGGGAGGCGACCGCAAGCCACAGGCCGCCGTCGGAGGCGAAGTTCTTCTGCGGGGCGAAGTAGTACACGTCCGTCTCGGCCAGGTCGACGGCGACCCCGCCGGCGGCCGACGTCGCGTCCACGACCGTCAGGGCGCCGTCCTCCGCCACACGCTCGACGGGGGAGAGGACGCCGGTGGAGGTCTCGTTGTGCGGGTAGGCGTAGACGTCGATGCCCTCGGCCGGGGCGCAGCGGGCGAGGGCGCCGGCGGGCGCGGTGCGGATGTCGGAGTCCCTCAGGAAGGGGGCGCGGGCCGTGCCGGTGGCGAACTTGTGGCCGAACTCGCCGAAGTCGGCGTGCTGGGCGCGCTCGCGGACCAGGGAGAACGTCGCGGCGTCCCAGAAGGCCGTGGAGCCGCCGTTGCCCAGGACGACCTCGTAACCCTCCGGGGCGCCGAGCAGCGCGGCCACGCCCTCGCGCACCCGGCGCACGAGCGCGCGCACCGGCTCCTGGCGGTGGGAGGTGCCCAGCACCGTCCCGCCGAGCGCGGCCAGCATGTCGACCTGCGCGGGCCGGACCTTGCTCGGGCCGCAGCCGAAGCGCCCGTCGGCGGGGAGGAGGTTGGTGGGGATGGTGAGGGTCTCCATGACCGGGGATCATCCCACCGACGGCGGACCGGGCGGCGGCGCGTCCAGGATCACGGGCCGACGCGTCCCGGACGGTCCCGGCGCCGGTCACCCCTGCAGCGCCCGCTGCACCTCCAGGACGTGGGCCGACCAGCCCGCGGTGCGCCCGCACATGTACAGCGCGCTGAGCAGGCGCGGGGCGACGCCGACGTGGTCGAGGAGGATGGCGGCCCAGAACATGGCGTTGGGCCGGTAGCCCGCCCGTGCCTGGGCCCCCGACAGCTCGGCGAGCGCCAGCGCGGGCGGGAGTGCCGGCGGGGGGAACCTCGGGGCCGGCGAGCCCGCGCTCTCCGCCAGCGCCGTCATGGCCTCCTCGCCGGCGCGTGCGACGGCGTCGCCCACCTCCACCCGGGGCGCGCCCGCCCGCACGCAGGCGTCGCGCAGCATCGCGACCCGCGAGTCCGTGGGCACCATCTGCTCGCCGAAACCGGGCAGCGTGCCGTGGCTGGCCAGGTGCGCGGTCACGACGGCGCCCGCGTCGCCGGTGCGCTCGGCCTCCTCGACGAGCGCCAGGCCGCGGGCGACGGCACCGCCGCCGAAGGGCCCGCCGGCCACCGCGACCGCCGCCGCCAGGCAGGAGGCGGCGTCGGACCCCATCTGGGCGGCCAGGCGCGCGGTGCGGGTCGAGGGCGAGAGCCCGTCCTCGGCCATCGCGAGCCAGAAGGTCTCCAGCGCCTCACGGGCGGCGGGGTCGGCCTCACCGCGCCAGCGCACGAGGAACCGTTCGGTGAGGCCGTCGGCGAGGTCGATCTCGCGCTGGGGCACGGCAGGGACGTCCTCCCCGCGGGCGGACTGCGCCACGAAGCTCATCGTCATCACCGAGGCGCGGGCCAGGTTGTCGCGCGCCTCCTCGACGGAGATGTCCAGCAGCGGCCGGTACGCCCACGCCGGCGTCAGCTGCGCCAGCGCGGAGAGCACGTCCGCCCGGACGTCACCCGTGCGCGCCGGAAGCCGGAACGGTTCCGCCGGTGGGAGCCGCCGCGTGCCGGCGCCGTCGACGAGCAGGCCCCACACCTCGTCGAACGGCGTACCGGCCAGTGTGGCGACGTCGCGGCCGCGGTAGGCGGGCGCACCTGTGTCGGGATTCACGGCGAAGATCGCCGGCAGGTTGGGGCCGTCCGGGGCGTTCTCGGGCTGGGGTGTGGTCAGCATCACGTGCAGGATAGGTGCGGTCGACCAGAAGGAGAAACAGACGACCGAAACGTCTCCGTCCTCGGACGTGGGCGGATCGGCCTCTTGTTGGCCGGTTCTCCCTATCCTGGGAGCTGGACGGCCTGCGGCCGGCGCCGGTGCGGCGCCGACGCCCCAGGACCTGCACAGAGAGCGGGGGACGCGTGAGCGACCTGATCGACACCACCGAGATGTACCTCAAGACGGTCTACGAGCTGGAGGAGGAGGGCGTGGTGCCGCTGCGCGCCCGCATCGCGGAGCGGCTCGGGCACTCTGGTCCCACCGTCTCGCAGACCGTCGCCCGGATGGAGCGCGACGGCCTTCTCCTGCTCACCGGCAACCGCCAGCTCCAGCTCACCGACGAGGGCCGGACGAAGGCCACCAAGGTGATGCGCAAGCACCGGCTCGCCGAGCGTCTGCTCACCGACGTCGTCGGCCTGGAGTGGGCGTTCGTGCACGAGGAGGCGTGCCGGTGGGAGCACGTCATGAGCGAGCGCGTCGAGCGCCGGTTGCTCGACCTGCTCGACCACCCGCACATCGACCCGTACGGCAACCCGATCCCCGGCCTCGAGCAGCTCGGGGACGTCAGCGCGGCGGCCCCGCAGGCGCAGGTGCGCTCGCTCGCCGACATCGCGGCTGAGCGCGCGCCCGCCGGGGTCGTCGGCGCCGCCTCCTCGCACGCCGGCGCGAGCCACGTGACCCACGCGGCGGTGACCGGTTCGGCCGTGCCGCACGCCGTCCCGCCCGTCACCACGCCGGGCAGCGGGCCCGCCGTGGCCGGCGAGCGCGAGGTCGCGTTCGAGGTGGTGCTGGCCCGCATCGGTGAGCCGTTGCAGGTCGACGTCGAGCTGCTGGGCCGCATGGCGGAGGTCGGGCTGCTCCCGGGTGTCCGCGTCGAGGTGCTGGTGCGGCCCGACCTGGACCTCGTGACCCTGCACGCGCCGGGCTCGCCGATGATGCTCGACCTCCCGGAGGACATCACCCGGCACCTCTTCGTGACCAGCTGACCCCGTTTCCCTCGCACCGCCGTCCCTCGGGCCGCCGCCGAGGCGGTGACGCTGGCCCGGGCGGTGCGGCCCGGGCCAGATCGCATCACGCCGAAAACTTCGTACTGACAATCCGTACGAAAGCTTCGGCCAGTGCGCAGGCGCGCGTGGTCAACCGGTGCGACGTCGCGGCTCGCGGCCCCCGCGCCGGCCGGCCCGCCCCGACCGCCGCCGCGTTGGCCCGCCCCGTCGACGCCGCCACCCTGCCGCGTCGGTCCGCGGCCGCCGCGCTGGCCGGCCCTGGCGCCGACGTCACGTACCCGGGGCGCTTCCCACCCCACCGGGGTGACCCCACCGCTCGCGGCGTCGCTCGCCCGATACCGGGAGGCACGGCGCCCCCACCTGCGCATTCGTCCGTCCGCGGCCATATCCCGTCGGTGGGCGCCCGGCCGGCGAGATGTGAGTTGAACCACGGTCCGTGATCTAACCGTGACATTCGGGGATCCGTTCCCGTAACGTCTCCACCGCTTCCGAATCCCTTCTTCGTGAAGCCTCCGGGCGGAGTCCGAACCCTGCCGCCGCACCGGAGCTCCGTACTACCTCGTAGGCAGGGACGGGGGAACCAGTGTTCGCGGTCCCGGGCAACCAGGGCCTTGGGGTGAAGTGCGGCCATCTCCGGCGCACCGGGCTTCTCCGGCCCGAACCCGACAGCTCACCCCGCAGGAGCAGGAGAGGTATCCAGTGACCAGCAGCACCACCATGACCGGCGCACGCCACCGCGTGGCGCGACGTCCCTCCACCCCCCTGACGACCTTCGGGCAGCGACTCGCGGGGAGCAACGTCCGCCGCGGCGTCGCCGCCGTCGCCTCCTCCGGCCTCGTCCTCACGATGGCGGCCACGGCCGCCGGCGCCACGACCAACCAGGCCGCGGCGCAGCCGAAGGCCGACGTCTCCTCCGTCACCGCCGAGGCCATGACCGCCATGGTCACCACGCCCACGGTCACGGTCCCCGCGACCATCGAGTGGAGCGTCGAGCCCGTGGCCGCCAAGGCCACGCCGGCGCCGGAGCCCGAGCCGGCTCCCGTCGTCGAGCGCGCGACGCGCCCCGCGCCTGCCGCCTCGCGCAGCAACGAGCGGGCCGCCCTGGCCACCGCGGCGACCGCCGCCCCGGCGACCGCCGCGGCCCCCGCCGCAGCCCCCGCCGCCGCGGCCCCGGCGTCCGCCTCGGCCAGCCAGATCGTCAACATCGCCCGCAAGTACGTGGGCACGCCGTACGTCTACGGCGGCACCACCCCGGCCGGCTTCGACTGCTCCGGGTTCACCGCGTACGTCTTCGCGCAGGCCGGGATCAACCTGCCGCGCACCTCGAGCGCCCAGCGCGCCGCGGGCACCGTCGTGTCCGCCGCCCAGGCCCGCCCCGGCGACCTGGTCTGGGGTCCCGGCCACGTCGGCATCTACACCGGCAACGGCAACCACATCGCCGCCCGCAGCCCGGGCACCGGCCTCCACGAGAGCCCGATCTACCTCAAGAACCCGGTCTTCATCCGGGTGGCCTGAGTCCCGCCCGAACCCTCGGGTGCTCCGAGCCAACCGGCTCGACCACGACGGCGGCCCGTCCCTCACGAGGGGACGGGCCGCCGTCGTCGTCCCCCCGTCCCTCCGGCGGCCGGCGACGGATCGCCGATCGGCCCGGAGGTCCCCGTACACGGGGGTCAAGACAGGGCACAATGAGGTCAACGGATGGCCAAGCACAGGAAGGGGCGGTCATGTCCCACGAGAAGGTCGTGGTAGTCGGGGTCGACGGCTCGGAGGCGAGCCTCGTTGCCGTGGACTGGGCGGTCGCCGAGGCCCGGCGGACCGGCTGGCGGCTGCACATCGTCTGTGCGTACGCCCTGCCCTCCTTCACGGCCGCGTCCCTGGACGGCGGGTACGCCGCCCTGGACGACACGGCGATCCAGCAGGGGGCGCAGGCCGTCGTCGACGAGGCCGTGGCGCGCTGCGACGGCTCGGGTCTCGTGGTCACGTCCGCCCTGGAGACCGGCGACCCCGCCGGGGTGCTGGTGGATCTCTCGCGCGAGGCGCACCTGGTGGTCGTCGGCACGCGCGGCGGCGGTGGCTTCACCGACCGGCTGCTCGGCACGGTGTCCTCGGCGCTGCCCGCGCACGCACACTGCCCCACCGTCGTCGTCCCCCTGGTCGGTGGCCGCAGCTTCACCCCGGTGCAGCGCATCGTGGTCGGCGTGGACGGGTCCGACTCGGCCCGCGTGGCGCTGCGCCGCGCCGTGGAGGAGGCCGCCCTGTGGGACGCCGAGCTGACGGCGGTCGCCGCGGTGCCGATCGCCACCGGCGCGGGCGCCATGGCGTGGCTGCCCGCGGCGGTCGACCGCGAGGAGGTCCTCGCCGACGTGCGCGAGGGCCTCGGCGTCGCCGTGGCATCGGCGGTGGGGGAGCGCCAGGTGCGGGTCCGTCAGCACGCGCTGGACGGCAACGCGGCCGCTCTCATGGCCGAGTTCTCCACCGCCGTCGAGCTCGTCGTGGTGGGCTCCCGGGGGCGCGGCGGCTTCGCGGGGCTGCTGCTCGGCTCCACGAGCCAGGCCGTGCTCCACCACGCCGTCTGCCCCGTCATGGTGGTCCCCGCGCGCAGCAAGGACGAGGGGCTCAGCCCCGTCGACGTCCCCTGGAACAAGGGCTAGGCGCCCGGCGCGCGCCCGCCGCGCCGACCCTTTCCAACGCGATCGGCGGGCCCTAGCGTCGTCCTCACCAGCGCCGAGGGAGGTGCGCCGTGCTCGACCACGCCGAGGTGTCCCCGGCCCGGCCGAGCGCCCTCGCCCCGAACTACCATCCGCTCGACGTCGTCCTGACCGCCGGCGAGGGCTCCTGGGTGACCGACGTCCGCGGCCGCCGCTACCTGGACTGCCTAGCGGGCTACTCGGCGCTGAACTTCGGCCACCGGCACCCCGCCCTGGTGGCGGCCGCGCAGGCGCAGCTCGGCCGGCTCACGCTCACCTCCCGCGCGTTCGACCACGACCTCCTCGAACCGCTGGCGACGGCGGTCACCGGGCTGACCGGCACGCAGATGCTGCTGCCGATGAACACCGGCGCGGAGGCCGTCGAGACGGCCGTGAAGGCCGCCCGCAAGTGGGGGTACGACGTCAAGGGCGTGCCGGACGGCGCGGCGACGATCGTCGTCGCCGAGGGTGCCTTCCACGGCCGGACCACCACGACGGTCTCGATGAGCTCGGACCCGGACATGCGCGACGGGTTCGGCCCGTACACGCCGGGGTTCCGGATCGTGCCGTACGCCGACGCCGACGCGGTGGCCGCGGCGATCGACGAGACCACGGTGGCGGTCCTCGTCGAGCCCATCCAGGGCGAGTCCGGCGTGATCATCCCGCCGCCCGACTACCTCCCGCGCCTGCGCACCCTCTGCTCGGTCAGCAACACCCTGCTCGTCCTGGACGAGATCCAGTCGGGGCTCGGGCGCACGGGCACGACGCTGGCGCAGGAGCTGGTCGGGGTGCGCGCGGACCTGACCACGCTTGGCAAGGCGCTGGGCGGCGGACTCCTGCCCGTCTCGGCGGTCGTCGGCCGCCGGGACGTGCTCTCCGTGCTCACGCCCGGCACGCACGGCTCCACGTTCGGCGGCAACCCGCTCGCGTGCGCCGTCGCGCTGGCCGTCGTGGACCTGCTGACACCGGGCGACCTGCAGGCCCGGGCCCGCGAGCTGGGCGCCGAGCTGCGCGAGCGTACCGACGCCCTCGTCGCCGAGGGCCTCCTGCGCGCGGCGCGCACCGTCGGCCTGTGGGCGGGCCTCGACGTCGAGCCGGCCCTCGGGCTGAGCGGGCGCGCCACCAGCGAGCGGCTCGCCGCGCGCGGGATCCTCACCAAGGACACCCACGGCTCGACGCTCAGGCTGGCGCCGCCGCTGACGATCAGCAGCGACGACCTCCACCTCGCCCTGGACACGCTCACGGCCGTGCTGCGCGAGGAGGCGGCCGAGGCCGGACGCTGACGCCGGGTCCGGGTCCGGGTCCGGGTTCCGGATGGGACGTTGGTCACATCCGGCCGCTGCCCCCCTGAAAGGGCCGTGGCCGTCGCTATGGTTGCCGCTGGGCCGGTATGTCTCGCGGCCCCTCACCTGATCTGGAGTGTCGTGGTCAACACCTGGAACCTCACCGCGCGCCGCGCCGTCGACCTTTGTCGTCAGGCCAGCGCGATGTGTGCGACGCGCAGGTGTTGTCCGGCTCGCTGACGAGCCCCCGGCCCCGACGCACCGCGTCGTCAAGGGCCAACCCGTGCGCCCGTTCGGGTGTCCCGTGCCTGTTCCCTGCCGTGACTCTCACGGCTACCTCCCCGACGGCGCCCGAGCGCGCGCCGTCGTCCCCCGCCGGGGTGCCCGGACGCACCCCGGCCTCCTGAAAGGCCACCATCCGTGTCCACCACCACGCGCCCCGAGGGCGCGCCCACCCGCCGGTTGCGGCTGCCGTCCTTCAGCGTCCAGATCATCGCGGCGCTCGTCGTCGGCGTCCTGCTCGGCTGGCTCGCCCTGAGCATGGGCCCCGTCTCCGAGACGGAGCCCAACTGGCTGACCGTCACGCTGAGCACCATCGGCTCCTCCTTCATCAGCCTGCTCAAGGCCGTCGTCCCGCCGCTGGTCTTCACGGCAATCGTGGCCTCCATCGCGAACCTGCGCGGCGTCGCGAACGGCGCCCGGCTCGCCGGGCAGACGCTCCTGTGGTTCGCCATCACCGCGCTCGTCTCGGTCCTCATCGGCATCGGCCTGGGCCTCGTGCTGCAGCCGGGCGCCAACACCGGCGTCGACGCCGCGGCGGCGGAAGAGCCTGGCCGGACCGGCAGCTGGCTGGACTTCCTCACCGGCATCATCCCGGCCAACTTCCTGGGCCTGACCTCCTCCGGGTCGCTGACCATCGGGGACGACGGCGCCATCACCGGCGTGACCACGGGGCTGAGCTTCAACGTCCTGCAGATCATCGTCATCGCCCTGGTCGTGGGCATCGCCGCGCTGCGCGTGGGCAAGAGCGCCGAGCTGTTCCTGTCCCTCAACGCCTCGGTGCTCGCCGTGATCCAGAAGGTCCTGTGGTGGATCATCCGCCTGGCCCCGATCGGCACGCTCGGCCTGGTCGGCAAGGCCATCGCCACCTACGGGTGGGACTCCCTCGCCAGCCTGGGCACCTTCGCGATCGCCATCTATGTCGGCCTGGCCCTGGTGCTGTTCGTGGTCTACCCGGTCATCCTCAAGAGCCACGGGCTGCCGGTGATGCGCTACTTCCGCGGCGCCTGGCCCGCCATCCAGCTCGCGTTCGTCTCACGCTCCTCGATCGGCACCCTGCCCGTGACGCAGCGCGTGACCGAGCGCAACCTCGGCGTCCCGCGCTCCTACACCTCCTTCGCCGTGCCGCTTGGCTCGACGACCAAGATGGACGGCTGCGCCTCCATCTACCCGGCCATCGCCGCGATCTTCGTCGCGCAGTTCTTCGGCATCGACCTCTCGGTCACCGACTACCTGCTCATCGCGTTCGTGTCCGTGGTCGGCTCGGCCGCCACCGCGGGCCTGACCGGCGCGATCGTCATGCTGACCCTGACCCTCTCCACCCTCGGCCTGCCCCTGGCGGGCGTGGGCCTGCTGCTGGCGATCGACCCGATCCTCGACATGGGTCGCACCGCCGTCAACGTGGCGGGGCAGGTGCTCGTGCCGGTGATCGTCGCCAAGCGCGAGGGCATCCTCGACGTCGAGAAGTACAGCTCCGCCGACGCGGAGGACCTCTTCAGCGAGGACCACGACGTCGCCGACGCGGCCGGCGACACCCCGGTTCGCGACGAGGCGCTCGCCGGCGCCCGCTGAGCCGGGCGCCGCGGCGCCACACCACGAACGGGCCCGCACCGGTCGGACCGGCGCGGGCCCGTTCGTCGTCCCCGCTCTGGGGCGGAGGCCTACGCCGCCTCGCCCGCCTGCTCGACGATGAGCTCGGCGAGCTCCTCGGGCTCCGTCTCGGGCAGCCAGTGCCCCGCGGGGATCTCCACGAACCGGTAGGTCCCCTCCACGTGCTCGGCCGTGAGCTCGGCGGCCCTCCGGACCAGGGCGAAGTCGTCGCGGCCCCAGATGTACGTGGTCGGGACGGTGACGGCGGACGGGAAGGCCGCCCTGCTCAGGGGCATCGCCCGGTACCAGTTGAGCCCCGCCGTCAGCGCGCCCGGCTCGGCCATCCGGCGGGCGTAGCGGGCGGCGTCCTCCGCGGGCAGCCCGCTCCCGCGCAGCGACGCCTCCAGGCGCGGCCCGACGACGGCCTCGGGCAGCCGGGGCAGCTGGAAGAACCCCATGTACCAGGACCGCAGCAGCTGGGTCGAGCCCGCCATGGAGCGCAGGAACGCCCGGGGGTGCGGCGTCGACAGGGCCGTCAGGGAGGCGACGCGGCCGGGATGGGCGGCCGCCGCGGCCCAGGCCACCCCGCCGCCCCAGTCGTGCCCCACCAGGTGCGCGCGCGGCGCGCCGACGGCGTCGAGCAAGGCCAGGACGTCGGCCACGAGCCACTCGAGGCGGTACGCGGCGCGCTCGAGGGGCCGAGCCCCGGGGGAGTAGCCGCGCTGGTCCGGCACGAGCGTGCGCAGGCCGGCCCCGTGCAGCGACGGGACCACGCGGTCCCAGCTCGTGCCGTCCTGCGGGAAGCCGTGCAGCAGGACGACGGGGGCGCCGTCGACCGGGCCCTCGTCGCGCACGTCGAAAACCAGGCGGCCGCGCCGGAACTGCCTGAGTCGGCTCATGACCGGAGGCTACGCGCGCGTCGGTGGCCGGGCCACGCGCGGCGACGACGGGGGCGTCCCTGCGCTCGCCGACAGGGAGGCACCGTGGTTACGTGGGTCTCGCCACGCGGCGGAGCGCCGCAGACCGGGGGAGACGCATGAGCCAGGACGAGGGCATCAAGAAGGTCGCCGAGCTGGTGAAAGACGCGCGCATCGCGATGGTCACCACCCACGCCGCCGAGCACAACCTGGTCAGTAGGCCGATGGGTCTCCAGGAGGTCGAGTTCGACGGCGACCTCTGGTTCTTCGCGGACGAGCGCTCGGACACGGTCGCGGAGATCGGTGCCGATCCCCGCGTGAACGTCTCGTTCAGCGCCGGCACCTCGTGGGTGTCGGTGTCCGGGGACGCCGAGGTGGTGCGCGACCGCGCCAAGGTCGAGGAGCTCTGGAACAGCGTCGTCGAGGCCTGGTTCCCCGACGGCCCCACGACCCCCGAGGTCGTGCTCCTCAAGGTCCACGCCGGCTCCGCGCAGTACTGGGAGTCGCCGGGCGGGCGGGTCACGACCCTGCTGAGCATGGTGAAGTCGAAGGTCACGGGGGAGCGCTACGAGGGCGGGGAGACCGGCACCGTCCAGATGTAGGCGGGTCGGCGGCCGCGCGCGGGTCGGCGGCCGCGCGCGGGACGGCGGCCGGGTGTGGTCAGCGCCGGGGCCCGGGGGACGGTGCATCCACCCGCCGCCGCGCGGGCCAGAGCATGATCACGAGGCCGACGGCGGCGGCGCCCAGGTGCAGCCAGTTGTCCGCCGCGTTGAGGCTGAGATAGTTCGGCATCCTCCCGTCCAGGGCGAGCCGGCCGTAGAGGTACACGGCGCCGTAGCCGACCAGCAGGATCAGGCCGAACAGGCGCGCGCTCCCGGACCGGGCCCACAGCAGGAGGCCCAGCAACCCGACGACGACGTGGAGGACGTTGTGCACCGGGTTGATGCCGAAGCCGAGCAGGAGGCTCCCCTCCTCGCCGAGCGACGGGAGGTCCCCCGCCGAGCGGATCTCCGTGACGCCGCCGAGCCCCGTGACGGCGAAGCCCGCTAGCCCGAACACGAGGAACAGGAGCGCGACCAGGAGGGCGAGGCGCTGGTGGAACCCGCGCCGGCGGCGGGTCGGGGCGTGGGCGGTGGTAACCATGGTGACCTCCACGTCACGATGTCGTGCGGGTCAAGCGTGCGCGCACCCGGGCCGGGCCGCACGCCGACGCCTGCGGTCACGACCCGTCGACAACGACCGGTCCTCGCGCGAGCCTCCTACACCCGGTGCAGCAGCTCGTGCTCCTCGATGAGGTCCCGCGAGAGCGTCTTGTAGCCCTCGCGCTCGAAGAAGATGGTGATGCGGTCGTCCTCGTGGCGCATCACCACGCCGGAGCCCCACTCCCGGTGCTCGACGACGGCCTGGAGCGGGAACGGATCAGCGGCGTGCCCGTTCGTGTGCCCGTCCCGGCCGGCGCCCCCCGTCGCGCGGCCGCCGCCGACGCCGCCGGTGCTGTTGCCCTCGCCGTCGCCGTCGCCGTCGCCACCTGCACCGGCGGCGTCGGCGGGAGGGCCGTCGCGCCCGTCGTCCTGCGTCCCGACCCGGGCGAGGCAGAGGTCGCAGCTCCCGCAGTCGCCGTCGTGCGGCTCGCCGAAGTAGCCGAGCAGGAACTGGCGGCGGCAGTCCTGCGTCTCGGCGTAGCCCCGGATCATCTCGATGCGGGACCTGTCGATGCGCTCACGGGAGTCGGCGGCCTCGACCGCGCGTGCGACGACCTTCTTGGGGGCCAGGGCGCCCACGGCCTCGACGCCGCGCGGCCCGCGGTCGACGGCGCCCACCTCCTGCAGGAGATTGACCGTGCCGGTGACCTTGCGCGGCGAGAGGCCGGTCGCGGCGCGCAGCGCGGTCGCCTGCTGCGGCGTGCGGGCGCGGCGCACGGCGGTCAGGACGGTGCGCAGGGCGTCCTCGTCGACCGTCGCGGTGGAGAAGAAGCGGCGCAGACCCAGGTCTTCCGGCCGGTAGTGCAGGACGGCGACCGCGGGCTCCCCGTCGCGGCCGCCACGGCCGATCTCCTGGTAGTAGCTGTCCAGGGAGTCCGGCGCGTCGGCGTGGACGACGAAGCGGACGTTCGGCTTGTCGATCCCCATGCCGAACGCCGACGTCGCGACCACCACGTCGAGCTCATCCTCGAGGAAGGCCCGGTGGACCTCCTCCCGGTCGTCCGCCCTCCTGCCGCCGTGGTAGGCCGCCACCCGCAGCCCGCGCTCCGCCAGCGCCTCGGCGTAGCGCTCGGTGTCCTTGCGGGTCGCGACGTACAGCAGACCGGGCCCGGGCAGCGACGCGACCTGCTCCAGGACCGCGCGCCGCTTGCCGTCCGCGTCGGTGTGGCGCCGGACCTCCAGGCGCAGGTTCGGCCGGTCGAAGCCCCGGCTGACCATGAGCGGGTCCCGCAGGCCGAGGCGCTGGACGATCTCCGCCTGCACAGGGGTGGCCGCCGTCGCCGTCAGGGCGATGACCCCCGGGCGTCCCACCCGCTCGACCACGGCGCCCAGCGCAAGGTAGTCGGGGCGGAAGTCGTGCCCCCAGGACGAGACGCAGTGCGCCTCGTCGACGACGAACAGCGACGGCCGCAACGCCCGGACGCGGTCGGTCACCTCCTCCTTGGCGAGCTGCTCGGGGGAGAGGAAGAGGAACTCGGCGCCCTCCCGCGAGACCGCTCGCCAGGACTCCGCGTTCTCCGACGCGTCCTGCGCGGAGTTCAGCGCCACCGCGTCCGGCGCCCCGTCGGCGGCCTCGAGCCCGGCGACCTGGTCCTGCTGCAGCGAGATCAGGGGCGAGACGACGATGGTCGGGCCGTCCAGCAGGACGGCGGGCACCTGGTAGATGGCCGACTTGCCGTACCCCGTCGGCATCACCGCCAGCACGTCCCGCCCGCCCAGCGCGGCCTCCATCGCCTCGGGCTGCCCGGGGCGCAGGTCGTCCCAGCCGAAGGCCTCGCGGGCGACGCCCCGCAGCCGCGCGGCGCCGTCGGACGCAACGGGGCCCGCGGCGGGATCATGAGGAGTCACCGGACCACTGTGCGGCGCGCCGGGCGGACCGGCAATGGGAACCCGCACGGCCAGCGGGGGCCGGACCGGCCGCCGCGGGGCGGGCCGGGGCGGCCGCCGGCGGGCTCAGATCTCGCGGCGCAGCTGGCGCGGGTGCCGGGAGTGCATCGGCCGGCTGGTCTGCAGCGGCCGGACGAGCTCGACGATCTGCGGGGAGACGGAGATGCCGAGCTCGGTGCTCAGCCGCAGGCGGAACGCCCGGTAGACGCGCACCGCCTCCACGTGGTTGCCGTCCATGAGGTGCACCCGGATGAGGGCCCGGTGCGCGCTCTCCCGCAGGGGCTCGATGGTGACCGCGCCCATCGCGGCCTGCAGGGCGCCGTCGACGTCCCCGCTCGCCAGCAGCCGGTCCGCCAGCGTCTCCAGCGCCCGGAGGCGCAGCTGGTGCAGCTGCTCGCGCTCCTCCAGCACCCAGTCGTCGTACCAGCCGGGCAGGAGCGTGCCGCGGTGGAGCACGTGCAGGGCGTGCTCGACGTCGGGCAACGCCGCCGAGGCCAGCCGGTGGGCGAGGTCGCGCAGCTCGTGGACGTCGACGCGCACGTCGGGGGCGAGGCGCATCATGCCCTGCGACTCCTCGAGGACCCCGACCAGCAGGTGCTGGACGCGCCAGACCGCCGCCCGGAGGTTGCCGTGCGCCCGGCTCTCGTCGCTGTCGGGCCACAGGAGGCCCGCCAGGTGCGCGCGGGGCCGTTCCCCCTGGAGCGCCAGGAGGCTGAGCAACCTGCGTTCGCGGTAGGCGACCACGACCGCGGTGCCGTCGCTCCTGAGCTGCCAGCCCTCGAAGAGGCGGAGCGACCAGCGTGCTCCGTTCCCGGTGATGGGCACTGGCTCCGAGTCCATGTGGTTCGTCCCCTTTGACCCGACCACCGGGACGGTGCGCGGAAGAAAAGCCTCCGCGCTGGTGGCGCCGCAGTGCGGCGTCACGTCTCACTTTCCTCACCAGCCACACGCCCGTCAAGGGTGAAATTGCGGCGCGCCTGGCGTCGCGCGCAACACCACAGGTCACGGCGTCGGTGCGCGCCTGGTCACGGGCGGCGCCCCGTCGCGTGTGACGTGCCCGTCACGCGCGGGTAACGCCCCGGGGCGCTCACTGGCCACGTCCGGACCAAGCACGACGCCGGAAGGGGGGTGAACAAGATGCGTGACCTCACACCTGGCGAGCTCGACGGCCAGGCCACCGAGCTGCTGCCGACGAGGGAGACCCTGACCTTCGACCTCAGCTTCGCCAACGTGTATGCCACGAACGCGTCGCTGGCGCTCAATGCCGTGACGTACGACTCGGCGGCATACAGCGCGGCCGTCCAGACGATCGTCCAGTCTTAAGTGACGTCCGAGGCCGGGACCACGGTCCCGCGGAAAGGGCAGTGCACATGGATCCTGGAGCCACACTGAGCCAGAACGAGCTCGACCACCAGGAGGCGGAGATGCTCCCCGCCAGGGAGACCCTCTTCTTCGACATCACCGTCGCCCCCGTGGTCGGGGTGAACCTGGCCTTCGCCATCAATGCCGCGACCATCGGCAGCTCGGCGAACGCCTACGCCGCGCAGGGCCTCGGCTCGCTGAACCTGGGCGGCTAGCGCCTCACGGCCCGGTGGGCCGGCCCGGTGCACAGGGCCGGCCCACGGGGCTCCCCGTCTTCCCCTCTCCCAGGCGAGGTCGTGTGAGCATCTATCGCCCGCCAGGCGGCCGGGCCGCGGCCGCCCCGCCCGCGCCGGCCGTGGGGGGCGACCGTGCGGGCGGCGGGCCCGCCGGTGGCGACGGCGCGGCGCGCTGGTCCCGCGCCGCCGGGGTGGCCTCACTCGGCATGGTCCAGGACTCGGGCCTGAAGGACCGCGCGTACCTCGTCCGCCGCGGCGACGGGCAGGTGGTGCAGGTCTCGGAGCTCCTGCACCTGGTCCTCATGCAGCTCAGCGGCACCCGGAGCGCGCACGAGGTCGCCGGCGCCGTCAGTGCCGCGTTCGGCCGCCGGCTCGGCGTCGAGGGCCTGGACCACCTGGCGCGGACGAAGCTGCTCCCGCTGGGACTGGTCACCGACCTCGAGGCCCCGGCCCCGCCGTCGGCAATGCCGCGTGCCCGCCCCCTGCTGAGCCTGAGCCTGCGGTTCACCCTCGTGCCGGCGCGCGGCGCCCGGCGGCTCGCCGCGGCGCTCGCGCCGCTGTACTGGCCCCCGGTCGTCGTCCTCGCGCTCGCCGCCCTGGTGGCCCTCGACGTCGCGCTCGTCCACGGGACGGACGCCGGCGCCGCCCTCCAGAAGGTCCTCGCCACGCCGGGCGACCTTGCGGTCCTGGTCGTGCTCCTCACCGTCGGCGCGGTCGTGCACGAGATCGGGCACGCCACCGCCTGCGTCTACGGCGGCGCGTCGCCGGGCGTGATCGGCGCCGGCGTCTACGTCGTCTTCCCCGCCCTCTACACCGACGTCACCGACGCGTACCGGCTCGGCCGGGCCGGGCGGCTGCGCACGGACCTCGGCGGTCTGTACTTCAACGTCTGGTGCCTGCTCGCCCTCGGGTCCGCCTTCCTCGCGACCGGCCAGGAGGTCTTCTTCCTCGCCGCCCTGCTCATGCACGTCGAGATGGTGCAGCAGCTCATCCCGAACCTGCGCTTCGACGGGTACTTCGTGCTCGCCGACCTCGCGGGCGTGCCGGACCTCTTCGCCCGCGTCGGCCCCGTGCTGCGCGGCCTGCTCCCCGGGCGGGAACAGGACCCGAGAGTCACCGAGCTGCGGCCCGGCGCGAGGCGGATCGTGACGGCGTGGGTGCTCGTCGTCGTCCCCACGCTCCTCGCCGCGTTCGCCTGGATGCTGTGGCACCTGCCCGTCATCGTCCCGACCACCCTCGCGGCGATCTCGGTGCACGTGGGCACGGCCGGCCAGGCGCTCGCCGCCCGCTCCCCGGTGCTGTTCCTCGGGTCGGTCCTCTCGGTGCTGCTGCTCGCCCTGCCCCTGGCCGGCCTGGCGCTGGTGCTCCGCCGTCTCGCGCTGCTCCTGCTGCGACCCGCCCGGCGCCGGATCGCCGCGCGGCTGCGTCACCGCCGCACGGCCGCCACGATCCCGGCACGCCGTCACCCCGTCCCCCTCCGGAGGCCGATCATGGTCCACCCGTCCCAGCCCGCGGCCGAACGCCGGTCCACCGACGACCCGGTGGGCACGGCGACGCTGCCCGCACCGTCCGGGCGACCGTCCCGCCCGACGGCGGAGCCCGCCGGACACCCGGCCCCGGCCGCCGCGGGCACCGCCCGCCCGGCTCCGCCCGAGCCAGGGTCGCGCCCGACGGCGGGTGCGCCGCCGGGCCGCGCCAGCTCGCCGTCCGCGGGCCCTCCGCCCGAGCCGATGCCACCACCGCCGGCGCCGCTGAGCGCCGCGGCCTTCACCGACGCGGCGATGTTCGCGCCACGCCGTGAGCCGGCCACCGAGGGATGGCAGCGGTTCCTGCACGCGGCGACCTCCGGGCGCGTGAGCCCGCGCCCCGGCGCGCGGGAGCGGCGCCACCTGGAGGTGCTCGGCCGCATGCGGGCGCCCATCGTCGGTTCCCGGCGCGTGGTCGTGATGAGCCGCAAGGGCGGGGTCGGGAAGACCACGCTGGCGCTGGCCCTCGGGAGCACCTTCGCCGTCCACCGCGGCGACCGTGTCATCGCCGTGGACGCGAACCCCGATGCCGGGAACCTCGCGTACCGCCTGGCCCGCGGGCCGGTCGAGCCCTCGCGCCGTTCCATCACGGACGTGCTCGGCAACCTCGAGACGATCCGCAGCTACGCCGACCTGCAGGGGTACACCTCCCAGGCCCCCGCGTCACGGCTGGAGGTGCTCGCCTCGGACGACGACCCCCGGATCAGCCTGGCCCTCGCCCAGGACTCCTACCACTGTGTCATCACGCTCCTCGACGCCTACTACAACCTGATCCTCCTCGACACCGGCACCGGAATTCTCGACAGCGCGAACCAGGGCCTCATCGCGGACGCCGACCAGCTCGTGCTCGTGCTCCGCCCCGCGCTCGACGGGGCGCGGGCCGCAGCGCTCACGCTCGACTGGCTCGACGAGCACGGGCACTCCGACCTCGTCGAGCGGGCGGTCGTGGTCGTCAACGGTGTGCGGCCCGGCGTCGGCGCGCCGCTCGAGCAGATCGAGGACCACTTCACCAGGCGGTGCGCCCACGTGGGGAAGCTCCCGTGGGACCAGGCGCTGGAGAAGGGCGCACAGACGGACCTGGCCGGCCTCGGACGCCGGACGCGAGACGCGCTGAACGAGGTGGCGGCCGCCGTGGCGGACAGCTTCATCGAGGTCAGGGGGCTGCGGTGAACGCCCGGCGGCGGGTGGCGGTCCTCATCGCCACGACGGCGCTGCTCGCCCTCGGCGGCGCACCCGCCGCGTCCGCCCACGGGGGCCGGTCGGTGGAGACGGAGTCCGAGGCGCGGCCGGACGAGGACCGGCCGATCGACCGGGACGTCTCCGAGCGGCGGGTGAAGCTCGCCGGCCGCCACGTGCGCGCGGAGGCGGAGGCATCCGCGAAGGTCCGCTGCGACGACTGCGCGGCCGAGGCGGTGACCTTCCAGATCGTCAGCGTCCACCGCGCCAAGGTGACGAAGGTGCGCAACGAGGCCCGGGCGACGGCGCGGTGCGAGAACTGCCGCGCGGCGGCGGTGTCCGTGCAGGTGGTCGTGGCCAGGACCCGCACGATCCGTCCCGACAACCGCGCCGAGGCGGTCAACGACCACTGCACCGGCTGCACCACCAGCGCCGCGGCGTACCAGTTCGTCCTCGTCGGGGACCGGAAGAAGGACCTGTCCGAGCGCGGGCGCGCCCTCGTGGCGCAGATCGAGACCGAGATGGTCGGAGTCCTCGCGCCGGCCGGCGTCGGCGCGGGCCCAGCGCCGGCGGGTCTGGCCGTGCAGGACGCGCTCCAGGCGGGCGCCGACCGCATCGAGGCCGTCCTGCGCGACGAGATGGGGAATGTCGAGATCGAGCGCCACGTCGACGTCAGCGGATGATCCTGGCCCCGCGCAGCGAGCGTCGTGGCCCCGGGGGCGCTTGCCGCCTCCAACTTCTACGCGGGGCGACGTTCTTGCCGATATGTGGAGCGGTGTTATCTGCAGGGCCGCCCCGAGGGTGACTCACGGCCGACGCAGCCAGGCACGCCGTTGTGTCCGACCCGTGGGTCCTCCCACCTGTTCGAGGAGCTCCGCCATCGCTACGGTTCCGGCCAAGTACCGCAGGCTTGCACGAGCACGTCGTCGCGGTTTCTCCGACCTCAGGGTCACGACGAAGATCACGTTCGCTCTGATCCTCATGACGGTGGTGACCGTCGCCGTCGTGGTGGTCGGCCTCACCGGCGTGACTCGGCTGGCCGCGACGGCGGATGCCATGTACGCCCAGGACCTGCGTGCCACCCAGACCGCCGGGGAGATGAAGGCGCAGCTCCTCCTCGCGAACCTCAGCGGCGCCACGGCCGCGCTCACCCCCCACCCCGAGGTGAAGGTCCAGGACCGGAGGACGGCGGACGCCGCGCTCAAGCGGCTCAGCACCCTGGGGGAGCGATTCATCGCCGAGTTCGCGTCGGGTGAGCAGAAGGCGGTCCTCGCGCCGGCCCTCGCGGACGTCGACGGCTACCGCACCCTCATGGCGGAGGTCGACGCGCTGTTCGACGCCGGCCAGGTCGTGGAGGGGGCCCGTCGGGCCGACGACCTCATCGCCATGCGCACGTCCATCGACGGGGCGATCAACACGGTGGTCTCGCTGCAGGACGCGGACTCGCGAGCAGGCCGGGACCTGGCGGCGGCCACGGCCGTGCAGGTCCGGATCGTCTCGATGGTGGTGGCCGTGGTCGGCTCGGTCCTGGCGATCCTCCTGGGCCTGGCGGTCTCGCGCCGGATCGGGGCGGGCATCCGCGAGGTCAAGAAGGTCACCGACGCGCTGGCCGCCGGGGACCTGACCCGCACGGCCAGCCTTCCCCAGCGCGACGAGGTGGGTCAGATGGCGGCCTCGCTGGACGTCGCCACCGCGAACCTGCGCGCGCTCGTCGCGGGCGCGGCCACGTCGTCCCAGCAGGTCGCCGCGGCCGCGGAGGAGCTCTCCGCCTCCACCACGCAGGTCTCCGCCGGGTCGGAGGAGACCTCCGTCCAGGCCGGGGTGGTCGCCGCCGCGGCCGAGCAGGTCTCCCAGAACGTCCAGAGCGTCGCCGCGGGCGCGGAGCAGATGGGCGTCTCGATCCGGGAGATCGCCCACAACGCCAACGAGGCCGCCCGGGTCGCCGGGCAGGCCACCGAGGTCGCCGAGTCGACCAACCAGACCGTGGCGAGGCTCGGTGTCAGCTCGGGGGAGATCGGCAACGTCCTCAAGGTCATCACCTCCATCGCCGAGCAGACCAACCTCCTGGCCCTGAACGCGGCCATCGAGGCCGCCCGCGCCGGGGAGTCCGGCAAGGGCTTCGCCGTCGTCGCGGCCGAGGTCAAGGAGCTCGCCCAGGAATCTGCCAAGGCCGCCGAGGACATCGCCCGCCGGATCGCGGCCATCCAGGTCGACACCACGAGTGCCGTGGGGGCCATCAGGGAGATCGCCACGATCGTGGCCTCGATCAACGACTTCCAGCGAACCATCGCCTCCGCGGTGGAGGAGCAGACCGTCACCACCAACGAGATGTCCCGCGGCGTCGCCGTGGCCGCCACCGGCTCCGGCGAGATCGCCTGCAACATCACCGGCATCGCGTCCGCGACCGCATCGAACGCCTCTGTCTTCAACCAGATGGGCGGCGCCGTCAGCGAGCTCGCCCGCATGTCCGAAGACCTCCGCCGGCGCGTCAACCGCTTCACGTATGCCTGACGCGACGACCGACAGCACCGCCACCGTGGCGGCGCCCCGACGGGCGCCGCCGCTCCTCCTCCCGGGCAGCACGTCCCCACACCGGCCGACCCACCGGCCGGGCTCGCCCGTCGCGGTTTCGGCGTAGCGACGGGCGGCCGGTACCCTGTTGGGTGGTCCCCGCCCTCGTAGCTCAGGGGATAGAGCACCGCTCTCCTAAAGCGGGTGTCGGCAGTTCGAATCTGCCCGAGGGCACCAGGCCCCGTTGTGCGTCGGGGCCGAGGGCGTGGGAGGACGTCGACACGCCGGCGCCGTCCGGGCCGTCGATAGCCACCGCAGTGTGCCGGGACCGCCCGCACGCTGCGCGAGGTCCCGTGCAAGCCGGTCGAGGACCTGGCGGCGGGAGCCGGACCTCTCGGTAGCCATGGCCCACACGGATCGGCGCGGGATGGCATCCTGGGGCCAGCCGACGGCGGCTGGACGTCCCGCACGGACGGTCGGGTCCCGCCGGACGCTGCGACGAAGGAGGCCTGCACGATGGACACAGATCTGGCCGGCGCCACATCCGCGAAGCCCGTTGTGACGATCTTCGAGCAGTACGGAGCGGGCGCCACCGACGTGGGCAGGAAGGTGGCCGAGCGGCTGGGCCTGCCCTTTCACGCCCAGGCCTTCACCTCCGAGGACATCGAGGGCGGCGACGACGACGCCCGGCTCGATCAGAACGCCACGCTCGCCACGGTCTACGCCGCGATGGGTGGGGCATACGGCGGCTTCGAGGGCCGCGACGTCGTCGAGACGCAGCGGCAGAAGTACGACCTCGTCTCGGGCAACAACCGGGCGGTGCGCGAGATGGCGGAGCAGGGCGGCGTGATCGTGGGGCGCAACGGTGCCGTCATCCTGGCCGAGCGGCCCCACACCGTCCACGTGCTCCTGACCGGCTCCACGAACGACCGCATCGAGCGCGCCGCCCGAGAAGCAGGGATCACGACCGAGCGCGCCGCCAGGCGCCAGGTGCGCGAGGACGCCGTACGGGCGGAGATGTCCGAGGTCCTCTACGGGTGGGACCCCCGCCTTCCCGACCGGTACGACCTGGTCATCAACACCAGCCGGATCACGGTGGACGCCGCGGCGGACGCCATCGTGAACGCCCTCCGGACGACGAGTCGCTGACGTTCAGCCCTGAGCCGCAGCGGCTCGATCCTCGCCCGCCTCGCGCTGGATCCGGCGGGCCGTGATCTCGCTGACCACCTGCTTGAAGACCTTGTCCGTGAGCGGGTAGAAGAACATCACCACGAGGGAGAGCAGGATGAAGCCGGCCGTGACCACGCCGGCCGCCCGCTGGATCCCGGTGATCGTCTCCGCGGCCTGCGGCGTCCCCTCGGCCGCGAGCTGGGAGCTGAACGCCACGATCCCGAGGGTGTAGGCGCCCGCCGCCCCACCGATGGCCTGGCCCATCTTGCGGGTGAAGGAGAAGAGCGCGTACGTGGTGCCCTCCGTGCGGATCCCCGTCTTCCACTCGCCGTACTCGACGGTGTCCGCCTCGAGCGCCCACATGAGGGTGTTCACGCCGCCCATGCCGATGCCGAGGAGGAAGAACGAGACGACGGCCAGGACGGGTGTGCTGGGCGGGGCGAACGCGAGCCCGGTGCCGGCGACTACACCGACCAGGCCGAGCCCGATGTAGCCGTTTCGCTTGCCGAACCGGCGGACGATGGTGGGAATGAACGAGGCGACGAGGAACGTGCCGGCCGCCTGGGCGACGGCGTTCCAGGCGATGTACTGGGGGTCCTTGAGGACGTAGATCGCGTAGTACGGCCCGAGGGTCCCGATCGCGGTCAGGCCCGTGAGGAAGAGCAGGCTGCCCACGCAGAGCCAGAGCAGCGGCTTGTTGTGCAGCAGCGTCCCGAAGCTCTCCCGCATGCTCGGAGCGGCGACGTCCCGCTGCACCTGCTCCCTCACGTTCGCGATCGTGTACAGGTACAGCGCCATGCCGACGACGACGAAGATCGCGGTCGTGATGGTCAACGACCGTTGCAGACCCTCGGGATCGCCGTCGAACCGCTTGATCTGGGGGGCGACGACGAACGACAGCATGAGGATCGTGATGTTCGAGCCCCACACGCGCCAGCTCGCCAGGGCCGCCCGCTCGGTGGGCACCTGGGTCATCGCCGGGGCGATGGAGCCGTACGGGATGTTGACCAGGCTGTACAGGGTCCCCATCACGGCGTACGAGATGTACGCGTAGACGATCGCCTGGCCCGGCGTGATGTCCGGGAAGAATGTCTTGGCCGAGAAGATCGCCATGCTCGAGAGCAGCAGCGGCAACGAGAACCAGAGAATGAACGGCCGGAACTTGCCAAGCCTGCCGGGCTTCTTCGCGTCCACCATGCGGCCGGCGAAGAGGTCGGCGATCGCGTCCCAGAACCGGATGACCAGGAACATGGTCCCGATCGCCGCCGCCTCGATCGCCACGACGTTCGTGTAGTAGAGGAGCAGGAAGGACGACGCCATGGAGAACGCCAAGTTGTTGGCCGCGTCACCCGCCGCGTAGCCGGAGTAGTTCTTCCAGGTGAGCTTCTCGGGGACGACGCGCGTCCTCGTGGTGGTGGCCTCGGTCATGGCGCAGTCCCCACTCCCCGCGGGCAGGACGGCCTAGCGGCCGTGCCCGCACCCTGTTCGGTTCTCCCACCTGGCGGTAGGTCGTCTCCCGTTGCCGCTGGGCCCCACATCGCGCCCGCCCGCAGTGCCGGCTGGTAGCGGTCCCCATAGAACTCCTGCGGTCCGGTCCGGGCAACACATGGCGCGGCACCTCGAGCCCGTCGCGGGCGAGGACTGCACCGCGCGCTCCCGGGGCCCTCGACCACGGGTTGCGGGTCGTCAGGCTCTCAGCACTGGTGCTCCGATGCTCGGCGAGAGAAAAGCCCCGTTACGCTCGGCGCGACGGGGCTTTTCGTACCAGAGCGAGTTCGCTCAGTTGATGGTGAACTCAGGAAGGCGGTCGATCTGCTCGACGCTGCGGGCGGTCTCAAGAATCCACGCGAAGTACTTGGTCATCTGTTGTCTCCATTCGAGAGTGTGTCAGGGGTCATCTCGGAAGAGCACACCCTTGGGCACCTCGACTGGGCTCGCACCCACGGTCTCGATGATACCTGGTGCGGTGGCGACAATGAGCGTCTGCGAGCGTGACGTTGTTCATGTCGCACAATGACGGTGAGAATCACCTTTCCGCTCGATCTCGGGACGCCCGTGAACATGCGCATGAGCGGTGCTTTGGTCCGGTGCCTTTTCAACAGGTCCATTGCGCGCCCCGTGAGACGGTTTTCGACGCGCGGTCACCAGAAAAAGGCGACGCGAGCCGGAACGCTCGAGTGCGCATAGTGGGAGGCGAGCAGGGCTGTGACCGCTGTAATAACGGGCACCGATTCACTCGCGGCTCGGTTCGGGGCGGCATGCGGAACGGTTCTCAGACGCTCGAGCGCAGGGTCCCCCCGCCTGTCGACGGCGGGGCGGATGTACTCCAGTGCCATGAGTGCCGCGACGGCGCGCCGCGTGACGCCGGCATCTGCGATATGGCTCGTGCAGGCGTCAGCGAGGTCGTCCCGGGCTGCGGCGAGCCAGGGCTGGTCGAGGTAGCGAGCCGCCTCGTGCAGCACCATGGCGATCCCCGAGATGCCGGTGGCGATGCCGCCCAGGGGCAGGCGCTGGAGGGGCCTCCCCGGTCCGGTGGGTGACCAGCCCAGCAGGAGGAGGTCGTCCCGGAGGGCCCTCTCGATCACCGGAAGAAGGGAGGGATCATGGGTGAGGTCGTAGGCGTGGAGCAGGTACAGCGCCGGGCCGGAGCCCCCGTGCAGGATCCCGGGGCGTGAGGGCCGGTGCGTCCGCGTTGTCAGCCGGTGGACGAGGGCGCGGGTGACGGCATCGATCCGGGCGAGCAGCGCGGCGGCGTCGGGGACCGGGGTGCGCTCGAGCAGAGCGAGGCCGACCCCGGCCAGACCGTCGGCGACCGTGGCGTTCAGCCGGCCCATCGGTGCGGCCTCCACCTGGCGCCAGGCTCGGCCCGCTTCCACGTGCCGTCCGGCACCGTCGAGCGCGAGGGCCGCCCCGCTCAGCCCGGTGACCAGACCCACGTCGCTGGAGGGGCCGTGGGCGACGAGCCCGGCAAGGTGGTCCGCGGTCGAGGCAGGTACCTGGGCCCCGACGTGCGCCAGGGCCCACACGATCCCCGCGGCCCCGTCCCCGAACCGCACCCGGTCGTCGAAGGCTCCGCGATCGACCAGAGCCAGAAGCTGCTGCTCGATAGAGAGGGCGAGATCGTGCGCATGCAGGTCACGTCGGACATCCACGGTGGGTCGGGTGGTGGGGCGCGGGGACGACGGTGCGCGGAGGTGAGGCCGCCGCTGGTGCGACAGCCGGGTGCCCGGCACGTGGAGCGCGGGCGCGAGGGGCACGGGAATCACGCCCCGGCCACGATGACCGTCATGGTGCCGCTTCCGTATCCCTTGACTGTGACATCCACGTCGACCCGGGGCAGGTAGCTGCTCAGCCATGCGACGACGTCCATCGGTGGGAAGGTGCGCAGGGCGTCATAGACGGTCGACAGGCGCACGTGCGGTGCGCCGTCAGCATTCAGCATGGCGGCCAGGATGTTGAGAACTTCGGAGACGTCCTCGAACTGGTCGACCCACAGGGCGCCGCCCGCGATCCGTTCCTCGATGCGCCGCGGCGCGATCAACGCGAACGCGGCCGCGATCCGCGCGGCCAGCGGCGCCTCCATGGCCACGATCGCCGCGGTGCGGTACTCGTCGTCGGTGTACACGCCGATCACGGTGCTTCCCGCGGTGCGCAGCGGATCCGCCGCCGCCACGGCCTCCACGTCGCGGGCGAGCGTCTCTGCGAGGAGGTCCCGCACCTGAGGCGCAGCCGGCAGCGGGGTGGACCGGGTGATACGGGCAGGGCGACGGCCGGTGCGACCCAGACGGGGAGACTCGGAGTAGGCCCTGTGCGGGGCCGCTGCGGCGAGGGGTGTCATGCTGACCTGCCTTTTCGGACGGTATCTGACACCAAGTGTTTACGCCCTGGAACAGAGCTGGAGCGAAGACCGATCCGCTCGTTGTTCACGACAGTGTCTAGATGCACACAAGAGGCCGACGGTCCGGCGCGCCCGCGCGGTCGAACAGTTCGCTAACAGTTCCAGCTTTCGCTTCGAACAGCGGGGAGGTCAGGCATCGGTTGGCCCGTCGGGGCCGACCGCGGACAACCCCCGCGCGATCCTGCGGTCGGGGACCAGCCACACGAGGGCGACCGCGGCATAGGCGGTGACCGCGAGCCGGTTGTCGAGGAACGAGAGGGCGATGCCGGCCATGTAGAGCAGCGGCGAGACCTTGCCCTTCAGGTCCCGCCCCACCGCGGCGGCCACCACGGACTTCCTCCCCTGGTCCCGGATGATCGCGCCCTGCAGCACGTAGTAGGCCACGGAGGCGGCCAGCAGGACGACGCCGTACGCAGCGGTGGGCACCGGTGCAAACCCGTTCTCGCCCATCCAGGCGGTGGTGAACGGGACCAGCGACAGCCAGAAGAGCAGGTGCAGGTTCGCCCAGAGGATCCCCCCGTTCACCCGTGCGGTCACCTGCAGCATGTGGTGGTGGTTGTTCCAGTAGATGCCCAGGGTGACGAAGCTCAGCACGTACGACAGCAGCACCGGCCACGCGGCGCGCAAGGCGTCCCACGTGGTCTCGTGCGGCGTGGGGAGCTCGAGGACCATCACCGTGATGGCGATCGCGATCACCGCGTCGCTGAACGCTTCCATCCGGTTCGTCGACATGGAGCGACGCTATGCGCTGCCGGACCGCGCGGGCCCGCCGTCGAAGGTCCGCGCCGGCGTCCGCGAAGCGGTCACGTCTCCGGTGTCAGCGGCATCGCCTCCCACGCGGCCGACAGGTCCTTCAGGGTCAGCGGGGCCTCCTCGCCGGTGCCGAGGTCTCGCGCGGGCGGGAGCTCGTCCCAGAACTCCCGGTGGTCCTCGCACGGCAGGACCGCGGTCACCGCCCCCCGCACGGGCTCACGGTCGGAGGACGCCGAGACGTCGACGAAGCGGTTGCCCGACTGGGTCCGCCACGCGCGGATGACCGGGTCGGTCAGGATGTGCGCCCAGGCGATCAGCTCGGACGGGCTGTCGACGGTGGCGGTCACGTCACCGACGATGTCGAGCTCGCTGCTGGCGCGGAGCAGGAGCGAGAGCTGGCGAGAGTTGTCAGAGAGGTGCATGAGAACCGTCCGTGAAGGTGTCTACCCGCGCGCGGCGCGCAGCAGGGCGGCGATGAGGTCGCCCCATGGGACGGGGCGGGCTGAGCGGCCGGGCCACGGATCCGGTGGCCCCGGGGCCCCGGGCCGCAGCACGGGTCGGCCCGGCCCCCCGGCCCCCTCCGGCTGCCACCACACGGGCCCGGCCTGGATCGGCGCATCACCGACGCCCACACCGGCCGGTTCCCAACCGGGGACCCGCTGCCGAGGCGGCGCAGCCCGTTCCCCAGCAGGTGCGGGCGGTGACCCGTCGTGGCGCGCCCGGGCGACCTGGCGGTCGTACGCGGCCCGGCGGACCGGATCGTGCAGCACGGCGTAGGCCAGGAGCGCGTCCCGCAGGGTGGCGTCCGACGCCGCCGGCTCGGTGCGCGCACGGTCGCGGGTGTCGGGATGGTGACGACGCACCAGCGCCCGGTAGGCGTGAGCGATCTCGGCCGACGTCGCCCCCGGGGCGACGCCGAGGTCGGCGTAGAGGTCCGGGCGTGGGGTCGTCATGGTCGTCGATGGGGTCGGGTGCTTTCCGGGGTCCCGGCGCTGGGCCGGGACCCCGGGCTGGTGGTCGTTGCCGGCCCGCGGCGGTGACCGCTGCCGTGCCCAGCCGTTCATGCCGGGACGGTGCGGGCGGGTGCCGGGTGGGCGTGCCGTCGTCATGGGCGCGCCGCGACCCCTACGGCCGCCGCGACCGACGCCGCGGCGGGACGGCGCGGGCGCGGACGGCGGCGTCCTCGCGGGCCACTCCGCGGCGACGATGGCGTCGAACTCTGCGCGGAGGAGCTCCGCGTCGGAGCAGATCAGCTCGAGGAACTCGTCCCGCCCTGTCGGCATGGACGGCGGGAGCTGCGCCCGGTCGGCCGGTGCCATCACCATCACCCTCCCTCCGCGCGAGGGCGTGCCGTCCGCCGTCGCGCGACCGAGACAGATCTGTGTGGATCGAGATAGGTTTCTTATAGCACCCCTGACATGCGCGAGCAAGGCCGAGAGGAGGCGGACATGGCAGGAGCGACCGGGCCCGGGGCGGCCCGCGGCGTGTACGGCATCTCCGTGGCCGCCGACCTGGTTGGCATGGGACCACAGACGTTGCGCCTGTACGAGCGCCGCGGCCTGCTGGAGCCGGCGCGCACGGAGGGCGGGACCCGTCGCTACAGCGAGCGGGACCTCGACCGGCTCCGCCGCATCGGGACGTTGCTCGCGGACGGCCTCAACCTTGCCGGCGTCGCGGTGGTCCTCGACCTGGAGGCGGACAACGCCCGGCTCCGGGCCGACAACACCCAGCTGCGGGCGGAGCGGCGCGAGAACGTGCCCGGCGCGCGGCCCGGTCGCGGGCCCCGCCGCTAGGATCGCCGGGACGGGCGCCGCGCTGCAGCGGCCCCTCCGGTGGGACCGGGCACGGCCCGGCGCGAGGCGCGTGCCGCGTGATGAGCGGAGAAGGACGGCGATGTCAGGAACAGCCGAGCTGGTCGAGGACGTGCTGCGCACCACCCCGCTGATCGACGGCCACAACGACTGGCCGTTGGTCCTGCGCGCCCGCGCCGGGTACAGCGTCGAGGGGCTCGACGAGCCCCGCGCCGAGTTCCACACCGACATCCCACGGCTACGCGCCGGGCGCGTCGGCGCCCAGTTCTGGTCCGTCTTCGTCCCCTCCTCCCTCCCCGAGCCGGAGGCCGTCGTCGCGACGCTCGAGCAGATCGACGCGGTGCACCGCCTGGTCGCGCGCTACCCGGACACGTTCGGCCTTGCCTGCACCGCCGCGGAGCTGCTCGCCGTCTTCCGCTCCGGCCGGATCGCCGCGCTCCTCGGCGCGGAGGGCGGCCACAGCATCGCCGGGTCCCTCGGGGTGCTGCGCGCGCTCGCCCGCCTCGGCGTGCGCTACCTGACCCTCACCCACAACAACAACACCGCCTGGGCCGACTCCGCTGCCGAGGCGGGCCGGGTGGGAGGCCTCAGCGACGCCGGCCGCGCGGTCGTCGCCGAGCTGAACCGGGTCGGCATGCTCGTGGACCTCTCCCACACCGCGGAGGCCACGCAGCGCGCCGCCCTGGAGGCCACCCGGGCGCCGGTGATCTTCAGCCACTCGTCGGTGAAGGCGCAGGGCGACCACCGCCGCAACGTCAGCGACGCCGTCCTGCGCCGGCTCCCAGCGAACGGCGGCGTGGTGGCGCTGACCTTCGTCCCCGCCTTCCTCTCCCCGGCGTACGCCGAGTGGTCGGAGGCCGCCGACGAGGCGCGCGGCGCGGGGGAGGAGCCCTGGCCGCGCGCGCCTGTGCCGGGGCAGAGCGCGCACGAGACAATCGTCGCCAACGCCGGCGCCGCCCTCGAGGGGCTCGAGGACCCGGCCGACGTCGCCGCCCGGGAAGGACGGTTCCGCGAGTGGCTCGCCCGCCATCCCCGGCCCGCCGTCGGCATCGGCGACGTCGTGCGCCACATCGAGCACGCCCGCGACGTCGCCGGCGTCCGGCACATCGGCCTCGGCGGCGACTACGACGGGATCGACCGGCAGCCCGACGGCCTGACGGACGTCTCCGGCTACCCCCGCCTCCTGCAGGCCCTGGCCGAGCGCGGCTGGTCGCGCGGGGACCTCGCCGCCCTGGCGGGCGGGAACATCCTGCGGGTGCTCCGTGACGCCGAGGACGTGGCCGAGGTCTCCCTCTGGCCGGCGGCGCGGGCGTGACGGCCGCCGGCCCGCCCGGGGCGCCCGAGCCGAGCGCCGCCACGGTCATCCACGCCTACCTGCACGAGCAGATCACGGCGATCGGGGCGCTCGACCCGCGGGTCCGGCGCGACGAGCCCGATGCGGTCCACCAGATGCGCGTGGCGGTGCGGCGGCTGCGCAGCGCGCTCGCCACCTTCCGGCCGCTGCTCGAGCGTGACGACGTCGCCCCCGTGCGCCGCCAGCTGGTCTGGCTCGCCGACGCCCTGGGCCACGCCCGCGACGCCGAGGTCATGCGCGCGCGCCTGCGCGCCCTGCTCTCCGGGCTCGACCCGGCCGTTCTCGAGCGGATCGGCACGGCACCCGTCCGCGCGCTCGAGACGGCGCTTGACGAGCGGCACCGCGCGGCGCGCGCCGACCTCCTCGCCGCGCTCGGCTCCCGGCACTACCTGCGGGTGCAGGACGCGCTCCGCGGGCTCGACGCGTCCCCGCCCTGGCGGCCGGCCGCCGCCGGGCCGGCACGCGCGGTGCTTCCCGCCCTGGTGCGGCGCGAGTGGCTCCGGCTCGTGCGCCGCGTGGACGCCGCCGGGCGCGCGACGACGCAGGAGGACCGTGACCTCCGGCTGCATGCCGCCCGGCGCGCCGCCAAACGGGTGCGCTACGCGTGCGACGCCGTCCGGACGGTGATCGGCCCCGACGCCGCACGACTTGCGGCCGGCGCGGAGGAGCTCCAGGACGTCCTCGGCGAGCACCAGGACAGCGTCGTCAGCCGCGACCTGCTCGAGGACCTCGGTGGCAGGCCCGGTGCGGGGGAGGGCGACGGCGGGCGGCTGCTCGCGGGCCTGCTCGCCGCGGAGCAGGCGCGAGCGGCGGCAGCGTGGGACGCGTTCGCTCCGGCGTGGGCCGCCGTCCGGCGCCCGGAGGTTCTGCGGTGGCTGGAGTGAGATGCGCCACTGCCCGGGCGTGCGACGGGGACCCGGCCCACGGGCGGATCGAGGCGGGTGCTCGCGCCTGACGCCGCATTTCGTCCGTAAACGTTCCGCTCGCCGGTCTGCGTGGTGACCTGCACGGACGTGCGCCAGCGAGGTGCTTGCGCTGCGGGGCAGGCCCGCGCCATGATGTGCCGAGACGGAGCGCGACGCCTGCCCCCCCTGCGCGCCGCGCTCCGTCCCAGTCTTCGCCGGCTCCCGCACCGTCGCGGCCGGCGCGATGGCGGCCGGACCCGCCCGCAGCCCCGTACCGCGCACGCCCCTGCGGCGCGCCGAGACCCCACGTGAGGCCCCGGCTGCCTACGGTGGTGGGATGACACCTCCTGCGCTCTTCTCCCGAGGTGGGGCGGGCCGCCGCCGGACCGCCCCGGCCGCTCAGGACCGTACCCCGCAACCGGACGCCGTCGCCCCTGCGCCCGCCGTCGCGGCCGGGACGCCCGGGCCCGCCCCCACGAGCGAGCCGGCGGCCCAGCGGCGGGCCGGGATCACCCCCGAGCGTGTCGCGACCGTCGAGCGGGCCGCGGCCGGCTGGCAGCGCTCCCTCGCGCGCCTCGGCGGCGCGAGCACCCTCGCCGACATGACGCTCCTGGGCGACGCGATCATCGACCTCACGGCCGCGCACCCGTCCGGGATCGCCCAGCTCTACGCCGGTCGCACCACCCGGCTGAGCAACCTCGTGCGCGAGGGCAGCGCGCAGCTCGCCGCCCGCCGCAGCGCCCGGACGGTCCGCGCGCGCGCGGAGGAGCTCGCTCAGCGCTACGGCGTCGCGCCCACCTACCTCGCCATCGGCGTCGCGACCTGGACAGCGCTGCCCGAGCCGGGCGCCCCGGACCTGGCGGACCACCAGAGCGTCGACCTCGAGGTCTCCGGCGACCCGGGCGCCGCGTCCGCCGGCCACGCCGCGGGCGCCCCGCAGCCCGGCCGCGACGCCGTTGCCGTGCCCGCCGGTGACGACGGGGGCGCCCCGCAGCCCGGCCATGACGCCGTTGCCGCGCCCGCCGGCCACGGCGCTGGTGCGGCCCACGCGGATGACGGGACGCAGGGCCAGCGCGCGCACGGAACGGCGGCGGACGCGCCCGCGCGCCCGCAGGTGCTGGTCGACGACGTGCCGGCCGGCCCCACAGCGGCGCCCCCGCCCCCGGCTAAGCCGCTGCTCCCGGCCCCGCCCGCGGCCGGGCCCACGCCCCACCCGCGCGTCGCCCAGGTCCGCACCGTCCACGCCCCCGTGCTGCTGCGGCCCGTGCGCCTGACCGCGCACGCCGGCGCCGAGTCCGACTTCGACGTCGACCTTGAGTCCGCCATCGAGGTCAACGCGGTCCTCGTGCGCGCGCTGCGCGCCGCGGGCGTCAGCGTGGACGTCACCGCGATCGCCCGCCTGGCGTACACCGAGCACGGGTTCTCCCCCCGCGCGGCCCTGAACCGGCTGGCCGAGCTGGGCCGGGAGAACCTCGCGGGCTTCGAGATGAGCGAGCGGATCGTCGTCGGGCCCTTCGTGCACCCGGGGCAAGTCCTCGCCGACGACCTGGCGGCCATGCGCCCGCACCTCGTCGCCTCCGACGTCGTCGCGGCCCTGGCGGGTGACGAGCAGGCGCGCGCCCGGGTCGACGCCCCGCTGCCCGAGCGGGTGGCCACCGACCGCGCCCCCGAGGCCGAGCGCGGGGCGGGTGACCTCGACGTCGACCAGCAGCACGCGGTCGACGCCGTCGCGTCCGGCCGCCACGTGTTCCTCGACACCCCGCCGGGCGCCGACGTCGCCGGGACCGTCGCCGCCATCATCGCCGACGCCGCAGCGTCCGGGCGGCGCGTGCTGTACGTGCCCGGCACGCGGCGCACCGGCCGCGCGCTGCTCACCCGGATCGAGGAGCTCGGGCTCGGCGACCTGATCCTGGACCTGTCCACCGACGCGCGCTGGCGCACCACCGCCGCGGCGCGCCTGCGCGCCGGCCTGAGCCCAGCGCCGGTGCACGTCGACGACGACGGCATCCGCGCCATGCGCGCCGAGCTGGCGAGCGTGCGGACCCAGCTCGGCGACTACGTCACCGGGCTCCACGCCCGCCACGAGACCTGGGGTGCGTCCGCCTACGACGCCCTGCAGGCTCTGGCCCGGCTGACCTCCGCGCGCCCCGGCCCGCGCACGCGGGTGCGCCTGGACGCCGAGGCGCTGCGCCGGCTCGCCGGCGGCGCGCTCGAGGATGCCCGCGAGCAGCTCGCCCGCGCCGCCGCGCTGGGGGCCTTCACCCTGCGACCCGAGGACACGCCGTGGTACGGGGCGAACCTCGACGAGGCGCCGGCCGCGTCGGCCGCGCTCGAGCGCACCCAGCGCCTGGGCGAGCTCAGCCTGCCGGCCCTGTCCGCGCAGGCGGAGCGGGTGGCCGCGCAGACCGGCCTGGAGCCGGCCACCACCCTGGCCGGGTGGCGCGAGCAGCTCGGCATGCTCGACGGCGTCGCCGAGGCCCTCGACGTCTTCCTGCCGCAGGTCTTCGAGCGCTCCGCCGCGGACATGGTCGTGGCCACGGCCACCGGGGCGTGGCGCCGCGAGCACGGGCTGTCCATGAAGGGCTCCGTGCGCCGGCGGCTGCGCAAGCAGGCCCGCGACCTGCTCCGGCCGGGGCGCCCCGTGGCGGACCTGCATGCCGAGCTGGTGCGGGTGCAGGAACAGCGGGAGATCTGGCGTCGGTACAACCCGAACGGCGGCTGGCCCCGCCTGCCCGACGGGCTCGGCGAGATCGAGGCGGCGGAGCGGGAGGTGCGCGCCGACGTCGAGGCCCTGCAGCCGGTCATCGGCTCGGGCGCCGGGAGGGACGACCTGTTCACGGTGCCGCTGGACGTGCTCACGGCCCGGATGCGCGAGCTGGGCCTGGACGCCCCGGCCCTGCGGGTCCTGCCCGAGCGCACCGCGCTCGTGGGGCAGCTGCGCCGCTCGGGCCTCGGCCCGCTCGTGGACGACCTCATCGAGCGCCGGGTGCAGGGCGACCTCGTGGGCGCCGAGCTGGACCTCGCGTGGTGGAGCTCGGTGCTCGAGCAGATCCTCCGCTCGGACCGGGCGCTCGCCGGCTTCGACGGGCCGTCGCTGACCGCCCTGGCCGAGCGCTTCCGCGCGCTCGACGACGCCCAGGTCGCCAGCCTGGCCGGGCCGGTGCGCCGGGTGGTCGCGAGCAACCTGGTCGCCGCCGTGCGAAACAGGCACGAGGAGGCCGCGCAGCTTTTCGACGCCCTGGCGGCCGAGCGCGGCGCCCACCTGCGGGAGGCCCTGGCCGCCCACCCCGACCTCGTCGGCGCGGTCCGGCCCGCCTGGCTGGTGGCGCCCCTGCTGGCCGCCCAGCTGCTGCCCGAGGGGCCGTCGGTGGACTTGCTCGTGCTCGACGGCGTCCAGCACCTGCCCGTCGAGCAGTCCGTGGCCGTGCTGGCGCGCGCCCGCCAGGTCGTGCTGGTGGGCGACTCGCGGCGCGGCGGCGACGGCCTGGTCCAGGCGCTCGCGCCCCTGCTCCCGACGGTGACGCTGCCCACGGGGCGGGCCGAGCGGGACGAGGGCATCGCCGCGTTCTTCGCCGAGCACGGCTACGGCGAGGTCATCCGCTCGGTGCCCGCGCCGCCGTCGACCGCGCGCATGCGCCTGGACGTGGTCGAGGGGGGTTACGGCATGCCCGCCCCGGGTTCGGACGCCATCGAGAGCGTGCAGGCCGAGGTCGACCGCGTCGTCGACCTCGTGATCGACCACGCTCTCTCCTCGCCCGAGCAGTCGCTCGCGGTCGTGACGCTCAACGCCCGCCACGCCGACCGCGTCCGCGAGGCCGTCGGCGCAGCCGTGGCCGACAGCCCCGCCGTCGCCCAGTTCTTCCGCCCCGACAGGCGGGAGGCCTTCACCGTGGTCGAGGTCGACGGCGCGGGCGGCCTCCGCCGTGACGTCGTGGTGCTCTCCCTGGGCTACGGCAAGACGCCGCACGGGCGGGTGCTGCACCGCTTCGGTGCCATCGACGGACCCGACGGGCTGGCGTGCCTGGTGGACGCCCTGGACGCCGTGCGCCACCAGCTCGTCATCGTCAGCTGCATCGCCCCGGGCGAGATCGACCGCGAGCGGCTCCGCCATCCGGGCCCGCAGCTGCTCGCCGACCTGCTCGACCAGGCCGCCGTCGGCACCCTCGCGGGCGAGACCCCCACGAGCGCGCCCGAGGAGAGCCCCGACCAGCTCCTCGTCGACCTCGCCGAGCGGCTCTGGCGCCTGGGGCTGACCGTGGTGCCGCGCTACGGCCTCGAGGGCGGGGTGCGCATCCCGCTGGCCATCGGGCACCCCGACCTGCCGGGCGAGCTGCTCGTGGCCGTGCTCACGGACGACGCCGAGTACGTCGCCGAGCCGAGCCTGCGCCGCCGCGACCGGCACTGGGTCCAGCGGCTGACCGCGCGCGGCTGGCGGGTGCGCACCGCATTCTCCACCGCGGTGTTCATGGACCCGCAGGCGGAGGCGCAGGCCATCCTCGCCGAGGTGATGGAGGTCGTCGAGGAGCGGCGCGGGCAGCGCACGCCCACGCCGGCGGTCGTGGCACCGCCGGCAGGTGCCGACGGTCCGGGCGGCATTGCTGGTGATGAGGCCACGGGGCAGGCCGAGGGTGGGCCGGCCGGCGCTCAGCCCGGCACGGACGGTGGGATACGGCCCGGCGCCGCCGCCGGGGCCGGGCCCGGCACCGCCGGTGGTGAGGTCGCGGGGCAGGGCGGCGCGGACGCGGCGACGGCGGGGGACGCGGCGCCGACGGGCAGCGCGACGACGGCGGGCGACGCGCCGACGGGTGGCGCGCCCGTGGCCCTGCGCGAGCGGGGTCCCCGCCCGCCCGTGGCCCTGCGCGAGCGGGGTCCCCGCCCGCCCGTGGCGCCTGGACTCCCGCTCGCCGCCTACAGCGACGACCAGCTCGACGACCTGCTGGCGTGGATCGTCTCCGACGGCGCCGAGCGTGAGGACGACGCGCTCGTCGAGGAGCTGCGGGGCGAGCTGGCCCTGACCCGGCGCGGCGCCCAGACGGAGGCCGTGCTCGGTCACGTCGTGCGGCGGCGGTCCCGGTGACCGACGGCCCGGGGCACGCCGCCGCGCCGGGCGCGGCGGGACCGGAGTCGTCGGGGCCGGCCGCGGCGGCGGGGGCCGACGCACCGGAGTCGTCGGGCGCGGCCGGCCCGGCGGGCGAGGAACCCACCGGCCACCCCATCCCGGCCGATGCCCACCGGCGCCGCCACCGCCGGGTCGTGGCCCTGTCCGCGGTCGACCGCGAGCGGCTCGCGTCCGGGGAGCTCGCCAGCGAGGTCGCCGCCCTCCACCAGGGGGACGCCCCGCCGGTACGGCCCGCGCCGGGGCCCGCACCCGGGCAGGGCGGGGACGCCAACGACGAACGGCTCAGGCGTGACGTCCCGCCGCACTGGGGCAGGATCTGAGGCAGGTTGCCCCACCACTGGGGCGGGAGTGCACCCATGAGGCGCAGCAACACCTACCACCCGTCACATCGGCACCGTTCGTGGGGCAATCCGTGCATTCACCGCCCGCAGGCCTGCCCCGGAGCGGTCAGAAGCTCCTCGTGCCGGCACGGTCGGCGCGGTCGGCGGCGAGCAGGTCCCGGATCTCGGTGAGGATCCGCACGTCGTCCGCCGGTGCCTCGGGCTCGGTCACCTCGATCTTGCGTCGCGCTGCCAGCGTGTTCATGGGCAGCACCACGAAGAAGTACAGCGCAGCCGCCACGAGCAGGAAGTTCACCGCGGCTGTCACCATGGAGAACGGCAGGACCTCCGCCACGTCGTCGCCCGCACCGAGCGTCCACACCCACGTGCGGTCGAAGTTGGGCGTCCCGAAGAGCCCGCCGATGAGCGGGTTGAGGACGTTGTTCACGAGTGAATTGACGATGCCGGTGAACGCGGCGCCGATGACCACGCCGACGGCGAGGTCGACGGCGTTGCCGCGCGAGATGAACTCCTTGAAGCCCTGAAGCATGCACTGATCCTTGATGTCGGGGGCCACGGGCCCCGGGATGATGGCGGCCCCGCCGCGCCCGCCGGGTCACGGTCGGAGGACCGCCCTGAGGGGGGCCCAGGCGCTGGAGCCAAGAAGTACCGTAGCGACCTGCTCGGGGGCAGCCACGAAGATGAAGGTGACTCCTGCCACGCCGGAGCCGAGCAGGCTCCCGCCCCCGGACTCCTGGACCGCCAGCACGACGACGTCGCGGGCGACCACCTCCGCGCCGCCCGGGACACCGGCGGCCTCGCCGCCCGCCGCGACGAGGTTGATGCGCTGCCCGGGCTGGGCGAGGCGGGCGGAGCCGGCGTCGGCCACGGGGACGGGCACCACCACGGTGCCGGGTGGTGCGCCGTCCGCCAGGCCGGGCCCGGTCAGCATGGACGCCATCAGCACCGTGCCGGCGGGGAGGCCCACCGCGAGGGGCCGGCCGAGCGCCGCCCGCTCGTCGCGGAGCGCCGACGGCGGAACGGTGCCCGCGACCACGGTGCGCACCACCAGGTCGGCGCCGGTGAGCGGCGTGCCGGCGGCCACGTCCGCGGCGAGGACGAGTGCCGGCTCGCCGGGCGGTTCGGGCGGGCGCAGCACGCCGAGCCCGGTCGCGACGGCGAGGCCCAGGCACAGCGCGACAAAGGGGTACCGACGGCGCCACAGGGTGCGCCGGAGCCGCGCGGCGACCGAGCGCGAGGGGGGCGGGGGACGGCGCGGGCGCATCCCCGGACCGTAGGCCGACCGTGTTGGGGTAGGCCGGGCCGCCAGAGGTCGCTGTGGACGCGGTGGCAGCGCGCGTGGCTGTGGACGCGGCGGCGCGCCCGGGCGGCTCAGCGCGCGTGGCTGTGGAGCTGGCAGCGGCGCCCACGGACGCCGCCGCTACCGGGGGCGCGTCAGCCGGCGGCGCTCGCGGACGAGCCGGTGCTGGAGGACGAGCTCGTGGCGGCCGCCGGCGTGGAGCCGGCGGGGGCGGGGCTCGCCGTCGTGCCGGCCTTCTCGGTGGCGGCGGGCGCCCCGGCGGTCGTGGAGGTCGTCGTCGACCGGGAGTCGTTGTGGTAGAAGCCCGCGCCCTTGAAGACCACACCGACAGAGGAGAACAGCTTGCGCAGCCCTCCGCCGCACGTGGGGCACACGGTCAGGGCGTCGTCGCTGAACGACTGCTTGACGTCGAACTCGTTGCCGCACACGGTGCACCGGTACGCATAGGTAGGCACGGGACCCTCCAAGGACTTGAGGGAGTGGTTGGCACTCCACCTCACCGAGTGCCAATCCTACGCTCTCTCGGCGCCGCCGGCCCAGTGAGCCTGCCCACCCCGGTTACGCTCGCCGGGTGCAACGTATGTCTGTGGTGCGCAAGGCGGCGATCGCCGTCTGCGCGCTCCTCGTGGTCGTGCTCGTCGTCGCGGTCGGCCTCGCCACCGTCCTGGTGCGCCGGCCGCTGCCGGACGACGCCGGCGCCGAGACCCTGGACGTGCTCGGGGCGGAGGTCCAGGTCGTGCGCGACGGCCAGGGCGTCCCACGGATCTACGCCAGCTCCGACGTCGACCTCATGCGCGCCGAGGGCTACGTGCACGCGCAGGACCGGTTCTTCGAGATGGACTACCGGCGGCACGTCGCCTCGGGACGGCTCTCGGAGCTCGTCGGACCGAACGAGCGTGCCCTGGCCGCCGACCAGGTGGTGCGCACGCTCGGCTGGCGCCAGGTGGCCGAGCAGGAGTGGGAGCAGCTCGACGACGCGTCGCGCGCCCTGTACGAGGCCTACGCCGCGGGCGTCAACGCCTACCTCGACGGGCGCGAGGCCTCCCGGCTCGGCGTGGAGTACACCGTGCTCGGCATGACCACCACGCTCGAGGCCGTTGAGCCATGGACCCCGGTCGACTCGCTCGTGTGGCTCAAGGCGATGGCCTGGGAGCTCAGCCGCAACTACCAGGCGGAGCTCGGCCGCGCGGCCGCGCTGCGACCGTTGGCCGACAACGTCACCCGGGTGGAGGAGCTCTACCCGGACTACCCCTACGCCACGAACGCCCCGATCATGGCGCCCGCCTCGGCCGCCCCGGCGGTGCAATCCCTGCCGGCGGGACCGTCCGGTGTGGACGGGGCGACCGTGGGGGCGGCAACGGCGGCGACGGACCCCGCGACGGCGGTGGGGTCGGAACCGGCGGCGCCGGCCGGACGGGCGGCCGGGCCGGAACCGGCGGCGCCGGCCGGACGGGCGGCCGGGCCGGAACCGGCACCGGCGGCCGGGCCGGAACCGGAACCGGCGGCGGGCGCGGTCCCCGGCGGGCACGCCGTCCAGCGCGCTTTGGCCGACGCCTCCGCGGCAGTCTCGGCCGTCCCGGTCATGATCGGTGAGGGCGAGGCCATCGGGTCGAACTCCTTCGTCGTCGCGGGGGCGCACACGAGCACCGGCAAGCCGATGCTCGCGAACGACCCCCACCTGCGTCTGAGCGCCCCCGGCATCTGGTACCAGGTGGGCCTGCACTGCACGAAGGCGACCCCGGAGTGCACCTTCGACGTCTCGGGCTTCAGCTTCTCCGGCATGCCCGGCGTCATCATCGGCCAGAACGCCCACCTCGCCTGGGGCCTGACCAACCTGGGCGCGGACGTGATGGACCTGACGCTCGAGCGCGTCTACGACGACGGCACCTACCTGCGCGACGGCGAGCGCGTCCCGCTCGAGCAGCGCCGCGAGACGATCGAGGTCAACGGCGGCGACCCGGTGACCGTGACCGTCAGCAGCACGGTGCACGGGCCGATCGTCTCGGACGTGCTGCCCGAGACCGGTGTGACGGGCACAGTGCCGGTGCCCGAGGGCGCACCGCCGGCGGGCTTCTCGGGCTACGTTGTCGCCCTGCAGTGGACGGCGCTGACGCCGGGGCGCGCCGGCGCGGCGATCTTCGCGCTCGACCGGGCGGCCTCCGCCGCGGACGTCGCCGCGGCGGCCGCGGACCTCGACGTGCCGTCGCAGAACATCACCTTCGCGACGGCGGACGGGGACATCGGCTACCAGGCCGCCGGGCGCGTCCCGGTCCGCGCCGACGTCAAGGGCGCGCCCGTCCCCTCCGACGGCTCGTGGCCGCGACCGGGCTGGGACTCGCGGTACGACTGGCAGGGCTTCGTCCCGCCGGAGGCCATGCCCGCCGAGCTCAACCCGCCCGAGGGCTTCATCGTCACCGCCAACCAGGCCGTCACCACCCCGGGCTCAGGCCCCTTCCTGACGGGCGACTGGGACCCCGGCTACCGGGCCGCGCGGATCCGGACGCTCCTGGAGGAACGGATCGCGGGCGGCAGGCCGTTCGACGTGGGCGCGATGAACGCCGTCATGCTCGACGACGTCAGCCCCTTCGGACCCGTGCTGGTCCCCGACCTGCTCCACGTCGATGTCGAGGACGCGTTCGTCGCCCAGGCCGTGGACCTGCTGCGCACGTGGTCGGCCAACGGCTACCCGACCGGCACCGACTCGCCGGGCGCGGCCTACTTCAACGCCGTGTGGGCCAACCTGCTGCGGCTGACCTTCGCGGACGACCTGCCCGCCTCCGAGGCGCCCGACGGCGGCGCCCGCTGGCTGCAGGTGGTCCAGGCCCTCATGAAGGACCCGGAGAACCCGTGGTGGGACGACCGGACGACCGTGAACATCGTCGAGGGACGCGACGAGATCCTCCGGCAGGCGCTCGTGGGGGCGCGGCACCAGCTGACGAACTCGCTGGGGAAGAACCCGGCGGAGTGGCGGTGGGGGAAGATGCACGAGGTGCGGCTGACCCACCCCGTGCTCGGCGGCCCGGAGGCGCCCGAGATGGTGCGCAGGCTCGTCAACCCCAGCCCCGTCGAGGTGCCCGGCGGCGCCGCCGTCGTCAACGCCATGAGCTACAACGCGTCCGCCCACGACGACCTCGGGCGCGGCGACTACACCGTCGCGGACGGGCCGTCCATGCGCATGGTGGTCGACCTCGGCGACCGCGACGCCTCCACCTGGGTGGTCACGACCGGCGTCTCGGGCCACCCGGGCTCCACGCACTACACGGACCAGACCGCGGCCTGGGCGGCGGGCGAGACGTTCCCGTGGCCGGGCCCTCGTGCCGCGGCCGAGCACGGCGCCAGGGAGACGCTCACGCTGCGTCCGCCGGAGTGAGGGGGCGGCGCCGTCGCCGCGGCACGGCCGCCGCCGGCGGGGGAGCGGCGACCCCAGTTCGGGCGGGAGGCGACCCGCTACCGAGCGGGGCGCTGCTCCGGCCCGGGCGCGGACCGAGCCGCCCGGGACGCCGTCCGGAACGCCGAGCCCTCCAGCAGGAACCACTCCTCCGGCGTGACCACCGCGCCCACCGGGACGTCGTGCTCTGCCGCCGGCAGGAGAATCTCCGCGACGAGCTCCTCCGCGTAGATCATCCCGAAGACGGGCGTGCCGGGCAGCGTCAGCTTCAGGCACCTGTCGTACCACCCGCCGCCCTGCCCCAGGCGGGTGCCGGCGGCGTCGATGGCCAGGGCCGGCGCGACGACGGCGTCCGCCTCCGCGATCGCCTCCGCCGGCATCACCGGCCCCGACGGCTCCGGCGGCCGCCCGGGGGCGCGCACCTGGAGGTCGTCCGGGCCCTTGTACTCCGCCCAGGTGCGGGCGAGCCCGGGGCCCAGGACCGGCAGGAGCACGCGCGTGCCCCGCTCACGCAACGCCTCGAGCAGCTGCAACGAGCGCGGCTCGGAGCCCTGCGAGACGTACGCCGCCACGCAGCCGGCGTCCCCGACGGCCTGGAGGCCCAGGGCGGCCAGGGCGACACCGGCCTGCTCGCGCTCGCGCTCCGTGCGCTGCGCCCGCGCCTCCCGCACCAGGCGCCGCAGAAGCTGCTTGGCGTCCTCGGCCTCGTAGCCGTCGGTGCGGGGAAGGGAGAGCTGGGCGCGTGACATGGCCCCAGCATCCCAGCCACCACGGACACCAACCACCGGTTCGGGAGCCATTCCGCCCTGCGCGGACAGGCGCCCGCGGCCGCTCCGCGCCTTGCCCGCGCCACGCCGCGCCGCGCCCCGTTCCCGTGCCGCCCCGTTCCCGCGCCGGCCCCACGGCGTCTCGTTGCGCCGGACCACGTCCGTGCGCGAGGGTGCGCCCATGGAGCTCGAGGTCGACGGTCGTCCGGTGAGCTGGCGGCGCGACGGGGCGCTCGCCGGCCGCCCGCTCCTGGTCCTCGCGCACGGCGCCGGCGCGCCGTACACGAGCCCCTTCATGGAGCTGGCCGCCCAGGGCCTGGTCGGGCGCGGGCTGTGCGTGGTCCGCTTCCACTTCCCCTCCATGGAAGAGGCGCAGCGCACCGGACGACGCCGGCCGCCGGACCCCGCCGCCCGCATGCTCACCACCTGGCGGGCCATGGTCGACTGCGCGCTCGCGATGCGCCGCCACGGCCCCCTCGTCATCGGCGGCAAGAGCATGGGCGGGCGGATGGCGTCCATGCTCCTCGCGCAGGGGCGGGCGCCCGAGACGGTCGGCGCCGTGTACCTCGGCTACCCGCTCCACCCCGCGGGCCGGCCGGAGAAGCTGCGCGCCGTGCACCTGGCCGACGTGCCCGTCCCCCAGCTGTTCGTGCAGGGCGAGAAGGACCCGCTGTGCCGGCCGGCGCTGCTGCGGGCGGCGCTGGCGGGGGTCCGCGGCGCCCGGCACCTCGAGATCCCGGGCGCCGACCACTCCCTCGCGCGCTCGCGGAAGGACCCCGCCGCCGGCGCCGACGAGTGGCTCGACGCCGTCGCCGCGTTCGTGCACGAGGTCGCGGCGACACCCGCCGGCTGAGCGGTCCAGCGGCACGCCCGCACGAGAACCGGCGCGGAGCGGAGCCGCAGGGCAGATGGGACTCGCCGTGTCGTCGCCGCCCCCGATAGCCTCACGTCATGTCTGCGAACACGTCGCCCGAGGCCGTTGTGTCCACCGTCCGGAAGGCCGTGGTCCCCGTCGCCGGACTGGGCACCCGATTCGTCCCCGCCACGAAGGCCATCCCCAAGGAGATGCTCCCCGTCGTGGACAAGCCCGCCATCCAGTACGTGGTCGAGGAGATCGCCGGCGCCGGCATCGACGACGTCCTCATGGTCACCGGCCGCGGCAAGGGCGCCATCGAGGACCACTTCGACTCCGCCCCCGAGCTGGAGGCGAACCTGGAGAAGAAGGGCGACGACGGCCGCCTCGCCGCGGTCCGCGACTCCACCGGCCTCGCCCACGTGCACTTCGTGCGCCAGGGCGAGCCGAAGGGCCTGGGCCACGCGGTGCTGCAGGGCAAGGACCACGTGGCGGCCGAGCCCTTCGCCGTCCTGCTCGGCGACGACCTCATCGACGCCCGCGACACCCTGCTCACCGACATGATCGCCGTGCGCGAGCGCCTGGGCGGGTCCGTCATCGCGCTGCTCGAGGTTGACCCCGCGCAGATCAACCTCTACGGCTGCGCCGCCGTCGAGCCGGCCGCCGCGGGCGCCGTCGGCACCCTCGCCGCGGGCGACGTCGTCAAGGTCACCGAGCTCGTGGAGAAGCCCGCCGTGGAGGACGCCCCCTCCAACCTCGCCGTCATCGGCCGGTACGTGCTCGACCCGGCCGTCTTCGCCGTGCTCGAGGAGACCGCCCCCGGGCGCGGCGGCGAGATCCAGCTCACCGACGCGCTCCAGACGCTCGCCCGCATGGACCCGGCCGACGGCGGAGGCGTCCACGGCGTCGTCTTCCGCGGGCGCCGCTACGACACCGGCGACAAGCTCGACTACCTCAAGGCTGTCGTGCGCCTCGCCGCCGACCGTGAGGACCTCGGCCCCGACTTCAGCGCCTGGCTGACCGAGTACGTGGCCGGCCGCCACGTCGAGCTCGGCTCGGACCCCGCGGCCGCCGGCCGTCCCGCGGCCCCGACCCCTGGGACCCCGAGCGCCCGGTGAGGAGCGTCCAGGACCACCTCGCGGCGTGCCTGGCGGCGGTGGGCCCGCTTCCCCCGCTCGAGGTGGTGCTGCCCGACGCCGTCGGCTGCATCCTCGCGGAGGACGTGGTGGCCGCCGGTGACCTGCCCGTCGCCGACCTGGCGGCGCTCGACGGGTACGCCGTCCGCTCGGCCGACGTCGCGGACGCCCGCCCGCAGGAGCCGGTGACCCTCCGGGTGACCGACGAGCTGCGGGCCGGGCAGGTCGACCAGCTCCGCCTCGTGCCCCGCGCGGCCGTGCGCATCGCCTCCGGCGCGCCCCTGCCGCTGGACGCGGACGCCGTCGTCCCGGTCGAGCAGACCGACTTCGGCCGGGCCGAGGTGGCGGTCCGCAGCGCCGTCGCAGCCGGGGAGAACGTGCGCCGGCGCGCCGAGGACCTGCGCGCGGGGGAGGTGGTGCTCCCGGCGGGGGAGCGGGTCGGGGCCCGGCAGGTCGCGCTGCTCGCGGCCGTCGGGCGGGGGCGCGTGAGCGTGCACCCGCGGCCGCGGGTGGTGATCGTCTCGGTCGGCGACGAGCTGGTGGAGCCCGGACGCCCCGCCCAGCCCGGCGAGGTCTACGACGCCAACGGCCACGCCCTGGCCACCGCCGTGCAGGACGCGGGCGGCGCCACGTTCCGCGTCGCCGCGGTGCCGGACGAGCGGCGCGAGCTGCGCGAGACCCTCGAGGACCAGCTCGTGCGCGCGGACCTGGTCATCACCACCGGGGGGCTGAGCTACGGCGCCAACGACACCGTCAAGGAGGTCCTCGGCCCGCTGGGCACCGTGCGCTTCGACAACGTGGCCATGTGGCCGGGCCGGCAGCTTGGCGTCGGGCACATCGGCGACGACACGCCGATCTTCGCGCTGCCGGGCGACCCCGTGGCCGTGCAGGTGGCCTTCGAGACCTTCGTGCGCCCCGCGCTGCGGGCCATGGCGGGCTACACCGAGCTGTACCGGCCCTCGGTGCCGGCGGCGGTGGCGAGCGGCTGGTACTCGCCGGCCGGCCGCCGCGAGTTCGTCCGTGTGCACCTGACCGGCTCCCCGGAGCAGGGCTACCAGGCCGAGCCGATGGGGGCGCCGGCCGCGCTGCTGCTTTCCGCGCTGGCCCGGTCCAACGCGCTCGCGGTCGTGCCGGAGGACGTCACGGACGTCCGGGCCGGTGACCGCCTGCACTGCCTCCTGCTGGACGCGTGAGCGGGGACTGGCCGGTGCGCCGGCCGGCGCGCCTGGAGGAGGGACTCCTCGTGTTGCGCCCGCTCCGCCTGCGGGACCGGCGCGAGTGGGAGGAGCTGCGCCGCGCTAACGTCGCCTGGTTGGAGCGGTGGGAGGCCACCTCGCCCACCGCGGCGCCGCCGTCGTCCTTCCACGAGTACGTCCGCGCCATGGACCGGCAGGCCCGGGCCGGGCAGGCGCTGCCGTTCGTGATCGAGCTGGGCGGGGAGCTCGTGGGCCAGCTGACGGCCTCCTCCATCACCCGCGGGTCCTTCCACAACGCGGTGATCGGGTACTGGGTCGGCGAGCACGTCGCCGGCCGCGGGGTGACGCCGACCGCCGTGGCCATGGTGTGCGACTACTGCTGGTTCGAGCTCGGGCTGCACCGCGTGGAGATCAACATCCGGCCCGAGAACGCCGCCTCGCGGCGGGTGGTGGAGAAGCTGGGGTTCCGCGACGAGGGGGTGCGCCGGCGGTTCCTGCACATCCAGGGCGACTGGCGCGACCACCGCTCCTACGCGCTGACCGCCGAGGAGGTCCCCGGCGGCCTGCTGCGCCGCTGGCACCAGGCGGGCGGAGGCGTCCGTTAACATCTGTAGCCGTCTCCACCGCAGACACGCCGCCGGTGGTCCGGCCGTCCCCGACTGTGCCCACTAGCGTTGAGCCGTGGAGCTCCAGGGTTATGTGTTCATCGCGCTCACCCTGGTGCTCCTTGGTTACCTGCTGCCGAACCTCGTGCGCAGCCGGCAGCTGCTGCTCGACTCGCGCGTGGAGGACCGGTTCTCCGGTGACCTGCGGATCCTGGCCACGGCCGGCACCGCCGCCCTCGCCGGGCGGACGGGCACGGCCGACGGCGGCACGCACCACGCGCAGGTGACCACCCGTCCGTACCTGCACGATCCCAGCCGACGACCGGAGTCATCCTTGGCGAACAGGCCTCACGCACCGGCCGGGCGCGCGCCGCAGGACGCGCGTGCCCTGGCGGCCGCGCGAGCCGCCCGCGCCGCCCGGGTGTCGCGGCGCGCCGCCGCCGCCCGCCGCCGGCTGATCCTCACCACCCTGCTGCTGGTGGTCTCCGTGGGTGCGTGGGCGGCCGTCCCGCTGGTGGGCGCGTCCTGGCTGCTGCCGGTCGTCCCCACGCTCCTGCTCGTCATGGTTCTCGTGCTCGGGCGCCGGACGGCCGTGCAGGCCCTGGCGCACGACAAGCGGGACCGCGCCGAGATGGCCCGGTTGCAGGCGGACCTGCGCGAGATCACCCGCCGCGCCGCCGCCCAGCGGCCCCCGTCCCGGCGCGTGGCGTCGGCTGCCGCGGGGCGTGCGCGTGGCGCCGAGGCGGGCGCGTCGGCGGACGCGGACGCGAGTGCGGCCCCCGGTGCGGCGGCAGACGCGAGCACGTCGGCCGGTACGTCTGCCGATGCGTCGGCCACCCCCGGCCGGCCAGCGGACGCCGGCTCTCTCGCCGTCGACCGTGCTACTGCCGACCGGGCCTCGACTGACAGCGTCGCCGTCGGGCGCGCCCCTGCCGGCCCGGCCTCCGCCGACCGCAGCGCCTCGACCGACTCTCGCCGCGACGACGGTGAGGACGACCTCGAGGCGCCGGCCGGGACAGGCCGCCCCGACACGGGGACGGACGTCGGCGCGCCTCCGGCCACCGCGGCACCGGACACCGCCTGGGCCGAGCGCGGGGCGCAGGGCGCCTCGCACGAGACGTGGACCCCCGTGCCGGTCCCGGTGCCCTCGTACACGCTCAAGCCCGACGTGCCCCGCCGCGACGTGGCGCCCTACGCCGACGCCGCCCCGGACACCCACTCCGCGGTGCCCCAGCGCCCGACCGTGGCGTCGCCGGCGTCCGCCGCCGCCGCGCTGCTCGAGCCGGTCGCCGTGAAGCTCGACCTCGACGCAGTGCTGGCCCGCCGGCGCGCGGCCGGCGAGTGAGGTGTGACGAGCGCAACGCCGCCCGGGCCACCTCCGATTTCGTAGGCGGGGCCGGCTCGGTGTTAGAGTGGCTTGTGCTCGCGAGGGCATGCAAGGGGCTATGGCGCAGTTGGTAGCGCGTCTCGTTCGCAATGAGAAGGTCGGGGGTTCGAATCCCCCTAGCTCCACCCGGTGAAGGGCCTGTGACCAGCGGAAACGCTGATCAGAGGCCCTTCGTCTCTGCCGGGTTTCGAACCGCAATCAAGGTCTGACGCGTGGAATATTCCACGTATCCCGGGGTCGCACCCCCGGGGACGGACTCCATCCGCCCGCCGAGTCAAACATTCAACGATCGTCCCGCGCTGTGCGGCGTCGGCGCCGAAGTAGTCGATGGAGTCGTGGTGTCCCGTCGGGGCCGGTTCGGTCCTCCGTTCGTCAGTTCGCCGGTGACGGCGGTGGTCATGGCGTTCGCAGTTACTCTGCTTACCGCCGCCTCCGGTTGGGCGGATGTCACGCTGGGGCGCCCGCTGGACGCTGTTCGAGGGCGCGTACGGCCTGCTCGTCATAGAGGTCCGGTTTTGGCGACGAGGGAAGTGTTGAGCTCGGAGGGGGCGAGATCGCAGGCGGTGCTGGGGTCCGCGAGCTCGGCGACTCAACACTCTTGCTGATTTTCTGTTGTCGCCCTTTGACGTTGGGGGACGAGAGGGCGGCCCGGAATGCCGGGCCGCCCTCCTCGACGGCAGACCTGATTCTAGGGATCAGGCTGAAGCCACTCAGGCGTTGGCGCCCACCGGAGAGAACTGACCGGCGCGCACGCCCTCCATAGCCTTGGTCCAAGCGAGGAGCTGGTCGAGCATGGGCTCGACGGCGGCGGTGGCCGGCTCGGTCGGGGTGAAGACCGAGAAGTTCTCGAAGTCGGTGAACAGGGACATCAGGACGGCGTTGCGCACGTGGGCGACCTGCATCTCCGAGAGGATGCCGCGCAGGTGCTCGACGGCGCGGGCGCCGCCGGCGGAGCCGTAGGAGACGAACGCGGCGGCCTTATTGTTGAGCTGGCCGTAGACGTAGTCCAGGGCGTTCTTCAGGGCGCCGGTGATGGAGTGGTTGTACTCGGAGACGACGAAGACGTAGCCGTCGAACTCGGCCATCTTGGCGCCCCAGGCGCGACCCTCGACGCCCTCGCCGGGGCCGTAGGAAGGCGGGGTGGCCTCGGCCCACACCTGCAGGTTGTAGTCCGCGATGTCGACGACCTCGAACTCGGCGTCGGAGCGCTGGTCGGCGATGGACTTGACCCAGTTGGCGACGTTCAGGCTCTGGCGGCCCGGGCGGACGCTGCCGGTGACGATGGCGATCTTGGTCATTCTGTCTTCTCTTTCTGATGCTTCGTTCGTCGACGGGTTCAGTGCCCGCCGTTCAGTGCACAGGGGTGACGTGCCGGTTACGGCAGTTGCGTGGCGTTCTTGGCGGCGAGGAGCTCGAGGAGCAGTTCGTCGCGTGTGCGGAGGGTCTCGGCCCAGTCGTAGCCGTCGAGCTCGGCCTCGACTCCCTCGGCCATGACGGGGATGTAGCCGTCGGTCTCGGGGTACTCGCCGAGGGTGCGGGCCCACTCCCGTTGGGCGGGGCCGATGTGCTCGAGGACGTGGGTGATGCCACCGTCGCCCCCCGAGGCGTGCAGGTTCAGGAACGGGCCGAGCAGGGCCCAGCGCAGTCCGGGTCCGTTGGCGATGGCGGTGTCGATGTCCTTGACGCTGGCCACCCCGCTCTCGACGAGGTGGAACGCCTCGCGCCAGAGCGCCACCTGAAGCCGGTTGGCGACGTGGCCGGGCATCTCCTTGTTGATGCGGATGGGCTTCTTGCCGATCTCGTCGTAGAAGGCGATGGCTTTGTCGACGTTCTCGGCCGACGTCTGCCGGCCGCCGAGGACCTCGACGAGCGGGATGAGGTGCGGGGGGTTGAACGGGTGCCCGAGGACCATACGTTCGGGGTGGCGCATGCCCTCCTGCACATCGGAGATCAGCAGGCCCGAGGACGAGGTGGCGATGATCGCGTTCGGCGCCAGGGTGGACTCGATCTCGGCGAGCATGGCCCGCTTGACCTCGAGGCGCTCGGGCCCGTTCTCCTGAACGAACTCGGCGTCGCGGACCGCGTCGGCGATCGACGAGGTGAACCGGAGGTTCGCCGTCGAGGCGCCGTCGGCCAGGCCGAGGGTCGCCAGCGCGGGCGAGAACTGCTCGACCCAGGCGCGTAGGCGCTCCTCGGCGCCCTCGGCGGGGTCGGCCGCGGCGACGGTGAAGCCGCGGGAGAGGTAGTACGCGGTCCAGCTGGCGCCGATGACGCCGGTGCCCACGACGGCGACGGTGCGGGAGGTGTTGGTCATGTCTGTCACGTCCTTCTGACTTCTTGGGCCGTGGCGGTGCGGGTTATCGGGCCGCGGCGAGGGTGTCTTCGAACTTGCGGTCGCGGCTGAGGAGCGCGGTCCCGAGGACCATGACCGCGGCGGAGGCGACGAAGACGAGCAGGGGGAGGGTCCAGCCGCCGGTGAGGTTCGACAGCAGGCCGCCCAGGAACGGGCCGACGGTGCCGAAGGCGTAGCCGATGCCCAGGCTGAACCCGGTGACCGCGGCCGAGCCCTCGGGGGTGCGGGTGCGGCGGTTGAACATCACCATCGCGAAGGGGAACGCCCCGCCGGAGATGCCGGCGATGAAGGCCCAGACGATGCCCGCGGACGGGGCGGTGATGATGCCGAGATAGCCGACGACCGAGGCGATGGGGAACAGCACGCCGAGCCACAGGGGGTTCTTCAGCTTCGAGGCGATGATCGGGGTGATCAGCGCCATCGGCAGGGTCAGGAAGGTGTAGATCGAGTACATCCCGGCCGCTGCGGCTTCACTGGCTCCTTGTGCCTGGAAGATGGTGGGCAGCCAGGCGAGCATGGCGTAGGTGTTCAGGGCGGCCATGCTGTAGAAGATCGCGCCGCCGAGGGAGACCGGGTTGGTGAAGAGCTTCCGTGCGCCGAACTTCTGGGCCGGCGTGGCGGCCGCGGTCGCGCCCGGCTGGCCTTCCCTGCCCGAGCGCACGGCCGCGAGGGTCCACGGCAGCGCGGCGAGCAGCATCAAAACCGCGTAGGAGCCGACCGAGGTGCGCCAGCCGGCTGCGTCGGCCATGGGCACGGCGAGCATCGCGGGGATGGTGGCGCCGGCCTGGGTCATGAGGGTGAGCACGGTCATGGCCGTGGCCTGCCGGTCGGCGAAGTACCGCTTGACCAGGGGTGGGCCGACGACGTTGCCCATGCCCATGCCGAACAGCGCGAGGAGGCCGAACCCGAGGAAGCCGACGGCGGAGTCGCCCAGGACCCGGGCGATGGTGCCGGCGGCGCCCAGGCCGAGGGCGACGACGGCGATCCGTGCGGGCCCGAACCGGCGGATCAGGGCGGGGGCGATGAATCCGGCCAGGCCGAACGCGATGGTGGGCAGCATGCCGAGGATGGTCGTGCCGGCGGCGCCAAGCGCGACGTCCTCGCCGATGCGGGTCAGCAGCGGGGAGATGCCGGTGACGGCGTGGCGCAGCGAGAGGGCCAGGAGGATGAGGCCGACGAAGTAGATGATGCGGCCGCGCCAGGGCTGCGGCGCGGGTCCGGCCGGCGGTGCGATGTCGGTAGGTGAGGGCCGTGGGGCCTCCGCGACGGTATCCCCGCGGTGTCCGGCAGCGTTGCGGAGGTCGACGGAGGTCATGCCGCCGCCTTCGAGTCAGCGTCGATCGGGAAGAGCTGGCCGGAGATGGTCCGTCCGTGCGGGCCCGTGAGGAACAAGACCAGCGCGGCGATGTCGGCCGGGTCGATGAAGTCCTTGATCGACTGGTTGTTCAGCGCGTTGGTGGTCTCCTCCTCGACGGTGGTGCCGTTGGCCTGCGCGCGGCCCTCGAGGACGGCGTTCATGCGCGGTCCCTTGACGGCGCCGGGGTGGATCGTGTTGGCGGTGATGCCGAACTCACCGAGCTCGAGCGCGAGGGTCTTGCTGAAGCCGACCAGCGCCCACTTGGTGGTGGAGTACGCGATGCGGTTGGGGTAGCCGAAGCGCCCGGCGAGCGAGGACATGGTCACCACGGATCCGGCGTCCGACTGCTTCAGGAGCGGGATCGCGCGCTGGGTCACCTGGAAGGTGCCGTGCAGGTTGACGTTGACGACGGCGTTCCAGTCCTCGAAGGCCAGTTCCTCCGCCGGGGCGGTGGGACCGGAGATGCCCGCGTTGTTGATCAGGACGTCCAGCCCGCCCAGCTCCCGCTTCACGTCGGCGAACAGGGCGTCCACCGCCGCACCGTCGCTGACGTCGGTGACCGAGCCGGTGATGTTCTGGTTCGCAGAGACGACCGCCTCGACGGCTTCGGCGTTCACGTCGGCGATGTGCACCCTGGCGCCTCCGGCCGCGTAGGCCTTGGCGATGGCCAGGCCGATGCCGTTGGCGCCGGCCGTGACGAGTACCCGCTGAGTCATGTTCTTGCCCTTCTCCAGACGTGAGGCCCCTTCGAGGCCAATTGCTTGCGAGCAAGATGTATCCGAGAAAGCCGTCCCGTGCAAGGGGTGCGGATCGCACGCCGGGGTGAGGAGTTGCGGGCAACCGTTGCCAAGCGGCCGTTTGGCGCCGAAAGTGCGAGGTCCGCTGTGACCAACGCCATGGCGGTGCGCTTTGGTGTGGCAGGTTCGGTGGCTTGCCTGCGGTGGGAAACCCCACACCCGAGGGGCCCGTTACGAGCGGGTAGTTAAATTGTCAACTACGTCGTCGCGTGGTTACGTTCGCCGGGCTCTGCTTCCCCGTGGAGCACCAGGGGTCCTGCCTGCGCTGAGCTCGGCGCAGGGCCCTCGGTTCGACCCGGTCCCGGCTCGCCGGGGCCACTACCTGGAAGGTGAATCTCGATGCGACGCAATCGCCCGCTCGTTACCGCCCTCGCCTCTGTCTCGCTGCTCGGCCTGGCGGCCCCGGCGTTCGCTGACGCGGCCCCGCCCAGCGACGGCGGCAGCGGCACCACCACCGCCCCGGCCGTGACCGTGGACTTCGAGCGCAAGGTGCTCACGACCGGACTGGAGAACCCGTTCGAGGTGCTCTACGGCCCCGGCGGGAAGCTGTGGCTGACCGAGCGCACCGCCGGCCGGGTCACCCAGGTCGACCCGGCCACCGGGGAGAAGACCACGATCCTGACCATCGACGAGGTCCTGGCCACGGCCGGGGAGCAGGACGGGCTCCTGGGCATGGCCCTGCACCCCGACCTGCTCAAGGACAACAAGAAGAACAACCAGTACGTCTATCTCTCCTACACCTACGACGGCGGCGGCACCGGCCCCGCGGGGGAGGAGCTCGACCGTCGTCAGCGGATCGTTCGCTACATCTACGACGCCAAGGCCAACACCCTGGTCGACCCGACGACCCTGATCGAGGGCATGCCGGCCAGCGACGACCACAACTCCGGCCGCCTGGTCTTCGGGCCCGACAAGACGCTCTACTACACGATCGGCGACCGCGGGAACAACCAGGACCTCAACGCCTACAAGCCCAACGAGGCGCAGCGCCTGCCCACCCAGGACGAGGTCGACGCCCAGGACTGGACCGCCTACCAGGGCAAGACCCTGCGCCTGAACCTGGACGGGTCCATCCCCAAGGACAACCCCAAGCTCGACGGCGTCAAGAGTCACGTCTTCACCTACGGCCACCGCAACGCTCAGGGACTGACCTTCGCGAACGGCAAGCTCTACTCCTCGGAGCAGGGCCCTAAGGGCGACGACGAGCTCAACCTCCTCAAGGCCGGCGGCAACTACGGCTGGCCCTACGTCTCCGGGTACAAGGACGACAGCGCCTACGTGTTCGGTGACTGGTCCGCCGGCACCACGCTGCCCTACGACGGGTTCAACATCCCCGACGAGGTTCCGCAGTACGCCGAGCATGACTTCACCGCCGCCAACTTCGTCGAGCCGCTGCGCACCTACTTCACCGTCGCCGACAACCACGACTTCAAGGGCGACGCCTGCGACCCCTCCGGGCTGTACTTCATCTGCTACCCGACGATCGCGCCCTCCAGCCTTGACCACTACGACCAGACGGCCATCCCGGGCTGGGAGGACTCCCTCCTCATGCCCACCCTCAAGAGCGGCGAGCTCTTCCGGGTGCAGCTGACCGAGGACGGCGAGAAGGTCGGCGAGTCCCAGCGGCTGTTCCGCTCGGTCAACCGCTACCGCGACACCGCCACCAGCCCCGACGGCGCCACCATCATCGTGGCCACCGACTCCGGCGGCCTCGCGCGTGGCACGGACGGTGACTCCACCACCGAGCTGGAGAACCCTGGCGCCCTGCTCACCTTCACCTACACCGGCAACTGAGCACTCCGCTCGACGGGCTGCCGCAGCTTCGGGGGGAAGCTGTGGACGGCACGGGCCCAGGACCAGCCAGGAACGGCTGCTCCGGGGCCCGTGCCGATCCTCGACATCGTCGTCTGGCCCTTCTCCGCACATGGTGGCGCCCCGCACGCCAGGTGACAGCCGACACTGCTTAACTCGCTTGAAAGTATCTTCCGCACAAAGTAAATTGAGTGTCTCAGCCACCTGTAGGACGGAGCCCCCAATGGCCAAGACCACGATCGAGACCACCCACGAGTCCGCGGCCGACATCGACGACATCACCGCCGTCGAGCTCTGGGGCCGGGTCATCAAGGGCTTCCAGGTGACCAACCGGCGGTTACACAGTGCCATCAAGGGCGCTGTCAACCTCAACGAGGCCGAGGCCGAGACCTTGCTCAGCCTCCACCGCAAGGTGGAGCGCCGTGCGCCGCTGACGACGCTCGCCCGGGCGGCCTCGTTCACCAGCGGCGGCTACACCAAGATCGCGGACAAGCTCGTCAGCCGAGGCCTCGCAGCCCGGGTCGCGTGCGCCGAGGACCGGCGCGTCACCTTCCTCGAGCTCACGCCGGCCGGCACCGAGCTCGCCGCCGAGCTTGCTCACCTCGTCGCCGACATCAACCGCTCCCACTTCATCGAGGTCCTCGGACCGGACCGGGCCCGCCTCGTTGCCGATGCCATGACCGAGCTCTACCGAACCAACAAGCAAACGACGAACTAGCTCCAAACCGCAGTCCGACGAGGGCAGAGACGCAGGAACGGGCAGCGGGAGCACGATGAGCACACCGGAGGACCTCGACCTGGACATGTCGGACCCACGGCCTGGATGTCGCTCAACGCGTTTGTGCTCAAGGTCCGCGCCGCAACAGACGGGGCGGGCCTGCCGGGCACGCTCGTCGAGCTCATGAACGTGCGGGCCTCCAGCTGAACGGGTGCGCCTACCGCCTCGACATGCACACCCGGCTCGCTCTCGAAGCGGGCGAGACGGCCCAGCGCCTTGCCGTGCTGTCGGCCTGGCGCGACACCGCGCTGTTCTCGGAAGGTCGAGATGGCGGCGCTGCGGGTGGCGGAGGCGGTGACGTCCCTGCCGGAGGAGGAGACCCCGCACCGCGGAGCTCGCCCGGGCACGTGAGCCCCTGACCGACGAGCAGTTCTCCGCCTGGCCTCGGCGGCCATCGCAGTCAACATCTACAACCGGGTGTCGATCGTGAGCCGGCACCCCGTCCGGACCCGCCCCTGAGAATCCCGTCCGCCGAGCCTGGAAAAGGATGGACACCGCCACGATCACCGTCCGCGGCAACCCCGGCGCCGGCCGTTTCGAGCTCGTCGACCACGGGAAGGTCATCGGCACGGCCCGCTACCTGCTGCGCGACGCCGCCGTGCCAGAGCGGATCTACTACCACGCGGTTGTCGCCGAGGAGTACGAGGGGCAGGCTCGAAGCTGGCGACCTTCGCCTTGGACAGCACGGTGGCCGCCGGACTGAAGATCGTGCCGGTGTGCCCGTACATCCGCGCGTTCCTGGACCGGCACAAAGGGTACGCCGCGGACGTGGTCGCGGTCGGCCCGAAGCACCTCGACGCCCTCGACCGCGCCTGACCGTCGCGGAGCCCTCGCCGCTCGTGACGCCGGGAGGACGTGCACTTTTCTCGCCTGGGCGCACACTCCGCTCGTCGCCGCACAGACCGAGTTCAAGGGGCAAGGCGGCGCCGAGCTTGCCGCCAGGTGCAGCCGGGACGTCGCGCAGCTGCTCGCAGCCGAGCTGACTGAACTCGACGCGCGCATCAGCTGCCTCACCCGCAGCCGGCAGGCCATTCACCAGTTCTTCGTACGCACTGACCACGCGGCGCTCGTCGAGAGCGCGTAGTCGCCGTCAGCGGCCCAGCTTCTCTTGCCACCAGCCCGGTAGGTGGGGATGGCTGCGCTGCTGGAAGAGCTGCTCTGCGTCGTAGTCCGCCGCCGAGATGGGCGGTTGCACAGATGGCTCGGCGTGCCGGTTCTCCTCGACCACACGGGTGCTCCCACGCTCGACGGCGAGCGTGGCGGAGAGCCAGGTCCCCTCGCCGTCGGACCGACGGTCGACGTGCCGGAGGTCCTGCAGCAGCGGCAGCAGGTCGTGCGGGGGCGGCTCGGGCCGCTCGTCGTCGCCGCGGGTGACGAGCAGGTTGACGCGCCGGTCATAGCCCACGAGCGTGGTCTCGACCCGCGCTGCACTCCAGCCGGGTGCGAGGTCGTCCTCCAGCGAGTCAGCGATCGCGTTGAGAGCTTCTTGCCGACGCTGCTCCTGTTCCGCAGCGGCCCGCGCCACGGCGGTCTCGCGATCGATACGGGCCTGCTCGGCGGCGCGTGCTTGTTCCGCGATCCACTCCGGGGACAGGCGCTTGAGGGCAGAGGCCTTCATGTCGCTGACGCGTTCACGGAGGTCCTCCAGGTACCTCAGCGGGACGCGCAGGTGCACCTCCCCGCGGTCCACCCGCTCGAGCGTGCCACCCTGCCGCTCGGCGATGGCGGCATGCGCGCTCGTGCACCGGTCGTCGAGGTAGCCCCCAGCCATGCCGTCGGGATCCACGCGCATGATCCCGAATTCCAGCCCCTCCCAGGTGGCGTCGACACTCACGGCTATCCACGAGTCCACCTCGTCGAGCGGGACGCGACGGGTGAACTCGGTCCGGCCCTGGCGGTCGACTTCCCGGCGCCAACCTGCCCCCGGGCTGTCGTCCTGCCGGGCGAACAGCTGCACCACACCGCTCAGCAACCCGGCTGCGCGGTAGGTCGCTCCCTGCCAGTGGGCGTACTCGCCGGGGTGGCAAACCTTCGCAGTGATGTACATCCGTCCCCTTCTCAGCAGTCGCCCGGAGCCGGCGACGTTACCGGAGTCTTCGTCGGGCCAGGTGGTCTCAGTCGTCGACGGGCGGGGCCGCGGCGTACTCCTCGTCGGTCACCGGGGTCATCCAGTGCACGGCGTTCTCGCACGTGCTCCGGCCTGTCGGCGCTGTGGCCCGCGTAATCGACGCGGGCCACCCTCATGACGACCGACAGCAGATCCAGGCGAGCGACGCGTCCGCAGACGGCGGACGAGTTCGTGCCACGGTTGTGCCACGGAATCGGCGCGTGCCGCGGTTCTGCCACGGGTTCAGCTGGCAGGTTCGGGTGCGATTGCGCGTCATCGGGAAGGTCTGCGAAGTTCGTCGCGAACGCCAGAAACCCGCAGCATCCCGCAGTGTTCTGACTCACTGAGACAACCAGCTGAGCCGTCTTGGCTGGGTGGGCGGGGGATCCTCCGACCGGGAGAAGGTCGGGGGTTCGAATCCCTCTAGCTCCACCAGACGGGGCGTGTGATCAGCGGAAACGCTGAGCAGGGTCCCTTTGTCATGTTCGGATTCCACGCGTGGTTCCACGCGAGATGACCACGGTTGACCACCGATGCCAAGCGATGCCAACGGTGCACTCGTCCGCCAGGGCAGGAAGTGGCCTCGTCTGCCTTTCCGTCGACGCAACTCTTGATCCGTGGTCGTCGGCTGGGCTGCGCTCGGGGGTCGTGGCGTGCAGAAGTGAGAGGCTGCGGGCCGGCGGCGGCACGGATCTCGTCGGCGTCGAGCGACGTGCTGGTATCAGTCGTCGTCTGTGCCTTCGGTGCGGCAGCCGGTGAGGGTTGGCCCGGTGCGTTGTGATGGAGGTAGTCAGCGTTCAGCGTGGCGCCGTCCGCGAGGTGGATGGAGCCTGTCGCGGCTTCGATAGAGATTGCTGGGCGCGCGCCGAAACTCCTCATGCTCGGCGCGGTTCCTTGGAGTGTCGCACCCAGGTCCCCACCGGGCTGGTGCGTGCCCGGTGGGGACCAAGTGGGCGAAGCTTATTGGCGCCTATCTGGCTGCGGCGCGGTTGATTTCGAAGTTGGCTCTGCGCAGTTCGAGGTCTTCGAGGCGGGTCTTGGTGTCCGGGTCGAAGAAGAAGCCGTCGGGGGCGACGATGTCGTCCGGACTCAGGTCTCTGAAGGACCGGTGCCCCAATCCGACGAGGGACCAGTGGAGCCCGTCGCGGATCATCTCCAGCATGTCCTGGACGCCTTGCTGGCCTCCGGCGGCGAGACCGAAGATCCACAGTCGCCCGACGAGGACGATGTCCGCGCCGAGGGCGAGGGCTTTCGCGACGTCCATCCCGCGGCGGATACCGCCGTCAAACCAGACTTCGGCCTGTCCGTTCACCGCCCTGGCCACGGCGGGAAGCACGCGAATGCTGGCGTAGCTGCTGTCGAGGTTGTTGCCGCCATGGTTGGACACGACGACGGCGTCCGCGCCGATGTCGACGGCCCGCTTCGCCTCCTCGCCACGCATCAGACCCTTGACGACGAACGGGCCATCCCACTGCTCGCGGAGCCACTTGATGTCGCTCCAGGTGGGCACCGGTGTGGACATGAGCTCGACGTAGATCTCCTTGAACGTCGGCGCCTTGCCGGGACGGTTCGCGGAGTTGGGAACCGAGAGGTCCGGGATTCCTCCCTGGGCAAGGAACTTCATCAGCCACCCCGGCCTGGACAGGGCCATGGGGGCGAAGCGGAAGACCGCCTCCAGGTCGATCTGCGTGGGGACCGGTGGGCTGCCCCAGTCCCGTCGCCCGAGTCCGCCACCGGTGGCGTCAAGGGTGACGATCAGCGCCTTGGCGCCGGCCTTCTTCGCGCGCTCGATCCGCCACAGGATGTCATCGCGCGTCCCCGTCCAGTACAGCTGGTACAGCCAGTTGGGATTGGCCGCAGCGATCTCCTCCATCGGCTTCGTGGCGAACGAGCTCAGCCCCATGGCGGTGCCAGCCGCCTTGGCCGCCTTCGCGACCGCCACCTCCGCCTCCGGATTGATGGCCTGCGCGCCAGCTGGACCAGGCATCACCGGCATGGACAACTCCATCCCGAGCGCTGTGGTCGCGAGCTCACGCTTGAGGGGCTGCTCCTCCGGGGTTTCGCGCGCGACCCGCGGCAACCATCCGATCTGGCTGAACGCTTCAGGGTTCTTCTTGATCGTGGCGCCCTTCTCGTTTCCCGAGATCAGGGCGGTGTAGATCGGGCCGGGCATGCGCCGCTTCGCGATCCGCTGCGCCTCGGCGAAACTCTCGATCGGCTTCCTTGCCATGTCACTCCTTCAGTTGCTCGGTCACTCGGGCACCGGGCGGTACGCGTGCATCGCCCAAGATTCCGCCTATCGGCTGTGATGGGGGAAGGTGGTACCCGCACCACACACACTAGTGGTACCGAGTATCAAAAACACTTCGCGCGAGAGGACGACAAATCGATGCCTCAGCTCGGCGAACGGCGACGGGGCCGTCCGGCCGTCTCATCGGCAGCAGCACTCGAGGACCACGCGATGCGCCTGTTCCTCGAGAAGGGCTTCGACCAGACCTCGATGACGGAGGTTGCCGCAGCCTGCGGTATCGGACGGGCAACGCTCTTTCGGTACTTCCCGTCCAAGGCCGACATCGTCTGGCGAGGGTTCGACCTCCACCTACGCCGCCTGGCTACCCTCCTCCCCGCACAGCCAATAGCCCTGCCTATCGCGACCGCCGTGCACTCCGCAGCGGTCCAAGCGTTCGCGGAAGCCGTGGACGAAGAACAACTCTGGCGACGGCGGTTCGCGGTCCAACAGCAGACCGACGCCCTGCGCCCCGGCCTCGCTGCCCACTGGCTGGAATGGGCGCAAATCGTCGCCGCCTTCGTCGCTGAGCGAACCGGCACCCGTCCCGATGACGTCATCCCCGCCGCCGTCGGCGGCGCCGCCCAAGCAGCCTTCGCAGCGACCCTACGGACATGGCTCCACACGGAAGACTACGGAGGCGACGTAATCCAACGGATGCGAGACGCACTGCAACCCGTGTGCGAGGGGCTGAACCACCTACTTGAGAGCCAGGAGCTGAGGCACACCTGCCGCACTCCAGGCTGAGGGCCGTCGGTGCGGAACTAGGCCGACCAGCGGTGCGCGAACCCCGCCGCGGCTCGTGGAGCACCTTTCGCGAGGCCTCCACCGGGGCCGGGCCATGATCTCGGGAGGAGGCCGCTGGCGGCGGTCGACACGATGCGCGCGAGCGCGTGAGGGCCAGCTCCCTGGCACGGTTGTCGCTCATAATCACCAGCGCCGCAGCGCCTCCGTTGAGGGGGCACGCGTTGCCGGCCGTCACGTCGCCACGAGGCCGGAAAGGTCGGCTCCAGCCGCGAGACTGGCTCCAGGGAGGCGCCGGGCCGTGGGCTGTCGTCGGCGCCGCGCGCTGTCCCGTCGGGGAGCGTGACCGCCCTGTCCTCCCCGCACCCACGACCCGTCCGCGATGGGCCTTCCTCGGCCAGGTTCTGAAGTCTCGCCGCGCAAGTTCCAGAGGCTGGAAACGTGCGGAATCGCACAAACGTCACGGTTAGCGTGATGCCCTCGCCGTGTCGCAAACGAAGGAGTTGGCGAAATGTTTGATGACCATGTCGTGGGGCGTGTAGACCGTGTCGAGGTCGGCGTCCTTCGTGATTTTGTGAGGGGGTGTCGCCCATGATCGGAAAGTTCGATGGAGCCGTCGCAAAGGTCTCCAACGTCCTGGGCATGGTCTCCGGCGTGGTCACCGTGCTGCTCATGGCGGTGATCCTGGCCGACGTCGTGCATCGTCTCCTGAGAGGTGGTTCCCTCGTAGGGGCCTACGAGCTCGCCTCGGCGCTCCTCGTGGTCATTGTCTTCACCGGCATCTCCTACGTGGAGCGCGCCGACGGCAACGTGAAGGTCACCTTGCTCACCGACCGCCTACCCGTCCGGGTCGCGGCCGCCGTCCGCGCGGCCGGCACGCTGGTCGCGCTCGTCGTCGTGCTGTGGTTCACCCGCGCCACCGCGATGGAAGCCATCGCGTCCTTCAGGGTCCGTGAAGTGCAGGCGGGCGTCGTCGACTTCCCGATCTGGCCCATCAAGATCATGGTCGTGCTCGGCTTCTTCGCGCTGATCTTCGAGTTCCTCGTGAGGTTCCTCAAGCAGGCGAGCCTCGTGGTCGCGCCCGCGCCCACCCCGGCGGCGGAGGTTGACGGCAACGCCGAAGGCGCCAACGCCAACGACGACGCGTCCTCAGTCTCGATGATGGCAGGCGTCGGCGGAGGTGAGCGCGCATGAGCGTCGAGCTGATCCTCGTCATCGTCGGAATCGTCTTCCTGGCCCTGCTCGTCGCCGAGACGCCCATCGCCTTCTGTCTCGCCGGCGCCGGTGCCTTGGGAATCGTCTTGTTGAAGTCCGTCGGCGTGGCCGACGGCGCCATGGGCACCGTCCCGTTCATCGCCACCAGTAAATACGGCCTCACCGTCATCCCCATGTACGTGTTGCTCGGCATGCTCGCCCTCCATGGGAAGCTCGCCACCCGGCTGTACGCGGTGGCGAGTCGGCTCTTGGGCTGGCTCCCCGGCGGGCTCGGTATCGCCACGGTCGGGGCGTGCGCCGGCTTCGCGGCAGTCTCGGGTTCGAGCATCGCCACGGCAGCGACGATCGGCAAGCTCGCGACGGCCGAGATGCGCCGCTACGGCTACCCGCCGGCCCTGGCGGGCGGCGTGGTCGCTGCCGCCGGATCCCTCGGCGTCCTGATCCCGCCGAGCATCCTCATCGTCATGTATTCGATCCTGGCCGAGGTCTCGATCGGCAACATGCTGGTCGCAGGCATCGTGCCCGGCATCGTCCTGGCGGGTGCCTACGCCGTCTATGTGCTCATCCGAGCCAAGAACCTCAATCTCGGCGCGGGAACCACCCTGGCGGCCGAGCTCGCCATCGCTGGCGGCCTCTCCACCACCACTACCCGGACGGCGGCGGCCACCGCCCAGTCAACCGCCTCCACTCGCGCCATGAACGCGGCACCGGGGAGTGCCCACACAGGCGGCGGCACCGCCGTCGCCACGCTCGAGCGCGACGACGACCCTGCGGCGCCGGAGAACCCGACGTCGTTCCAGATGGTGCGTGCCGTTGTCTGGATCGTCCTCATCTTCACCGCGATCCTGAGCGGTCTGTTCACCGGGGTGTTCACGGTGATCGAGTCGGCCGCCGTCGGGGCTCTCCTCGCGCTGGTCATGATGGTCGTGGAGTCCGGCAAGTCCGGTCCCCGCGTCGTCCTGCGCCGTCTGAAAGACTCCGCGCTGGAATCGACGTCCGTCATCGCCATGGCGTTCGGCATGGTCATCGGGGCGATGATCCTGACCCGCTTCCTGGTCATGGCACGGGTGCCGAACCGGCTCAGCGAATGGATTACCAGCCTCGACGTCGCACCAGCGATCATCGTGATCGCCATCCTGCTGAGCCTCATCCCGCTCGGCATGTTCCTGGAGTCGCTCTCGATCCTGGTGATCGTGGTGCCCCTGGTGGCACCTGTCGTCCACGACCTGGGGTTCGACCCGATCTGGTTCGGCATCCTCTTCGTCATGATGGTCGAGCTCGGGCTCATCACCCCGCCCGTGGGAATGAACGTCTTCGTTACGTCGACGACGTCGAGAATCCCGATCGAGAAGGTCTTCCGCGGTGCGATGCCGTTCTTCCTCGTCTCGCTCGTGGTCGTCGCCCTGCTCTTCGTCTTCCCGGAGATCGTGACCTGGCTGCCCGACCTGCTGCCTGACTAAGACCGGACCCACGAATAAGCGAGTCACGCCCGCCGCACGTGACAGACACTCGCGCGCGTCGGAGCCCCGCAACTAACCGCAGCTCATCCCTGTCCTTGCAGGCACAGCGGTCCATCCACCTGCCCGTCACCATCGGGTCCATCAATCTTGAGGAGCAATCCCCGTGAAAAAGTCCAACCTCATCCCCGCGGTCGCCGCAGCCGGTGCCATCGCCATCGTCCTCGCTGGTTGTAGCACCCCGTCATCCGCATCCGATGGTGACGGCACGAGCGAGGTCACGATCAGCTACGCGTCCTTCGTCGACGAGAAGAACCCCCACAGCCTCGCTTTCCAGGAGTGGGCCGACCAGGTTACTGAGGCGACCGACGGCGCCGTGACGTTCGAGCCCAACTACAACGGCTCGCTGTGCGCGGCCGGGGAGATCGTTGCCTGTGTCGGCACGGGCACGGCGGACATGGGCTTCACCTCCGCCGCCTACGAGCCCTCCCTCCTGCCGATCACCATGTTCGGCACCATCGGCGTCGTCACGAACGACGCCCAGGCCCAGGCCGATGCCGGCACCGCCCTCTACGAGGAGTCCGAAGAGCTGCAGGCCGAGTTCGAGGGCCAGGGCATCCGCCTCATGTTCAACACGCCCGCCGCCCCGAACGTCCTCGCCTCGGCGGAGGAGTTCGCCGACCTCGACGCCCTCAACGGCTCCACCATCCGCGCCGCTGGCGAGGCCGCCATCGCCCTGGAGAGGCTCGGCGTGAGCCCGGTCAACATGGCGATCGCGGAGGTCTACGAGTCGATCGAGCGTGGCGTCGTCAGCGGCATCCAGACGTCGATCGACGGCATCTCCTCCAGCCGCCTCTTCGAGGTGGCGCCGCACATCTACGACGTCGGTGAGTACATGGGCAACGGCGTGCTCCTGCACACCATCATCAACCAGGACCTCTGGGAGAGCCTGAGCCCCGAGGCCCAGGACGCCATGACTGCGGCGGCTGACGACGTCGGCGGCCGGTTCGTGGCGGACTTCGCCCGCGCCGGCGCCGAGAGTGACTGCACCAAGATCATCGACGCCGGCGGCACGGTGCAGCCGATCGGCCCGTCGGAGGACGGCGTCGCGTGGGCCAAGGCCGCCCAGGATGACCAGATCACCAAGTGGGTCAAGGATGCGAGCGGTGCGATCGATGACCCCCGCGCCCTGTTCGACCGATTCGTCGAGCTCGTCGAGGAGCGCGAGAGCGCGGACGACGCATTCACCCCCGCCGGCGTCTGCATGGAGATGCAGGGCGCCTGACGCTCCCCTCAGACCAGTGACGGCACCAGGCGGGGGCGCCCGCCGTCGCAACACGATCAGTAAGGAAGTCATGGAGACAGTACTCGTCACCGGCGGGTCCGGGATGCTCGGTTCAGCGGTAGCGGCCGGCCTCGTCCGCGCCGGCCACCAGGCCGTGGTGTTCGACCAGCGGATCAACGAGCAGAACATCGGCTCGATCCGCGACCTGGTCACCCTGATCCAGGGTGACGTCTGCGACCGCGGTCAGCTCGCGGCCGTCGTCACCGAGCACCGGGTCACCCGCATCATCCACCTCGCCGCGCTGCTCTCCGTGCACGTCCAGGCGGACCCCGACCGCGGGCTCCGGGTCAACGCCCTGGGCACCAACAACGTGTTCGACGTCGCCACCCGCCTGGGCGTCGAGCGCGTGGTGTGGGCGAGCACTGCCGCCGTCTACGGCCGCAAGCATCATTACGAGGAGCTCGTAGGCCGCGGCGGCGCGATGAGCGAGACCGATGCCCCCACGCCCCGGGACATCTACTCCGCCACCAAGCTGCTGTGCGAGCTCCTGGCGCAGCGCTACGCCGCCGAGGGGCTCGACGTCGTCGGCCTGCGCCCCGTGACCACCTATGGTCTGGGTCTGCAGACCGGCGCCGTGGGGGAGCTGCTCGCCGCGATCGGTGAGGCATCGGAGGGGCGCACCGGCCATGTGGGCAAGTACTGGTCCGAGGACGCCCACATCAACCCGATCTTCGCGGTCGACTGTGCGTCCCAGTTCATCGAGACCTGTCTGCACCCGAAACCGCTCCAGCAGCCCATCTACAACACGGGCACGGGTGAGTACGTCACGATCGGGCAGATGATGCGGGTGGCCACCGAGCTGACCGGCGCGCCGATCCTGTTCGACCAGCAGGTGGGGGACATGGAGGTCTTCGACTGCGTCGATTGCGACTCGACGGCCCTGCGGGAGGAGCTCGGGTGGGAGGCGCAGTACGACCTGCGCACCGCGGTCGAGGCCTGCATCGCCGAATTCCGGCGCACCGCACGGGAGGCGGCGTGACGTCCGTGACGAACGCCCAGCAGAACGCAGGGAAGTGTGCCGTGGAGGCCCTCACCCGCGACGACGTGGTGAACGTCGTCGGCCGCTATGCGGACTGCCTCGACCGGCGTGACTTCGTGGCGTTCCAGGAGCTGTTCACCGAGGATCTCGTGGCCGAGTACGCGGGCGGTGATCCCGTCACCGGACGTGACGGGATCGTCGGGTTCGTGCAGCGGGTGGCGCTCGCGGACCTCACCCAGCACTTCCTCGTGCCCAACGTCGTCGAGTGTGACGGTGCCACGGCGTCGGTGTCGTTCCACGGTGTCGCCGTGGCCGTCACCGGGGAGCGTGCCGTGGTTCGTGGGCTGACGTACACGGCGCAGCTCGTCGCCACGCCCGACGGCGCGCAGATCCGGGGGATCCAGCAGCAGGCGCTGTGGGCCACCGAGATGGACGTCACACAGAACCCCGGGGCGCTGTTCGCCGGCGGCGCCCCGAGGTAAGTGGGGTACGAAGCGCTCACCGCGCCTGGCGCGACGCCGAAACGTCCACCACACGTAGACCGGACGGCACTGCGGTTTACCTGGCGTCGTGCCGGGTAAGCCGCAGTCGTGTCTGTCCGGTGGCCTCGCGCGGGGTTCTCGCGCGACCAACCTCAGCTGGCCTGGGTGAACCCCCACACGGCTCCGAATGAGCCTGCCGGCACCGTGTGGATGCCCTCGGCGGATCGGGAGAACTCGATGTCCTGCCCGGCCAGGTGTCCGGCCACGGCGTCGAGGTCGGTCACACGGAAGGTGATGCCGACGTACTGGTCGGCCAGGGTGTCCTCACCCGAGATGACGTCGCGGATCGGCTGCGTCCGCGGCGTCGCGAACCGCATGACGGACTTCGCGTACAAGACCTCCACGAATTCGGCGTCCAGGCGCTCGCTGTACCCCTCGCCGAGGATCTGCCCGCCCAGGACCTCCACGAACAAACGGAGCGCGCGCTCGCGGTCGTGGGTCAGCACGGTGTGGTGGGCGCTGGTGATGATGCCCAGCGGATCCTCGGGGGAGACGACGTCGGGCCGCCATGCGGGGTCGAGGCGCGGGTCGGCGAGCTGGGAGTACTTGGGCCAGTGCCGCCGGCCCATCCGGTAGAACTCGTAGGTCAGCCCCGTGTCCTCCGGCAGCGTCCAGATCATGGGGCAGTCCCAGACCAGGTTGGACGGTGGCACGTCGCCGTCGTGGATGATGTTGCCTTCCTGGTCCCGGGTGCGGAAGCCGTTGCGCTCCAGGTCGCGTGCGACGTCCTCGATGTGGTCGGTGTACCAGGCGATGTCGACCAGGCCCGCACCCTCGCGGTAGACGGACGCGCTGCGGTCGCCCGGCAGCTTCAGCAGGGACGGGCACAGGACGTCGAGGCTCACGTCACCGACCACGAAGAAGTAGGAGTAGTTGATCGGGTAGTCCGGGTTGAGCACGGCGAGGTCGAACTTGTCCTCCCACCGCACCGCGCGTCGGCCGAACACGCGGCGGAACCATCGGGCCGCATCCTCCAGGTCCTCGACGACCAGCGTGGGGTGGAACATCATCGGGTATGGATTGAACAACGGGCGGTCCCTTCGCGCGTCCAACAGATCTCGCGACGCTAACAACGGCGCAGGACCCGACGGGCGGGACTTCCCGTGCGCGGAAACCCCGACGGCGGCCCGCGCCCTGAGCGTGCCGGTGGACAGTTCGAAGGTCGGCCGGTGGGTCAGCTCGAGGGTTCGTTGTCCCATGCGCTGCGCAGCTCGGCGCGGACGAGCTCGCACGTGCGTAGCAGGGCCTGCCCATGCTTCTCCGCGATCGATCGGTCGAAGCGCACCGTCGGTGCAGCGATCGAGAGCCCCGCATGCAGGTCCCTCTCAGGGAGGCTGATCGACGCTCCCAGGGCGCCGACCCCCGGTTCGACCTCCTCCTCGTTGAGCCCGTACTGGCGCTGACGGACCTCCCCGAGCGCGGCGAGGATCTCCGTCACCGACCCGGGGCCATTGCCGGCGCTCGGGGGTACGCCCTCGGCGTACAGCGCCACGACGGTGCGGGGATCCATCTCGGCGAGCACCGCCTTGCCGGCAGCCGCGGCGTGGGCCGGTACGGAGGTGCCGGTCCGCAGGGTGACGCGCAGGTTGTGGTGGCTCTCGAAGCCGTCCAGCAGCTTGACCTCCTGCCCGGACAGGATCAGGAGGTGGACCGTCTCCTGGACGGTCGCGTTCAGGTCCTGGAGAAACGGGCGGACGATCCGGATGAGGTGAGGGATGCGTTCCTCCACCCGCGGGCCGAGGATCCGCGGCCCGGGGCGGTAGAGACGGTCCTCACCCTGGATGACGTAGCCACGGAACGCCATGGTCGAGAGCAGCCGGTGCGTCGTCGAGGCGGCGACGTTCAGAGCGCGGGCGGCGTCGTGCACGCCCAGCTCGCCACGGGCTGACACCAGCGTCAGGAGCATCAGAGCGCGGTCCACCGACTGGACGGCGTACGGGTCAGTGTTGTGCTGCACAGAACAACCCTAGCGTCATGTTGTGCAAGACACACTCCGTGTGGCTTCATTGTCTTGGTTCGACCGATTGCTCCAGGTATCTGGTGGCGATCGACGTCGAAGTGGGGCCTCGCGAATGAGGCAAGGTCGCGCGAGCCCCACTCGCACGGTGACGCAGGACGATCCGGCGTCGTTCCGAACATGTAGGGAGCAGATCAATGTCAGTTGGCAGCGTTGCCACGGCGCGACGAACCGACCGATCCGTCGAGGTGACCCTCGACGCCCGGGTGGTGGCGAAGGAGCCTGTAGCGGCCGATACCATCCGTCTCGTCCTGGATCCGGTCGGCGAGCCTTTTCCCACGTGGGAGCCGGGCGCGCACATCGACCTGCGCCTCGGGCCGGACCTCGTCCGCCAGTACTCGCTCTGCGGCGATCCTGACGCTCCTTACTGGGAGGTGGCGGTGCTGCGCGAGCCCGACGGCAAGGGTGGGTCGCGCCACGTCCACGAGGACCTGGCCGTCGGCGACATCGTCGAGGTCCGCGGGCCCCGCAACCATTTCAGCCTCGCGCCGGCCGAGGAGTATCTCTTCATCGCCGGCGGCATCGGCATCACTCCCATCCTGCCCATGCTCCGGGCGGCGCAGGCGAGCGGGACACCGTGGCGCCTGGTCTACGGTGGGCGCACGCAGAGCTCGATGGCCTTCCGTGACGAGCTGCAGGCTCTCTACGGAGACCTGGTCGCACTCCACCCGCAGGATGAGACCGGCCTGCTGGACCTCGCCCGCCTCGTCAGTGCGTGCAGCCCGTCCACGCAGATCTACAGCTGCGGCCCGGCGGGCCTGCTCGGCGCCCTCGAGGTGCTCTGCACCGGCGACTCAGCACCGCGCCTGCACGTGGAACGGTTCGTGCCGAAGGAGCTCGACCCGTCAGTCGAGGACCACGAGTTCGAGGTGGTCCTGGAGCGCTCGGGGCTCGAGCTGACGGTGCCCGTCGGGCGCTCCGTGCTCGAGGTGGTCGAGGACGCCGGCATCTACGTCGAGTCCCAGTGCCGCGCCGGAACTTGCGGCACCTGCGAGACCGACGTGATCGACGGCGAACCGGACCACCGTGACTCGCTACTCGACGAGGACGAGCGCGCCAGCTGCGAAACGATGATGATCTGCGTCTCGCGAGCCCGCTGCCCCCGCCTGGTGCTCGATCTCTAGCCCGGTCCGATCAGCGCACCGAAGCAACCTGTGTCAACGCCGCGAGAAGGAATGACCGTGGAGAACAATCTTTACCAGAAGCCAGCGTACGTCCTCGGGTCCGTGGACAAGGTCCTGCAGCTCCTCCAGCTGCTCCGGGACACGGGCTCGATCCGGCTTCTCGACGCTGCGCACGAGCTTGACGTCTCGCCGTCGACGGCGCATCGCCTCCTGTCCATGCTCGTGTACCGCGGCTACGCCGTGCAGAACGACGGGCGTCGCTACTTTGCCGGCCCGGCTTTCGGTGCCAAGGCGGCAGCCCCGACGGCGGCGCTGTCGGTCAAGAACGCCGTCCGCCCGTACATGGATGAGTTGGCCGCTGAGACAGGGGAGTCGGTCAGCCTGATGATCCGTGTGGGGCTGGACGTCCGGTTCCTGAGCACGGTGGAAGGGCGCCACACGTCTTGTGTGGGGGACCGCCGCGGCGCCGTGCTCCCGGCGTACAAGACGGCCGGCGGGAAGGCGATGCTGGCGCTGTTGGATGAGGTGAGCGTGGCGCGCCTATTCCGCGCGGAGGAGCACACCGTGGACATTGCAGGGCTGCTGCGTGAGCTCAGCCTCATCCGGCGCCAGGGCTTCGCCGCGAACGTGCAGTCCGCTGAGCGGGGTATCTGTGGCGTTGGCGTTGCGCTGCAGGGGCACGACGGTTGGGTGGGGGCGCTGGCTGTCGCGAGCCCGTCCAAGCGGTTCGAGGCGCACGTGCGCAACGGCCTCATCGGCAGGGTTATCGGCGCGCGCAACAGGATCGAGGCGGACCTCTTCCAGCACCGAGAGGTCCAACTGGCCGCTTCCGTCTGACGCCGAGTGGCGCGGTAGCAGCTGAGAGGTGGCGGCAACGGCCCGGGAGGGCCGTTGCCGCCATCTGTTGTATGCGCGCAGTCATCGTCGACCGGAGCGCGCACAACGCGCCCGGAGACGGACGCCACGACCGTGCGAACCCATGCCTGGGAAGCAAACAGTCCGGCCCCGGGCTCTCGCCCGGGGCCCGACTCGCGACTCTGGCGCCGGCTACACCGTCGGGTTGAGCGCCACGTCCAGCTGACGGATGCGGAACGTGATCTCGTGGGGCCCACCCACGGGGATCTCTTCGATGGGAGTCGCCCGCGTCATCTTCGGCCAGGCCGCGAAGAGGACCTCGAGAGACTCCTCGAGCTCAGCGCGGGCCAGGAGCTGCCCGATGCACTGGTGGGGGCCGAACCCGAACGCGAGGTGGTCCGCGGCATTCGCGCGGCGCAGGTCGAGCTTCTCCGGGTCGGGGAACTTCGTCTCGTCCTTGTTGGCCGAGGCGTTAGCGATGATGGCGCCGTCCCCGACGGAGAGCAGCTGGTCCCCGATGGTGATCTCGGCCTTGACCGCCCGCCGCTGGGACGTCTGGTTGGGGGAGGTGAACCGCAAGAGCTCGTTCACCGCGTTGGCGACGTACTGGCGGTCGGAGAGATTCTCGACGAAATCCGCCAGCTGGTCGCGGTTGTCCAGCAGCGCGAGGATGCTCAGCGCCATCGCGTTCGCGGTGGACTCGAATCCTCCCGCCAGCAGCATGCGCGCATAGCCGATCACCTGGTCACGCGTGATGGCACCCTTGAGGAGGTGCTTGGAGACCAGGTGACCGAGCATGTCATCGGTGGGAGCGTCGATCTTGGCCTGGACGAGACCCTCGAGGTAGGCCGTCAGCTTCTCGCCGGCCGCGGCCGCGACCTCGGCGGTCGAGTCCCCGGAGAGGAACAGGGCGCCCTGCTCCGCGAAGAAGTCACGATCGTCGTACGGCACTCCGAGCAGCTCGCAGATCGCGTAGCCCGGGATGAAGCGGGTGTACCTGTCGACGACGTCCACCACGCCCGAGGGATCAAAGTCGTCGACGAGCTCTTGCGCGTACGCGCGCACGACCGGTCGGATCTTCTCGACGGCGCGGCGCGAGAGCCCGCGCTGGATCATCGCCTTCTCGGTCAGCTGCTCCGGCGGGTCCATCGTGCGGAGGTTGCGCTCCTTGTCGATCGTCGCGGCGAGGGCGGGGCTACCCGAGGGGTACCCGGCGAACTCGGGGTTGTTGCTGAGGTGGTCGTGGCTCAGCGCTGCAGTCTTGCAGTCGTCGTACCGAGTGATGAGCCAGGGCCTGGTGCCGTCCCAGTGGTCGACTCGGGAGACGGGGCACTTACTCCGGAGCTCTGCGAACTCGGCCGGCTGCCCCAGCGGGTCACCCTCAGGCTTGGCGAGAGGAAAGGTCAAGGTTCGTTCTGGGCTGTCCAGGCTCATGGCGAGGCTCCTTAGTGCAATCGACGCTGATGACCCTCACTTTCCGGTCGGGGACGGGCGATTGCCAGGGCTTTCCTCACGGTGAAAAGCAGCCGTGTCGGTGGAGGTCGGAAATGTACGGTCGGGCTTGTTCGGTCGCCGGCCGAGAGTTCGATCCGGCGGAGTGGATGGCGGTCACTGCGTCCGTGCCGGAGTAGGCGGGCCCCACCACACGACCTCATCTGACGAAGGAGTCCTTGATGACCAGCAGTTGGCGGGGGCGCGGTCGGGCAATCCGCGCAACGGTTTCAGACAGTTCCTCCCGCTCCTCCGGCGAGCGCGTGGCATGACCGCGACAGAGCACGTGTTCGACCTAGTCATCGTGGGTTCTGGTATCGCCGGCCAGACGGCGGCGACCACGGCGGCGGAAGCTGGACTGTCCGTCGTCCTGCTGGAGAAGACGGACACGCTGGGCGGTTCGTCGGCGATGAGCGGGGGCTGGTTCGCGTTCTCCGGGACCGAGGAACAATCTGCTGCAGGTGTGGAGGACTCGGCCGAGCTGTTCCTTCGGGACTTGCTCGAGGTGGGGGAGTACCTCAACGACCGGGCCCTGCTGCAGACCTACCTGGACAACCAGGAGCAGACCTACCGCTGGCTAAAGGCCCACGGCGTGGAGTTCCGCGAGGTCGAGATCAGCTCGGGACAGTCCGCCCGCCGAAGCCACAACTCGGTCATCAAGGAGGTGCTCGCGACGCTGCACCGGGACTTCACCGCGGCCGGCGGCGAGACGCGCCTGGAGCACCGGGCGGTGCGGCTGGTGCGCGACGGCGTGGGCACGGTCACCGGTGTCGGTGCCCAGACCCCGAACGGTGAGAGGCTGTTCACCGGACGCGGCGGCGTCGTCCTGGCCTCTGGCGGATTCTCGCGCGGCACGGACCTGCTGAAGACCTTCGCGCCCGAGCAGCTCGCGGCCATCCCGTACGGCGGAAAGGGCAACACCGGCGACGGCCTGAAGATGGCGTGGAAGCTGGGCGCGGGCATGGCGGACATGTCCTTCGTCTCCGGCACCTACGGCTCGCACCCCGACACGGGGGAGGAGTTCCACGAGCTCCTCACTGCCTACTACATGGGCGCCATCATCGTGAACCGCGCCGGGAAGCGGTTCGTGGACGAGTCGCAGGACTACAAGACCCTGGGGCGCGTGGTCCTCGGGCAGCCGGAGGGACTCGGCTTCGAGATCTTCGACGCCCGGGTTCGCGCCCAGTCCCACCGCGGGGTGCCGCTGAAGGACATCGACACCCTCGAGGAGATCGGCCACGTATACGAGGCCGGCTCCATTGAGGAGCTCGCCGAGGTCGCCGGCATCGACCCGGCCGGGCTGGCGGAAACGGTGGCCCGGTACAACACGGCGATTGCCGGCCAGGGTGAGGACGAGGTCGGGCGCACGGCCCTGTGCAACGGCGTCGGCGAGCTCACCCCGATCAGCGAGGCGCCCTTCTACGCCTATCCGGCGAAGTCGCTCATGACCACCACCTACTGCGGGATCACGATCAGCCCTCGCGGCGCGGTGGTCGACATCGATGGCGAGATCATCGAGGGTCTGTACGCCGTCGGGGAGGTTACTGGGGGATTCCACGGCGCCGCCTACATGACGGGCACGTCGCTGGGCAAGGGCGCCGTTTTCGGACGTCTTGTCGCGCTCGATGCCGCGGGACGTCGGGGGGCGACCGTGGACCGCGTCCCGGCAAGACAGCACCCATGACACGGCCCGGCACCGCTGGAGGAAGGCGCGGGACTAGTCCACCACCCATGTGCTGGTCCGGCACCGATACCGACGCCGCAGGTATCAGGGCGCTATGGGCCCGGGTGACTGGCTGAGACGACGCACTTTTCGATCCGTGCGGGAACATTCGTCGCGATAACCCCAACGGCGGACGAGTTCATGCCACGGTTGTGCCACGGAATCGGCGCATGCCACGGTTCTGCCACGGGTTGAGCGAGCGTGTTTGCGTGCGATTGCGCGTCATCGCGAACGTCTGCGAAACTTCTCGTCAGGGCGTCGAGATCCGCGGAATGTCGCGGAGATCTTGGGGCTCGGTGAGACCAATCAGTTGTCTTGGCTGGGCGGGTCAGGCGGCTCGCCGACCGGGAGAACGTCGGGGTTCAAATCCCCTAGCTCCACTCCTTGGAGGCCGCTGGTCGGGTAAAAGCCCTGGTCAGCGGCCTTCGGCATTCCCGGGAGTCCTCGCCAGAGAGGACGTCGAGACCCTTGATTCCACGCGAGATTCCACGCTTACGCGTATCACCGCTGCTCGCCGATGCCCATGAACGACCACGGTCGCTGGTGGTCGACGCGGACCTGAGGGGCATGAGCGAGAAGAAGGAACCTCCACTTAACCGCACCCCGATGTGGACGCTCGACGAGCTCTGCGCGAAGCTCCACACCACGCCCGCCACCGTGCACACCTGGGGGCAAACGCGGCACCGCCCCCAAGGCGTACGGCATCGGCCGGCACCTCCTCTTCGAGGAGGCCGACGTCCGCGTCTGGCTGCAGACCCGAGCCACGACAGCCGACCACAAGTCACCGTCCGGCAACGGTTCGGGGTGGTGACCGCCATGGCTCACGACAAGCTCCGGCCGGGCGAGCATGGCGAGATCTTCATCAAGCGGCACAAGAGCGGCAAGTTCCGGGCCCGCGTGCGCGTTCGGCTATTCGACGGCGAGGAGACCCAGGTTTCCCGGAACCGGAAGAGCGGGCCGGCTGCGCGCTTGGCGGTGCAGGCCGAGATCGACGTACTTCTCAACGCGCCGAGAGGGTCGGCCCAGCTCAAGCCGGACAGCCGAGTCGGCCTGGCGGCGCGGCAGTGGATCACCGAGCTGCGCGTGCAGTCCATGTGGCCCAACCCGCCGCGGCGGTCGCAGACGGTCGATGAGTATGAGCGGCTGCTCGGCACGCACCTGGTGCCGAAGCTTGGCAATATCGGCTGCAGGAGTTGACCACCGCGGTCTGCCAGGACTGGATCACCTCGATCGTCGACGGTGGCACGACCTCGTCGAGCGAGACGCGACGGGTGAACTCGGTCCGGCCCTGGCGGTCGACTTCCCGGCGCCAACCTGCCCCCGGGCTGTCGTCCTGCCGGGCGAACAGCTGCACCACACCGCTCAGCAACCCGGCTGCGCGGTAGGTCGCTCCCTGCCAGTGGGCGTACTCGCCGGGGTGGCGAACCTTCGCAGTGATGTACATCCGTCCCCTTCTCAGCAGTCGCCCGTAGCCGGCGACGTTACCGGAGTCTTCGTCTGGCCAGGTGGTCTCAGTCGTCGACGGGCGGGGCCGCGGCGTACTCCTCGTCGGTCACCGGGGTCATCCAGTGCACGGCGTTCTCGCACGTGCTCCGGCCTGTCGGTGCTGTGGCCCGCGTAATCGACGCGGGCCACCCTCATGACGACGGTCAGCAGATCCAGGCGAGCGACGCGTCCGCAGACGGCGGACGAGTTCGTGCCACGGTTGTGCCACGGAATCGGCGCGTGCCGCGGTTCTGCCACGGGTGCGGCAGGCGCGAGCTGTTGTGATTGCGCGTCATCAGGTCTGCCAGAGTAGCGGTGAAGGCCCGAAATCTGCGAGATTCCGCCGTTCTGGACCTTGGCGTTAATAATCACTGGCGGCTTGGCTGGGCGGAGCAACAACCCTCCCACCGGGAGAAGGTCGAGGGTTCGAGTTCCTCTAGCTCAACCGCATGGCCGCTGACCTGCAAGGACGCACACCCGCGGGCATTCTCTTGTCCAGTTTCGTTCGCAATGTGCCGCGACCCGGCTCCACGGTGGTTCGAGTCTGCCCCACGCCCACTGGTACCGGTGGGCTTGGTCCAAGGAGCCGCAGAACGGCTTGCGACCTCCAGTCGAATTCATCTCACCTGCCCTCACGGTTGGCGATTCTATTGGCGCCGGCGGCGCGCCCGGGCGATCGTGGACCCGCGCACGGGTGTGCCCCCTCCGACGTGAGGGGGCACACCCAGCAGCTGTCAGTGCACTGGTGCTTCCTTGAGCTCCTCCACCTCCTTCAGTGCCGCCGTGCCGGCCACGAACCTGGTACCCCGGCCCTCGGGGAGTACGGTCCCGCGCAGCGCCACGTAGACCAACGGGGTGAGGACGAGCGTGACCACGAAACCGAGTGGGAACACTCCGGTCACCAGGAGGAGGTAGGACACGGTGAAGCCCACGGCCATGGCGATCAGGCCGGCCCAGTTCACTCGCTCCACCCGTGCCACCGGGGCGGGCCGGCGCTGGCGCACGATGTAGAAGTCGGTGACCACCAGGGCGGCGAGGGAGAAGGTGGCGATGCCTAGGGCTCCGAGGAACTGGATCAGGACCCCGAGGATCCCGCCCCACACGGCGAGCAGCGCGATGGCGTTGGCAAGCAGCACCATGAGGATGCGGCTGACCTTCTTGCCGAGGAGTGCGTCGACGAGGTTCGTCAGCGAGAGCGAGCCCGCGTACACGTTGATGACTTGGGCCTTGACCTGTGCGGCGTACATGACTACGAAGCCCAGGACCCCCGCCAGGAGGATGAAGTAGGCGCCGGCATTGGAGTGCGCGAGGAATTGCACCTGCTCGGCGGTGGTCTCGCCGACCTGCGCGGCGGCGACCGCGGCGTTGGCGGGGTCTTCGAGGAACCGGGAGACCACGGTGTCGCCGGCCTGGTAGAGCAGGGCGCCGAGGGAGACCACGCCGAAGTTGACGACGATGTTGCCGCCCACCGCCATGATGCGCACGTCCTTCGGTGTGCGTGCGTAGCGGGCGAAGTCTGCGCCGGTGAGGGCCAGCGCCCCGGCCATGCCCACCATGGCGGCCAGCACGCCCATGATCTCGGCCGGTCCCACGTGCTCCGGCTGGACGCCGAAGACCTGGCCGACGCTCAGCTCGGACCGGGTGAGGGCCAGCACGCCGACCCCGATCATGAGCGCGCCCGCCACGAGGGTGAGCACGAGGGAGGTCTTCTGGACCAGCTTGACGCCGAACAGCGCCAGGAAGATCCACAGGGCGGTCAGCGCGCCGTAGATGCCGATCGAGTTCGCCAGGTTCGGTGCCCAGCCCAGCATGAACAGCGTGCCGTTGTAGAGCAGCACGTTCTCGAGGGCCAGGAAGCTGAGGATCATCCACGCGAAGATCAGCGACGCCACGACCGAGCCGGTGGCGCCGAGGCCGTGGAATCGGCTGGTGACGGTGGAGGACATCCCGGTGCTCTGGGACACGCGGCCCACCAGGCTGCCGACCACCGACCCGAACAGGGCCGAGACCAGGGACATGGCGATCGCCCACTTCACGCCGACGAGGTAGCTGGCCGAGCCGCCGATGAGCAGCATCGCCAGGGTGGTGCCGACGCCGGCGGTGTTGGAGAGCAGTGCCCAGCCGCTCTGCCGGTCGGCGGCGGCTACCGGGTTGAGGACGTTGTCCTCCATCTGCTCGCGCAGGGTGGGGGTGGTTCGCTCTGAGCTCATGGCATTCTCCTTCGAATACGAGCTGAGGGCGCACACCGCCCGGGCCTCGTCGCGCGCGTACCGCGCGCAACGAGGCTGGAAGCGGTGTGCGGTTCCGGAGTGGGGACGAGCGAGGTGCGGCGGCGGGGGGAGCCGGGCGCCGTCGGGACGTGGTGCGGGGGGTCAGGCAGTCACGGGCGTCCGCCCGGTCTGGATGCGCGCGCGCATCTCCTCCGCACGCTCCCGCAGGTAGAGCACGAACGATCCGGTGACGTCGACGACGGCGTCGTACTCGTCCAGGACCACGATGCTGGTGGTGCCGAGCTCCACGACCGCCGGGCCCCGGATCTCGTCGCCCGGCACCATGTCCTGACCGGCGTAGACGTCGGCGGCGACCATGCGCCGCTGACCGGGGGACCAGATCTCCCGCTGCCCGCGATGCGCCTGTGCCACCCCGGCGGCGCCCCAGGCGGGGGTGCCGCTGGAGCCGGCCACTAGGCCGGTGGCGGTGAGCCGGACGTTGAGCACCTCGATGGGCATCTCGTCGGTGTGGTATCCGAACTGGATGTCGTGCAGGCGGTGGAACTCCCGTGCCGCGGCGGTGATGTCCAGGGTGTCGAGGGAGCCGGCGGGCAGGGGCACGTTGATCTCGAACCACTGGCCCTTGTAGCGCATGTCCAGCGAGGGGGCGTACTCGATCTTGTCCTCAGGCACGCCCTCGCCGAGCAGCGTGGTCGTGCCGCGCTCGGCCATGGACCGCCAGATGGCGGCGACCTCCCCAGAGTCGACATGGGCGAGATCCCAGTGCTGGCTCTGGACGTAGTCGTGCTTGAAGTCGCACACGAGCATGCCGGCGGCGCAGAAGATGGACGACTCACGCGGCACTACGAGCAGCGGGATCTCCAGCTCGCGGGCGATCGCCGCGGCGTGGACCGGGCCGGCGCCGCCGGCCACCACGATCGGGAAGTCGCGCGGGTCCAGCCCGCGTCGCACGGTGATCTCCCGGACGCCGGCGGCCATGGAGACGTTGACGACGTCGTAGATGCCGGCGGCCGCGTGGATCGCGTCCAGGCCCAGGGGCTTGCCGATCTGCTCCCCGATGGCCTGCTGGGCGGCGTCGACGTCCAGACTCATGCCGCCGCCGAGGAAGCTCGACGGCGAGATGTAGCCCAGCACGACGTCGGCGTCGGTGGTGGTGGGCACCTGCCCGCCACGGCGGTACGAGATCGGCCCGGGGACGGCGCCCGCGCTCTGCGGGCCCACCCGCAGCATCCCGCCGTCGTCCACCGCCGCGATGCTGCCGCCGCCGGCGCCGATGGTGTGGATGTCCACCATCGGCAGGGCGATGCGCCACCGGTCGATCTTGCCGTCGGTCATCACCAGCGGGCGGCCGCCGTCGACGATGGCGGCGTCGAAGCTCGTGCCGCCCATGTCCACCGTGAGGCACCGGTCCCAGCCGTGGGCGGCCACCTCGAGCAGCCCCGCCGTCGGCCCGGACGCCGGGCCGGACAGGAGGGACAGCGCCGCGCGGGCGCTGAGCTCCTCGGGCGTGGCGACCCCGCCGTTGGACTGCATGAGCAGCAGGACGCCCCGGAAGGAGGCCTCCTCCAGCGTGGCCGTGAGCACCCGGATGTACTCGCGGATGATCGGGCCCACGTAGGAGTTGAGCACCGTGCTGCTGGTCCGGTCGTAGTAGCGCGCCTGGGCGAGCAGGTCCGCGGACCGGGTGACGTAGGCCTCCCCAAGCTCCTCGGCGAGGATCTCGGCGGCGCGCACCTCGTGCCGGTCGTCGGTGTAGGAGTGCATGAAGGAGATGGCGACGGCGCCGATGCCCTCGTCCTTGAACAGGCGGGCGGCGCGCCGCACGGCGTCCTCGTCCAGGGGCGCGACCTCCTGGCCGTGCACGTCGAACCGACCCGGGATAGGGGCGGTGTGCTCGCGCCTGACCAGCGGGGCCGGCGGCTGGAGCCGGTTGTCGTAGGGCTCCTCCCGGGTGCCGTCGCGCAGCGGCAGCACGTCCCGGAAGCCCTCGGTGACCAGCAGGCCGGTCTTCGCGCCGCGGCGGGTGAGCAGGGCGTTGGTGGCCACGGTGGTGCCGTGGACGATTGTGTCGACCCCGGTGAGGAACTTTTCGACGGTCTCGCCGCGGTTCTCCGCGATCTCCCGCAGGCCCTGGGTCACCGCACGGGCCGGGTCGGAGGGGATGGAGCTGGTCTTGTGCACCAGGCGGGAGCCGTCCGGGCCGACCACGAGGAAGTCGGTGAACGTGCCGCCGACGTCGATGCCGATACGCGTACCCATCAGTTCTTCTCCTTCGTAGTGGTGGCGTGCAGCGCGCGGAGCGCGCGGGTGGCGGCCTCGTCGGTGAGGTTGGTGGCGGCGTCGACGACGACGCCGTACTCGTCGCGCGCCTTGGCCGCCGAGAGCAGGCCCGAGCGGACCTCCTCGGCCACATCTCCGGCGTCGCGCTGGAACGGATCGCCGTACCCGGCGCCGCCGCCGCACCACGAGCGGATGACGGTGCCCGGCGGCAGGTCGGTGATCTCCTTCGAGCCCCACTCGTGCGTGGAGCCGTCGGGGTACTCCAGCAGCATCCGGTTCAGGCCGGCGTCGTGGCCGCCGAACAGGCCCAGCCCGGGGGTGGCGCCCTCGGCCTCGATGTCCTCGCCCATGGTCACGCCGTGCGCGTGCACGCCGTCGCTGCGCCAGGCCGAGCGGGTGCCCAGGCCGCCGCGCCAGCGGCCGGCGCCGGCGGAGTCGGGCAGGTACTCGTGGTACTCCATGAAGTGCGGGGAGGTGATCTCGAACATCTCCGGGTCCGCCGCGCGCATCTGCCCGGCCGTGCCCGAGAAGCCGAGGGCGTCCCAGCCGTGCGCGCCCTTCATGGCGCCCGGGCCGGTGCGCTGGAACACCGTGAGGGTCACGTACGGCTCGCCGGTGGTGGGGTCCGTGCCGTGCAGCGAGGTGGACATGTACTTCGCCCAGCCGGCGGTAACGCGGTCCGGGAGGGCGTCCGCGAGGGCGGACATGACGCACTCCATGATCTCGTCGCTCATCTGGTTGCCGAAGATCGTGGCCGCCGGGAAGTTCGGGTTGAGCAGAGAGCCTTTGCGGAACACGGTGCGGATGGGCGCGAACAGGCCCTCGTTGGTCGGGATGACGATGTCGCCGGCGGCCACCAGCATGAGGAAGGCGATGCGCACCGCCCCGGAGGCGGAGGCCGGCGGCATGTTGGTGAAGCCGGGTGCCTGGTCGTCGGTGTGGGAGAAGTCGAAGGTGATCTCCTCGCCGTCGATCGTGATGTCGCAGGCGATGCGGTACCGGCGGGTGGGGTCCAGTCCGTCCGAGACCATCTCGCTCTCGCCGTGGTACACGCCGTCGGGCCAGCGCGAGATCTCCGCCCGCACCTGCCGCTCGGAGCTGTCGATGACGTACTCCATGTGGGTGTCGAACGTGGCACGCCCGTACCGGCCCAGCAGCGCCTGGATGTGGCGGCGCCCGATCGCGCACGCGCCCACCATGGCCTTGACGTCCTCCATGACGAAGCTGAAGCGGATGTTCGCGGCGACGAGGTCCCACACGTCCTTGCGGAGCACGCCGCTCTCGTAGATCTTCACCGGCGGGATGCGGAATGCCTCCTGCCAGACCTCCTTGGCGTTGGGGTCGTACCCGCCGGCGGTCATGCCGCCGATGTCGGCCAGGTGGCCCTTGGCGGCGGACCAGGCCACGAGCTCGCCGTCGTGGAAGATCGGCATGTAGATGCCGGTGTCGGCGTTCTGGTTGCCGCCGGTGAAGACGTCGTTGTGGATGATGACGTCGCCCTCGTGGATGTCGTCCCCGAAGTACTCGAGGATGTACTCCAGCGGGGGCCGGGCGCCGAAGGCGATGATCGCGGCGTACTCCGCCTGGGCGAGGGTGCGGCCGTGGGCGTCGAAGATGACGGTGACGAGGTCGCCGATCTCGTTGAAGATCGGCGAGCGCGAGGACCGCATGAGCAGGGTCGCCATCTCCTTGGAGATCGCGTCGAGCCGGCGCTGGAGCACCGATGCAAGGATCGGGTCGACGGGGGGTGCGGTGGTGGTCATGGGTCTGCCCCTCAGGGGATCGGATGGACGGCGACGGGGTGACGGGACAGCGCCTGGGCGCCGTCGTCGTCGATGACGTAGGTGTTGGCCATGTAGCCCATGGCGCGGGTGTCCTCGTCCCACAGGGTGGGGTGGATGGCGAGGACCATGCCGGGCTCGACGGCGGTGACGGCGCCGGCCTTGGAGCCGTCCTGGACGACGTCGAGGCCCACCCAGGGCTCCTCGAGGACGTCCAGGCCGAGGCCGTGGCCGGACCAGTACTCCGAGCGTGCGCCCTGGCTCTCGACGGCGTCGATGACGGCCCGCTGGACGGCGTCGAACCCGGTGCCCGGGCGTAGCGCAGTCGCGGCGGCGTCCATGCCCAGGGCCACGGCGCGGCCGATGTGGTCCACGCTCGCGGCGGGCGCGCCGAAGGTCACCATGCGGGAGAGCTCCACCCAGTACCCGGAGGGGCCCACGATCTCGTAGGAGAAGGTGAAGACGTCGTTGACGCCGAGCACCCGGTCCTGGGGCTGGCCGAAGGTCGCGCGGGCCACGCCGTCGCGCTCCTCGGCGTACATGGTGAGGAAGAGCGGGTCCTGACCGCCGAGCTCGGCGCCCACGCGGAACATCTCGGCGGCGACCTGCTGCTCCGTCATGCCCGGCTTGGCAATCTCCAGGAGCCGGTCGAAGCAGCGGTCGAGGATGTAGGCGCCCTCACGGACCGCGCGCGTCTCGGCCGGGCTCTTGATGGCGCGAACCCGGTCAAAGACTGCCGAGGCGTCCTCGAAGGTGCTGCGCGGCAGGCCCTGGGTGACGGCGAGGTAGTCCTCGACCTTCATCACCTGGCCGAGGCCGACGATGCCCACGCGCAGCGCCTCGCCCTTGGACCGCAGGATGTCCGCCAGGCCGGCGCCCAGGTTGTAGGGGAAGCGGTAGTCGGAGACCCAGCCGGCAACCGGCCGGCGGTCCGCCTCGAGGTTCTGCGGGAGCACCACGATGGGCTCCTCGCCGGCGAACATCACGGCGTAGCCGTACCGGTGGCACAGGTTGTAGTCGGAGAGGTAACGCAGGCTGCCCTTGTGACCGCGGTAGTCGGCGGCGGCGAAGAGGAGGGCGTCGTAGCCCTCGGCGGCCATGGCGTCGTGCAGGCGGCGCCAGCGCAGGTCGCGCTCGGCCAGCGAGGTGATGGGGTGGTCGGGAAGGGACGTGTGCTCGCGTTGGCGAGAGAGTGTGTCGATAGCCATGGCGTGACAGTAAGTAAGGCTGTGATGCCGCTCACACGGGGTGTCCCGTATCGCTGGACACGACTGGTGCGACGGCACTCGAAGTCCCAGCTGCCCCGGCCCCCGATGGTGCGGCCAGATCGTCCTGCCGCGCTCGCGGTGGCGCCGGTGCGATCGGATGTCCGATCCGCCATGCGAGCGTTACGTCCCCGGCGCTCGCGCAATCCGAGCTCTCCCAGCTGACGCTCGGTGACGCTCGCGGAGGCCCGCGCCGTCACGCGCGCCAGTGCGCCCCGTGGGTCACGCGGGCCGGCGCTTCTGGCCGACGTCGGGTGCGAGCGACGGCAGGAAACCGAGGACGCGCGAGGAAGCCTCGGCGGCGCGGCGGATCGCCACACCGATCTCGTGAGTGCGCTGCGGGGTCATGAGGTTGCGGGCGTCGCCTGTGCCGATCGCGCCGACGACGACCCCGTGCTGATCCAGCACGGGTGCCCCGACGCTGCGGAAGCCTTCCTGGCTGACCTCAGTGACGATGTAGCCGCGTTTGACGAAAGCCGCTGCGGCATCATCCATCAGCGCAAGCGTCTCCTCCGGCAGTCCCTCGCGGTAGGGCGCCCGGGCGGCGGCCGGAAGGGCGGCGTACACGGCGAGGCCGCAGGCGCTCCCGTGCAGCGGCCAGTGCCGCCCGGTTCGGTTCCGGTTGGGCAGGCGCCTGCCGTTCTGCAGGCGAAGGAGGTACACGATGCCGGTGGGGACGTACTGGGCCACGTGGATCTCGGTGCGGGTGGACGCCAGCTGTGTCGAGACAGGCCCGAGGGTGGCGTCGACGAGTCCGGTGCGCTCGATCACCTGACCACCGAGCGTGGCCAACGACTGGCCGAGCTGGTACCCCTCCGCGCCGTGCATCTCCAGCAGTCCTGTCTCCACCAGGGTCTGGCACAGCGCGTGGCAGGTGCTCCGCGGTACGCCAGTGAGGGCGCTGAGCTCGCGCACGGTGAGGAGGCGGTGCTGGCGGTCGAACGCCTGCAGCATCGCCACGGCCTTGGCCACTGAGCGCACCGTTGCGGTCATCGCAGTCCTTCGGTCCTCACCCGCCACTTGGAGGATGGCGGGACGCTCGATCGATGAGCGGTACTCCGGTCCGGATGACCATTGAGCGTACGCCAACTTTTGGACCGAAAATGTGAACGATGATGTCGGCGGTGTGCGGGAGAACGGTCGCTGGAATTCGGTGGCTACCCAGCGTGCGGGCATGGCGGCGGAAGCAGTTCTCGCAGGGTGGTAGGTGTGGCGAGTGCTCTTACACGGGCCCCTGCTGGCCGATGCCTCCTCGGCCTCGGATGAGAGACCCGGCGCTTGGCGTCGGGGAGCGGCACAAACGAGCGGTCCGACCCGGCAGGGTCGGACCGCTCGCGACGTTCGGTCAGTGCGCGGTCTGCCCGCCATCGACGGCGTACACGCCGCCGGTGGCAAAGGATGCGAGCGGGGATGCCAGGTAGAGCACCATGCCGGTCATCTCCTCAGGCTCCGCGGGGCGCCCGAGCTGGGAGCCGGCAATGACCTCGTCGCGCATCTCTGGGTTGTCGAGCCAGCCCTTGGTCATGCCGGTGGCGACCAGCCCGGGGGCGAGCGCGTTCACACGGACGCCGGCCGCGGCGTAGTCGAGGGCAGCGGCCTTGGTCAGTCCGACGACGCCGTGCTTGGCGGCCACGTAGGGCGCCATGTGGGGTCGGCGATGATGCCGGCGACCGAGGCGGTGTTGATGATCGCCCCGCCGTGCGCTCGAGGAGTTGTGCGCCAAGTTGCACACCCCCGGACCGCCGCCTTGTTGCCGGCCTTCGCGGTGGAGATTCTCGCAGCGCGCCGCCCCGAGAATGCATACGTGTTTCCGACGCGCACCGGGCACTCCACCTCCACAACAGCTTCCTGCACGAGTCCCTGCTCGTGCCCTGAGCTGGTCAGTCGATCTAGGCAGCTGTGGCTTCTTGCGGTGCCCACATCCACCTGGGCAGTGCGTGCCCCAGCTCGCGCAGGGCGGCGTCGCGCGTGCCCTCACATCCCCGGTGACAGCCGGCCCCGTTGACGACGCCTGCGTACGGAGGCGGGCAGGTGATGGTGACCAAGACCTCGCGCACACCACCGGCGAACAGGGACGTTCTTCCCGTATGTTTGACGACGGCTCATGAGCCGCAATGGTGCGTCGATGACACGACACGCGAGGTGCTCCACAGCAACTTCTGACACGGCACGGTCGACCGCGCGTCTCCGTACCCCACCGTCAGGAGCACCTCCTTGTCCTCCCATCACGCCCAGGCGCAGGGCACCTCGCGCGCCACGATCGGCATGATCGCCGTGTCCGCCGCGGCGGCCTTCCTCGCCACCTTCAACGAGACCTTCCTCAACGTCGCCCTCACGCCGATCATGACGGACTTCGGGGTCGACGTCTCCATCGTGCAGTGGCTGGCCACCGGCTACCTCCTGGTCGCCGCCGTCTTCGTTCCGGTCTCCAACGTCCTCTACCACCGCTTCCCCACCCGGCCGTTGTTCGTCGCCGCCGTGGCACTCCTCGTGGTCGGCTCCGTCGTCGGCGCCCTCGCCCCGAGCTTCGACGTACTACTGGCCGGCCGCCTGCTGCAGGCGATCGGGACCGGTCTACTCACCCCGATCGGCATGAACATCACCCTCGCGGTCGCCCCGCGCGAGAAGCTCGGCTTAGCCATGGGCATCATGGCCGCGATGACCACGCTCGGCCCGTCGATGGCGATCGTGGTCTCCGGCGCCCTGCTCACCATCGCTCCTTGGAGCACCCTGATGTGGGTCTTCGGCGCGCTGTCGCTGATCGTCCTGCTGGCCGGCGCGGTACTGCTGCGCAACGTCGCCGAGCTCGGCCGCCCCGTGCTCGACGTCCTCTCCTTCCTGCTCGTTGCCCTCGGCCTCGTGGGCCTGCTCTACGGCATCTCCACCGCGTTCAGCGGCTCAGCACTCATCGCCGCGATCGCCGCGGTGGTCGGCGTCCTGGCACTCGCGGCGTTCGTCGTGCGCCAGAACCGGATCGAGCACCCGCTGCTGGACCTGAAGCCCTTCCGCAGCACTTCCTTTGTCCTGGGCGTATCCATGACCATGCTGGGTCTGCTTTTCGTGTTCGCCATGAACGTGGTGATCCCGATCTTCCTGCAGTCTGTGAAGGGCCAGACCCCGATGGGTGCCTCCCTCACGCTGGCCCCCGGCATCCTCATGACCGTGGTCCTGGGCCCGGTCGCAGGCCGACTGTTCGACCGCCACGGCGGTCGCGTGATGATCCCTGTCGGCTTCACGATCATGGCTGCCTTCGCTCTGCTGGTCGGCGTCGCCGCCGGTCACGAGTCGGTGCTGCTGTTCGCCGCGCTGTACGTGCCCGCAGTGCTGGCGACCTCGCTGGTCATCGGCCCGTCACAGACCTTCGCGCTGTCCAGCCTGGACCGTGAGAGCAGCCCCCACGGCGTGACCGTGGTCAGCACCAGCTTCCAGATCGCCGGATGTCTGGGCACCTCGCTCGCCATCGGCGTGTACAACGCGCTGACCACCCTCGACCTCGGAAACGGCTCTGATCTGCTGGGAGCCTCGATCCTCGGCTTCCGAGGCGCCGCCGCGCTGGTCGCCCTCACCTCGGTGATCGGCATCTTCCTCGCCTTCGCAGCCACCAGGGCTGCTCGCGCGGCCCGTGCCGCCCGCGCCGCCGAGGCCGAGACCATCGAGCCCGGCCGCACGCGCACCGTCGTGGACCTCATGAAGACCGACGTCTACGCGCTGAGCACCGAGCAGAATGTGCTCGAGGCCCTGCAGATGTTCACCGAGCGCGGGATCTCCGGCGCCCCCGTGCTGCACCCCAACGGGTCGTTGGCCGGCTTCCTCTCCGACGGTGACGTCATGCGGTACTTGTCGGCCGAACACCCCAGCTCGACCAACATCTACTCCTTCGCGATCGGCGAGTCGGACGACCTCGAGGACGCCCTGGCGGACCTGGTGTCTCTGCCGGTGATGCGCCTGGCAACCCGCGAGGTCGTCACGGTGGACGCGAACGCCTCGATCGCCGACGCCGTCGCCGTGCTGTCCGACAAGCACCTCAAGAAGGTGCCCGTGGTCCGCGGCGAGACCGGCCCGGTCATCGGCATCGTCAGCCGCTCCGCGGTGAACCGGTTGGCCATCTTCTCCTACCTCGCCTCCCGCGAGGGGCAGGTCCAGCCCGCCGACGACGAGACCGCCGTCGAGCGCGAGCCGCAGCTCGCCTGAGCGGACGTCTCGTAGGTCACGACTAAGCGGGTGGGGTGCCGAGCGGCGCCCCACCCGCTTCGTCGTTCCGGCATCGATGTAGGCCACCGGCTGGACCAGCGAGTCACCGTCCGCGTCCTACGGCGGGCGGGGCCGCGCGGACGGCATCGCGGTCAAAGCCTTCGCATAGCGCTTAACAGGGCATCCATCGGGTCCTTGGCGATCACCGCCTCCGCCGCAGCCTTGGCGCGGTTCGGTCGGGAAGTAGCTCAGCGCGCTCGGCACGATGGTGCCTGCAGCCTCGGCCGCCGAAGTCCTGAGAGACGTGCCGCGGGGCTGACAGGGCGGTCCGTCGTACTCGGCACGGTCCTGGCATACCAGGACAGGTTCCGACGGGAATGCTTCACGCCCGATCGGGGTTGGCCCGAGTAAGTAGATGCAATTGCATCGACTGCTGCCGTGTGGTCGGCGTCATGCCGGCCAGTTGGGAGGGAAGTGCTATGAAGTTCGCGCGTGGCTCCATCGGGACCGTGGCCCAGGAGGGAATCCCGGACGAGGTGGACGTGGCGATCGTCGGTTCCGGCGGGGCGGGCCTGATGGCTGCGCTGACCGCGGCCAAGGCGGGCGCACGCGTCCTCGTCGTCGAGTCGCGAGAACTGGTCGGGGGCGCCACCGGCATCTCCGCTGGTGCCGCCTGGATCCCCAACCACGGCTTCTCGAGCAAGGATCTGAAGGTCGACGACGACCTTGACCAGGCTCGGCGCTACATCTACGGCCAGGGCCGCGACCAGGTTCTCGACCATGACCTGGTGGAGAAGTTCCTCGAGACCGGGCCGCACGTCGCGAGGTTCATCGAGGAGAACACCTCCTTCGGGTGGATCCCGACGATCTGGCCGGACTACCGCTCGGACATCGACGGCGCGTCCGTCGGCCGGGCGCTCTTCCCGGGCCCGTACGCCCCGCAGGGACTGGGCGAGGCCGCGAAGTATGTGCGACCGGCCCTGACGACGGGCATGGCCAAGAACCCGCTCCCGTTCTGGATGCTGGGCGGGATCGGCATCGATGACGTCTGGCTCGCCGGGCCGGCGCTGGTCGGAGCGCTGCTCGAGGCTGCCCTGCGTAACGGCGTCGACGTGCGCGTCGAGACGCCGGCGACCCGCCTGGTCATCGACGAGTCGAGGGTGCGGGGAGTGGTCGTCCGGGCCGACGGCGTCGAGCACACGGTGGGGGCCACCAAGGGCGTCCTGCTCGCCAGCGGCGGGTTCGAGAGCTCGACCGAGCTCGCCACGACCTACCTCGACGCGCCCTTCGGCGTGCAGGTCTCCCCGAAGGGCCACGACGGCATCGCGGTGCAGCTGGCCCAGGAGGTCGGCGCCGACCTGACCGGGATGGAGGACGCCTGGTGGATGCCCGGCGTGCAGCTGCCGGGTGAGGAGCTGGAGGGCCGGCCGCTCAGCCGTGTGTTCCTCGGCGAGCGTGCGCTGCCGCACAGCATCATGGTGAACAGCAAGGGCGAGCGCTTCGCGAACGAGGCCCTGGCCTACGACCAGTTCGGGCAGATCATGCGCGAGGTCGACCCCGAGACGGGCACCATGCCGAATGCCACGGCGTGGCTGATCTTCGACCAGCACTACTGGGAGAAGTTCGGGATCTTCGGCATCACGCCGGGCGGAGAGGTGCCCGACTACCTCCACCGCGCCAACACGCTGTCGGAGCTGGCGGGCAAGATCGGGGTCGACGAGATGGGCCTGCTCCGCACCGTCGACAAGTTCAACCCGGAGGCCGCACGCGCCCGCGACCCGCAGTTCAACCGCGGCGACACCATGTTCGACCGCTACTTCGGCGCCTTCTACCCCCGACTGGGCAGGCTCTCGCCGGACGCGCTGTTCCCGGCCGCCACCGCGAAGGCTCGGACGCGCATCGCCGGGGCGATCGGCCCGGTCGTGAGCAAGCTCGCGGGCCGGGTGGCGAAGAAGAACAACCCCGAGCAGCTGCGCTCCATCGTGGTCGGGCCTCTCGCGAAGATCATCCGCCCCGTCCTGAAGAGCCCGAGGTCGAGCGTGCTCGGGCCCGTCGACACCGCGCCGTACTACGCGCTCAAGGTCGAGGCCAGCGCGCTCGGCACCGTGGGCGGTCCGAAGACCGACGCGCTCGGGCGCGCGCTGAACACGGAAGGCAGCGTGATCCCTGGTCTCTACGCCGCCGGTAACGCAGGTGGCGCGCCCACGAAGGGGTTCTACGGAGGCGCCGGCGGCACGATCTCGCTGGGTCTCGTGTTTGGCTACCTGGCGGGGAGGGAAGCAGCCCGGCAGCAGGCCGCCGCCTGAGCCGGGTGCTTCCTGACCTCGGCCGCCGTGGAGACGGCGGTCGAGGTCGCCCATCGCCACGTCTCGTCCGGTTCGGCCTGCGTGCGACGCTGGCCGCCGTCGGGTCCTCGACGCGGCTGCAGGCGGCGCTCGCCGCCGGCTCCGGACGCGGGGGAGCACGGCGGTGCCGGACACCAAGCCGGCAGCAGGAAGAGCACGGGAAGGAACGCGTTGCCGCCGAAGATGTCGCTCACCGCAAGCTGGAAGTCCCCGTGCCGCACCGAGGCGATGCCGGTGGACAGCTCCGGCAAGGAGATGGCGGCGGCCAGTACGGTCGCTCCGAAGAGGACGCCGGACAGGCCGACATCACCGGCGATCGCATCGCCGCTGGCGGGTCCTGACCTCCGTCCTGCAAGGCTGGGCCAACGACCTGGTCCCCATGGGAGGAGTGCCGGGCCGGGTCCGCCGGACCGCCCAGTCGAGGAGCCGTCCGGCGTGCAGGTGAGGCAGGCGCTCGAACCGGCGAGGACCGGCGTCAGGCGTGCAGCACCCGGCCGCGACCGACGCCGAGACCCACCACCAGCTGGACGACGGCCACGGCGGCCACGCATACCAGCAGCAGGGGGCCGGGGCCGGTGTGGTCGCGCAGGACGCCGGCGAGCACGAGGTTGAGGGCGGCCCCCAGGTAGCCCACCGCCTGGGACATCGACGAGAGCCTGCTCGCGGTGGCGGTGTCGGCGGCGCGCAGCCCCACCAGGGAGAGAGCGGTGACGAAGGCCCCGCCGGTGCCGATCCCGATCAGGATCACCCAGACGAGCAGCAGCTGGGGCGCCAGGAGGAGGCCCAGCATGGCGGCGAGCGTGAGCGTGGGGAACAGTGCAGCCGCGACGCGCTGGTCCCCGCCCACGCGCATCAGCGACGGGGCGGCCAGGTTCGAGACGATGGCCACCGCCTGGAAGGCGAAGAGGTGCCAGCCGGCGGTCGTGGGGTCGACACCGAGGTCCTGCTCGAGGGTGGGGAGCCAGTTCACCAGCACGTAGAACACCGTGGACTGCAGCCCCATGTAGGCCGCCACCTGCCACGCCAGCCCCGAACGCCATATCGACCCGGTCGCCCGGTGCGGCCGGGTCGCTGGCAGGCCCTCCGCCGCCGGCGCGGGGTGGAGGAGCCGGGGCACCCAGACGGCGACGGCCGCGACCATGAGGCCGGCCCACACCCCCAGCGCGAGCCGCCACGACCCCCATGACGCGGCGGCCAGCGGGACGGCGAGCCCGGACGCGAGGGAGGCGAAGACGCTCTGGACCGCGGTGTACCCCGCGGTGACGCCCGTCAGGTGCGTGGGGAAGTCCTTCTTCACCACGACCGGCAGCAGCACGTTGCCGACGGCGATGGTCGCGCCGATCAGGGCCGTGCCAACCCACAGCGTCAGGGTGGCGCCGGGGAGGGAGCGCAGCACGGTCCCCGCGGCGAGCAGCACGAGCGCGAGCAGCACCGTGCGCTCGACGCCGAAGCGGCTGCCCAGCCGGTGCACCACCGGCGAGACGACCCCGAAGGCCACCAGCGGCACGGCGGCCAGGATGCCGAGCGCCGAGGGCGGCAAGCCGGTGTCCGCGCCGATCTCCGGGAGCAGCGGCCCGACGGCGGTGATCACGGGACGCAGGTTCGCCGCCACGAGCAGGATCCCCACCAGCAGCAGACCGGAGGGGAGGGCGCGCCTGGCGCGTGGGGGGATGGTCATGGCTGCGCTCCCGGGTGGGCGTGTACGCCCAGGGCAGGCCCGGGGCGGCGGCGAGGTGGTGCCGGCTCCCGGGCAGGGGCGGATCTTGGGCCACCGTACGGCACCGCCCCGCGGCCGGCCCGGCGGCGCGCTGGGGCCACCGTCGTCCCCCTCCGGCGCCGCAGGGCCGCCACCGGTGAAGCGCTCGCCGTCCGCCGCCGCCCGGCGACGCGACCCCAGCCGGTAACTTCGTACTGATAGGACACCAGCCGAAAACTTCGTACTGATAGTCCGTACGAAGTTTTCGGCGACGTGGTTCGTCACGTCCCGCCCGGCTGGGAGAGTCAGACGCCCGTCACGGTGAGGGCGATCAGGACGAGGTTGAGCACCGCGACCACGACGACGATCGCCGTCAACGCCCAGCGCACCACCGGCCGGTTGGCTGCTCCGCCCATGAGCGCGGCGTCGCTGGTCAACCGCAGCAGGGGGATCAGGGCGAACGGGATGCCGAAGCTGAGCACGACCTGGCTGATGACCAGGGCCCACGTCGGGTCGACGCCTAGGCCGAGCAGGGCCAGCGCCGGGATCATCGTGATCAGCCGGCGCAGCAGGAGCGGGACCTGCCGGTCGAGCAGCCCCTGCATGATCGTGGCGCCCGCGTAGCAACCCACGGACGTGGAGGCCAGGCCGGAGGCGAGGAGCCCGATCGCGAAGACGAGCCCGATCCCCGGGCCCAGGGCGGAGACGACCGCCGCGTGCGCGCCGTCGATCGTGTCCGTCCCCGCCACACCCTGCAGGCTGGTCGCGGCGAGCAGCAGCATCGCGATGTTCACGACCCCGGCGACGCCGAGCGCGCCGACGACGTCCAGCCGGGTGGCCCGCAGGAGCCGGACGCGGCCCCCGTGGTCGGTGGCGTGCCCGTGGCGGTCCCGGACCAGCGCGGAGTGCACGTAGATCGCGTGGGGCATGACCGTCGCCCCGAGCATGCTGGTGGCCAGCAGCACGCTGTCCGTGCCGGCGAAGCGGGGGACGAGCCCGGCGACGACGTCGCCCGCGGCGGGCGGGTTGACCACAAGGCCCGAGAGGAACCCGATGGTGATGATCGCGAGCAGGGCGATGATGACGGACTCGAACCGCCGCTGGCCGTAGCGGTCCTGGACCGCCAGCATGCCCATCGAGACGACGCCGACGATCAGCCCGCCGAGGAGCAGGGGCGTGCCGAACAGCAGGTGCAGGGCGATGGCGCCGCCGATGACCTCGGCGAGGTCGGTGGCCGCCGCGACGACCTCCGCCTGCGCCCAGAAGGCCAGGCGCTGACGCCGGCGCAGCCGTCGGCCGATGAGCTCCGGCAGCGTGCGCCCGGTGACCAGGCCGAGCTTCGCCGACTGGTACTGGACGAGCACGGCCATGGCGTTGGCAACCACGAGGACCCACACCAGCAGGAAGCCGTAGCGCGCGCCTGCGGTGATGTTCGCCGCGACGTTGCCGGGGTCGACGTAGGCGATCGCCGCGACGAAGGCCGGCCCGAGGAGGGGTAGCACCCGGCGCTTGGGTGTCGTCCCGCTCAGCACCGTCGAAGCCACGTTCTCACCACCCTGGCCTAGAAGTTTCGGTGACCCGAAATCTACGCCGACCAGTCAAGCACAGCGCGGGCGCCGCGTCACCACCGCGGAGCCGGGCGGGCCGAGCCCGACGGCGCCCTCAAGTAGCGTGGCCGTCGTGACTGACGAGCTGACGGCCGCGAACCAGGACTATCTCAAGGTCATCTGGTCCGCCCAGGAGTGGTCGGACGAGCCCGTGACCACCACGCTGCTGGCCCGCAAGCTCGGACTCTCGCCCTCCACAGTCTCCGAGGCGGTCAAGAAGCTCACCGCCCAGGGGCTGCTCGCCCATGCGCGGTACGGGCTCATCGAGCTGACCGAGACGGGCCGGGCGTCGGCGCTCGCCGTCGTGCGCCGGCACCGGATCATCGAGACGTTCCTCGTGGCCGAGCTCGGCTACGGGTGGGACGAGGTCCACGACGAGGCGGAGGTGCTCGAGCACGCCGTCTCCGAGCGGCTCGTCGACGCCCTCGACGAGCGGCTGGGCCACCCCACGCGGGACCCGCACGGCGACCCGATCCCCACGCGCGGCGGCACGGTGCCCGCGCCGTCGGCGATGCAGCTGCACCTCGCGGACGGCGGGGCGCACGTGCGGGTCGCCCGGATCTCCGACGTCGACCCGCAGGTGCTGCGGTACTTCGCCGACCTGGGCCTCACGCTCGACACCGAGCTGCGGGTCGTCGAGCGCAGGGACTTCGCGGGCACCCTGACCGTGCAGGTCGCCGGCCGGCCGGAGCTGCGGGAGGTGGGCCTCACCGCCGCGGAGGCGGTGTGGGTGACGCGCGCCTGATCAGCGCCCGGTGAAGGACTCCATCGAGCCGTGCACCCCGAAGACCCGGGCCATCGCGTCCCACGCCCGCGCCGGGAGCATGCCGCGCGCGGCCCGGCCGAGGTGGACGCCGGGAGGGGTGATGACGAACGGCCGACCGGCGAGCATGCCGCGCCACGCCTGGTCGACGGCCCGCTCCGGGCGCAGCGCCGGGGTCATGCGCACGGCGCCGGCGCCGGCGAACATGCCGGTGCTCACGTAGGAGGGGCAGAAGGTCGTCACCAGCACGTGACCGTGATCGGCCTGCTCCAGCTCGAGGCGCAGGATGTCGCTCCAGGTCAGGGCGGCCGCCTTGCTGGCCGCGTACGCGGCCATGCGGGGGTTGGGCACGAGGCCGGCCGCGGACGCCACGTTGAGGACCCGCTTGGGCCGGTCGGCGTCCGCGATCATCGCCGGGAGGAGATGGCTCACGAGCCGCATGGGGGCGAGGGTGTTGACCAGCAGGGTCTCCTCCGCCTCGCGGGGATTCTGCTCCCAGAAGTACCCGTTGCCCGTGATGACCCCGGCGTTGTTGACCAGCACGTCCGGCGTGGCGTTCCCCGCGAGCACGGAGCGTGCGGCGTCGTCGATGGCGGCCAGGTCAGTGAGGTCGACGACGTCGGTGCGCACGCGCAGGCCAGGACGTGCCAGCCCCGCGGCGCTGCGCTCGAGGGCCGCGGCGTCGCGGCCCCACAGCGTCAGCTCGCTGGCGCCCTCGTCAGCCGCTCGCCGGGCGAAGAGCGCGCCCATCCCGCGGGTGGCTCCGGTGATGAGGACTCGGGCCCCGCGCACGGTGCGGCTCACAAGGACTCCTTCAGGTTCGGGGTGGGCGCCGCGACGACGCCGGATCGCGCCGTGGCGCCGGACGGAACCGGTCTTCGGGCCCGCCGCGCCCATTATGGCCACAGGCACGGGCGGCGCCCCTGCCGAGGGCGCGGCGGTCAGACCCAGCTCGGCAGCCACATGTGCAGGTGCCAGAAGTCGTAGGAGACGGTCTGCCCCGTCCACACCGGCCAGTAGAAGGCGGACACGGCCACGGCGAGGGCCACGACCACGCCGTAGAGCACCCAGCCGGTCCGTGTCACGGTGACGGACCCGTCGTCGGACACCAGCAGCGCCGCCCGCGACGGCGACGCCGCGGGCGCCTCGAGGGGACCGGGGGCGCCGTCGGGGCTGACGGCGTCCTCGCCGTCGACGGTGCCGCCGGAGCCTCCGGAGCCGCCGGTGCCTCGGGTGTCTCCGGCCCGGGCGCTGACGGTGACGGCCGGGACTGGCGCGTCGTCGTGGCCGTGGTCCTCGTCGTTGGCGCGGTCCTCGTCACGGTCACCGGGAAGGCGGACCACGCCCATCGCCCAGCCCAGGACGAAGGTCAGGCACAGCACCACGTACGGCACGAAGGCGACGGAGTAGAAGGTGAAGATGGTGCGGTGGGCGTAGGCGAACCACGGCAGGTACATCGCCGCGTACCCGGCGAGGATCGCCCAGGCGCGCCAGTCCCTGCGGCGCACGGCGAGATAGACGAGCACCACCAGCGCCGCGGCGGCAAGCCACCAGATGACGGGGTTGCCGATCGACGTGATCGCCTGCACGCACCGGTCCGAGCCGCAGGCGCTGGGCGGCGGGGCCGGGTCGGGCCAGTAGAAGGACGTGGGCCGGATCTGCAGGATCCACCCGGCCGGGTGCGCCGCGTAGGCGTGCTCCGACTCGAGGTTGTTGTGGAACTGCCACATCGCGAGGTGGTACTCCCACCAGGAGTTCACGGCGTCGGGGAGCCAGCCGCGGGGCACGGCCTCGCCGGTGGCGCGCAGGTCGGCCGCCCACTGACGCCGATAGGCGTCCGGGTGCGTGAACCAGGAGAACCAGGTCGCGACGTAGGTCAGGGCCGCCACGGGGACCAGCGCGACGAACGCCGGCACGCCACCGCGGACGACTCCCGAGGCGAGCCACCTGCGACGGCTCACGGCCCTGCGCGCGCAGGCGTCCCACACGAACACCATGATCCCGAAGACGGCGACGGCGTACAGCCCGGACCACTTCACGCCGGTGGCCAGGCCCAGGGCGACGCCCGCGCCGACGAGCCACCATCGGGGCCCGAGCCGGGGGCCCCATGGGTCGCCGAGATGCCCGTCGGAGCCGAGCTCGACGGCGGCACGCCGGGCCAGGCGGGCACGGCTCCACTCCCGGTCCTTCAGGACGAACCAGAAGCCCACCAGGACCCAGAACATCAGGAAGATGTCGAGCAGCGAGGTCCGCGACTCCGTGAGGTGCACGCCGTCGATCGCCAGGAGCAGGCCCGCCGTCGTGCCGAGCAGGGGGGAGCGGAAGAACCTGGTGGCGATCCGGGCCAGGATCAGGACCGAGATGGTGCCGACCACCGCCGCGGAGAACCGCCAGCCGGCGCCGTTGTCGGAGCCGAAGAGGCGCAGCCCGACGGCAATCATCCACTTGCCCACCGACGGGTGGACCACGTAGTCCGCCACCGTGGACAGGTCCGAGAAGTCCCCCCGGACGAAGCGGCTGTTGGCGTCCTTCGCCGGCCACTCGCCCTCGTAGCCGAGCGTAAGCAGGGAGTACGCCTGCTTGACGTAGTACGTCTCATCAAAGATCAGGCGGCTCGGGTGGTTGAGGCCCACGAGCCGCATGACGGCGGCCAGCACGGTGACGGCGAGCGGCCCGACCCATCCCCACAGGCGCGCCGTGGGGTCCAGGCGTGCCGCGAGCGGGCGCAGTCCCAGCCGGTCGCGCAGGCCGTCCTCGATGGTTGCGGTGTCTGGCGCCGTGGTGGCGACGCGCCGGCTGCCGCCATGGTTCGCGGAAGGTGGCTCCCCGGGTGCGACGTCGCGGATGCTGCGCCGCAGGACGGCTCGGGGCGGGGATGCGACGGTGTCCCCGGGGGCACCCGGTGAGGCCTGGGCCGTGTCGCGTCGCGGCATCGGGGCGTCGGTGCCGTCGGTCTCGTCGGGGGCGCGGGACGCGCTGTCCTCATTGGCACCTGGGCCGGGTGCGTCGCCGTCGAGACGGTGCGTGGGGCCGGGCGTCGTCACCCCGGTGAGTCTAGGCGGACCAGGCCTTGTGTCAGATGCGATGCCAGTCCCCGCCAACGGGAAAGCGGCGCGGGTCGGGCTGCCCAGTCCCCTTCAACGTGACGACGGCGCTGACCCGGTTGCCCGGTCCGCGGTGCCGGGGCCGCCCGATCCCAGCCGCCCGGCCGTCCCCGCAGTGGGTGCCGCCTGGTGGGGGAGACTGGTGCGGTGAGTACCCACGTCGAGCCCGAGAGTGAACCACGGCCGGAGGGCGAGGCCATGCACCACGGGCCGGCGGACGCGGAGCAGGCCGCGTCGGCGACGTCGGCCGAGTCGGCGGTGCCTGCCATGACACCGGGCGTCATCCTGCTGGCCGCCACCCCCATCGGTGATGCGGCCGACGCCCCGCCGCGGCTCCGGCGGTCCCTCGAGGAGGCGGACATCGTGGCCGCCGAGGACACCCGGCGCCTGCGCGCGCTGGCCGGGCGGCTCGGGGTGCGGGTGCAGGGCAGGCTCATCAGCTACCAGGAGCACAACGAGAACGAGCGCGCACCCGAGCTCGTGAGGGCGGCGCAGGAGGGCGCGCGCGTGCTCGTCGTCTCCGACGCGGGCATGCCCTCCGTCTCGGACCCCGGCTACCGCCTGGTGCGTGTCGCCGCCGACGCCGGCGTGCGGGTCAGCGTCCTGCCTGGGCCGTCCGCCGTCCTGACGGCGCTCGCGATCTCCGGGCTGGCCACCGACAGGTTCTGCTTCGAGGGTTTCGTCGCGCGCAAGCCCGGTGACCGTTCGCGCGCGCTGGCCGCGCTCGCAACGGAGCCGCGGACGATGATCTTCTTCGAGTCACCGCACCGCCTGGCCGGCACCCTCGCGGACATGGCGGACGCGTTCGGCGCCGACCGTCCCGCCGCGGTGTGCCGCGAGCTGACGAAGACCTATGAAGAGGTCAAGCGCGACGGGCTCGGCGCGCTCGCGACGTGGGCGGGTGACGGCGTGCGAGGCGAGATCACGATCGTCGTGGCCGGGGCGCCGCCGGTCCTCGCGCGCGTCGAGGACCACGTGGAGCGGGTGCTCACGCTCGCAGACTCGGGCTCCGGGCTCAAGGACGCGGCCGCCACCGTGGCCGCCGAGACGGGCCTGGGCAAGCGTGAGCTCTATCAGGCAGCCCTGGCGCGCAAGGGCTGACGGCCCGCGCTCACGCCTGCCCGGACTCCGTCAGCTCGACGCCCGCCGCCGCCATCTGTTCGCGGGCCGCGACGCCCTGCTCGGGGCTGACGGGCACCGTCAGATCGGTGAACACGCGGGTGGCCAGCCCGAGCTTGCGGGCGTCGAGCGCTGTCTCCTTCACGCAGTGTGACTCGACCAGTCCGACGACGTCGACGGCCGTGATGCCGGCGGCCTCGAGGATCTGCGCCAGGGTGCGGCCGTCCGCGTCTGTGCCCTCGAAGCCGGAGTAGGCGGCCGCGTACATCCCCTTCTTCACCGACGCGTCCAGGGGCAGACCAGCGAGCGCGGGGTGGAGCTCGGCCTCCGGGGTGCCCGCGACGCCGTGCGGCGGCCAGGTGTCGACGAAGTCGGGCGTCTCGGAGAAGTGGTCGCCTGGGTCGATGTGCCAGTCCTGGGTGGTCACCACTGCGGCGTAGTCCCCGCGATGCTGGGTGGCGTACCGGCCCACCCGCTCGGACACGGCGTGGGCGCCTTCGGTCGGGAGCGCGCCGCCCTCGCAGAACGTCGGCTGAACGTCGACGAGGATGAGTGCGCGCGTGCCTGCAGCTCCCGTGCTCTGACTCATGATGACCTCCGACCCGGCCACGGCTGTCGTGCCTGGCTCCTGCGCCATTCTCGCGCACCGCTCCTGCTCCCATTCTCCGCACCTCCGCCCGGCCCCCGGTGTCAGGCGGCGAGGGTGGCATCGCCGATGGTGGTGCCGTCCGGGCGGAGGAAGGTCCAGTGGCCGTGGCGGCGTTCGATGGTGATGGCGTGGGCGTGGACCCAGTCGTGGTGGTACCAGCAGAGCAGGACGCCGAGGTTGATGTTGGTGGAGCCGAATTGGGCCCACCAGGCGATGGAGTGGTGGATCTCGCCCTCGCCGGGTGGGGCGTGGCAGTGGGGGTATTGGCAGCGTTTGTCGCGGGCGATGATGGCGCGGGTCTGGGCGGCGGTGAACAGGCGTTGTTCGCGGCCGGCGTCGAGGATCTCGGAGTCGGGGCCGAAGACGACGCGGTGCATCTGGCTGTCGCAGGCGAGCCGGGCTAGGAGGGCGGGGGAGAGGATCGTGCCGTCCTCGAAGGTGGCGGCGGCCACGTCCGCCATGGCGGCAGCGTCGGGGCCGGCCTCGATGAGGGTGCCGGGCTCGCAGGTGCAGCCCTCGCCACCCGCACACGCCACGATGCCCTCCGCCGCCCCGGCGCCGGTCCCGGAGAATCCCGCGGCCCCGGCGGCCCCGGCGGCCCCGGCGGTGCCGGTGAGGCCTACCGGGCCGGTGTGGACGGCGGTCAGGCCGAACGCGGCGCCGGGGCCGGTGGTGGGGCAGCCGGGGCGGTGCGCCCGGATGGCGGCTGCGGCGACGAGGCGCTGCAGCGTGTCGAAGGGGACGGTGACACTGAGGTGGGGGCGGATGCGGGCGCCGGGGCGCAGGGTCCCTGAGTCCAGGGCGAGGTGCGCGAGCCCGACGAGGGCG
>NZ_RXOZ01000033.1 GCF_003991205.1 Georgenia sp. SYP-B2076 | reverse complement strand
CCGCGCGCGGGGCGCGCCGCGGTGGCGCCGGTGCGGGTGGCGGCGCTGCGTCCGGGCGCGGGGCGGGCCGGGCGCGCGGCGGAAGCGCGGGCGGGGCGACGTCCCCGGGCACCGTCGACGGTGGTCATCCGTGCGCCCTCCCCAGCTCGCGTGCGGCCCGCGCGAACGCCTCGCCGCGCTCGGCGTAGCTGCGGAACTGGTCCATCGACGCGCACGCCGGGGCCAGCAGCACCGTGTCGCCGGGCTGGGCGAGCCGGGCCGCCGCGGCGACGGCCTCGGGCATCACGGCTTCATCCTGGGCGGCGTCGACCTCGATCACCGGGACGTCGGCCGCGTGTCGCGCCAGCGCGCCGCGCAGCGGCTCCCGGTCGGTGCCGATGAGCACGACGGCGCGCAGCCGGTCGCGCCGGGCGCGCACGAGCTCGTCGAACGTGGCGCCCTTGGCCAGGCCCCCGGCCACCCACACCGCGGTGCCGGGCGCGACCGCGCCGAGGGAGGCGGCGGCCGCGTGCGCGTTCGTGGCCTTGGAGTCGTCGACGTAGCCCACGCCGGCCACCGTGGCCACCAGCTCGATGCGGTGGGCGCCGGCCGAGTAGTCCCGCAGTCCCTGGCGCACCCGCTCCGGGGTGACGCCGTGGGCGCGGGCCAGGGCGGCCGCGGCAAGGGCGTCCGCGACCACGTGGGCCGGGACGTCGCCGCCGGCGGGGGCGAGGTGCGCGAGGTCCTCCAGCGTCGCCAGCTCCAGGGCGGCGCGGTGGCGGTCGGGGCCGAAGGCGCGGTCGACGAGGTACTCCTCGACGAGCCCGAGCTGTCCGACGGCGGGCGTGGCGGTGGTGAAGCCGACGGCGCGGGCGCCCTCGACGACGTCGGCCTCCTCCACCATGCGCCGGGTCTGCGGGTCTGCCACGTTGTACACGCACGCCACCTGGGTGCGGGCGTACACCCGCGCCTTGTCCGCACGGTAGGCCTCGTAGGAGCCGTGCCAGTCGATGTGGTCGGGCGCGATGTTGAGGCACGCGCTCGCCTGCGCGCTGACGGTGTGCGTGGCGTGCAGCTGGAAGCTGGAGAGCTCGACGGCCAGGACGTCGGGCGCGTCGGCGCCGCCCCGGGTGGCCACCCGCACGATCGGCGTGCCCACGTTGCCGACGGCCTCGGCCCGCTCCCCCGCCGCGGTGAGGATCGAGGCGAGCATCCCGACGGTGGTGGTCTTGCCGTTGGTGCCGGTCAGTGTCAGCCAGGGAGCGCGCGAGCCGTCCGCGCGGCGGGCCTGCAGCCGCCAGGCCAGCTCGACCTCGCTCCAGGCCGGCACGCCCGCCGCGGCCGCCCGCGCGTGCAGCGGCGCGACGGCGGGCACGCCCGGGGAGACCACGATGATGTCGGGCCGGCCCGCGAGCACCTGCTCGGCGAGCTCGGCCGGGTCGGCCACGGCGCGCAGGGCGGCGGCCGCGGGGACCTCGCCGCTGGCCGCGGCGGCCTCGACCGCCGCCCCGGCCGCGTCGAACCCGGACAGGCGCGCGCCCGCCGCGCCGAGCGCCTCGAGCGCCGCGCGGCCGGAGGCGCCCAGGCCGACGACGGCGACGCGGGCGCCGCCCAGGTCCGCCGGGCGGGAGAGGTCCTCGCTCATGCCACCGACACCCACTCCGCGTAGAAGAGGCCGAGCCCGCCCGCCGCGAACAGCGCGGCGATGATCCAGAACCGGACCACGATGGTCACCTCGCCCCAGCCCTTGAGCTCGAAGTGGTGATGGAGCGGCGCCATCCGGAACACCCGCCGGCCCGTGGCCTTGAAGAAGCCGATCTGGATGACGTCGCTCATGACGATGATGACGAAGAGCCCGCCGATGATCGCCGTGAGGATCTCCGTGCGGGTCAGGATCGACAGACCGGCCAGCGCGCCGCCCAGGGCGAGCGACCCCGTGTCCCCCATGAAGATCTGAGCCGGTGAGGTGTTCCACCACAGGAAGCCGAAGCACGCGCCGACGATCGCGGCGGTGACGATGGCCAGGTCGCGGGGGTCGCGCACCTCGTAGCACCCCTGGCCCGGCTCGGGCAGGAACTGGCAGGACTGGTTGGCCTGCCAGATGGTGATGACGGTGTACGCGCCGAACACGAGCATGGAGGTGCCGGTGGCCAGGCCGTCGAGCCCGTCGGTGAGGTTGACCGCGTTGGACCAGGCGGTGATGAGGAAGTTGGCCCAGAGCACGAACAGCACGAGGCCGAGCCCGAGGCCCGCCCACGCCAGGTCGATGCCCGTGTCCCGGATGAACGAGACGCGGGTGGACGCCGGGGTGCGGAAGTTGTCGTTGGGGAACTGCAGGGCCAGCACCGCGAACGTGATGCCGATCGCGGCCTGCCCGATGATCTTGCCCTTGGGGTTCAGGCCGAGGGAACGTTCCCGGGAGATCTTGATGTAGTCGTCGAGGAAGCCGATCAGGCCGAGCCCGACCATGAGGAACAGCAGCAGCAGGCCCGACGCCGTGGGCGTCCGGCCGGTGGCGAGGTTCGCGATGACGTACCCGAGGATCGTCGCGGCGATGATGACGACGCCGCCCATGGTGGGCGTGCCGCGCTTGGTGAAGTGCGCGGTCGGGCCGTCCTCGCGGATGAACTGGCCGTAGTTCCGCTTCACGAGCAGGCGGACGAACAACGGGGTGCCCGCCATGGACAGCACCAGCGCCACCGCGCCGGAGATCAGGACCGCCATCATGCGCGCATCCCCTCGCCGGCCGGGGACCGCGGGGCGAGGACCGCGTCCGCGAGGCGCCAGATGCCGGAGCCGTGCGAGCCCTTCAGGAGCACCACGTCGCCCGCGCGCAGCGACCGGGCGAGGTACGCCTCGGCCGCGGGCACGTCGTCGAGCTCGACGACCTCGCACCCCGCGGCGGCGCCGGCCGCGGCGGCGAGCGGGCGCGTGCCGGGCCCGACGGCGACGACGACGTCGACGCCCAGGGCCGCGGCGTCGGCCCCGACCGTGCGGTGCTCGGCCACGGAGTCCTCCCCGAGCTCGAGCATCTCGCCCAGGACCGCGACGGTGCGCCGGCTCCGGCCGCCGTCGGGCGAGCCGCCGTCGCGCGGGCCGCCGCCGGCGAGGCGGACCAGCGCCCGCAGGCCGGCGCGGACGGAGTCCGGGTTGGCGTTGTAGGAGTCGTCGATCACCCGCACGCCGTCGGCGCGCTCGCGCACGTCCATGCGGTGCGGGCTCGCGGCGGAGGTGGCCGCCAGGGCCCGGGCGACGTCGGGCAGCGGCACCCCGAGGTCGAGGGCCACGGCCGCCGCCGCCAGGGCGTTGCCGACGTGGTGCTCACCGACCAGGGCCAGGTGCACGGCCGCCGACCCCTGGGCGGCGGTGAGGGTGAAGCGGGCACGGCCGGCGTCGTCGGTGGTCACATCCGTGGCGCGCACGTCGGCGCCCGCGCCGCGGCCGAAGGTCAGGACGCGGCCCGGCGCGAGCGGGGCCATCGCGGCCACGCGGGCGTCGTCGGCGTTGAGCACCGCGGTGCCGGTGGGCACGAGCCCGGTGACCAGCTCCGACTTGGCGCGCGCGACGTTCTCGATGCCGCCGAACTCCCCCAGGTGGGCGCGGCCCACGGCCAGGACCACGGCCACGTCGGGCGGCGCGACGGAGGTGAGGTAGGCGAGGTTGCCGATGTGGTCGGCGCCCATCTCCAGCACGAGGGTGCTGGTGGTGTCCGTCGCGCGCAGCACCGTCAGGGGCAGGCCGATCTCGTTGTTGAACGATCCGGGCGGGGCGATCCGCGGCCCGAGGGGGGCGAGCAGCTCCGCGAGGAGGTCCTTCGTGGTCGTCTTGCCCACCGAGCCGGTCACGGCCACCACCCGCAGGGGGCGCTCGGCCGTGCGCGCGGCGCGCAGCCGCGCCAGGACGTGGCGGGCGAGGCGGCCCAGGGCCGCGGCGACGTCGTCGACGACGACGAGGCGGCGCGCGTCGGCGCCGGCCGCGAGCACCGGCGCGGGGCGGGAGACGAGCGCGCCGACGGCGCCGGCGGCCAGGGCCGCGGCGACGAAGTCGTGGCCGTCCACCCGCTCGCCCACGAACGCGGCGAAGAGGCTCCCGGGCCCCGCGGCCCGGCTGTCGGTGACGACGTCGCCGTCGACGACGAGGTCGCCCGGGTCCGTGCCCTGGGCGCCTGCCGGGTGCCCGCCGGTGGCGGCGGCGACCTCGGCGAGGGTCATGGTGATCATCGGGTCTGTCCTCCGGTGCGCAGCGCCAGGGCGGCGCGCACCTCTTCGCGGTCATCGAGGTGGTGGGCGACGCCGGCGATCTCCTGCACCGTCTCGTGGCCTCGCCCGGCCACGAGGACGGTGTCGTCGTCGGCGGCCTCGAGGACCACCGTACGGATCGCCTCCTCGCGCAGCGCAATTTCCCGCACGGTGGTGTCCGGCACAGGGGGCGTGGCGCCCGCGAGGACCTCGGCGCGGATCTGCGCGGCGGGCTCGTCGTGGGGGTCGTCGTCGGTGACGACGACGTCGTCGGCGCCGAGCACGGCCAGGCGGCCCATCTCGGGTCGCTTGGCGCGGTCCCGGTTCCCCGCGGCACCGAAGAGCACCCGGAGGCGGCCGGCGGTGCCGGGGCGCAGCGCGGCCAGCGCCTGGGCGAGCGCGTCGGCGTTGTGCGCGAAGTCGACGACGACGCGCGGCCGGGCGCTGAGCTGCTCCATGCGGCCGGGGACCTGCGGGCTCAGCCCCCCGGTCGCCGCCAGCGCCGCCTCGAGGACCGCGGGCTCCACGCCGCTCTCGAGGACCATGACGGCGGCGAGGGCGGCGTTGGCGAGGTTGAACTCCCCGGGCAGCGCGGTCCGCGTGCGCAGCGCCCGACCGTCGCGGTGGGTCAGGGTCAACGCCGTGCCCTCGGCGCCCGCGGACGACTCGGTCACCCGCCAGTCGGCGTCCGTGCCCGCCCGCGTGGCCAGGGTCGCGGCGTGGCCGCCCTGCCGGGCCACCTGGTCCGCAAGGCGCCGGCCCCACGCGTCGTCGACGAGGACGACGCCCCGCCGGGACCGCGCCGGCGCGAAGAGCGCGGCCTTGGCCTGGAAGTAGGACTCCATGTCGCCGTGGAAGTCGAGGTGGTCGGGGGTGAGGTTGGTGAACCCGGCCACCTCGTAGACCAGGGGCTCCACCCGGCCCAGGGCGAGGGCGTGGGAGGAGACCTCCATGACGAGGTCGGAGGCGCCGGCCTCGACCATGGCCGCGAGCATCGCCTGCAGCTCGGCGGGCTGCGGCGTGGTCAGGGTCGCGGGGACCGCGCGCCCGGCCACGCGCACCTCGACGGTGCCGATCAGCCCGGTGGTCCGGCCGAGGGCGCGCAGGGCGTGGTCGAGCATGAACGCCGTGGTGGTCTTGCCGTTGGTGCCGGTGACGGCGAAGGTGGCCAGCGCGCGCCCGGGGTGGCCGTAGAGCTCGGCGGCGAGCTCGCCCAGCAGCGCGGTGACGTCCTCGGTGACGAGCACGGGCACACCCAGGGGCGCGGCGGTCTCGAGGAGCGCCGCACCGGCCGGGTCGGTCAGGACCGCCGCCGCCCCCGCGCGGGCGGCGGCCCCGGCGAAGCGGGCGCCGTGGACGTGCGCGCCGGTGTGCGCCGCGAAGAGCTCTCCCCCGGCGACCTGGCGGTTGTCCGCGGTGACGCCGCGCACGACGACGTCGGCCCAGCCCGCCCCGCCGCCGCCCACCGGGTCGATCGGGAAGGCCTCGGCGAGGGCGCCGAGGCGGTGCGGGCGGGGCGTGGTCGGGCGCAGCAGGTTGTCGGGGATCACCGACCCATTGTGAACTCCTCGGGCGCCGCGCTCCTCACCTGTGGCGGCGCTCACCCCTGCCCCGCCGTGCGCGGCAGGTTCGGCGCCGGCGTGGTCGAGGGCGGCACGCCGAGCGTGTGCAGCGCGAACTTCGCGACGTCGCGGAACACGGGCGCCGAGATGACGCCGCCGTAGGACATGCCCACGGGCTTGTAGAGCACGACGCCCACGGCGATGCGGGGGTTCTCGGCGGGGACGAGGCCGACGTAGGAGCCGAGGCGGGAGTTCAGCCCGCCCGAGCCGTCGACGATCTGGGCGGTGCCCGTCTTGGCGGCGACCCGGTACCCGTCGATCCGGCCGAGGATGCCGGTGCCGTCGTCGGCCGTGACCGACTCCATCATCGCGACCATCGTCGCGGCCGTCTCCTCGCTGACCACCCGGACGCCCTCGGGCGGCACGGTGGGCGTGAGGGTGCCGTCCCCGTCGGTCATCCCGTCGACCACCCTGGGGTCGACGCGCACGCCCTTGTTGCCGAGCGTGGCGACCATGGAGGTGTTCTGCAGGAGGGTGACGGACATGCCCTGGCCGAACATGGTGGTGTAGCGGGTGCGCGGGTCCCACGAGTCGGGCTCGCGCAGCGTCCCGCCGCTCTCGCCCGGCAGCTCGATGCCGGTGCGGGTGCCGAACCCGAACTTCTTGAGATAGCCGTAGCGGACGTGGTCGTCGATGAGGTCGCCGATCTGGACCGTGCCCGTGTTGGAGGACATCGCGAGCACCCCGGTGGGGGTCAGGTGCAGCGTCTCGTGGGCGTCGTTGTCGCTGAAGGTCTGGCCGTTGGGCATCGTGAGGCGGTCCGGGACCGTGAAGGGGGTGCTGGTGGTGACCTTGCCCTCCTCGACCGCCGCGGCGACGGTGGGCAGCTTCCCGGTCGACCCAGGCTCGTAGGGGCTCTGCACGGCTCGCGAGCCGCGGTCCTTCGCCGCGGAGTCCTGGTAGCTGGCCGGATCGACCGTGCTCGAGTCCGCGATCGTGAGGATGCGGCCCGTGCCGACCTCCTCGACGACGACGGCGCCCCACTCGGCGCCGTACTTGGCCACCTGCGCGTCGATGGTCTGCTGCGCGAAGAACTGCAGGTCCCGGTCCACGGTTGTGTGCACGGTCTGGCCGGGGACGGCGGGCACCTCCTCGCGGGTGCCCGTGGGGATGACCTGGCCCGTGCCGCCGATCTCGACCGTCAGGCTGCCGTCCGTGCCCGTGAGCTTCTTGTCCAGCGTGAGCTCGAGCCCGGCCAGCCCCTTCCCGTCGCGGCCGACGAAGCCGATGATGTTTCCCGCCGTCGTGCCGTTGGGGTAGATGCGCTCGGTGGTCTCCTCCGGCTCGATGCCCGGGACGCCCAGGTCGTCGATCTCGCGCCACTGCTCGGGCGTGAGGCCCTTGGCGAGGTAGACGAAGGTGGACTCGCCCACGAGCTCCGCGCCCAGCTCCGCCTTGTCGCGGCCGAGCAGCGGGGCGAGCACCTCGGCCGCGGCGGCCGCCCCGGTGCCCAGGACCTTCTTGGTCTCGGGGTCGACGCGCTTGTAGTTGCGCACGAGGTTCTGGTTCACGCCGACGTTGAAGCGCTCCACGGAGGTGGCGAGGACCTCGCCGTCGGCGTCGAGGATGTCCCCGCGCGCCGCGCGGATCAGGGAGGTGCGGGTGCGGTCCTCACGGGCCTGCTCGGCCAGCTCGGGGCCCTGCAGCGCCTGGACGTAGACGAGGCGCCCGCCGAAGACGAGCAGCAGCGTGAGCACGGCGACCAGCGCGAGCTGCCGCCGTCCCCGGCGGCCGCCCGCGACGGAGGCGCGGTCGGTCATCCGGCGCTCGGCGTCTCGGACCCGAGCAGGCGGCCGTCGGAGAGCTGGATGAACCGCAGCTTCTCGGCCGGCACCATGCCCTGCTCCTCGGCCTGGCGCTGGAGCGCGGCCGGGGAGCCGGCCTCCTCCACCTGGGCGCGCAGCGAGGCCTCAGCCTCGTCCAGGCGGGTCAGCTCGACCTGCCGGTCGTGGATCTCGTAGGCGGTGGCCGCCATCTGCGTGTTGAGCAGGAGGGCCCCGAGCAGCGCGGCGACGAGCGCGGCGACGCACAGGACGAGGTAGCCCATGAGGCTGCGCGCCGGCGTGGGGCTCGGGACCACGGACAGGCGCGGACGCCAGCTCGGGGCACTGCGGGGTACGGCGCCTCGCGGGGCGCGTGCGGGCGCGGCACTCATGCGGCGTTCCTCCTTGGTCTGTGGGGTCGGGTCGGGTGGTGCTGGTCGGGCGTGGCACGCAGGTGGTCGGGCGTGGGGCGCAGCCGCTCGGCCGCGCGGAGCCGCACCGAGGCGGCGCGCGGGTTGCGCTCACGCTCCTCGGCGTCCGCCTCCTCCGCGCCGCGGGTGAGCAGGCGCAGGTAGGGGCGGTGGGTCTCGGGCTCGACCGGCATGTCCGGGGGCGCCGAGGAGGTCGCCCCGCGGGCCAGGACGGTCTTGACCGCGCGGTCCTCGAGCGACTGGTAGGACTCCACGACGATCCGCCCGCCCACGGCGAGGGCCTCGACGGCCCGGGGCAGGGCGCGCTCGAGGACCTCGAGCTCGCCGTTGACGGCGATGCGCAGCGCCTGGAACGTCCGCTTGGCGGGGTTCCCGCCGGTGCGGCGTGCGGCGGCGGGGATGGAGGCGCGCACGATGTCGACCAGCTCGCCGGTGCGGGTGACGGGGTCGGTGGCACGGCGGCGGACCAGCGCCGCGGCGATGCGGCCGGCGAACTTCTCCTCGCCGTAGGCGCGCAGGATGCGGCGGAGCTCGGCCTCGTCGGCGGTGGCGAGCAGCTCGGCGGCGGAGATCCCGCTGGACTGGTCCATCCGCATGTCCAGCGGCGCGTCGTGGGCGTAGGCGAAGCCGCGCTCGGCGTCGTCGAGCTGGAGGGAGGAGACTCCGAGGTCCATCAGCACGCCCTCGACGAGGCCACCCGTGCCGTGCTCGGCGGCGACGTCGTCGATGTGGTCGTACGTGGTGCGCACCGCGGTGAAGCGGTCGGCGAACGGCGCCAGCCGCGCGGTGGCCAGGGCGATGGCCTGGGGGTCGCGGTCGATGCCCACCACGCGCAGGGCGGGGAAGCGGCGCAGCGCGGCCTCGGTGTGCCCGCCCATCCCCAGGGTGGCGTCGACGAGCACGGCGCCCTCGCGCTCGATCGCTGGGGCGAGGAGGTCCAGGCAGCGCGCGGCGAGCACCGGCACGTGCAGCGATGCTGCATCAGCCTGGCTCATGGTGTGCTCCTGGTTCGCGAAGCAGGCGTCGCCTGCGGGTGGGGTGCTGGTGGTGGGCCTGGCCCGCCACCGCCCGGCCAGGACTCCCTCCGCCTGCTCTGGCGCCGGGGAAGTGCGTCAGAGTCGCGGTGAGAGACCTCGCCGTGCGGGGGCTGCTCGGGTGGTGCGTCGTCGGGTGTCCGGGGTCGGTGGGGTGCGCGGCTCAGAAGAGTCCCGGGACCACCTCCTCGGCGGTCTCGGCGAACGCCACCTCCTGCTCGGCGAGGTATGTCTCCCACGCGGCTGCGTCCCAGACCTCGATGCGGGTTCCCGCGCCGATGACGGCGAGCTCACGGTCGAGGCCGGCGTACTGGCGCAGGTTGGACGGGATCGTGATGCGCCCCTGCTTGTCCGGGACCTCGTCGGTGGCACCGGAGAGGAACACGCGGAGGTAGTCGCGAGCCTGCTTGCTGGTCACGGGGGCCTGGCGCAGCCGGGTGTGCATGTCCTCGAACTCCCGCGCGGGGAACGCGTAGAGGCACCGCTCCTGGCCCCGGGTCAGGACGATGCCGGGGGCGAGCTGTTCGCGGAACTTGGCAGGAAGGATCAGCCGGCCCTTCTCGTCGAGGTGAGGCGCATAGGTCCCCAGGAACACACCGGCACCCCCCTTCCGACCCGCGCCGCACCCGAGGGCCCCACATTACTCCACTTCCCTCCCCCGTCAATGCAAAAACGGCCCCATCTCGCGGGACAACCCGAAGAAAGCGCAGGTCAGAGGCATGTTCCGAGGTGGAGGGCTTTACGGCGCAATGCGGTGATCAGCCGCGGCGTCATTGCCGGTGCGCTGGTGGAGGGGCGGGATTCCGCCATTTGTCAGACCTTGTCGGCGCGCTGAGGCGGCACCTGAGAGTGGGGTGGAGCGAAGTGGGGTGAGCCGATGGTTGGAGCACCCTTTATGGGGCATGCGGTGGAGGGAAGCGCGGGGAGGCACGTCGAGTCCGGGCGCGGCAAGCGCGACACGCCGGGAAAAGCGCGGCGCCGCCCGAGCTCCGGGTGGCGCACGACGGGTGAACGCAGCTAGCCCGTGGCGGGTGCCACGGGCTGGGTCGTTCGTCGGCCGTCCGGCCGTGCGCTCTGGGCTAGCGGCCCCGGTCCTCGTTGCGCCGGTTCCACTTGTCTTCCTGGCGCTGCATGAAGCCGCCGGGAGACGCCGTCGCCCCCGGGCCGCCGGACCGCTTGGCGCCGCGGCCCCGGGCGCCGCCGCCGCGAGGCCCGCTCATCGCGAGCATCACGCCGCCGAGCATCGCGAGGAAGCCGAGCACGCCGAGCCAGATCTGAGGGATGGCAACGCCACCGACCAGGCCGCCCAACCCCAGAAGGAACAACAATGCCCCCAGGCTCAGCCGCCGCACGTTCGCGTGGGGCTTGTCCGCCAGGGTGCTGGCGAGCCGGGGGTCGTCAGATCGCAGCTGCTGCTCCATCTGCTGAAGCATGCGCTGCTCGTACTCGGAGAGAGGCATCGGACCTCCATGGTTCCCGCCATCCCGGCACCCGTGAGGCGCCGGTTCAGTGATCAGGATATGTCCCCGCGCGCGCTCGGGAAAGCCGGATCGTGCCGCGTCTCAAGCAGCGACGCCGGGCGGAGCACCTGGGACCCGAACCTGGCCCGCACACCGTCCATCGCCCGCTCGGCGCGCGCCTGGTGGACATTCTCGTCGAGGGTGGCCTGAACACCGGTGCTGGCCGCGCGCGAGAGCCGCTCGGCGCGCACCCCGAGCAGGCGGACGCCGTCCGCGGGGATCTCGACGCCGGCGAAGAGCTCGCGGGCGGCCGTGACGATGTCGCGCGCCAGGTCCGTCGGCGCGCCCAATGTCCGCGAGCGCGTGAGGGTCGTGAAGTCGGCCATCCGGACCTTGATCGCGACGGTGGCGGCGAGCATGCCCTCGGCCCGGAGGCGGGCGGCGCACTGGTGGGCCTGCTCGAGCAGCACCCGCTCGAGCACGCGGCGGTCGGTCCAGTCCACGTCGAAGGTCGTCTCGGTGCCCACCGACTTCTCCTCCCGCCCGGGGGTGACCCCGCGTGGGTCGATCCCCCAGGCGAGCTCGTGCAGGCGCTGGCCGGCGGCGACGCCGAGCATGCGGTGCAGGGCGCGCAGCGGGGTGGCCGCGAGCTCGGCCACGGTGTCGATCCCGTGGCGCTCGAGGACGACGCCGGTCTTCTCCCCCACGCCCCAGAGCGCCCCCACCGGGAGCGAGTGCAGGAACTCCACGGTCGCGGCGGCGGGGACGAGGAGCAGCCCGTCCGGCTTGGCGTGCGCGGAGGCCAGCTTGGCGACGTGCTTGGTCGCCGCCACGCCCACGGACGCCGGCACCCCGGTGCGGGAGCGGATCTCCCGGCGCAGCCACCGGGCGATCGCCACGGGCGGCCCCATGCGCCGGAGCGCGCCCGTGACGTCGAGGAAAGCCTCGTCGATGCTGACCTTCTCCATCACCGGGGTGACCTCGCCCATCACCGTCATGACCTGGGCGGAGACCTCTGCGTAGCGGCGGTGGCGTCCGGGCAGCACCACGGCCTGCGGGCACAGCGCCCGCGCGCGGGCGACGGGCATCGCCGAGTGCACGCCGAACGCGCGGGCCTCGTAGCTGGCGGCGGAGACCACCCCGCGGTGCTCGCCGCCCACGATGACCGGACGCCCCCGAAGCTCCGGGTGGTCCAGCAGCTCGACGGAGGCGAAGAACGCGTCCATGTCGACGTGCAGGATCGTGGCCCCGGTGTCGTCGTCGCCCCAGGAGCGACGGGCCTGCGCGCTGCGCGGCGCTCGGCTCATCTCGTCGCTCCCCCGTCCGGTCCGTCCCCCCAGGCTAACGTGGCCACGTGCCCGACCGTCGCCGCCCCGCCCCGCCCCGCCGTGCGTCCATGCCGGCGGACCTGCCCACCGGGCCGGTGCCGACGTCTTTGGGCACGGCGACCCTTCGCCGCGAGCCCGGCGCCGGGCACCTGGTCACGCTCCTGCTCGACGGGACGGAGAGCTCGTGCCTGGACCTGGAGGACCCCGCGCACCTGGAGTTCGAGTACATGCAGCAGATGGCGGCCGTCCTGGACGCGGCGCGGCCGGCCGGGCCGGTGCGGGCCCTGCACCTGGGCGCCGCGGGCTGCGCGCTGCCGCGCGCGCTCGAGGCGCGGCGCCCCGGCTCCACCCAGCTGGCGGTCGAGCTGGACGCCGTCCTGGCCGATCTCGTCCGGACCTGGTTCGACCTGCCCCGGGCGCCGCGGCTGCGCATCCGCAGCGGGGACGCGCGCGCCGTGACCGCCACCCTGCCGGACGGTGCCTGGGAGGTGGTCGTCCGCGACGTCTTCGACGCCGGCCTGGTGCCCCGGCACGTGCGCACCGTGGAGGCCGCCGCGGAGGTCCGCCGCGTGCTGAGCCCGGACGGGCTCTACCTGGTCAACCTCACCGACCACCCGCCGCTGCGCCAGGCGCGCGCGGAGGTCGCGGCCCTCCAGGAGCTCTTCGCCTCCGTGGCGCTCCTCGCGGACCCGGCCATCCTGCGGGGCCGGCGCTACGGAAACGTCGTGCTCGCGGCGTCCGCGGCGCCGTTGCCGATGGCGCGCCTCGAGCGGGACCTGCGCCGGCTCCCCCTGCCGGTGAGGCTCGTGCACGGGGCCGAGCTCGCGACGTTCCGGGGCACGCTCGCCCCGGAGCGCGACGCGGCGACGACGGGGCCGGGCGCCACGCCCTGAGCGGCGCGCCCGGCACCCCCTCGGCGGCGCGGCGCGGCCCGGGCGCGCCCCAGCGGCGCGCCCGGGCACGACGAAGGGCCCGCACCGCCATGGTGCGGGCCCCTCGCTGGGCAGCCCTGCGGGCCGACCGGGTGCGTCAGAGAGCGCGGACGTTCTCCGCCTGCGGACCCTTCGGGCCCTGGGTGATCTCGAACTCGACCCGCTGCGCGTCCTCGAGCGAGCGGTAGCCGTCGGACTGGATCGCCGAGTAGTGGACGAACACGTCAGGCGCGTTGCCACCGTCCTGCTCGATGAAACCGAAGCCCTTCTCAGCGTTGAACCACTTCACGGTTCCCTGTGCCATCTTGCTGTGTCCTTCCGGGACGTTGGTGGGCCGACCCGTGCCGGCCCGGTGAATCGCCGCAATGCCGTCCCACTTCCTTGCTCGTCCGGCGCGGGCCCGGGGGCCGCGTGCACGGACGTGGGGCCGGCTCCGGCCGGTCCCGGGTCGCACGTCAGGGAAACGCAGATGCAACGCGCCCACTATGGCATGGGTCACGATTCCCCCGCCAGCAGTTATGCCCCGAGTTGGCGGCAATTTTCCGGCCGGAATCGCGGGGCGCCGGTGCGCGACGCGGCGGCCTAGCCCTCGTGCCGGCGGGCTGCGCGCATGCGGGCGATGGCCTCGCGCACCGGAGGCACGACGACGCCGCGCTCGGCCATCCCCCGCCGGGTCGCCCGCCGGGCGAGGAAGAGCCCGGCCAGGCCCACGGCCCACAGCAGGCCCTGGACGGAGAACGCGGCCCGGAAGTCGGCGAGCATGTACTCCCCGCCCGGGCGCGCGACGTCGAGCACGAGGCCGACGAGGAAGATCGAGATCAGCGAGGCGACGAAGCCCCCGACGTTGACCATGCCCGTCGCGGTGCCCAGCCGCGCGGGCGGCACGAAGGTGCGGGCGAAGTCGAACCCGATGTTCGAGGCGGTCGCGGAGGCCGTCAGGGCGATGACCAGCACCACGAGCTGCCACATCGGGCGCGGGGTGTCCGGGATGAGCACCGACGCCCAGGCGGCGATGACGAAGACGACGGCGCCGAGCACGAGCCAGGACCGGCGCAGCGGGTGGCGTGCCTGCAGCTCGCCGAAGGTGGGACCGAAGACGACCCCGGCGAGGGCGCTGAGGGTGAGCAGCGCGCTGGCGGACTGCGCGCTCACGCCCTGGCCGGCGGTCAGGAACGGCACGCCCCACAGGAGCGTGAAGGTGTTGGTCGGGAACAGGCACACGAAGTGGGTGAAGAACCCGAGCCACGTCCCGGGCTCGGTGAGCACGGCCCGCATCGTGACCTTCTCCCGGGCGGGGGTCGGCACCGACGTCGGCGGCAGCTCCGCGCCGGTCCCGACCGGCTGCACCGCCGCGTCCCGCCCCGACGGGGCACGGGCCCCCGCCACCCGGACCCGGGGCGCGGGCCGGTCGCGCACGACGATCGCCGCGACGGCGCCCATGAAGATCCCGAGGGCCGCCAGCGACGCGAACGCCGCGGTCCACCCGAAGGTCAGCAGCGCCGCCAGGAACGGCACCGCGGAGACGATCTGACCGGTCGAGCCGATGATGCCGGTCATCTGGGTCAGGACCGGCACCCTGCGCGCGGCGAACCAGGCCGGGACGAGGCGCAGCACGGACACGAACGCGGTGGCGTCGCCGATGCCGACCAGCACGCGGGCGACGAGCGCCAGCGGGAGGGTGTCGACGAGGGCCAGCATGAGCTGACCGCCGGCAAGGATGACGGCGCCGACGGCGAGGACCTTGCGGCTGCCGATGCGGTCGAGCACGATCCCGACGGGGACCTGGGCGGCGGCGTAGACCGCCAGCTGCACCACGGAGAACAGGGAGAGCGTCGAGGCGCTGATGCCGAAGCGGTCGATGGCCTCCAGGCCGGCGACCCCCAGCGAGGTGCGCCCGGTGACCGCCACGATGTACGCCGCGAGGCCCGCCCCCCACACCAGGAAGGCCAGGCGGGGCGGGGCGGGGTCTTGGAAGGGCGACACGCCCGTCATTGTTCCAGCCCCGGGCCGGCCGGGCCGGGGATGCCCCTCCCGGTACCGATGACCCTGCTCACAACGCGTAGACGACGAGACCCTCGCAGCGGTCGCTGCGAGGGTCTCCCGGTGGGGCTCAGGCCTGCGGCCCATCCGCCGGCCGCTCGTCGGTATCCGACGCGCCGCGCGGCAGCTCGGGGCGTGCCGGCCCGCCCCCGGGCTCGTCCGTCTCGGGCGCGCCCTGCTTGTGCTCGGCGAGGAACGCCTCGAGCTCCGCGCCGATCTCGTCGGCCGTGGGGATGTTGCCGGGCTCCGCGAGGAGGGTGGTCTGACCGGGCTGGGCGGCGGCCTCCATGTAGGCGTCGTACTGCTGCTCCAGCGCGTGGACCACCGCCCCGACCTCGGAGGAGGCGGAGATCTGGGCCTCGATCTGAAGCATGGTCTCCGCCGCGGCGGCCTCGAGCTCCCCGACGGGCAGGGCCAGGCCGGTGTTGCCGGAGATCTGGCGGACCAGCTCGGCGGCGGCGCTCGGGTACTCGGCCTGGGCCAGGTAGTGCGGCACGTTCGCGGCGAAGCCGAGGGCGTCGTGGCCGGCGCGGCCCAGGCGCAGCTCGAGCAGGCCGGCGATGTTCCCGGGCACCTGGACGGTGCCCATCATGTGGCGCTGCGGGTCGACCAGCCCGCCACGGGTGGCGTGGGAGGTGACCGTCACCGGCCGGGTGTGGGGCACCGCCATGGGGATGCCCTGCACGCCGATCGTGCGCTGCACGCCGAGGTCCTCCACGAGGGAGATGACGGCCGTGGTGAACGCGTCCCACCGCAGGTCCGGCTCGGGTCCGTGCAGCAGGAGCAGCGGCGTGCCCTCGTCGTCCCGCAGCAGGTCGAGCGCGATGACGGGCTCCTCGTAGTCCGTGTACTGGAAGTCCTCGAAGGTCATCGGCGGGCGGCGCGACCGGTAGTCGACGAGCGCGTCGGCGTCGAAGGTCGCGATGCGCTCGACGGGCAGGGAGTCGAGGAGGTGGCGCGCCACCAGCGCGCCCGCGTGCCCGGCGTCGAGCGAGCCGCGCATCGCGTGCACGAGCACCGGCACCGGGGCGGCGTCGTACGCGCGCGGGCTCATCGTGTACAGCTCCAGGGGATCGCGCATGTCGGCGCTCCTCTCACGTCAGGGTCAAGATCTATATGACCTAACATCGCAGGCCGTCCGGGAATTCCGCGAGCCGGCTCCGGACGGGGACCGGCCGAAGCGGGGCCACGGACACGCCGCGCCACGCCGCTCGCGCGGCCCGCCTCTCCGGCGGCGCACCACCGGGCGGTGGGCGATGCCTGCACGAGGGGCCGCCGAGGCGGATAATGGTTGGCCGTGCCAACGCCGCACCACCCCGCCGGGTGGCCGGCCTCGCCCTACACCCAGGAGCTTCCGTGCCAGGACCGGCCACCACGCCCGAGACCGGGACGAGCGCATCCGCGACGCCCCCGAAGGCAGCCGTCGCCGAGGAGCAGGTCTACGTCGACAAGGTCTACGACCGCCTCGACACGCTGCGCGCGTCCTACGGCACACGCCTGACGAACGTGCGCCGCGAGGGACCCTCGGGCTCGCCGCAGAACCGCTCCGAGCGGGACGCCTTCGCCGCCCACTACGCCGACGCCGTCGCGCGCCTCGACCACGTCGAGAACCGGCTCGTGTTCGGCCGGCTCGACCTGCGCTCCGAGGACCCGCGCTACGTCGGGCGCATCGGCATGTCCGACGCGACGCACAACCAGCTGCTCGTCGACTGGCGCGCCCCCAGCGCCCGCCCCTTCTACCAGGCCACCGCGGCGAACCCCGGCGACGTCGTCCGCCGCCGCCACCTGATGACCCGCGGCCGGACCGTCCTCGGCGTCGAGGACGAGCTGCTCAACCACGAGCACATCGACGACGAGGTCGCCAGCGGCCTGACCGGCGAGGGCGCGCTGTTCGCCGCCATGTCGGCCGCGCGGGACGGGCGCATGAGCGACATCGTGGCCACCATCCAGGCCGAGCAGGACGCCGTGATCCGCTCGCCCCTGGACGGCGTGCTCGTGGTGCAGGGCGGCCCCGGCACGGGCAAGACGGCGGTCGCGCTGCACCGCGCGGCCTACCTCCTCTACGCCCACCGCGAGCGCCTGGAGCGATCCGGCGTCCTCATGGTGGGCCCGTCGAGGGTCTTCCTCCGCTACATCGAGCAGGTCCTGCCCTCCCTCGGGGAGAGCGACGTCGTCGCCACCACGATGGCCGACCTCCTGCCCGGCACCGTCGCCACCGCGGACGAGCCCGAGGAGGTGGCCGTCCTCAAGGGCCGTACCGCCATGGTGCAGGTCCTCGCGCGTGCCGTCCGGGGCCTGCAGCGCGTCCCCGGGTCCGTCCAGGAGCTCGCCGTCGAGGGCACCACCCTGCACCTGCACCCCGAGGACGTCCGGTCGGCGATGGCCAAGGCCCGTCGCACGGGTCTGCCGCACAACCAGGCCCGGGACACCTTCGCCCTGACGATGCTGAACACCCTCGTGCGGGAGTACGCCGGCGAGAAGGGCGTCGACGACGCCGCCGAGCGGGCCTACCTGATGGAGGACGTGCGCAGCGCCCGCGACGTGCGCGTGGCGCTGAACCTGTGCTGGATGCCGACGACGCCCCACGGGCTGCTCGAGCGCCTCTACGCCCGCCCCGACCTGCTGGAGGGCCACGCCGGCTCGATGCCCGCCGCCGACCGCGCGCTCCTCGAGCGGGAGAAGGGCTCGGCGTGGACCGTCGCCGACGTCCCGCTGCTGGACGAGCTGGCCGAGCTCCTGGGGCCGCACGAGCAGGCCGAGGCGACCCGCGCCAGGGCCGAGTCGAAGATCCAGGCCGCCGAGGAGGTCCGGTTCGCGCAGGAGGCCATCACCGCCCAGGGGCTGGGCATGGGCATGGTCAGCGCGGAGATGCTCGCCGAGCGGTTCGCGGCCACCGGCCCGAGGCTCAGCACCGCCGAACGCGCCGCCGCCGACCGGTCGTGGACCTACGGGCACGTGGTGGTCGACGAGGCCCAGGAGCTCTCCCCCATGGCCTGGCGGGCCCTGCTGCGCCGCTGCCCCTCACGCTCGATGACCGTGGTCGGGGACCTGGCGCAGCGCAGCGGGCACCACCCCGCCCGGTCGTGGACGCAGGTGCTCGGCCGCGCCGCGAGCGAGCACGTGCGCGAGTCCGTCCTGACGATCAGCTACCGCACGCCCGCCACCGTGATGGACGCGGCGACGGCGGTGATGACCGCCCAGGGTGCGCCCCCCACCTACCCGGTGCGCGCCGCCCGCGACCTGCCCGGCGCCCTGGCGACGACCAGGCTCGCGGGCCCGGAGGAGCTCCCGGGCGCCGTCGTGCACATCGTCCGCGCCGAGCTCGCCGCGCTCGACGCGAGCGACGGCGCGGGGTCGGGGCGCGTGGCCGTCGTCGTCCCCGCAGGTCACGACCTCGACCTGCTGGCGCCGCTGGCGGCCGAGACCGACCTGCGTGCCGCGCTCGCCACCTCCGGCAACGACCCCCTCGGGTCCCGGCTCGTCGTGCTCGACGCGGTGGAGGTCAAGGGCCTCGAGTTCGACGTCGTCGTGCTGGTCGAGCCGGGTGCGGTGCTCGTCGGCGGGCCGGGCGACCTGTACGTCGCCATGACTCGCCCGACCCGCCGCCTGCACGTGGTCCACGCCGGGGAGCTGCCCGCCGGCTTCCGGGGGTAGGGCCCCCGGGCCATCCACGGGCTGGACGGGCTTGCTCCGCAATGCGAGACGAGCGGACCATGGGCGGGTGGCACGCGCACTCCTCCTCGAGAACCCCCATACCAACGCCGACGCGGTCCTCGCCGCCGCGGGGCTCGACGTCGTCCGGCGCCCCGGCGCCCTGGACGAGGACGAGCTCATCGAGGCCCTCGACGGCGTCGACGTCCTCGGCATCCGGTCCACCACCCACGTGACCGAGCGCGTCCTGGCGGCGCACCCGGGGCTGGTCGCGATCGGCGCGTTCTGCATCGGCACCAACCAGATCGACCTCAAGGCCGCCGCCCGGCGCGGGATCGCGGTGTTCAACGCACCGTTCTCGAACACCCGCTCCGTCGTCGAGCTCGCTGTCGCGGAGATCATCTCGCTCACCCGGCGGCTGACCGTGCGGGACAAGGCGCTGCACGCCGGGGTGTGGGACAAGTCGGCCACCGGCTCGCACGAGGTCCGCGGCCGCACGCTCGGCATCGTCGGCTACGGCAACATCGGCACGCAGCTCTCCGTCGTCGCCGAGGCGCTGGGCATGCGGGTCGTCTTCTTCGACACGGCCGAGAAGCTCGCGCTGGGCAACGCCCAGCGCATGGGCTCCCTGGCCGAGCTCCTGACCGTGGCTGACGTCGTCACGCTGCACGTGGACGGCCGGGAGGGCAACGCCGGGATGTTCGGCGCCGAGCAGTTCGCGCAGATGAAGCACGGCGCCGCGTTCCTCAACCTCTCCCGCGGCTTCCTCGTCGACTACAGCGCGCTGCGCGAGAAGATCCTCGACGGCTCGGTCTCCGGCGCCGCCGTGGACGTCTTCCCCGACGAGCCCAAGCGGACGGGCGACGCGTTCGACTCCGAGCTGCGCGGCCTGCCGAACGTCATCCTCACCCCCCACGTGGGCGGCTCGACCCAGGAGGCGCAGGAGAGCATCGGCCTGTTCGTCTCCGGCAAGCTGGGCAAGTACCTGCGCACGGGCTCGACCGACCTGTCGGTCAACCTCCCGCGGCTCACGCTCGAGCCCTCCGAGGCGGCCCGGTACCGGGTGGCGTTCGTCCACCGCAACACCCCGGGCGTGCTCGCGCTCGTGAACCAGACCTTCGCGGAGCACGGCGCCAACATCGAGGGCCAGATCCTCGGCACCCGCGGCGAGATCGGCTACGTGGTCACCGACATCGGCTCGGAGCTGCCGCGCGAGGCAGTCGCCGCCGTGCGCGAGATGGAGGACACGCTGCGGCTGCGCGTCATGGTGCGCCCCGACGAGAGGGACTGACCGGTCGACGCGCCGACCGCCACGTCCGCCGTGACGGTCGGCGCGCCACAGTACCGTGGGAGGCATGTTTACCCCCGCGACCGATCGCTATGACTCCATGACCTACCGCCGCTGCGGACGCAGCGGCCTCGACCTGCCCGCCATCGCGCTGGGCCTCTGGCAGAACTTCGGCGAGGCCAGCCCGTACGCGACGCAGCGCGACATCGTGCTGCGCGCCGTCGACCTGGGTGTCACCCACATCGACCTGGCCAACAACTACGGGCCGCCCCCCGGGTCGGCGGAGAAGTCGTTCGGGCGGATGCTCGCGGAGGACCTCTCGGGCGTGCGCGACGAGCTCGTCATCTCCACCAAGGCGGGCTACGACATGTGGCCGGGCCCCTACGGGAACGGCGGCTCGCGCAAGTACCTCCTCGCGTCCCTGGACCAGTCGCTCGAGCGCATGGGCCTGGACTACGTGGACATCTTCTACTCGCACCGCTTCGACGTGACCACCCCGCTGCAGGAGACGCTCGGCGCCCTCAAGACCGCCGTCGACTCCGGGCGCGCGCTCTACGCCGGGATCTCCTCGTACTCGGCCCAGCGCACCCTCGAGGCGTTCGAGGTGGCGGACCAGATCGGCCTGGACCTCCTCGTGCACCAGCCGTCGTACTCGATGCTCAACCGGTGGGTCGAGGAGGGCGAGCCCAGCCTGCTCGACGTGCTCGGCGACCGCGGCATGGGGGCCGTCGTCTTCTCCCCCCTCGCCCAGGGCATGCTCACCGACAAGTACCTCGATGGGATCCCGGCGGACTCGCGGGCCGCGCGGGGCGGGTCGCTGCGCAAGGAGTTCCTCAGCGAGACCTCCCTCGCGCACGTGCGCGCCCTCAACGGCATGGCCGAGACCCGCGGCCAGAGCCTCGCCCAGATGGCGCTCGCCTGGGTGCTGCGCGACCCCCGGGTCACCACCGCCCTGATCGGCGCCTCGAGCGTGGCCCAGCTGGAGAGCTCGCTCGCCGCGCTCGAGAACCTGGAGTTCAGCGAGGACGAGCTCGCGCAGATCGACGAGCACGCCGTGAACGCGGGCATCAACATCTGGGCCGCGAAGTCCTCGGACCTGTAGGGCGCCCCCGCGGCGTCGGCGTGCCCTGTCGGGCACGCCGGCGCCGCGCCCCTGGTCCGGCGGTGGCGTCCGGCGCCCGGCGTCGGCGTCCGGCACCCCGCGCCGCCTGCGCCCGACGCCACGGCGCCGCCCCTACATAACCTACGGTTGCGTAGGTTACGCTCGGAGCATTCACCTATCGCTCCGCCGGAACCACGCCAGCCCTCCACACCGTGGCACGCCGACGTCCCACCCGAGACAAGGCCGCATGCCCGAGAACTCCCGCCCCACCACCCGCGGAGACGACGCCGCGGCGCTCGCCTCCCCGCCGGCCGAGATCGTGGTGCCCGACCACGCGGTCTCCGCGCTCCTGGACGACGCGGCCGCACGCTTCGGCGACAAGGTGGCGCTGGACTTCCTCGGCGCCACGACCACCTACGGCGCCCTCTCCGCGCAGGTGCAACGTGCCGCCGGACTCCTCGCGGACGCGGGCGTACGGGCGGGCGACCGCGTCGCCCTGGTGCTGCCGAACTGCCCGCAGCACGTCGTCGCCTTCTACGCCGCGCTGCGCCTGGGCGCGGTGGTCGCCGAGCACAACCCGCTGGCCCCGCCGGCCGAGATCCAGGCCCAGCTGGACGCGCACGGCGCGCGGGTCGTCGTGTGCTGGGAGAAGGCGCTGGACCGCGTCGCCCCCGGCGGCGACCGTCGGGGCCGGACGGTCTTCGCGGTCGACCTCACCGCGGCACTTCCCCTGCGCTCACGCCTGCTGCTGCGCCTGCCGGTGGCCGCGGCGCGGGCCCAGCGGGGCGCCATGCGCGGCCCCGTGCCCGCCGGCGTCCGCAGCTGGGAGCGCGCAATGCGCACGGCCGCCCCGGTGGCGAGCGACCACCCGCAGCCGAGCGCCGGCGACCTCGCGGTCCTCCTGCACACCGGTGGCACCACGGGGACCCCCAAGGCGGTGGCGCTCACGCACCGCAACCTCCTGGCCAACGTCGCCCAGGGCGAGGCATGGGTGCCGGGACTGCGCCCCGGCACCGAGACCTTCTACGCCGCGCTCCCGTTCTTCCACGCGTTCGGCCTCACCCTCTCGCTCACGTTCGCCGTGCGGGTCGGCGCCACCCAGGTGGTGCTGCCGCGCTTCGACGTCGACATGGTCCTCGCGGCGATGCGCCGGCGCCCGGCCACGTTCTTCCCCGGGGTGCCGCCCATGTTCGACCGGCTCTCCCGGGCCGCGATCGAGCGCGGCGCGGACCTGACCTCCGTGCGCTTCGCCATCTCCGGCGCGATGGCCCTGGACCCGGAGGTCGCCGCCCGCTGGGAGGACGTCACCGGCGGCCTGATTATCGAGGGGTACGGCATGACCGAGTGCTCACCGGTCGCCCTGGGAAACCCCATGGGCCCGAGCCGCCGCCCGGGCGCCCTCGGCATCCCGTTCCCGTCGACCCAGATCCGCATCGTGGACCCCGAGGACCCCGCCACCGACGTCCCCGACGGCGAGCTCGGCGAGCTGCTCGTCCGGGGGCCCCAGGTGTTCTCCGGGTACTACCGCCGCCCGGAGGAGTCGGCCGCCGTGCTCCTCGAGGGTGGCTGGCTGCGGACCGGGGACATCGTGCGGCGCGAGAGCGATGGCTTCGTGGTGCTCGCCGACCGCATCAAGGAGCTGATCATCTCCGGCGGCTTCAACGTCTACCCCTCGCAGGTCGAGGACGCGGTGCGCGCGATGCCGGGCGTCAGTGACGTCGCCGTGGTCGGGCTGCCGGACGGCGTTCGCGGCGAGAGCGTGGTCGCCGCGCTCGTGCTCGATCCGGGGGCGCGCGTGGACCTGGACACGGTCCGCCGGTGGACGCACGACCGGCTGTCCCACTACGCCATGCCCCGGCGCATCGCCGTGCTCGACGAGCTGCCACGCTCCCAGCTCGGCAAGGTCCTGCGCCGCACGGTCCGCGAGCAGCTGCTGCACCGCGGCGAGGACGCGCGCTGACGGCCGGTCGAGGGAGTCCCCGAGCCCAGAAAGAAGCCGTCGGTGGTGGCGGCTTCCCCTCCGCCACCGCCGACGGCGGTCAGTGCGCCGGGGCCCGGTCGGGTCCGACGGCTGAGACAAGGCTAGCGGAACCGGCGCCCGTGGGGTTGCCGTTCTGGTCGCCCAAGTTCTCGGAGCCGACCGACCTGTTCCCTCCGGCGGCGGGCAGCCCGGCTGCCGACTCCGCGGCCTGCGCGGCCGCGCCCTCCCGCTCGGCGTTCTCGGCCCGCAGCGCCGCGATCGCGACCTCGAAGTCCTCGAGCGTGCTGAAGGAGGAGTAGACGCTGGCGAAGCGGAGGTAGGCGATCTCGTCGAGCTGCCGGAGCGGGCCGAGGATCGCGAGCCCGATCTCGTGCGCGTCGATCTGCGCGGCCCCGCTGGAGCGCACGGTCTCCTCCACCTGCTGGGCGAGGAGCGCGAGGTCGTCGTCGGAGACGGGCCGCCCCTGGCAGGCCTTGCGCACGCCCGAGACCACCTTGTCGCGGCTGAACGGCTCGGTGGCGCCCGACCGCTTGAGGACGCTCAGGCTGGAGGTCTCCAGCGTCGTGAACCGCCGCCCGCACGCCGGGCACTGGCGTCGACGACGGATCGTGGCGCCGTCCTCGGCGGTGCGTGAGTCGATGACACGTGAGTCGGCATGTCGGCAGAACGGGCAGTGCACGCCTGGGCTCCTCCCTGCGCCTGCGGACCGGGTGCGGTCCGGCGCACCGGGGCGATCTGGGTCCCGGTTCATCCTCGTCGGCGCGGAGGCCCCGTCAAGCGTGGGACCGTGCGCACCGGCGACGCGGTCGCGCGTCGCTGGCACCATTCTCTCACCGCCACTCCGTGCTGGGTCGGGGACGAGACAGGAAAGCCGGTCGTCAGCCGGCGGGCACGATGAGCTGCTGGCCGGCCCGCAGCTGCGGCGAGGACAGCCCGTTGAGCTCAGCGATCCGGCCGACCACCTCGCGCACGTCGTCACCCGGCAGCGCCGCGGCGCTGGCCACGGCCCAGAGGGTGTCCCCCTCCGCGACCGTGACGGCGGCCGTGTCGGCCGCGGCCGAGTGCCGCGCCGCGGTCCCGGCCCAGGCGCCCAGGCCGACCGAGACGGCCGTCGCGGCGAGGAGGACCACCCCGGCGACGACGCGGCGGCCCAGCAGCGTGAGGCGCAGGGGCTGCCTCGCGGCCGCGGTCCACGGGCGCGCCGCCCGAGCGGGCGGACGTGCCGGCGTCGGGCCCGGCGCGACCGGGACGAAGCCGGGACCGACCAGCTGCAGGTTGCCGCGGCGGACCGGGCGCGCGGCCGGGGCGGCCGGGCGCCGCCGCGGCGACGTGGGACCCAGGACTGGCTGTACCTCGAGAGCGCTCATTGCTCCTCCTCGAACGGATGTTCGTCGAACGTATGTGCGACACAGTAGGCCCTCGGCGGCCCGTTGTCGACACACCGTCGAACAGACGTTTGATATTGCGGGCCATGACTCCTACGCTTGCGTCGAGAAGCCCACCATCGACCACTGACATCGGCGGATTCCCCGCGATCCGCCCCCGCCAGCCGCCCACGGGGCGGCGAGCCAGGAAGGACCGCCGTCATGAGCACTGTCGAGGGCACGAAGAACGGGCGCGGCGCACAGGACGGGGACGAGCTCACCGAGCGCCAGAGCCTCATCCTCGAGACGATCCGGGCGGCGGTCGCCGCGCACGGCTACCCGCCGAGCATGCGTGAGATCGGCGACGCGGTCGGCCTGACGAGCCCCTCCTCGGTCAAGCACCAGCTGGGGGTGCTCGAGCGCAAGGGCTACGTGCGCCGCGACCCGAACCGCCCCCGGGCGATCGAGATCATGGACGACCCGCGCGCGGCGTCGGTCACCGGCCCGCGGGGCGCGTTCGACGCCGAGGGCCTGCGCGCCGGGTCTCCCGCCTACGTCCCGATGGTCGGACGGATCGCGGCGGGCGGTCCCATCCTCGCGGAGCAGTCCGTCGAGGACGTCTTCCCGCTGCCGCGCGAGCTGGTGGGCGACGGCGAGCTGTTCATGCTCAAGGTGGTCGGCGAGTCCATGATCGACGCGGCGATCTGCAACGGCGACTGGGTCGTCGTCCGGCGCCAGCCCGTGGCCGAGAACGGCGAGATCGTCGCGGCGATGATCGACGGCGAGGCGACGGTGAAGACCTTCCAGCGCCGCGGCGGCCACGTGTGGCTGATGCCGCAGAACCCCGCCTTCTCCCCCATCCCGGGCGACGACGCCCAGGTGCTCGGGCGCGTGGTGACCGTCCTGCGGAGCCTGTGACCGGGCTGACGGGGCTGACCGGGTCGGTGACGGGCCGCCCGTGGCGGCCCGTCGGGTGAGGACCGGCTAGAACCCGAACTTGCTCGCGACGGCGCGGATGGACTCCGCGCTGCGCACCAGCCCGGAACGCTCGTTCTCGGTCACCACCGGCACCAGCCGGCGGCCGACCCCCTGGCTGCCCACGATGCTGGGCACGGACAGGCAGACGTCGGAGATCTCGAGGTAGTCGTCGAGGAGCGAGGAGACCGACAGCACGCGGTCCTCGTCGCGGAGCACCGCCTCGATGATCCGGGTCACGGCGAGACCGACGGCGTAGTTGGTGGCGCCCTTGCCCGCGATGATCTTGTACGCGGAGTTGACGACGTCGGCGGAGATGCGCCCCCGGACCTCCTCGTTGAGCATCCCGCCGTCCACGGTCTGCCCCCACTGCAGGAGCGGGACGGCGCCGATCATCGCCGAGCTCCACAGGGGGATCTCGGAGTCGCCGTGCTCCCCGGCGACGTAGGCGTGCACGTTCTGCACCGCGACGCCGCACTCGCGGGCGACGAGGTAACGCAGCCGTGAGGTGTCCAGCACCGTGCCCGAGCCGAAGAACTGGTTGTCGGGCAGGCCGGAGATCTTCAGCCCGGCGTAGGTGACCACGTCCACCGGGTTGGCCACCATGATGTAGGTCGCGCGGGGTGCCACCTCGACCAGCCGCGGGACCAGGTCACGCATGATGTCGATCGTGGCGCCGGCGAGGTCGAGCCGGGACTGGCCGGGCTTCTGCTTCGCCCCCGCGGTGATGACGACGACGTCCGCGTCGGAGCAGATGGCGATGTCGTCGGAGCCGTCGACCTCACCCATGGGGGTGAACTGGATGCCGTGCGCGATGTCCAGGGCCTCGGCCTCGACCTTCGCCCTGTTCAGGTCGAAGAGGACCACCTCGCGGGCCGCGCCGCGCAGCAGGCAGGCGTACGCGAGGGTCGACCCCACGGCGCCGGCACCGACGATCGCGACCTTGCTGCGCTCGGCCCCCTGGCCGCCGAGCAGCTCGACGCGGCCCCCGACCTCATCCAGCTCAGTCATCCTCGTGCTCCCCTGTCGACGCGTGGCTGTCGCGGTCCACCCTACGGGCGATGCCCACCGCACGCCCCGACGGCCCGCTCCGTAGGCGCCGGACGCGCCAGCGGTGAGGACCTCAGGCCGTCGCGGGGGCCGCCCCCGCGACGGCCGGGGCGCCCCCTGTCTCGCCGCCGTCGGGGGCCGTGCCCGCCGACGCGGCGGCGAGGCGGCGCAGCGCCGCCCGCGTGGTCTCGCCGTCGTGCGTGCGCCACAGGGGCGGCATCGAGCGCGTGAGGTAGGTGCCGTACCGCGCGGTCGCGAGCCGCGGGTCGAGCACGGCGACGACGCCGCGGTCGGTGGTGGTGCGCACCAGCCGCCCGGCGCCCTGGGCCAGCAGGAGCGCGGCGTGGGTGGCCGCCACGGACATGAACCCGTTGCCTCCCCCGGCGGCCACGACCTCGGAGCGTGCCGACTTGACCGGGTCGTCGGGGCGCGGGAACGGGATGCGGTCGATGACCACCAGGCGGCACGTGGGGCCAGGCACGTCCACGCCCTGCCACAGCGACAGCGTGCCCATCAGGGACGTGGCCTCGTCCTCGGCGAAGCGGCGCACGAGGGTGGGCAGCTGGTCGTCGCCCTGGCACAGCACGGGCGTGTCCAGCTCGGCGCGCAGCCGCTCGGCGGCGGCCTCGGCGCCCCGGCGGGAGGAGAAGAGCCCGAGGGTGGCCCCGCCGGCGGCGCGGACGAGCTCCACGAGCTCCGCGAGCGCCTGCTCGCTCGTGCCGTCGCGTCCCGGCGGGGGCAGGTGGCGCGCGACGTAGAGGATGCCCTGGTGCGGGTAGTCGAAGGGCGAGCCGACGTCGAGCCCGCGCCAGGCGCGGTCCTCGTCCAGGGTCAGGCCCAGCGACCTGGCCATGGGGTCGAAGGTGCCGCCCAGGGTCAGGGTCGCGGACGTCAGGACGGCGGCGCGGCCCGCGAGCAGCCGGTCGGCCACCGACCCGGCGACATCGAGGGGGGCCAGGCGCAGCCGCGGCTGCTCGGACCCGATCCGGGAGCGCTCGCACCAGAGCACGTCCCGGCGCTGGGCGACGCCGTCCCCGAGGAGCCGCTCGGCGATCTCCAGCAGCACCACCATGGCGGAGCGGGCCATCGCCCGCCCCCCGGCGTCCGCCGCGGCGTTCGCGCCCGCCTCGGGCTTCATGGCGCTGACGGCCTCTCGCGAGCCGGCCTCGACGAGGACGACGGCGTCGCGCACCTCGGGGGGCAGCCCACCGGGCAGGCGCCCGTCCGGCACCAGCTCCAGGCGCGCGCGGAGCGCGGCGGCGGCCTTCTCCAAGGTCTCGTTGTTGACCCCGGCGTGGCGCCGGGCCAGCCGGGCGGTGCGCTCGACCACGGCGGCGCTGAGCTCGAGCGTGGACTGGGCGGTGACCCGGTCGGCGAGCTCGTGCGCCTCGTCGACGACCAGGATGTCGTGCTCGGGCAGGACGTTGGGCGAGCCCGCGGCGGCGATCCCGAGCATCGCGTGGTTGGTGACGACGACGTCGGCCTCGCGGGCGGCCTGGCGGGCCGCCTCCGGGAAGCACTCGGCGATCATCGGGCACCGGTTGCCGAGGCACTCCATCTTCGTGACCGAGACCTGGCGCCACGCGCGCTCGCTCACGCCGGGCACGAGGTCGTCACGGTCGCCGGTCTGGGTCTCCTCGGACCACTCGCGCAGGCGCAGAACCTGCTCGGCGAGCGTGGCCCGCTCCTGCGCCCCCGGCGCCCCCTCCGGTGCCGGCGCGGCGGGGTCGACGCCGGTGGCCGCGGAGACGGAGAACAGCCCGGGCTCCTCGTCGGCCGGGTAGCCGCCGGCGACCTTGTGCTTGCACACGTAGTTGTGCCAGCCCTTGAGGAGGGCGACGTCCGGGTGCAGCCCGGTGCGGGCGGCCACGATCTCCGCCACCCGCGGCGCGTCATGGGTGAGGACCTGACGCTGCAGGGCGAGCGTCGCCGTCGAGATGACGGCGCGCTGCCCCGACTCCACGGCGTGCGCGAGGACCGGGACGAGGTACGCCAGGGACTTGCCGGTGCCGGTGCCGGCCTGCACGAGCAGGTGCTCCCCGGACGTCAGCGCCTGCGCGACGGCCTCGGCCATCTGCTCCTGCCCGGGCCTGCTGGTCCCGCCCAGGGACGCCACGGCGTCGGCCAGGAGCGTGGCGGTGTCCGCCATCAGGACGCGGAGCGGGCGGCGGGCGCCTCGTCGGGCGACTCGCCGACGGCGCGCAGGGCCGCCGCGAGCTCGGGGTCGACCCGGGCGCGCAGGCGGGTGCCGCCCGTCACGTACGTCTCGGCGAGGACCTCGCCGTCGGTGTGCGCGCGCGAGACGAGGTCGCCGCGCGAGTAGGGCACCACGAGGTCGACGTCCTCGGTGGGCCGGGGCAGCAGCTCGGCGATGCGGGCCGCGAGCGCCTCCATGCCCTCGCCCGTGCGCGCCGAGACGGCGACCGCGCCGGGGTAGCGCGTGCGCAGCCGCGCCAGGACCTCGGGCGCGGCGAGGTCGACCTTGTTGAGCACGATCAGCTCGGGCACCTCGCTGCCGCCGGGGATGTCGGCGACCACCGCCCGGACGGCGCTGACCTGGCCCTCCGGGTCGGGGTGCGCGGCGTCGACGACGTGCAGCAGCAGATCGGACTCGGCCACCTCCTCGAGGGTGGAGCGGAACGCCTCCACGAGCTCGGTGGGCAGGGACCGCACGAACCCGACGGTGTCGGTGAGGGTGTAGGCGCGCCCGTCCGGCGTGGTCGCCCGGCGCACCGTGGGGTCCAGGGTGGCGAACAGGGCGTTCTGGACGAGGACGCCGGCACCGGTGAGCCGGTTCAGCAGCGACGACTTCCCGGCGTTGGTGTACCCGGCGATGGCCACCGAGGGCACCTGGCTGGCGCGGCGGGACCCGCGCTTCGTCTCCCGTGAGGGCGCCATGTCCTTGATCTGGCGGCGCAGCTTGGCCATGCGCGTGCGGATGCGCCGCCGGTCGAGCTCGATCTTCGTCTCACCGGGGCCGCGGGAGCCGATGCCCTCACCGCCGGCCACCCGCCCACCTGCCTGGCGGGACATCGACTCGCCCCAGCCGCGCAGGCGCGGGAGGAGGTACTCGAGCTGGGCGAGCTCCACCTGCGCCTTGCCCTCCCGGGACTTCGCGTGCTGGGCGAAGATGTCGAGGATCAGGGCGGTGCGGTCGATGACCTTGACCTTGACGATGTCCTCCAGGCTGCGGCGCTGGGAGGGGCTCAGCTCGCCGTCGACGATGACGGTGTCCGCGCCGGACGCGCGCACCATCTCCGCCAGCTCGGCGGCCTTGCCCGAGCCGAGGTACGTCGACGGGTCCGGGGTGGCGCGTCGCTGGAGGAGGCCGTCCAGGACCTCCGAGCCGGCGGTCTCCGCGAGCGCGGCGAGCTCGCGCAGGGACACCTCGGCCATCTCGGTGGTGCCGGTGGACCACAGGCCCACGAGGACCACGCGCTCGAGGCGCAGCTGCCGGTACTCGACCTCGGAGACGTCCTCGAGCTCGGTGGACAGCCCGCCCACCCGCCGCAGCGCCGCACGCTCCTCGCGGTCGAGCTGGTCGCCGTCGTAGTCCTCGCCGTCCTCGGGCCCCTGCCCGTGCCCGTCCCCGGACTCGAGCGCCGTGCCCTCCGTCGACCTCAGCGACGTCCCGGCTCGGGCGAGGATGCGCGCGACGACATCCTCAGCCGCCTGCTGCGCCCCCTGGGCCGTCTCGTCGAGGTGCTCGGTGGGGGTGTTCTCCGTGCGGGTCATGGCGTCCTTCCGTGGCTACCCGTCCAGGATCCCACGCCCGGCGGGCGGCGCCAACGTTTATCCCCGCCCGGGCGGTGGCGGCGCGGCGGGTAGGTTGACGGACGTGAGCAACCCGGACCACTACTTCTCCGCCCGGCCGGCCTCCACGGCCGACCTGCGCCCCCTGCACGTGCGCCTGCGCGGCACGGACGTCCACGTCCAGGTCGCCGCCGGCGTCTTCTCGGGTGACCGCCTCGACCTGGGCACCCGGGTGCTGCTCGACGCCGTGGACGACCCCCCGGCCACGGGCACGCTCGTGGACGTGGGGTGCGGCTGGGGGCCGGTCACGCTGGCGCTCGCCCAGGCCTCCCCGGGGGCGCGGGTGTACGGCGTCGACGTCAACGAGCGTGCGCTCGATCTCACGCGCCGCAACGCCGCGTCGCTCGGCCTGGGCAACGTCACGGTCCTCGAGGCGGGGGCTGCCCTGGCCCGCCTCGCCGGCGCCGGCACTCAGGTCGACGAGATCTGGTCCAACCCGCCGATCCGCGTCGGCAAGGCCGCCCTCCACGACCTGCTGCGCGCCTGGCTCGCCCTGCTGGCCCCGACGGGCCGCGCCCAGCTGGTGGTGCAGAAGAACCTCGGGGCCGACTCCTTGCACCGCTGGCTCGCCGACGAGCTCGGCATGGACGTCGCCCGCACCGCGAGCGCGAAGGGGTTCCGAGTGCTCACGGTCCGCCCGGGCGGCTGACGGCGGAGGCGCCGTCGCGCGGCTGTCCGAGCATGAGCAGCGTCGCGCGCACGACGGCGGACATGGGCCCGGGCAGCCGGAACGTCTCGTCCTCGCGCGTCAGGACCCCCAGCGCCTCGAGGGCGTCGAGGTCGGCGCGGAGCAGGGCGGCGACCTCCGCCTCGCGGGCGGGGTGGGTTCCGGCGAGGCCGGCGGACGGCACGGCGGCCGGCACCCGCAGCGTGAAGCCGCCCGGGGCCGCGGCCCGCACGACCGCGCCCGTCGTGAGGTCCGGGGCGTGACCGGTCGGGCCGCCGGGCACGGCGCCGAGGAACACCTCGAGCGCGGCGACGTGCAGCATCGCAGCGGGGCCCGTCGTCTGCTCCGCTGGCGCCCCAGGCCCGGGCAGCGTCTCGTCGCCGGGGGCGACGTGCGTCTCGTCCACGCGCAGGAACCCGGCCCGGACCATCGCGTGCCACAGGACGGCGAGCTCGGGCACCTGCCACATCGACTGCGGCCCGGACCCGGTCGGGGCGATGCCGAGCAGCGCCGTCGCCTCCGCCGTGTCGGCCCGTCGCAGCGCGCCGGTCGCGGTGACGGGCCGGCGCTCGCCGACCCAGCCCAGGAGCGCGCGTGCACGGCGCAGCAGCACCGAGGCGTCGAACCAGGCGGCGCTCGCCCCCGCGCCGGGCGAGGCAAGAAGCAGGTCCCGGGTGTTCGGCTCCGGCCCGAGGAAGGCCGGCCAGCGCGCCGCGACGACATCCTGGCGCGCACCGGGCGCGACGGCGCCCGCTCCGCCCGCGCCGTCGGGGACGGTTCCCCCCTCCCCCGGGACGGCGGCGTCGTCGGTCACGCCGAGCTCGCCCCGGCCGCCGCCGAGGGGGCGGGGCCCGGCGTCGAAGGAGGTCGGGACCTCGTCGGCGAGCCCCTCCATCAGCTCCGTGAGCTCGTCCTCCGTCAGGGGGGAGACCAGCCTGCCGGTGATGCCGAGGAAGCCCAGGTACAGCGTGATCGTCGGGGTGAGCAGCAGCCGTTCGCCAGCATCGAGGTCGACGTGGCGCGGGAACAGCTCGGTCAGCACGGCGCGGATCTCGGCGGCCGTCCACGCGGTGGGGTCGGCGGAGCCGAGGTGGCCGCGCTTGAGGTCGATGGCCGTCGCGACCAGCCAGGTGCTGTCCTCGACGAACAGGTCCAGACCGCGCGCCCAGCGCTCGAACTCCTCCAGCAGGGGCGTCCCGGCCGTCCCGGCGCCCGTCCCGCGTGCGGCGCCCGTCCCGCGAGCCGGGCCCGTCCCGCCCGTCCCGCGGGCGGCGCGCGGCGCGCCGTGGTGCAGCGGACGCCCCTGCTTGCGCGGCTTGTGCTTCTTCTTCGGCATGCCTGCCCCCTCCGGTCGATCCACGCTTCCGGCCGCCCCGGGCGGCCCCCACGACGTCGGCGGTCAGGCCAGGAGCGTGACCTCGGCGGTCAGCTCCGCGGGGCCGGTCAGCGTCACGGTGTCCCCGACCACCCTGACGGTCACCTCGCCGCCGGGCACGAGCACCCGCCAGGTGTCGGGCGCGCCGGTCCCCGCCCAGGCGCGGACGGCCAGGGCCGCGGCGCAGGTCCCCGTGCCGCAGGAGCGCGTCTCCCCCACGCCGCGCTCGAGGACGCGCATGCGCACCGCGCCCACGGCCTCCCCGGTGGCGTCGTCCTCACCGAGCGGGACGACGAGCTCGAGGTTCGTGCCCTCCGGCGGGACCGGGTCGTAGGCGGGCAGCCCGGTGAGGACCGCGCCGGCGAGCTCCGCCTCGTCGCGCAGGGCGACCACTGTGTGGGGGTTCGGGATGCTCACGCGGAGCCCGCCGCGGGTGCCCTCGACGCCCGGGACGCCGACGGCGACGTCGTAGCCGGCCTGCACCGCCGCCAGCCCGCCCGGCATGGCCCAGCGGCCCATCTCCACGGTGTACTGCTCGCCGTCGAAGGTCACGCGCCGCGCCCCGCCGCGGGTCCCGACGACGACGCTGCCGCCGGCGGGCAGGTCGACCAGCCCCCGCAGGCGCAGGTAGTGGACGAAGACCCGCACCCCGTTGCCACACATCTCCGCGATGGAGCCGTCGGCGTTGCGATAGTCCATGAACCACTCGGCGGCCGGGGCGTCCGCCAGCACCGCACCGCCCTCGGGCAGGGACCGTGAGCGCACCACGCGGATGAGGCCGTCGGCGCCGATGCCGGCGTGGCGGTCGCACGCCGCGGCGACCTCGACGGCGCTCAGCTCGAGCGCGCCGTCCGGGTCGGGCACGAGGACGAAGTCGTTCTCGGTGCCGTGGCCCGTCGTCAGGGTGCGGCCGGCCAGGCGACCGAAGGGGGAGGTCATGGCTCCACGATACGGAGCGCCGCGGCCAGCATGTCCGTGGGGTCCGTCACCTGGAGCCAGGTGATGCGCGGGTCGCGGCGGAACCACTTCTCCTGACGGCGGGCGAGCTGGCGGGTGGCGATGGAGATGGCCTCCACCGCCTCCTCGCGAGTCAGGCGCCCGGCGACGACGGCCGCCGCCTGCGCGTACCCCACGGCGCGGCGGGCCGTGACCCCGTCGGCCAGGCCCCGGGCGAGCAGCGCCTCCGTCTCCTCCACGAGGCCGCCCGCCATCATCTGGGCCGCGCGGGCCGCGATCCGCTCGTTGAGCTCCGCCCGCGGCACCGCGATGCCCAGCTGGACGGCGGGCAGGGCGTAGACGTGCTCGGGCATGCGCGCCGAGAACATCTCGCCGGTCACGGCGATGACCTCGAGGGCCCGCACCACCCGGCGGGTGTTGCGCGGGTCGATCCGGGCGGCGGCGCCGGGGTCGAGGCGCGCGAGCTCGTCGTGCAGCGGCCGGGTCCCCAGCCGCTCCGCGCGCGCCTCCAGCTCGGCCCGCACCTCCGGGTCGGTCCCGGGAAAGTCCAGGTGGTCGAGCACCGATCGGAGATACAGGCCGGAGCCGCCCACCAGGATCGGCAGGCGCCCACGGGCGCGGATCGCGGCGACGTCGGCCCGGGCGGCCTCCTGGTAGGCGGCCACGGTGGCCTCGGCGCGGACGTCGAGGACGTCGAGCTGGTGGTGGACGATGCCCCGGCGCTCCGCCACGGGCAGCTTGGCGGTCCCGATGTCCATCCCGCGGTAGAGCTGCATGGCGTCGGCGTTGATGATCTCGACGGCGCCTGCGCCACCGAGCGCCTCGGCGAGGTCCAGCGCGAGGCCGGACTTGCCGGTGGCCGTCATCCCGACGACGGCTACCACGTCCGGCACCCGTGCGCCGGGCTCCCGGCCCATGGCTGCGACGGGTCCGGGGCGCGTCCCACCGGCGGTCGCCCCCGCCGCGCGCGCCCCGGCCACGCCGTGTTCTGCCCCGTCCCCCACGACGCAAACCTACCCGGCGCGCGGCGGGCAGCGCGGCTAGGCTCGGCGGTATGGCTTGGCCTGGTGCGTCCGACGAGCGGGGCCCGCACGCGGGACCACCCGGCGGTCCCGAGGCGGCGACCGGCGCGGCGTCCGCCGGCGACGTCGTCCTGCCGCTGACCAAGGCCCGGGTGGCCGCGGTCCTCGAGGCGCTCGACTACCCCCTCATCCGTGACCGCAACGACGACCTGGGCGCCATGTGGGCGCAGGCCATCTTCCACATCTACCTGCTCGGCCCCGACGAGTCCGTGCTGCAGGTGCGCGGCTCCTGGCACCGGCGCCTCGCGCTCGAGCGGCTCGGGGAGGTGCTGATGCTCGTCGACCACTGGAACCGGGAGTTCGTGGGACCCAAGTGCTACGTGCGGGTGCTCGACGACGGCCGGCTGAGCGTCGTCGCCGAGGTCTCCACACCGCTCGGCGCCGGCGTCAGCGACAACCAGCTGACGGTACTGCTCCAGCGCGGCATCGGGCAGGGCATGCGCATGATGCGCGACCTCGAGATCCGCTACCCCGACCCCGCCGCCCAGCCGCCGGCGTCGCTCTCGTGAGCTGGTGGTCGAGGTGGCTGCGGCCGGACGTCCCCGGCAGGCAGGAGCCGCCCGCACCCGAGCGGCCGTCCGGTGCGCGCCCCGCGCCGGACGTGCGCCCGCGAGTGCCCCCGCCCGCCGGGGACCTGCGCCGCGGCCAGCTCATCGGGCCGGCGGAGCGGACGGTGCCGGTCACCGCGGAGCGGGTGCGCCAGGTGGTGACCAACCGCGGCTACCACGTGCGGACGGAGCCGGACGCCTCCCTCTCCGGGGTCTGGGACGGCTACCAGTTCCACCTGCGCCTGGCCGGGGAGGACAAGGACTTCCTCAGCGTGCGCGGCACCTGGGGCCGGACCGTCCCCGAGGACCTGCACGCCGCCGTCATGCAGGCCAACAACGACTGGAACCGGGACAAGATCTGGCCGACGGTCTTCACCTCGCCGTCCTCCGAGGGCATGACGGTACGCACCGAGATCATGGCGGACGTCAGCGCCGGGGCGACGGACCGCCAGCTGCTCGACATCATCGAGGGCGGGCTCTCCGCGGGCGTGCAGTTCTTCCAGGCCCTCGCGCGGTCCATGCCCGACCCGGACGACCCGGCCCCCGACCTCTGAGCGCGACGCGGCCGGGCGAGCCCCGGCGCCCGCGGGCGGGCGAGCCCCGGCGTCGGCGCCCGCGGGCACGCTCCGGGTCAGCGCCGCAGCGTCGGCATGCCCAGGGTGACGGGCCCGGCCGGGACCGGCTCGCCGTGGCCGTGCGGCTCCTCGGCCAGGCCCTGGCGCCGGTCCCACGCGTCCCCGGCGCGCGTGCGGCGCAGCAGGTAGGTGCCGCCGGCCCGCGCCGAGTCGGCCACGAGGTGGTGCGGGGCGCCGTGGGTGACGGTCGCGGTGACCATGTCCCCCGGGCGCGGGCGCTCCGCCGCGGGCAGCCCCGCGGGCAGCGCCACGTGCACGAGCCGGTTGTCCGCCGCCCGCCCGGTGATGCGGTGGGTGGCGTCGTCCTTGCGGCCCTCGCCCTCGGCGACGAGGACGTCCACGGTCCGCCCGACCTGCCGCTCGTTCTCCTGCGTGGAGATGCGCTGCTGCAGCGCGGCGAGGCGCTGGTAGCGCTCGGTGACGACCTCGGCGGGCACCGGCGGCAGGTCCGCGGCGGGGGTGCCGGGGCGGGGCGAGTACTGGAACGTGAAGGCGGAGGAGAACCGGCTCGCCTCGACGACGTCCAGCGTGGCCTGGAAGTCCTCCTCGGTCTCGCCGGGGAAGCCGACGATGATGTCGGTGGTGATCGCGGCGTCGGGGATCGCGGCGCGGACGCGGTCGATGATGCCGAGGTACTTCGCCTGCCGGTAGGAGCGCCGCATCGCCCGCAGCACGGTGTCCGAGCCTGACTGCAGGGGCATGTGCAGGCTGGGCATCACGTTGGGCGTCTCGGCCATGGCCTCGATGACGTCGTCCGTGAAGGCGGCCGGGTGTGGTGACGTGAACCGCACCCGCTCGAGGCCCTCGACGTCCCCGCAGGCGCGCAGCAGCTTGGCGAACGCGCCGCGGTCGCCGAAGCCGACGCCGTAGCTGTTGACGTTCTGCCCGAGGAGGGTGACCTCGATGGCGCCCTGCGCGACGACGGCCCCCACCTCGGCGAGCACGTCGCCCGGGCGGCGGTCGCGCTCCTTGCCTCGCAGGTGGGGCACGATGCAGAAGGTGCAGGTGTTGTTGCAGCCCACGGAGATCGACACCCACGCCGCGTAGGCGGACTCCCGCCGGGTCGGCAGCGTGGAGGGGAAGACCTTGAGGGACTCCTCGATCTCGACCTGCGCCTCCCGGTTGTGGCGGGCGCGGTCGAGGAGGGCGGGCAGGACGTCGAGGTTGTGGGTGCCCAGGACGACGTCGACCCACGGGGCGCGCTCGACGATGCCCGCGCGGTCCTTCTGCGCCAGGCAGCCGCCGACGGCGATCTGCATGCCCGGGCGGGTGCGCTTGACCGAGGCGAGCTGGCCGAGGTTGCCGTACAGCCGCGACGAGGCGTTCTCCCGCACCGCGCAGGTGTTGATCACGACGACGTCGGCGCCGCCGTCGCCGGCGTCCGTCGCGCGCGCGGCGGCCTCGGGGACGTCGCCGACGGGCACGTACCCCTGGGCCTCGAGCAGGCCGGCGAGACGCTCCGAGTCGTGCACGTTCATCTGGCAGCCCAGCGTGCGCACGAAGTAGGTGCGGGGCAGCGGTTCGGCGGGCACGGCGGGGGCGGTCAGCGGCGTAGACATGGTGGCTGGAGTCTAGATCGCCGCGCCGGCCGGGCCGTAGCGCGGGCCCGCCGCCGCCGCGCCGGGGACGGGTGCCAGCGCGGTCGGCGGCGCCTGGGAGGACCCGTTGTGTCAAGATCGTGCCAAGGCCCGCCGCGTTCTGTGCCTGCTTTGTATCCACTTTGTTACCGGCCCACGCCTGACAGGAAACAATCGGCAGTTAGGTTGACCACCATGACGGACGCCCAGCAGACCTCGACCGTGCCGGCCGGTGACACCGCGCCCGACGTCGCGGGCGGCCGCACCCTCGGCGCGCCCCTCGTGGTCCTGAAGGACGTGAACAAGCACTTCGGCGACCTGCACGTGCTCAAGGACATCGACCTCACCGTCCGCCGGGGCGAGGTGGTGGTCGTCATCGGGCCCTCCGGATCCGGCAAGTCCACGCTGTGCCGGGCCATCAACCGGCTCGAGCCCATCGACTCCGGCACCATCACGATCGACGGCAAGGAGCTTCCCGAGGAGGGCAAGGACCTGGCGCGGCTGCGCGCGGACGTCGGGATGGTCTTCCAGTCCTTCAACCTCTTCGCGCACAAGACCATCCTCGAGAACGTCACGCTAGGCCCGGTCAAGGCCAAGGGCGTCAAGCCGGCCGAGGCGAAGCGCCGCGCCACCGCCCTGCTCGAGCGGGTGGGGGTGGGGAACCAGGCCGCCAAGCACCCGGCGCAGCTCTCCGGCGGTCAGCAGCAGCGCGTCGCCATCGCCCGCGCGCTGGCGATGCAGCCCAAGGTCATGCTGTTCGACGAGCCGACCTCGGCGCTGGACCCCGAGATGATCACCGAGGTCCTCGACGTCATGACGTCGCTGGCCCGTGACGGCATGACGATGGTCGTCGTCACCCACGAGATGGGGTTCGCCCGGAAGGCCGCCGACCGCGTGGTCTTCATGGACGCCGGCCACATCGTGGAGGAGGCCACGCCCGAGGAGTTCTTCACCCGCCCGAAGTCCGACCGGGCGAAGGACTTCCTGTCCAAGCTGCTCAGCCACTGAGCCCGCACGACCTCACTTCCCCGCCCGGGGACCGACAGAAGGAGACACCATGCGAGGCACACGTAGAGCCGGGATCGCCCTCACCCTGGCAGCCACCCTTGCCCTGGCCGCCTGTTCCGGCGGCGGCGGCCAGCCCGGCTCTGGCGGCACCTCGTCGGCGAGCGGCTCCGGCAAGGGCGTGACCATCGGCATCAAGTTCGACCAGCCGGGTCTCGGGCTGAAGGAGGGCGACAAGTACACCGGCTTCGACGTCGACGTCGCCACGTACGTGGCCGGCAAGCTCGGCTACACCCCGGAGGACATCACGTGGACGGAGGCCGTCTCCTCCCAGCGCGAGACGCTCCTGCAGAACGGCTCGGTCGACATGATCTTCGCGACCTACTCCATCACCGACGCCCGCAAGGAGTCCGTCGCGTTCGCCGGCCCCTACTTCGTCGCCGGCCAGGACCTCCTGGTGCGCGCGGACGACACCGAGATCACCGGGCCGGAGGCCCTCGAGGGCAAGGTCCTGTGCTCGGTGTCGGGCTCGACGTCGGCGCAGCGCGTCAAGGACCAGTTCGCCGCCGGTGTGCAGCTCCAGGAGGCCCAGGGGTACTCCGAGTGCGTGGAGTTCCTCAGCGCCGGCCAGGTCGACGCCGTGACCACCGACGACATCATCCTGGCGGGCTTCGCCGCCCAGCCGGAGTACAAGGGCCAGTTCAAGGTCGTCGGCAACCCCTTCTCCGAGGAGAACTACGGCGTCGGCCTGCCGAAGGAGAACGACGTCTGCGAGGACGTCAACACCGCCATCACCGACATGATCGACGACGGCACCTGGCAGAAGCTCGTGACCAAGAACGCCGGCGAGGGGTACACCCCCAACCCGAAGCTGAACCCGCCCAAGGTCCAGCCCTGCGCCTGACGGACGCCGCCTGGGGCCGGCCCGCCGGCCCCAGGTACCGCTCCACCGACCGCCCCGGACGACTGATTGGAGGACCGAGTGGGCGACTACCTCGACGGCATCGCCGAGCTGCTCGGTAGCTACGACATCCTGGGCGCGTTCCTCGTCAACGTCCGCCTGACGCTCTACTCAGGGGTCCTCGCCTTCGTGATCGGCCTGGTCCTGGCCGTCATGCGCGTCTCCCCCGCGCCCAGCCTGCAGTGGGCGGGCGCCACCTACGTCAACCTCGTGCGCAACACCCCGCTGACCCTGATCATCCTCGGGTGCTCCCTGGGGCTGTGGGGCCAGCTCGGGATCGTGCTCGCCGACCGCCAGTCGCCGACGTTCCTCCTCGACAACAACTTCCGGCTCGCGGTGCTCGGGCTGTCCCTCTACACCGCCGCGTTCGTCTGCGAGGCCCTGCGCTCCGGGGTGAACACCGTCCCGCCGGGCCAGGCCGAGGCGGCGCGGGCGATCGGGCTGACCTTCGGTCAGTCCATGCGCATGGTGATCCTGCCGCAGGCCATCCGCGGGGCGATCGCCCCGCTCGGCAACACCCTCATCGCCCTGGCCAAGAACACCACCGTCGCGCAGGCGGCGGGCGTGCTCCAGGCCTCGACCCTCATGCTCACCATGATCGAGTTCCGGTCCGACCTCATGGTCGCCATCTTCCTCGTCGTCGCCCTGGGGTGGCTCGTGATCGTGCTGCCCATCGGCCTGGTGGCCACCGCCCTCTCCCGCCGCCTGGGGGTCGCACAATGAGCTCCGGTCTCTTCGACATCCCCGGGCCCCGGGCCCGGCGCCGCATCGCCGTCCTCAACGTCGTCGGTGCGCTCCTCGCCCTCGGCGTCCTCGCCTGGGTCGTGCTCGCCCTCCACGGCAAGGGCCAGCTCACCGCCGCCAAGTGGCAGCCCTTCCTCACGGCGACGATCTGGCAGGACTACTTCCTGCCGGGGCTGTGGAACACCCTCAAGGCGGCGGCGGTCGCGATCGTCACGTCGAACGTCTTCGGTCTGATCTTCGGCCTGGGCCGGTTGTCCGATCTCGCGGCCGTCCGGTGGGTCAGCTCCGCGATCGTGGAGTTCTTCCGCGCGGTGCCCGTGCTGATCATGATGATCTTCTTCTGGAACCTGTTCTCGTTCGGCGGCCTGGTCCCGCCCAGCGAGGCGCCGTTCTACGGGGTCGTCGTCGGGCTGACGCTGTACAACGGGTCCGTCATCGCCGAGCTCGTCCGCTCCGGCGTGCACAACCTCCCGCGGGGCCAGCGCGAGGCGGCGCTGGCGATCGGCCTGACGCGGGGCCAGTGCCTGCGGCTGGTCGAGGTGCCCCAGGCGCTGATCGCGATGATGCCGTCGATGATCAGCCAGCTCGTGGTCATCCTCAAGGACACCGGGCTCGGCTACATCATCACGTACACCGAGCTGCTGCGGCAGGCGCGGCTGGTGGGCACCTCCAACGCCAACCTGCTGCCGGCGCTGATCGTGGCCGCGGTCATCTTCATCCTCATCAACTACACCCTCAGCAAGGTCGCCGAACGCGTGGCGCGCAGGCTCGACAGGCGCACCGCCGGCAGGACGCAGGTCGCCGCGCAGGAGCAGGGCGCGCCCGTCCTGTAGCGGCTAAGGCCGCCGGCGCCTCGGCCCTGTCGCGGCTGGGCCGTCAGAGGGGGTCGTCGTCCCAGACGGCGCCGTCCTCCGCGCCCTCGGCGGCGAGCACCTCGTCGGTGACCCGCATCGCCACGCCCGGCGCGAAGCCCTTGCGGGCCAGCACACCGGCGATCCGCCGCCGGCGCACCTGCCTGTCGAGGCCTTGCGTGCTCCTGGCCTTCTTCTCGGCGACGTGTCGGGCGGCCGCCTCCTCGTCCTCGTCGGCGACCTGCTCCAGCGCGGCGCCGGCGACCTCGGGCCCGATGCCCTTCTTCCGGAGCTCCTCGGCCAACGCCCGCCGCGCCAGCCCCCGCTCGGAGTGGCGCGTGCGAACCAGCATGTCGGCGTAGGCGGCGTCGTCGACGAGCCCGACCTCGGTGAACCGGTCCAGGACCCGGGCGGCGACCTCGGCGGGGACGTCCTTCTTCGCCAGGGACTGCTCGAGCTGGGCGCGGCTGCGCGGGGCCGCCGTGAGCTGCCGCAGGGCGATGGTGCGCGCCACCTCCTCCGCGTCCGGCTCGGCGTCCTCTGCGGCCGCGCCGACCGGCGGCGGCTCGAGCTCGTCACGGGGACGAGTGCGCCGCCACCGGTCGCCGCCGGGTGCAGTCATGGGGCTCAGAACTCGACGGCGACCTCGTCGGCGGCCGCCTTGCTGGCGGCCTCGGCGGCCTCGGCGGCCGCCGCCTTCTCGGCCGCCTCGCCGATACCGAGCTTGGTGAGGATCTTCTGTTCGATCTCGTCGGCCAGTTCGGGGTTGTCCTTGAGGAACTGGCGCGACTTCTCCTTGCCCTGGCCGAGCTGGTCGCCCTCGTAGGTGAACCAGGCGCCCGACTTGCGCACGATGCCGTTCTCCACGCCGAGGTCGATGAGCCCACCCTCGCGGGAGATGCCCTCGCCGTAGAGGATGTCGAACTCGGCCTGCTTGAAGGGCGGGGCCATCTTGTTCTTCACGACCTTGACGCGGGTGCGGTTGCCGACCGGGACCGAGGCCTCCTTGAGGGTCTCGATGCGGCGGATGTCCAGGCGCACGGAGGCGTAGAACTTCAGCGCCTTGCCGCCCGTGGTGGTCTCCGGCGAGCCGAAGAAGACGCCGATCTTCTCGCGCAGCTGGTTGATGAAGATGGCGGTGGTCCCCGAGGACGAGAGCGCACCGGTGATCTTGCGCAGCGCCTGCGACATCAGGCGGGCCTGCAGGCCCACGTGCGAGTCGCCCATCTCGCCCTCGATCTCGGCCTTGGGCACCAGGGCCGCGACCGAGTCGATGACGACGATGTCCAGCGCCCCGGACCGGATCAGCATGTCCATGATCTCCAGGGCCTGCTCACCGGTGTCCGGCTGGGAGACGAGCAGGTTGTCGGTGTCCACGCCGAGCTTCTGGGCGTAGTCCGGGTCGAGCGCGTGCTCGGCGTCGATGAAACCGGCGACGCCGCCGGCCCTCTGCGCGTTCGCGACGGCGTGCAGCGCCACCGTGGTCTTTCCGGAGGACTCCGGGCCGTAGATCTCGACGACCCGGCCGCGCGGGAGTCCACCGATGCCCAGGGCGACGTCGAGGGCGACGGAGCCGGTGGGGATCACCTTGACCTTGGCGCGGGTCTCGTCGCCCAGGCGCATGATCGAGCCCTTGCCGAACTGGCGGTCGATCTGGCTGAGCGCGGCCTCCAGGGCCTTGCTGCGGTCTGCTACGGGAGCGGGCATGTCAGTCACCTCTCGGGCGATCGGGCCGCCGGGGCGGCCCGGGTTTTCGGGTCAGGGCTGGTCTGGTGCAGGGCCCGCCCTCTCCGGACGGCTACCTGCGAGCGACGTTATGCCCGACCACTGACATCCGGCCGTGGGCCCCCGCGGTGGTGTGGAGACTCGCGGCCGTCGTCGCCTGTGGACGAGCCTACGCTGAACGTCTGTTCGAAGTCATTCCCGACACGCCGGCTCCCACGTCACGCCCGCGGCGCGCCGCGGCGCTTCTCCTTGGGGTCCATCCGGTGGCGCCAGCGGACGGTGTCGGGGAGCTCCATCTCGTCGCACACGGCGTCCCACACCTCCCGCGGGGCGAAGCCGTCGGCCAGGGCCTGCTCCGCCGTCCGGCCCCCCACCCTGGTCAGCACGAGGTCCTGCGCCAGGGAACGGCCGTAGCCGGCGCCGAAGGTCTCCTCGACCACCTGCCAGAACTCTGAGTGCTTCACGCCCCCAGAATCGCACGACCGCACGGACCCGTCGCACGCGCGTGCGTGTGGGTGGCGGGCGGCACAATGACCACGTGCCCTTCTCCGAGCCGACCCGCGCGTGGTTCTCCGGGGCGTTCGCGGCCCCGACGCCCGCCCAGAGCGGCGCGTGGGACGCGATCTCCTCCGGCGAGCACGCCCTGGTGGTCGCGCCCACGGGCTCCGGCAAGACCCTGGCCGCGTTCCTGTGGGCGCTGGACCAGATGCTCACCGGCGAGGTGCCCGAGGCCGCCCAGCGCTGCCGCGTGCTCTACGTCTCCCCGCTCAAGGCCCTCGCGGCCGACGTCGAGCGCAACCTCCGGTCCCCGCTCGTGGGCATCTCGCAGGCGGCCGCGCGCCTGGGCGCCGCCGTCAACGACGTGCGCGTGGGCGTGCGCACCGGGGACACCCCGGCCGCCGAGCGCCGTCGGATGGCCACCCATCCGCCCGACATCCTCATCACCACCCCCGAGTCGCTCTACCTCGTGCTGACCTCCTCGGCCCGCGAGGGCCTGCGCGGCGTCCGGACCGTCATCCTCGACGAGGTGCACGCCGTCGCCGGCACCAAGCGCGGCGCGCACCTGGCACTCTCCCTCGAGCGCCTCGACGAGCTCCTGCCGGTCCCCGCCCAGCGCGTCGGGCTCTCCGCAACGGTCCGGCCGGTGGGCGCCGTCGCGACGTTCCTCGCCGGCCACCGCGGCCTGCAGGACGGCGGCCGGCCCGTGCGCGTGGTCGAGCCGGCGAGCAGCAAGGAGCTGCGCATCGACGTCGTGGTCCCCGTCGAGGACCTCGCCGACCCCTCCGCCACGCCCCTGCGCGCCGCCGCCCGCGCGGGCGCCGACGACGGCCCCGACCTGTCCGGGGACGCGGCCGGCGCGCCGCCCGAGCAGCGCCATCCCTCCGTGTGGCCGCACCTGACCGAACGGGTCGTCGACCTCGTGGCCGAGCACCGCTCGACCATCATCTTCACCAACTCCCGCCGGTCCGCGGAGCGGCTCACGGCCCGCCTGAACGAGGAGTGGCAGGCGCGCCAGGAGGGCGCGGGGACGGACGACGCCGTGCGGGCGGCGGGCGGGGCGTGGGCGGCCGCCGTCCCCGGGCAGTCCGGCACCGCGCTGGCGACGTCGGAGGTCATCGCGCGCGCCCACCACGGCTCGATGAGCCGCGAGGAGCGGGTGCGCACCGAGACGGCCCTGAAGTCCGGCCAGCTGCGGGCCGTCGTCTCCACCTCCTCCCTCGAGCTCGGCATCGACATGGGGGCGGTGGACCTCGTGGTGCAGGTGGGCGCGCCCCCGTCGGTGGCCTCGACGCTCCAGCGCGTCGGCCGGGCCGGGCACCAGGTGGGCGCGCTGTCCCACGGCGTCGTGCTGCCCACCTACCGCGGCGAGCTGCTGCCGGCGGCCGTCGCCTCCGCGCGCGCCCGGGCCGGCCTCATCGAGGAGGTCCGCACGCCGGCGAACCCGCTGGACGTGCTCGCCCAGCAGGTCGTGGCGATGCTGGCCATGGAGGATCTCGCCGTGGAGGACGTCGCGGCGATCGTGCGGCGCTCCGCCCCGTTCGCCACGCTCGGCGACCGCTCGCTGACGGCGGTGCTGGACATGCTCGCCGGCCGCTACCCCAGCGAGGACTTCGCCGAGCTGCGCCCCCGGATCGTGTGGGACCGGACCGCCGGCATGCTCCGCGCCCGGCCTGGCGCCCTGCGCCTGGCCGTCACGAGCGGCGGGACCATCCCGGACCGCGGCCTCTACGGCGTCTACCTCGCCGCCGGGCCGGGCCCCGCCGACGACGACCGCCCCGGCTCGACCGCCTCCGTGACCTCGGGGGCCCGGGGCGCCGGCCGACGGGTCGGCGAGCTCGACGAGGAGATGGTCTACGAGTCGCGCGTGGGCGACACCTTCACCCTCGGCACGAGCACCTGGCGCATCGAGGCGATCACGCCGGACCGGGTGCTCGTCTCGCCCGCACCCGGACAGCCCGGGCGCCTGCCGTTCTGGAAGGGCGACTCCCCCGGCCGGCCCGCCGAGCTCGGTCGCGCGCTGGGCGCCACGACCCGCGAGCTCGTCGCCCACCTCGAGGACTCCGCCGCCGAGCGGCTGGCGGCGACCGGGCTGGACGGGTGGGCCGTCGAGAACGTCCTGTCGTACCTGGGCGAGCAGCGTGAGGCCACCGGGCCGCTGCCCGACGACCGGACCATCGTCGTCGAGCGTTTCCGCGACGAGCTCGGTGACTGGCGCGTGGTCCTGCACTCGCCCTACGGCGCGCGGGTGCACGCCCCGTGGGCCATGGTCCTGACGGCGCGGCTGGGCGAGGCCACCGGCATGGACGTGCACGCCTCCCCCAGCGACGACGGGATCGTGCTGCGGCTGCCCGACATGGACGCCGACGAGTCCGGCCCCCTCGACGTCGGGAGCCTGCTGCTCGACCCGGCCGAGGTCTCCGGCCTCGTGGTCGCGGCCCTGACCGGGTCCGCGCACTTCGCGGCGCGCTTCCGCGAGGGTGCCGCCCGCTCGCTGCTGCTGCCCCGCCGCCGCCCGGACCGGCGCCAGCCGCTGTGGCAGCAGCGCCAGCGCAGCGCGCAGCTGCTGGCGGTGGCCTCGCGCTACCCCGACTTCCCCGTGGTGCTCGAGGCCGTGCGCGAGTGTCTCCAGGACGACTTCGACGTGCCCGCGCTCACGGACCTCATGCGCCGGGTCGCGTCCCGGGAGGTCCGGGTGGTCGAGGTCGCCACGACCGCCCCCTCGCCGTTCGCCCGCTCGCTCCTCATGGGGTACATGGCGCAGTTCCTCTACGGCGACGACGCCCCGCTGGCCGAGCGGCGCGCGACCGCGCTGACGCTCGACCCTGCGTTGCTCGCGGAGCTCGTCGGCTCGGACCTCGGCGACCTCGCGGACCTGCTCGACCCCGACGCCGTGGCGCAGGTGTCCGCGGAGGTGGGCCTGCGCACGGAGCGCGCCCGCGCCCGGGACGCCGAGGGCGTGGTCGACCTCGTCCGCCGCCTGGGGCCGTTGCGCACCGCCGAGCTCGAGGCCCGCGCCGTCACGCCCGAGCTCGTGGGGACGTGGCTGGCGGAGCTGGAGGACCAGCGCCGGATCATGGCCGTGCGCGTGGCCGGGACCGACCAGTGGGCGGTCCTGGAGGACGCCGGCCGCCTGCGCGACGCCCTGGGCACGGCCCTGCCCGTCGGTCTGCCGGAGGCGGTCCTGGAGCTGCTGCCCGACCCCCTCGGAGACCTGGTACGCCGCCACGCCCGCACCCACGGCCCGTTCACCGCCGCCGACGTGGCGGGGCGTCTGGGCCTCGGACCCGGCGCGGTCCTCCCCGTCCTGGCCGACCTGGTCCGCACCGGGGCGATGGTCCAGGGCAGGCTCAGCCCGGTGGCGCCGGCCGACGGGCACCTCGCCGCGGCCCCCGGTGCGGCGGCGGGGCCGGACGGCGCGGAGCCCCGGTCCCTCGTGGCGCTGGCGTCGCCGGACGAGCTCGACGTCGTCGCGGCGCCGCCCGTGGAGTACTGCGACGCCGAGGTCATGCGCCGCATCCGGCGCCGCTCGCTCGCCCATCTGCGCAGCGAGGTCGAGCCGGTCGGCCCGCAGACCCTGGGAGTCTTCCTCCCCCGCTGGCAGCACGTCGCGCCCGTCGGCGCCCGCCCCGAGCTGCGGGGCGCGGACGGGGTGCTGACCGTCGTCGACCAGCTGGCCGGTGCCCTCGTGCCGGCCTCCGCGCTGGAGTCCCTCGTGCTCCCGGCGCGGGTGCGGGACTACTCACCCGCGATGCTCGACGAGCTCACCAGCGCCGGGGAGATCGTGTGGGTGGGTGCGGGCACGCTGCCCGGCGTGGACGGCATGCTCGCCCTCCTGCCCGCGGACGCCGTCACCGACCTCGCGCCGGCCCGGCCGCCCGCGACGCCGGCGCTGGCCAGCCTGCACGAGCGGCTCCTGAGCGTGCTGGGCGCCGGCGGCGGCCGCTTCTTCCGTGACCTGCTACCGCCCGACGAGCTCGCCGCCGACGGCCGCGCCGCCAGCGCCCGGCCCACCGAGGTGCTCGAGGCCCTCTGGGACCTCGTCTGGGCGGGGCTCGTCACGAACGACACGCTCGTGCCGGTGCGCGCCCGGCTCCGCGGCGGGCGGCCCGCGCACTCCGCCCCGACCGCGCCGGCACGGGCCCGGTCCCTGCGTCCGGGCGCCGGCCTGCGCCGGGCGGCGCTCTCCCGGTCCGCGCTCGCGGGGGCCCGCCCGACCGGCGCGGTCAACCTGCCGGCCGCGGCGGGGCGCTGGTCGCTGGTGCACACGCCGGGCGGCGCCGCGCCGCTGGAGCCGGGCGCGTCCGCGGGCGACGACGCCGCGGCCCGCACGGCGCGGGTGACCGCGCTGACCGTGGCGCTCCTCGAGCGCCACGGCCTGCTCGTGCGCGGCGCCGCCGGCCTGGAGGACCTGCCCGGCGGCTTCGGGGCCGCCTACCAGGTGCTGCGGCGGCTGGAGGAGTCGGGCCAGGTGCGCCGCGGCTACCTCGTCGAGGGCCTCGGCGCGGCACAGTTCGCCCTGCCCGAGGTGGTCGACCGCCTCCGGGGCGACGCCGCGAGCCTCGCCGCGCGCCGCGAGCGCGAGCAGGCGCCGGGCTCCGGGGCCGCCCCACGGGTGGACCTCCTCGCCGCCACGGACCCCGCGAACCCGTACGGGGCCGCGCTCGGCTGGCCGCCCACCACCGCCGGGGAGGGCCACCGACCCGGGCGGAAGGCGGGCGCGGTCGTCGTCCTGGCCGACGGCGCGCTGGTGCTCTACGTCGAGAAGGGCGGGCGGTCCTTGCTCTCCTTCACCGAGGACGCGGCGCTGCTCGAACCGGCGACGGCCGCCCTGGGCGGCGCCGCCGCGACCGGGGCCCTGGGCGCGCTCACCGTCCAGCGGCTCGACGGCGCCCCGGCGCTCGAGGCCCGTGGGGCCCTGCGCCAGGGGCTGGAGGCGGCCGGGTTCGGGCCGACCCCCCGTGGACTGCGGCTGCGCGTCCCGCACCAGACCCGGCGCTGAGAGGGGCCATGCCGAGCTCACCGTCGCCCCACGCGAGGTCCGCCGTCGTCGCCCGGCTGCGGGCGGCGGGCTGCGTGTTCGCCGAGGACGAGGCCGCGCTGCTGGTCTCCGCGGCCCGGAGCCCGGCCGAGCTGGCCGAGCTGGTCACCCGGCGGGCCGGCGGCCTCCCCCTGGAGCAGGTCCTGGGGTGGGCGGAGTTCTGCGGCCTGCGGATCGCGGTGGAGCCGGGGGTGTTCGTCCCGCGCCGCCGCACCGAGCTCCTCGTCCGCGAGGCCACCCGCCTCGCGGGACCGGGGGCCGTCGTCGTGGACCTGTGCTGCGGCTCCGGCGCGGTGGGGGCCGCGCTCGCCGCCCGGCTGGGCCCGGTCGAGCTCCACGCCGCGGACATCGACCCGGCCGCGGTGCGCTGCGCGCGGCGCAACGTGGCCGCCGCCGCGGGCCGGGTCTACCGGGGCGACCTCGACGAGCCGCTGCCCGCCATGCTGCGCGGCCGCGTCGACGTCCTCGCCGCGAACGCCCCCTACGTCCCCACGGGGGCGATCCCGACGATGCCCCCGGAGGCCCGCACGCACGAGCCGCGGGTGGCGCTCGACGGCGGCCCGGACGGGCTCGACGTCCAGCGGAGGCTGATCGCCTGCGCGCCGCGGTGGCTCGCGCCTGGTGGCCACCTCCTGGTGGAGACCAGCCGGCGTCAGGCGGCCGGCACCGCCGCGCTCGTCGCCCGCCGCGGGCTGGTCCCGGTGGTGGTCACGTCGGACGAGCTCGACGCGACCGTCGTGATCGGCGCCCACCCGTCCTGACCTCGCCCGCGCCGGGGAGCCGGCAGAGCACCGGCTCCGCGGCTACCGCGAGCGCCGGCGGGGCGTGCCCCGCCGCGGGCGCGGGGCCACCGTGGGGGTGGCCCGCCTCCCGCCGGCGGCCTTCTTCGGGGCGGGCGCCGCGGCCCCGCCCCGGGAGCTCTGCTCTGTCCGGCCGCGCACGATGCCGATGAACGTCTCGACGCGCGGGTCCTCGTCGTCGGCCCGCCAGGCCAGCGCGACCTGGCGCTCGGCGACGCCGGTGACGGGGCGGTGCACGACGTCCTTGCGGTGGTGCAGCCGCGCCAGGGACATCGGCACGATGACGATGCCCGCCCCGGCGGCCGCCACCTCGACCGCCTGCTTCACCGTCATGGTGGGCACGTCCACGCGGGTGCCGTCCCGCAGCTCCCGGGCGACGGCGCGCCACTCCGGCACGTCGTCGGGGTCCTGGAGCAGGTGCTCGTCGGCCAGGTCCGCGACGGCGACCTCGTCGAACGCGGCGACGGGGTGGTCCTTGGCCACCACGACGACGGGGACCTCGCCGTAGAGGGGGATCACGTGCAGGCCCTCACGGTCGACCGGGAGCCGGACGAAGCACATGTCCGCCTCGCCGGCGCGCAGCACGGCGGTCTGCCCGGCCTCCTCCACCTGCGCGGCCTCGAGGGGGCTCGCGGGCATCCGGCTCGCCCAGATCTTCAGCCACTTGTCCGGCGTCACCCCGGGGGCGAAGCGGACGCGGAACGGCTCCGTCATCTCGGTCCTCCGGTCGTCGGCGTGCTTGCTGCACCCCGAGGATAGTGCAGCGCGGTTCGGCCTCCCGCCCGCCACCGCCTACGCTTTCGGGCATGAGCACGCCCAAGCCCCAGACCATGAAGCCCCAGACCGCCGCCAAGAAGCTGGGCGTGCTGTTGTCCGCGACGCCGGCGGAGTTCCAGGACGGGGTGGTCAGCCGGGACGAGCTGAACGACCTCCAGGCGAACCCGCCCGAGTGGCTGACCCAGCTGCGGCACAACGGCCCCCACCCGCGCCACGAGGTGGCGTGGCGCCTGGGGGTGTCCGTGTCCGGCCTCACGCGCGGTGGCGTCACCGAGCCCCTGACGACCGACGAGATCAAGGCGCTGCTCGCCGAGATGCCGGCCTGGCTGGAGGCGGAACGCGCGACCCAGGCGAAGGTCCGGGCCGAGGAGGCGCGGCTGAAGGCGCGCGCGGCCGAGCAGGCGCGGTCCGAGCTGGGCTGAGTCGCCCGCGTTCAGTGCCCGCCCTCGGGGACGAGCTCGCCGACCGGCACGGGCGCCTCGATCCGGTTGCCCGCCGGGGCGAGCGGGCAGGCCCAGCGGGGGTCGTAGGTGCACGAGGGGTTGTAGGCGAAGTTGAGGTCGACGACCCAGGTCTCCTGCGACGTCCTGCCGAGGTCGGCCCCCTTGGCGGTGTCGAGGAGGTAGCGCCCCGCGCCGTAGGTCGAGGTGCCGGCCGTGCCGTCGCGGAAGGGGACGAAGAGCCCGCCGCCGTACGAGCACAGCCACCACACGTCGAGCGACCCGAGCCCCGGGAGCTCGAACCGTCCGACACGCTGGAACCGGGCGACGCCGTCGGTCCCGGTCGCGACCGCCCAGGCCTCCGGCTCGGCCTCGACGACGGGGAGCTCGAACCGGAAGGCCTGGTCGTAGTCCGCGTGCCTGAGGGACTGGCCGCCGACGCGCGGCGAGGCCGGGTGGGAGCGGAACAGGTCGCTGCGGCCGGCCACCCAGAGCGCGTGGGCCGCGCTCGGCGACGGTTCGGCGCGGACTTCGGCGTAGAGGGCATGCACCTCGCGCCGCCACGAGGCGACGTCGACGGCATCCCGCAGGGACGTGGTCACGTCTCGATCCTCCCCCATCCGCACCCTGTCCCGAGGTACCCGGCCCGTCGCGGGCGGGGCGACGGCGTGGCGCCGCCGGGCTCTTCTGTTCGGCACCGGCGGATGGCAGGGTCGGGTCATGGACGGGCGGCCGGACGGACTCCTCGAGCTGACGTGCACCCTCGATGCGCCGCGCGAGCGCGTCTTCCGCATGCTGACCGAGCCCGCCGAGCTCGCCAGGTGGTGGGGCCCGCACGGATTCACCATGCCCGAGACCGAGCTCGACCTGAGGGCCGGCGGCCGGTACCGCTTCTCCATGCTGACGCCCGGCGGCGACGTGTTCCACGTCTCGGGCGAGTTCCTCGAGATCGACCCGCCGGCCCGCCTCGTCTACACGTTCAGGTGGGATGAACCCGCCCCCGACGACCGCGAGACGGTGGTCACGCTGTCGCTGGCCGCCGCCGGCGACGCCACGGCGGTGTCCCTCTCGCACGGCGTGTTCGCGACCGAGGAACGACTCGCCCTGCACCGGGGAGGGTGGACAGACAGCTTCGAGAGGCTGGACGCCCTCATCGGCCGGGACAGCTGAGGGGCGCGCGACGGGCGCACGGTTCGTCGTCGGGCCCGTTCCGTGTGAGGAGGCCGTTCCGTGTCGAAAGCAGCCGGCGCGGTTCGACGTGAGCATGACGGGGAGCCGGCCGAGACCTCGACCGGCCCACGCCGGCACCACCCCGGCCCGACCAAGGAGGACGACCATGCGATTCATGTTGCTGCTCAAGGGTGACTCCGACCCCGGCGAGACGCCCGGCCCGGAGGTCTTCGAGGCGATGGGCAGGTACAACGACCAGCTGGCACAGGCCGGTGCCCTGCTCGCCGCCGAGGGGTTGCTGTCCAGCGCTACCGGCACCCGGGTGACCCACTCCAAGGGCGGGACCAGCGTCACCGACGGGCCCTTCACGGAGTCCAAGGAGCTCCTCGCGGGCTTCTGGATGATCGAGGTGGGCTCGAAGGAGGAGGCCGTGGAGTGGGCGCGCCGCGCGCCTCTCGGGGCCGGCGAGGAGTTCGGCTCGGAGGCGGTCATCGAGGTGCGTCAGATCGCCGAGCTGTCCGACTTCCCGGACATGACCCCCGCGCAGAAGGCAGACGAGCAGGCGCTGCGCGACAGGCTCACGGGCGCCTGAGCCGCCCGGCGGGGCCGCTCCGGCTCCCCTCAGCCACCCAGGAGCCGCTGGGCGAGGCGCCGCTGGTCGTCTGGGACGACGACCCTCCGGCTCGTGAGCAGCTGCCAGCGTGTGGTCACGCCGTCCGGCCCCCGAAGCCGGCCGGCGGCCAGCGCGCGGTCGATCCGGCGGCGCACCTCGCCCTCCTGGTCGGGGGCGGCGACGAACAGGATCGTCAGGTGGAGGTCCTCGCCGACCCGCCTCGCGCCTGTGTGATGCGGCGCGAGCGGGCACGGCGGTTCGTGGTCCCAGTGCCCGCACAGCTCCACGGTGATCGCCGCCCCGGGCGCCCCGGTATCGCCGTCAGCGGCCATCGCCAGGACGGCCTCGTGGGCGAATGCTTCGCGCATCCAGCCAGTGTGCCGACGCGCGCCGGGCGCGTCACGCCGGCGCCGCGCCGGTGTCCCGGGACCCGCCGCGCCGTCGCCGCGCTCGTGTCCCGGGGCCCGCCGCGCCGTCGCCGCGCCGACGCGGCCGTGCCATGCTGGATTGGCGCGCCCGCACCACCGGCAGGGCGCGGCACCGAGGAGAGGCAGGGCGTCGTGACGCTGGTGGACAACGCGATCTACGTCGACGGCGTACGGACGGCACGCCCCAGCACGCTCGACGAGACGTTCGCGTTGCTGAACGCGCAGCACGCCATGGCGTGGATCGGGCTGTACCGGCCCGACAGCGGCGAGGTGCAGGCGGTCGCCCGCGAGTTCGGCCTGCACGAGCTGGCCGTGGAGGACACGACCAAGGCGCACCAGCGCCCGAAGCTGGAACGCTACGGGCAGACGCTCTTCACGGTCCTGCGGCCGGCCCGCTACATCGACAGCACGGAGAAGGTCGAGTTCGGCGAGCTCCACGTGTTCGTCGGGCGAGGCTTCGTCGTCACCGTCCGTCATGCGGAGTCGCCCGACCTCGCCCGTGTCCGGAGACGGCTGGAGGGGGCGCCCGAGATCTTGCGGCTGGGCCCCACTGCGGTCCTGTACGCCATTCTCGACCAGGTGGTCGACGAGTACGCGCCGGTCGTGGCGGGCCTGGAGGAGGACATCGACCAGATCGAGGACCAGCTCTTCAGCAGGGACCCCTCCGTATCCCGCCGCATCTACGAGCTCTCCCGCGAGGTCATCGAGTTCCAGCGCGCCACCCAGCCGCTCATCGAGATGGTCGAGCGCCTCGCGCGCGGACTCAGCACGACCGACGCGGACATCGAGCTCCAGCACAGCCTGCGGGACGTGCGCGACCACATCCTCCGCGTCGTCGAGCGTGCCGACTCCTTCCGCGTACTCCTCCAGAACGCGCTGACCGTGAGCGCCACCCTCGAGACCCAGCGGCAGAACGACGAGATGCGCAGCCTCACCGAGGCGAGCTACGCGCAGAGCGAGCAGGTCAAGCGGATCTCCTCGTGGGCGGCGATCCTCTTCGCGCCCACCCTGGTCGGCACGATCTACGGGATGAACTTCCGCAACATGCCCGAGCTCGCCTGGCGCCTCGGCTACCCCCTGGCCCTGCTCGCCATGCTCGTCATGGGCATCGTGCTCTACGTCATCTTCAAGAAGCACCGCTGGCTCTGAACCCCCGCACCCCTTTACACAACTATTGTGCATAACTACTGTGCACTCCATGGAAGACTCCCGCCAGGCACGGCTCGACGCGCGAGCCGTCAAGGTCCTCGCGCACCCGCTGCGCAGCCGGCTCCTCAGCGCGCTGCGGCTGGACGGCCCCGCCACAGCCACCGCCCTCGCGCGGACGCTGGGGACCAACACCGGCGCCACGAGCTACCACCTGCGCAAGCTCGCGGAGGTCGGGCTCGTCGAGGAGACCGGCGAGGGCACCCGTCGGGAGCGCTGGTGGCGGGCCGCCCACGAGAGCCACTCGTGGTTCGCGAGCGACTTCGACGACGACCCGGAGAGCCGCGCGGCGCACAGCTGGCTCCAGGGCGAGTACGCGCGCCACTTCCAGACCCGCGCCGATGCGTGGCGGCGTGACGAGGCGCGCTGGCCCGCGCCGTGGCGCGACGCGGCCGGGGCCTCGGACTACGCGCTGGACCTCTCCCCGGACGACCTGGTCTCGCTCGTCGGCGAGATCGACGAGGTCATCGAGCGCTACCGCACCCCGGCCTCGGCGGCCGCCGGCCCCGCGCGCGACACCCACCGCGTCTTCGTCTTCCTCCACACGTTCCCCGAGGTGGCCGGGGACGCGTCGTGAGCGGGCTGAGTGCCCGCTCGCTGCGCCGCCGGTTCCTCGCCCTCAGCGCCCTGCGCTGGCTGCCGGTGGGCCTCATCATCCCCATCACGGTGCTGCTCCCCCTCGAGCGTGGCCTCAGTCTGGGCGAGGTCGGGCTGGCCGTGTCGGTCCAGGGCCTCGTGGTCCTCGCGCTGGAGCTGCCGACCGGTGGGCTGGCCGACTCGGTGGGTCGCCGCCGCGTCCTGCTGCTCGCCGCGGGCGTGGGCGTCGTCTCGACGGGCCTGTACCTGGTCGCCGACACGGCCGTGCTCCTGACCGCAGTGTTCGCGTTGCAGGGCGTCTACCGCGCCCTCGACAGCGGCCCGCTCGAGGCCTGGTACGTCGATGCGGCCATGGCAGTCGGCGGCCACGCGCCCATCGACCGCGCGCTCAGCGCCCAGGGCGTCGTCGTCGGCCTGGCGATCGCCGGCGGGGCGCTCCTCAGCGGCGCACTGGTCGTCCTCGACCCGGTGCCGGTCCTCGACGCGCTCGCCGTGCCGGTGGCCGCGTCGCTCCTCCTGCAAGTCCTCGGGCTCGCCGGGATCGCCGTGCTGATGGTGGAGACGCCGATGACGACGGGCGCGCGCGCCGCGTGGCGGGCGGCCGCCCGCACCCCCCGGGCGATCGCCGACGGCGTGTCCGTGCTCCGGCACAACCGTGTGCTGCTCGCCCTCGTCGCCGTGGAGCTGACCTGGGGCTTCGGCATGGTGGCCTTCGAGACGCTCACCCCGGTCCGTCTCGCGGAGATCGTCGGCGGCGAAGCCGCCGCGGCGATCACCGGCCCGGCGAGCTCGGCCGCGTGGCTGCTCTCCGCCGCCGGCGCCGCGGCGCTGCCCTGGGTCGGGCGCCGCCTCGGCCTCGCGCGCACCGCGGCGCTCATGCGCGTCGTGCAGGGCGTCACGGTCGTCGGGATCGGCCTGTTCACCGGCGTCGTGGGCGTGGTCACCGCCTACCTGGCCTGCTACGTCGTCAACGGCGCGTCCGACCCCGCGCACCAGAGCCTGCTGCACCGCCAGGTCCACGGTCCGCAACGGGCCACGGTGCTCTCCCTGAGCTCGATGGCGTCCCAGCCGGCCGGTTCCCTGGGGGTCATCGCGCTGACGTGGCTGGCGGACGGGCTCAGCGTCGGGGCGGCCATGATCGTCGGGGCGGTCGTGCTGGCCGTGGCTGCGCCGCTCTACCTGCCCGCGTGGCGCCAGGAACGGCGGGCCGAGGCGGCGGGGACGCCCCCGCCGCTGGCTGTTGCCGCGCGGGTCGGCGGCGAGGCACCATCGGGCCCATGATCCTCACCGGGGCGCGCCGTGCCTGAGGGCGACATCGTCCTGCGGGTCGCGCGGCGCCTCGATGCCGCCCTGGCCGGGGAGGTGCTCGTGCGCGGCGAGCTGCGCTGGCCCAACCTCGGCGGCGAGGACCTCGCGGGGGTCGCCGTCGTCGGGCACGGCACCTACGGCAAGCACCTGCTCACCAGGCTCGGGGACGGCCGGACCCTCCACACCCACCTGCGCATGGAGGGGCGGTGGAGGCTGGTGCGGACCGCCGACCTGGCCGCCGGCGCGAGCCGCGCCGACCGCTCCCCGCAGGTCCGCGCCGTGCTCGCGAGCCACCGGTGGGCGTGCCTCGGGATCGACCTGGGGATGATGGACCTGCTCCGCACCAGGGACGAGAACCGGCTGCTCGCCCACCTCGGCCCGGACGTGCTGGCCCCCGACGTCGACATGGCCGCTGCGGCCGAGCGCGTCCTCGCGGAGGGCGCCCGCGGCATCGGTGAGGTGCTGCTGGACCAGACCGTGGTGGCCGGCCTGGGCACGATCTACATGGCCGAGTCGTTGTGGGCGCACCGCGTCTGGCCGTGGCGCCCGGCCGGGACGCTGGGCGACACCGCCGCCGACCTCGTGGCGACGGCGCGGCGGCTGATGCTGCGCTCCGCGCAGGCCCGCACGCCGACGGCGACGGGAGACGCCCGGCGCACGACCAACGTGCACGGCCGGGAACGGCAGCCGTGCCCGCGCTGCGGCACCCCGGTGGCCCGGGGCGAGGTGGGCCGGGCACCCACGGCGCGAGTCGCCTACTACTGCCCGAGCTGCCAGGCCGCTCCCTGAGCGGGCGCCCGGCCACACGGCGCCGCTCCCTGAAGGCGCCCGGACACAGCGCGAGGCCCGGACCAGATGGTCCGGGCCTCGCGGGCGGTGCGTAGGTCAGGGTCGGAGTCAACCGACCGGCTGGAGCACGCTCTCTCGACGCAGCAGCTCGTCCGGCACGGTATCGGGCACATGCACGCCCTCGACCACTGCGACACGGTCGGAGACGGCTCGGAGCACGAAGCTCATCGGAACGTTGAGCGCCTCGCAGATGGATGCGAGCAGCTCGGACGAAGCCTCTTTCTGACCGCGCTCGACCTCGCTGAGGTAGCCGAGGGACACGCGCGCGGCTGAGGAGACCTCACGAAGGGTTCGACCCTGACGCTGGCGGGCGTCACGTAGCACGTCCCCGATCTCACGACGTAGCAGGATCATCGTGCGGCCCTCCTCCCCTGCCCGGCTGGGCGTTGTCCTCATACCGTACCCCGCCGCGGGGGCGGGGCGCTTGCCTGTGCGGACTTCGACACGCCCCTCGGGACGTCGGGGGGATTGCGCAGCACCGCGCGATCCCGCGCGGTACGTGTATCGACTGGTAGCCATCACTCGTGTCAACGGCGCGGCGCCGCCGATTGTTCCCGCTCGTCCGCAACGAGGGACGCCAGCAGCGCCAGGGCCGCGGCCGACGCCGCGCCGCGGATGGTGGCGCGGGAGCCTGCCAGGGCGAGCCGGCGGACACGGATCCCGCCGGGGCCGTGCACAGCGACGTGGACCGTCCCCGCCGGGTGTCCATCCGACGCGCCGGGACCGGCGACACCCGTTGTCGCGACACCGTGGCTCGCCCCCAGGCGATGCGCCGCGCCGCGTGCCATCTGCCGCGCGACGTCCGGGTGCACGGGCCCGTGCTCAGCCAGGAGCCCGGCGTCAACACCCAGCAGCTCGCACTTGAGGTCGGTGGCGTACGCGACGACTCCGCCCCGCAGGACGGCGGAGACGCCCGGGACGCGGACGAGCTCGGCGCTCACCTGCCCGCCGGTCAGCGACTCGGCGACGGCCAGGGTCGCGCCCCGCGCCTCGAGCATCATGACCAGCCGCTCCACGGCCGGCGCGGCACCGCCCGCGCCGGGCACCGCGCCGGCCACCGGACCGCGCTCAGCCACGCGCGGCTCAGCCCTGGGGCGCGGGGCCGTCAGGAACGCCGTTGCCCGCCGCACCTGCCGGGCCCTCGGGGAGGCCGTCACCGGTCGGCCCCGCCGTGCCTCGCTGGCCGGGGTCGGGAGTGGCGCGGGCGATCCGCATCGCCTGGACGACGTAGTCGAGGCCCGTGATCACGGTGACCGCCACGGTCACGAGGACAATGAACCAGGTCAGCACGTTGATGCCGTCGGCGATCCCGCTCGGCACGAGGTTCGCCCACGGCACCAGGAGGAGCGCGATGAAGAGGATCTGCAGGGTGGTCTTCAGCTTGCCGCCCTTGCTGGCGGCCATCACGGCCCGGCGGATCATGAAGAACCGCAGCACGGTGATGCCGAGCTCGCGGACGATGATCACGACGGTGACCCACCACGGCAGCGACCCGTCCATCGAGAGCAGCACGAGCGCCGTGATGACCAGCGCCTTGTCGGCGATCGGGTCGGCGATCTTGCCGAAGTCGGTCACCAGGCCCCGGCTGCGCGCGAGCGAGCCGTCGAGCTTGTCCGTGGCGGCCGCGAGGAGGAAGACGACTGTGGCCCACAGCCGCAGCGTGGTGGTGTCCTGAAGGAGCAGCCACGCGAAGACCGGCACCATCACGATGCGCAGCATCGTCAGCACGTTCGCGATGTTCCACAGCGGCACGGCCGCGGGAGTGCTCGCGCCGGACGGCGTCGTTGCGGGATCTGTCGTCACCCGCTCAGCCTAGGTCCCCGGCGGCCGCACGGCGCCCGGCGTCCAGCGCGGGGATCGCGCCACAACCGCGGGCGGAGACCCCGGTCGGAGGACGCTCCCCGTCGCATCCGTCACTTTGGCACCGCTTTGTATCGCGATCCGTGCCGTCGTCCCGGCGGCTCGGCCATCTGGCCCGGCAGCGCCGCGGCGGCGGGGCCACCTGTGCGGCACCGTCGTGACGGGGCGTCGAGCACGCGCGGAGCTAGCGCCCGGTGAGCTGCCAGGCGTCCTCGCCGTCTTCCTCGTCGCCGTCGTCGTAGTCCGCCGCCGCCGCCGGCGGCGCGTGCCCGGCGACGCCGTCGGCGTACCGGTCCACCGGCGCGGCGGGCTCGTCCCCATCGACGTCGTAGGGGCCCGCGCCCGGGCCCGCGGCGGCGGCGGGCGCGTCCTCGCCGCGCAGCATCGCCAGCGTGGCGGGCAGGTCGTCGGGCTGGACGAGCACGTCGCGTGCCTTGGAACCCTCGGACGGGCCCACGATCTCCCGGGACTCGAGCAGGTCCATGAGGCGCCCGGCCTTCGCGAAGCCCACCCGCAGCTTGCGCTGGAGCATGGAGGTGGAACCGAACTGGGTCGTGACGACGAGCTCGGCCGCCTGCAGCAGCAGGTCGAGGTCGTCGCCGATGTCCTCGTCCACCTGCTTCTTCGCGACCGTCTGGACGACGTCCTCGCGGTAGGTGGGCTGAAGCTGGGCCTTGACGTGCTCGACGACCGCGTGGATCTCGGACTCGGTGACCCACGCGCCCTGGACCCGCATGGGCTTGGACGAGCCCATGGGCAGGAACAGCGCGTCGCCCTGGCCGATGAGCTTCTCGGCGCCGGGCTGGTCGAGGACCACGCGGGAGTCGGCGAGGGAGGAGGTCGCGAAGGCGAGGCGGGAGGGCACGTTGGCCTTGATCAGGCCCGTGACCACGTCCACGGACGGCCGCTGCGTGGCGAGGACGAGGTGGATGCCAGCCGCGCGGGCGAGCTGGGTGATGCGCTGGATCGAGGCCTCGACGTCGCGGGGGGCCACCATCATGAGGTCGGCCAGCTCGTCGACGATCACGAGCAGGTACGGGTACGGCGCAATCTTCCGCTCGCTGCCGGGCAGGGGCTTGACCTTGCCCGAGCGCACCCCGGCGTTGAAGTCGTCGATGTGCTTGTAGCCGAACGCCGAGAGGTCGTCGTAGCGGGCGTCCATCTCGCGCACCACCCACTCGAGCGCCTCGGCCGCCTTCTTGGGGTTCGTGATGATGGGCGTGATCAGGTGCGGGATGCCCTCGTAGATGGTCAGCTCGACCCGCTTCGGGTCGACCAGGACCATGCGCACCTCCTCGGGCGTCGAGCGCATCATGATCGAGGTGATCATCGAGTTCACGAAGCTCGACTTGCCGGCGCCGGTGGCACCGGCCACGAGCAGGTGGGGCATCTTCGCGAGGTTGGCGACGACGTAGCCGCCCTCGACGTCCTTGCCGACGCCCACGACCAGCGGGTGCTCGCTCCGGCGCGCCACCGACGAGCGCAGCACGTCGCCCAGCGCCACGGTCTCGCGGTCGGTGTTGGGGATCTCGACGCCGATCGCGGACTTGCCGGGGATCGGGGAGAGGATGCGCACGTCCGCGCTGGCCACCGCGTAAGCGATGTTCTTGCTCAGCGCGGTGATCCGCTCCACCTTCACGCCCGGGCCCAGCTCGAGCTCGTACCGGGTGACGGTGGGCCCCCGGGAGAAGCCGGTGACGTGGGCGTCGACGGAGAACTCGGTGAGCACGGTCGTCAGGGCCTCGACCACGCGGTCGTTGGCCGCCGAGCGGAGCTTGTGCGGGGCGCCCTTGATGAGCACGTCGTCGGCGGGGAGGGTGTAGATGACGTCCGGGGCGAGCTGGAGCTGCTCGGCGCGCGCGGGCAGCGCCTGGGTGGGCGGCGCCTCCAGCTCGGCCTTCGGGGCCTCGTCCGCCGCGGGGTCGGCCGCCGCGTCGGCGGTCTCTGCGGTCGGCGCGGCCTCGGCGCGCTTGCGGCCCTTGCCGCGGCGGGCGGCGGCCAGCGCCGTCGTCGCGGCGGCGTCGACGTCGTCGGCGGGGGCCAGCTCGTGCGGGTGCGTGAACGCCTCGTCGGCGTCGTACTCCCCCGGCACGACGGTCGGCGCCTCGATGGCGCGGGGCGTCCGGCGCCGGCGGGGCGCCGGCGGGCGCGGGGTGCCGTCCGCGGCGACGAGCTCGGCGGTGACCTCCTCGCCCTCCTCCGGCGCCCGGCCCACCAGCCAGTTCCCGGCGGAGGCGAGGCGGCGTGGGACGGCCGCGACCGGGGTGGCCGTGACCACGAGCACGCCGAAGAGGGCGAGAAGCAGGAGCAGCGGGACCGCGCCCCACGCCGAGAGCAGGACGGTCAGTGGCGTCCCCGCCATCCAACCGAGCAGGCCGCCGGCCGACTCCACCGCCGCGAAGGACTCGGTGGGGCGGGGCAAGCCGGACGCGACGTGGATCAGGCCGCACACCGCCGTCGTGACGGCGACGAGGCCCACGGTCACGCGCGCGTTCGCCTGCGTGCGCTCGGGGTGGCGCATGAGGCGCACGGCCATGCCGACCAGGACGATCGGCAGGAGGATGCCGAGGACGCCGACGACGCCGGCGGCCACGTGGTGGATGGCGTCACCGGCGATGCCGGAGAGCCCGAACCACTCCCGGAGTGCGACGACGATCGCCATCGCGAGGAGCAGGAAGGCCACCCCGTCCCGTCGCAGGGCGGGGTCGAGATCCTTCGCCCCGGAACCGACCCCTCGGGCAGTGCCTCCCACCACGTGCGCTCCTCCCATCCAGATGCCACGGAAGAAGCGAACGGGGAGCGAGCTACGCTTCGGGCGCGACGGCGGAGCCGTCCGCCCGCGGCTACCGGATCCCTTGCCTCCGCGAGTACTGCGCGCGGATGATCCACGTGCCGTCGAGGCCGACCGTCCGGGGGAAGTCGTACGGGTAGCCATGATGGGGACAAACTAGCCCCGCGCTCCCGCCCCGGCACCCCCGCCGCGCCGCAGGTGCGCCGCATCACGTTCCCCGCGGTGCGTGCCCTGCGGCCCGGCAGATCATCCCCAGGGTTGTCGTGCGGCGGTGGCGCGGGTTTACGCGGCCGGCCGCACTGGCCGGCGGGCGGCGAGGGTGAGGGTGAGGGTGAGGATGCCGCATGCGAGGATCACGAGGCCGGTCACGGCGCCGGGCGACAGGTGCTCGTGCAGGACGAGCAGCCCGAGCACGCTCGCCGTGAGCGGCTCCGCGAGGGTCAGGGTCGCCACGACCGAGGCAGGCAGCCCGGCCAGGCCGTACCCGAAGAGGAGGTAGGCCAGCGTCGTGGTGACGAGGCCGAGCCAGAGTGCCATCGCGAGGCCCGGTCCCGTGGCGAGCCAGCCCGCGTCGGTGCCGAGCAGCGGGATGCTGAGGGCCGCGGCCAGCCCGAAGAGGGCGCCCATCGATCCCGTCGGGGACCAGCCCCGATCGAGGAGCTCCTTGCCCGCGAGCGTGTAGACCGCGTACGACGCCCCCGCCCCCACCGAGGCGAGCAGTCCGAGAGGCGCCGGCACCGTGGTGGCGGCCGCCGGACCGGCGGCGCCCGTCGCCCCACCGAGGACGGCGACGCCGCAGGTCGCGATCGCCGTCGCCGCGATCCACGCCGTCCCGGGGAAGCGGCGGTGGATCGCCCAGTCGAGGACCCCGGTGAGCACCGGCGCGGACCCGAGGGCGACGACGGTGCCGATCGCGACGCCGTTGACGGAGGTTCCCGCAAAGAACATCGGCTGGTACGCCACGACGCCGCACGCGCCGATCACGACGACCAGCAGCGAGGACCCCACGGCTCGGGCGCCCGTCGTCGGGGGCCGGGAGGCCGTGAGGGCGCGCGTCACCGCGCCCGACGCCCCCGTCGTCCCGCTGGCCCTGTGGCGGTTCGCCAGCAGGGTCAGCCCAGCGACGGCCGCCAGTGCGCCGCCGCCGACGAGGATGCGCGCGGCGCCGATCTGGGTCGCGTTCGCGTTCTCCGGTCCGAGCGCGCCCGCCGTGCCCGTCGTGCCGAAGCAGACGGCGGCGAGCAGCACGGCGAGGACGAAACGCACCGGCGCATCCTGGCACAGGTGGCACGGGAGCGCGGCGCCCGGGGTCGGGCCCCGGGACCAGGCCCCGGGACCAGGCCCCGGGCTCAGGCCTCGACGACCGTCGGGATGATCATGGGGCTGCGGCGCAGCCGCTTGGCGGTCCAGCGGCCGACGACGCGGCGCATGGCCTGCTGCATCTGGTGGAGGTCGGCGTTGCCGCGCCCGACCACCTCGGTCAGCGCCTCCGTGACGTCGGGAAGGATGGCGTCGAAGACGGAGTCGTCCTCGGCCATCCCGCGGGCCTGGATGTGCGGGCCCGTGAGGACCTTGCCGGTGGTCGTGTCCACCACGGCGAAGATGGCGATGAAGCCCTCCTCGCCGAGGATGCGGCGGTCCTTGAGCTCCGCGTCGGTGATCTCGCCGACGGACGAGCCGTCCACGTACACGTAGCCGCAGGGCACGGCCCCGGCGATGCGGGCCTTGCCGTCGATGAGGTCGACCACCACGCCGTCCTCGGCGAGGACCACGCGCTCGGCCGGCACACCGGTCTGGACGGCGAGGGCCCCGTTGGCCACGAGGTGGCGGATCTCGCCGTGCACGGGCATGACGTTCTTCGGCCGCACGATGTTGTAGCAGTACAGGAGCTCGCCGGCGCTCGCGTGGCCCGAGACGTGGACCTTGGCGTTGCCCTGGTGCACGACGTTCGCGCCGAGGCGGGTCAGCCCGTTGATGACCCGGTAGACCGAGTTCTCGTTGCCCGGGATGAGTGAGCTCGCGAACACCACGGTGTCCCCCGGCCCCACGGAGACGCGGTGGTCCTTGTTGGCGATCCGGCTCAGCGCCGCCATGGGCTCGCCCTGCGAGCCGGTGGCCATGAGGACGGTGTCCTCGGGCGGGTAGCTGTCGATCTTCTTGACGTCGATGAGGGTGTTCGGCGGGACCTTGAGGTAGCCGAGGTCCGCGGCGATGTTCATGTTGCGCACCATCGACCGGCCGACCAGGGCGACCTTGCGCTCGTGCAGGGCTGCGGCGTCGAGCACCTGCTGGACGCGGTGCACGTGCGACGAGAAGCTCGCGACGACGATCTGGCCGGTGGCCTGCCCGAATACGTGGTCGAGCACCGGTCCGATCTCGCGCTCGAGGGACGTGAAGCCGGGGACCTCGGCGTTGGTCGAGTCGGTCATGAACAGGTCCACGCCCTCCTCACCGAGGCGGGCGAAGGCGCGCAGGTCCGTGATGCGTCCGTCGAGCGGGAGCTGGTCCATCTTGAAGTCGCCCGTGTGCAGCACATTGCCGGCGGCGGTGCGGATCATGACGGCGAGGGCGTCGGGGATCGAGTGGTTGACGGCGACGAACTCGAGGCCGAACGGGCCGAGCTGCTCGGTCTGCCCCTCGCGCACCGCGAGGGTGACCGGCGTGATGCGGTGCTCCCTCAGCTTGGCCTCGAGGAAGGCCAGCGTCAGCTGGGAGCCGATCAGCGGGATGTCGCCGCGCAGCCGCAGCAGGTAGGGGACGCCGCCGATGTGGTCCTCGTGCCCGTGCGTGAGCACGATGGCCTCGACGTCGTCGAGGCGATCGGCGATGTACTCGAAGTCCGGCAGGATCAGGTCCACGCCGGGCTGGGTGTCCTCCGGGAACAGCACGCCGCAGTCGACGATGAGCAACCGGCCGGCGTGCTCGAAGACCGTCATGTTCCGGCCGACCTCGCCGAGCCCGCCGAGCGGGACGATGCGCAGGCCTCCCTGGGGGATGGGGCCGGGCGTGGACAGTTCTGGATGCGGGTGGCTCACGCCACCATCTTGCCAGGCGAGCGGGCCGGCGGTGCCGGGCTGTCTCGCTCGGCTGTGTCACCGAACGGTCGCACCGGGTTTGGATCCGGGTCGGGTGCGCTGGGCCGGCCCCGCCAAGCCGGGGCCGCCGGGCCGAGGTCGCCGGGCCGAGGTCGCCGGGCCAGGGCCGCCGGGCCAGGGCCGACCGGCCGCGGCGGCCGCCCGGCTCAGGCGGCGAGGAGCCCGTGCTCGCGCAGCACCCTCTCGAGCTCGGCGACCTCGGCGGGCGAGGACTGGACGAGCGGGAGGCGCACGGTGGGGCTGGAGATAAAGCCCTGCAGGTGGAGCGCGTGCTTCGCCATGACGGCGCCCTGACCACCGCCCATCAGCGCGGCGACGATCGGGCGCATGCGTGCCGCGACGTCGCGGGCGCGCGGCAGGTCCCCGGCGTCGACCTCACGAACCATCTCGGCATAGGCGCCGGCCGCGACGTGCCCGACGACGGAGACGACGCCGGAGGCGCCGTGCGCGAGCCAGTCGAAGTTGAGGCCGTCGTCGCCGGAGTAGAACTCCAGGCCGGTGCGCGCCATGCGCTCGAAGCCGGCGGGGACGTTGCCCGTGGCGTCCTTGACGCCCAGGATCCGCGGGTGCTCGGCGAGACGGTCGAGGCACTCGTCACCGATGGCCACGCCGGTGCGGCCGGGGATGTCGTAGAGGAGCACCGGGACGTCGACGGCGTCGGCGACCGCCTTGATGTGCTGGTAGACGCCCTCCTGGGAGGGGCGGTTGTAGTACGGCGAGACGACGAGCACCCCGCTGGCCCCCACCGCCTGGGCGCTCTGCGCCATCCGCACCGCGTGGGCGGTGTCGTTGGAGCCGGCGCCGCCGACGATCATGGCCCGCTCCCCTACGGCGTCGATGACGGCGCGGATCAGGTCGTCCTTCTCGGGCTGGTGCGTGGTCGGGGACTCGCCGGTGGTGCCGTTGAGGACCAGGGCGTCACACCCGTCGTCGACGAGCTTGACCGCCACCCGTACGGCCGAGTCGATGTCGATCGTGCCGTCGGGGTGGAAGGGCGTGACCATCGCCGTCGAGACGGACCCGAAGGTGCGCGACGGGATCCGGTCTGCCTCGGTGGCCTGGGCGGTGGAGTCCATGACATGACGGTATCGCCGTCACGGGTCACTCCCCCGCCGCCGTCCCACATCGTGGTGCGCCTCGCGGCGCGGCTAGCCTGGCACCGTGACCACGATCGACGACCTCTCGCCAGACGACGACCTGCTCGGCCGCCTGATCGCCTCGACCGCGCCAGGGGGCGGGGCCGGCCCCGACCCGCGGCAGGAGCCGCGGCACGACCCGCACGCTGGTCACGCGCACAACGACCCTCTTCGCCCGAGTGCGGACCTCTCGGTACGCCCCGCGCTGGTGGAGGACGCCCCGCTGCTGGGTGACATCCATGCCCGGACGCTGCGTGCCACCCTGGCGGCGGGCACCGGACACGAGGTCGGGCCGGAGGTTGCCGGTGCGATCACCCCCGAGGCGCTCGGTGCGTCCTGGGCGGCGGCGATCTCCTCGCCCCCGTCGCCGCGCCACCGGGTGCTGACGGCCTGCGCGGGCGCGCAGGTCGTCGGGTTCGCGGCGTTCGCGCCCGCGGAGGTGGCCGTCGACGTCGAGCCGGGTGAGGATGCTTCCCCGGGCGCCGCCGTGCAGGACACACCGGTGGGGGACGGCGCCGACGTGCAGGACACACCGGTGGGGGACGGCGCCGACGTGGGCGCCCCGGGCGAGGGCGCCCCGGGCGGTGGCACCGCCGAGATCTTGGCCCTCGAGGTTCCCGCCGCGCACGCGCGTGGCGGGCACGGCTCCCGGCTGCTGGCCGCGTGCGCGGACATCCTCCGTCAGCAGGGTGCGGCGCGGGTGCAGACCTGGGCAGTGCAGGGGGACGAGTCCCGCACCCGCTTCCTCAGCCAGGCCGGGTTCGCGCCGGCGGGGGTGCGGCGCACCCTGGACATCGCCGGCACGCCGGTGGTCGAGATCTGCTGGTACGCGGAGCTCTGAGGACCCGGTGCGGCGGAGGCAGCGAGCGAGGCCGGAGCCCGCCCGGCGAGTGCGGTACTAGCTCAGGTCGAGGACCTGGTCGAGCCCGAAGGTGAGCCCCGGCCGCTTCACGACCTCGCGCACGGCGAGCAGGACGCCGGGCATGAAGCTCGAACGGTCGAAGGAGTCCGTGCGGATGGTCAGCTGCTCCCCCGGGTTGCCCAGCAGGATCTCCTCGTGCGCGACCAGACCGCGCAGTCGCACGGAGTGGACGTGCACGCCGTCGACGACGGCGCCGCGGGCGCCGTCGACCTCCTTCTCCGTGGCGTCCGGCATCGGTCCGAGTCCCGCCTCGGCGCGGGCCGCCGCGATGTGGCGGGCCGTCGTCATCGCCGTGCCGGACGGGGCGTCGACCTTGTTGGGGTGATGGAGCTCGACGACCTCGGCAGAGTCGAAGAAGCGCGCGGCCTGCTGGGCGAACCTCATCGCCAGCACGGCGGAGAGCGCGAAGTTCGGGGCGACGAGGACGCCGAGGGCGCCGTCACCCGCGTGCGCGTTGCGCTCGGCCAGGTGCTCGCGCACCCGCCCCAGCGACTCCTCGGTCCAGCCGGTGGTACCCACGACCACGTTGAGGCCCGCGTCGATCAGGGCGTGAACATTGGCCTCGGTCACGCCGGGGACGGTGAACTCGACGGCGACCCGGGCGGGGCCGCCGGCGAGGTCCGCGATGGCATCGCTGGCGTCGAGCCGGGCTACCAGCTGGAGGTCCGGCGCGCCGTCGACCGCGTCGCACACCGCGCGTCCCATGCGCCCGTGCGCGCCGACCACTGCTACTGAGAGGGGGGAGGTCACACAGGGAAGCGTAGGTGATCGGGGACCCGCGCACCGCGAGGGCCCACCAGCCGGGCGCCGCGGCCGACGACGCGCGACGGCGCCCGTGGCTCTGGTAGCCACGGGCGCCGCCGCGTCCCTACCGCCTCCGGCCTCGGGTGGCGGTTCCCGCCACCCGGTCGATGCGGTCAGGGCTCATGCAGTCTCGCGATCAACCGCGGGCGCGGTCACCGCCGAGATGACCCGCCGTCATCGGTGACCGCCGCCACGGCCGCCCTGACCGCCCTTGCCGCCACGGCCGTCCTTGCCGCCGTGGTCGTCCTTGCCGCCGCGGTCATCGTCGTACGTGAGACCGAAGCCGAACGGGAACAGCGCCCCGTCCTCTGTCTCCTTGTAGCCCGGGAGGTCGCTGAACTGCTGCTCGATCGCCGCGCGGGTGCCGGCCAGGGCGAAGGGCATCTTGCCCTGAGGCTTGAAGTCGCCGGACAGGACGTCCATCAGCGCCGTGTCGCTGATGCCGAAGCCGGCCACGATGGCACCGGCGTCGCGCAGGCCGCTGGCCTCGTCGAGGACGAACGGCTGGCGGAAGTAGACGTGGAGGATGGTGTTCTCCGCGCCGACCTCGTTCATGACCTGCTGGATCTCGCTCAGCGAGGGCACGACCTGCCACGACTGCGACTCCGCCATGCCGGAGAAGTCGAGGATGCTCGACTCCCACGGGAAGGAGCCGCCGAAGCGCAGGCCGTTGTCGGTGCAGGGCGCGCTGGTGTCGTAGGAGACGCACACGTCCTCGGCGCCGAACTTGTGCTGGCCGTCCAGGGCGGCGGTCCCGGGCATGACGATCGGGTTGATCGGGGTCTTCGGGTCGGCGGCCGCCGCCTTGCTGTCGTACGTGCTCGTGTTCTTGTTCTTGGCCGTCACCGTGATGATGGCCTTGTCTGCGCCCGCCGCGCTGGGCCGCTTGCCGTCGACGAGCTTGTTGCCGTTGATGACGGTGTAGCCCTTGGCTGCGACGGTCTCCTCCTTGAAGTCCCCGAGGATGTAGACGGACGAGCCGTCCTTCAGCGGGAGGGCCTTGTCCCCATCCTCAGCCTCCTTGTTCTGCAGGAGCACGGCGGACTTGCGCTGCACGTCCAGGCCGACCTTGCGGTTGACCTCGCTGCCCACCGTGGCGGTCGCCTCGGCCTCGTCGACGTACGGGTTCTCGAACAGGCCCATCTGGAACATCGGGGTGAGCAGCCGCTCGGCGGCGAGCGTCACGCGCTCCTCGGTGATCTTGCCGCCAGCCACGAGGTCCGTGATGGTCTTGACGTCGTGGAAGCCGGACAGCGTGTCGGTCCCGCCATTGACGGCGGCCGCGACGCGCTCGGGCACGGAGGCGTTCTCAAGGCCCCAGGCACGGTCGTTGATGATGCCGGTGTCGGAGTTGACGTAGCCCTGGAAGCCCAGCTTGCCCCGGAGCAGGTCGTTGTTGATCTGGCTGGAGAAAGCCATGCCGGTCTGGCCGTACGTGACGCCGTCATAGGTGACGTCGATCGGCGCGCCGTAGTACGGCATGATCGAGGACACGCCGGCGTCGATGGCGGCCTCGAACGGCTTGAGGTGCTCGCCGAACGCTCCGCCCGGGTACACCTGCGTCTTGCCGAAGGAGTAGTGCGGGTCCAGACCGAGCTCCTGCGGGCCGCCGCCAGGGAAGTGCTTCATGGTCAGCGCCACGGACGTGTCGGGGCTGAGCGAGACGCCCTTCTTGTCGACGGGCCCCTGCAGGGTCTCCACGAGCGACGTCATGATGTTCGCGTTGAGGTCGGCGTCCTCGGTGAACGTCTCGTGCGTGCGGTACCAGCGCGGCTCGGTCGACAGGTCGGCCATGTAGCCGTACATGCCGCGCAGGCCGATGGACTCCCACTCGTCGCCCATGACGCCGGCGAAGTCCTCCACCACGGACATGTCGCCCGTGGTGGGTGCCTTGCCCGTCCGGCGCGACTGCTCGCCGAGGGCGGCGGCGGCGATGCCCGCCTCCTTCGGGAACGCGGAGAAGGCGCCCGAGGACTCGTTGATGCCGGCGCGGGCGTCCGGGTCGATGTGGTTGCGGGCGTTCGACTTGTACAGCACCGGGATGCCGAGGGGGGTGCGCTCGCTGGCCTCCTGGACGCGGTTCATGAACCTGGCAGCCTCGGCCGGGGTGACGCTGGTGGTGGCTCCGAACCCGCCGCCGGGCGCGCCGCAGACCGGCTTGTCCGTGACGGTGTTGCGGAAGATGAGGCGGTGCATGCGCTGGTTGTTGATGTAGTCGAGCCCGGTGCCCGAGATCGATGCGCGGTCGCCGTTGATGCACTCGGCGTTGAGCGTGTCGATGAGCATGAGGCCGGCCTTGTCCTCCAGCGACATGCGCGAGACGAGGTCGTCCACCCGCTTGTCGACCGACTTCGTCCAGTCCTCGTACGGGTCGATCTTCTTGTTGGCGTTGAGGTCGCGGAACTCGCGCTGACCCTTCTTGATGATCGGCTTGACCCTGCTCTCCACGTCCGGCGACTTCGCGCCGCCGGCGTTGGAGTGGGCGGGCGGGTTGCCTCCCGCGCTGGAGTGGCTGGGCGGGGCGGCGAACGCCCCGCCGGCCAGGGCCAGCGAGAGGGGGATGGCGACGACGGCGGCTGCGATGCCCCGACGACGCGTGACTGCCTTGCGAGTCCTCATCTGGTTGGTCTCCCTCGACCTCGGTGGACGGTTCACTCGCGGGAGCACACAATTGACGACGCTCCCGTACCGCTTTTGCTCTCCCGATCGGCAGCGACCGGGCACATGCCGTTCCCAGGTAAAGCCCAGGAACAGGGCTCACCATCCCGGCCCAGACATACGGACGACAACTTGTTGCCATTCGTTGCATCGGGAAATTGGACGGCTCGACGCGGCATCCGCCGCCCCGCTCGACGCACAGACGCCGCCGCCCCGCACCGAGAACGGTGCGGGACGGCGGCGGTGCGGCGGACTACCGGTGCAGGAGCCTGGCGGCGATGTCGTCGTCGAACGGCCCGACGACCACGAGCGAGCGCGGCGCGGCCGCGAGCTCCGCGGCGAGCACCTGGACCTGCTCGGCCGTGACCTCGGAGATCCGCTCGATCATCTCGTCGAGGCTGGTGAGCTCGCCGTGGACGATCTCGGCGCGGCCGAGGCGGGACATGCGCGAGCCGTTGTCCTCGAGCCCGAGGACCATGTTGCCGCGCAGCTGCCCCACGCCGCGCAGCAGCTCGTCGTCGGTGATGCCGTCGGCCACGAGGCGGTCCCACTCGGCGGTGAACAGCTCCACCACCTGGGAGACGTTGCCCGGCGCGCACCCCGCGTAGAGGCCGAACGTGCCGGCCTCGGCGTAGGAGGACGCGAAGGCGTACGTGGAGTACGCCAGGCCGCGCTTCTCCCGGATCTCCTGGAAGAGCCGCGAGCTCATCCCGCCGCCGAGCACGGTCGTCAGGACCGAGAGGATGTAGCGGCGGTCGTCGCCGGCGGGGATGCCAGGCCCGCCGAGCAGCACGTTGGCCTGCTCGGTGGGGCGGTGCACCGTCACCGCGCTGCCCGTGGCGGGCAGCAGCGCGGACTCGGGTCCGGGCACGACCAGCGCGCCGGAGCCGGGGACCCGGACGCCCCGGTTCTCCGCGACGACCGCGCCGACGCGCCGCTCCGCGGGGACGGCGTCCGCGTCGAGGGTCCACCCTCCCGCCTGCACCGCGCGCAGCACCTGCGCGCACAGGACGTCGTGGTCGACGCTGCCGGCGGCCGTGACGACCAGCTCGCGCGGCACGTAGGTGCGCCGGTAGTGGTCCAGGACCGCCTCGCGCGGCACGGCGCGGATGGTCTCGGGTGTGCCGCCGATGGGGCGGCCGAGCGGGTGGTCGCCCAGCACGGCCGTGGTGAAGCGCTCGTGGGCGACGTCGACGGGGTCGTCGTCGTTCATGGCGAGCTCTTCGAGGATGACCCCGCGCTCGGTCTCGAGCTCGCCTGCGTCGAGCAGCGAGGAGGTGACCATGTCGGTGATGACGTCCACCGCCATGGGGAGGTCGGCGTCGAGCACCCGCGCGTAGTAGCACGTGTGCTCCTTGCCGGTGGCGGCGTTCGCCTCACCGCCGACGGCGTCGAACGCCTCGGCGATGTCGAGCGCCGTACGCGTCGGAGTGCCCTTGAAGAGCAGGTGCTCGAGGAAGTGGGTGGAGCCGTGGTGGCCGTCCGTCTCGTCGCGCGAGCCGACGGCCACCCAGGCGCCCACGGCGGTCGAGCGCTGACCGGGCATGGCCTCGGTCAGCACCCGGATCCCCCCGGGCAGGACGGAGCGCCGGATGACGCTGCCGTCCTGCTCGGTGTGGACCTCCGTGCCCGGCGCACCGGCCGGGCCGAGGTTCAGCTGTTGGGGCATCCTCAGGCGTCGGCCTGCGCGGTCTCGGCCTCGTCGCCCTCACGGCGACGGGTGCGGGTGCGGTCACGACGGCGACCGCCGTCGCGGCCACCCTCGCGGTGACCGTCCTCGCGCGCCTCGCCGGACTGCTCGCCGGCCGGGGCGGCGTCGTCGGACTGGCTCTCGCCGTCCTCCTCGCCCTCGACGACGGCGTGCAGCGACAGCTTGCCGCGCGGGTCGATCTCGGCCAGCTCGACCTGAACCTTCTGGCCCACCGCGAGCACGTCCTCGACGTTCTCCACGCGCTTGCCGCCGACCAGGCGACGGATCTGCGAGATGTGCAGCAGGCCGTCCTTGCCCGGGGTCAGGGAGACGAAGGCGCCGAAGGACGTCGTCTTGACGACGGTGCCCACGAAGCGCTCGCCGACCTCAGGCATCTGCGGGTTGGCGATCGCGTTGACGGCCTGGCGGGCCGCCTCGGCGGAGGGGCCGTCGGTGGCGCCGATGTAGACGGTGCCGTCGTCCTCGATCGAGATGTCCGCGCCGGTGTCCTCCTGGATCTGGTTGATCATCTTGCCCTTCGGGCCGATGACCTCGCCGATCTTGTCCACGGGGACCTTGACGGTGATCACGCGCGGGGCGGTCGGGGCCATCTCGTCGGGCGAGTCGATGGCCTCGTTCATGACGTCGAGGATGTACAGGCGGGCGTCGCGGGCCTGGGTCAGCGCGGCGGCCAGCACGGAGGCGGGGATGCCGTCGAGCTTGGTGTCGAGCTGGATGGCCGTGACGAACTCGCGGGTGCCGGCGACCTTGAAGTCCATGTCGCCGAAGGCGTCCTCGGCGCCGAGGATGTCGGTGAGGGCCGCGTAGCGGGTCTCACCGTCCACGGTGTCGCTCATGAGGCCCATGGCGATGCCCGCGACGGGCGCGCGCAGCGGCACGCCGGCGTTGAGCAGCGACAGGGTCGAGGCGCAGACCGAGCCCATCGAGGTGGACCCGTTGGAGCCGAGGGCCTCGGAGACCTGGCGGATCGCGTAGGGGAACTCCTCGCGGGAGGGCAGCACGGGCATGAGGGCCCGCTCCGCCAGCGCGCCGTGGCCGATCTCGCGGCGCTTGGGGGAGCCCACGCGGCCGGTCTCACCGGTGGAGTAGGGCGGGAAGTTGTAGTTGTGCATGTAGCGCTTGCGGGTCACCGGGCTGAGGGTGTCCAGCTGCTGCTCCATGCGCAGCATGTTCAGCGTGGTGACGCCCATGATCTGCGTCTCGCCGCGCTCGAACAGCGCCGAGCCGTGCACCCGCGGGAGCACCTCGACCTCGGCCGAGAGGGTGCGGATGTCCTTGAGGCCACGGCCGTCCATGCGGACGCCGTCCTTGAGCACGCGCTGGCGCACGGCCGACTTGGCGACGGCGCGGAACGCGGCGGAGAGCTCCTTGTCGCGGCCGGCGAAACGCTCGGCGAGCGCGTCGAGCATCGCGGCGCGGATCTCGTCCTGGCGGGCCTCGCGGGCCTGCTTGTCGGCGATGGTGATCGCCTCGGCGAGGTCGGCGGAGACCTGCTCCTGGACGGCCGTGTAGGCGTCGTCCTGGTAGTCGAGGAAGCGGGGGAACTCCACGGTCGCCTTGGAGGTGGTGGCGGCGAGCTGCGACTGCGCGTCGCACAGGGCCTTGATGAACGGCTTCGCGGCCTCGAGGCCGCCGGCGACGACCTCCTCGGTCGGCGCCGTCGCGCCCTGCTCCTTGATGAGCGTCCAGGCGTTGTCGGTGGCCTCGGCCTCGACCATCATCACGGCGACGTCGTCACCGACGACCCGGCCGGCGACGACCATCGAGAAGACGGCCTTCTCGATCTCGCTGTAGCGCGGGAACGCGACCCACTGGTCGTCGATCAGGGCGATGCGGACGCCGCCGATCGGGCCGGAGAACGGCAGGCCGGAGATCTGCGTGGACATCGACGCGGCGTTGATGGCCAGGACGTCGTAGGAGTCGTCCGGGTGGATGGCCAGGACCGTCTCGACGATCTGGACCTCGTTGCGCAGGCCCTTGACGAAGGACGGGCGCAGCGGGCGGTCGATGAGGCGGCAGGCGAGGATGGCCTCGGTCGAGGGGCGGCCCTCGCGGCGGAAGAACGAGCCGGGGATCTTGCCGGCGGCGTACTGGCGCTCCTCGACGTCCACCGTCAGGGGGAAGAAGTCGAACTGCTCCTTGGGGTGCTTGCCGGCCGTGGTGGCCGAGAGCACCATCGTCTCCTCGTCGAGATAGGCGACGGCGGAGCCGGCGGCCTGGCGGGCCAGGCGGCCCGTCTCGAAGCGCACGGTGCGCGTGCCGAACTTGCCGTTGTCGATGACGGCCTCGGCGAACTTGATCTCGGGACCCTCCATGGGTGCCCTCCTTCTGGTCCGTCCGCCCGGGGGCCCGGCGGTCATCGATCGAGGCCCACGGACGTCGGCGACGTGGCGTCGCGTTCCGGAGGCCACTACCGAGGACCGGTCGTGCGTGGCCGGTGCGGAGTGGGGATGGATCTCTTCGGTGGTGGGCCGGGTGGCCCGGCCCGTCCCTCCCGGCACGGGAGCGGCGGGCATGCACGACCGGCCCGGACCTTGTCGGTCCGAGCCGGTCGGCTAGATCAGCGGCGCAGGCCGAGCCGCGCGATGAGGGAGCGGTAACGCTCGATGTCCTCGGCGGCGAGGTAGGTCAGCAGACGCTTGCGCTGACCGATGAGCAGCATGAGGCCGCGGCGCGAGTGGTGGTCGTGCTTGTGGGTCTTGAAGTGCTCCGTGAGGTCCTTGATGCGCTGGCTCAGCATCGCGATCTGGACCTCCGGCGAACCGGTGTCACCCTCGTGGGTGGCGTACTCAGCGATGATGGACTGCTTGACGTCGGCAGCGAGGGCCATTGGTTCTCCTTGTAGGTCGTTGCACGGAGCACCGGGGCATTTCCACCCGGGCATGACACATCCGTGGCCGGCTTGACGGCACCGAGCAGCCTATCAGGCGCGCAGGATCCCCCGCGACCGGGCCTTCGCCACACACCGCCCTCCACGGTCGCCCGGGTCGGCGGCGATCAGCCGGTCGGCAGGTCTGCTGCGGTCAGCCGGTCGGCGGGTCCGCGGCGTAGACGTCGGGGCGCGCGGGCGCGGGCACCCCCAGGATCGCGGCGCTGCGCGCCACGTCGTCGGCCATCTGCTCCAGGAGCGCCGGGATGCCGTCGAACGTCACCATCGGGCGCAGCCGCTCGACGAGCTCGATGACGACCTCCTCGCCGTACAGCTCGAGGTCGGTGCGCCCCAGGACGTACGCCTCGACGGTGCGCTGCACGTCGTGGAAGGTGGGGTTCGTCCCCACCGAGATCGCGGCGGGCAGGCGCTTGGACGTGCCGTCGTCCGGGGCGTGCTCGGGCCGGATCAGCCAGCCGGCGTAGACGCCGTCCGCGGGGACGACGCCGAGGTCGTCGGCGAGGAGGTTCGCGGTGGGGTAGCCCAGGTCCCGCCCGCGCTTGAACCCGTGGACGACGACGCCACGCACGCGGTGCGCGCGCCCGAGGACCTCCGCGGCACCGGCCACGTCCCCGGCGGCCAGCAGCTCGCGCACCCAGGTCGAGGACCAGCGGCGCCCGTTCTCCGCGCGGATGTCGCTGAGGATCTCCACGCCGAAGCCCAGGGAGCGGCCCAGCTCGGCCATGGTGTGGCGGTCGCCGCAGTTGTCCCGCCCGAACCGCACGTCCTCCCCCACCACGACCAGCGTCGAGTGCAGGGCCTGGAGGAGGTACCGGCGCACGAACTCCTCCGGCGTGGCCCGGGCGAAGTCGAGCGTGTACTCCAGCACGAGGACGGCGTCCAGGCCCGTGGCCGCCAGCCGTTCGAGCCGGTCGGTGAGCGAGGCGATGAGCTGGAAGTGCTCCTCGGGGCGGTGCACCGTGGCCGGGTGCGGGTCGAAGGTGACCGCCACGGACATCAGTCCCGCGGCCTCCGCCTCGGCGACGGTGGCGCCCAGGATCACCTGGTGACCCTTGTGGACGCCGTCGAAGATGCCGAGCGTGGCCACGGTGGCACCGAGGTCCGCGGGGACCTGCTCGATCCCGGTCCACACCTGCACGCGCGTCCTCCTCGTCTGGGGTGCGCGCCGCGGCGCGCGTGGTCGACCCTATCTCGCCGCGCGGCTCGTCCCGTCCGCGCTGCCCGGCTCGCTACGCCGGGTCCAGGACGAGGACCGGCCTGCCCTTCCCGTCTCGGTCGGTCAGGAGCGCGACGACGTGCCCGTCGGGCGCGAGCGCGGCCGTGACGACGGGATGGTCCCGGCCGGTGGGCCCGGTGCCGGCCGGCGGGGCCGGCGCGTCCGCAGCCGGCGCGTCCGCAGCCGGCGGAACCGGCGGGGCCGGGTCGGCGGGCGTCGCGGTGGCGGTCAGCGCCTTGCCGACGCGGACGTCGCGCGTCTCCTCCGCCGTCAGGACGCGGGCCGGGAAGCACGACGTCGCCGCGTCGGTCAGGCTCATCACGCCCAGGCCCGCGGGCTCGGGCTCCTCGGCCTGGGCCGCGACCTCGGCCGCGAGCTCGTCGATGGTCCGTGCGTGCGCCAGGGTGAACGGTCCGACCTGGGTGCGTCGCAGGGCGACGAGGTGCCCGCCGGCGCCGAGGGCCTCCCCGAGGTCGCGGGCGAGGGCCCGCACATAGGTGCCGGAGGAGCAGCCCACGACGACGTCGAGGTCGACCACCGTGGTGCCGCCCGGCGTCGGGCCGTCGACGTGCGCGACACGGGGGGCGGCGGTCACCTCGAGCCGGTGGATCGTGACGGGCCGGGCGGGCAGGACCACGTCCTCGCCGCCGCGGACCCGCGCGTAGGAGCGCCTGCCGTCCACCTTGATCGCGGAGACGGCGCTGGGCACCTGGGTGACGGGGCCGCGGAGGGCGGCCAGGGCGCCCTCGATGGCGTCGGCGTCGACCGTGCCGTCCGGGCGCACCACAGCGGCCGCGCCGGGCGCCGCGGTGACCTCGCCCTCGGCGTCGTCCGTCACCGTGCGCTGCCCGAGCCGGACGGTGGCGGTGTACTCCTTGTCCGCGCCGACGAGATACGTCAGCAGACGCGTGGCGCGGCCGACGCCCAGGACGAGGACGCCGGTGGCCATGGGGTCCAGCGTGCCGGCGTGCCCGACCTTCTTCGTGGCCGCGAGCCGGCGGGCCCGTGCGACGACGTCGTGGCTGGTCAGGCCCTGGGGCTTGTCGACCACGAGCAGCCCGTCGGCGGCGGTCGCGCGCCCGCGGGGCAGCTCCGGCCGGTTCCCGTCGCGGGCCGCCGGGCGGTCTCCCGCCCGCGGGCCGGCGTCGCGAGAGGTCACCGCGCGTCCCCGGTGGCGCCCTGCGCGCGCTCGTCGGCGGGGGCGCCGGCGGAGCCGCCGGTGGAGCCGTCCGCGGCGGAGCCGTCGGCGTCGTCGTCCGCCACCATGCCGAGGGCGTCCTCGAGCTCGTCGGCGGCGACGTCCTCGTCATCGTTGTCGTCGTCCTCGTCGGGACGGCGGTACGGGTCGGCCTCGCCGGCGAAGGTGGCGCGGGCGGCCAGCGCGGCCACCTCGGCGTCACGCTGGGCGGCGGCGCGCAGGGCGTCCTCGAGGCTGGCGGCGGTCTCCGGGACGGCGTCGAGCACGAACTCGATGGTCGGGGTGAGCCGGATGCCGGTCTGCTTGCCGACCTCGGAGCGGATGAGGCCCCGCGCGGAGGCGAGCGCGGCCGCCGAGGAGGCCCGCTCCTCGTCCGATCCGTACACGGTGTAGAAGATCGTCGCGTTCTGCAGGTCACCCGTGACGCGGACATCGGTGATGGTCACGAAGCCCAGTCGCGGGTCCTTGATCCGGGTGTCGAGCATCCGCGCGACGATCTGCTGGATGCGCTCGGCAAGCTTGCGGGCGCGAGGGGCGTCGGCCATGGGGATCTCCTCGATGGGGGCCGGCCCGGGGGCCGGCGGATTCGGACGTGATTGTCTCGCATGGGCGGCGGAGCCGCCACGAGAGATGTCGGTGAAGCAGCAGCGACCTCGCGGCAGGTGCCGCGAGGTCGCTGATGGTGCTGGTCGGGGCCGTCGCCGTGCGGGCACGACGACGGCCCGGTACCCGGGCGGGCGGTGGCTGCCTGCGGCAGCTCCGCCCGCCCGGGCTGACGACCTGTCAGGCGCGCGGCTTCTCGCGCATCTCGAAGGTCTCGATGATGTCGCCCTCCTGGACGTCCTTCGTGCTGAGGCCGATGCCGCACTCGAAGCCCTCGCGGACCTCCGTGACATCGTCCTTCTCCCGGCGCAGGGAGTCGATGTTGACCTTGTCGGCCACCACGACGCCGTTGCGCGTGATCCGCGCGCTGGTGTTCCTGCGGATGGTGCCGGAGCGCACGATCGAACCGGCGATGTTGCCGAACTTGGAGGAGCGGAACACCTGGCGGACCTCCGCGGTGCCCAGCTGGGCCTCCTCGAACTCGGGCTTGAGCATGCCCTTGAGCGCGCTCTCCACCTCGTCGATGGCGTCGTAGATCACCGAGTAGAACTTCAGCTCCACGCCCTCGCGGTCGGCCAGCTCGGCGACCCGCTCGGCGGGGCGCACGTTGAAGCCGATGATGACGGCGGAGTCCACCGTCGCGAGGTTGACGTCGTTCTGCGTGATCGCACCGACGCCGCGGTGGATGATCCGCAGCTCGACCTCGCGGCCCACATCGATCTTGAGCAGGGCGTCCTCGAGTGCCTCGACGGCACCGGAGACGTCGCCCTTGATGATGAGGTTGAGGGTCTCGACCTTGCCCTCCTCGAGAGCCTTGGTGAAGTCCTCGAGGCTGATGCGCTTGCGGCGCTTGGCCAGGTTGGCGGCGCGGTCGGCGGCGGCCCGCTTGTCGGCGATCTGCCGGGCGGTGCGGTCGTCGGGGGCGACGATGAAGCTGTCGCCGGCGCGGGGCACCGACTGCAGCCCGATGACCTGGACCGGGCGGGAGGGCCCGGCCTCGGCGACGGTGTCGCCGCGCTCGTCGAACATGGCACGCACACGCCCGTGGGCGGTACCGGCCACGATCGAGTCGCCGACGTGCAGCGTCCCGGACTCCACCAGCACCGTGGCCACCGAGCCGCGGCCCTTGTCGAGGTTGGCCTCGATGGCCACACCGCGCGCGTCCTTGTCGGGGTTGGCACGCAGGTCGAGGGCGGCGTCCGCGGTGAGCAGGACGGCCCCGAGGAGGTCGTCAATGCCCGTGCGGTTCTTGGCGGAGACGTCCACGAACATGGTGTCGCCGCCGTACTCCTCGGCCACGAGGTTGTACTCGGTGAGCTGCTGACGGATCTTGGCGGGGTTGGCCCCCTCCTTGTCCACCTTGTTCACGGCCACGACGATCGGCACACCGGCCGCCTGGGCGTGGTTCAGCGCCTCCACGGTCTGCGGCATGACGCCGTCGTCCGCGGCCACCACGAGGATGGCGATGTCCGTCACCTGCGCGCCACGGGCACGCATGGCGGTGAACGCCTCGTGGCCCGGGGTGTCGAGGAAGGTGATGGGACGCTCGTCGCCCTCGTGCTGGGTGGTCACCTGGTACGCACCGATGTGCTGGGTGATGCCACCGGCCTCGCCCGCGACGACGTCCGTGGAACGGATGGCGTCGAGGAGCTTGGTCTTGCCGTGGTCGACGTGACCCATGACGGTCACGACCGGCGGGCGGGGATGTAGGTCCTCGTCGGTCTCGCCGGCCTCCTCGGCCTCGAGGTCGATGTCGAAGCTGCCGAGGAGCTCACGCTCCTCCTCCTCGGGCGAGACGATCTCGATCACGTAGCCGAGCTCGTCGCCCAGCGCCTTGAAGGTGTCCTCGTCCAGCGACTGGGTGGCCGTGGCCATCTCGCCGAGGTGGAAGAGCACCGTCACCAGGCTTGCGGGGTTCGCGTCGATCTTGTCGGCGAAGTCCGCCAGCGAGGCGCCGGCCCGGATGCGCACGACCGTCGAGCCGTTGCCGCGCGGGACCTGCACGCCGCCGATCGACGGCGCGGACTGCTGCTCGAACTCTTGACGCTTCGCACGCTTCGACTTCCGTCCGCGGACCGGACGGCCGCCGGCGCGACCGAAGGCGCCCTGCGTGCCGCCACGGCCACCACGGCCGCCGGCGCCGCCGGGACGACCGGCGAAGCCGCCGCCACCACCGGGACGACCGGGTGCGCCACCCGTGCCGGCGGCGCCGGGACGGCCACGGCCGCCACCACGGGCGGGTGCCGCACCGGGCCGCGCCACGGAGCTGTGGCCGGGCATCATGTTCGGGTTCGGGCGCGGGCCACCGCCGGGACGCGGCGCGGCCGCGGGACGCGGACCACCCGTGCCGCCGGGTCGGGGACCTGCGGTGCCGCCGGGACGGGGACCTGCGGTCCCACCCGGGCGCGGCATCCCTTGGGAGGGCGCGAACGGGTTGTTGCCCGGGCGGGGTGCGCCGCCGCCGGCACCGGGACGACCGGAACCGCCCGCGCGGGGCATGCCCTGGGAGGGCGCGAACGGGTTGTTGCCCGGACGCGGCGCGCCGGGACGACCGGCGCCGGGACGGGTGCCGGCGCCGGGACGGGTCCCGGTCTGCGGCTTCGCCTCGGGCGCGGGCGCCGGACGCGCACCCGGCTTGGGTGCGTTGGACCGGGCCGCGGGGCGTGCCCCGGTGGCCTCCGTCCCCTCGGGGGCGGGCGCCTGGGCCGCGGGCGGGGCCGCGGGTGCCGGGGCCGCCACGGGAGCGGCCGGGGCCGGAGCGGCAGGTGCCGGTGCGGCCGGTGCCGGAGCAGCCGGTGCCGAGGCCGCCGGGGCCGGAGCGGCCGGGGCCGGAGCGGCCGGGGCGGGTGCCGCCGTCGGCGCTGCGGGGGCCGGTGCCTGGGTGGTCGCGGGCTCGCTGGGAGCCTGCGGTGCGGCCGGGGCGGGTGCCGCCGCCGGCTCGGTGTCAGGTCGGGCGGGACCCGGGGTGGGTGCCGTCCTGCCTGCGGGCCGCGCGGCGCTGGGGCCGTTCGGCTTAGTGGGTGCTTCCCCTGCGGGGAATGCCTCGCGCAGCCGGCGGATGACCGGGGCCTCGATCGTCGACGATGCCGACTTCACGAACTCCCCCTGCTCGCGAAGCTTCGCGAGCACCGTCTTGCTGTCGACGCCGAGCTCTTTCGCAAGCTCGTGGACGCGGACCTTTGCCACAACTCTCCCTGTCTCGGCCCGCCCGGACAGGGTGGACCGCTTTTAGTGCTGGCAGCTCATCGCTGGGTACTCATCGGGTGCCCATCGGCTTCCAACCCGCTTTCTTCGTCGATGACTCAGTGTTCGCGGGGCGCATCTGACGCCTCGCGAGGATCGTGCTGGCCGAACCACCCGCCCAGCCCGCCGGTGTCCACCGGCCCTGCAGCGCGCAGGGCCCGTGGAAGCGCTCGGCGCTTCAGGGCGAGATCCAGGCACTCCTGGCTCGGATGGAGCCAGGCCCCGCGTCCCGGTGCGTCACGGCCCGGGTCCACCACCACGCGCTGCGCGGCGGTGTCCAGGACGAGGCGTACCAGGGCGGACCTCGGGGCCCGTTCCCGGCATCCCGTACAGGTGCGCAGCGGCCCGTTGCCGGGCGTGGATGTCTCGTTGCGTCTGCTCATATGGGATTCCGGGCTCATGCCCAACGAACACTCTACCCCTGCGCGCCCTCGGCGTGCTCGTCCGTGACGGACACCTCACCCAACGCGGCGGCGGGGGCCGCGCCGTCGGACTCGGTGTCCGAGTGGATGTCGATGCGCCAGCCGGTCAGCCGCGCGGCGAGGCGGGCGTTCTGCCCCTCCTTGCCGATCGCGAGGGAGAGCTGGTAGTCGGGCACGACGACGCGGGCCGCGCGGGCCTCGGCGTCGACGACCTCGACACTGCTGACGCGGGCGGGCGAGAGCGCGCTGGCCACGAAGCGGGCCGGGTCGTCGGAGTAGTCGACGATGTCGATCTTCTCGCCGTTCAGCTCCGTCATGACGGCGCGCACACGCTGCCCCATCGGGCCGATGCAGGCGCCCTTGGCGTTGAGGCCGGGCACGTTGCCGCGCACGGCCATCTTGGTGCGGTGGCCCGCCTCGCGCGCCATCGCCATGATCTCGACGGACCCGTCGGCCACCTCGGGGACCTCCAGCGCGAAGAGCTTGCGCACCAGGTTCGGGTGGGTCCGGGACAGGGTGATGGACGGGCCCTTCATCCCGCGGCTGACGTCGAGCACGTAGGCGCGCAGCCGGTCACCGTGGACGTACTTCTCGGTGGGCACCTGCTCGTGCGCGGGCAGCACCGCCTCGATGTCACCGATGTCCACCAGCACGGTGCGGGGGTCGCGGCCCTGCTGGACCACGCCGCTGACGATCTCGCCGGCCTTGTCCCGGTAGTTGCCCATCACCTGGTCGTCCTCGGCGTCGCGCAGGCGCTGCACGATCACCGAGCGGGCGGTGGCGGTGGCGATGCGACCGAACCCCGTCGGGGTGTCATCGAACTCGCCGGCGTCGTGGCCCTCCTCGTCGACCTCGGTCGCCAGGACGGTCACCCGGCCGGTGCGGCGGTCCAGCTCGACACGCGCCTTCTCCATCGCGCCGGGGGTGCGGTGGTAGGCGAGCAGGAGGGCCTCCTCGATCGCCCGGACGAGGACGTCGAGGCTGATCCCCCGCTCGCTCTCGATCAGGCGCAGAGCAGTCATGTCAATGTCCATAGGTCCTCCTCAGGCCTCGTCGGGTCGGCTGAGCTCGAGCTCGACACGCGAGCGGGAGAGCTTGGCGTAGCTGAGCTCCTCGCGCCGGCCGGCGACGTCGAGGACGATGCCCGCGGCGTCGGCCTCGCGCAGGCGGCCGGTGACCGCGCGCCCCGCCGTCGTCTCGGCGGTGACGAGCCGTCCGACGGCGCGGCGGTAGTGCCGCGGCTCGGTGAGCGGGCGGTCGGTGCCGGGGGTGGTGACCTCGAGGGTGTAGGCGCCCTCCACGAGGTCGACGTCGTCGAGCACGCCGGAGATCTCGCGGGAGACCTCGGAAAGCTGGTCGGAGCTCACGCCCCCGGGGCCGTCGGGCAGGTCCACCACGGCGCGGACGATCTTGCGGTGTCCGGCGGCCGCGACGGTCACGTCCTCGAGGAACAGTCCCGAGGCGCCGACCACCGGCTCGAGCGCAGCGCGCAGCCGGTTGAGCAGGTCGGATGGACGGGCGGGACTCATCGAGAACATCTCCTTCACGCAGGACCGGGGCGATCACGGTCAATCCCACAGACTACCCACCCGGGCACGGCCCCCACGCCGCGCGTGGGAGGATCGGCACCGATGTCCCCCCTTCCTCGCGCCGCCCACCGGGCCCCCCAGAACCGTCCGCGCGCCCTCAGTCGGCGCGGCACGCGAGCGGCCGCCACAGTTGCCGCCGCGGCCCTGCTGGCCGGTTGCGGCGTGCGCCTGGACACCCCGCCGCCTGCCGTGCCCACGCCCGACGCGGTCGAGGTCCTCCGCCAGGACGCGGCCGTCGACGCCGCCACGATCACCGGGACGGTGTCCGAGATCACCGACGCCGACCCCGCCGTCGCGGCGGCCCTCCGGGACGCGGCGGCGGACGCCCAGTCGCACTCCACGGCCCTCGGCGGCGTGTGGATGGCGTGGCCGGAGGGCGCCCCCGCCGGCGTCGCCACACCCGAGGTGTCCACGGCCGCGCCGACGGCGGAGCCCACCGCGCGGGACGCCCTGACGCTCGTGCGCGAGGGCGCCGCGAGCGCGCGGGCCGGTGCGCTGGAGGCCGACGACGACGCCCTGGCCGCCGTCCTGGCCGCCGTGTCGATCTCCCGGGCGGACGCCGCGGCCGACCTCGCGGCCGCGCTCGGCGAGCCGGCGGCGGCATCGGCGGGCGCGCCGATGACCGCCGAGGACCTGCGTGGGGTCGGCGTCGACGGGGTGACGGTGCGCGTGCTCGACTCCGCGCGCTACAGCCTCGAGACGGTCGCGGCGCGCAGCAAGGGCGCCGCCCGGGAGGACGCCGCCGAGCGCGCGACGTACCTGCAGGGGCTGGTGGACGCGGCCATCGCGGCGGGTGCCCCCGACGAGCGGATGGGCGCGTACGACCTCACCGGCCCGCTCACCGGCCCGGGCGGGGTGGAGGGTGCAGACGTGGCCACGGGTCCATCCCTGAGCGCCGAGCAGAACCTCGCTGTGGCCGCGGAGCAGGTACTCCTGGCGCACTGGACCTATCTGCTGGGCCGCGCCGACCCCGGGCACCGGGAGGCGCTCGTGGCCGCCGCCGAGGACGCCGCGGCGCGGGTGCACGCCTGGGGCGGGACGTTGCCCGCCCTGCCGGGCCTGGGCTGACGCGGGGCCGGGAGCACCGCCGTCGCGCCGGGCGCCTACTCGGGCGCCGAGCCCCCGCCGGACGTCGGGCCGTCGCGGCGGCCATCCGGGCCCCGCACGCCGGCCATGCCCCCCTGGCGCGGCCCGTCGCCCGCACGCGACCCCTCTCCCGGCCCCGGATCGCGCCCGCCGGTCCCGGCCTGTCCGGAGCGGTCCGCGAGCTCGGCGGTCACGGCGTCCTCGACGCCCTGGGGCGCCCCCGCGTGTGCCGCGGGGCCTGCCGCGGGCGCGCGGCCCCGGAGGTGGTCGACGATCCGCGCGAGGACGGCGGCGACGGGCACCCCGAGGAAGGCGCCCAGGATTCCCATGAGCACACCGCCCGTCGTGACCGACAGGATGATCATCAAGGGGTGGAGCGCGATGATCCGGCCCTGGATGATCGGCGCCAGGACGTGTCCCTCGAGCTGCTGGACGAGCAGGACCACGCCGAGGACGAGCAGCGCCGTGACCGGCCCCTGGTCCGCCAGTGCGACGACGACGGCGACGGTCCCGGAGAGGAACGCGCCGACGATGGGGAACAGCCCACCGAAGAAGACCAGCACCGCCAGGGGCAGCACCAGCGGGACGCCGAGCGCCCAAAGGCCCAGGCCGATGAAGACCGCGTCGACGAGCGCGACGAGCAGCTGCCCGCGCAGGAACGCCCCGATTGTCCAGAAGGACTCCCGCGCGACGGTGTCGATGTCGCCGGCGTACCTGCCCGGCACGAGGTCGAGGATCGCCTGCCAGATCCGCCGCCCGTCCTTGAGGTAGAAGAACAGGATCACGATCATCAGCACCAGGCCGGTGGCGAAGTCGCCGACCTGCTGCACGACGCCGAGGCCCTCGGTGAGCGCGCCGCCACCGCGCAGGGCGGCCGCCGCCTGGGAGGCGAGGTCGCTGAGGCCGGTGATGTTGCCGGGCAGCCTCGACCAGTCGACGGCGGAGTCCAGCTGGTCCAGGCCGCCTGTCACGGACCGGGCGAGCTCGGGAACCTGCGCGGCGAAGGCCGGCGCGATCAGGTACGCGGGGATCGCGAAGACGAGCAGCAGGGACAGCAGGATGACCAGCGCCCCGAGGGCGTTCGGCAGCCTGCTGCGCCGGAGCCGGGACGAGAAGGGGTTGACGAGCGCCGCGGGGAACAGCGCCAGCACGATCGGCGTGAGGACCAGGCTGACCTTGCTCGCGGCGATGACGACGACCACGACGACGATGCCGACGCCGATCACGCCCCAGGCGCGCCGTCCCCACGTCACCATGGCGGACCGATCTTGGGTCATGCGTACCAAGTGTTCCTCAGCACCCGGGCGTCCGCCCGGGCAGGCGGCCCGGCCTCTGCCCGGGCTGACATCCCGCCGTCCGCCCGGCATCCGCCCGGGCGAACACCCGCCGACGAGCGGGCGGCCGCCTACCCGGCGAGCGCCTCGTCCACCAGCTCACGCAGGCGCGCGACCGCCAGATCGGGGGCGATCTCCTCCCGCTCGCCGCTACGGCGCTGACGCACCTCGACGACGCCGTCGGCCAGGCCCTTGCCCACCACCACGCTCAGGGGGACGCCCAGGAGCTCGGCGTCCGCGAACTTCACACCGGCGGAGACCTTGGGACGGTCGTCGTAGAGGACCTCCATCCCGGCGGCCTCGAGCCCCTGGGCGAGGCGCTCGGCGGCGGCGAAGATCTCCTCGCCCTTGCCGGTGGCGAGGACGTGGACGTGCGCCGGGGCCACCTGCATCGGCCAGACCAGGCCGTGCTCGTCGTGGTTGGCCTCCGCGAGGGCGGCGAGCGCACGCGTCACGCCGATGCCGTAGGAGCCCATCGTGACGACGACGGCCTTGCCGTTCTGGTCCAAGACCTTCAGGTCTAGCGCCGCCGCGTACTTGCGGCCGAGGGCGAAGATGTGACCGATCTCGATGCCGCGGGCCAGCTCGAGGGGGCCGGAGCCGTCCGGCGCGGGGTCTCCCGCACGCACCTCGGCGGCCTCGATCGTCCCGTCCGCGGTGAAGTCGCGGCCGGCGACGAGACCGAAGACGTGCTTGCCGTCCGCGTCCGCGCCGGTGACCCAGCTCGTGCCGGGCGACACGCGCGGGTCGAGCAGGTACCGCAGGGCGCCGCCGTCGCCGTTCTCGTCGCGGGGCGCACCGTTGGGACCGAGCACGGCGGGACCGATGTAGCCCTTGACGAGCTCGGGGTGCGCCTTCAGGTCCTCCTCCCCCGCCTGCTCGACCTCGGCGGGCTCGACGCCGGCCTGGAGGCGCTTGAGGTCTATCTCGCGGTCACCGGGCAGCCCGACGACGACGACCTCGCGGGTGCCGTCCGGGTGGACGAGGGCGAGGACCACGTTCTTGAGGGTGTCCGCAGCGGTCCAGGGCCGGTCGCTGCGGGGGTGGAGCCGGTTGGCGGCCTCCACGAGCGTGTCGATGGTCGTCGAGTCCGGGGTGTCGAGCACCACGGCCGGGGGCAGGTCAGTGAAGTCGACGGGCGCGGGAGCCGGCGTCGTGACCGCCTCGACGTTGGCGGCGTACCCGCCCGGCGAGCGCACGAAGGTGTCCTCGCCGATCGCCGTCGGGTGCAGGAACTCCTCGCTGCGCGAGCCGCCCATCGCGCCGCTCATGGCACGGACGATGACGTGCTCGAGGCCGAGACGGTCGAAGATGCGCTGGTACGCGCCGCGCTGCAGCTCGTAGGACCGCTCCAGGCCGGCGTCGTCGACGTCGAAGGAGTAGGCGTCCTTCATGATGAACTCGCGGCCGCGGATGAGGCCGGCGCGCGGGCGGGCCTCGTCGCGGTACTTGGTCTGGATCTGGTACAGCGCCAGCGGGAGGTCCTTGTACGAGGAGAACAGGTCCTTGACCAGGAGCGTGAACATCTCCTCGTGGGTGGGGGCCAGGAGGTAGTCGGCGCCCTTGCGGTCCTGCAGGCGGAAGAGGTTGGGCCCGTACTCGTCCCAGCGGCCCGTGGCCTCGTAGGGCTCCTTGGGCAGCAGCGCGGGGAAGTGGACCTCCTGGCCGCCGATGGCGTCCATCTCCTCGCGGACGATCTGCTCCACCTTGGCGAGCACCTTGAGCCCGAGCGGGAGCCACGTGTAGATCCCCGGGGCGGCGCGCCGGATGTACCCGGCCCGTACCAGCAGCCGGTGGCTCGCGACCTCGGCGTCGACCGGGTCCTCACGCAGGGTCCGAACAAAAAGGGACGACATCTTCATCAGCACGCGGGCCAGCCTAGTGGCCGCGCGGCGCTCCCCCCGGTGGCGGCCACCCGCGACGACGCTCACACCGCGCCGGGGGCGCACGCGCCGGGGTCGGGGGCGCACGCACTGGGTCGGGCCCGGGCGCCAAGGACCGGGCCAGCGTCGTGGGAGGACCGGGTCCGTGTCGCGCGATGACCACCACGACCCGCGCGGGTGGGCCGTCATCTGGTGCGGGTGATCAGCCGCTCGCGATCGAATGCCGCAGACGTCAGCCGCCAGCCCAGGCCGGCGGCGAGCAGCAGGGCGGCGCCGAGCACGAGCGCCAGGCCCAGCGTCGCGTGGATGACGCCGATGGCGATCAGCGTGGTCACCGCGATCGACGGGAGGCTCGCGAGCATGCTGACCTGCTGCGCGACGCGGATGTCACTCGACCGGCTCGAGATCGCGATACCGATCCAGATCGACAACGTGGCGAGGAGTGGCGTGAAGATCAGCTGGGCGAGGACGTCCGGCCCGCGGAGGAGTCCCGAGGCCACGGCCGGCCGGGCGAAGGCCCTGACGCACGCCAGGAAGAGGCCGTAGACGCCGTAGGAGACCACGATCGAGGGCAGGAGGATGGCCAGCGCCTTGCCCAGCAGCAGCTCCTCGCGGCGGATCGGCGTCGTGAGCACCGGCTCAAGGGTGCCCTGCTGGCGTTCAGCGACCACGGAGTAGCTCGCGATCAGCGAGGGCACCAGCGCCGGGATCCCCAGCAGGTACAGCAGCTCGTGCTGACGGCCCAGCTGGGCCGACGCGGACGCGGGCTCGGCGAAGACGGCAACCAGCGGCTGGACGAGAAAGATCAGCGGGACGATCGTCATTCCGCCGACGAGCGACCGGTTGCGCCGGTACTCCCGGAGCTCCTTCAGCACGATGGCCCGGACCCGCCGCCTGCTCACGCTCATCTCGGCTTCAGGGCGCTGTCGGAGCCGATGAGCTCGAGGTAGACGTCCTCGAGACTGTGGCGCGACTCGCGGATCGCGAGCACGTCGGCGCCGGCCGCCACGAGGGCCCGGGTGACACCGGGGGCGGCGACCGTCAGGTCGGACACGGCCAGGACGTAGGTACCGGTTCCGTCCTGGTGCCAACCGTCGACGGCGGGCAGGTCGGCGAACACCCGGTGCGGGTCGGCGAGCGGGGCACGCGTCCGAACCGTCAGTGCCTTCGCGAACAGCCGGTCGCGCAGCTCGTCGGGCCGACCGATCGTGCGCAGCGTGGTGTTCAGGATCGCCACTCGGTCGCACAGCCGCTCCGCCTCCTCGAGGCGATGCGTCGTCAAGAAGATCGTCACGCCGAGCTGCCGAAGTTGTTCGATCAGCTCGTGGACGTCATGGGTGGCCGCCGGGTCCAGGCCGGCGGTCGGCTCGTCGAGGAACAGCACCTGCGGATCGCTCAGCAGCGCCCGGGCCAGGGCGACGCGCTGGCGCAGCCCCTTCGACAGCGCCCCGCACACGTCGTGCGCCCGGTCGCCGAGACCCACCGCGCGCAACGCGGCGTCGATGCGCGCGGACGCGGCGGGCGTCTCGTACAGGTCGGCGAAGCACTCGAGGTTCTCGACCACACTCAGCCGCAGGTACAGCCCCGGCGACTCGGGCAGGACCGCGATCCGTCGCCGGATCTCCACGCCGTTCTCCGGCGTGAGCGGGACGCCCGCGACCGTCGCGGAGCCGGAGGTCGGCGCCACGAGCGTGCCAAGGGTGCGCACCGTCGTCGTCTTCCCCGCACCGTTCGGCCCGAGGAAGCCGAACACCTCGCCCCACCCGATCTCGAACGACACGTCCTCGAACGCCACCCGGTCCCTGAAACGCTTGCCCAGACCGTGCACGGACAGGGCCGCGGTGTGCGTCTTCGTGTCGGACATCCGGGACGTGTCGGAGCTCACGACCCGATTATCTCGCCCGGCGCGCGGGCGCGGCCTGGGGAGGCCGCCCACCCCCGTCACCGGGATCGGGGTCGCCGCCGTCCCTCGCCGGTGTCCGCGTCCCCGATGGACCGGACCATTTCGTGCCACTCGACGCGGGCGGAGGCCGGTGGCGGAGGCCGGTGCCGGGCCGAGGGTGGAGGCAGTGGGGCGGAGGGGGGCGGGACACCTGTGGCAAGTTGGGGCCCAGAACCTCCAGCCGCTCCCTCTCGACGGCGTTTCCGTGCTCGACGGCGTTTCTGTGCTCGAGGGCGGTTCTGTGCACAACGACGGTTCCGCGCCTGGACGACGGTTCCGCGCCTGGACGGCTTCCTGACCTGGAGCGGGCCCCACTTCCTGCCGTCTTGCGCCAGGATGACCCCATGCCCGAGATGCCGGAGGTCGAGGGACTGGCCGCGTTCCTGCGCGGGCGGACGATGGGCAGGACGCTCACGGGCGTGGAGGTGGGTGCCGTCAGCGCGCTGAAGACCTACTCCCCCGCACCGTCGGCCCTGGTGGGCGCGCAGGTCTCCGACGTCCTCCGCCGCGGCAAGTGGCTGGACATCGCCACCGCAGGCGCCGACGGCGAGCTGCACCTGCTCTTCCACCTCGCGCGGGCCGGGTGGCTGCGCTGGTACGACACGGTCCCCAAGGCCGCGCTCCGGCCCGGTCGCTCGCCCATCGCCCTACGTGTCCGCCTCGACGACGGCGCCGGGTTCGACCTCACCGAGGCGGGCACCCGCAAACGGCTCGCGGTCCACGTCGTCGCCCGGGCGGACGACGTGCCCGCCGTCGCCACGCTGGGCCCCGAGCCCCTCGGGCTGGGGCTCGACGAGTTCCGTGCGCTCCTGGCACCGCGCAAGCAGCAGGTCAAGGGACTCCTGCGGGACCAGTCGGTCATCGCAGGGATCGGCAACGCCTACTCCGACGAGATCCTCCACGTCGCGCGGATGAGCCCGTTCGCGCTGACGTCCACGCTCGACGAGGAGTCCGCCCGGCGCCTGCACACGGCGATGCTCGAGGTGCTGGGGGCGGCCATCGGGCAGGCCTCGGGCAAACCCGCGGCAGAGCTCAAGGACGCCAAGCGGCGCAGCATGCGCGTGCACGGCCGCACCGGGGAGCCGTGCCCCGTGTGCGGGGACACGGTGCGGGAGGTCTCCTTTGCGGACTCCTCGCTGCAGTACTGCCCGACGTGCCAGACGGGCGGCCGCATCCTGGCCGACCGGCGGATGTCGAAGCTGCTGCGCTGACGCGGCGGGCGACCGGAGCTGACCGGGACCGTCCAGGCTGGCGCGGCGGGCGACCGACAGCGGACGCCGGCAGCCGAGATGGCCCGCTGACGTGACCTGGGGCGGCTAGAACAGGACCGTCGCGTAGCTGCCGACCTGGCGGAAGCCCACGCGCCGGTACGTTGCCAGCGCGGCCGCGTTGTAGCTGTTGACGTAGAGCGAGACGGTGCCGGCGAGGCGGGCGCGCACGTCGGCGACGACGGCGGCCATCCCGGCGCTCGCGAGCCCCTGGCCCCGCAGGTCGGGGTGGACCCACACGCCCTGGATCTGGGCGACGCCGAGGGCGAGGGCCCCGACGTCCGCCTTGAAGACGACGCGGGGTGCGCCGTCGTCCTCCTCCATGCGCACGTACGTGCGCTCGGTGCCCACGAGCTCGGCCACCCGGGCGGCGTAGGACATCCCGACGATCGTCGGGTCGTAGCCGACCTCCTCGGTAAACATCGCCACGCTGGCGGGCAGCACGAGGGCGACCTCCTCGGGCTGCGCGAGCCGGACGCGCGGGTCCGGTCCGACGGCGGGGTCGTCGTCGATCACCATGGACGGCTGGTCCTCGCGGACCTCGCGGGGGTGGGACCACACCGGGGCTAGCCGCTCCCACAGCGGGAGCACCTGCTCGGCCGGGCCGACGATGGAGGAGCAGCGACGCCCGCGGCGGCGCACGTGCTCAACGAGGTCGTCGAGCACCTCGCCGAAGACCTGGACGGGCACCAGGTTCGCGCCGGCCCAGCACACAGCCCGCAGGGCGGAGGATCCGCCGTCGTGGTCGACGACGCCGAGCAGCTCGGTGCCGGGCGGGCGGGGCAGGCCGAGACGCTCGACCTGCACGCCCGCGAGCACGGCCCCAACGGGGTCACGCCGGCACAGCTCGATCGCTGCGTCGCGGTCGTCGGCGGTCAGCGGGCGCACCACCGGCGCGGGCCGGCGCCACAACGGCACGATCGCGGCTCAGCTGACGGAGACGACCGGCGAACCGGCCGCCGCCGCGCCGTCCGACTCGCCCATCTCGGCGGCGATGCGCTGCGCCTCGGCGATGAGGGTCTCCACGATCTGGTCCTCGGGCACGGTCTTGATGACCTCGCCCTTGACGAAGATCTGTCCCTTGCCGTTGCCGGAGGCGACGCCGAGGTCGGCCTCGCGGGCCTCGCCCGGGCCGTTGACGACGCAGCCCATGACGGCCACCCGCAGCGGGACGGTGACGCCCTCGAGCCCGGCGGTCACGGCGTCGGCGAGCGTGTAGACGTCGACCTGGGCGCGCCCGCAGGAGGGGCACGAGACGATCTCAAGCTTGCGCGGGCGCAGGTTCAGCGACTCGAGGATCTGGTTGCCGACCTTGACCTCCTCGACCGGCGGCGCGGAGAGCGAGACGCGGATCGTGTCCCCGATGCCCTCGCTCAGCAGGGCGCCGAAAGCGGTCGCGGACTTGATGGTGCCCTGGAACGCCGGCCCGGCCTCGGTGACCCCGAGGTGCAGGGGCCAGTCGCCGCGCTCGGCGAGCAGCTCGTAGGCGCGGACCATGACCACCGGGTCGTTGTGCTTGACGGAGATCTTGAAGTCGTGGAAGTCGTGCTCCTCGAAGAGGGAGGCCTCCCACACCGCGGACTCGACGAGCGCCTCGGGGGTCGCCCGGCCGTACTTCTGCAGCAAGCGCGGGTCCAGCGACCCGGCGTTGACGCCGATGCGGATCGAGATGCCGGCGTCCTTGGCCGCCTGCGCGATCTCCTTGACCTGGTCGTCGAACTTGCGGATGTTGCCGGGGTTCACCCGGACAGCGCCGCAGCCGGCCTCGATGGCGGCGAAGACGTACTTCGGCTGGAAGTGGATGTCCGCGATGACCGGGATCTGGGACTTCTTGGCGATGATCGGCAGCGCCTCGGCGTCCTTGTCCGTGGGGCACGCCACCCGGACGATGTCGCACCCGGACGCCGTGAGCTCGGCGATCTGCTGGAGGGTGGCGTTGATGTCGTGGGTCTTCGTCGTCGTCATCGACTGAACGGAGATCGGCGCGTCGCCACCGACCAGGACGGAGCCGACGCGGATCTGGCGCGTCTTGCGACGCGGCGCGAGGACAGGCGGTGCTTCCTTGATGGTTGGCATTCCCAGGGAGATCGGTACGCTCACCGACCCAGTATCGCACCCGGTCCCGTCCGCACCCGCCGTCAGGGCGCAGGTGTGACCGTTACCATCGCGCCCCACGGGCGCGCCGGCCGGCAAGGGAGGCGCGCGAGCCGCCCCGCGGTCCTGCGCGCGGGGGCGCGTGCTCAGCCGGTCAAGGTGAGCGGGTTGACGATGTCGGCGTAGGCCAGCAGCAGGCTCATGCCGAGCATGAACGCGACGACGACGTAGGTCAGCGGGAGCAGTCGGGCGGTGTCCGCGGGGCCCGGGTCGGGGCGCGCCCGCACCCGCGCGACCTGGCGGCGGGCGCCCTCCCACAGCGCCCCCGCCACGTGGCCGCCGTCCAGCGGCAGCAGCGGGATGAGGTTGAAGACGAACAGGGCCATGTTCAGCGAGACGAGCAGGGAGAGCATGTCCGCGCTGCGCTCGGCGAGGCCGTACCCGGCGCCGTCGACCGAGGCGATCTCGCCCGCGAAGCGCCCCACGCCCACGAGGCCGACGACGCCCGGGTCCCGCTCCGCGGTGCCGAACGCGGCCTGGGCGACGCCCACGAGCCGCTGCGGGAGGTGGAGGACGACGTCGACGGTGCCGGTGAACGTGGTCCACACCAGCCCGGGGACGGCGGCCGGGCTCTGGCGGACGAGCTCGAACGTCGGGCCGATGCCCACGTAGGGCCGCATCTCGGTCCGGGGCCGGCCGGAGTGGTCGGTGACGGGCGCGCCGCTCGCGTCCACGACCGGCCGCTCCGTCAGCCTCGGGGTCACCTGGAGCGTGCGCGGGTGGCCGTCGCGCTCGACGACGACGGCGGCCGGGACGGTGCCGCCGGAGGAGATCGCGGCGGTGATGTCCGCCCAGTCGTGGACCGGGGTCCCCGCCCACGAGACGACCTCGTCGCCCTGCCGCAGGCCGGCGGCGGCGCCCGGCGCGGCGGGGTCGCCGGGGGCGCACTCCGCGCGGGCCGGGTCTGCGGGGACGCACTGCTGCACGTTGCCGACCGTGGCGGTGTACTGGGCGATGCCCAGGCCGACGGCCATGACCCCCATGAGGACCGTGGCGATGAGGAGGTTCATCGCGGGGCCGCCGAGCATGACCACGAGCTTGCGGGGCACCGTGAGGTGGTAGAAGGCGCGGTGCTCCTCCCCCGGCCCGAGCTCCGCCAGCGCGACGTCGCGCGCCTCCTGGACCATCGTGGGGCGCCCGTCCCTGCGCAGGCTCGCGCGCCCGGTGCGCGCCGGGGGGTACATGCCGACGAGGCGGACGTAGCCGCCCAGCGGCAGGGCCTTGATGCCGTACTCCGTGCCGCGGACGGTACGGGACCAGAGGGTCTTGCCGAAGCCCACCATGTACTGCGGCACCTTGACGCCGAACTTCTTGGCGGGCACGAGGTGGCCGATCTCGTGCAGCGCGATCGAGAGGATCAGTCCAACCGCGAGGATGAGCACTCCGATGACGAAGTCCACGGCGTGGCTCCTTCCAGCTGGGCGGTGGGTGGTGCGGTGGGTGTGGGCCGGGCACCGGAACAACGTGCAGCGGGCCGCCCTGGTTCCGCCCGGTCAGGCGCGGCGGGTTCCCCGGTCAGGCGCGCCGCGCGATCAGCTCGTCGGCGCGCGCACGGGCCCAGTCCTCGGCACCGAGGACGTCCTCGAGGAGCAGCGCCGCGCCGGCGGGGTGCGGGTGCGCGGCCAGGACCTCCTCGACGACCCCGACGATGTCCAGGTAGGCCAGGCGCCCGGCGAGGAAGGCCGCCACGCACTGCTCGTTGGCGGCGTTGAGGACGGCGGGGTGGGTCGGCGAGGCCGCCGCGGCCTGGCGGGCGAGGGCCACGGCGGGGAAGACCTCTTCGTCCAGCGGCTCGAACGTCCACGCCGTCGGCGCGTCCCACCGGCACGGCGTCGCCACGTGCTCGGCGCGCTCGGGCCACGTCAGGCCCAGCGCGATGGGCAGCCGCATGTCCGGCGGGGACGCCTGGGCGATCGTCGAGCCGTCGTGGAACTCGACCATCGAGTGCACCACCGACTGCGGGTGCACCACCACGACGACGTCCTCGGCCGGGACGTCGAACAGCAGGTGCGCCTCGACGAGCTCGAGGCCCTTGTTCACCATGGTGGAGGAGTTGATCGTCACGACCGGGCCCATCGCCCACGTCGGGTGCGCGAGGGCCTGCGCGGGGGTGACACCGGCCAGCTCCCGCCGCGTGCGCCCGCGGAACGGGCCGCCGGAGGCGGTGAGGATGATGCGGCGCACCTCGGTGCGGCCGGTGACCACCGGGCTGGTCATGCCCTTCTCGTGCCGGCCGGAGCGCAGCGCCTGCGCGATGGCCGAGTGCTCGGAGTCGACGGGCACCACCTGGCCCGGGCGCTGCTGCGCCTGGCGGACGAGCGCCCCGCCGACGACGAGGGACTCCTTGTTGGCCAACGCCAGCGTGGCGCCCGAGCGCAGCGCGGCGAGCGTGGGAGCCAGCCCCACCGAGCCCGTGATGCCGTTGAGGACGACGGCGCGCCGCCCGGCGGGGGTGCCGGCGAGGGAGCCGGCCAGCTCCGTGGCGGCATCCGGGCCGGCGAGGACCTGCGGCACGGTCACGTCCCCGGCGGCCCGGGCGACCTCGTCGGCGAGCAGGTCCCGCAGCCGGGCGACGTCGCCCGCGTCGCCGGTCGCCACGGCGACGACGGGCACGCGGTGGGTGACGGCCTGCTCGGCGAGCAGCTCGAGGTTCCCGCCGCCCGCCGCCAGCGCCCGCACCCGGTAGGCGCCCTCGGCGGCCGCGTCGATGACCTCCAGCGCCTGGGTGCCGATCGACCCGGTGGAGCCGAGCAGGACGACGTCGGTCGGCGCGGTCGGTGCCATGGCACGGGCGGCGCGCGCCAGCACCTCGGTCACTCGACCGCCACGAGCACCTCGACGGCGCGGTCGAGGAACGCGTCGACGGTGCCCTCGTGGTACGCGTGGGCGGCGCGCGCCGACGGGAAGGTCGTGGTCCGCACGTCGACCGCGGTGAGGTCGCCGCCGTCGTCGAAGTACGCGATGAGGCGCTCGAGCAGCTCGTCCACGGCGGCGCGGTCGTAGCCGCGGCCGCGCTCCGGGGCCCGGAACCGCTCGCCCGCGGGGCGCAGCAGCCGGGGGTAGAGGGTGGTGGCCAGCTCGGCGATGTGGTCCATCCAGGCCTGGTCACCCTTGCCGGCGACGAAGGTGGTGCGCCGGCGCTGCACGAACGCGGCCTCGAGCCGGTCGAGCGCCGCGTCGACCGCGGCGGTGGCGTACCCGTCCCGGACCAGGTCGAACGCGGCGGCGCGCACCGACTGCTCGTCGAAGGCGCCCGGGGCGGGCGTCCCGGCCAGGCCCTGCCCGGACTCGTAGGCGCCGCGCGCGCGCGTGAAGAACTCCTCGACCTGCTGCCGGTCGTAGCCGGTACGCATCTTGCCGGCCGAGGGGAACATCGTGCTCATCACTGCTCCTGCTTCTTCTCCACCAGCACCTCAGCGGCGAGCTGGCCGCAGGCGCCGTCGATGTCGCTGCCACGAGTGTCCCGCACGGTCGTCGGGATCCCCGCGTTGCGGAGCGTGTCGACGAAGGTTTGTTCCACGTCCCGGTCGCTGCACGTCCAGATCGAGCCGGGCGTGGGGTTGAGCGGGATGGGGTTGACGTGGACCCAGCCGCGGCCGCGGGCGTTGAGCTCGTCGGCGAGCAGCTGGGCGCGCCAGGCGTGGTCGTTCATGTCCTTGATGAGCGCGTACTCGATGCTCACGCGCCGCCCGGTGGCCTCGAAGTAGCGGCGGGCGGCGTCGAGCAGCTCGCCCACCTTCCAGCGGGAGTTGATGGGGATGAGCTCGTCGCGCAGCTCGTCGTCGGGCGCGTGGAGGGAGACGGCCAGGGTGACCGGCAGGCCCTCCTTCGCGAGCTTGTCGATGGCCGGGACGAGCCCGACTGTCGAGACGGTGATGTTGCGGGCGGACAGGCCGAGGCCCGCCGGGGCCGGGTCCACCATGCGGCGCACCGCGTTCACCACCGTGCGGTAGTTCGCGAGCGGCTCCCCCATCCCCATGAAGACGACGTTGCGCAGGTGGGTGGGCCCGCCCTTGAGGTCGCCGTCGCGGGAGGTCTTGGCGGCCATGCGGACCTGCTCGACGATCTCGGCCGTGGAGAGGTTGCGGGTCAGGCCCTGCTGGCCGGTCGCGCAGAAGGGGCACGCCATCCCGCAGCCGGCCTGGGACGACACGCACAGCGTGGTGCGCGAGGTGTAGCGCATGAGCACGGACTCGACCATCGCGCCGTCGAAGAGGCGCCAGAGGGACTTCACGGTCGCGCCCTTGTCCGCGACCATGTCCCGGACCTTGGTGACCAGCTCGGGCATGAGGGTGGCCGTGAGCTGCTCGCGGGCGTCCGCGGGCAGGTCCGTCATGTCGGCCGGGTCCCGCGTCAGGTGCGCGAAGTAGTGCCGGGAGAGCTGGTCGGCGCGGAACGCGGGCAGGCCCAGCTCCTTGGCCACCTCGGACCGCTCAGCGGTGGTGAGGTCGGCCAGGTGGCGCGGCGGCTTCCCGCGGCGCTTGGCCGTGAAGGTCAGCGTGGGCCGGCCCCCCGGCTCCACCTGGTGCGAGGGCTTGACCTGGACAGGGACGGGGGCTGGGGTCTGCTGCGTCATGACGCAGACCATCCTCTCAGAAGGTCAGCTGACCGGTGGCCGCGCTGAGGATGACATAGCACACGGGCGCGCAGACCAGCAACGAGTCGAGTCGGTCCATGATGCCCCCGTGGCCCGGCAGGAGCGAGCCCATGTCCTTCAGGCCCAGGTCCCGCTTGAGGAGGGACTCCGCCAGGTCGCCGGTGGTGGCGGCGGCCACCGCGGCGACGCCGAGCAGCGCACCGGACCACCACGTGCCACCCAGCACCAGCGCCATCATCGCCGCGCCGAGCGCGGCAGACATGAGCACGGAGCCGGCGAGCCCCTCCCAGGACTTCTTGGGGCTGATCGAGGGCGCCATGGGCGTCCGGCCGAACAGCACGCCGGCCACGTAGCCGCCGATGTCGTTGCCGATGGTGACGAGGATGAACGCGACCACGATCCATGGGCCGTCGTCCAGCGCGAGCATCAGCACGGCGAAGCCCGCCAGGAGCGGCACGTAGGCGGCCGCGAACATCCCGGCCGAGGCGTCCCGGACGGCGGCCCGGCCCCCGCCGTCGAGCACCCGCCAGATGAAGACGCCGCCGGCGGTGAGGACGAAGGCCATGAGCATGGCCTCCGGCCCCGCCGCCCACGCCGAGACGACGATGCCGATCGTGCCGACCCACAAGGGCAGCAGCGGGATCTTGATGCCGCGCTGGAGGAAGGCGCGGGCCAGCTCCCACAGCGCCCCGGAGGCGGCGACGACGACGAGGACGACGAAGGCCTCGGGGCGGGTGAACAGGCTCAGGGCGACGACGACCAGGAGGGCGACGCCGACGCCGATGGCGGCCGGGAGGTCACGCCCGGCCCGCCCGGCCGGCGGGGCCTTGGGCCGCGGGGGCGGCGGCTCGACGAGCGCCGTGCGGGCACGGCGGCGCGCCTCGCCCAGCCGCCTCAGGGCGGCGACGAAGGACTCCTGGGCGTCGCGCTCGTGTGCCATGTCCGCTCAGACCTCGAGCAGCTCGCGTTCCTTGCCCTCGAGGACGGCGTCGACGAGCTCCACGTGCTTCTTCGTCAGGCCCTCGAGCTCCTTCTCGGCGCGGTCGACCTCGTCCTCGCCGGCGTCGCCGTCCTTCTTGATGCGGTCGAGCTCCTCCTTGGCCTTGCGGCGCACGGAGCGGATCGAGATGCGGGCGTCCTCCCCCTTCGTCCGGGCGAGCTTGACGTACTCCTTGCGCCGGTCCTCCGTGAGGGCGGGCAGGACCACGCGGATGACGTTGCCGTCGTCGGTGGGGTTCACACCGAGGTCGGACTCGCGCAGCGCCTTGACGATCGCGTTGGTCGCCGAGCGGTCGTACGGCGTGACGATCACGGTGCGCGCCTCGGGGATGGTCAGCGAGCCGAGCTGCTGCAGGGGCGTGGGGGCGCCGTAGTAGTCCACGAGGATCGAGTTGAACATCCCCGCGCTGGCGCGGCCGGTGCGGATGTGGCTGAACTCCTCGCGGGCCCGCTCCACCGCCTTCTCCATCTTCTCCTCGGCCTCGAGCAGGGCGTCGTCGATCACAGCGTCACTCCTTCGTTCAGCGGGGTTGCGGTCACGAGCGTTCCGATCTTCTCACCCCGGAGGGCGCGGGTGACGTTGCCGGGCTCGCCCATGCCGAACACGCGCATCGTCAGGTCGTTGTCCATGCACAGGCTGAAGGCGGCGGCGTCGACGACCTTCAGGCCCTGCTGGATCGCCTCGGCGTAGGTGAGGTGGTCGAGCTTCGTGGCGGTGGCGTCCACGTTCGGGTCGGCGGTGTACACGCCGTCCACGCCGTTCTTGCCCACCAGGACCTCGTCGCAGTGGGTCTCGAGCGCGCGCTGCGCCGCGACGGTGTCCGTGGAGAAGAAGGGCAGGCCCGCGCCGGCGCCGAAGACCACGACCCGGCCCTTCTCGAGGTGCCGGATCGCGCGCAGGGGGATGTAGGGCTCCGCGACCTGCCCCATCGCGATGGCGGTCTGCACGCGGGTGCGCACGCCGGCCTGCTCGAGGAAGTCCTGCAGGGCGAGGGCGTTCATGACCGTGCCCAGCATGCCCATGTAGTCGGCGCGGGAGCGGTCGATGCCGCGCTGGGACAGCTCCGCGCCGCGGAAGAAGTTCCCACCGCCGACGACGATGGCCACCTGCACGCCGTCGGCGACCGCCTCGGCGATCTGCCGGGCGACGGCGGAGACGACGTCCGGGTCCAGACCGACCCTGCCGCCGCCGAAGACCTCACCGGAAAGCTTGAGCAGGACACGGCGGGTCCCGACGTGGTCGGCGGTCGTGTGATCGGTCATGGTGCGGTGGCCTCCAGCGGGGCGGCGGTGCGGATCAAGGTCGGCAGGAAGTCTAGTGGCGCGGGTGCGCCCGCGCTGGCGCCCGTGGGCACCCAGGCACCGGTCGCCCACGCTGCCGTGGCATCCGGGCGCAGATGCGCCGGTGGCCCCGGCCCGTCGCCGGGCCGGGGCCACCGGATGCGTGCGTCAGGCGCCGACGCGGAAGCGGGCGAACCCGGTGATCGTGCCGCCCACCTCCTCGAGAACCTTGCCGACGGTCTTCTTGTTGTCCTTCGCGAAGGCCTGGTCGATCAGGCAGTTCTCCTTGAAGAACCCGTTCATGCGGCCCTCGACGATCTTCGGCAGGGCCGCCTCGGGCTTGCCCTCGTTGCGGGAGGTCTCCTCGGCGATGTGGCGCTCGCTGGCCACGACCTCGGCGGGGACGTCCTCACGGCTGAGGTACTTCGGGGAGAACGCCGCGACGTGCATCGCGATGTCGTGCGCGACGTCCGCGCCGGCGGCGTCGGTGGCCACGAGGACCCCGACCGACGGCGGGAGGTCCCGAGCGGTGCGGTGCAGGTAGCTCGACACCTTCGCGCCGGACAGGCGGGCCACGCGCCGCACGGCGATCTTCTCGCCGATGGTGGCGGCGACGCCGTCGACCTTGGCCTGCACGGTCTCCCCGTCGACCTCGGCGGCCAGCAGGGTGTCCGCGTCGGCCGCCTCGGTGGCGACCGCTGCGGCGAGCACGCTGTCGGCGAAGTCGATGAAGGTCTGGTTCTTCGCGACGAAGTCCGTCTCGGAGTTGACCTCGACCATCACGCCGGTCTCGCCGGCGCCGTCGGCGGTGATCTTCGCCGCGACCAGGCCCTCGGCGACGGTGCGGCCCTCACGCTTGGCCACGCCCTTCAGGCCCTTGACGCGGATGAGCTCCAGGGCCTTGGCCGAGTCGCCGTCAGCCTCGTCGAGAGCCTTCTTGACGTCCAGCATGCCCGCGCCGGTCTTCTCGCGCAGGGCCTTGATGTCAGCGGCGGTGTAGTTCGCCATTGATGATCCTCTCCAGATCCTCGGGTGCTAGTTCTCAGGCCTGCTCGGCGGACTCGGCGGTCCCGGCGTCCTGCGCGGCCACGGCGTCCTCCGCGGCCGCGGAGTTGTCGGCCACCTGCGTGACGTCGGTGCCCTCGCCGCCCGTGACGGGGGCGACGACCTCGGCCGCGTCAGCGGCCTCGGCGACCTGCTCCGCGTCGTGGGTGGCGCCGGCGGTCTGCTGCGCGGCGGCCACGGCCTCGTCGGGGGCGTCGGCGGCGACGACGGAGGCCTGGGCGCTCTGCTCGGCCTCGTGGGTGGCGAGGAGCTCACGCTCCCACTCGGCCAGGGGCTCCTCGGCGGTGGTCGCACCGGTGCCCCCGCCGTGGCGGGACACGAGGCCCTCCGCGGCGGCGTCGGCGATCACGCGGGTCAGCAGCGAGACGGCGCGGATGGCGTCGTCGTTGCCCGGGATGCGGTAGTCGACCTCGTCGGGGTCGCAGTTGGTGTCGAGGATCGCGACGACGGGGATGTTGAGCTTGCGGGCCTCGGCGACGGCGAGGTGCTCCTTCTTCGTGTCCACGATCCACACGGCGGAGGGAACCTTGGCCATGTCGCGGATACCGCCGAGCGTGCGGGCGAGCTTGTCGCGCTCGCGGCGCTGCATGAGCAGCTCCTTCTTGGTGAAGGAGCTCCCGGCGACGTCGTCGAAGTCGACCTGCTCGAGCTCCTTGAGGCGCTGCAGACGCTTGTGCACGGTGCCGAAGTTGGTCAGCATGCCGCCGAGCCAGCGCTCGTTGACGTAGGGCATGCCCACGCGCTGGGCCTGCTCGGCGATGGCCTCCTGGGCCTGCTTCTTCGTGCCGACGAAGAGGATGTTGCCGCCGTGGGCGACGGTCTCCTTGACGAACTCGTAGGCGCGGTCGATGTCCGTCAGCGACTGCTGCAGGTCGATGATGTAGATGCCGTTGCGCTCGGTGAAGATGAAACGCTTCATCTTCGGGTTCCAACGGCGGGTCTGGTGCCCGAAGTGCACGCCGCTCTCGAGGAGCTGGCGCATGGTGACGACGGCCATGGCACGTCCTTTCGTGGTGCGGTCACCCGCACGCAAGGGGCCCCGCGCGCCGCGTTCTCGCGTGGCGCGTCGTGGCCCGTGTTTCGGTTGTCTGCCCGTCGGCCGGGTGGCCGCGGACCCTGGTGCCCGCGGTGACAGCACCCCTCGCGAGGAGAGGACCGCCGCTGTTCGCCTCGCCGACCGCGACTCGCCCGGCAGGCCGGGCGGGCTGGTACGACGATGTGCGGGCACGCGTTGTCAACCGACTGACGCCGGTTGCAGGTCTCATCGTAGCCGATGGGCCGTGGCGCCCGGCCTCCCGCCTCGTGCGGCGCCCGTCACCTCGTGCGGCGCCCGTGACCTCGCGCGGGTGCGGGGCCTGGGATCGCCGACGGGCCGGGCCGTCCACAGGCGGCGATGGTGCCCCCGCGTCCACATCGCCCGCCGGCGCGCGGGGCGGCCGGGCGACGGGCCCGCCACCGTGGTGCCCATGGTCCTCGCGCACGCCTCGCGTCTCCCGCTCGTCGCCGGTCTCGCCGCCTTGGCGGCCGTCTCCCTCGGCGTCCTCGGCACCGTCACGGCGCCCGCTGGTGAGCCGCGCGCGGCGCCCGCCTCGGCTTCGGGCGTGGCGACGGCGGCCCCGCCGGCGGGGGCAGGCGACCCTGCCGGCCGGGGCGGCCCGGCGGCGCTCCTCGAGGGCACGGGGCCGCCCGGCGGCGCGCCCGCCCCGGGCGACGTGGAGTACGCATGGCCGACCGGCGGCCCGGCCGAGGTGGTCCGGGCCTTCGACAGGCCCGGCCAGCCCTGGGACGCCGGGCACCGGGGCGTCGACCTCGCGCTCGCCGTCGGCGCGCCCGTCCTCGCGGCGGCTGACGGCGTCGTGGCCTTCGCGGGGCCCGTGGTGAACCGGCCCGTGGTCTCCGTGCAGCACGTCGACGGCGTGCGCACCACCTACGAGCCGGTCGAGCCGGCGGTGGCGGCCGGCCAGCGGGTCCGCGCCGGTGACGTGCTCGGCCACCTCGTGGCCGGCCACTGCCCGGCGTGGAAGCCGGCGTGCCTGCACTGGGGCGCCCGCACCGACCGGACGACCTATCTCGACCCGCTCGCCCTCGTCGGCGCCACGGCGGTCGTGCGGCTGCTGCCCTCCGCCGTCGGGCTGCCGCCCGCCGCCGCGGCGGCGCGCGCTCAGGCGCGCGGGTGGGCCTGGAGGTAGGAGGCGCGCAGCCGCTCCGGCGTCACGTGGGTGTAGCGCTGTGTGGTGGCCAGGGAGGTGTGGCCGAGCACCTCCTGCACGGTGCGCAGGTCCGAGCCGCCGGCGAGGAGATGGGTCGCGGCGGAGTGCCGGAGCCCGTGGGGGGCGAGGTCGTGCACGCCGGCGACCGCGGTGAGGCGGTGTAGGGCGCCGCGGACGGTCCGCGGGTCGAGGCGGCCGCCGCGTGCCCCGAGGAACAGGGCGCCGCCCGAGGCCGGCGTCGCGAGCGTCGGGCGCCCGCGCACCAGCCACGCGTCCAGGGCGCGCTGAGCCGGGATGCCGAAGGGCACGACGCGCTGCTTGTCGCCCTTGCCGGTCACGCGCACCGTGCGCTCCCGGGCGTCGACGTCGGAAACGTCGATGCCCACGAGCTCGCTGACCCGCACGCCGGTGGCGTAGAGGAGCTCGAGGGCGGCCCAGTCCCGCAGGTGCACCGGGTCGTCGTCCGCGGCACGCTCCTGCGCGGTGGTGAGCAGGTGGGCGGCGTCGTCGACAGCCAGGACCGTGGGCAGGTGCCGGTCCGGCCTGGGGCTGCGCAGCCGCGCGCCGACGTCGTGCGGGAGGTAGCCGGCGCGGTACGCCCAGCCGCAGAAGGTGCGGACGGCGGCGGCCCGGCGGGCCAGGGTGGCGCGGGACATGCCGCGGCGCTGCTGGTCCGCCAGCCAGCTGCGCAGCGTGGTGAGGTCCAGCCCCGTCAGGTCGACCGCGCCCGCGGCGTCCCGCCCGTCGTCGGCTCCCGGCGCTCCGGCGTCGTCGCGGGTCGGTGCGGCACCGTCACCGGGCGCTTCCCCGCCGTCGCCGGCGGCCTCGACGTCGTCATCGGGCGCGTCGGTGTCCCGGCCGGCGGTGACGTGGTCGAGGAGCTGGCCCACGTCCGTGAGGTAGGCGCGCACGGTGTGCGCGCTGAGCCCGCGCTGGAGCGTCAGGAACCGGGCGAAGGCCTCGAGCAGTCGGTCCTGGGTCCCTGCCCGCGCGCTTCCGGTCACGCCCCCACGGTACGACCGACCGGCCCGGACCGGCGGCGCCTCACCGGCGCCGCCGCCACGCGCTGCCCGCCCGCTCGGCCCTGCCCTCCAGCTCGAGGGCGCCGAGCGCGGCCCGCACGTCCGCCAGCGGCAGCCCGGCGGTGCGGGCCAGGTTGGCGACGGGCGCCGAGCCGCGTGCCGGCAGGGCGTCGAGCACCCGTGCGGCGCGGGGGTCCAGCCCGTCCAGCAGGCCGGGCTGCACCGGCGGCTCGGCGGGCAGGTGCGTGCCGGCGGGCCCGGCCAGCTCGAGCACCTCGGCCGCGTCCGTGACGCACACCGCGCCCTGCTCGCGCAGGAGCCGGTGGCACCCGGCCGAGGCCATCGAGGTCACCGGTCCCGGCACGGCCCCCACCGGTCGGGAGAGGCCGGCGGCGTGGGCGGCGGTGCTGAGCGCGCCCGAGCGCCAGGCGGCCTCCACGACGACGGTCGCGCGCCCGAGCGCCGCGATGAGCCGGTTGCGGGCCAGGAACCGGGACCGGCTCGGCGCGCAGCCCGGCGGGACCTCCGCGACGACCGCTCCCGACGCGACGACCGCCTCGAGGAGGGCCGTGTTGCCCGTCGGGTAGGGGCGGTCCACGCCGCCCGCCAGCACCGCGACGGTGGGCCCGCCCGCGGCCAGCGCCCCGCGGTGGGCCGCGGCGTCGATGCCGTACGCGCCCCCCGAGACCACGCCGGTCCCGGCCTCGGCGATCCCGACGGCGAGGTCCGCGGCCACCCGCTGGCCGTAGGGGGTGGCGGCGCGCGAGCCGACGACGGCGACCGCGGCGCCGGGCGGCAGCGCGCCGCGCACCCACAGCGCGAACGGCCGCGTGTCCGCGAGGTCGTCGAGCCCCGCCGGCCAGGCAGGGTCCGTGGGCAGGACGAGGTGCCCGCCGAGCCGGTCGAGCATGTCGAGCTCGCGCCGCACGTCGAGGTTCTCGAGCCGGGGCGCCCACCGGGCCACGGCCTGCTCCCACGGCCGGGACCCCGCACCGGCCCCGGCCGGGCCGCGCGCGGCGCGGGTGAGCCAGTCGAGCGCCTCGACCGCGCCCAGGTGCGCGACGAGGGTGCCGGCCGCCGGGTCCCCCGGCTCGGCGAGCCCGCTCCAGGCCGCTGCGGCCAGCCGCGGGTCGGAGGCGTCGAAGGGCAGCTCAGGCATCGTTCGCTCCCCTGGTGCGCAGCCCGATGGCGGTGCCTACGTCGGAGATCGTGGGCCGGTCCCGGCCTCCCAGGTCCGTGAGCGTCCAGGCCAGGCGCAGCACCCGGTCCAGCCCGCGCATACTCAGCGAGCCGCGGTCCATGGCCCGCTCGAGGGACCCGCGGACGTCGGCCGGGAGACCACCGTCGGGGCCGCGCAGCCAGGAGCCGGGCACCTCGGCGTTGGTGCGCCACGGCGTGCCCGCCAGACGGGCGTGCTGGTGCTCCCGCGCCGCGGCGACCCGGGCGGCGACGTCGGCGGACCGTTCCGGGGCGCCGGCGAGGGCGAGCATCGCGCGGGTGACCGGCTCGACGTCGACCTGGATGTCGATGCGGTCGAGCAGCGGGCCGCTGAGGCGCCCCAGGTACCGCCGGCGCTCCGCCGCGCTGCACGTGCACCGCAGGCCCTTGCCGACGGCCTTGCCGCACGGGCAGGGGTTGGCGGCCAGGACGAGCTGGAACCGAGCCGGGTACCGCGCCGAGCCCGCCGCCCGGTGCAGGACGAGCTCGCCGTGCTCGAGGGGCTGACGCAACGTCTCGAGCACCCTCGGCGAGAACTCCGGCGCCTCGTCGAGGAACAGGACTCCGCGGTGGGCGCGGGTGGCCGCACCGGGGCGCGGGATGCCGCTGCCGCCCCCGATGACCGCCGCCGGCGTGGCCGTGTGGTGCGGGTCCTCGAAGGGCGGCCGCCGCATTAGGCCGCCCGCGGGGTCGAACATGCCCGAGACCGAGTGGACGGCGGTGACCTCCACCGCCTCGGCGTCCGAGAGGTCGGGCAGCAGGCCCGGGAGCCGGGCGGCGAGCATCGTCTTGCCGGCGCCGGGGGCGCCCACGAGGAAGAGATGGTGGCCGCCCGCGGCGGCGACCTCGAGGGCGAAGCGGGCCTCGTCCTGACCGAGCACATCGACGAGGTCGGGTCCCGGGCCGGTGCCCCGCGCCGCCGGGGCCGCTTCGCCCGTGGCCGGGTCACCCGAGGCCGGATCGTCCGGGGGCGCCAGCGGCTCGGGCACGCCGGCGCGGCCGCCGTAGTGGACCACGAGCTCGGCCAGGTGCCGGACGGCATGGACCCGGGCGCCCGGGACCAGTGCCGCCTCGGCGGCGTTCCCGGCCGGGACCACGACGTCGCGGCGCCCGGCCGTGACGGCGGCCGCCACGGCGGGCAGGATGCCGCGGACGGCGTGGACCCGGCCGTCCAGGCCCAGCTCGCCCAGGTGCACGGTGCCCGCGGCCGGCCCGGCGGCGGGCAGCCCGTCGGCCACGAGGACGGCCACGGCGAGCGCCAGGTCGAGGCTCGTGCCAGTCTTCGGCAGCGACGCCGGGGAGAGGTTGACGGTGATGCGGCGCGCGTTCCACGGCAGGCCGCTGGACGTCACGGCGGCGCGGACGCGCTCACGGGCCTCGCTCACCGCGGTGTCCGGCAGGCCCACGAGCGTGAAGGTGGGAAGGCCGGGGCTGCGGTGGGCCTCCACCTCCACGAGGTGGCCCTGGAGCCCGACGAGGCAGACCGTCCAGGTGCGTCCCAGCCCCACTCAGCCCACCCCCCGCAGGTGCTCGACGAGGGCGGGGCCCGGGCAGCGGGCGAGGATCGCGACGACGTCCAGGCGCACGCCGCCGGCGTGGACGTCGTGCTCCGCGAGCCACTGCCCCGCCAGGCGGCGCAGCCGGGCGAGCTTGATGCGGGTGACGGCCTCGGCGGGGTGGCCGTACGACGTAGCGCGGCGGGTCTTGACCTCGACGAAGACGATCTCGTCGGCGGCGCGGTCCAGGGCGACGAGGTCGATCTCCCCGGCGGCGCACCGCCAGTTGCGCTCGAGGACCTCCAGCCCGTGGTCGGCGAGCATCCGCGCGGCGACCCGCTCCCCGTACGCCCCCACCGCGTCCTTCGCCCTCACGGCGACCACCTCCGGCCACCAGCGTGGCGGGGCTGGGTGTCATCGGGCCCGGCTCAGGGACCGGGCTGTGGGGGGGGTGGCAGGACGCGACGCCTGTGGACGGGCGCGGCACCCTCGGGGACGAGGCGCGCGGTCAGGGCAGCTCGAGGTCGCGCTTGGCGAGCTCCTCGATGTTTACGTCCTTGAAGGTCACGACGCGCACGGACTTCACGAAGCGCGCCGACCGGTACACGTCCCACACCCACGCGTCCGTCAGGGTCAGCTCGAAGAAGACCTCTCCCCCAGCCGAGCGCACCTGCACGTCCACGCCGTTGGCGAGGTAGAAGCGTCGCTCCGTCTCGACGACATAGGAGAAGAGCCCCACGACGTCGCGGTACTCACGGTAGAGGTCGAGCTCCAGCTCGGTCTCGTAGTTCTCCAGGTCCTCAGCGCTCACAGGTCAATCATGCCCTGCCTGCGAGGACGCCCGCGGACCCGGCGGTCCACGGGTCCGCGAAGTCGCCCACCTGCGGGTTCGTGTCGACCGCGGCCTCCGCGGGCCCGCCGTCCGGGCCACCGTCGCGCGCGCCGTCCGGGCCGTCGTCGGGCCCCGCCTCCAACCCGGGGAGGTGCCAGGAGCGCCGGTGCAGGACCGTCGCACCGTGCTCGTGCAGCGCGGCCGCGTGCTCGGCCGAGCTGTAGCCCTTGTTTCCCGCCCAGCAGTACTGCGGGTGCTCGGCGTCGAGCCCCACCATGATGGCGTCCCGGGTCACCTTGGCGAGCACGCTGGCGGCCGCCACCACCGAGCAGCTCGCGTCCGCCTTGACCTGGGTGCGCACCGGGGGCGTCACCACGCCGGTGCCCGTCCCCGGCACGAGCACCACGGGCGGCTCGGGCGCGAACAGGTCAGCCTGGGCCGGCTCGCTCAGCCAGTCGTGGACGCCGTCGAGGACGACCAGGGCGGGGGCGAGGCCGACGGCGGCGAGCTCGGCCAGCGCCCGGCGCCCGGCGAGCCGCAGCGCGGCGATGATCCCCAGCGCGTCGATCTCGTCGGGGCCGGCGTGCCCGACGGCGGAGCCCGCGCACCAGGCGCGGACGGGGTCCACGAGGTCCTCGCGCGCCCGGGCGGTGAGCAGCTTGGAGTCGGCGAGGCCGTCGGGGACGTCGTCGGAGGTCCCCGCGTGGACGACGGCGACGCCCACGCTCACCGGTCCCGCCAGGGCGCCGCGGCCGACCTCGTCCATCCCGGCCAGCAGCGCGCCGGGGCCGAGGGCGCGCAGGAGCGAGGACTCCAGCTCCCGGGAGGGCACGGGGCGTGCCGGGGCCTGGGCGCGGGCCGGGGCACGCCCGGTCGCCTGGGCACGGGTCACGGCACCGGCTCCTTCACGGGCGGGTCCGTCACCTTGGCGAAGGTCGCCTCGGGGTTGTTGAGGAGCTTGATGCGCTCGGCCGGCCAGAGCACCACGAAGGCGCGCCCGACGATGTTGCTCACCGGCACCATGCCGCCACCCGGGTCGCCGAGGTGGGCGCGGGAGTCCTCGGAGTTGGAGCGGTTGTCCCCCATGAGCCACACGTGGTCCTCGGGCACCTCGGCGGTGAAGGCGACGTCGCTGGGGCTGGTCCCGGCCTTGAGGTAGGGCTCGTCGATGGACGTCCCGTTGACGGTGAGCCGCCCCTGGTCGTCGCAGCACGCGACGGTGTCCCCGCCCACGCCGATGATGCGCTTGATGAGGTGGTGCCCGGCGTTCTGGGGCAGCAGGCCGACGAAGGTGAGGACCTGGCTCATGGTCTGCTGCCACTGCGGCCTGGTGTCCGGGGGCAGCTCGCCGAGCCAGCCGCCCGGGTCGACGAAGACGACGATGTCCCCTCGCTCGAGGTCGAACGGCCCCGGGGCGAGCTTGTTGACCATCACCCGGTCCCCCACGGCCAGCGTGTTCTCCATGGACCCGGAGGGGATGTAGAACGCCTGCGCGAGGAAGGTCTTGATGAGGATTGAGAGCACGAGCGCGGAGACCATCACGGTCACGCTCTCGCGGAACCACCCGCCCTTGCGGGGCGCCTTCTCGCTGCCGGCGTGATTTGGCGCGCCGCCGAGGCGGTCGGGCGTGCCGCGGAACCGGCCGTTGCCCGACGCGGCGGGCGGCCGGGCGGGCGCCGTCGAGGCGGGTTCGTGGCTCGGCGGGTAGGTCGGCGGCATAGCCTCGCGCGCGTCGGCACCGAGCTCCGCGCGGCCCTCCCGCCCCGGATCCTGTGGTGCAGAGTCGGGCGTGCCGGTGCTGCTGGTGCTCACGTCGGTGCTTCAGCTCCCTCGTGCGATGCAGATGTGCGCTGGTCGAGGGACCGGGCACACGGACGGTGCGGCGGCCTCGGGGACGACCATACAAGCCCCTGACACACCGCTGCCCGGTACACGAGAGGTGTACCGGGCAGCGGACGGCTGACGCGGTCGGTCAGCGCGCGACGGTGTCGCGCTTCTCCTTGATCTTGGCCTTCTTGCCGCGGAGGTTGCGCAGGTAGTACAGCTTCGCGCGACGGACCGCACCGCGGGTCACGACCTCGATCGACTCGATCGACGGGGAGTGCACGGGGAACGTGCGCTCGACGCCGACGCCGAAGCTGACCTTGCGGATCTTGAAGGTCTCGCGCACCCCGGCGCCGGAGCGGGCGATCACCACGCCCTGGAAGACCTGGATGCGGGAGCGGGTGCCCTCGACGACCTTCACGTTGACCTTGAGGGTGTCACCGGGCCAGAACTTCGGGATGTCGTCGCGCATCGAGGCGACGTCGACCATGTCCAGGGTCTGCATGTGATCTCTTCCCGCCCGTGCCACAGGTCACGCGCGATTCTCGGGGCGGCCGGGGCCACCGTGGTATCTGGGTCGCTCGGCGTCTGCGGGCCTTGTGGACCCCCTGCGGCAGGTCCGACGGGCGCTGTCTCGCGACGCACGGCCTCCCTAGTCTGCCACAGCCGCCACGGCCGGCCTAACGGCCGCCGTCGTGCTGTGCTGTGGGGTCCGCCACGTGCAGCGCCCGCGCCATGACCAGATCCTGCTCGAGGCTGTCCCCCACCCGGAATCGGCGGGTGCCGACGACGGTGAAGCCGTGCCGGCTGTAGCTGCGCTGCGCCCGCCGGTTGCCCTGGTTCGTGCCGAGCCAGACGACGGCGAGGCGCTCCCCCGCGACGTCGAGCGTCCGGGCGGTGTCCAGGGTCGCCTCGAGGAGGACACCCGCGACGCCGGTGCCCTGGTAGGCCGGGAGCACGTAGCACTTGCTCAGCTCCGCGGCGGGCCGGGCGCCGACGGCGTCGGCGACGTCCGGGGCGTACGGCGGCTCCCCGGGCTCCCTGGGCAGCACGAGGAGGGTGTAGCCGACGAGTTCGCCCGCGGCCTCGGCCACCAGCACGAGGTAGCGGGCGTCGTCGGCCACGTAGGCGGCGAAGTGCCGCTCGGACAGGCGCGTGTCGATGAAGGCCTGGACGTCCGCGGGCGCCATGTGGGGCGGGCAGGCGAGCGGGAAGGTGGCCGCGGCGAGCGCCGCGAGGGCGGCGACGTCGGCCCCCGTCGCGCGCCGCACGCGCACGCGGGTCGGGGCGACGGGCGTCCCCGGGGCGCGGGGCGCGGGCACGAACCACCCGTGGGCGGCGAGGACCTTGAGGTCGGCGCGGTCCAGGGCACCCGGGTCGAGGGCGGCGAGCATGTCGGGGCGCCGCTCCGCCGTGCGCGCCAGCGCCTGGTCGCGGCGCCAGCGCGCGACCCTGCCGTGGTGGCCCGAGGCCAGCACGTCGGGCACCTCCAGCCCGGACCAGACCGGCGGCTTGGTGTAGACGGGGTACTCCAGCAGCCCCGCCGCCCCGTGCGACTCCTCCACGAGGGACTCGGGGTTGCCGATGACGCCCGGCAGGAGGCGGGCGACCGCCTCGACGACCACGAGGGCGGCCACCTCCCCGCCGTTGAGGACGTAGTCGCCGAGGGAGATCTCGTGCACCTCGATGCCCGGCTCCGCGCGGTAGTGCTCGGCCACGCGGGCGTCAATGCCCTCGTAGCGCCCGCAGGCGATGACCACCTGGTCGGCGGCGGCGAGGTCCTCGGCCATGGCCTGGGTGAACCGGTCGCCGGAGGGGGTCGGGACGAGCAGGACGCGGCGGTGGGCCGCCGCGCCGGCGTCGGGCGCGCCGGGCGCGTCGGCCCCACGGGCGTCCGGCGTCCCGGGAGCGTCGGGGGCGTCCGGCGCGCCGGACGGGTCGGCGGAGAGCCCGAGCACGTCGTCGAGGGCCACGCCCCAGACGTCGGGGCGCATGACCATGCCGGCCCCGCCGCCGAAGGGCGTGTCGTCCACGGTGCGGTGGCGGTCGGTGGCCCAGCCGCGCAGGTCGTGCACGCGCAGGTCGAGCAGCCCGTCGCGCCGGGCCTTGCCGACCAGGGAGAGGTCCAGCGCGTCGAGGTAGCCGGGGAAGATGGTGACGACGTCGAGCCGCACGTCAGCCCTCCTGCTCGCCGGCCCCGTCGGTGCCGGGCCCGGTGCGCCGCGGCTCCTCGTCCTCGTCGTCGGCGGGGTCGGAGGCGAAGAGCCCCCGGGGCGGGTCGAGGGTGATCGTGCCGGCCTCGACGTCGACGTCGGGGACGAACGCGGCGACGAAGGGCACGCGGGCCTCGGCGCCGTCGGGCTCGTCGATGACCAGGACGTCCTGGGCGGGCAGGACCTCGAGGTCCTTGACGGTGCCGAGCGCGCGACCGTCGACGTGGACGGCGCGCAGGCCGACGAGCTCGTGGGGGTACCAGCCCTCGTCGTCGTCGCCCTCGTCCTCGTCGCTCTCGACGACGAGCCGGACCCCGCGCAGCGACTCCGCGCCCGTGCGGTCGTGCACCTCGTCGAAGACGACGTACCAGGAGTCCTGGACGTTGCGGGTGCGGGCCACGGTCAGCGGGCCGGCGTCGGCCGGCTCGGTCTCGATCACGTTGCCCTCGGCGAGGCGGCGGCGCGGGTCGTCCGTGCGTAGATCCAGACGGACCTCCCCGCGCAGACCGTGGGGCGCTCCGATGATCGCGACGGTCAGCAGCACGCCGGCTCCTTTGATGCAGATGGGTGGTGGGGCAGCTGCCCCCGGATACGCGCAGACCCGGCCCGCGCCGTGGCGGGGGCCGGGTCTGCGGCGGACGAGCTCAGCGCCGGTCGGTGTCCACGACGTCGACCCGGACGGGACCGGTGGTCGACAGCGCGCCGATGACGGTGCGCAGGGCCCGGGCGGTGCGCCCGGCCCGGCCGATCACGCGACCCAGGTCCTCCGGGTGAACGCGCACCTCCAGCAGCTCGCCGCGGCGCAGCGAACGGGCGGAGACGTGCACGTCGTCCGGGTGGTCGACGATGCCGCGCACCAGGTGCTCGAGAGCGTCAGCCAGCACGGGGATCAGGCGTCCTGTGCGGGAGCCTCGGCGTCGCCCTCGGCCTCGGCGGGCGCCTCGGCAGGAGCCTTGTCGGACTCGGCCTTGGCGGCCTTGTCCTCGGCGGCGCGGGCCTTGCGCTTCTCCGCGTCCTGCTCGGCGGCCTTGACCGCGGCGGCCTTGGTCTCGGCGGCGGTCTCCGCGGAGGAGTCCTTGGTCCGCAGGGTGCCCTCGGCGCCCGGCAGGCCCTTGAACTTCTGCCAGTCACCCGTGATCTTGAGGAGCACGGCGACCTGGTCGGAGGGCTGGGCGCCCACGGAGAGCCAGTACTGCGCCCGCTCCGAGTTGATGTCGATGAGCGAAGGCTCCTCGGTGGGGTGGTACTTGCCGATCTCCTCGATCGCCCGGCCGTCGCGCTTGGTGTGCGAGTCCATCACGACGACGCGGTAGTACGGCGCGCGGATCTTGCCCATGCGCTTGAGACGGATCTTGACTGCCACTAGGTGGTCACTCCTGGTTCGATGTCGGTGGACCGCGCAGGACCCCGGTGGGTTTCGGCGTCTCGGTTGGTCGCAGGACACAGCCTCGGACGGTGAGAGGGCCGGCCGCGCTGAGTACAGCGGGTCATTCTGCCAGATCCCGGGGCGTCAAAGAAACCCTGCGATGTGGGACGCGCCACGGTCACCGGGCGGTCCTCGCCCGCCGCCCCAGGTCCTGGAGCTGGATGCCGGGCCGGCGCCTCGACGACGGGGTTCATGACTGGACGCTCCGGATCGGGACGTGCCGGGCGAGGAGGTAGTAGGCCAGCGCGGCCGCGGCGAGCACGGCCACGGAGACGATGGCGGCGGCGGGGGCGGACAGGTCCAGCGGCGCGAGCAGCTGGAGCTGACCGGTGGTCAGGCTCGGAGAGCCGACGAGGTAGATCGGTGCGAGGGTCAGCGGCAGGACGACGGTGCCCCACCAGCCGCCGAGCCGGTAGTAGGCCATCCCCACGAGCAGGCCGCTGAGCTGGCCGGCGACGAACGAGAGCGCCAGCCCGGGGACGACCCCGAGCCCCGAAGGGGGGTCGAAGCCGTGCTGCGGGTCGACGCCACCGCCCGACCCGACGTGGCTCCACCCGTTGGCGCCGTAGACCAGCCCCTCAAGCTCGAGCCCGATTCCGGCGAGGAGGGCGTAGACGACACCGACGACGACGCCGACCACGACGGTGGCCCGCACGAACGCGGCACGGGTGAGGCCGCTGGCGACGTGGGCGGCGAGGCCGGCGGTGCAGAAGATGACCGCCATCGCGAAGCCCGTCCACAGGGCACCGTGCCTGCTGAACTGGAAGATCGACACCTCGACGTCGGCGAAGCGGCTGAGGAGGCCGACGACGACCGTGGCGGCCACGGCCATGGTGGCCCACAGCCACGCCCCCACGGCGGCCTGGGACCGCAGCTGCCAGCGGGCGGCGCGCAGCCACGGCGCCCGGACGGGCCTGATGGTGGTGAGCGTGGTCATCGGGACTCCCTCGCGGTCAGGTGGATGAACAGGTCCTGCAGGGGGACGCCGCCGAGCTCGAGGCCGGCAGCGGCCGCCCGGTCGAGGGCGCCGTCGTCGAGGTCGTCGAAGATCGTGACCTGCCGGGTCCGGCCGAGGTCGCGGGTGCCGACGACGCCGAGGCCGGCGACGGCGGTGGCGACGCGGTCGGCCGGCCCGGTGATGGTCACGCCCTTGGCGCGCAGGACGTCGACCTCCTCGCACAGGAGCACCGTGCCGCCGTCGAGGATGACCACCCGCTCCAGGAGGTGCTCGATCTCGCCGATGAGGTGGCTGGAGAGGATCACGGTGCGGGGGTGGGCGATGACGTCGGCGAGCAGCACGTCGTAGAACAGCTGACGCGACGGGGCGTCCATGCCCAGGTGGACCTCGTCGAAGATGGTCAGCGGCGCGCGGGTGGCGAGGCCGATGACGGCGCCGAGCGCGGAGCGCTGCCCGCGGGAGAGCTTGTCCGGGGCCTTGCGACCGTCGACGGCGAAGGCGTCGAGGAGCTCCTCGGCCCAGGCGGCGTCGAACCCGGGACGCATAGCGGCGACATACCTGAGGTTGACCTTGCCCCGCTCGTGGGCCAGCACGTCGCCGCCCTCGCGGGTGATGCTGGTGCCACCCATGACGCGGGCGTTCTCGAACGGGTCCTCGCCGTCCACGCGCACCTGCCCCGACGCCCCCCGCCGCATGGCGGCGAGCACGGACAGCAGCGTCGTCTTGCCGGAGCCGTTGCGGCCGAGCAGCCCGTAGATGCCGCCGGCGGGGAGGTCGAACGTGACGCCGTCGAGCGCCGTGGTGCGGCCGTAGCGCACGGTCAGGTCGCGGACGGCGACGTCGAACCCGGCTGTCTCCTGCAGTGCGCTCATCGCGCGGCCCTCCTCGGGTGGTTGCGGGTGAGGTGCTCGACCAGCTCCTCGACGCCGATGCCGAGCAGCTCGGCCTGGGCGAGGGCGGGGTCGAGCACCTCGGTGAAGTACGACTGGCGGTGCTGGCCCAGCAGGCGCTCCCGGGCGCCGGTCGCGACGAACATGCCGACGCCCCGGCGCTTGTAGAGCAGGCCCTCGTCGACCAGCTCGGCGAAGGCCTTGGCGGCGGTGGCGGGGTTGATGCGGTAGGTCGTCGCGTACTGGGTGGTCGACATGACCTGGCCCTCCTCGGGCAGGGTCCCGGCGAGGATCTCGGCGCGGATCTGCTGGGCGATCTGCACGTAGATGGGCTCACGTCCCTCGAACATCCGACCCCCTCCGTGGTTCATTACTGGACCAATGAACCACGGAACCGCGGAAGGCGCAAGGGATTCCCGGGAAGCCCGCGCCCGGGCCTCGGTACGGTGTCGTCATGCTGCTCGCCGAGGACCTGCTGCTTCTGCTGACCGACGACTCCAGCGGCCGGGCCGCGCTGGACGGCACCCGGCTGGACCTGGCGCTGGCCGGCGCCGTCGTGCTCGAGCTGGCCACGGCCGGCCGGGTCGTCGTGTCCGAGCCCGGCGGGGCTGTGCGCCCCGGCCGTCTCGTCGTGCGCGACCCCTCCCCCACGGGTGACGGCGTGCTGGACGAGGCGCTGCGGCGCATCGGCACCCGGCGGCCCGGCAAGCCTCAGGACCACCTGCCCGGCCTGGCGAAGCAGCTGCGGCCGGGCCTGCTGGACCGCCTCGTCGGGCGCGGGATCCTGCGGGCCGAGCAGGGCCGCGTGCTCGGCATCTTCCCCACCCGCTCGTGGCCCGCGGTGGACTCGGCGCACGAGCGCGACGTGCGCCGGGGCCTAGTCGAGGTGCTCGCGCTCGGCCGGACGCCGACCCCCCGCGAGGCGGCGCTCGTGTCGCTGCTGGGCGCCGTGGACCAGGTCCCGAGGGTCATGGCCGGCTCGGGCCTCGACAAGCGCGAGCTACGCCGTCGGGCTCGGGCCATCGCCGCGGGCGAGTTCGCCGGCGAGGCGGTGCGCAAGGCCGTCGCGGCCGTCACCGCCGCCACGTCCGCCGCCGTCACGGCCGCGACGTCGGCGGCGGTCGTCGCAGGCTCCTGACGCCTCCGCGGTCAGACGAGCCGACCGCGCAGGACGACGGCGGAGGGCTGGGTCAGCACCGCGACGTCGTCGCGGGGGTCGGCGTCGTACATGACGACGTCGGCGCTCGCGCCGTCCGCGATCCCCGGGGCACCGAGGAAGGCGCGGGCCCGCCAGCTCGCGGCGGCGACGACGTCGCGGGCCGGGACACCGGCGCGGACGACCTCGGCCAGCTCGGCGGGGAGTGAGCCGTGGGCGATGGTGCCGCCGGCGTCGGAGCCCATGAGCAGCGGGACGCCGGCGTCATGGAACGCGCGCACCTGCTCGTAGCGGCGGGCGTGCATCCGGGACATCCGGGCGGCGTAGCGCGGGTACCTGGCGCCGGCCTGCGTGGCGAAGGACGCGAAGTAGCCGACCTGCAGGAGGGTGGGGGTCACCGGGATGCCCCGGCGGGCCGCCTCCGCGATGTGGTCGGCGTCCATGCCGGTGCCGTGCTCGATGCCGTCGACGCCGGCGTCGAGGAGGGGGTCGATCGTCTCGTGCGCGAAGGTGTGGGCGGTGACGCGCGCGCCGTTCTCGTGGGCTGCGGCGACCGCGTCGGCCAGGACGTCGGCCGGCCAGAGGGGGCGCAGGTCGGAGTCGGCGCCGTCGGACCTGTCGATCCAGTCGGCGACGATCTTGACCCAGCCGTCCCCGAACCTCGCCTGCTCGGCCACGGCCTCGGGCAGCTGGGCGACGTCGTCGAGCTCGAGGCCGTAGTGGCGCAGGTACCGCTTGGGCCGGGCGAGGTGGTGCCCGGCGCGGATGAGGACCGGCAGGTCCGTGCGCTCCTGCACCCAGCGGTTGTCCATGGGCGAGCCGGCGTCACGGACGAGCAGCGTCCCGGCGTCGAGGTCGGCCTTCGCCTGGAGGAGCGCCTCCTCGTAGTCGACCTCGCCGTCGGGACCGAGGCCGATGTGGCAGTGGACGTCGACGAGCCCGGGCAGCACCCAGCCCGTGAGGGTGCGGGCCGTCTCCGCCCCGGCCGGCAGGGTCAGGCTCAGGCGGCCGTCCGTCACCCAGCACTCGGGCAGCTCGGTGCGGTCGTCGACGACGACGGTCCCCTGGAGGTGCAGCACGTCACTCATGCGCCCTACGTTCTCACGCGCCGGCGTGCCAGCATGGGCAGGTAGGGAGGCCGCGGCTGCGTGTCTGGCTGCGTGGGTGCGTGGTCGCGTGTGTGCACGGGAGTGAGCGGGAGGAGATGACCGCCATGGGCCCTGCGTTGCCGCCAGACCTCGTGGCCGCCGCCGCCCGCGGCTGGCCGCGGACCGGTACCGCGGCGCCGGGGCCGACGCCCGGGCTGATCTCGGAGCAGCCGGCGGGGCCCGGGTTGGCCCGGGGGCCTGGGCTGGCCCGGGGGCCGGGGATGGCCCAGGGGCCGGGGTTGGCCCAGGGGCCGGGGATGGCCCAGGGGCCCCGGTTGACCCCGGGGCCTCGGTTGACCCCGGAACCGGGGCGGTGCCGCCGCGCGCGCCCGTCAACGCCGGCCCTCCGCCGTCCGACACCGCCCAGGCGCGCGCCCGCGCGTGGGCTATCGAGCTGGCCTCACGGGGCGGCTGAGCCTGACGACGCTGACGGCGCTCTCCCAACCTCGGCGCTTCGCCGGCTCCGCTCGCACGCCGAAAACTTCGTACTGACTATCCGTACGAAGTCTTCCCCGTGTTCCCAAGGGCGGGCGGCTGTTCCCGGGGGCGGGCGGCTGTTCCCGGGGGCGGGCGGCTGTTCCCGGGGGCGGGCGGCGACGTCGGCGCCGCCCGCCGGCTCACCACGGCAGCGCTGATGGCCGCCCGGTCAGTACTTGACCGCTCGGCGAGGGAGGGGGGCGTCAGCGCAGGTACTTCTGCAGCTCCTCGAGGTCGGGAACCTCCTGCGCCTTCGGCTGGCCCAGCCCGAACGCAGAGCCGGCCCGCGCCTGCGGCGCCACCTGCTGGGAGGCCTCGAGCTCCTGCTGGGCGCGCTTGGCCGGGTTCCCGGACTTGCCTTTCTTGCCCTTCTTCGGCGGGGGCGCCATCCGGCCCTTCGCCTTCTTCCCGCCGCCGGGCAGCATGCCCATGCCGGGCATGCCCTTGCCGGCGCCGCGCGCCATCTGCCGCATCATGGTCTTGGCCTGTTCGAAGCGCTCCATGAGCGCGTTGACCTCGGTGACGGTGGTACCCGAGCCCCGGGCGATGCGCTGGCGGCGCGAGCCGTTGAGGATCTTGGGGTTCGTGCGCTCGGCCGGCGTCATCGAGTGGACGATCGCCTCGACGCGGTCCACCTCGCGCTCGTCGAAGTTCTCCAGCTGCTCACGCATCTGGCCCATGCCCGGCAGCATGCCGAGCATCTTCTTCATCGAGCCCATCTTCTTCAGCTGGGCCAGCTGGGCCAGGAAGTCCTGGAGGGTGAAGTCACCGTCGCCGGCGATCTTGTTGGCCATCTCCTCGGCCTGCGCGGCGTCGAACGTGCGCTCGGCCTGCTCGATGAGGGTGAGGATGTCGCCCATGTCGAGGATGCGGGAGGCCATCCGGTCGGCGTGGAAGCGCTCGAAGTCGGAGAGCTTCTCGCCGGTGGACGCGAAGAGCACCGGCTTGCCGGTCACGCCGCGCACGGACAGCGCGGCGCCACCGCGGGCGTCGCCGTCGAGCTTGGACAGGACCACGCCGGTGAAGCCGACGCCCTCGGCGAACGCGTTGGCGGTGGTGACCGCGTCCTGCCCGATCATGGCGTCGAGGACGAAGAGGATCTCGTCCGGGTCGACGGCGTCGCGGATGTCGGCGGCCTGCTGCATCATCTCGGTGTCGATGCCGAGGCGTCCGGCGGTGTCGACCACGACGACGGAGTAGAGCTTGTCGCGGGCGTGCTGGATGCCGGAGCGGGCGACGGCGACCGGGTCGCCGACGCCGTTGCCGGGCTCGGGCGCCCACACCGGCACGCCGGCCTGCCCGCCGACCACCTGGAGCTGGGTGACGGCGTTGGGCCGCTGGAGGTCGGAGGCGACGAGCAGCGGCGTGTGGCCCTGCTCGCGCAGCCACCTGCCCAGCTTGCCGGCCAGGGTCGTCTTGCCCGCGCCCTGGAGGCCCGCGAGCATGATGACCGTCGGCGGGTGCTTGGCGAAGTGCAGGTCGCGCGCCTCGCCGCCGAGGATCTCGACCAGCTCCGCGTTGACGATCTTGATGATCTGCTGCGCCGGGTTCAGCGCGGCCGAGACCTCGGCGGACTTGGCCCGCTCGCGCACGTTGGCGGTGAACGAGCGCACGACCGGGAGGGCGACGTCGGCCTCGAGCAGGGCGCGACGGATCTCCGAGACGGTCGCGTCGATGTCAGCCTCGGACAGGCGCCCCTTGCCGCGGAGCTGCTTGAAGGAGGCGGTGAGCCGGTCGGACAGGTTGGCGAACAAGGCGGTACCTCGGGTCGGCAGGGAGAAGGACTGTAGGTCAGGGTAACGCGAGAGTGGCGGCCACCCGAGCGGTAAGGGTGTCGACCAGCCCCGCCCGCCACGACGTCCACGCCTGCGGGCCGGCGGCCGTCGCGTCGGCCTCGGTCAGGCGCCGCAGCATCGCCAGGACCTCGGGGCGCTCGTCGACGGCGTCGGCCACGTGCGCGATGACCACCGGGTCGCGCAGGTTCTTCGTCGTGGCGGTCTCGGCGAGCAGCAGGTGCTCGCGCACGAGCAGGACCACGGTGTCCCGGTCCGCGGGCGCCAGGCCGAGGCGGTCCATCATCGGGCCCACGAGGCGCGCGCCCGCCTCGGCGTGGTGGCGGCCGCCGGGGACCTTGCCGATGTCGTGGAAGATCGCCGCCAGCAGGAGGAGGTCCTCGCGGACCGGCGGGGGCGTGGCGCCCGCGGGACCGCCAGCGCCGGCCGGCCCGCCGCCACCTGCCGGCCGGCCGGCGCCGGCCGGCCCGCCGCCCACGCGCGCCCGGCCCGCCGCCCACGCGCGCCCGGCCCGCCGCCCACGCGCGCCCGGCCGGAGAGCGCCCGCGCTCAGCCCTGCGGCGGTTCGTCCTGCCCGGACACCTCGGCCTTCTCGGCGTCCTCCTTGGTCGCGTGCACGGCGCCGTCGGCGTGGTGCGGCGGCCCGTAGATCGTGTACAGCACGAGCGGGTTGGGGCCGACGTTGATGAAGTTGTGCCGGGTGCCCGCCGGGACCGCCACGATGTCGCCGGCGGTCACGAACTGTTCGTCGTCCTCGACCACGGCCTTCCCGGACCCGGAGACGAAGCTGAGGATCTGGTCGTTGTCCCAGTGGGTCTCCTCGCCGATGTCACCGCCCGGTTGGATCGTCATGATCACGAGCTGGCTGTGCTCGCCCGTCCACAGCACGCGCCGGAACTCCGCGGAGGCCTCGGGCTCGGCCTCGCGTGACCAGAGTCGGATGGTCATCGTCGTCCCCCTCTCGGCCCGGTCGCGGGCGCGCCGGTGCACCCGCATAGCGTCCCTCAGCGGGCCGTGCCGTGCAGGCGAATCGGCCGGGCGATCGCCGGCCTCAGAGCGTGTCGACGAGCCGCCGGGCGACCGCCGCGGAGTCGACGAGCGGGTGCGCCGCGAACGCCTTCCACGCCGTCTCGCGCGAGCGGGTGCGGGCGGCCTCGATGATCAGCCGCTCGCTGGCCTTCACCGCGGCGACCCGGGCGAGCATCGCGGGCGCCAGGGACGTGCGCAGCGCCAGCGGGTGCACGCCCGTGGCGTCCACGCGCACCGGCACCTCGACGACGGCGTCGGTCGGCAGGCCCGGGAGGATCGCGGCGCCGTCGTCGCCGCGGTTCGCGACGTCGAGGATCATGCGGTGCTCCTCGGCGCCGAGCAGCGCGGCCATGAGGTCGACGGCCACCTCGTGATAGCCGCCGCCCAGGTCCTCGGACTCGCGTGCCCCGGCGTCGGCGCTCTCCCGCTCGGTGGCCATGTAGGTGGCCTCCCGCACGGCCAGGGCCTCCCGCCACAGCGCCAGCGCCCGGCCCGGCTCGGCGGCGGCCGCCGCGTAGAAGCCGCCCTGCTGGACGGCGAGGAACTCCCCGCGGGTGCTCTCCTGCCCCGCGATGGCGGCCACGGCCTCGCGGGTGAAGTCGTAGTAGTACAGGTACTCGTTGGGCAGCGCGCCGAGCGCGCGCACCCAGTCGGCGCCCATGAGCCGGACCTCCTCCAGGCCGGCGAGGGCGGCGTCGTCCGCGAGCAGCCCCGGCAGCAGGTCCCGCCCGTCGGCGCGCAGCGCCCGCAGCCAGCCGAGGTGGTTCAGCCCGGCGTAGTCGACCTCGACGTCGCCGCGGTCGAAGGCGAGGGGGTCCCGCCCGACGGCCCGCAGCGCCCGGCGCACCAGGGCGATGGGGGTGTCGCAGATGCCCAGCACCCTCCCGCCCAGGCGTGCGCGCATGGCCTCGGTGACGATGGACGCCGGGTTGGTGAAGTTGATCGTCCACGCGGCCGGCGCCAGGTGGGCGATGCGCGCGGCGACCCGGTCGGCCACCGGCACCGTGCGCAACGCGTAGGCGAGACCCCCGGGCCCGACGGTCTCCTGACCCAGGAGGCCCTCGCCGAGCGCGGCCCGCTCGTCGTGGGTCCGCCCGGCCGTCCCGCCCACGCGGATGGCGGAGAAGATCACGTCCGCCCCGGTGACGGCGTCGTCGAGGTCCGTGGTGGCGCGCACGGCCGGCGCGTCGGCGGCCTCGTCGGCGAGCTGGGCGAGGACGCGCGTCATCGTGGCGAGCCGGTCGGGGTCGTCGTCGAGCAGGACGACCTGGTCGACGTCGACGCGTGCCCGGGCGGCCGCGACGGCCTGGTAGACGAGCGGCACGCGGAACCCGCCGCCGCCGAGGATGGTGAGAATCACCAGGCCACGCTAGCGGGATGGGAGGATCGTCCTCACCATGAGCACCCAGCCCCCCAGCCCCGAGCCCGCCGACGCCGCCCTGGACCTGCTGGTCGCCGGGCCGGTCTTCTTCGACATCGTCTTCACGGGGCTGCCCAGCACCCCGCGCGCCGGGACGGAGGTGTGGGCCGAGGGCATGGGCTCCGCCCCCGGCGGCATCGCGAACCTCGCGGTGGCGGCCGCGCGGCTGGGGCTGCGCACCGGCCTCGCGGCGGGCTTCGGCGACGACGCGTACGCGGACTGGCTGTGGACCGTGCTCGGCGAGCAGGAGGGCGTGGACCTGTCCGCGTCCCGCCGCTACAAGCACTGGCACACCTCGGTGACCGTGTCGATGGCCTCCGGGGGCGACCGGGCGATGGTCACCCACGGGCATCCCGACCCCGACGCCGCCACGGACCTCATCGCCGCCGCCCCGCCGGCCCGCGCCGTCGTGGCGGAGCTGACCGAGACCGCACGGGACGAGGTGCCGTGGTGGCGGGCGGTGGCGGACGCCGGCTCGCTGGTCTTCGCCGACGCCGCCTGGGACCCCACCGAGGTCTGGGACGCGGCGCACCTGGACCGGCTGACGGGCTGCTACGCGTTCACGCCCAACGCGGTGGAGGCGATGGCGTACACCCGCGCGGACTCGCCCGCGGCCGCGGCCCGGCTGCTGGCGGAGCACGTGCCCCTGGCCGTGGTGACCCTGGGCGCGGAGGGCGCCCTCGCCGTCGACTCAGCGACGGGGCAGGAGGTCCAGGTGGAGCCGCTGCGCGTCGACGCCATCGACGCCACCGGCGCGGGGGACGTCTTCGCCGCCGCGCTGGTCACCGGGACCCTGCAGGGCTGGGCCCTCGAGCAGCGGCTGCGGTTCGCGGTGCTGTGCTCCGCCCTGGCGGTGCAGCACTTCGGCGGCTCGCTGGCCGCGCCGGGCTGGGGCGACATCGCCGACTGGTGGGGAGCGACCGTGGGTGCCGCGCGCACCGGCGACCGCGCGGCCCGCGAGACGGCCGACGCGTACGAGTTCCTCGCCGACGCCCTGCCCGGCCACGCCCTGGCCCGGGTGCGGCGCGCCGAGGCCACGGTCGCCCGGCTCTCCGACGCCCAGTCCGGCGGGGCCCCGGCCAGCACGGCGCCCATGATGCGCGCCCGGTAGACGGCCGCGACACCGGGCGGGATCCGGACCCCGGCCGGGGTCCGGGCCCCGGCCGGGGAGGGCAGAATCGGTCCATGGACACCTCCCGCTACCGGATCGACGGGCACGACGTCTACGAGCACCGCCTGGCGGTCCCGCTGGACCCCGCCGCCCCGGCCGGCGAGACCATCCAGCTCTTCGCGCGGGAGATCGTGCGCGACGGCGGCGCCGAGCGCCCCCATCTGGTCTGGTTCCAGGGCGGCCCCGGCAGCCGCGGGGACCGGCCGGCGCGCATCACCGGCTGGGTCGACCGGGCCCTGGAGGACTACCGGGTGGTCCTCCTCGACCAGCGCGGCACCGGGCACTCGAGCCCGGCGGACGCCGTGACCGTCACGGCCCGCGGCGACGCGGCCGCGCAGGCGGACTACCTCGCGCACTTCCGGGCGGATGCCATCGTCGCGGACGCCGAGGCGCTGCGCCGCGAGCTCGCCGGCGGCCGGCCCTGGTCGGTGCTCGGGCAGTCCTTCGGTGGGTTCGTCATCACGGCGTACCTCTCGCGCGCCCCGGAGGGCCTGCGGGAGGCGTTCGTCGTCGCCGGGCTCCCCGGCCTGACGGCGACCGCCGAGGAGGTCTACCGCCTCACCTACGCCAAGACGGCCCGGCGCAACCACCAGTACTTCGCCCGCTACCCGGACGACCAGGCGCGCCTGCGGGAGGTCGCCCAGCACCTGGCCGGCACGGAGGAGCTGCTCCCCACGGGCGAGCGGCTCTCCGCCCGCCGGCTGCGGCAGATCGGGATCCGGCTCGGCGCGGACCTCGGCTTCGACGCGCTGCACTACGTCCTCGAGGAGCCCTTCGTCAGCGTCGGCGGCGCCCGGCGGCTGACCCGGTCATTCCTGGCCGACGTCGGCGCCCTGGTCAGCTACGCGGGCAACCCGCTCTACGCCGTCCTGCACGAGGCCATCTACGCGCAGGGGTCGGCCACGCACTGGGCGGCGGAGCGCGTGCGCGGGGAGTTCGCCTCGATGGCCGAGGACGCCGACCCGGCCTGGCCGGCCACCCCGTACTACCTCACGGGCGAGCACATCTACCCGTGGCAGCTGCGCGAGGACCCGGCGCTGCGGCCGCTGGCCGACGCCGCCGACCTCCTCGCCGCCAAGGAGGACTTCCCCGCGCTGTACGACCCGAAGGTGCTCGCCGCGAACACCGTGCCGGTGGCGGCGGCGATCTACGTCGACGACATGTTCGTGCCCCTGGAGCTGTCCCTCGCCACCGCCCGCGCGATCAAGGGCCTGCGCCCGTGGATCACCAACGACTACCAGCACGACGGCATCCGCACCGACGGCGAGCACATCCTCGACAGGCTGATCACCATCGCGCGACGCTGACGGCGCCGCCGTGCTGGGCCGGCTCGGCGCCGCGCTCCACTCCAACGACACCCTGCGCCCCGTCGTCACCGGCCTGCGCAACCACGACGTCGGTCGCGCAGGCCCGCGAGGTCGCCGGGACCTGGGCCGCCGTCGCAGTCGCCGAGCTCGAGCCCGTGCCGGCCGGGAAGATCAAGGACGCCCTGGGCACCTTCGCCGGGATGCTCGTGGACCGGATGGCCTGAGCGCGCGACTGCCCGCGCGGCCGATCGTCACCCGCGCGGCGATGTAGAACAGCGGCGAGGTAGAACAGTTGCGGCGAGGTAGAAGGTTTGAGCGTTCTACCTCGCCGCAACTGTTCTACCTCGTCCTTGTTCTACCTCCGTGGCGGCCGCCGGCGAGCCGGCCCGCCGGCGTCCGCGGACCGTGACGGCGCCCACTGCCGCCGACGTGAAAGAATCTCCCACCATGAGCGAAGCACCCCTGACCGGAACCGTCCCCGAAGCCGAGACCCTCCCGGCCCCGTCGGTACCGGACAAGGTGAGCGTCGACGGCCTCGAGGACCGCTGGAACTCCACGTGGACGCAGGCCGGCACCTACGCCTTCGACCGCACCGCGACCCGCCAGCAGGTCTACTCCATCGACACCCCGCCGCCCACGGTCTCCGGGTCGCTGCACGTGGGCCACGTGTTCAGCTACACCCACACCGACGTCGTCGCCCGCTACCAGCGCATGTGCGGCAAGTCGGTGTTCTACCCGATGGGCTGGGACGACAACGGCCTGCCCACCGAGCGGCGCGTGCAGAACTACTACGGCGTGCGCTGCGACCCGTCGCTGCCCTACGAGCCGGACTTCACGCCCCCGCACATCGGCGGCGAGGGCAAGTCCGTCAAGGCCGCGGACCAGATCCCGGTCAGCCGGAAGAACTTCATCGAGCTGTGCCAGCGCCTCACCGCCGAGGACGAGCAGCAGTTCGAGGCGCTGTGGCGCCACCTCGGCCTCAGCGTGGACTGGGACCACCACTACCAGACCATCGGCAAGGACTCCCAGCTCGTCGCGCAGGCCGGCTTCCTGCGCAACCTCGCCCGCGGGGAGGCCTACCAGGCCGCCGCGCCGGGGCTGTGGGACGTCACCTTCCAGACCGCCGTCGCCCAGGCCGAGCTGGAGGCGCGCGACTACCCCGGCTTCTACCACAAGGTCGCCTTCCACCAGCCGGGCGGCGAGGCGCTCTACATCGAGACGACCCGCCCCGAGCTGCTGGCCGCCTGCGTGGCCCTCATCGCCCACCCCGACGACGAGCGCTACCAGGCCCTCTTCGGCACCACCGTGACCTCGCCGCTGTTCGGGGTCGAGCTGCCCGTCCTCGCCCACCCGGCCGCCGAGATGGACAAGGGCGCCGGCATCGCGATGTGCTGCACCTTCGGCGACCTCACCGACGTCCAGTGGTGGCGCGAGCTCGACCTGCCCACCCGTCCGGTCCTGGGCCGCAACGGCCGCATCCTGGGCGAGACGCCGGACTGGATCACCGACGAGACCGGGCGCGCCCTCTACGCCGAGATGGCGGGCAAGACGACGTTCTCCGCGCGCACCGCCGTCGTCGACGCGCTGCGCGACGCCGGGGACCTCGACGGCGAGCCGACCCCCACCCAGCGCAAGACGAACTTCTTCGAGAAGGGCGACAAGCCGCTGGAGATCGTCACGTCGCGGCAGTGGTACATCCGCAACGGCGGGCGCCCGTACACCGGCCGCTCCGGGCAGGACCTGCGCGAGGAGCTGCTCGAGCGCGGGCAGGAGCTCGACTTCCACCCGGCGTTCATGCGCGTGCGCTACGAGAACTGGGTGGGCGGCCTCAACAGCGACTGGCTGGTCTCCCGCCAGCGCTTCTTCGGCGTGCCGATCCCCGTCTGGTACGCCCTGGACGCCGACGGCGAGCCGGACTACGACCGCGTGCTCGTGCCCGACGAGGCCGCGCTCCCGGTGGACCCGAGCATCGACGTGCCGGCGGGCTACACCGAGGACCAGCGCGGCGTCGCCGGCGGCTTCGTCGGTGAGGTCGACATCATGGACACCTGGGCGACGTCGTCGATGACCCCGCAGATCGCCGGCGGGTGGCTGCGCGACCCCGACCTGTTCGAGCGCGTCTACCCCATGGACCTGCGCCCCCAGGGCCAGGACATCATCCGCACCTGGCTGTTCTCCACCGTGGTCCGGGCGCACCTGGAATTCGGGGCGCTCCCGTGGCGCCACGCCGCCATCAGCGGCTGGATCCTCGACCCCGACCGCAAGAAGATGTCGAAGTCCAAGGGCAACGTCGTCACCCCGATGGGCCTGCTCGAGGAGCACGGCTCCGACGCCGTGCGCTACTGGGCGGCCTCGGCCCGCCTGGGCACCGACGCCGCGTTCGAGGTCGGGCAGATGAAGATCGGCCGGCGGCTGGCCATCAAGATCCTCAACGCCAGCAAGTTCGCGCTCACCATGGGCGGGGACGCCCCGATCGTGCTCGACCCCGCGGCCGTGACCACCCCGATCGACCGGGCGATGCTCGCGGGCCTGGCCGACGTCGTCGAGGCCGCCACGGCCGCCCTCGACGCCTACGACCACACCCGGGCCCTGGAGACGACCGAGACGTTCTTCTGGACCTTCTGCGACGACTACCTCGAGCTCGTCAAGGACCGCGCCTACAACCGCGAGGGCACGCTGCCGGACGCCGAGGTCGCCTCGGCCCGTGCCGCGCTGGCCATCGCCGTGGACACGATGCTGCGCCTGTTCGCCCCGGTCCTGCCCTTCGCCACCGAGGAGGTGTGGAGCTGGTACCGCGCCGGCTCCGTGCACCAGGCGGCCTGGCCGACGGCGGAGCCGCTGCGCGCCGCGGCGGCGGGTGGCGACCCCGCCCTGATCGGCGCCACCGGCCAGGCCCTGGCCGCGCTGCGCAAGGTCAAGTCCGAGGCCAAGGTGTCCCAGCGCACGACCTTCGCCCGGGCCCGCCTCGAGGTGCCCGCGGCCGCCGTCGCGTACCTCCAGCAGGCGCTGGGCGACCTGCGCGCGGCCGGGCGGGTCCGCGGCGACCTGGAGATCGTCGGGTCGTCCGCCGCCGAGCACGCCGACGTGACCGGGCACGAGCTCGACGAGGCCGAGCCGCGCCGCTGAGACCACGCGTCGCCGTCGGCCGGGGCATCCCCGCCGGCGGCGACGTCCGCGGCCGCCCCGGGCGGCCACACTGGAGGGACGTTGATGGACGAGACAGGCACGCACCAGCTGAGCGCGGGACGTGAGGCGAGCACCCCCGGCGTGGGGCGCCTGAGCCCGGAGATGTCCATCCCCCGGATCCTCACCGACCGGCTCGCGAAGTCGCCCGAGGGCACGATCTTCGAGCGCAAGTCGGCGCTGGGCACCGAGTTCGTGCCGGTCACCACCCGGGCGTTCGCCGCCGACGTCGCGGCCGTCGCCAAGGGCATCGTCGCGCTCGGCGTCGCCCCGGGCGAGCGGGTGGCCATCCTCAGCCGCACCAGCTACGAGTGGACCGTGCTCGACTTCGCGGCCTGGTCCGCCGGCGCCGTCCCCGTCTCCGTCTACGAGACGTCCTCGGCCGCCCAGGTCGAGTGGATCGTGTCCGACGCCGAGGTCAAGGTCGTCTTCGCCGAGACCCGGGCGCAGGCCGAGATCGCGCGGGCCCTGATCGGGAAGGTGCCGGGCCTGGAGCGCGTCTTCGTCATCGACGACGGCGCCGTCGCGCAGCTCGTCGAGGCCGGCGCGGACGTGGCCGACCATGAGGTCGCGGACCGCACCGCCGCCCTCGGCATGGACTCCCTCGCCACGATCATCTACACCTCCGGCACCACCGGCCGGCCCAAGGGCGTGGAGCTGACCCACGGGAACTTCGTCTCCCTCGTGGTCAACGGCAGCGACGACCCGAACTTCAGCCAGGTGGTCCGCGGCGGGAACAAGCGCACGCTGCTGTTCATGCCGCTCGCGCACGTCTTCGCCCGGTTCGTCGAGGTGCTGTGCGTGTACTCCGGCGCCGTCATGGGCCACGTCCCGGACGCGAAGAACCTCGTGGCCGACCTCGACGCGTTCAAGCCCACCTTCCTCCTCGCCGTCCCGCGCGTGTTCGAGAAGGTCTACAACGCCGCCGACGCGAAGGCCGGCTCCGGCACCAAGCAGCGCATCTTCCGCTGGGGCGCGAAGGTCGCGATCGAGTACTCCCGGGCGCTGGAGAGCGCCGCGGGCCCGTCCGCCGCCCTCAAGGCCCAGCGGGCGCTGGCGGACCGGCTCGTCTACGGCAAGATCCGCACCGCGATGGGCGGCAGCCTCGTCTACGCCGTCTCGGGCGGCGGGCCCCTGGGCGAGCGGCTGGGTCACTTCTACCGCGGCATCGGGGTCGTCGTCCTGGAGGGCTACGGCCTCACCGAGGTCGGCGCCCCGACCACCGTCAACCGGCCGGGCCTGGTCAAGATCGGCACCGTCGGGCCGCCCTACCCGGGCACGTCGGTCCGCATCGCGGAGGACGGCCAGGTGCTGGTCAAGGGCGGGAACGTCTTCCGCGGTTACCACAACAACCCGGCGGCGACGGCGGAGGCCTTCGACGCCGACGGCTGGTTCGTCACCGGTGACCTGGGCACGCTCGACGACGACGGCTACCTGCGCATCACGGGCCGCAAGAAGGAGATCATCGTGACCGCGGGCGGCAAGAACGTCGCCCCCGCCGTCCTGGAGGACCGCCTGCGCGGCCACCCGCTCGTCTCCCAGGTGGTCGTCGTGGGCGAGGGCAAGCCGTTCATCGGCGCCCTGGTGACCCTCGACGCGGACATGCTCCCGGGCTGGCTGGCCAACCACCACCTGCCCGCGATGAGCGTCGAGGAGGCGGCGGCCGACGAGCGCGTGCTGGCGGCGCTCGACCGCGCCGTCACCCGCGCCAACGACGTGGTCTCGCGGGCCGAGTCGATCCGCAAGGTCAAGGTGCTCACCACGGACTTCACCGAGGAGAACGGCTACCTGACCCCCTCGATGAAGGTCAAGCGCGCGCTGGTGCTCAAGGACTTCGCCGCGGACGTCGAGTCGATCTACGGCTGATCGGCGCGCCTCCCCCATGCCGGCGAGCGCTTTCTGCCGGCGAGCGGTCATCTACTAACAGGGACTGGCGGAGGGGCGCGCCCTGTCCAGGCGCTCGCCCCCTGCCGCGGCGACCGGTCATCTCCTCGGACGCCTTCCCCGGGGCCCGCTTCGGCGGGCGGGAGACCGCCGAGGACCGCCCGCCTGTTCGTCGCACCGCCTGGGACCACCGGGAACCGGCGTGAGATCCGCGGCCAGGTCCCCCCTTCTGAGGGGAGACCGTCCGAGGTAGAACAACTGCGGCGAGATAGAAGGCCGAGATGTGCTGGCTCGCCGGAGAGGTTCTACCTCGCCGACCGGGTGGCGCGGCGCCGTGCCTCGCGTGTGGGGCAAGGCCACGGCAACCATGGCGACCACGCCCACCCCGAGGGCTCCGCGCGTCCGCCACCAGAACCGCGTGGCCGTCGGCGCTGCGGAAAGGTCCCGACCCTCCGTGGATTGAGCCAACGGGATAGACCGGCACGGCAGGAGGGCGCTCACCGGCGCGAAGGCGCGGGGGGCGACAGGGCCACTCAGGCCCGGGGGCCTACCGCGCCCGGCACGGCCTGCTGGGCGCCGTCCTCGGCCATCGTGCCGGCGATGTCCTCGTGGTGGCGGATGACCTCCTCGACGATGAACTTCAGGAACTTCTCCGCGAAGACCGGGTCGAGGCCGGCCTCCTCGGCGAGCGCGCGCAGGCGGGCGACCTGCCGCTCCTCGCGGCCCGGGTCGGACGGCGGCAGGTTGAGGTGCGCCTTGATGACCCCGACCTTCTTCGTGCACCGGAACCGCTCGGCCAGCAGGTGGACCAGGGCCGCATCGATGTTGTCGATGGTGGCCCGAGCCTCCCGGAGCTCGCCGGGCACCTCGGCGGGCTCGTTGCTGCGGTGGATCCCCTCAGTCATGGCCCGATCCTACGTGCGGGGGCGGGCGCGCCCAGCGGCGTCCACCCACCGGCCACCGCGGGGACCGCGCCGCCGGGCTCGGGACGCGGCCCGCGCCGCCGCGACCGCGGGGCGGACCGGAACCCGCGCTGGCCGGCCGGAACCCGCGTGGCCGGGCCGGGACCGGCGCCGGCGGACGAGGCGGTGCAGCGGCGTCACCCCGCCCGCCTCGTCCGCCCCGCCCCGCCGCCCGGGGTCAGACCCGGTGCGCGTCGGCGCTCTGGCTGAAGACCCTGTCGTTCGGGGTCGCGGCGTCGTGCCACCGCAGCAGCGCACCGACGCCGTCGGCCAGGGCGATGCTGGCCTCGTCGGCCACGGTGATGCCGGCCCCCTGGGCCAGCGCCGCCCGGCCGAGGGCCAGGTCGGCGCGCATCTTCCGCGGCGTGGAGACGCCGAGGTCGGCGACGTCCTGCTCGCTCAGCCCGATCTCCAGCGGCGTGTCGCCCACCCACAGGTTCTTCCCCGCGAGCGACGACGGCGGCCCGGCGACGGCCTCCGTGACGATGAGCTCGGCCACCTGGCCGCGGCGCAGCACGTCCAGGACGTCCATCCGTCCGGTCAGCGCCGGGCCGTCCTGCCCCTGGAACTGCCGGAACCGGTCCAGGACCACCTCGCGGCGGCGCAGACGGAACTCCTGCAGCGTGTCGCGGACCCGCGCCGCGAACACGCCCTCCTTCACGCCGTCGGCGCGTGAGCCGCCCTCGACCACGGCGAGGGCCTCACGGGTGGCGGGCCCCACGGCGTCGACGACCAGCGCGCGTGCCCGGACGTCGCCGGTGAGCACGACCAGCTCGGGGTGCCGCTGACCGACGATGCGATCCAGCTCGGCGGCTACCGCCTCGGCGTTGCGTTCCCAGGAGTCCTCCGCGCGCGTCTCGAACCGGCGCTGGGCGCGGCCCCCGGTGCGGAAGCCGCCCTGCGCGCGGCTGCCTGCGCCCGCCTTTGTCAGCACGTCGTGGCCGCCCTCCAGCGAGGTGGTCCCGTTCTTCGCGGCGGCCGCCTGGGCCGAGTCGTGCAGGGTGAGGTCGGCACCGGACCGGTCCACGGCCACGAGCAGGTAGCGGACGTGCTCGTCGGCGACCCGCGCCAGGGCGAAGGCGTTCGGCCCCTCGGCGAAGAGGGCCTCGTCGGCCGCGGGGGGCTCGGCGAGGGAACAATCCAGGAGAATCTCGCCACCCGCAGCCACCAGCACGCGACCGTGCTGGCCGCCGGCGCGGCTGATGACCCGGACGCGCTCCTCGAGCGCCTCCAGGGCGTCCTCCGGGGCCCCCTGGCCCTCGAGCGAGCGGCGCAGGTCCTTCCACCGCGTCAGCACGGCCTGCTCCCCCGTCTCGCTCTCGCGGGTCGCGTCGAGCACGACGGTCGCGAACGGGACGTCGGTGGGCAGGTCGGCCGTGATCCGGTCAAGTCGCATCAGGAACCTCACTCTGTCGGGACCAGTGGTGGGCACCACTGTGCCCCACTGTGCGGGGCACGGCTAGACCGCCCCGGCGGCAGTTGTCCTCATGGTCACTTGGTGCCACGGCCGCGCCGTCGGCCCGCACCGCGGGGCCCCTCGGCCCGCTCCCGCGCCGATGCTTGGCCGCTCCCGCGCCGCTCGCGGGGCGCCCCAGGGGCGCTCTCCCGGGGCGCCCCTGGAGCGTTCCCGGGCGCACTCCCGGGCCGGTCCCGGCCCCCGAACGCGCCTGGCCGGACCGCCCAGAATGGGCGGCCCGGCCAGGCGTCGATGCTGCGGTCAGGCGGTCTTCTCGCGCGGCGTGCGCCGCTTCGTGACCGCCTCGCGGGGCACGAGGGTGGGGTTGACGTTCTCCAGGACCACCTCGCGGCTGATGACCACGCGGGCGACGTCGTCGCGCGAGGGCACCTCGAACATCACCTCGCGGAGGACCTCCTCCATGATCGCCCGCAGGCCACGCGCGCCGGTGCCGCGCAGGAGGGCCTGGTCGGCGATGGCCTCCAGCGCGTCGTCGGTGAACTCCAGCTCCACGCCGTCGATCTCGAACATGCGCTGGTACTGCTTGACCAGGGCGTTGCGCGGCTCGGTGAGGATCCGCACCAGCGCCGACTGGTCCAGCGTGCTCACGGTGGCGACGATGGGCAGGCGGCCGACGAACTCCGGGATGAGGCCGAACTTGTGCAGGTCCTCGGGGCGGACCTCACCGAAGAGGTCGACCTCCTGGTCGGCGGAGCGCAGCGGCGCGCCGAAACCGATGCCCCGGCGTCCGGCCCGCGCGGAGATGATCTCCTCCAGGCCCGCGAACGCGCCCGCCACGATGAACAGCACGTTGGTGGTGTCGATCTGCAGGAACTCCTGGTGCGGGTGCTTCCGGCCGCCCTGCGGCGGCACCGACGCCTGCGTGCCCTCGATGATCTTCAGCAGGGCCTGCTGCACGCCCTCGCCCGAGACGTCGCGGGTGATCGACGGGTTCTCGCTCTTGCGCGCGATCTTGTCGATCTCGTCGATGTAGATGATGCCCTTCTCGGCCTTCTTCACGTCGAAGTCCGCGGCCTGGATGAGCTTGAGGAGGATGTTCTCCACGTCCTCACCGACGTAGCCGGCCTCGGTCAGCGCCGTGGCGTCGGCGATGGCGAACGGGACGTTGAGCATCTTCGCCAGGGTCTGCGCGAGGTAGGTCTTGCCCGTGCCCGTCGGCCCGATGAGCAGGATGTTCGACTTGGAGATCTCGACGCTCGTGTCGTCCTGGGCGGAGTTCTCCTTGGCCTGGACCCGCTTGTAGTGGTTGTAGACGGCGACGGCGAGCGACCGCTTGGCGGGGTCCTGCCCGATGATGTACTCCTCGAGGAAGTCGAAGATCTCCTTCGGCTTGGGCAGGTCGACCAGCCCGAGCTCGCTCGACTCCGCGAGCTCCTCGTCGATGATCTCGTTGCACAGGTCGATGCACTCGTCGCAGATGTACACACCCGGGCCTGCGATGAGCTTCTTGACCTGCTTCTGGCTCTTCCCGCAGAACGAGCACTTGAGCAGGTCTGCCCCTTCACCTGTGCGAACCACCGGGCCCCACCACCCTCTCGTCTCGTCCACCTACAACGTGCGGCCGCGCCGGCCGTACCTCACCATTCCACACCACGCGGCACATGTCTGTCCTGCCCGCCGCGCGGACATCCCGGGTGCGGAGACGCCCGGGCCGCGTGCGCGCCCGAATCCGGACGGCACGCGCCCGGGCGTCACCCCCGGAGCGACCCGCTCAGGCCTTCGTGAGCACCGGCGTCTTGCGCGACTCGAGCACCTGGTCCACGAGCCCGTACTCCTTGGCCTGCTCGGCCGTGAGCATCTTGTCGCGCTCGATGTCGAGACGGACCTGCTCGACGGGCGTGCCGGAGTGCATCGCGATGGTGTCCTCGAGCCAGGTGCGCATGCGCAGCACCTCGTTGGCGTGGATCTCGATGTCCGAGGCCTGCAGGTAGCCGCCGCCCTCGAGGGAGGGCTGGTGGATCATCACGCGCGCGTTGGGCAGCGCCAGGCGCTTGCCCGGCGAGCCGGCGGCGAGCAGCACCGCGGCGGCCGAGGCCGCCTGGCCGAGGCACACCGTCTGGATCTGCGGCTTGATGTACGTCATCGTGTCGTAGATCGCCGTCATGGCCGTGAACGAGCCGCCCGGGGAGTTGATGTACATCGTGATCAGGCCGTCCGGGTCCTGGCTCTCCAGGACGAGGAGCTGTGCCATCACGTCGTCGGCGGAGGCGTCGTCCACCTGCACCCCGAGGAAGATGATGCGGTCCTCGAAGAGCTTGGTGTACGGGTCCTGCCGCTTGTACCCGTAGGCCGTGCGCTCCTCGAACTGGGGGAGCACGTACCGCGAGGACGGCATGGCCGGGGCGGTGGACGCCGGCATGGCACCGGTCTGGGCGAGGAATGGGCTGTTCAAGGGAACTCCTGGGGTGAGAGGGTCGACGTGGCTCGGGGGCGTCACTTCGTGTTGGTGCCGCCGCCGCCGGGCACGGAGGAGGAGCTCTCGACGACGTGGTCGACGAAGCCGTACTCCAGGGCCTCAGGGGCGGTGAACCAGCGGTCCCGGTCGGAGTCCTTGTTGATCTGCTCGACCGTCTTGCCGGTCTGCTCCGCGGTCAGCTCCGCCAGCGTCCGCTTCATGTGGAGGATCAGCTCGGCGTTGATCCGGATGTCCGTGGCCGTGCCGCCGATGCCGCCGGACGGCTGGTGCATCAGGACGCGGGCGTGCGGGGTGGCGTAGCGCTTGCCCTTCGTGCCGGAGGAGAGCAGGAACTGCCCCATCGAGGCGGCCATCCCCATGGCGACGGTGGAGACGTCGGGCTGGATGTACTGCATCGTGTCGTAGATCGCCATGCCGGCGGTGATCGACCCACCCGGCGAGTTGATGTACAGGTAGATGTCCTTGTCCGGGTCCTCGGCGGACAGCAGCATCATCTGGGCGCAGATGGCGTTCGCGTTCTCGTCGCGGACCTCCGAGCCGAGCCAGATGATGCGCTCCTTGAGCAGCCGGTTGTAGATGTTGTCGTTCAGGCCCATGCCTGTCGTCTCGGTCCTGGCCTGCGGCATCTGCTCGCTCACGTGCATGCTCCTTCTTGCCCGGGTGTCGACCCCGGCGTCTCGACCGGTTCTGGTCCGTGTCTGGACACTAACGCCGCCACCCACCAGATCCTTTCTCCCGACCGCCCTTTTCGCTCACGGCGCACGTTCACCGAGCGGTGCACCGCCGGCCGCCCCGGTACGCGGACGGGCCCGGCCCCCGTGGGGGTCGGGCCCGTCTGTGACGCCGGGTCTGGAGGGAGGGCTACGCCTCGTCCGCCTTGGCGGCCGCCTTCTTCGCGGGTGCCTTCTTGGCCGGGGCCTTCTTGGCGGGGGCTTCCTCGGCCTTCGCCTCGGTGTCGGCCTTCGCCGTCTTCTTGGCCGGGGCCTTCTTGGCCGGGGCCTTCTTGGCGGCGGGCTTCTCGGCCGTCGCCTCGCCGGCCTCGTCGGGCGAGTCGGCGGACTCGGGGCTCTCGGGCGAGTCCGCGGACTCGGCCGACTCGGCCGACTCGGCCGACTCGGCGCTCTCGGCCGACGCAGCGGCGTCCTCGGGGCCGGCGGCGTCGAGCTCGTCGGAGCCGATGAACTCGCTCAGGTCGACGACGTCGCCGGCGCCGTTCTTGACGACGACCTTGCGCAGCGCGACCGCGAGGGCCTTGTTGCGCGCGATCTCGCCCATGAACGCCGGGAGCTGGCCGGTCTGCGACGCGGCCTGGATGAACTGGTTGGGCTCCATGCCGTACTGCTGGGCGTTGGAGATGAGGAACTCGAGGAGCTCGTTCTGGGTGACGCCCACGGAGAGCTCCTCGACGAGGGTGTCGAGCAGCAGCTGGTCGCGCATGAGGTCGGTGATCTCCTCACGCACCTCCTCGCCGTGCTCGTCGCCCTCCTCCTTGCCCTCGGCCTCGAGGTGGCGCTTGATCTCGGCCTCGACGACGCCGGCCGGGACCGGGAAGTCGGTGGCCTCGCGCAGGCGCTCGAGGAGGCGGTCACGGGCCTGGACCGCCTGGTCGGCGGCCTTGTCCTTGGCGACCTGGGCGCGCAGGTCCTCGCGGAGCTCCTCGATCGTGTCGAACTCGGAGGCCAGCTGGGCGAAGTCGTCGTCGGCGGCGGGCATGTCCCGCTCCTTGACAGCCGTCGCGGTCACGGTGACCTCGGCGTCCTCACCGGCGTGCTCGCCGCCGGCCAGGGCCGCGGTGAAGACCTTCGTCTCGTTCGCGCTCGCGCCGGTCAGTGCCTCGTCCAGCCCGTCGAGCATGTTGCCCGAGCCGATCTGGTAGGAGACGCCGGAGACGGAGTCGACCTCCTCGTCGCCGACCTTGGCGGTGAGGTCGATGACGACGAAGTCGCCGTCGGCCACGGGGCGGTCCACGCCCACCAGGGAGCCGAAGCGCTCGCGCAGGGCGTCCAGGCGCTCGGCGACGTCGTCGTCGGTCACCGTCACGTCATCGATGGTGAGCTCGATGCCGTCCAGCGCGGGCAGCGTGATCTCGGGCCGGATGTCGACCTCGGCCTCGAAGATCAGCTGGCCGCCCGGGGCCCCGGTGACCGAGGGGATCTCGGTGACGTTGATGCTCGGCTGGCCCATGGGCTTGATGTCCGTCTCCGCGACGGCCTGGTTGTAGAACCCGGGGACGGAGTCGTTGACGGCGTGCTCGATGACGGCGCCGCGCCCCACGCGCTGGTCGAGGATGCGGGGCGGGACCTTGCCCTTGCGGAAGCCAGGCACGTTGACCTGCTCCCCGATGTGGGAGTAGGCGTGGTCGAGGCTCGGCTTGAGCTCGTCGTACGACACCTCCACGGTCAGCTTGACCCGGGTGGGCTCAAGGTTCTCGACGGCGCTCTTCACTGCGGTGCTCTCCACTCATCGGATGGACGGTCGGGTTTTCCCGCCGGAGGACGACGGGGAAGGTCATGCCTGCTCGTGGCACCTCGCCGGGTTGCCCAGTGGGCAGACCGACCAATCCTAGGTCACGAGGGCAAGTTCGAGCACCATCGGTGGCCAGAAGCCGTCCGGTCACGGCGGTCAACGGACCCGCCGTCCGGGTGCTGCGGCGCCTACGCCGCCCGGCCGAGCGCCCGGCTCGGCGGGCGGCAGGCGAGGTCCACCTCCGGCAGGCCCAGCGCCGCGGCGTGGCAGGCGCAGCACACGTGCTCGGCGCGCCCGCCCCTCGGCGGCGTCACGAGCTGGACATGCCGATGGCGCCCCAGCTCGCCTGTGCACCGTTCACATGTCGTCGGGCTGATCACTCTCGTCATCGCCACATCATGTGTGAGGACGGTCACATGCGCACGGCGAGGACAATGGGCCCGCGAGCACGCCGCCCAGCCCAACCAAGCACGCCCCCGCGCCGCGGCCGGTGAGTCCGCCGGCGCGGTGGGCGGTGGCCGAGGTGCCACGCCTCCGGACACGGGCGCCCCTGAGGCTGGCCCACCCGCAGACCCGCGCGGATACTGGCGCCATGGACGCCGCGGAGCTCAGGGAGCGGCAGCGGCCGCTCAAGGACCGTTACCGCGAGGACCCGCGGGCCGCGCTCACGCCGCTGCGCGCGCACGGAACGTTCGCGGACGGCGGGATCACCGCGACGGTCGGCAGCTGGGCGGGACCGGTACGGGCCGGGTTGCACCGGGCCACCGGCGGGGACGGCTCCGACGCGTGCTCGGGGGACATGCTGCTCGAGGCGCTGCTGGCCTGCGCCGGCGTCACCCTGCGCAGCGTGGCCACCGCCCTCGGGGTCGACGTCCGCGCGGCGGAGCTGGTCGCGGAGGGACGCTTCGACGCGCGGGGCACGCTCGGCGTGGACCGGGCCGCACCCGTCGGCGTCACCGACGTCGTCCTCACCGTCACGCTGGACACCGACGCGACCGACGAGCAGCTCGAGAAGCTGGGGACGCTGACGGAGCGCTACTGCGTGGTCGGCCAGAGCCTGGCCACGCCGCCGACGATCGAGGTCCACCGGGGCGGTTAGTGCGCGACGGCGTGCGCGGTCGCCCGACCCGCCCAGGACCGCCCTGGTCCGCACGGAGCGGGCCGGCGTCCACCCGCGGGCGGACCCAGGTCAGGCGGCAACGCCACGACCGGCGAGATGACGGTCAACGAGACCGGCACCTCGATCGTGTGACCCGCGCCGGCCGGGCATGTGGATCGAACGCGGATAGGGCTGAGATCACGGTTCTGGGGAAACCCGATCGACGATATCGGAGTATTTGGCGCTTTCTGGACCGGAAATGGCCCATGATCGCTGTTCATGTGGCCCTTTCGCAGTTCGTTCCAGGGGGCTGCGTGCGTTCACCCGCAGCACGCCGGGCCTCGAGGATGCCCGTTTGAACCTCACGCGGGACGCGGAGGGACACACCTTCGGTACTACGCCGTCGGTTACAGGAAGGCCTGATCCGATGAGCCCCGTCACCACATCCCCGGCCGTCGCGTCGCGCCGGCACCTCCGCGACGTTCATCCTCGTCTCACCTTCGGCGGGACCTTGCGTTCGGAGTGGATCAAGCTCTTCTCGTTGCGCTCGACGTGGTGGACGCTGGGGTTGACCGTCGTCCTCATGTCGGGCTTCGCCCTCCTGCAGGCCTACGGGGTGGGGCTCATGCTCGATGGTCGGATCCCCGCCGGAGCGCCCGGCGCCACGAGTGAGCAAGCCGCCTCGTTCGAGATCATCGGTGCAGAGGTCGTCACCGGGGGGTACCAGGTCGGGGTGCTCACGGTCGCGGTGCTGGGCGCCCTGCTGCTCACAGGGGAGTACTCCACCGGCATGATCAGGTCGACCCTGAGCGCGGTGCCTCGCCGGCTGAGCATGCTGGCCGCCAAGGCACTGACCATCACGGTGGTGACGGTGGGTGTCAGCGTCGTCGGCCTCGTGGTTGCGGCCCTGGTCTCGGCGCCCCTCCTGTCTGGCCACGACCTCGTGCCGGCACTGGACGACGCCCGGACGTGGCAGGTCGTCGGCGGTATGACGTACTTCTTTGTGGTGGCCGGCCTGTTCGCCCTCGGTCTCGCCGCGATCATCCGCAGCACCGCTGGGACGATCACCGCTGTCGTGACCGTGCTCCTGCTGCTGCCGGGCGTCCTGCAGTTCGTCAACCTCGACTGGGTCCAGGACGCCATGACCTACCTGCCACTGCCTGCGGCGACGTCGTTCCTGTCGGTCAGCAACGCGTTCTCGGCTGCGTCACCGCTCGCCGCGTGGGAGGGCGTGGGAGTCGTGGGCGCCTACGCCGTCGTGGCTCTCGGAGCCGGCGCCGTGGTGCTGAGGCGCAGGGACGCGTGACACCGGGCTCGCGGCGACACGGCGGCGCTGTCCGCGCGCGACCCGGCAGATCGGTTCGCCTGCGTAGCCGGCCGCTTGCGACACGGGCGCCGGCGACGATGCCGGCGTCCGGCCGAGTTGGCGGTGCCTGGCGACCTGCCTGCACCTGGCCGGTGCACCTCGCAGCGCGCGCCTCGAGCTGAGGGTCCGGGCTGTAGGCGGTGTCTTGCGACTTCACAGCGGTCGGGATGGCGGGATTCGAACCCACGACCTTCCGCTCCCAAAGCGGACGCGCTACCAACCTGCGCCACATCCCGTCGCGCCGGTGACGGCGCCACCGAGATTGTACGGGTCCGACGGGCGTCCCCCGCGCCGTCCGGCCCCGGCACGTCCGCACGGCCCGCGGAGACCACGGGGGCCATCCCGGTCGCCGTCGTGCGCCGGTGCGGAGGTACCCGTCAGATCTGGTTAGAATCCTCGTGCGGGATCCCCCGCGGGTGTAGCTCAATGGTAGAGCCTCTGCCTTCCAAGCAGATGGTGCCGGTTCGATCCCGGTCACCCGCTCCATCTGGCACGACATCCACGACGAAGCCCGAACCCTCCTGGGTTCGGGCTTCGTCGTTCTCCGGGCCGCGGTCGCGTCCGGACGGCCCGCCGCCGGGCAAGCGAAAGGCCCCCTCACCGAGTCGGTGGGGGGGCCCGTCGTCAGGCACTGGTGAGGGTCAGCCCTCGACCAGCATGCCCTTCTGGTAAGCCTTGGCCAGTCGCCGCGGCACCTTGACCTCGCGGCCCTGGACGCGGATGACGACGAGCTCGGTGAGCGCCGCCTTCCACTGGGACCGGCGAGAGCGGGTGTTGCTGCGGGACATCTTGCGCTTCGGAACTGCCATGCCCTTGCCGCTCCTTCCGTACGTAGAGGGATGTTGCCGACGACTACCCTCCCACGTGGAAGGACCGTCTAGCCAACCTGGACAGCCTACACCGGGTGTGACATTGGCCGCGCATGCCCCCCGAAAGCCGTCGGGCGGCCCGCCGGGCGCGGCGCGGGTCGCCAGTTATTTGTTCTCCGGCCGCTTGCCGTAGCGCTGACGGAACTTCTCCACGCGGCCCGCGGTGTCGACCACGCGCGAGCGGCCCGTGTAGAAGGGGTGCGAGGCCGACGAGATGTCGACGTCGACCACCGGGTAGGTGTTGCCGTCCTCCCACTCGATGGTCTTCCCCGAGGTGAGGGTCGACCTGGTGAGGAAGGCGAAGTTCGCCGAGGAGTCACGGAAGACGACCGGGGCGTATGCGGGGTGGATGTCCTTCTTCATGACCTGTCCTTGTCGATACGGGTGCAAGGGCGACGCCGGCCCCTCCGGGTCGCCGTCGCGACGTCGTCACCGTTCCTCGCGGAACTCCACGTGCTGACGGGCCACCGGGTCGAACTTCCGCAGGACCAGGCGGTCGGGCTCGTTCCGCCGGTTCTTGCGGGTGACGTAGGTGTGCCCGGTCCCGGCGGTGGACCGCAGCTTGATCACGGGTCGCAGCTCGGTGCTCTTGGCCATCGGCGCGTCCCCTCTCTGTTGAACGGGTGCCGGGGTCGTTCCCGACGCCTGTAGAACGCGGGGCGCGGCGGGACATTCCCACGCCGGGATCGCGGCGGTCACGGTGGTCGCGGGTCGGCGCGGTCGCGGTAGCCGTAGGTTGGGGCCGGTCGGCGCGCGCGGCGGGATACTCGGATGGTGAGCGACCTCCGGCTGGCCCGCGGCGACGACGTGACCGCGACGACGGAGGTGCGCCGCTCGCGCTTCCTCACCGTACTGCGCCGCATCGACGACGAGGGCGACGCGCGGCGTCTCGTGGCCGACGCGCGCGGCCGGTACCCGGACGCGCGGCACCACTGCTCCGCGTTCGTCGTCGAGGTCCCCGGCGCGAACCGGGTGGAGCGCTCCTCGGACGACGGCGAGCCCGCCGGCACCGCGGGGATGCCCATGCTGGAGACGCTGCGCGGGTCGGGACTGAGCGACGTCGGGGCCGTCGTCGTGCGCTACTTCGGCGGGGTCAAGCTCGGCACCGGCGGGCTCGTGCGGGCCTACTCCGACGCCGTCCAGAGGGCGCTGGAAGTCGCCCCGGTGGTCTCCCTCGAGCGCCTCGGGCTGTGGGAGGTAGACCTCCCCCATGCCGCCGCAGGCCGGATCGAGGCCGAGCTGCACGCGCGCGGGGTGAGCGTCTACGACGTCGCGCACGGCGCGTCCGCCGTCCGGCTCACTCTGGCCGCCGACGACGGCGAGGCCCTCACGTCTCTGCTCGCCTCCCTGACCTCGGGCGCCGCCGCACCCCGGCCGGCGGGCACCACCGTCGTCGAGCACCCGGTCCGCTGACCGCAGGCCCGCTCTCCCGCCGCCTCGCCCGATCCGCCGCCACCTCCCCCGCCGCCGCCGACAGCGGCCGCGCGGCGCCGGGAACGCGAGCGCAGGCGCGAGCGACGGCGGGCGCAGGCACCGCGAGCGCGAGCGAGCGCGCGCAGGCACCGGGACGCGAGCCTCAGCGCGGGGAACGCGCATAGACGTATTATCGACTAGTTGTGTGGTCTACTATGCGCATGGTGCTTGCACGACTGATCCTCGGCCTGCTCAACATCGCGCCCATGACCGGTTACGACGTGAAGAAGCACGTCGACTCGACCATCCGCCACTTCTGGGCGGCGGACAAAGCCCAGGTCTACCGCACCCTCGCCGGCCTGGTGAGGGACGGTTACGCCACCGTCGAGGTGGTCCCGGGGGTCGGCCTTCCCGACCGCCAGGAGCACCACATCACCGAGGCCGGCCGCCGCGCGCTCACGGAGTGGCTCGCCTCCGACCTCACGCCCCACGCCGAGCGGGAACCGTTCCTCGCGCGGATCTTCTTCGCGGGGAGCCTGGGCAGGGAGCAGGTGCTCGACCTCCTTCGCGAGCGTCGCGCACAGGCTGAGGTCCTGCTCACGGAGCTCACGGCCAGGCGCGCGCGCCACGCCGAGGCCCACGACCGCGGCGGCTATCTCATGCTCGCCACCCTGGAGAACGGGCTCACCCACGTCCGCGCCGAGCTCGAATGGCTGGACACCGTCGAGAGGAACCTGCCATGACCGCCCACGCCTCGGCCCGACCAGGCGGCTACCCCGTCGAGCATCCTTCATCCGGTGCGCACGCCGGCACGACGATCGTCTTCCTGCACGGCGGCAACGTCGCCAACTGGATGTGGGACCCGCAGGTCACCGGCCTCGCGGACTTCCACATCCTCACGCCGCACCTGCCCGGGTTCGGCGACCGCGCGCACGAGCGCTGGGACAGCCTGGCGGCGACCGCCGCGGACGTCGCGCGGACCATCGCCGCGCACGCACGCGGGGGGCGGGCGCACGTCGTCGGCCTCTCCCTCGGCGGGGTGGTCGCGACACGCCTGCTGGCCGAGCACCCGGAGGTGGTGGAGTCCGGGCTGATCAGCGGGGTGCCGCTCACCGGGGTGCACGGAGGCACGCGGCGGCTGGGGAACGCGCAGCTGAACCTGTGGGACAAGAGATGGTTCTGGCACGCCCAGTCCCGCGCCTTCGGCCTGCCGGAGGACTCCCGCAGCCTCTTCGTCGACCACGGCCTCACCGTCACCAAGGACAACGCCGTGCGCATGATGAGAGAGGTGTTCGACGGCGGCACACCGGCGGGACTGGGTGCCTACCGCGGGCCGCTGCTCGCCGTCGCCGGCGGCAAGGAGCCCGCGTCGGTCCGGCGCTCGTTCCCCGACCTGCTTCGCGCCGTGCCGCACGCCCTGTGCCGTATCGCGCCCGCTATGCACCACGCGTGGAACGTCGAGGACGTCGGGCTGTTCAACGACGTCGTCCGCCACTGGGTCCGCGACGCGGTGCCGGACCCGCGGTTGCGGCCGGCATAACCGACCGGGCCGGAAGCGTATTGCTCTAGTTGCGCTAGAGCAATACTCTGTCCGTATGTTGCTCCGCATCGACCCGACCTCGCCCCAACCGCTCTTCGAGCAGCTGGCGGGGCAGGTGCGCACCGCCGTCGTCTCCGGCGACGCCCGTTCGGGCGACCGGCTGCCCTCCGCGCGCGATCTCGCCGCGTCCCTCGAGGTCAACCAGCACACCGTCCTGCACGCCTACCAGGTGCTGCGCGACGAGGGCCTGCTCGAGCTGCGCCGCGGCCGCGGTGCGGTCATCACGGCCCACGCGGCCGAGCGCTACGAACAGCTGCGCCGGGCGATCAGCCAGGTGCGCGACGTCGCACGGGAGCTGAACATGCCCCTGTCGGCGGTCGCCACGATGATCGACACACCCGAGGAGAAGCGATGAGCGTGGCCGACACCACCCGCGCGCCCCTGCCCCATCGTGCGCGGGCGTGGCTGTTCGGTGTGGTCGTCCCCGCGGCCGTGATCGCGGCGGGGTGGGGCCTCGTCCTGAGGTGGGTCCCGCGCCTGCCCGAGCAGGTGGCGCTGCACTGGGGCGTCGGGGGCGTGGACCGGGTCGGCCCCGTCCGAGAGCTGTTCATCACCACCGGCGTGATCAGCGGGACGAGCTTCGTCGTCCTGGCGGTGCTGTCGCTGACCGTGGGTCGTACCGCGCTGACGCGCCGCATGGTGCTGGCGCTGGCGACCGGGACCGCCGTGTACTTCACGGGCATCCTCGTCGCCCAGGCCGCCGCACAGCTGGGGCTGGACGACCCCCACCGCGCGGCCGTCCCCGACCTCGGCCTCGCCCTGGCCACCGCGGCCGCCGTACTCGCCGGTTTCGCGGCCGGCCTGCTCGCCGGCGCCGACCCGGAGCGTCCCACGACCGCCCCCGTGCCCGACGGCGCCAGCCGGGCCACGCTCGGCGCGCACGAACGGGCGGTGTGGGCGCACCGCGTGAGCGCCGGCCATCGCGTGCAACGGTGGGCCTGGGCGCTCGGCGCCCTGTACGTCGCCCTCGGCATCGCCCTCGGCGTCGCGGCGGAAAGCTGGTTCGTCTTCGTCATCTTCGTGGCGGTGCTGCCGCCCGTGCTCACGATGTTCGTGTGGGACGTCCGCGTGGACGCCTCGGGCCTCACCGCCAAGGGGGCGCTGGGCTGGCCCCGCCAGCACGTCCCCTCGGCCGAGATCGAGCGAGCCGAGGTCACGGAGGTCAGGCCGTTCCGCCAGTTCGGCGGCTGGGGGCTGCGCATCTCCCTGGACGGCACGGTCGGCGTGGTGGTCCGTGCTGGCGAGGCCATCGCCGTGCACCGCACCGGCGGCCGCCGTTTCGTCGTCACCGTTGACGACGCCGCGACGGGCGCGGCGCTGCTCAACACCTTCGCCGAGCGCTCCCGCGCCGGCGCCCGGTGAGCCGCCGGGGCTGCGCCTCGGGGGCTGACGGTTCCGCCTCTCCCCCGGGCTGACGGTTCCGCCGCTCCGCCAGGCTGACGGTCGTCGCCATCTGCGGCCGCGTCGTCGGACCTGGTTCTGCTGGCGCGAGTAGAAGGTGTCGGGGCCCGGCACGGCGGGCCCAGCGAGGCCCGCACGCGGCGAGGTTGCGAGGCCGGCGCGCGCAGCGACGCCGTCGCGCACGGCGGGCGCAGCGGGGCGCGGCGGAGTGTCGCGGCGAGTTGCGAGGCCAGCAGGCGCGGCCGGCCGGCGAAACCGGCGGGCGCAGCGCGCGCCGGCCTGCGGGTCCGCGGGCGGGGCGACCTCTGGGCCCATCGATGACGCGCCCAGATCCACCGCCGGCGCACCTCCGGGTCTACGGATGGCGCAACCGGCAGGTTCACCGACCACGCAGCCTCCAGAAACCCGACCGCGCGTGCGCAGAGCTCGCCCGCGCCTGCGCCCACGCCCGGCGGGGCGCCGTGCGTGTGGTGCACGTCGCACGCTAAGGTGGTTGAGGCTTCAAGGTCGGCGCTCCACGTCGGCCAGCGCCAGCCCGGGGGCCGACCGATGTCGGCGTGCCGTCGCCGGTTCGCCGCCGGCCCACCACGGAAGTGAGGACGCCGCTGTGAGCGAGACGCTCGTCGCCCGTTCCGTCGTCGTGCTGTCCTCCTGCCGCCCCGTCTGTCTGTAGAGCGCCCGGCTCAAGCGTGCGACCCCGCATGCCTGGCGCTCCAGCCCCCGCGGGACCACCGCCGGTCCCACGCACCGATCTCACCATTCGGGCCGAGACCCACCGGCCCGGTATCGCATCCAGGAAGAGGAACACCATGGCCACGATCTACAACGACGTCACCGAGCTCATCGGGCGCACCCCGCTCGTCCGCCTCAACAGGATTACCGACGGCGCGAACGCCACCGTCCTCGCCAAGCTCGAGTTCTACAACCCGGCCAGCTCCGTCAAGGACCGCATCGGCGTCTCGATCGTCGACGCGGCCGAGGCCTCCGGGCAGCTCAAGCCCGGCGGCACGATCATCGAGGCGACGTCGGGCAACACCGGCATCGCGCTCGCGATGGTCGGCGCGGCCCGCGGCTACAAGGTGGTCCTGACCATGCCCGAGTCGATGAGCAAGGAGCGCCGGGCGCTGCTGCGCGCCTTCGGCGCCGAGCTCGTGCTCACCCCGCCGGCCGCCGGCATGAAGGGCGCCGTGGACAGGTCCGAGGAGATCGCCGCCGAGCGCGAGGGCGCCGTCCTGGCCCGCCAGTTCGCGAACGAGGCCAACCCGGAGATCCACCGCAAGACCACCGCCGAGGAGATCTGGGCCGACACCGACGGCCAGGTCGACGCCGTCGTCTCCGGCATCGGCACGGGCGGCACCATCACCGGCGTCGGCCAGGTGCTCAAGGAGCGCAAGCCCGGCGTGAAGATGTTCGCGGTGGAGCCGGCCGAGTCCCCGATCCTCAACGGCGGCCAGCCGGGCCCGCACAAGATCCAGGGCATCGGCGCGAACTTCGTGCCCGAGATCCTGGACACGAGCATCTACGACGAGGTCCTCGACGTCGACGCCGAGACCTCCGTGACGTGGGCCCGCCGCGCCGCGACCGAGGAGGGCCTGCTTGTCGGGCTGTCCTCCGGGGCGGCGCTGGCCGCGGCCGTGAACATCGCCCACCGCCCGGACATGGCCGGCAAGACGATCGTCGTGATCATCCCGTCGTCCGGCGAGCGCTACCTCTCCACCATCCTGTTCGAGGGCCTGGTCGACTGACGTGCACGACTCTCACCTGCCGTTCCGCCAGCTGCTGCTGGAGGACCTGCAGGCCGCGCGCCGCCGGGACCCGGCGGCGCGCACCCTGGTGGAGGTCGCGCTCGCCTATCCCGGCGTGCACGCCCTGTGGCTCCACCGCCTGGCACACCGGATGTGGCACGCCAACCCGCTCCTCAAGCTGCCGGCCCGGCTGCTCTCGCAGTTCGCGCGGGCGCGCACCGGGATCGAGATCCACCCGGGCGCGTCGCTGGGCCGGCGGCTGTTCATCGACCACGGCATGGGCGTGGTCATCGGCGAGACCGCCGAGGTGGGCGAGGACGTCGTGATGTTCCACGGCACCACCCTCGGCGGGGTTTCCATGAGCCGCGGCAAGCGCCACCCCACCGTCGGCGACCGCGTGGTCATCGGCGCCGGCGCCAAGGTGCTCGGCCCGGTCACCATCGGGTCCGACGCCAAGATCGGGGCGAACGCCGTCGTCGTCAGGGACGTCCCGGCCGGCGCCGTCGCCGTGGGGATCCCGGCCCGGCCGCGCTCGGCGCCCGCCGCGCTCCAGCTCGACCCCTGGGCGGACCCGGCGCTGTACATCTGAGCGCGTCCCGCGCCGTTCCGACGCCGGCGCGCGGCCCGTCCCCGCGCCGCACCCGCCCGGGGTCCGACGCCGGAGCGCGGCCCGTCCCGGCCCGCACCCCGCCCACTCGGCGCGCGCCTGGCCGCCCTACGACCGGCGCGGTGCGCGCTGGCAGCGCGGGCACCAGAACAGCCGGCGCCCGGCCATGGGCGCCTCGGACACCTTGCTCCCACACACGAGGCACGGCCGCCCGGAGCGGTGGTAGACGTACCACCGGTCCTCGGGGTCGCGGCGGTCCTCCGGCCGGGTCGTGACGATCCGGCCCGTGGCCACGCCGTCGGCCATGAGGACCGCGAGGTCGTCCCAGATGGCGCGCAGTCGCGCGGCGGGGACGTCCCGCCCCAGGCGCAAGGGGTGCACCCGCGCGCGGTAGAGCGCCTCGGCACGGTAGATGTTGCCGACCCCGGCGATCACCGACTGGTCCATGAGCAGCTCGCCGATCGCGCGACGCCGCGCACGCACCGCGCGGACGAACGCCTCGCGGTCGCCGTCGGCGCGCAGCGGGTCGGGGCCGAGGCGCGCGTGGACCGCGGACTTCTCCACGTCCGTGATCACCTCGCAGGCCGTCGGGCCGGTGAGGTCGGCGACCCCGTGCTCGCCGAGCAGGCGCACCCGCACCGCGCCCCGCGGGTCGGGCGCGTGCCAGGGTGCCGCCGTCCCGGGCCACCCGCCGTCAGGCACTCCGGGCGTCGACGGGCCGGGAGCGTCCGCGTCGGCGAGGTCCACGCCCCCGTCGGCGAGGTCCATGCCCTCGTCCTCGTCGGGTGAGGCGGCGAGCGGCGTCTCCTCCTCCCCCACCCGTCGCCGCGGGGCGCCGATGGCGTGCGGCGCGTGGAACGTCTCGTCGCCCGCGAACGTCCACGACCCATACAGCCCCAGGTGGACGCGCAACCACCGCACGTCGTGGCCGCCGGGCCCGTCGGGGTGGTCGGCCGAACGCGGCGCGCCGTCCGGCGCGAAGGCGAGGAACAGCTGCTTGCCGTGCGCCTCGGTGCCCCGCAGGACCGTGCCGTCGAGCAGGGCGGCGCCGTCGGCGAACCGCCCCTGCGGCGAGCTGACGGCGAGGCTCTGCCCGCCGAAGAGCTCGCCGAACGCGTGCGCGAGCCGGTGGACCGTGTGTCCCTCAGGCACTGGCCCCGCCCCTCGGGTCGTCGTGGGCGGGCAACCCGGGTGGGGCCTGCCAGCACTCCGGCGCGTCCCACAGGGCGCGGCGCAGCTCCACCTTTCCGCCGACGAGCGGGCTCATGGGTGTGCCCTCCTCCCGGTAGTGCGCCAGGGCGCTGGCGCGCAGCGCCCGCGGAAGGGTGCCGTCGGCGCGCACCACCCGCCACCACGGCACCTCGGCCCCGTAGGTCGACATGATGGTTCCCACATGCCGCGCGTGGCTGCGGCCCGTGCGGGCGTGGACGGCCTCGGCGACGAGCCCGTACGTGGTCACCCGCCCCGGGGGGATCTGCTCGACGACGTCGAGCACGAGCTCGGTCAGGTCCGTCCGTTCTGGGTGCACCCGCTTATGATCGCAAGCACGATGAGCCAGCACACCACCAACGCCGCCGCACCCGCCCCCGCCGACGACCCCTACCGCTGCGAGCACTGCGACGACTCCGTCCCCCACAAGCACCTGGACGTCCGGGCTGTGGTCGACGCCGCCCGCGAGGGCGCCCGCCGGCACGCGCTGTGGATGCTCGTCGTCGCCGGGGTCCTCGCCGCCGCCGCCCTCACGGCCGGGGTGGCGGCCGCCGGCGCGCCGGCGGCGATCGGCGCGCTGGCGACGACAGTCGGCGGCTGGCTCGTGGCCACCGCGGTCGCGGTGATGGTGGTCGGGCTCGCCCGTGCCCGGACGTCGGACACCCGCGCGCTGGTGCTCGGGTCGCTGGCCTCGGCCGCGCTCCTGCCGCTCGTGGCCCTCGCCGTGGCGCTGGTGGTCGGCGGATGGGTGGGCGCGGTCGTCGCCGGGGCCGCGTGGCTGCTGTGCGGCGCGGTGGCCGAGGGGGTGCGGGCGCGCTCGTGGCGGGCGCTGCTCCTGGCGCCGGGTGACGCCGGGGAGCACGCGCGCGGCGCCGCCGTCGCCCAGCGCCGGCCGGCGGGGGTCCCCGAGCTCGCGCGCTGGCTCGTCCAGGGCGCGCTGGTGGCGGTGTGCGCGGGGCTGACGGCGCTGCTGCCCGTCGTGGTCGTGGTGCTCGTCCCGCTGAGCATGGTCCTCGCCGTGGGAGCCGCCCAGCAGGCGGTCCGGCGGCAGACGGTGCGCCCGGCCGGCGCCTGACCGCGACCAACCCGAGGAGCGGGCCCCACCGGCCGGCCGCGACGGAATGTCATGATTCCTCGCGTGAACACCCACGCCGGCGCGACCGAGGCCATCGCCCCCCACGTCTCCCTGCCCGCCGGGTACCGCCTGGCCGTCCTCGACGACGAGGCGGACCGCAGCGCCATGCTCGACGTCGACGAGTGGGCGTTCGCGGAGGAGCCGGAGCCTGACGACGCCGCGGTCATGGTCTGGCCGCTGGAGCCGGGTCGCTCCGTCGGCGTGTGGGACGAGCGCGACGGCGCCTCGCCGCGCCTCGTCGCCACTCACTCGTCCTACGCCTTCGCGCTGCCCGTGCCGGGCGGCGCGCGTGTCCCCACCGCGGGGCTGACGTGGGTCAGCGTGCACCCGGGCCACCGTCGCCGCGGGCTGGCGCGGGGGATGCTCACCGCGCACCTGCGCGGTTCCCTGGCCCGCGGCGAGGTCCTCTCGACGCTGAACGCGGCCGAAGTCGGCATCTACGGCCGCTACGGCTACGGCGTCGCCACCCAGCACCTGCACATGACCCTGCCGCGCGGCGCGGCCATGCGCGAGGTGGCCGGCGCCGACGAGCTCGTGGTCGACCTCGACCGCGCCGACGCGGCGCGGCACGGGCCGCTCGTGGACGGCGTGCACCGCGCCGTGGACCGCCCCGGCTGGATCACCCGGGACAGCCCGGCGCTGCGCGGCCGCCCGCTGCGGGACCGCCCCTCGGACCGGCGGGGGGCGGAGGCGCTGCGCATCGCCGTCGTCCGCGCCCCCGCCGGCGAGCCGCGCGGCTACGCGCTGTTCCGCCGTCGTTCCGTCTGGTCGGGCTCCCACCTGCCCCAGGGCGTGGTGCAGGTGCGTGAGGCCGTCGCGCTGGACGCGGCCGCCGCCCGCGCCCTGTGGGCCGCGCTGGTGGACCTGGACCTCATGGGCACCGTCGAGACCGGGCACCTCGCGCCCGACGACGCGCTCCACGGCCTCCTCCTGGACCACCGCGCGGCACAGGCGATCACGCACGACGACGTCTGGCTGCGTCTGCTGGACGTGCCCGCGGCACTCGCCGCGCGCCGCTACCAGGCCGGCGTCGACGTCGTGCTCGAGGTCCGTGACGCCGTGCTGGCGAGCAACGACGGCCGCTGGCGGCTGCGCGGCGGACCGGACGGCGCGACGGCGGAGCGCACCGACGAGCCGGCGGGCCTCGCGCTCGACGTCGCCGACCTCGCCTCGGCGTACCTCGGCGGGACGACGCTCGGCGCGCTGGCGCTGGCCGCCCGCGTCACCGAGCTCGTGCCCGGCACGCTGGCGCCGGCGTCGGCGGCCTTCGCGTGGCCCGTCGCGCCGGCCACCAGCTGGGGCTTCTGACGCACGACCGCCCGTCGAGCCGGCGCCCGGACGGCCGGCCCGGCGGGCGCGCCTACAACGAGCGGGCTCAGCGGGTACGGGTGGCCTCGTACTCGAGGAGCTGGTCGATGCGGCGCTGGTGGCGGGCCTCGCCCGAGAAGGGCTCGGCGAGGAAGGCGTCGACGATCGTGGTGGCCTCCTCGAGGCTGTGCATGCGGCCGCCGAGGGCGACGACGTTGGCGTTGTTGTGAGCGCGCCCCAGCTTCGCCGTCTCGACGTTCCATGCCAGCGCCGCACGCACGCCGACCACCTTGTTGGCCGCGATCTGCTCGCCGTTGCCGGAGCCGCCGAGGACGATGCCGAGCGAGCCCGGGTCCGCGACGGTGGCCTCGCCGGCGGCGATGCACATGCTGGGGTAGTCGTCCTCGGCGTCGTACGTCAGGGCGCCGTGGTCGACGACGTCGTGACCGGCCGCCTGGAGGTGCCCGACGAGCGCGGCCTTGAGCTCGAACCCGGCGTGGTCGCCGGCAATATGGATACGCATAGGGGTCATTGTGCCAATGTTCACGGGCACTTCACGCCAGCGACCACCGTCGGGCCCCGTGGCCGGGGCGCCAGGGTGCCGCCGGCCCGCGAGACCCGCCCGGGCCCGCTGCCGTAGGGTCGGAGGATGACCACGACGAACGTGAGCTCTCCCGTCCCCATGAGCGACCTCGAGGCCATGGACCGCGCGGTGCGCCCGCAGGACGACCTCTACCGTCACGTCAACGGCACGTGGCTGCGCGAGCACGTCATCCCGGCAGACCGGGCCCGTGACGGCTCGTTCCACGCCCTGCGCGACCTCTCCGAGGAGCGGGTGCGGGCGATCATCGACGCCGCGGCCGGCGGTGAGGGGCCCGCCGAGGGCAGCCCCGAGAACGCCAGGAAGATCGGGGACGTCTACGCCTCCTTCATGGCGACCGAGCGCATCGAGGCGCTCGGCACGGCCCCGCTGCGCACGGACCTCGAGCTGCTCACCGCTGCCCTCGACCGGGAGGCGCTCACCCGGGCCATGGGGGCCCTGCAGCCGACGGGCGTGACCGGCGGCGTCGGGTACGGGGTCGACACCGACCTCAACGACCCGGAGAGCTACATCGTGTTCTTCTGGCAGTCCGGCCTTGGGCTGCCGGACGAGTCCTACTACCGCGAGGAGGCCCACGCGGCCACCCGCACGGCCTACGTCGCGCACGTGGCCTCGATGCTGGCGCTGAGCGGCCTGGTGACCGAGGGCGAGGCGATGGGCGCGGCCGAACGGGTCATGGGCGTCGAGACGGCGCTCGCGGCCGGGCACTGGGACAAGGTCCGGTCGCGCGAGGCGGACCTCATCAACAACCCCATGACGTGGGACGAGATGGTCGCCACCGCGCCCGGCTTCGACTGGGAGCTGTGGCGCGCCGCGCTGGGGGTGCCCGACGGCGCCTTCGACCACCTCATCGTCGCGATGCCCTCGTACCTCGTCGCGTTCGCCGCGGCCTGGGAGTCGCTCGACGTCGACTCGCTGCGGATGTGGCTCACGTGGCACGTGGTCCACGCGCGCGCGCCGTACCTGCCGCAGGCCTTCGTGGAGGAGAACTTCGACTTCTACGGCCGCACCCTCACCGGCGCGGAGGAGCTCCGGGAGCGCTGGAAGCGCGGCGTCGCCCTCGTGGAGGGGGCCCTCGGCGAGGCGGTCGGCGAGCTGTACGTGGCCCGGCACTTCCCGCCGGACCACAAGGCCGCGATGCAGCGCCTGGTCGACAACCTCATCGCCGCCTACCGCGAGTCGATCTCCTCCCTCGACTGGATGAGCGAGGAGACGAAGGCGCGGGCGCTGGGCAAGCTCGACGCCTTCACGCCCAAGATCGGCTACCCGGACAAGTGGCGCGACTACTCCACCCTCGAGGTCCACGCGGACGACGTGCTGGGCAACGTGCGGGCCGCGAACCTCTTCGAGGAACGCCGCGACCTCGCCAAGCTCGGCAGGCCCATGGACCGTGACGAGTGGTTCATGCCGCCGCAGATGGTCAACGCCTACTACAACCCGACGATGAACGAGATCGTCTTCCCCGCCGCGATCCTCCAGCCGCCGTTCTTCGACCCGGCGGCCGACGACGCGTGGAACTACGGCGGGATCGGCGCCGTCATCGGGCACGAGATCGGCCACGGCTTCGACGACCAGGGCTCCAAGTACGACGGCACCGGCCGGCTCACCGACTGGTGGACGGACGCGGACCGCGCGGAGTTCGAGAAGCGCACCAAGGCGCTCATCAGCCAGTACGACGCGTTCTCACCCGCCCAGCTGGACGGCTCGCACCACGTCAACGGCGCCCTGACGATCGGGGAGAACATCGGCGACCTCGGCGGGCTGTCCATCGCCATCAAGGCCTACGACATCGCGTTGCGGGCCGGCGGCCTCGCCGGGCTCGCCGACGCGCCGGTCATCGACGGCCTCACCGGGCTGCAGCGGGTGTTCGTCTCCTGGGGCCGGATCTGGCGCGAGAAGGCCCGCGACGCCGAGGTCATCCGGCTCCTGACGATCGACCCGCACTCCCCCGACGAGTTCCGCTGCAACGGCGTGGTGCGCAACATGGACGCCTTCGTCGAGGCGTTCGGCGTGCAGGACGGCGACGCCCTGTTCCTCCCGCCGGAGGAGCGCGTGCGCATCTGGTAGCCGCCGCGCAGCGGCCCGGGCCGGCTCCCCCGTGCGGGATGCCGGCCCCGGTGCCGGGTCAGCCGATCATGTCCGAGGGGCCGGGCGGGCCGGCGCGCCGCTCCAGCAGTCGCGCGAAGCCCGCCACCGCCAGGCCCGCCAGCGCGAGGGCGACCCCGGCCCACGCCGGGGCGAGGTAGCTGTACCCGGCGGCGATGACGACGCCGCCGACCCACGCGCCCAGGGCGTTGCCGATGTTGAGGGCACTGTGGTGCAGCGCCGCGCCGAGCGAGGGTCCCTGCCGGGAGACGTCCAGCAGGCGGGTCTGCAGCGCGGGCCCGATCAGCTGGCTGGCCACGGCCACGAGCAGCACGAGGAGGATGGCCGGCACCGGGCCGGTCGCCCAGAGGGCGAAGGCGGCCAGCGTGACCGCCATGGCGGCGAGGCCGCCGAAGATCGCCCCGAACAGGGACCGGTCCGCGACCCGCCCGCCCAGCAGCGTGCCCAGCGTCATCCCGACGCCGAACACGGCGAGCACCCAGGGCACGTCGGTCTCGCTGATCCCGGCGACCTGCGTCATCGACGGCGTGATGTAGCTGTAGACGGCGAACATGCCCCCGAAGCCGACGGCACCCGTGGCCACCGCGAGCCACAGCTGGCTCGAGCGCAGCGCGCTGAGCTCCCGGCGCGCCGAGGCCCCCGGGCGCACCGCCACCGGCGGGACCCAGCGCCAGATGGCCAGGAAGGCGAGGACGGCGACGGCGGTGACGAGCCAGTACGCCGAGCGCCAGCCGAGGCCCTGGCCCAGCGCCGTCGAGATGGGCACGCCCAGCATGGTCGCGACGGTCAGCCCGACCATGACCAGGGAGACGGACCGGGCCCGGCGCTGCGGCGGGGAGATCGCCGAGGCGACGAGCGCGGCGATGCCGAAGTACGCCCCGTGCGGCAGGCCGGCGAGGAAGCGCGCGGCGAGCTCCGTGGGCAGCGTCGGCGCGAGGGCGGACAGGCCGTTGCCGAGCGCGAGGGCCAGCGCGAGCCCGGCGAGCAGGCCGGTGCGCGGGGCGCGGGGCAGCGCGAGGACGATCGCCGGCGCGCCCACGACGACGCCGAGCGCGTACGCCGAGACGAGGTAGCCGGCCTGCGGGATGGTCGCGTCGAACGACTCGGCGATCCGGGGCAGGAGCCCCATCGTCGCGAACTCGGTGGTGCCGATGGCGAACCCGCCGACGGCCATCGCGAAGATGGCGGCCGCGAGCGCGCGGGGGCCGAGGGCGCCCTCGAGCGAGGCGCTACGGGTGAGGGTCATCTGCGGCTACGAGAGGGTGTAGCCGGCGCGGCGCACCGAGAAGGAGTAGCCGGTCTCGTCGTGCACGCAGGACATGCCGTCCCTGGTCGAGTCGCAGGTGAAGCCGTTCTTGCTCTGCTGCCGGCCGTAGTCGAGGGTCGCGATGCCCGTGGCATCGATCGTGAGGTCCTGGCCGGAGGTGTCGCACACGAGGGAGGCGCCCTCGGCGGTGACCTCGACGAAGTGCCCGACGGTGCCCGGGCACGCCGCGACCTCCGCGGCGGGGATCCGCTCGGCGAAGTCGAAGCTGGCGATCCCGCACAGCGCCCGCTCGGCGCCGATCGCGCACGCGATGTTCCCGCTCGGGGCGGCGAAGTCGAAGTCCACGCCGGAGAGGTCCTCACCGACCGGCGCAGCCGTCGGGCTGGGTGTCGCGGGGGCGGGCTCCTCGGGAGCGGTGCTCGCCGACGCGGCCGCCTCGCCCGGGCCCGCCATCCGCATGAGGAGGAGCACCACGAAGACGAGTACCAGCACGGCGGAAACCGCAACCACGGCCGTCTCACCCGTCCGAAGCCTGCCGGTCCCTGCCTGTGCCATCAACTCTCCTTGCTCGTCCCCGGGATCGGGCCACGTCACGCTACGCCATGTCAGTCGAAGACCGGGCCCGAGGTCCGTGTGCGCTTAATCTCGTAGAAGCCGGGGGTGGTGGCCACGAGGACGGCGCCGTCCCACAGCCGGCCGGCGGCCTCCCCCTTCGGGGCGGGCGTGACGACGGGACCGAAGAAGCCCACGCCGTCGACGGCGACGACCGGCGTGCCGACGTCCTCGCCGACGAGGTCGATGGCCTCCTGGTGGGAGGCGCGCAGGGACTCGTCGAGCTCGTCGGTGGTGGCGTATCGCGCCAGGTCACGGGGCAGGCCCACCTCCTCGAGCGCCTCGTCGATCACGGCCGCGAGGTCGTCACCGCGGCCGCCGGGGTGGATGCGGGTGCCGAGGGCGTCGTAGAGCGGCTTGACGACGTCCTCGCCGTGGAACTGGCGGGCGGCGTTGACCACGCGGACCGGTCCCCAGGCGCGCTCCATGAGGCGGGCGTACTCCTCGGGCAGGTCCCGACCCTCGTTGAGCACCGACAGGCTCATCACGTGCCAGCGGACGGTGAGGTCGCGCACCTGCTGCGCCTCGCCGATCCAGCGGGAGGTCATCCAGGCCCAGGGGCACATGGGGTCGAACCAGAAGTCTGCGGTGTGGGCGGTCGTGGTTCCGGTGGTCTCGCTCATGCCCCCCATCTTGCGCCACCGGACGGGGCCGTCGCTCATCGGTGTCGCCCAGCGGGCAGGGCCGCGGGGCGACACCGGTGCGTGCGCGGCGCGTCAGCGGTTGACGACGACGGTGCCGACCATGCCCATGTCGTCGTGGAGGGTGCAGATGTAGGTGAACGTGCCGGCCTTGTTGAAGGTGACCGTGAAGTTCTGGCCCGGGGGCAGGATGGCGGAGTTGAGCTCGCCACCGGTGAAGTTCGTCGGGTCGCCCACCGGCGGCGCGAAGATCGAGTCCGGCTCAGGCCCGAAGGTCACGGTGTGCGGGACGAAGTAGCTGTTGAGGCTGCTGTCGAAGGTCACGGACTCCCCGACGTGGACGGTCACGTCCTGCCGGACGAACCGCATGACCATGGCCGTCTCGTCGGCGGCGCCGATGAACACCCGGTGGCTCGTCGCCTGCTCCGCGGCACGGCTGCGCAAGGCGCGGCCGTCGGCGAGGATCTTCGCGGTGGCCTTGCGCGCCTGGGAGTCGTAGGCCTTCTGGGTGTGCGGGTACGCCGTGCCCGCCGGCCGCACGTGGACCGTCCCGCGCATCGTCCGCCCGTGGACGACGCAGTAGTAGGTGAAGTCGCCCGTGGTGGTGAACGTGAGCTTGTACGTGTGCACCGACGTGGCGTCCAGCCCGGTGTCCTCCATCGTCGACATGATCCCGGAGTTCAGGTAGGTCGTGCCGTCGTGGTTGTCTCCGCCCTGCCGGTTGAGGTGCCGCGGGTCCATGGGGTTGAACTCCGGCAGCGCCTCGCCCGGCGCCAGGAAGGTGACCGTGTGGATCTCTGCCGAGTTGGCCCGCCACCTGATGGTGTCGCCGACGTTGATCCAGATCTCGTCGGGGAGGAAGGCCATCCCCTCGATGGCCATGTGCTCCGACTCCTGCCCGACGGCGACGGACCAGGTCCGCGCGTGACCGGCGACCCGGTCGTCGGCGTCCGCCCGGGACGGCGACGCGACGAGGAGCACGAGCAGGAACGAGGTCATGACGGCGAGGACCGACCTGGGGCGGCCGGCCCTCCGGTGTGACAGCATGTTTGCCTCCGATGGCCGTGGGACGTCGGTGGTCGGCCTCACGGCTCCCCGGATGGACCCGGACGAGCCGTGGACGCGCAAGTGCCTCAGCGGGTCGCCGACGGTCACCGACGCCAGTCAGCGTCGGTGTGGTCACGGCGGGCGTCAATGGGCGGACCGGACAGGTCGGACGCGGGCGAACCGTGCGTCGCGGCTATGGACTCCCGACGCGGCGCGTGCATCGGCGCAGGTGCCAGGCCGGCCCGGACCGTCGCGCGTGGGAGGATCGAGGTCCCTGCGCCCTCGCCCGCCGGAGCAGACGGACGCCAGGACGCACCCGCAGCCACGACGCGGCCCCGAAGCCGTCGTCGCTCACCGAAGGAGATCCATGCCCGGAGAGAACCTCACCCGCGCCGAGGCCCAGGAACGGGCCGCCACCCTGGCCACCGAGAGCTACGACGTCGAGCTCGACCTCACCCGCGGGGACCGGGTCTTCGGTTCCACCACCACGGTGCGCTTCACCGCGACGCCGGGCGCCACCACCTTCATCGACCTCATCGCCGAGTCGGTCGAGGAGATCACCCTCAACGGCCGCCCGGTGGAGATCGCCGCGTTCGCCGACTCCCGGATCGCCCTGGACGGCCTCGCCGCGGCCAACGAGCTGCGGGTGGTCGCCACGTGCCGGTACATGAACACCGGTGAGGGCCTCCACCGCTTCGTCGACCCGGTCGACGGCGAGGCGTACCTCTACTCCCAGTTCGAGGTGGCCGACTCCCGGCGCATGTTCGCCGTCTTCGAGCAGCCGGACCTCAAGGCGACCTTCGCCTTCACCGTCACGGCGCCGGAGCGCTGGACGGTCGTCTCGGGCACGGCGAGCGCCGCGCCGGAGCCGGCCGGGTCGTCCTCCACCACGTGGCGCTTCGCCCCCACCCAGGTCATCTCCTCCTACCTCACGGCGATCGTCGCCGGGCCGTACCACCGGGTGACCGGGGAGCTGACGTCCGCGGACGGGCGCACCATCCCGCTGGGGGTGTACTGCCGCGCCTCCCTGGCCGAGCACCTCGACGCCGAGGAGATCATGGACATCACCCGCGCGGGCTTCGCGTTCTACGAGGAGGCGTTCGGCCGCCCGTACCCCTTCGAGAAGTACGACCAGCTCTTCGTGCCCGAGTTCAACGCCGGGGCCATGGAGAACGCCGGCGCCGTGACGTTCGTCGAGACGTACGTCTTCCGGTCCAAGGTGCCCGAGGCCACGGTCGAGCGCCGGGCCGTGACGATCCTGCACGAGCTCGCGCACATGTGGTTCGGTGACCTCGTCACCATGCGGTGGTGGAACGACCTGTGGCTGAACGAGTCCTTCGCCGAGTACGCCTCTCACCTGGCCGCCGCCGAGGCCACGCGCTGGACCAGCGCCTGGACCACGTTCTCCTCGCTGGAGAAGTCGTGGGCCTACAACCAGGACCAGCTGCCGTCTACGCACCCGATCGTCGCGACGATCAACGACCTTGAGGACGTCGAGGTCAACTTCGACGGGATCACGTACGCCAAGGGCGCGTCCGTCCTGAAGCAGCTCGTCGCGTGGGTGGGCCGTGACGCCTTCCTGGAGGGCGTGCGCCGCTACTTCGCCAAGCACGCCTTCTCCAACACCGAGCTGAAGGACCTCCTGGTCGAGCTGGAGGCCACGTCCGGTCGCGAGCTCGCCTCGTGGTCGAAGGTCTGGCTCGAGCAGGCGGGCGTGACGCTGCTGCGCCCGGAGATCGCCACCGAGCCCGCGGGCGACGGCGAGACGATCACCTCGTTCACGGTGGTCCAGGAGGCCCCCGCGGAGCACCCCACGCTGCGCCCGCACCGCCTCGTGATCGGCGGGTACGACGTCATCGGCGAGGGCCCGCAGGCGCGCCTGGAGCGCACCGTCCGCGTCGAGCTCGACGTCGACGGCCCACGCACCGAGGTGCCCGAGCTGGTCGGGACCCGGCGCCCGGACCTCGTGCTCGTCAACGACGAGGACCTCGCCTACGCCAAGGTCCGGCTGGACGAGCGCTCGCTCGCCACGGCCGTGGCGCACCTGGGCGGCTTCGCCGAGTCGCTGCCCCGGGCGCTCGTGCTCGGGTCCGCGTGGGACATGACCCGCGACGGCGAGTGGGCGGCGCGGAAGTTCATCGACCTCGTGCTGGCCTCCATCGCCGCCGAGACGGACTCCTCGGTGGTCCAGGTGCTGCTGCGCCAGCTCGCCGCCGCGCTCGGCTCCTACACGGCGCCCGAGGCCCGGGACGAGCTCTCGGCGACCGTGGCGGACCGCCTCCTCGACCTGGCCCGCGCGGCGACGGGCGGCTCGGACACCCAGCTCCAGCTGGTCCGCGCGGTGGCCGCGCACGCCGTCACCGGCGAGCAGCTCGACACCCTCGCCGCCCTGCTCGACGGCTCGTCCGCCCTGCCGGGCCTGGCCGTGGACACGGACCTGCGCTGGGCGCTCCTCCTCGGCCTGGTCGCCGGCGGGCGCGCGGGCGAGGCGGACATCGACGCCGAGCTGGGGCGCGACGCCACGGCGAGCGGCCACCAGCAGGCGGCGCGGGCCCGCGCGGCCGTTCCCACCGCGGCGAACAAGGCGCGGGCGTGGGCGGACGTCGTCGAGTCCGACGCCCTGCCCAACGCCGTCCAGTCCAACGTCATCGCGGGCTTCACCCAGGTCCACGACCGTGCCCTGCTCGCGCCCTCCGCGGGTGCGTACTTCGACGTCCTGGTGGACGTGTGGGAGAAGAAGACGAGCGAGATGGCGCAGAACATCGTCATCGGGCTCTACCCCGGCAAGCTCGCGGGGCTGGCCCAGCCCCTGGGCGTCGACGTCGTCGCGCTGACGGAGGCGTGGCTCGCCGAGCACGAGGACGCGGCGCCCGCGCTGCGCCGGCTCGTGACCGAGAACCTCGACGCTGCCCGCCGCGCCGTGCGGGCCCAGGAGGCCGACCGGCGCGCGCGCCAGGCCTGAGCCTGGGCCACGGAGCCGAAGACGGAGTCCCGCCCCGGACGAGGGGCGGGGCTCCGTCTGTGCTCTCAGGCCCCGTCCGCCCGCGCGACCGGCGGCACGAGCGCCGTCAGGTCGCCGACGGCCTCGTGGGCGCCGGCGGCGCGGAGCGCGTCGGCGCCGTGGCTGGTGGTCACGCCCAGGACGAGTCCCACGCCGGCGCCCACGGCCGAGGCGATCCCGGCGGGGGTGTCCTCCGCGGCCACGCAGCGATCCGCGGCCACCCCCAGCACCTCCGCGCCGCGGCGGTACGGCCCGGGATCGGGCTTGCCCACCGGTGTCAGCTCGGCCGTCACGAGCGCGACGCCGAGGTCGGCGACCCCGAGCAGCGCGAGCGCGGCGCCGGCCCAGGCCCGCGTCGCCGAGGTGACCACCGCGACCGGCACGCCCGCGGCGCGCCACCCGGCCACCGCCGCGGCGGCGCCGGGGACGGGGGTCGGCGGATGGGCGGCGACGTCCAGGCTGGCCAGCACGGCGTCGGTGAGCGCGGCCGGGTCCTCGCCGGCCCACGGTCCGTCGAGCTCGGCGAAGACCTCCGTGCCGCGGCGCCCGGCGAAGAGGCGGATCGTCTCGTCCGGCACCTGCCACCCGCGGCGTCCGAAGTAGCGGCGGAACGCGGCCCGGTGCGTCGGCTCCGAGTCCACCAGGGTCCCGTCCAGGTCGAGCAGCAGCCCCGCCCCGGGCGCGCGCAGCACGGCGCCGACCCGGGCGGCCAGCGGGTCGCCGGCCACTCAGCCGCTCACCCGCACGTGAAGAGCTCGTCGCCCGCTGCGACGACGTCCCCCGGGGCGACGCTGAGGCTCAGCTGGTCCGCCTTGCGCTCCATCACGATGACGGGGGTGACCGGTGAGCGGCCGCCGGCGTGGACCTCCTGCGGTGACCAGGTCACGAGGCGCTGCCCCTTGGCGGCCACGTCCTTCTCGGCGGCGTGCAGGGTGAAGCCCTTGCCGCCGAGCTGGACGGTGTCCAGGCCGAGGTGCACGAGCACGCCCGTGCCGTCCTCGGCGATGATGACGAAGGCGTGCGGGTGGAACTTCATGATCGTCCCCGCCACGGGCGCGACCACCTCCGCCGTCGGGACGTCGCCGGGGTCGACGGCGATGCCGGGGCCGACGAGGGCCGCGGAGAAGACGGGGTCCGGCACGTCCGCGAGCGCGAGGACGGTGCCGGCGACGGGCGCGGTGATGCTCAGCGTCACCGCAGGTCCTCGATGTCCTCGGCGATGGTGTCCGCCTGCGGTCCCACGACCACCTGGACGGCCGAGCCCTGCTGGACGACGCCGAACGCGCCGGCGGCCTTGAGGGCCGCCTCGTCCACCTTGGCGGGGTCCTCCACCTCGACGCGCAGCCGGGTGATGCACGCCTCGAGGTCGAGGACGTTCGCGTCCCCGCCGAGGGCCGCGAGGATCTGCTCCGCCTGGCTCATGTTGTGCTCCTCCGTCACGGCATCACGCCGTGCTCCTACGGCGGGGGCAGCCCCCGCCGCGCGCCGTCGGGCGCCCGCACCGGACCCCGCTGGCCCGGTCATGCTGATCAGACCCCCAGCACCGGGGCCTGTCAAGGCGGCGCGCTCCCGGCCGGCCCGCGGGCCCGGGTGTCGGCCGCCCGGCGCGGCCACCGGCCGGGGGCGGCGGCGGCATCTCTTGACAGCGCGTCGGCGGACCGCTGTAGTGAGCCAGACCGTGCGGGAGCCTGCCCGTTCCCGGCCCGGGACCACGGAGCGTCGCACCGGCGTGCCTCGCCGGTGGCCGGGCGTTCCTCGACCACTCTTGGAGCACGGATGACCGCCACCGCCGCAGGTGTCACGGCCGCCAGACAGAAGCGGCACATCCCCGGCTTCGCGCAGGCCCAGCGGGTAGGTCGCTCGCTCATGCTGCCGATCGCCACCCTGCCCGCCGCGGGGCTCATGCTCCGGTTCGGGCAGCCCGACATGCTGGGGGCGAAGGGGGTGTCGAGCTGGGCCGGCATGGGCTGGATGCAGCCCGTCGCGGACGTCCTCGCGGCCGCCGGCACCGCCATCATCGGGAACCTGCCGATCATCTTCGCCATCGGTGTCGCGATCGGCTTCGCCCGCAAGTCGGACGGCTCCACGGCCCTCGCCGCGCTCATCGGCTACCTCACCTTCAAGGCGGTCCTGGACGCGCTCGCCCCGACGTTCGGCGCGCCCGGCCCCGACGGCACGCCCACCATCAACTACGGCGTGCTTGGCGGCATCACGATCGGCATCATCGCCGCGCTCCTGTGGCAGCGGTTCTACCGCACGAAGCTGCCGCCCTACCTGGCGTTCTTCGGCGGGCGCCGGCTGGTCCCGATCATCACGGCGCTGGTCTCGGTCGTCGTCGCCGTGCTGTTCGCGCTCGTCTACCCGGCCTTCAACTTCGTCATCGGCGGGTTCGGTGAGTGGGTGACCCACCCGGGCAACTCCGTGATCGGCGGCTTCGTCTTCGGCACGGTCAACCGGCTGCTCATCCCCTTCGGGCTTCACCACCTCCTCAACAGCCTGCCGTGGTTCCAGTTCGGCCAGTTCACCAACCCCGACACCGGCGCGGTGGTCCAGGGCGACATCGCCCGCTTCCTGGCGGGCGACCCGGCCGCCGGCACCTTCATGACCGGGTTCTTCCCCATCATGATGTTCGCGCTGCCCGCCGCGGCCCTGGCCATCTGGCGCAACGCCCGGCCGGAGCGGCGCAAGGTCACCGGCGGGATCATGGTCTCCGTCGCCCTCACCGCGTTCCTCACGGGCATCACCGAGCCGCTCGAGTACGCCTTCGCGTACGTGGCGTTCCCGCTGTACGCGGTGCACGCCGTGCTCACCGGTACCTCGCTGGCGCTCGTCAACGCCCTGGACATCCACCACGGGTTCACCTTCTCCGCGGGCGCGATCGACTACGTGCTGAACTTCGGGATCGCCACCCGGCCGCTGTGGCTGATCGTCATCGGGCTCGGGTACGCGGTGGTCTACTACCTCATCTTCAGCTTCGCGATCAAGAGATGGAACCTGCGCACGCCCGGCCGGGAGCAGGAGGGCGACGTCGCCGGTGGCGGCGCCCCCTCGGTCTTCGACGAGGCCCAGCAGGCCGCCGCCGTCACGACCGGCCGGCGCGCCGCCGAGGAGGAGTCGCAGCCCGTGCCGGCCGGCGACGCGGGCGCCGTCGCCGCCCAGGAGGGGACGGCCGCGCCCGGCCGGGCCCAGGGCGACGACGGCCGTGGGAGGCCCGTCCGGTAGCGACCCACGTCGAGGAGCAGCGAGGCCGCCGGCGCCCGGGGGCGGCGGACCGACCACTGCCGGGGCATCCCGGGCACGGAGCGCGGATAGCGCTTGCTGCTACGGTTCCGTCGCCGTCCCGCTACGCCAGGCGGTCGTCCTCGCCGAGGGCCGCCCGCACCGCGGCGACCAGGGAGAGGAGGCGCGCGGAGCCGGGCAGGTCCTCGACCATGACCACCCGCTCGGCGCCGTCCGCCAGGGGCACCTTCCAGTTGGGGTACTCGGTGTCCGTGCCCGGCTGGTTCTGGGTGCGCCGCTCCCCCACGGCATCGGTCAGCGAGACCCCGACGAGGACGGCGGGCGTGCGGACGATGTAGGCGTGCAGCGCCTCGATGATCTCCCGCTCCGTCGGGGCGGCGCCCACGAGCCCGTGCTCGCGCAGCCGGGCGATCATCCGCTCGCGCTCCATGCGCGCCTCCAGGCGTACCTTCGCCACCGGGTCCATGAGCAGGCCGAGGCGCTCGCGCAGGTCCACGTGCTCCTCGGCGAGGTAGCCCGCGGCGGGCGGCAGGTCGTGGGTGTCCACGGTGGCCAGCACCAGGTGGCGGTACTCCTCGGGCTCGCGCGGCTGGTTGTGCTCGTCCTTCTCGAACCACAGCACGGACGTGCCCAGCACGCCCCGCTCGGTGAGGTAGTCCCGCACCCACGGCTCGACCGTGCCGAGGTCCTCGCCGATGACCACGGCGCCGGCGCGGGCGGCCTCGAGCATGAGCACCCCCACCATCGCCTCGTGGTCGTAGCGCACGTACGTGCCGTCGCCGGCGCCCATGCCGGCCGGGATCCACCACAGGCGGAACAGGCCCATGATGTGGTCCACGCGCACCGCCCCGGCGTGGCGCAGCACCGTGCGGGCCATGTCACGCAGGGGGGCGTAGGCGGTCCGCGCCAGCGCGTCGGGCCGCCACGGCGGCTGGTGCCAGTTCTGGCCCTGCTGGTTGTACATGTCCGGCGGTGCGCCCACGCCGATGCCCTGGGCGAAGACCTCGCGCTGCGCCCAGGCGTCGGCGCTGTCGGGGTGCACGCCCACGGCCAGGTCGTGCATGACGCCCATGCCCATGCCGGACTCCTTGGCCACCCGCTGGGCGTGGGCGAGCTGCTCGTCGGCCACCCACTGCAGCCAGGCGTAGAAGTCCACGCGGTCGGCGAGGTCGCGGCGCGCCCGCGCCACGAACGGGGAGTGCACGTCCGTCAGCTCGTCGGGCCACCGGCGGCCGGCGTACTTCTCCGTCAGCGCGCACCACAGGGCGAAGTCCTCGAGCCCCTTGCCCTCCGCGGCGCGGAAACGCGCGAGCGAGCGCTGCCGGGACCTGCTGCGCCCCACCGCGTGGATGACCTCCAGCGCCTGCCGCTTCGCCGTCCAGGAGGCGTCCCGGTCGATGGGGTCGGTGGTGGCGTTGACGGGCCGGACCTCCTCGGCCGCCCATTCCACGAGGGCCCGCTGCGGGCCGGGCAGGTAGGCGGTCTCGGGGATCTGCTCGGGCCGGATGTACAGCGGGTTGACGAAGCGCCGGGTCACGGGCAGGTAGGGCGACGGCGTCATGTGCCCCGTCGGCTCGGCCGCGTGCAGGGGGTTGATCAGGAGGAAGTCCGCGCCCAGCTCACCGAAGAAGCTCGTCAGCTCGGCCAGGTCGGCCAGGTCCCCGACGCCCCAGGAGCGCGCGGAGCGCACCGAGTACAGCTGGGCCATGAAGCCCCAGCCGCGGGAGGTCGCGCCGGACGGCTCCGGCAGCCGGTCGGGGGTGACGGCGAGCGCCGTCGTGAAGGTGCCCGCCCCCGAGATCTCGGCGACGATCTCGTGCCAGCCCTCGGGCAGGTCGGCGGGCAGCACGACGGTCGTCCGCGCGGTCAGGACGCCGTCGACGTCGCGGGGCTCGACCTGCGCGTCGCGCTGGGCCAGGACGCGACGGGCGCCGCCCTCGAGCTCGACGTGCACGGTGACGGACTCGCCGTCGGGGACGTGGACGGCCAGGTCGTGCTCGCGGCCGCCGCGCACCACCACCGACGGCGGCAGGGGCGAGCGCCACGGCGCCGCCTCGACCTCGGCGAGGGCCGCCGGCACGTCGGCGTCGGTGCGGCACGGCACCCCGAGCGCGGTGAGGACCGCGCGGATCGTCGCGGCCGAGACCACCCGGTGGTGACCGGTGAAGTCCCAGAACTCCGTGGCCACCTCGCACGCGTCGGCGAGCCGCCGCAGGGCCTCGCTGGGAACCTCGGTGACCGGGGCTGGCGTTGACGTCATCTCGCTCCTACTCGTCCGGCACGGCCACGGTCGGCGGCGTGAGTCCTCGATCCTGCCAGAACGACGGCGTCACGGCCTTCGCGGACCACGCCGGCCGGCCGTCGGCGTGCTTCTCGTCCGGTCCCGGGACGTGCGGGCGCCCGGGCCCGGACATGGTCGTGCCCGGTGCGGGCGCGCTGGGCGCGCCCGCACCGGGCACCGGGTCCGAGCCGCCGGGTCAGAGCAGGGCGGCGATCTCCTCGGCCAGGCCGTCGGCCTCGGGGCCCACGACAATCTGGACCACGCGCCCCGAGCGGACGACCCCGAAGGCACCCGTCGACTTCAGGTCCCCCTCCCCCACCGCGGCGGGGTCGCGGACCTCCACGCGCAGCCGGGTGATGCACGGCTCCACCTCGACGACGTTGGGGGCACCTCCCAGGGCGGCCAGGATGTCTTCGGCCTTGCTCATCTGCTACCTCCACACTCACGCTTCTCACGCGGGCACGAGTGCCCGCCGTCTCATCCGCCAAGCCTACCTGCGCGCCGAAGGGCCGCCCGCCAGAACTGCGACGTCGCTCACAGGGAACGCCGGGAGGGACAGCGCAGCCGGTCAGCGGCATGATGACCCCAAAGCATCCGCCGTCGACGGGAACGCAGATGAGCACCGAGCAGCAGGGCACCGGCGCCCCGCGAGCCGCCACAGCCCCCACCGCCGCAGCCCCCGCCGGGGGTCCGCCCGAGCCCCTCAACCCGCCGTCCGCCCCCCTGGGCGCGCCCGCCGCGCCGCCGGCGGGCGCCACGGTCCTGAGGGGCGTGGGCGTCAGCGCCGGCCAGGCCGCGGGCCCCGTGGCGCGACTGAGCGAACCGGCAGGGGAACCGGCCAGCGCCCGGCTGGGCGACGACGTCGACGTCGAGGCCGAGGCCGCCCGCATCGCCGAGGCGGCCGCTGAGGTCTCCGCCGCACTCAAGGCGTCGGCCGCCACCGTGGAGGGCGAGCGGCGCGAGCTGCTCGAGACCACCGCGCAGATGGCCAGCGACCGCAGCCTCCTGCGCTCCGCCGCGAAGAAGGTGACCACCGACCGGCTCCCCGCCGCCCGCGCGACGTGGGAGGCGGCGGGCGAGGTGGCCGACAAGTTCCGGGCGCTGGGCGGCTACATGGCCGAGCGGGCCCGGGACGTCGCCGACGTGCGGGACCGCCTGATCGCCGTCCTCACCGGCGCCCCCGTGCCCGGCGTCCCGCAGCGGGACGAGCCGTTCGTCCTCGTCGCCCGCGACCTCGCCCCCGCCGACACCGCGCTGCTCGACCCGGCGCGGGTCCGGGCCATCGTCACCGTCGAGGGCGGCCCGACGTCGCACACCGCCATCCTCGCCCGCGCCCTGGGCATCCCCGCCGTCGTGGGCGTCACGGACGCCGCGGCGCTGACCGAGGGCCGCGTCGTGCTCGTCGACGGCGCCGCGGGCACCATCGACCTGGCGCCCGACGAGGCCGCGGTGCGGCGCGCGGCCGAGCGCGCCGCACAGGTGCGCACCTTCGCCGGCTCCGGGCAGACCGCCGACGGCCACCCCGTGGCCCTGCTGGCCAACGTCGGCGACCCGGCCGGCGCCCGCGCGGCGGCCGACGCCGGCGCGGAGGGGGTGGGCCTGTTCCGCACGGAGTTCTGCTTCCTGGACCGCGGCCAGGAGCCCAGCGTCGAGGAACAGGTGACCGCCTACCGCACCGTCCTGGCCGCGTTCCCCGGCCGGAAGGTCGTCATCCGCACCCTCGACGCCGGCGCCGACAAGCCCATGCCGTTCGTCACCGACACCCAGGAGGCGAACCCCGCGCTCGGCGTGCGGGGCCTGCGGACGGCGCGCCGCGCCCCGGAGGTGCTCGAGCACCAGCTCGAGGCCATCGCGCAGGCGGCCGCGGCGGAGTCCGCCGACGTCTGGGTGATGGCCCCGATGATCGCGACCGTGCCCGAGACCGAGGAGTTCGTCGCGTCGTGCGCCAGGCACGGGCTCACCACGGCGGGAGTGATGGTCGAGGTCCCCAGCGCCGCCCTGCTGGCCGGGCCGATCCTCGCGCGGGCCGCCTTCGCCTCCATCGGCACGAACGACCTCACGCAGTACGCGATGGCCGCCGACCGGATGCTCGGCTCGCTCGCCGAGCTGTCCACCTCCTGGCAGCCGGCGGTGCTGCGCCTGGTGGAGGAGACCTGCCGCGGCGGCGCCCAGCAGTCCCGCCCGGTGGGCGTGTGCGGGGAGGCGGCCTCCGACCCGGCGCTCGCCGTCGTGCTCGTCGGCCTAGGCGTCTCCAGCCTGTCCATGACCCCGCGGGCCCTGGCGGACGTCGCCGCGGTGCTGGGGGCCACGGACCTCCAGCGCTGCCGCGAGCTGGCCCGCGCCGCCGTCGACGCGGAGTCCGCGGAGGCCGCCCGCGCCGCGGTGCGCGCGGGTCTGCCGGTGCTGACGGAGCTGGGCCTGTGAGCCTGGGATGATGGCCGGGTGAGCACCAACCCCCTCGAGATGGCCTCGCTCTACGAGAGCATGGGCGGGCACGACACCTTCACGCGCCTCGTCCACCGCTTCTACCAGGGCGTCCGCGCCGACGCGGGGCTCGCGCCGCTGTACCCCCAGGACGACTGGGAAGGCGCCGAGGAGCGCCTGCGGATGTTCCTGGAGCAGTACTGGGGCGGGCCCACCACGTACTCCGAGCGCCGCGGCCACCCCATGCTGCGCCGCCGCCACATGCCCTTCGCCGTCACCCCCGACGCGCGGGAACGGTGGCTGAGCCACATGCGCGACGCCGTCGACGAGCTCGACCTGGCGCCCGAGCTCGAGCGGCAGCTCTGGGACTACCTCGTGCGCGCCGCGCACGCGATGGTCAACACCCCGGACGCGAGCCGGGCGCCGCTCATCTGAGCCGCGCCTCCCCGAACCGTCTGTCCCGAACCACCTGTAAGGAGCGCGGATGCCCGAGCGTCCCCTGACCGTCCCCCCGACCGCCGGCGAACCCCTGGCCTCCGTGCTGCGGACGCTGCGGCTGGAGCGCCTGGGCGACGACCAGTTCTCCGGCACGTCCCTGCCGCAGCTCAACGCCCGCGTCTACGGCGGGCAGGTGCTCGCCCAGTCCATCATCGCGGCCGGGGAGACCCTGCCCGACGACGGCGACGGCGTGCGCCAGCTCCACTCCGTGCACGGGTACTTCCTCCGGCCGGGCCGCCTCGACGTCCCGATCACGTTCGCCGTGGAGCGCCTCCACGACGGCCGCTCCTTCAGCACCCGCCGCACCCACGCCCTCCAGCACGACAAGCCCATCCTGTCGATGATCAGCTCCTACCAGGAGGACCAACCCGGGCGGGACCACAGCGAGCGCGCCCCCGACGCCCCCGACCCCGAGGGGCTGACCAGCGCCATCACCCTCTTCAGCGCCATCGACGACCCCGCCGCGCGGTTCATGTCCTCCATCGCGGGCTTCGACATCCGCCACGTCGGCGAGAACGTCTACCTGCGCCCCACCCAGGAGCGCACGGACGAGCAGATGCTGTGGATGCGGGCGCGCTCCCCGCTGCCGGAGGGCACCACCCAGCTCCAGCACCGCGCGCTGCTCGCCTACGCCTGCGACCAGGTGATGCTCGAGCCGGTGCTCCGCGAGCACGGGCTCAGCTGGCAGACGGCGGGCCTGAGCGTCGCGAGCCTCGACCACAGCATGTGGTGGCACCGTCCCGTCTCCGTCAACGAGTGGCTGCTCTTCGTCCAGCACTCCCCCAGCGCGCAGGGCGGTCGGGGCCTCGGGATCGCGAAGGTCTTCGACCGCTCCGGCACCCACGTCGCCACCGTCGCGCAGGAGGGCATGGTGCGCGTGCCGGACGCGCGGTAGGTCCCCGGCGGTCCGGCCTGCGCCGCGCCGCCGGCCACCGGCGCCGCGCCGCCGGCCACCCGCGCCGCGCCGCCGGCCACCCGCGCCGCCCCCTTCGCGTGGCGGCGCGGCGACCCGCTGCCCAGACTGGCCTCATGAAGACGGTCGTCGGCGTGCGCCTGCGGCGGTCGCACCCGGAGAAGCCCGGGTACGGCCGCCGCCGCGCGGGCAAGGGGTTCTCCTACCTCAACCCGGACGGCACGCGGGTGACGGACCCCGAGGTCGTGGCCCGCTGCAGGTCCCTCGTGATCCCGCCGGCCTGGCGGGACGTGTGGATCTGCCCGGACCCCAACGGCCACATCCAGGCCGTCGGCACCGACGACGCCGGGCGCCGACAGTACCTGTACCACCCCGCCTGGCGCGCCACGCGCGACGCCGCCAAGCACGAGCGCGTCCTCGAGCTGGCCGAGCGCCTGCCGGCCGCGCGGCGGCGGGTCACGATGGACCTCCGCAAGCCCGGCATGCCGAAGGAACGCGCCCTGGCGGTGGCCTTCCGGCTGCTCGACCTGGGGTTCTTCCGGGTGGGCGGGGAGACCTACGCCGACGAGAACGGCAGCTACGGGCTGGCCACGCTGCGCAAGCGGCACGTGCGCATCGGCCAGGACGGCCGGCTCACCTTCGCGTACCGCGCCAAGTCCGGGCAGGCCCGGCGGCTGGAGCTGCACGACGACGAGCTCGTCGCGCCCCTGACGACGATGCGCCGCCGGCGCGGCGGCGGCGAGGAGCTGCTCGCCTACCAGGACGACCGCGGCTGGCACGACATCACCAGCGGCGACATCAACGACTACATCAAGCTCCGCCTCGGCGCGGACGCCTCCGCGAAGGACTTCCGCACCTGGCACGGCACGGTGCTGGCCGCGCTGGAGCTGGCCAGGCGCACCCCGGGGGCGGCCACCGCCACCGCCCGCAAGCGCGCCGAGCGGGCGGCGGTGAAGTCCGTGGCCGCCTACCTGGGCAACACCCCGGCGGTGGCGCGCGCCTCCTACGTCGACGCCCGAGTCATCAACCTGGCCGAGCGCGGCGAGACGATCGACCCGGCGCTGGCCAGGAAGGTCGGCGCCCCGTCGGAGGCGACCCCGCCGGACACCCACGGCGCCGTCGAGAAGGCCGTCCGCGGCCTGCTCAGCTGACGGTCCAACACCCCGCGCGCGGGCCTACGCGTCGGTGCCGTCGGGGCGGCGGCGGAACTGTACCGGGGCGTCGAGGAAGGCCGCCCACGTCGCGCGCTCCGCCTCCGTCATGCGTCGCGGCCTGCCGCTCTTCTCGTCGATGAGGACGATCGTGGTCATGGCGCGGGCCGCCACGCCGTCCGGGCCGGGGATCTCGTAGCAGACGTCCAGGCTCGCGCCGCCGAGGCGCGAGATCCACAGCTCCACCGGCAGCGGCCGCAGCGTGTACGGCACCGGCGCGAGGTACTCGATCTCCTGCCGGGCGATGTAGGTGTTCGTGCCCGAGCCCGGACCGGTGGCGAGGACCTTCGTGCCCGGCCGCGCGCCGTCGTCCGTCGCGGCGCCCTCGGGAGCGGTCGCTTCCGAACCGGCCGGTCCGCCGCCGGCCACCGGTCCGCCGCCGGCCACGGCACCGCCGTCGAACTCCGCGTCGCCGGGCGTGCTCGCCCAGAAGGCGGCGATGCGCACCTCCTCGAGGATGGTGAACATCTTCGCGTTGTTGACGTGTTGGTAGCCGTCGATGTCGCTCCATCGGAGCCTCACCGGGATCGTCAGCCGTGCCATGCCGGTCCCTCCCGCCGGTCCCCCGGCCGTCTCGGCCCGTGCGGGCGGTTCTGCCGGCCGCACGGCGGCCGCCGCTGTCTGAGCGACGACGGCCGGACGGCACCCTGTGGGCCCCGCCCGGCCGGCCGACGATCAGTCGCGCGTGAGCTTGCGGTAGGTGACGGAGTGCGGGCGCGCCGCGTCCGCGCCGAGCCGCTCGATCTTGTTGGCCTCGTAGGAGTCGAAGTTCCCCTCGAACCAGTACCAGTTCGCGGGGTCCTCCTCGGTGCCCTCGTAGGCCAGGATGTGCGTGGCCACCCGGTCGAGGAACCACCGGTCGTGCGTGACGACGACGGCGCAGCCCGGGAACTCCAGCAGGGCGTTCTCCAGCGACCCGAGGGTCTCGACGTCCAGGTCGTTCGTGGGCTCGTCGAGGAGCAGGAGGTTCCCGCCCTGCTTGAGGGTCAGGGCCAGGTTCAGCCGGTTGCGCTCACCGCCGGAGAGCACGCCCGCCGGCTTCTGCTGGTCCGGCCCCTTGAAGCCGAACGCGGAGACGTAGGCGCGCGAGGGCATCTCGACGTTGCCGACCTGGATGAAGTCCAGCCCGTCGGAGACGACCTCCCACAGCGTCTTGGTGGGGTCGATGCCCCCACGGCTCTGGTCGACGTAGGAGAGCTTGACGGTCTCGCCGATCTTGAGGTCGCCGCCGTCGAGCGGCTCGAGGCCCACGATGGTCTTGAACAGCGTGGTCTTGCCGACGCCGTTGGGACCGATGACGCCGACGATGCCGTTGCGGGGCAACGAGAAGGACAGGTCTTCGATGAGGACCCGGTCCCCGAAGCCCTTCTTGACGCCCTCGGCCTCCAGGACCACGGAGCCCAGGCGCGGGCCCGGCGGGATCTGGATCTCCTCGAAGTCAAGCTTGCGGGTGCGGTCCGCCTCGGCGGCCATCTCCTCGTAGCGGGCCAGACGTGCCTTGGACTTGGTCTGGCGGCCCTTGGCGCTGGACCGGACCCACTCGAGCTCGTCCTTCAGGCGCTTCTGGAGCTTGGCGTCCTTCTTGCCCTGGACGTCCAGTCGGGCGGCCTTCTTCTCCAGGTACGTGGAGTAGTTGCCCTCGTAGGGGTACAGGCGGCCGCGGTCGACCTCGGCGATCCACTCGGCGACGTGGTCGAGGAAGTACCGGTCGTGGGTGACGGCGATGACGGCGCCGGGGTACTTGGTCAGGTGCTGCTCGAGCCACAGGACGGACTCGGCGTCCAGGTGGTTCGTGGGCTCGTCGAGGAGCAGCAGGTCGGGCTGCTCGAGGAGGAGCTTGCACAGCGCCACGCGGCGGCGCTCACCGCCGGACAGGACGGTGACGTCGGCGTCCGGCGGCGGGCAGCGCAGCGCGTCCATCGCCTGGGCCAGCTGGGCGTCGAGGTCCCACGCGTTGCGGGCGTCGATCTCCGTCTGGAGCTTGCCCATCTCGTCCATGAGCGCGTCGAAGTCGGCGTCGGGCTCGGCCATGAGGTTGCCGATCTCGTTGAACCGCTCGACCTTGGAGAGGATGTCGGCGACACCCTCCTGGACGTTGCCGAGGACCGTCTTCTCCTCGTTCAGCGGCGGCTCCTGCTGCAGGATGCCGACCGTGAACCCGGGGGTCAGCCGGGCCTCGCCGTTGGACGGGGTGTCCAGCCCGGCCATGATCTTCAGGATCGTGGACTTTCCGGCGCCGTTGGGGCCGACCATGCCGATCTTCGCGCCGGGCAGGAACGCCATGGTGACGTCATCGAGGATGACCTTGTCACCGTGGGCCTTGCGCGCCCGGACCATCGAGTAGATGTACTCAGCCACTGCTCTCCGCATCACTTCGCGTGGGGGTCGGCCTGCCCGCCAGGCAGGCCGCTTCGGGTACCAGGGTAGGACACGCCCATGGTCCGCCCCTCATCGCCCGGACGCGATGCTGCCCACCCTCCCGAGCCGCGCGGGCTCCTCCACGTGCCCGACCGCCCCGATACCCGTCGCCTGCCCGCCCCGCCGGCGGACCGGCGGGCCGGCGGGCCGGCGGTGAGTCTCCGCACGGCTCGGCCGGCGCAGGCCATCCGGCCGCGAGCCGCCCGGCGGTGGTCACCCGACGGGGATCCCCGAGTCCGACATCAGGTAGCCGGGCCGCTTCTCGTCGAGGTCGGTGCCGTCCTCGGGGTCGTCCCCCGGGTCCACTGGGCGCGCCGCGGGCGCGCCGTCGGACAGCGGACGCTCCCCCTGGCCGTCCAGTCCGGTGAGGTCCGGGGTGGCGCCCGGCGCCCCCTCGGGCGGTGCGGCGGCGCTCTCCCGGATCGTCCGGAGGTACTTCACGGTGCCGCCGAACAGCTCCACCCCGATGGTCTGGGCGTGGATCACGTGGTCCCAGCGCTCGCCGCCCTCCCCGGACCACGTGTCGACGTAGACCCTGCCCTGGACGAGGACGGGGACGCCGCGGCCGAGGGAGACCCCGACGTTCTCGGCGAAGTCGCCCCACGTCTTGACGGTGAACCACTGGGTCTCGGTGTTCTTGTACTCCCCGGTGACGCGGTCGCGCGCCCGGGGCGTGGCCCCCAGGCGGAACGTGACCCACGTGGTGCCGCTCGCCCCGACCCGGCGCACCGGCTCGGTGCCCACCCGGCCGCGGACCGTGATCTCGACCTTGTCGCTCATGCTCGCTCCTCCGTCCGGGGCGGGCCCGGCGCCGGCCCCGGGCGCCACGGTGCCGGTCCCGGCGGGTGGGTGACAGGCCACGCCGCCCGGACTGTGCACGCGACGGCATCAGCGCGTGCTGTGGACGTACCGGTGTCAGCGGTGGTCGAGCGCCCCGCGCAGCTGACGGTGGCGGCCCAGGACGAGCGCCACCGGCGACACCAGCTGTTCCTCCACGACGCGGCGGCACCGCACTGTCACCTGCTCGACGTAGTCCGCGGACAGGGCCGCGACGTCGGCCCGCCGGACGGCCCGGGCGCGGGCGAGCAGCACGGCGCCCGCGGCCACGGCGACGGCCGCCGGCGCGAGGACCACGAGCCATCCGGACGCCTGGACCAGCGCGACGGCGGCCCAGCCGGCCCCGGCGACGGCGAAGAGGGCCGCCAACAGGATCTGGCGGTCCGCGCGCCGGCTGCGTGCCGCCGGCACCGCGACGGCGCCGACGGCCTCGGTCACGGCCGCGCGCAGCGTGGCCGCGGGCGCGACCGCCTCGTCGACCGCCGCCGCCCAGCGGGCCGGCAGCCCTTCCCGGGCCCGGGCCACCCAGCCGTCCCGCAGGGCCGCCACGGCCGCCTCCGCCGCTGGTTCGGGCCGGGCGGGGCCGTCCCCGCGGCCCGAGGGCCGGAGCGAGTCGGCGAGCGCCACGGCTCCGCCCGCGCGGGCCAGGGCGGCCGCGGCGTCGGCCACGGCGACCTCGCCGGGGGTCGCGTCGGCGCCCGCGGCGCCGACCGCCGGGGCGAGGCGCGCGCACACCGCGTCGACCTCGGCGGCGGCGGTGCTGGCCGCCACGGACGGCCGGGCGACGGCCCGGCCGAGCCGCTCGCGTACCGCCTCGATGCCGGTGTGCTCGAGCGCCGACGTCGCCAGGACCTCCACCCGGTCTAGGCCGTCGGCGACCAGCAGGGCCCGCACGTCCTCCCGGACCCGCTCGACGGCTGCGGGCGGGATCGTGTCGACCTGGTTGACCAGCACGAGCATGTTCTCCTGACGCCCGCGCAGGGCGGTCAGGTAGCGCTCGTGCAGGGCGTTGTCGGCGTACTTCTGCGGGTCCACCACCCAGACCAGCACGTCGGTCAGGGGCAGGAGCCGATCCACCTCGGCCGCGTGCTCCAGGGCGATGGAGTCGTGGTCGGGCAGGTCGAGGAGCACCATCCCGTGCAGCGCCCGCTCGTTCTCGCCGTCGAGCACGGACTCCCGCTCGATGCGCCGCGCCGGCGAGACCTCGAGGAAGTCCAGGAGCGCGTCCGCGTTGCCGCCCCACACGCAGGCCGCCGCCTCGTCCGTCGTCGGCCGCAGGGCGCCGACGTCGGCGAAGCGCAGCCCGGAGATGGCGTTGAACAGCGAGGACTTGCCCGAACCGGTGCCGCCCACGAGGGCCACCACGGTGCGGTCCACGCCGACGGCGAGGCGTGCCTGCACGCCGGCGAGGCCCTCGCGGGCCCGGGCGGCCACGAAGGGGTCGACCTGCGCGCCCGCCGTGTCGAGCGCGGCCGTCAGCGCGGCGGCGCGGTCGGCGAGCGCCGCCCCGTGCGGGGTGTGCCGCGCCGGCGTCGCCGTCACGGTGGTCGTCAAGGTCATGCCTGCTCCCGGAGGTCGGCGGCGCGCAGCCGCAGGGCGGCGGCGAGCTCGGGGGCCGGCGGGTCGAGCGCGTCGAGGTACGGCTGGACGGCGCCGCGCACGGCCTCCCCGGCGCGGCCCAGGAGGTCCGCACGGGCCCGCTCGACCAGCGCCGCGCCGTCGTCGCCCAGCGTGGTCCCGACCGCGACGCTCGCCCCGCGCAGTCCCGCCGCGGCCGCCACGACGAGGGCGGCCAGCGACTCGGCGTCCATCACCCTGGCGACGCGCGGCGCCAGGGGCGCGGCGTCGGCGAGCACCCGGTCCCGCCAGGCCTGCACGGCGCCGGCGGCCCGTGACCCGGCCGACGGGACGGCGCCCAGCGCGGACGTCGGCGCGGCGGGCCCCCCGAGCCGCTGCGCGCCGAGGCGGACCGGCTGCCAGGCCGCGAGCGCCGCCGCGGCGGCGGCGCGGAGGGCGTCCCCGAGGACTGCCTCCACCTCCGCCGCGGCCTCCACCCCCGCCGCGCGCGCGGCGGCGCTCCGGTCGGCCAGCGCGCGCCCGCGCCAGCCGGCCCGCACCCGGGCCCCGGCGACCACCGGGGCGAGCGGGCCGCCGGTCGAGGTGAGCGCGAGCCAGCGGGTCGTGGGGGCGCCGTCCGCCGCGCGGCCCTCACGGATCGCGTCGGCCACCGCCAGGGCGCCCGCGCTCGCGGCGTCGGCCGCGGCGGCCCGAAGCTCCGCCGTCGCGTCCACCTGGGCCTCGACCCCCGCGGCGAGGGCGAGCAGCTGGTCCGCCATCCCGGTCAGCGCGCCACGATCGGTGCGGCGCACGATCCCGGCCAGCTGGTGGCGGCCCGCCACCAGCGAGAGCCAGCCGCCGAGCTCGGCGACCGCAGCGGGATCGAGCGGCCCCTCGTGCGGGCCGGCGTCCGGGACGAGGAACAGCGGTGCCGAGCCCAGACCGAGGGCGGCCATGCGGGAGAGGAGGTCGCGGCGGACCTCCGCCAGCACGCGCGCCGGCACCCGGTTGAGCACGACGGCGGTGGCCACGCCCTGCTCCTCGGCGCGAGTGAGCAGGCGCCACGGCAGGGCGTCCCCGTAGCGGGCGGCGGTGGTCACGAACACCCACAGGTCCGCCGCGTCCAGCAGCGCGGCCGCCGTGACGCGGTGCTCGGCGTGGACGGAGTCCATGTCGGGCGCGTCCAGCAGCGCCAGGCCCGCGGGCACGACGTCGTCCGTGACGACGTCGACCTGACCGGCGAGCGGGTTCGCGCGGAGCGCGGCGGCGTCGTCCGGGTGGACCGCCAGGACGGCCCGGCGCGTCGTCGGGCGCAGCACGCCCGCCGCGCTGACGTCCGCGCCGACCACCGAGTTGAGCAGCGTGGACTTCCCCACACCGCTGGAGCCGGCGAGGACGACGACGGCGGGCGCCGCGGGTTCGCGCAGCCGCGGGAGCAGGCGGGTGTCGATCTGGGTCAGCAGCTCCTCGCGCAGCGCGCGCAGCTGGGGTGCGCCCGGGACGTCGAGCGGGAGGCGCACACGCTCCACGTGGGCCCGCAGGTCCGTGAGGACGCCGACGCGGGCGGACGGCGGGACGTCCCCGCGCCCGGCGTCGGTGGGCCCGGCATCGGCGCGGTCGACGCCGGCGCGGTCGACGACATCCGTGGGCTGAGGGGGCACCCGGCCATTATCGGCGATACGACAGGGTGCGACGGGACGCGCGCCGGTGCGCACGTGGGGGTCGCCGCGGGAGGGGGGCCCGTGCCGCTAATCTCTGGTAGTGCGGCCCCCATAGCTCAATGGATAGAGCAACGGCCTTCTAATCCGTAGGTTGCAGGTTCGAGTCCTGCTGGGGGCACCGTCCGCGCTGGGCACCGTCCGCGCGCTGTCCCGCGGAGCCCGCTGGCCATCATTCGTAGCACCAATGGACTTATAGCCCTGTGACCTGCGACATTACGTCCATGGCTGCTTACCGAAGCTCGGACCCGCGCGCCCAGCGCACCCTCGCTGCGCTCCAGGAGGCCCTGATGGACATGGCCGAGGAGATGCCGCCGGCCGACATCGATGTCTCGGCGCTGTGCCGGCGCGCCGGTGTGCACCGCACGACCTTCTACAAGCACTTCGACAGCGTCGCCGAACTTGCCGAGACACTCGTCGCCGACCTGCTGACGCGGATCGCCGCCCCCGCCGCACCGGGCACGGACGACATGGAGGAGTACGCGGGGTGGCTGACCGCACTGGTGAGCCACGTCGTCGAGCGCCGCCACGTCTATGCCGCCTTCCTGGGCCCTGACGGGGACCCCGCCGTGGTGCGTGCCGTCTGCGACAGACTCATCCGGCAGGCGGAGAAGACCGCGGCCCGGGCGGCCCGCCAGCTCGCCGCGCCCGAGGGCGCCACCGTCGACGTCGACGTCAAGACCGCCGCCCGGGTGCTCGGTTTCGGCGCCTACGGTCTCCTCGAGTCCGTCCTCGTCGAGGAGGACCTGGACGTCCCGGCGACCGTGAACGCCTTCATCGCCGGCGGGCCCATGGTGTGGCGACCCGTCCCGGCGTGAGTGGGATGTTCGGACCCGGTCAGTAGATGACCTCTCACGCCCTGGGGGGTGAGGGCACCCCCGGGACGAGGCTGGGAGCGTCGGGGCGCGAGACGGTGAGCACGGCCTCGAGCACGAGCGGGAGCTCCTCCAGCTGCCGCTCCAGCGAGCGCAGCCGCGTCGCCACGCGGGACTCGGCCTCGTCCCCCTGCAGGTCCACGGACGCGACGAGGTACACCTGCCGCGGCCCGACGAACTCCATGTGCAGGTACGTCACCCGCGCGACGTCGGGCAGGGCGATGAGGTGCCTGAGGGTGACGGCGGTCAGGTGCGGGGACGCCTCCACCCCCACGAGGAACCGCCGGTTCCGGTCGAGCAGGACGCCGGCGACGACGCCCAGCAGCAGCCCGACGGCGATCGACCCGATCGCGTCGGGCGTCGGCGAGCCGGTGATCTGGTGGGCCAGCACGCCCGCGAACGCGATCAGCAGGCCGACCAGGGCGGCGGCGTCCTCGGCGAAGACGGCGCGCAGCGTGGGGTCCGAGGTCTCCAGGGCATGCTGCAGCAGCTCCCGTCTGACCGCCTTTGCCTCGCGCCTGACCTGTCGGAACGCCTGGAGGAACGAGATGCCCTCCAGCACGAACGCGATGGCGAGGACGATGTACGCCACACCGAAGTCGGACGCGGGCGACGGGTGCACCAGCTCCTGGACCCCGTGCGTGATGGAGACGCCGGCCCCGGCGGCGAAGAGGCCGATGGCCGCGAACATCGACCACACGTAGGCCTCGCGCCCGTAGCCGAGCGGGTGGGAGGCGTCCGGCCCGTGGCGCGACCGCCGGTCCGCGACCACGAGGAGGACCTCGTTGCCGGTGTCCGCCCAGGAGTGCGCGGCCTCGGCCACCATCGAGGCGGAGCCGGTCACGGCGGCGGCCCCCGACTTGGCGACGGCCACGAGCAGGTTCGCCAGCAGTGCCACGAGGACCGTCACGCTCATCCGCCCATTGCAGCACCGCGGCCGCCGCCGCGCCGGGCGGGATGGGGAACCGGGTGGGACGCCGAACCGGGCAGGAATGCGGAGCGCCCCAGGGAATGGGGGCGCACGGGGCGGCCGCGGCTACCCTTGCCCGGTGAGCCGAAACACTGCACCCCAGGACGCCATCGTCTGGATCGACTGCGAGATGACTGGGCTGAACCTTGCCAAGGACGCCCTCATCGAGGTCGCCGTCGTCGTCACCGACTCGGAGCTGAGGCCGCTCGACGCGGGCATCGACCTGGTCATCGCCCCCACCCCCGGGACGGTCGAGCAGATGGACGACGTCGTGCGGACCATGCACACGAGCTCCGGCCTGCTCACCGAGCTCGACGACGGGCTGACCATGGCCGAGGCGCATGAGAGGGTCCTCGAGTACGTCAAGCAGTGGGTGCCCGAGCCGCGCAGGGCCCCGCTCGCGGGGAACTCGGTGGGCACGGACCGCTCGTTCCTCGCCCGGGACATGCCCGACCTCGTCGAGCACCTGCACTACCGCATCATCGACGTCTCCTCGATCAAGGAGCTCGCCCGCCGCTGGTACCCGCGCGCGTACTTCCAGTCCCCGGCCAAGAACGGCGGGCACCGGGCGCTCGCCGACATCCTGGAGTCCATCGACGAGCTCCGGTACTACCGCACGGTGCTCTTCCCCTCGGGAGACGGCCCCGACTCCAAGGCCGCGAAGAAGGCCGCCGCCGAGGTCTCCGCCACGTCGTCGGCGCTCGTCGTGGCGCAGCTGGCGAAGGAGGCGGCGGCCGGGGCAGGCGGGCCGCAGACCAGGGAGGCGTCGGCGGCGCAGGAGACGGCCGAACGGCCCTGACCGCGCGGGGACGTGACCTAGACCACGGCCGTCGGATTTAGGGGGCGTGCGGCGATCCGCTATGCTGGTCCACTGTTGCCGGGGATGTTCCCGGTGCGCATGGTGGGTGTAGCTCAGCTGGTAGAGCGCCGCGTTGTGGTCGCGGATGTCGCGGGTTCAAGTCCCGTCACTCACCCCATGGTCGAAGGGCGGCCCCGCCGGTGCGGGGCCGCCCTTCGTCATCTTCCGCAGCCGGTCACCAGAACGCGCGCACCGCGATCGCGTCGGCGAAGTTGTCCACCGCGCCGGGGGTGGTGGACAGGTAGAGGGACGCGTCCACGAGCGAGACCTCGAGCACGTGCATCTGCCCCTGGGTCCCCTCGACGACGTCGATGCGGCAGAACGTCAGCTGCTCGTCCCGGCCCATCCGGCTCTTGATGTAGGAGTGGATCGCGTTGCGGGCCTGCTCCCCGAGCTGCCACTCGGCGGCCGTCGCCTCCCTGGCGTGCGCGACCTCCGGTGGGGCCTCGACGTCGGGCCGGAAGGCGCCCCCGAGCATGGCCTCCTTCTCGACGGCGTGCGAGACGAGCCCGTTCATGTAGATCAGCGCGGTCTCGCCCCGGTTGTCCACCGACTCCAGGTAGCGCTGCACCATCACCGAGCGCCCCTCGTTGAGCAGCTCCATCGCGTGCTCGATCGCCGCCATCCGCGAGTACCCGTCGACCGCCGTGTACCGGCCCGTGCCGTGCGCGCCGGACGAGACGGCGGGCTTGACCACGAAGTCCCCGCCCGCGGGGAAGCGCGTGTGCAGCTGGTGCTTGTTGAGCTTCTGCTCCGGCTCGAGCCAGGTCGTCGGGATGGTCGGCATGCCGCGCTTCTCGAGCTCGACCATGTAGTGCTTGTCGGTGTTCCAGCGCACCACGTCGGCGTGGTTGGCGAGCTTGGGCACCGTGGCCGCCCACTCGACGAACTCGTCACGGCGGTTCGCGTAGTCGTGCACCGAGCGCAGCACCACCAGCCCGGCTTGGCCCCAGTCCACGTCGGGGTCGTCCCAGACGGCGACGCGCGGCTCGATGCCGCGCTCGGCGAGGGCATCGGGCAGCGGCGCGTCATCCTCGCTGAGGTTGGGCAGCGCGGCAGAGGTCGCAAGGGTCACAATCGGCTTCGACACGCCCTCAACCTACCGTGACGCCGCCGGGACCTGCCGCCCATGGGCACGAGTCGTCCGTCCGCGCACCCACCCGCACCGCCGGTGCGCCCGTCAGCGCGCGGGCGTCCACCCCAGCGCCGGGGCCACCGTCGTGGCGACGTTCTCCAGGATGCGGCGGCTCATCTCGGGGGTGGCGTCGGCGGGCAGCACGACGTCGAGACCGGTGGCCTCGGCCAGCGCGACGTCGGCGGCCAGGCCCGCCACGACGTCGTCCGGGCGGCCGTGGTGGGTGAGGCTGAAGACGCCGAGGCTGCCGTCCTTCGGGCGTCCCCGCGCGTCGAAACGGTTGTCGTACCAGTCGATGTAGTCGCGGAAGAGGGCGTCGTCGGACGTCGTGACGCTGGGCAGGATGATGCGCCCGGCGTTGACGCGGGGGTTGCGCCCGGGCACGTCGAAGGCGGCCCGGTAGGCGCGGATCTGGTCCCGCTGCCCCTCCTCGAAGCTCTGGCCGGTGTCCTCGGTGTTGAGCGTGGAGACGAGGAGGTCCATCCCGTTGCGGCCCGTGCGCTCGGCGGTGGCCCGCGAGCCCGGCCCGTACCAGACGCGGTCCGCCAGCCCCGGGGCGTGCGGCGTGACCGTCAGCTCGGTGCCGGCAGCGCCGAGCGGCCCGTCGCCGCCGGTCACGGCGACGGCCTCGCCGCGCAGCGCCGCGCGCAGCCGGGCGATCCGGTGCTGCGCCTCCGCCGAGAAGTCCCGGGCGGCGGTCCCGAAGACCGTGTCGAGCACGGGGGCCAGGGGCGCGATGCCCCCGGCGACGCCGAGCTCGAGGCGTCCGCCGGAGAGCAGGTCGACCGTGCGGCCTCGGCCGTCGTGACGGGGTCCAGGTAGCGCATGGGCAGGACCGCCGTCCCCATCCGGATGCGTTCGGTGCGCTCGGTGAGCGCGCCGAAGAGGGTCAGCGGCGAGGAGAGGAACCGCTCGAGGTGGCGCACGCGCACCCAGCCGATGTCGTAGCCGAGGTCCTCGGCGAACGCGAAGAGGTCGAGGGCGTCCCGGAGCGACTCCGCCGCCCGCCCCGGGGCCTCGTAGGGCACGAAGGTGAGGAAGCTCAGCTCGGGGCGCGCGGGCAGGGCCATGCTCCCAACGTAGGGCCCGCCGTCCGGGGACGCGCCCCGCTCACCGGCGACCCGCGGCAACGGGATGAGAACGCCCTCTCAAATGGTGAGAAAATGCCGGAGCGGGATCGCGTCGGGCGCGGTCTCGCTGGACGCTTGTCCTGTCGGCGCTCCCCCGCGTCGCGTCTCCCCCCGGACCCGGCGGCCCTGCGCCGCCACCATCCGGCTCACGAACGAAGGACCCTCATGTCGAACCGCCTGCGTCGCGGCGCCGCCCTCGCGGCCTCCGCCGCCCTCGCTCTCACCCTCGCCGCCTGCGGCGGCTCGGACTCCGGCTCCGGAGCCGACGAGAAGGGCACCGAGGAGAACCCGGTCCGCATCGGTGTCGTGGGTTCGTCCGACCCGCAGTGGCCCATCTTCGAGAAGCTGGCCGAGGAGGACGGCATCCACGTCGACATCCAGAACTTCTCGGACTACAACCAGCCGAACCCCGCCCTGGCGGACGGTGACCTGGACCTCAACCAGTTCCAGCACATCCTCTACCTCGCGCAGTACAACAAGGCCGACAACCAGGACCTCACCCCGATCGGCGCCACCGCCGTCTACCCGCTGGGCCTGTACTCGCAGAAGCACAAGACGGTGGACGAGATCCCCGACGGCGGCGAGATCGCCATCCCGAACGACGTCACGAACCAGGCGCGGGCGCTCTTCGTGCTCCAGGACGCCGGGCTGATCAAGCTCAAGGAGGGCGTGGGCGTGGTCGCGCAGCCCAGCGACATCGACGAGGCCGCCTCGAAGGTCACCGTGACCCCGGTCGACGCCAACCAGACCGTCGTCGCGCTGGACTCGGTGGACGGCTCGATCGTCAACAACGACTTCCTCAAGGACGCCAACCTCAAGGCGAGCGACGCCCTGTTCGCCGACAGCGCCGAGAGCGAGGGCGCCCGCCCGTACATCAACGTCTGGGTGGCGCGCGCCGAGGACGCCGACAACCCGACGTACACCAAGCTCGTCGAGATCTTCCACGACAAGAGCGTGCTCGACGCCGTCCAGGAGGCCTCCGGCGGCACCGCGTCCATCGCGGACCAGCCGGCCAGCGAGCTGCAGGACATCCTCAAGGAGGTCCAGGCCAGCCTGCCCGAGTGACCACCGCGCGGGCCGGCGGCGGGGTGCCCGCCGCCGGCCTTCGTGCGTCGCCCCGACCCAGGGACAATGACTTCATGAGCGAGATCATCCGATTCGACGGCGTGCACAAGACCTTCGGCGACGGGCCGAGGGCGGTCCACGCCGTCGACGACGTGACGCTCACGATCGGCGAGGGCGAGATCTTCGGCGTGATCGGCTACTCCGGCGCCGGGAAGTCCACCCTCGTCCGGCTCATCAACGGGCTCGAGCCGGTCACCTCCGGCACCCTCGTCGTCGACGGCGCCGAGGTCTCCGCGCTGGGCGAGAAGCGGCTGCGCTCCGTGCGCGCGGACATCGGGATGATCTTCCAGCAGTTCAACCTCTTCCCCTCCAAGACGGTCGCGGAGAACGTGGCCTACCCCCTGCGGGTGGCGGGCTGGGACAAGGCCCGCCGCGACGCGCGGGTCGCGGAGCTCCTCGACTTCGTGGGCCTGCGCGACAAGGCGCAGGTGCGGCCCAACAAGCTCTCCGGCGGCCAGAAGCAGCGCGTCGGCATCGCCCGCGCGCTCGCCCGGGAGCCCAAGATCCTGCTGGCCGACGAGTCCACCTCGGCGCTCGACCCCGAGACCACGCGCGACGTCCTCGGCCTGCTCCGCCGCGTCAACGCCGAGCTGGGGCTCACCATCGTCGTCATCACCCACGAGATGGACGTCGTGAAGTACCTGTGCGAGCGCGTCGCGGTCATGGAGCGGGGGCGGGTCGTCGAGCTCGGCGCCGTCTACGACGTCTTCTCCCGCCCGCAGCAGGAGGCCACCCGCCGGTTCGTCGGTACGTCCCTGCGGGACCGGCCCAGCCCTGAGGTACTGAGCCGGCTGGCGGCGAGCCACGCCGGCCACCTCGTGACGGTCGGCATCCAGGAGGACACCGGCTCGAGCGCCCGCCTCATGCGCACGCTCGGCGAGCACCGCGTCGACGGCGCCATCGTCTACGGCGGGATCACCGAGATCGGCGAGCGCCCGTTCGGTTCCCTCACCCTGGCCCTGACCGGGGAGCGCGCCGCGATCCACCAGGCGCTGGCCGAGCTTCGGTCGTTCACCGACGTGCAGGAGTACCCCGAGCTGGAGGAGCTGCGATGAAGTTCGACTGGGCGGAGGGCTGGCCGCAGTTCCTCGAGGCGTTCGGGACGACCGTCTACATCGTCGCCATCGCGATGGGTGTGGGCGGCGTCATCGGCCTCGTGCTGGGCCTGGCGCTGTACACCACGCGGCGGGGCGGCCTGTTCGCGAACAACGCCGTGTTCACCGTGCTCAACCTGCTGGTGAACTTCATCCGCCCGATCCCCTTCGTCATCTTCCTCACCGCCGTCGGGCCGGTGACCATCCTCCTCACCGGCTCGCGCATCGGCACCGACGCCTTCATCGTGCCCGCCGCGATCATGGCGTCCTTCGCGACCTCCCGGATCGTGGAGCAGAACCTCGTGGCGCTCGACCCCGGGATGATCGAGGCGGCCCGGTCGATGGGCGCCTCGCCGATGCGCATCATCCGCACGGTCGTCATCCCCGAGGCGCTCGCGCCCCTGATCCTCGGGTACACGTTCATCTTCGTGGCGGTCGTGGACATGTCCGCCCTGGCCGGCCTCGTCGGCGGCGGCGGGCTGGGTGACTTCGCCCTGACCCAGGGGTACCAGCGGTTCGACTGGGCGGTCACGTGGATCACCGTGCTGGTCATCGTGGTGCTGGTCCAGGCCGTGCAGTTCGTCGGCAACTCCCTGGCCCGCAAGGTGCTGACCCGCTGACCCCCTGACCCCAAAGGTTGCCCTATCCGGACGCCGGATTCTCACCTAGGGTCGACGAACCGGCTCAACGAGGAGCCGGAGTCGAGAGGGAGTATCCGGCATGACCATGTACGCCGAGCCCAGCACGACCGCGACGGACGCCGCCGAGACATCCGGCACGACCTACGCCGCACCCGGCACCGACGGTGCCGTGATGAAGTACGAGAAGCGCTACGACAACTACATCGGCGGGAAGTGGGTCCCGCCCGTCAAGGGGCAGTACTTCGCCAACCCCTCCCCCGTGACCGGCGAGGACTTCTGCGAGGTGGCCCGCGGCACGGCCGAGGACATCGAGCTCGCGCTGGACGCCGCCCATGCCGCGGCCCCCGCCTGGGGCAAGACGTCGGTCGCCGAGCGGGCGCGCATCCTGAACCTCATCGCCGACCGCATCGAGGAGAACCTCGAGAAGATCGCGGTGGCCGAGACCTGGGACAACGGCAAACCCGTGCGCGAGACCCTCGCCGCGGACATCCCGCTGGCCATCGACCACTTCCGGTACTTCGCCGGGGCCATCCGCGCCCAGGAGGGCGGCCTGTCCCAGCTCGACGACAACACCGTCGCCTACCACTTCCACGAGCCACTGGGCGTGGTCGGGCAGATCATCCCGTGGAACTTCCCCATCCTCATGGCCACCTGGAAGCTCGCGCCCGCGCTGGCGGCCGGCAACGCCGTCGTCCTCAAGCCCGCCGAGCAGACGCCGGCATCGATCCTGTACCTGATGAGCCTCATCGGGGACCTCCTGCCCGACGGCGTGCTCAACGTGGTCAACGGCTTCGGCACCGAGGCAGGCAAGCCGCTCGCCTCCAGCCCCCGCATCCGCAAGATCGCGTTCACCGGGGAGACCACCACCGGCCGGCTCATCATGCAGTACGCCTCCCAGAACCTCATCCCGGTCACGCTGGAGCTCGGCGGGAAGTCCCCCAACGTGTTCTTCGAGGACGTCATGCGCGCCGACGACAGCTACCGCGACAAGGCCCTCGAGGGCTTCACCATGTTCGCCTTCAACCAGGGCGAGGTATGCACATGCCCCTCCCGGGCCCTGATCCAGGAGTCGATCTACGACGACTTCATCGACCTCGCCATCGCGCGCACCCGGGCCGTCCGGCGCGGCAACCCGCTGGACACGGCCACGATGGTCGGCGCGCAGGCCTCCTCGGACCAGTACGAGAAGATCCGCAGCTATCTCGCGATCGGCAAGGAGGAGGGCGCCGAGGTCCTCACCGGCGGCGACGTCGCTTCGGTCGACGGCCTGGACGGCGGGTTCTACATCGAGCCCACCGTGTTCCGGGGCGAGAACTCCATGCGCATCTTCCAGGAGGAGATCTTCGGGCCGGTGCTGGCGGTGACGACGTTCAAGGACTACGACGACGCCATCCGCATCGCCAACGACACCCTCTACGGGCTGGGGGCCGGTGTGTGGTCCCGGGACGGGGCCACCGCCTACCGGGCGGGGCGGGACATCCAGGCCGGGCGTGTGTGGACGAACACCTACCACCAGTACCCCGCGCACGCCGCGTTCGGCGGGTACAAGGCCTCGGGCATCGGGCGCGAGAACCACCGGATGATGCTCGACCACTACCAGCAGACCAAGAACCTGCTGGTCTCGTACGCCGAGGGTGCGCAGGGCTACTTCTAGTCCGGCCGCACCCCGCGGCGGCCGGGTCGCCCCGCGCCGCTGCCATCCCCATGATCCGGGGAGCATCCGGCAGGCATGGCCTGCTGGATGCTCCCCGGGACGACCGACGGAGGACGACGATGTCCGGGACGACGACGCAGATCGAGCCGCGCGTGGTGGCGCTGCCCGCGGCGGTCGCGCTGCTGCACCGGCTGCGCGCGCAGCACGGGCCGCTGATGATGCACCAGTCCGGCGGGTGCTGCGACGGCTCCTCGCCCATGTGCTACCCGCAGGGCGACTTCATCGTGGGCGACCGGGACGTGCTCCTGGGCCTGCTCGACGTCCGGCTCGCCGTGGGGCAGGTCGGCACCGAGGCGCCGGGCGACGCGGACGGGGTGCCGGTGTGGATCTCCGGCCCCCAGTTCGAGCTCTGGAAGCACACCCAGCTCATCCTCGACGTCGTGCCGGGGCGCGGGGCCGGCTTCAGCCTGGAGGGACCGGAGGGCGTGCGGTTCCTGACCCGGTCCCGGGTGTTCGCCGCACCCGAGGCCGCGTCGCTGGCCGCGCACGGGTTCCTCACCGGCGCGGACTGGGAGGGCGGGGCACGCCCCGCCGTGCCGACGAGACCGCAGGTCGTGGCCACGGCGGCGGACGCCTGCGCCCTCCCCCGCCCGGCGGGGTGACGCGTCCCACAGCGTCTCGATTGGAGACCGCCCTTCCCCGGCTGCTAATGTTTCTCTCTGTTGCGAGCGTCGCTAGCTCAATTGGCAGAGCAACTGACTCTTAATCAGTGGGTTCCGGGTTCAAGTCCCGGGCGACGCACCACCGAGATCCCCGTCCTGCACCGCAGGGCGGGGATTCTTGTTGTACCGGCTCACTCTGCGCCTGCGTCAGCCCCAGATCGCCCGCGCGAGCGTGAGGCCGCCCGCGGCGGCGCCCAGCCCGGCCGCGACGGACAGGGCGGCGTTGAGCAGGGCGTAGAGGTTGGCACCGTCCTCGGTGAGCCGCACCGTCTCGTACCCGAAGGTGCTGTACGTGGTCAGCGCCCCGCAGAACCCCACGCCCGCGGCGGTCAGCACGGCGGGCGAGACCCCGCCCGCGCTCGCGCCGCCGACGAGGACGCCCAGCACGAACGAGCCGACCACGTTGACCACGAGCGTGCCCCAGGGGAAGACGGAGTCGTGGCGGGCCTGGACGGCACGGTCGGTGTAGTACCGCAGCGGGGCGCCGACTGCCGCGCCGAGCACCACGAGCAGCACGGTCACGACGGGCGCCCGCCGGTGGGGCGCCCGAAGTACCGCACGACCTCGACCTCGTCGACGATCGCCAGGCCCGCCGTCACGAGCCCGTCCAGCTGGGGCAGGAACGCGCGGATGCGCTCGGCCTCGTCGACGATGACCACGCTCAACGGCAGGTCCTCGCTCAGGCTGAGGATGCGGCTCGTGTGGATGCGGTTGACCGTCCCGTACCCCTCGAGCCCGCGGAACACCGAGGCCCCGGCCAGGCCGGCCGCGTGCGCGCGGTGCACGATCTCGGAGTAGACGGGCCGGTGGTGCCAGACGTCGGACTCGCCGACGAAGACCGTCAGGCGGAGCGCCCGCGCGCCGGGTGTCATCACGTCAGATCCCCCTCTGCCGGTGGGCCCGGGTCAGGGCCCTGGTCATGACCATCCCGGCCTCCACGGCCAGGAGGGCCCCGAGCAGCGTGCCGAGCAGGTAGGCGAACGCCGTCGCCGGCGCCCCGGCGTCGACCATCCGCAAGGTGTCGACGGCGTAGGTCGAGAACGTGGTGAAGCCGCCCAGGACCCCCACGCCGACGAAGGGACGCACGAGGCGGTGCGGGCGCCCCGCCACCTCCGTCAGGACGACCATGAGCGCACCGATGAGCAGGCAGCCGAGGACGTTGGTCAGGAAGGTCGACCAGGGGAAGGACCCGGGTCCGCGCGGCAGCGCCACGGAGAGCCCGTAGCGGGCGACGGCGCCGAGGGCGCCGCCCGCGGCGATGACCAGGGGGATGTCCCGGACGCGCTCCCGGCGCCCGCGGCGCTGCGCACGGACCACCCGGACGCCGCGGCCGGCTCGCTCGGGCATGTCGGCCTCCTGTCGCGGGACCGTCGGCGGGACGAGCCGCGGCTGGGGCCGGCGGGCGGCGCCGCCGGACGCCGCCACGATAGACCACCCCCGTGACGGGGCCCGCCGCCGGTGCGCTCAGGCGTCGTCGGTGTGCACCACCTCGCCGTGCCCGAGCTTGGCGTGGCGGTAGCCGTAGAGCGCGTACACGAGCACGCCGAGGACGAACCAGCTGAGGAACCGCAGCCAGGTGAGGATGTCGAGCTCGGTGACCAGCCAGATCGAGAAGGCGATGCCGAGCAGCGGGGTGACGGGCATCCACGGGGTCCGGAAGGTCCGCGGCAGGTGCGGGGACCGGTAGCGCAGGATGATCACGGCCGCCGAGACCACGATGAACGCGAGCAGAATCCCGATGTTGGTCAGCTTGGCGGCGTCCCCGATGGGGACGAAGCCGGCGATGGCGGCGGAGACGATGCCGACGATCCACACAGGCCGGTGGGGCGAGTGCCGCGCGTTGGTCTTGGCGAACCACCCGGGGAGCAGGCCGTCGCGGCTGATCGCGAACCACACGCGCGAGGCTCCGAGCGAGAACGAGAACAGTACCGTGATGATGCCGACGATGGCGCCGACCGCGACGATCTGGGCGAAGACCGGCAGGTTCACCGCCTGGAAGACGTACGCGAACGCGGCCGTGTCGGACAGCTGCGTGTAGTGCTGCATGCCGGTCAGGACGGTTGCGGTGAGCACGTAGAGCACCATCGCGATGCTCAGGGAGAGCAGGATCGCCTTGGGCAGGTTGCGTTCGGCGTCCTTGGTCTCCTCCGCCGCCGTGCTCATCGCGTCGTACCCGAAGACCGCGAAGAACACCGTCGCGGCGCCGGTGGCGACCCCGCCGAAGCCGTAGGGCATGTACGGGTTGAGGTTCTCGCCCTTGATGAAGAACGCCCCCACGACGATCACGGCGACGACGATCGCGATCTTGACGAACACGAGGTACGTCTCGACCCGGGCGCTCGTCTTGATCCCACGGTTGAGCAGCCAGGCCACCCCCAGGCAGAGGATCACCGCGAACAGGTCGACCCGGTGGCCGCCGCCGGTGCCGGGGGCGCCGAGCATCCAGGTGGGCAGGTTCACCCCGAAGCTCTCCACGAAGAAGTCGACGTACTGGGAGACGCCGATCGCCACGACCGCGACGATGGCGGTGTACTCCAGGAGCAGGTCCCAGCCGATGAACCAGCCGACCGACTCGCCCAGCACGGCGTAGCCGTAGGTGTACGCGGAGCCGGCCCTGGGGATGAGCCCGCCGAACTCGGCGTAGGACAGCGCCGCGCACGCGCTGGCGATCCCGGCGATGATGAAGGAGAGCGAGACGGCGGGCCCGGCGTCGTGCTTGGCCACGGGCCCGGCGAGGGCGAAGATCCCGGCGCCGATGATGGCACCGAGCCCGATGGCGGTCAGCTGCCACAGCCCGATCGTCCGCTCGAACGGGTGGCCGCCGCTCTCGTCATGGATCGGCTTGCGCCGGAAGATGCCCTTCGTCGGCTGGGGGATCCCGGTGACGTCATCGTGCGCAGCCATGAGCGGACCTTCTTCACGCGAGCCAGGCAGACGGAACCCTGAGAACCGTTCCAGCCCGCGCACGCGCCTGTCAACGCCCCGGCCCGGGCCCGGCGCGCGGCCTCGGTGGGGCGGTTTTCCGGACCACCTCATGAGCGATCCGGGCCCGAGGTGCGAGGATGGGTGACAGCACGCCCGACCGCGTTCCCCGTCTCCAGGAGCTCCCGTGACCGCACTCCGGACCACCCAGACCGCCCCCGACTTCACGCTGCCCACCGCGGACGGCGGCGAGGTCTCCCTCGCCGACCTGCGTGCCCGCAGCGACAAGGGCGTCATCGTGTACTTCTACCCGAAGGCCGGCACTGCCGGATGCACCACCCAGGCCTGCGACTTCCGCGACAACCTCGCGTCCCTCCAGGGCGCCGGGTACGCCGTCGTCGGCGTCTCCGCCGATCCCGTCGAGGCACTCCGGACCTTCGCGAGCGAGGAGCACCTCACCTTCCCCCTCGCGTCCGACGCCGACCACGCCGTCGCCGACGCCTACGGCACCTGGGGACCCGTCACCTTCGGCGGGCGCACCTTCGACACCGTGCACCGCTCCACCTTCGTCGTCGACCCCGACGGCTCGCTCGTCGTCGCCCGTTACGACGTCGACCCCACCGGGCACGTCCGCGCGCTGCGCGCCGAGCTCGGCATCGACTGAACCCCGCCCCTTCGTTCCTGGAGAAGTACGTGCCTCGTCTCGCCCCCGGCGACCCCGCCCCCGACTTCACCCTTCCCACGGCCGACGGCGGCCGGATCCGTCTCGCCGAGCTCCGGCAGGCGACGGACAAGGGCGTGATCGTGTACTTCTACCCCGCCGCGGCCACGCCCGGGTGCACGAAGGAGGCGTGCGACTTCCGCGACAACCTGGCCTCGCTGCAGGCCGCCGGCTACGCCGTGGTGGGCGTGTCGCCCGACGGCCCCGACAAGCTCGCGCGCTTCGCCGAGAAGGAGTCGCTGACCTTCCCGCTCGCGTCCGACGCCGACCACGAGGTCCTCGAGGAGTACGGCGCCTGGGGCGAGAAGAAGAACTACGGGCGCACCTACGTCGGCGTCGTGCGCTCGACGGTCGTGGTGGCCCCGGACGGCGCCGTGACGCTGGCGCAGTACAACGTCAAGGCCACCGGCCACGTCGCGCGGCTGCGCAAGCTGCTGGCCGTGGACTAGAGGCGCCGACAGGTCAAGTACTAGCGCACGGTGTGAGCCGCCGAACACCAGGCATGACCGGTCATCTACGCGCACAGGGGCGTGACCGGTCATCTACTGACAGTCTCGTGACCGGTCACCTGCTGTCGTGGTCCCGGCCGGCTGCCGCCCGCCCGCGCGCCGACGTCGGGCACGACACTCCAGGCCGCGTAGGCTCGATCGCGAGCGCGAGTGGCGTAATTGGCAGCCGCGCCAGGTTTAGGTCCTGGTGCCTTCGGGCGTAGGGGTTCGAGTCCCCTCTCGCGCACCATCGTTTCACGCCCTTTCCCGGCCGAGACCGGGCCAGGCGCGCGCGTGCCCGCGGGCCGACCTCGCATCGAGCGCCCCGGCACGATAGAAACAAGGGGTGAATGACATCGCGAGCGGCGACCTCGGTCCCTGGCTCTCCCCCGAGGACCTCGACCTGGTCCGCCGCAAGGTCCCCATCCTGTACATCGACGCCCTGCCCGTCCGCGTGGACGCGCACGGGGAGCTGGAGGCGGTGGGCCTGCTGCTGCGCGCCACCGACGCCGGCACGATCTCCCGCGCGCTGGTCTCCGGGCGGGTGCTCTTCCACGAGACCATCCGGCAGGCGCTGGAGCGCCACCTCGAGAAGGACCTCGGGCCGATGGCGCTGCCGCGCCTGCCCCTGGCGCCGCAGCCCTACGCCGTCGGCGAGTACTTCCCTACCCCGGGCAGCGCGTTCTACGACGCCCGCCAGCACGCCGTCTCCCTCGCCTACATCGTCCCCGTCGTCGGCGACTGCCGGCCCAGCCACGACACCCTGGAGATGACGTGGCTCACCCCCGCCGAGGCGCTCACCCCCGAGGTCCTCGGTGACATGAGCGAGGGCCACGCCAGCCTGCTCCGCCAGGCGCTGGCCAACCTGGGGAGGCTGCGCTGATGGAGACTGACCCCGAACCCATCGCCTCCGGCCCCATCCACCCGTTCTGGTGGTTCGGCATCGACCTGGTGTGCGTGCTCGTCTTCGCGATCGTCGGCTTGACGATGCACGGCTCGCCGCTCAGCGAGCTCCTCGACACGGCGTGGCCGTTCCTCGTCGGACTGGCCGTGGCCTGGATGACGCCGGTGCGGTCCGTGCCCCTGATCCTCTGGCCCTCCGGGGTCGTGATCTGGGCGGGCACGGTGATCGTCGGCCTGGCGCTGCGCGCCCTCACCGGCGGCGGGGTCTCCGGCGCGTTCCCGCTGGTGACGGCGCTCGTGCTCGCCGTGCTGCTCATCGGCTGGCGCGTGGTCCCGGAGGTCATCGAGCGGCGACGCGAGCGGGCCGGCACGGCCTGACGCCAGGCGCGCGCGACGCAGCGGCCCGCTGCGCCCGCGCGTGCGGTGCCGGCGAACCAGGTCCGCCGGCACCCGCGCGCACCTTCCGGACCGCGGCGCAGCGCGAGCCCGGCTCTAGAGGTCCATCGCCATGACGACGCGCCCGTCGATCCGCCCGGCCGCCATCTCCGCGAAGATCTCGTTGACGTCGGCCAGCGGCCGGGTGGTGAACGTCGGGGCGACCTTGCCGCGGGCGAAGAAGTCGAGCGCCTCCTCCATGTCCTTGCGGGTGCCCACGATGGAGCCGCGGACGGTCAGGCCGAAGAGCACCGTGGTGAAGATGTCCAGCGGGAAGCTCTCCGGCGGCAGGCCGACGAGGACTACCGTGCCCCCGCGGCGCAGCGCCCCCACGGCCTGGGGGAACGCATGCGCGTTGACCGCCGTGACGAGCGCGCCGTGCACGCCGCCCGTGCGGGCCGTGATCTCGGCGGCGGGGTCGTCGGTGGTCGCCGCGTTGACGGTCACCTCGGCGCCGTGCGTGCGCGCGAGGTCCAGCTTGGCGTCCTCGACGTCGACGGCGGCCACCCGCAGCCCCATCGCGACGGCGTACTGCACGGCGATGTGCCCGAGGCCGCCGATCCCGGAGATCAGCACCCACTCGCCCGGCCTGGCATCGGTCACCTTCAGACCCTTGTAGACGGTCACGCCGGCGCACAGGATCGGCGCGGCGGCGGCGAGGTCCACGCCGTCCGGGATGCGCGGGCAGTAGCGCGAGTCGACGAGCATGTACTGGCCGAAGGAGCCGTCCACCGAGTAGCCGCTGTTCTGCTGGCTCGCGCAGAGCGTCTCCCAGCCGGTCTCGCAGTACTCGCACTCCCCGCAGGCGCTGGCGAGCCACGCGTTCCCGACCCTGTCCCCCACCCGCACGCGGGTGACGGACTCGCCGACGGCCACGACGGTGCCGGCGCCCTCGTGGCCGGGGATGAAGGCCGGCGTGGGCCTGACGGGCCAGTCACCGTGGACGGCGTGCAGGTCCGTGTGGCACACCCCGGTGTACTCGACCCGGACCAGGGCCTGGAAGGGACCTGGCTCGGGGACGGCGACGGTGTCGACGGCGAGGGGCGCACCCAGCTCGTGCACGACGGCGGCACGCATGCTGCCGCCGGCCGGGGCACCCGGGCGCTGCTCCTTGCTGGTGCTGGTCATGGGATCCACCTCTCTGACGGCGGCCCTCCTGCCGGGGCCGCCACTGGATGAGCACGGTCGGTACTCATCCAGTCCACCAAGAAGGGGGCCCGGGACGCAGGGACCATCGTCCTCTCAGGCGCGCGCCCCCGTCCCGGATGCCGCGCCGGGACCGGTCCTCACGCGGTGAGCGCGGCGACGACGTGCGGCGCAAGCGCGGCGAAGGCCTTGCCGCGGTGGCTGATCGCGTTCTTCTCGGCCGGGCTCAGCTCGGCGGCCGACCGGGTCTCACCGACCGGCCGCAGGATCGGGTCGTAGCCGAAGCCGCCGTCCCCGCGCGGCGCGGTCAGCAGCGTCCCGGGCATGGTGCCCTCCTCCACGACCTCGAGCCCCGACGGCGTGACGAGCGCGGCCGCGCACGCGAAGTGCGCCCCGCGGTGCCGCGCCGGCACGTCCGCCACCTGGGCGAGCAGCAGCTCCAGGTTGGCGCGGTCGTCCCCGTGGCGGCCGCACCACCGCGCGGAGAACACCCCCGGCGCCCCGCCGAGGACGTCGACGCACAGCCCGGAGTCGTCCGCGACGGCGGGCAGCCCGGTGGCGGCCACCAGCGCCCGGGCCTTGATCAGGGCGTTCTCGGCGAAGGTCACGCCGTCCTCGACGGGCTCCGGCGCGCCGACGTCCTTCGCCCCCAGGACGGCGCCGGCGTCCAGCCCGGGCAGCAGCGGGGCGAGGATGGCGCGGAGCTCGCCGACCTTGTGGGCGTTGTGGGTGGCGAGCAGCAGCCGGGCCCCCTCGGGCGCGGGCCTCACGGGCGACGCCCGAGGGGTTCGGCGAGGGCCTGGGCCTGGAGCTCGCGCAGCTCGGCGTTCCCGGCGACCGCCAGGTCCAGCAGCGCGTCGAGCTCCTTGCGGTTGAACGGCGCGCCCTCGGCGGTGCCCTGCACCTCGACGAACTCGCCCGAGCCGGTGACTACGACGTTCATGTCCGTCTCCGCCCGCACGTCCTCGACGTAGGGCAGGTCGAGCACGGGCCGACCGTCGATGATCCCCACCGAGATCGCCGAGACGGAGTCCGTGAGCACCGGCTTGGCGCTCGAGGACCGGATGTGGCCCTTGGCCGTGCCCCAGGCGACGGCGTCGGCGAGGGCCACGTAGGCGCCGGTGATGGCGGCGGTGCGGGTGCCGCCGTCGGCCTGGAGGACGTCGCAGTCCAGGACGATGGTGTTCTCCCCCAGCGCGGAGACGTCGATGATGGCGCGCAGCGAGCGGCCGATGAGCCGGGAGATCTCGTGCGTGCGGCCGCCGACGCGGCCCTTGATGGACTCGCGCTGGCTGCGGGTGGAGGTGGCCCGCGGCAGCATCGCGTACTCGGCGGTGACCCAGCCCTGCCCGGAGCCCTGCCGCCAGCGGGGCACGCCATCGGTGAAGGAGGCGGCACACAGCACGCGGGTGCGGCCGAACTCCACCAGCACGCTGCCCTCGGCCTCGTCGAGCCAGCCGCGGGTGATGCGCACCTCGCGGAGCTCGTCGGGGCGGCGGCCGTCGGCGCGCAGCGTGAGGTCGGTGGTTGAAGGGGTCGATGAGCTCATGCCGTCGAGGCTACCCGGACCGGGTGACACCGAGGTCGCCCGGCCTGCGGCGCCCGCCGGCACGCCGGTCCCGGCCGCCGGCACGCCGGTCCCGGCCGCCGGCGAGCCCCAGTTAGGCGCCCTGCCTATTAGGGTTTCTCGATATGCCGGAAGCCCCCTACGACGAGGAGCTGTTCGCCCTCGCCGACCAGTTCCGCACCGTCGTCCGGGACGCGGTGTTCGTCATGCGCACCCTCGACGTCGAGAGCGGCGTGACGTCCGCCCAGCTCAGCACGCTCAACATGGTCGCAGCCGGGCCGCTGCGGGTGAACGTGATCGCCCGCCGCCTGGGCATCAGGGTGCCCAGCGCCACGGAACAGATCATCCGGCTCGAGCGCGCCGGGCTGGTCCGGCGCTCCCCCGACCCGACCGACGCGCGCGCCGTGCTCGTCCGCCTGACCCCGGCGGGTGAGGAGCACCGGCGGCGGGAGAACCGCCGTCGGAGCGAGGTCGTCGCCGCCGAGCTGCGGCGGCTGCCCGACCAGGACCGCCGCGCGGTCGCCGTCGCGATCGAGACCCTGGACCGGTTCAGCGCCTCGCTCGCCGAGAACCTCACGGCCCGCAGCGCCGGGGCCACCGGCACCAGAACCACCGGCGCGCCCGTGACCGGGAACGCCGACGAATGAGCACGAGGCACGGCGTGGCCACGACCCGGCTGGGGCCGGAGCCGGGGCGGCCGCCGCCTCGGCGCCCGCGCGCCCGCGCCGCTGAGCCGACGGCGCCGCGGACGCCCGAACGGGGCCCCCGGGAAAGGGGCGCCGTCGGGTCGGCGAGGAGATGACCGCTCGCCGGGAGGGGTCGGCGAGGAGATGACCGCTCGCCGCGAGGGGTCAGCCGGTGTTCTGCAGGCCCGCGGCCACGCCCTTGAGCGTCAGGAGGAGCAGGCGATGCTGGTCGGCGACCTCCTGCTCGCTCAGCTCGCGGGAGGAGTCGCGCAGCACCCGCAGGGCGCGCAGCTGGAGCAGGGAGAGCGCGTCGACGTAGGGGTTGCGGAGCTGGACCGCGCGCCCGAGGACACGGTGCCCCTCGAGGAGGTGCGCGTGGCCGGTGATCGCCAGGACCCACGTGGTCGTCAGGTCCAGCTCGGCCATGACCATCTGGGCGAGGTCGTCCCGGTCGCCGAGCTCGAGATAGCGCCGCGCGATCCGCGGGTCGGTCTTGGCCAGCGACATCTCGACGTTGTCGATCATCGTGGCCAGCAGCGGCCACTCCGCGTACGCCCGGCGCAGCACGTCGAGGTCGCCGACGGCGTCGAGCGCCGAGCCGAGCCCGAACCACCCGGTGAGGTTGATCCGGGCCTGGGTCCAGGCGAAGTTCCAGGGAATCGCGCGCAGGTCGTCGAGCGACTCCACGCTCAGCCCCCGCCGGGAGGGCCGCGAGCCGATGGCGAGCAGGCCGATCTCCTCCTGCGGGGTGACCTCGGCGAACCAGGGCGCGAAGCCCTCCGCGTGGATGAGCTCGAAGAAGCGTTCCCGCGAGACGGCGTCCAGGCGGGCGGCGAGCTCGGCGTAGCGCTCGGCCGCCCCGGCGTTACGGGACTGGACCGACGGCGCGGACGCCATGAGGGTGGCGGCGGCGACCTGCTCGATGTGGCGCACGGCGATGTCCGGGTTGCCGTAGCGGGCGTTGATGACCTCGCCCTGCTCGGTCACCTTGAACCGCAGCTCCACCGAGTGCGGCGGCTGGGCGAGGATGGCCCGGTTCGCCGGGCCGCCCCCGCGGCCGAGCGCGCCGCCGCGGCCGTGGAACTGCGTGAGGACGATGGCGTTCTCCCGGGCCCACTCCGCGATGCGCTGCTGCGCCTCGTACAGCGCCAGCGTCGCGGAGACCGGGCCGACGTCCTTGGCGGAGTCGGAGTAGCCGAGCATGACCTCCATGCGGCGGTCGGACTGCGCGAGGCGGCGCTGGACGGCGGGCAGCCGCAGCATCCCGTCGAGGATCTCCGGGGCGGCCCTCAGGTCGTCGAAGGTCTCGAACAGCGGGATGACGTCGAGGACGGGCGCCGCCTCGGCGGAGCCGAGGGCCCGCTCGGCGAGGGCGTAGACGTCGGCGATGTTCTGCGCCGACTTGGTGAACGAGATGATGTAGCGCCGGCAGGCGTCCACGCCGTGGCGGCGCTGGACGGAGGCGATGGAGCGGAACGTCTCGAGCACCTCCTCCGGCGGCACGGCCGGCGACGTGACGGAGCCCGGGTCGTCGAGCCACGCGAGGGTCTGCGCGTGGACCTTGGAGTGCTGGCGCACCTCCATCTCCGAGAGGTGGAAACCGAACGTCTCCACCTGCCAGATGAAGTCCTGCAGCGGCCCGTACGCGGCGCGCCCGGCGCCGGCGGCCACCAGCGAGTCCTGGATGACGGCGAGGTCGGCCCGGAGCTCGTCGGCGCCGCCGTAGGCGAGGTCGGCGTCGCGGCGCCGGGTCGCCGCGATTCGCGCGGCGATGACGAGCAGCACGCGGCGGTGCGTCTCGCCGGGCGAGTGCTCGGCCGCCTGCTCCGCCGCCTCGGGCGAGTACTGACGCTGACGCAGCCACAGGGCGGACAGCTCGGGGCTCGGCGGGGTGAAGCGGTCGTCCAGGGTCAGGCCCAGGCCCACCTGGCGGGCCACCCGCTCCAGGGCGGTCAGCACGCGCTCGGAGGACTGCGCGGCGGCCTGGCGGGTGATCGGGGCGGTGACGTTCGGGTTGCCGTCCCGGTCCCCACCGATCCAGGAGCCCAGGCGCACGAACGCGGGAGCCTTCGGCGCCCGCAGCCCGCGGTCCTCGCCCTGGATCCAGTCGTCGAGGCGGCGGTAGACGGCGGGGAAGACGTTGAAGAGCGAGGAGTCGAACACCGCTAGGGAGGTGCGCACCTCGTCCAGCGGGGACGGGTTCGCGGGGCGCAGCTGCGCGGTGCGCCACAGGTTGTCGATCTCGGCCAGCATGCGGCGGCGGTTCTCCTCCAGCGCGCCCGGTCCCATCCGCGGGTCGTCGCGGTCGTCGAGGAGCTCGCTGATACGCCGGATGCTGTTGGCGATCGCGTTCCGCCGCGCCTCGGTCGGGTGCGCCGTCAGCACCGGGTGGAACCGGAGCCCGGCGAGCCTGCGCTCGGCCTCATCCTGGCCCACCTCGCCGGCGAGGTGGGCGAGGGCGGCCGCGATGGAGTCCGACGGGCGCTGCTCGGCCAGGGGCACCTCCCCCTCACGGGCGCGCAGCGTGCGCACGCGGTGCTGCTCCTCAGCCAGGTTCGTCAGGTGGAAGTAGCACGTGAAGGCGCGCGCCACCTCCTCGGCCCGCTCGCTGGAGAAGGACTCCACCAGCGCGGCGGCGCGGGCGAGGTGGTCGCCGCCGCCGTCCTCGACGGCGGCGATCGCCAGCTCCCGCAGCTGCTCGACGTCCTCGAACAGGCCGGGGCGGCCGTACTCGGTGAGCACCTCCCCCAGCAGCCCGCCCAGGTACCGCACGTCGTGGCGCATGGCGTCCGGGATCTCGTGGCGGGCCGCGCCGCGGCTGTTCTGGCCCGTGGTCGCGGCCGTGGGCCGTGCTGCCTCGCTCATGACCTGAAGGTTACCCACGCGGGCCGGGGCGAGCCCCGCGCGACCACGTGCTGAACGGACGGGAAGCCGCGCGGCTACAGCGCCCAGGTGGCGCCCGGGGCCGCCACGTCGACGGGGCCGGCGAAGGCGCCCAGGGCCTCGGCACGCACGACCTCGGGGTCGGTCCACGGCTGCAAATGCGTGAGCACGAGCCGCCGCGCGCGGCCCGCGGCGGCCACTTCACCGGCGCGGCGGCCGGTGAGGTGGATGCCGCGCACGGTGTCCCGGCCCTCCTGGAAGGCGGCCTCGCTGAGCAGCAGGTCGACGTCGCGGGCCAGGTCGACGACGCCGTCGCAGGAGTCGGTGTCGCCGGTGTAGGCGAGGGAAACCTCACGGTCGCCGTGCTCGCTCGGGCCGGTGACCCGGATGCCGTACGCCGGCACCGGGTGACGCATCGGGAAGACGTCGATCCGCAGCGGTCCCACGGCGACGGCGGCGGCCGGGTCGTGCTCCGCGAAGGCGAACTCGCCGGCGTAGTCCTCGTCCTCGTCGTCCCCGCCCACGCCGCGCACGCGCGCGAGCGCCCCGGCGGGGGCGAGGACGGGCAGCGGGCCGAGCGCGGCGCCCGGCCGCCAGCGCCGGTACACCTGCATCCCGATGAGGTCGACCATGTGGTCGGCGTGCAGGTGGGACAGCGCCAGCAGGTCGAGGGCGGCCGGGTCCACGTGGTTCATCAGCGCGCCCATGGCGCCGGGGCCCAGGTCGAGGACGACGGACCAGGTGCGCGGGCGGCCGTCGACGCCCGGCCCCTCCGCCTGGACGAGATAGCACGAGGCGACCGACGCGGGCCCGGACATGGATCCCGAGCAGCCCACCACGGTGAGCCTCACCGCGTGGCCACCAGCTCGTCGGCCGGGTACACGTCCGCGACCTCCGGGCCCATGAAGCGCCGGGCCAGGCGCCCGAAGGACTCGGTCTCGCCCGTGGCGAGGAAGCGGTGCTCGGGTGGGCCGGCGGCCGGTGCGCGGGAGAGGTCGTGGGCCACGAGCGTGCGGTAGACGTCCTTGGCCGTCTCCTCGGCGGAGGACACGAGCGTGACCTCGTCGCCCATGACGTAGGAGATGACGCCGGTCAGCAGCGGGTAGTGCGTGCAGCCGAGCACGAGGGTGTCCACGCCCGCCGAGCGCACGGGCTCGAGGTACTCCTCGGCGACCCGCAGCACCTCCGGGCCCGACGTCACGCCGCGCTCGACGAGCTCGACGAACCGGGGCGCGGCCGCCATGGTGAGCTGGAGCTGCGGCGCGGCGGCGAAGGCGTCCCGGTAGGCGCCGGACTCGATCGTCGCGCGGGTGCCGATGACGCCGACCTTGCCCGTGCGGGTGGCGGCGACGGCGCGGCGCACGGCCGGCTGGATGACCTCGACCACGGGCACCCCCGCGTCGATCGTGTACCGCTCGCGGGCGTCGCGGAGCACCGCGGCCGAGGCGGAGTTGCAGGCAATGACGAGGATCTTGACGCCGGAGGTCACGAGCCGGTCCATGACGTCGAGCGCCAGGGCCCGGACCTGGGCGATCGGCTTGGGTCCATAGGGCGAGTTGAGCGTGTCGCCGATGTAGAGGACGGACTCGCCGGGGAGCTGGTCGATCACGGCACGGGCCACGGTGAGGCCGCCCACGCCGGAGTCGAATATGCCGATCGGTGAATCGTTCACGACTTCGGAGCCTAGTGCGAGCGCCGACGCCGCCGCATCGCCTCCAGGAGTGACTCCTGCCACCATGTCAGCGCCGCGTACATCGTCGCGAGGGCGTCCGTGACCTCCTCCTCGAGGTCGGCGTCGGCGTCCCCGGAGCGCAGCCGGTCCGGCCGCTCGGCGCGGGCGTAGACGGCCTCGGCGTCGGCCTCGCCCTCGATGCCGAGCCGGGAGGCCAGGACGAGCCGCACGTCCGTGAGCGCCGCGAGCCAGGCCCCCTCGTCCCCGGCGCGCACGACGACGGCGTCCTTGGGACCGGCGGGGTGCTGGAGCTCGCGCCAGACGAGCGTCAGGCGCGAGACCTTGCCGCCGCGCAGCGAGTGCTCGGTCAGGGCCCGCAGCTCCGCGGACAGGCGCGGGTCGTCGTGGCTCATCGGGGGCAGCAGCCGGGCGAGCGCGGGATCGGCCGGGGCGTCGGGGGCGTCGTCCTCGGACGGGTCGAAGTCCAGGGCGGCGAGCACGGCGTCGTCCCCGGTCAGGCGGCGGGCGTGGCTCGGGCGGCCCGGCATCTCCGTGGCCCCCGGCTGGCCGGCCGTCGCCGTGAGGTCCGCGCCGAGGAGCTCCGCGGTGTCGGCGACGAGCCGGGCGATGACGGCGCGCTCGGCGGCCTCCAGGCGCGAGGCGTGGCCCCCCGGGACCGGGACGAAGGCGTGCATCTACCGGCCCTCCTGCTCGAGGGTGGCCCAGAGGCCGTAGGAGTGCATGGCCTGCACATCGACCTCCATCTGCTCGCGGGGCCCGGAGGAGACCACCGCCCGTCCCTCGGTGTGGACCTGCATCATCAGCCGGGTGGCCACGGCCTCGTCGTAGCCGAAGTAGCTCTGGAACACGTAGGTCACGTAGGTCATGAGGTTGACCGGGTCGTCCCACACGATCGTGCGCCACGCATGATCGGGTACCGCCTGCTCGGCGTCGCGGGTCGCCTCCCGCTCGGCGGGCGCGCTGCCGACGCGCGGGCGCGGCAGGGTCGTGGAAGGTGCGGGACTCACGCGCACCACTGTAGGGGCGATATCGGTCGATGGTGTGACCGTCCCGTTACGGTTGGGCCATGGGAAGAACGGGTAGCACGGCGCTGCTGACGGACATGTACGAGCTGACGATGGTCGAGAGCGCGATGCGCTCGGGCACGGCGCAGCGCCGCAGCGTCTTCGAGGTCTTCGGCAGGCGCCTGCCCCTGGGCCGGCGCTACGGCGTGGTCGCCGGCACCGCCCGGGTGCTCGACGCCCTCGAGGCGTTCCGCTTCGGGCCGGAGGAGATCGACTTCCTCGCCTCCGCCGGCGTCGTGCACGGCGACACCCTCGACTTCCTGCGCGAGTACCGGTTCCGCGGCTCCATCACCGGCTACGGGGAGGGCGAGTGCTTCTTCCCCGGCTCCCCGATCCTCACCGTCGAGGGCACGTTCGCGGACGCCGTCCTCCTGGAGACGGTGATCCTCTCGATCCTCAACCACGACAGCGCGGTCGCCGCCGCCGCGTCCCGCATGACCATGGCCGCCCACGGGCGCCCGTGCCTGGAGATGGGGGCGCGGCGCACGCAGGAGGAGGCGGCCGTCGCCGCCGCACGCGCCGCCGTCGTCGGTGGCTTCGCCGGCACGTCGGTCCTGGAGGCGGGACGCTCCTACGGCATCCGCACCATCGGCACCGCCGCGCACTCCTTCACGCTCCTGCACGACGACGAGGAGTCCGCGTTCGAGGCGCAGGTGGCCACCCTCGGGCCGGCCACGACGTTGCTGGTGGACACGTACGACGTCACCCGCGGGGTCGCGCGGGCCGTGGCCGCCGCCCGCGCGGCCGGCGGCGAGCTCGGCGCCGTGCGCCTCGACTCCGGCGACCTCGTGGCGCAGGCGTTCACGGTCCGCGAGCAGCTCGACGCCCTCGGGGCGACGAGCACCAGGATCACCGTCACCTCGGACCTGGACGAGTACGCCATCGCCGCGCTGAACGCCGCCCCGGTCGACTCCTACGGGGTGGGCACCCGCCTGGTCACCGGCTCGGGCCACCCCACCGCCGAGCTGGTCTACAAGCTGGTCTCCCGCGAGGACCCGACCGGGCGGATGGAGGAGGTCGCGAAGGCGTCGGCGTCGAAGGCGTCGCTGGGTGGCCTGAAGGTCGCGGGCCGCGTGCTCGACGCGGAGGGGCGCGCCGCCGAGGAGCTCGTCGTCGCGGCCGGCAGCGCACAGGCCGGCTTGGCCGAGCTGGAGCGGGCGGGGGCCCGGCCGCTGCAGGTCCCGCTGGTCCGCGACGGCGAGATCGTCGAGGAGCACCGCGGCCCGGGTGCGCTCGCCGCGGCGACCCGGCGCCACTTCGCCTCGCGCGCGGAGCTGCCCTACGCCGCGTGGCGGCTGAGCGAGGGCGAGCCGGGCATCCCCACGCGGCACATGGACATCGACATGACGGACGACGCGACCTTCGTCATCTGAGCGCCGCCAGCAGGCGCGGGCCCACACACGCGTCGAGCGCCGCAGGCTGGCCTGCGGCGCTCGATGCGTGATGACGTCCGGCGGGGCGGTGCAGCCCCGCCCAGGCTCGGCCTAGACGCGTGTCCGGCCGCGCGAGACGAACGTCATGATGAGGGAGACCACGAGGACGATGACTCCCAACCACACCAGGAATGAGCCGATGTTCGTCGCCACTCCCAGGATGAGGAGGATGACGCCGACGACGATAAGGGTGAGCCAGAGAGACATGTGATCCTCCTGTTCGAGCGCCGGACGGCTCTGTTCGTGCCGTCCCGAGAATCGCGCGTGCTGAGCCTGGCACCGCTTGCCCCTTCCCGCATCCGGAGAGCGCCGCGGCAGGTCAGCTGCGGCCCACGAACCACTTCCGCAGCTGGGCGATGCGCGCCTCGATCTCCTCGGTGCGCGCGAGGGCCACCTCGGGGCCGCCGCACCTGCTGCGCAACTCCGTGTGGACGACGCCGTGGGGCTTGCCCGAGCGCCGCGACCAGGCGGAGACGAGGGAGGAGAGCTCCTTCCGGGCGGCGGCGCGGCGGCGGTGGTCCTCGACGCCGGCGTTCTGCTCCCGCACGGCCGTGGCCTCGGAGCTGCGCTTCTGGGCCTTGACCTGCTCCGCCTGGCGGGCACGCAGCAGCGTGGTCACCTGCTCGGGCTCGAGCAGGCCGGGGATGCCCAGGTACTCCTGCTCCTCGACGGAGCCCACCGCCGCACCGGTGCCGAACTCGCCACCGTCGAAGAGGACCTTGTCGAAGGTGGCCTGCGCCTCGAGGGCCTCGAACCCGGGCAGCATGAGGTCGTCGCTGGCCTTCTCGGCGCGGTTGGCCTGCGCGACGAGGGCGTCCTCCGGGTTGAAGAAGTCGCCCTTCTCCTCGGAGGTGAGCACCCGGTCGAGGGCGTGGTTGCGCTCCACCTCGAGCTCGCCGGCCAGGCCGAGCAGGTGAGGCACCGAGGGCAGGAAGACCGAGGCGGTCTCCCCGCGGCGCCGGGCACGGACGAAGCGGCCCACGGCCTGGGCGAAGAACAGCGGCGTCGCGGTCGCGGTGGCGTAGACGCCGACCGCGAGCCGGGGCACGTCGACGCCCTCGGAGACCATGCGCACCGCGACCATCCACCGCTGCTCCCCCGCGGCGAACTCCTCGATGCGCCCGGACGCGCCGTCGTCGTCGGAGAGGACGGTCACGGCCTTCTCCCCCGTGATCTCGCCGAGGATCTTGGCGTAGGCCCGCGCCACGGTCTGGTCGGTGGCGATGACCAGCCCGCCGGCGTCGGGCACGGCCCGGCGCACCTCGGTCAGGCGCTGGTCCGCCGCGGCCAGCACGGCCGGGATCCACTCGCCCTTCGGGTCGAGCGCGGTGCGCCAGGCCTGGGCGGTCATGTCCTTGGTCAGCGGGTCGCCGAGCGTCGCGGCGACCTCGTCGCCGGCCTTGGTGCGCCAGCGCATCTGCCCGGAGTAGCTCAGGAAGATCACCGGGCGCACGACGCCGTCGCGCAGGGCGTCGCCGTAGTTGTAGGAGTAGTCGGCGCGCGAGCGCCGGATGCCGGCGCCGTCACGTTCGTACTCCACGAACGGGATGGCCGCGGTGTCGGAACGGAACGGCGTCCCGGTCAGCGACAGGCGCCGCCGGGCCGGCTCGAACGCCTCACGGACGGCGTCGCCCCAGCTGAGCGCGTCCCCGCCGTGGTGGACCTCGTCGAGGATGACGAGCGTGGGCTCCGCCGTCGTGCGGTTGTGGTGCAGCGCGGCGTTCGCGGCGACCTGCGCGTACGTCACGGCGACGCCGTCGAAGCCGGCGCCGTGGCGGCCCTGGGCGTTCTTGAAGCTCGGGTCCAGCCGGACGCCGACCCGCGCGGCGGCGTCGGCCCACTGCGACTTGAGGTGCTCGGTGGGGCACACCACGGTGATGCGGCGGACCACCCCGCGGGCGAGGAGCTCGGTGGCGATGCGCAGCGCGAACGTCGTCTTGCCGGCGCCGGGCGTGGCGACCGCGAGGAAGTCCCGCGGCTGGGTCTCGAGGTACTGCTGCAGCGCCTCCGCCTGCCAGGCGCGCAGGCGCGACGCCGTCCCCCAGGCCGCGCGCGCCGGATAGGCGGGCGAGAGCTGCTCGGCGGCCGTCGTGGAGACGGCGACGGGCCCGGCGGGATGGATCGGCGAGGACCTGCGCTGGAGCGGGGCGGTCACTCCCCGCTTCCCGAGGCGCCGCCCTTGCCCTTGCCGCGCCCGAACGGCCAGCCGCCGCGGCCCGTGCCGCCCTCGTCGCCGCCGGGATTCATCCCCTCGTAGATGGCCTTGCACGTAGGGCACACCGGGTACTTCTTCGGGTCGCGCCCCGGCGTCCACACCTTCCCGCACAGCGCGATCACGGGCTGGCCCGTGATCGCCGAGGCGGTGATCTTGTCCTTGCGGACGTAGTGCGCGTAGCGCTCGTCGTCACCCGGCGAGGTCTGCTCGCGCAGCTCCTCGCGCTCGAGCACGCTCGTGCCCCCGGCCGTGGACGGCGAGGGTGCCGGCTGCGGGCCGGTCGGCTGGTCGGGGGTCGTGGAGCTCATGCGGCCAGTCTAAGCACCGCCGCCCACGCGCCGCCCGCGCCGTCGTGGGGCGTCGCGCACACCGCCCGTGGCCCGCGGCGCCGCGGGCGGGCCCGGCCGCACACCGGTCCGCGGCGCCGCCGCGCGCCGCGGACCGCTCAGATGCGCTGCCAGGGGGGCTTGTTCGCGTAGATCTCGCGGTAGTAGGCGCGCAGCGTCAGGCGCGAGGCGGCGGCCTCGTCCACGAGCACCGTGACGTGGGGGTGGTGCTGCATGACCGTGGCGGGCCACATGGCGCTCACGGCGCCCTCGACCAGCTGGTGAACGGCCTCGGCCTTTCCCGTGCCGGTGGCCACGAGGACGAGGTGGCGGGCGGACATGATCGTCGCCAGGCCCTGCGTGAGGCAGTGCCGCGGGACGGCGTCGATGTCGCCGTCGAAGAACCGGGCGTTGTCCGCCCGGGTCTGCGCGGTCAGGGTCTTGATGCGGGTGCGCGAGGCGAGGGAGGAACCGGGCTCGTTGAAGCCGATGTGCCCGTCGGTGCCGATCCCGAGCAGCTGCAGGTCCACCCCTCCCGCGCGGGCGATGGCGGCCTCGTAGGCCTCGCACGCCGCGGGGATGTCCTCGGCGTTGCCGTCGGGGCCCTGCACGGCCCCGGGCGCGAAGTCGACGCGGGAGGCGACGTCCCGCTCGATGACGTTGCGGTAGCGCTCCGGGTGGTCGCCGGGGAGCCCGACGTACTCGTCCAGCATGAAGGCCCGCGCGCGGGCGAAGGACACGCGTCCGTCCGCGTACCGGCGGGTCACCTCGTCGTAGATCGCCAGCGGGCTCGAGCCGGTCGCCAGGCCCAGCACGGCCTCCGGCTTGGCGGCCAGCAGCCGCTCGACGGCGTCGGCGACCAGCACGGCGATCGCCTGCGCCCCGGACTCGATGACGACCTCCACATGACCCTCCTCGGTCGCGGCGGTGGTGCCTGTCAGGGGCAGCGTAGTGACACCGGGCCGACCTGGCGGGCGGCCCGCGCGCCGCGACGCGCGGCCGACATGCAAAGACGGGCAGAGCCGCGAGGCCCTGCCCGTCGTTCGCGCCTCAGCGCGACGTCACTTGGCCGCGACGGCCTTCTTCAGGGCCGAGCCGGCGGAGATCTTGACGCCGAAGCCGGCGGGGATCTGGATCTCCTCGCCGGTGCGGGGGTTGCGGCCGGTGCGGGCCGCGCGCTCGACGCGCTCAACGCTCAGCAGGCCGGTGACCTTGACGGCCTCGCCCTTGCCGAGGGAGTCCACCAGGACATCCTGGAGCGCCGAGAGAGCAGCGTCTGCCTGCGTCTTGGTGAGCGAGGAGCGCTCGGCGACTGCGGCGACGAGCTCGGTGCGGTTGACGGACATGAAAACCCTCTCATCGTTCGGTTTGGGCACCTAGATCGCGGTGCCGCTGCGCCGACACTACGCACACGTCGGCGCGAATGTCGCATCTACGCGCCGATTTTCCGCGTGTCTGCGCGCCTGAGGGCCCTCCGGACGGTCCTGGGAGGCCCGGGGGGGAGTCGCCTCCGTCACATCTCGGTCCCTCGTCGCGGGCGTCCCGGGAGCCGGCGCCGCGACGGGCCGGGACCGGACGCCCGTCGGCGCCCGGGGGGCGGGCACGGCAGGATGTGCCCGACAGGACGTCACCGAGCAGAGAGACGGGCACCATGGAAGAACGCACCTTGGGTCGCACCAGCCGGAAGGTCTCGGTGGTGGGCCTGGGCACGTGGCAGCTGGGCGCCGACTGGGGCGAGGTGGACGAGGCCGCGGCCACCGGTGTCCTCGCGGCGGCCGTGGACGCCGGCGTCACCTTCTTCGACACGGCCGACGTCTACGGCGACGGGCGCAGCGAGCAGCTCATCGGCAGGTTCCTGCGGAACAACCCCGGCATCCGGCTGACCGTGGCCACCAAGATGGGACGGCGCGTGCCGCAGGTCCCGGAGGCGTACCACCTCGACGCCTTCCGGGCGTGGACGGACCGGTCACGGCTCAACCTCGGCACGGACTGCCTCGACCTGGTCCAGCTCCACTGCCCGCCGTCGTCGGTGCACGCCAGCGGGCAGGTGTTCGAGGCCCTGGAGACGCTCGTGGACGAGGAGCGGATCGCCGCGTACGGCGTGAGCGTGGAGACGTGCGCACAGGCGCTGGACGCGATGACGCACCCGAACCTGGCCAGCGTGCAGATCATCCTCAACGCGTTCCGCCGCAAGCCGCTCGAGGAGGTGCTGCCGACCGCCGCGGAGAAGGGCGTCGGCGTCATCGCCCGGGTCCCGCTCGCCTCCGGGCTGCTCGCCGGCCGATACTCCGGCGAGACGGTCTTCGCCGCGACCGACCACCGCACCTTCAACCGTGCCGGCGAGAGCTTCGACGTGGGCGAGACGTTCTCGGGCGTGGACTTCGCCGCCGGGGTCGACGCCGCGGCCGCCTTCACCGACCTGGTCGCCGCGTACGGCCCCGAGGGCGCGACCCCGGCCCAGGTGGCGCTCCGGTGGGTGGTCCAGATGGGCGCGACGACGGTCATCCCGGGGGCGCGGAACGCGGAGCAGGCCCGGGCCAACGCGGCGGCCGCGGACCTGCCGCCGCTCTCCGACGAGCTCCTGGCCGCCGTCGAGCGGCTCTACGACGACCGCATCCGGCCCCAGGTGCACGCGCGCTGGTGAGGCCGGCCCAGGCGGCTCAGCCTCACCGCCACGTCAGCGGTGCCTGCCCGTAGGGCGCCGGGGCGCTCGGGAAGTCCAGCGGCACCCCGTCGCACGTGAGCGGGGGCGGCACGTACTCGAGGGGGCCGTAGGACGACCGCCGCGTGCGGAGGCGGGGCGGCCGGGGCTCGGCGCGCCCGTCGGTCACCGCCGGCATGTCGAGGAGCTGGGTGGCCACCCGGGCGAGGCTGATCCGCGCGTGCGCGCCACCGGAGTCGCGGCCGGCGAGGAGCCGCATCACGGCGGCCGCGAGCAGGTACCCGCTCGCGTGGTCGAGCGCCTGGACGGGCAGCGCCCCGGGCGCCCACTCCCCCGCCGGCGCCGCGCTCCCCGGCCGCGCGCCGCCGTAGCGGTGCCCGATGCCGGTGGCCACCTGGACGATCGAGTCGAAGCCGCGTTCGTGGGCCCACGCCCCGGCGGGGCCCCAGGCCGAGAGCTCCGCGACGACGAGGGTGGGGTGGCGCTCGAGGAGGGCCGCGCCGTCGAGCCCGAAGCGGGCCAGCGCGCCCGGGCGGTACCCGGTGACGACGACGTCGGCGCCGCGCAGGAGGTCCTCGACGTCCCGCCGGGTCGCGGGGTCGGCCAGGTCGGCCACCGCGGAGCGCTTGGCGAAGCCGGTGTCGAGGTGCTGGTCCAGCAGCTCGGGGCTACCCGGTGGGTCCACCCGGAGCACGTCGGCGCCCAGGGCACCCAGCACACGGGTGGCGGTCGGGCCCGCGATCACGCGGGTGAGGTCGAGGACGCGCAGGCCCGCCATCGGGCCGTCGCCGGTGCCGGGCAGCGGGCGGGAGGCGGCGGTGCGCCCGGCCGCCTCGACCAGCGGCCCGGCGGCGACGACGCGGCCGTGCTCGTGGGCGCGCCACTCCTCCGGCGTGCGGAGCGCGGCCGCCACGCCGCCGCGGGCACGCACGAGCGTCTCGACGGCGTGGGCGGGCAGCGCCGCGACCGCGGCGGCCACGAGGGGCCGCGCCGCGTCGTCGTCCGCCGTGACCGGGAGCGCCAGCGCCTCGAGCAGGCCGCGGCGGTGGTGCGGGTAGTTGGCGTGCGCGCGCACCCAGCCGTCCGATGCGCGGAAGAAGCCCGACAGCGGGGCCCAGGCGGTCACCTCCCGGCCCGCGACGCGCAGGTGGGCGAAGGAGTGGAACGCGGCGGCGACGTCGCGGCTGTCCACGCTCGGTGCCACCGGCCGGCCGCGCCGGGTGGCGAGCGCCGAGGCCGCCCGGGCGGCCTCGCGGACGGTGGCCACGGCCAAGCCCTCCACGTCCAGCGGGCCGTCCCAGAGGCGGCGCGGACCGGTGACGGGGACGTCCCCGTCACCGGCCGCGACCTGGCCGGCGCGAAGGGCCGTGCCGGCCAGGTCGAGCTCGGGCCACGGAGTCCGCGGGGGCGCGCCCACGCGGCTCAGACTGTCACGAGACGTCCCGGCGGCGGAAGACGAGCGCCACCACCGCGATGAGCACCGCCGCGAGCGCCAGGAGGTACGCGACGCTGTGCCCGAAGCTCAGGGTGTGCTCGACGTAGCTGCACATGGTCCCGGTGCCGTCGGTGGTGCAGTCCTCCACGGGGTAGGTGGTCCCGTTGTCGGTCCAGCTCCGGATGTTCGTGGTGAGCAGCCACGGCTGCGTGCCGCGGAACAGTCCGCCGAGGATGCCCTCGACCACGACGACGTAGCCCACGACCGCCCCGAGCACGGCCGCGGTGTGGCGCAGCAGGATCCCGAGGGCGGCGCCGACCATGGCGCTGACCGCGGTGATCGCCGCGACCCGGCCCGCGGTCCATCGGGTGTCCGACCACGCCGCGCCGGTCATGCCGCCGGCCTGGCCGACGGCGGCCGCGATGGCCCACGCGCCCACCACGACGACAACGATGGCGAGGACCGCGAACGGGAGCACCCCCGCGCCGGATGCCAGCACCTTGCTGCCGTAGACGCGCAGGCGGCGCGGCTCGAAGGTCAGCCAGGTGCCCAGGGCGCCCGTGCTCAGCTCCGCGGCCGTGGCCGTGGCCCCGACCAGGAGGGCGAGGAAGATCAGCAGGTTGGCGTGCATGGAGAGCAGGGAGGGCATCGTCTGCTCCAGCGGCGGCGGCGCGCGGTAGAAGTCCGCCTCCTGAGGGGGCGCGTTCTGGCACCCGTAGTCCACGTCCGTGCCGGTGGCCTCCCGCTCGGCTGCCTGGGCGTCGAGGCAGTCCGCGAACCACGTCTCGCCGTTCTCCTCCCAGTCGGCGACGGCCTGCTCGTAGTAGGCCGCCGCCTGACGCTGCTCCGCGGCGGACATCGGCCGGGACTGCTGCCACACGCCCACCAGGGCGAGCGCGGAGACGAGCAGGCCCGCGACCATCGCCAGCACGACGAGGCGGCGCGAGAAGAGCCGCCGCACCTCGACCTTCGTCAGGCGGGTCACGCCGCACCTCCGTCGGCGGACGCACCGGTGGGCGCCGGGAAGGAGAGGCCCGCCGCCCGGTCCGGCCCGCCGGGCGGCGCCGCGGGTGGGCCGCCACGGACGGCCCGTCGGCCGCGGCCCCGCCGGATCTCCTCACCCAGCGCCTCCCCCTGGGTCAGGTCCAGGAAGGCCGACTCCAGGTCGGCGCGGACCGCAACGAGCTCGTTGACGTAGAGCCCGCTCTGCGCCAGGAGGTAGGTGATGCGGGCGGGGTCGGCCTCGCCCTGGACGCGGAGGTACGGGCCCTCCGGCGTCGCGGCCAGGCCCGCCCGGGCGAGGACCTGCCACGCCGCCGCGGGGTCGGCCACCCCGACGCGGACGGCCGACGTCGCCCGGTTGCCGATGACCTCGGCGACGGGCCCGGTGGCCAGCAGGCGGCCGCGGCCGATGATGGAGACGGTGTCGGCGATGTGCTCGACCTCGGCCAGGAGGTGGCTGCTGACCAGGACGGTGCGCCCCTCGGCGCCGAGGCGGCGCATGGTCTCGCGGATGTCGCGGATCCCGGCCGGGTCCAGGCCGTTGGTCGGCTCGTCGAAGATGAGCAGGTCCGGGCTCTTCAGGAGCGTCGCGGCGATCGCGAGGCGTTGCTTCATGCCGAGGGAGTAGGTGCGGTACCGGTCGCGTGCGCGCTCCCGCAGACCCGTGGCCTCGAGCACCTCGTCCACCCGGGTGCGGGGGGCGTCGATCGCCTCGGCGAGCAGGGCAAGGTTCTTCGCGCCGGTGAAGGTGGGGAAGAACTTGGGCGACTCGACGATCGCACCCACCCGCCCGATGACCTCGGGCAGGGCATGGGGCACCTCGTGGCCGAAGATCCGCATGGTGCCGGAGTCGGCGCGGATCAGGCCGAGGAGCATCCTGATCGAGGTGGTCTTGCCCGAGCCGTTCGGCCCGAGGAACCCGTGGACGCCGCCGGCGGGCACCCGCAGGTCCAGGCCCTGCACGGCCACCTGGCGTCCGCGGCGGGTGCGGTACGTCTTGCGCAGCCCGGTCGTCTCGATGGCCAGGTCCGCCGCTGGTGCGCTCATCCGCGAAGCTCCGTGGGTGGTCGGGACGGTCGCCCGGGACGGTGACCTGCGCCGACGCTATCGGAACCGGTCGGACGCTGACCGCATATCGCGGGCGGTCCGGCGGTGTCGCGGCGGTCCGGGGGTGTCGCGGCACCCGGCGGGGGGTACGGCTCGGCGCGGCTCAGAAGTGGCGGCCCAGGGCCGCGACGAGCGCGTCGACGTCCTCCTCGGTCGTGTCGAAGGAGGCGACGGCGCGGACCACCCCGGCGGCGCGGTCCCAGGCCAGGACGGGCGCGTCCGCGACGACCGCGGGCAGCGCCGCGGGCGGGACCGGGATGAACACGGCGTTGGCCTGGACCGGGTACACCGGCTCGACGCCGAGCGGGCGCAGGCGGGCGGCGAGCAGGTCGGCCGCGTCGTTGGCGTGCGCGGCGTTGCGCCGCCACAGGCCGTCCTCGAGCAGCGCGAGGAGCTGCGCGGAGACGAACCGCATCTTCGAGGCGAGCTGGGTCGAGGCCTTGCGCAGCCGGGCGACGGGCTCGGCGAGCGCCGGGTCGAGCACGACGATGGCGTCGCCGAGGAGCAGGCCGTTCTTGGTGCCGCCGAAGGAGAGGACGTCCACGCCGACGTCGGTGGTCAGCTCGCGCAACGTGGCGCCGAGCCGGGCCGCGGCGTTGGCGAGGCGGGCGCCGTCGATGTGCACGCGCGCGCCGCGCGAGCGGGCGAAGGTGGTGAGGGCCGCGAGCTCGGCGGCGGTGTAGGTGGTGCCGAGCTCGGTGCTCTGGGCGAGGGTGATCGCGGCGGGGCGGGCGTGGTGGACGGTGCCGTCGTAGGCGTCGAACGCGGGGGCGAGGAGCTCCGGGGTGGCCCTGCCCGCGACGGAGGGCACGGTGACGATGCGGGCGCCGCCGACGAGCTGCGGGGCGGTGGACTCGTCGTTGACCATGTGGGAGTCGGCGGTGGCGACCGCGGCGTCCCACCGCTGCAGCAGGGCCTGGACGGCGACGACGTTCGCGCCCGTGCCGTTGAAGACCGGGAAGACCTGGGCGTCGGCGCCGAAGAGGTCGCGGACCCTCTCCTCGAGCGCGGCGGTGAGCGGGTCGGCCCCGTAGGACGGCGCGTGGCCCTCGTTGGCGGCCGTGAGGGCGGCGAGCACCGCGGGGTGCACTCCGGAGGCGTTGTCACTGGTGAAGCCGCGCGTCGTCATGGCGCCATTCTCGCGGGTGCGCGGCGACGTCCGGGCTAACCCACCACGCCCAGGCCGTGGTCGGAGTTGTTCAGGCGCCGGCCGCCGCCCGCCGTGACGGTCACGATGTCCTCGATCCGCACCCCAAAGCGGCCGGCCAGGTAGATGCCGGGCTCGATGGAGAAGCACATGCCCGGCCGCAGCGGCTGTTCCTCCCCCTCGACGAGGTAGGGCGGCTCGTGCGTGGTCACGCCGATGCCGTGGCCGGTGCGGTGGACGAACTGCTCGCCGAACCCGGCCTCCGTGATCACAGCCCTGGCGACCCGGTCGATCTCCTGGCAGGACACCCCAGGACGCACGGCCTCGAAGGCCGCCTGCTGCGCCCGCCGGACGACGTCGTGCACGGCCCGGACCTCCTGGCGTGGCTCGCCGACGGAGACGGTGCGCGTGGTGTCGGAGCCGTAACCGTGCATGAGGCCGCCGAAGTCCAGCACGACGGCGTCACCCGGCTCGATGCCCCGGTCCCCCGCCTCGTGGTGGGGGTTCGCCCCGTTCGGGCCGGCGCCCACGATGGTGAAGTCGACCTGCTCGTGCCCGTGCTCGCGGAGCAGGGCGTCGAGGTCCGCCGCGACGTCCCGCTCGCGCCGGCCGGCGAAGGGCCGGCGGAGGATCTCGGCGTACGTCGCGTCGGCGGCCGCGCCGGCCAGGTCGAGGCGGTCGAGCTCGGCCCGGTCCTTGACCGCACGCAGCATGGGCAGGCTCCGGGACAGGGACCGGTACCGCGTGCCCGGCAGGGCCCGCTGGAGCTCGAGCAGGTGCAGGGCCCAGGTGGAGTCGGAGACCCCGAACGTCCCGTCCGCCCGGAGGAGTGCGCCGGCGGCCTCGTACGGGTCCGTCCCGTCGACCCAGCCGACCAGACGCAGGCGCGGCGCGCCGGTGGCGGCCTCGGCGTCGGGCAGCTCGAGGGTGGGCACGATGAGCGTCGGCTCCTGGTCCGGGGCGAGGACCAGCAGGGTGAGCCGCTCGGTGCTCGCCGGGGGCTGGTACCCGGTCAGCCACACCAGGTCGGGCCCCGGGGCGACGACGACGCCGGCCAGCCCGGCCTGGCGCGCCTCGTCAGTCGCGCGGGTCATGCGGGCCGCGTAGTCCGTGGCGGTGAACGGCACGGGCGGGTGCGTCTCGGTCATGGCGGTCTCCTCCGCGGGCTCCTCCCGGTCACCGGGGACCGGGGGCTTCCGGCACGATCATCCCGGCTCCGCCGCACTCGCGCCCGCCGGCCTCCCGCGCACGAGCCCGGGCGCTGTCCGGACGCGGAAAGGGCCCGCGACGTCGGACGTCATGGCGCGACGTCGCGTGCTGCCCTGGGTGGCACGCTGGAAAGGAGTTCCAGGCATCGCACCGTCACCAGCAGTTGCGGACAATTGCTCCACCCCGTCTCCCCGAGGGAGGGATCATGGGCCGGTCAGCAACCATCGTGCTTTACGCGCTGGCGGTGGTCGTCGTCGTGGTCGGCGTGGACGTCCTGTTCTTCAGGAACCATCTCTGGCCGCGGCTGATGGCAAACGTCGGCATCGTGCTGGTGTTCGGGGCGTTCTACCTCAGGTTCCTGCAGCGTCCGTGAGCGCGTCCGAGCACGAGATGGGGGTGCCCCCGGTCCCCTGGCGGTCAAGGGCCGTGCCGGTCATCGCACGACGCTTCGGGCCCCCGCCCGGGCGCGGGAGGCCGGGTCAGTCCGGTTGCCCGGGCTGCCGGGGCCCGATCTGGTAGGCGCGCATCATCTCGTTGTCCTCGTGCTCGAGGATGTGGCAGTGCCAGACGAACCTGCCGGGGCGTTCGAAGCGCATCCGCAGCCGGGTCACCTCGCCCGGGAAGGCGACGACGGTGTCCTTGCGTGCCGTCTCCCCCGGCTCCGGCGGCCGCGGTGCCGACCCGGGGGCGGGCGCGACGGTGCCGGCCGCCTCGTCGACGACGACGGCCTGACGGTCGAGGATCTCGAACCCGACCTCGTGGATGTGGACCGGGTGTGCGTCCTCGGTGGTGTTGTACAGCTCCCAGGTCTCCACCACCCCGACCGCCGGGTCCTCCGTCACCGGCTCGTCCCAGCCCAGCGGCACCACGCGCCCGTCCTCCGCGACGGTACCGAGCACGGCCTCGACCGGGGCGTCCGGGGCGACGGCGGACATGACCTCCGCCAGCGCGAGCCTGCGGACGGTCCCGGCGGGCAGCGGGCCGGGCGCGGGCAGCGTGAGGAACTCCGCCGGTGTGGTCCTGTCCGGGCCACGCGCCGGCACGACCCGCAGCTCAAGCACCTGCCCGGTGGTTCCCGGGTCGGCCACCTCGAACGCCTCGCCGGGCTCCCCACCGCCGAAGGGCTCGTCCGGGGCCAGGTTGGTCAGCACGTGACGGCCGGCCGGGACCTCGGTGAGGTCGACGACGAGGTCGGCGCGTTCGGCCGGCCCCAGGAGCAGCCGACCGCGGTGCCGACCGGTGAGGTCGACGGGGGCGGTGAGGAAGCCGCCGTCGGCGCCGATCTGCCACGCGCGCGCCCCGGGGATCGCGGCGAAATCGAGGATGAGGAACCGGGAGTTGCAGCCGTTGAGGACACGGAAGCGGTAACGGCGCTGCTCGACGTCGAGGTACGGCCAGGTGCGGCCGTTGACCACGATCGTGTTGCCGAAGAACTCCGGGTTCCAGATCGGGGAGACGTCGCTCTCCGGCACGTACGGGGCGCCGACGCCGTCGAAGAACGCCCGGGTGTCCGGGTAGAACAAGGACCCGTCGGCGTTGAAGGAGCGGTCCTGAATCGCCAGGGGAATCTCCAGGTAGCGCCGGTGCTCCCAGCCCGGATCATTCGGGCGCGGAGCCGGCCCCGGGAGGACGGCCGGCCTGCCCGTGCGCCGGTCCCGGACGGCATCGTCTCCCTCGGCCCCGCCGCGGACGACGGCGAGCCCGGCGAGCCCGGCGTACGCGTTGACGCGGGTCATGCCGAGGGAGTGGTCGTGGTACCACAGCGTCCCGGCGCGCTGGTCGTTGGGGTAGCGGAAGGTGGCAGACCCGGGCTCCCACGACGCGGCGTACGCCGCCGCGGCCTTGGCCGCGAAGTGCTCGTACCAGGTCCCCTCGGTGGCGAAGCCGCCCGGGATGTCGGTGGCGGCGGGCAGGTACCAGGCCTCCGGATAGCCGTCCGACTCGTCGCCGACGGACTGGCCGCCGTGGAGGTGGGTGACCATCGGGACGGGCCCGTCGTAGGCGGGCGGTGTCTGTGTCAGATGCGGGCGGGCGTCGCGGCCGTCTACCCCGCCGGGCGGATTGGCCCAGTGCAGAGTGGGGTCGACGGGCAGCAGGTGCGGCAGGTACCGGCCCTCGTCGTCGACGAGGCCGTTAACCCAGGTGACCTGGACCGGCCGGCCCGCCTCCATCTCGATCGTAGGACCGGGGGTGCGGTGCGACGCCAGGCCGCGGATCTGCGGACCGACCGGGCCGTAGCCCCACACGGGCGTCGGCGGCAGACCGTCGGGCAGGACCTGCTGCACGAGCGGACGCGCGGCGACGACGTAGTGGTCGATCTCCCTCCCACCCCGTGTGCGGACGGTGCCGGCGCGCGGCATGGCCGGCGGGACGACCAGGGGGGCGCGGAACTTCGGGATGCCCTCAGGGTCGAGGGTCCCTCCGGGCAGGCTCGCGGACCGCGGGACCCCGACGGCGACCGGGCGGCCGGCCGTCACGGTCAGCAGGTACAGGCCGAACCCGGCGCCCCCGGCACGCAGGACGGTGCGCCGGCTCATCGGCGCCATCTTCTTGTCGGGGACGTCGCGCATGATCCCTCCTCGAGCGGTCACCGCACCGGCCGTCCCAATGAACCGCAGGGCGTCGGCCCGGGGCAAGGGGGACCAGCCCCCTCAGACGGCCATGGGGCAGGTTCCGGGCGAGGTGGTGGCCGCTGTGGGGACGTCTGTCGTCGCCCGGGACCAAACCGTCGGGCTGGCCGAGGCGCACGAGGAGGGCTTCGGTGCGCGCCGGGCCGGGCTGCAGCGCGAGGGTCGGCGCCGCGGCGGCCGATGGTGACGAGACGCCACTGTCCTCCACGCCAGAAGTCTCCCCGGGCGGGGCGGCGACCTGTCGTGAAGGACAGTGGCGGACACATGATCGGCAGACAGACAGGGAGGGCGCCGAAAGGCGCTCTCCCTGTCTGGATTTGTGGAGATGGCGGGAATCGAACCCGCGTCCGACGGCGTGGAGCCAGGGCTTCTCCGGGTGCATTCTGCTGATGATTTTCTCGGCCCCCGCGATCACGCAGACAAGTCGCGGACGGGCCCAGTCACCTAGAAGTCCCTGTAACCCCGGTGACGAAGGCTACAAGCAGTGGCTCTCTAGTTGACGCCAGGAACCGAGACGAGAGCTATCTCGGGCTGACGGACTCTAGCGCTCGCTCAGGCGGCGAGGGCGTACGAGTCGGTGCGCGTTGTATTGGCACCTATTGGTTTGCAGAGATCGTTGACGAGATGACTCTGCATCCTCGACCCGCTTCCCCTGGAACGACGACCATCGTCGAAACCGATCATCCCCCTGTGCAGTTATCACCGGCGTTCCCTGCCCTCACGGGCCGAGCACCTGCCGGCATGTCCATGCTACGTCCTCAACGGGGGACGGCGCACGCCTATTCCATCGTGCACGCCGCCACCCGCTGCGCGGAGCGCCGTCACCCGCGCCCCCGTCGACGTGCCGTGGCGCCGCCTCAGCGGCCGAGCTCCGCGGTGACCATCGGCAGCACCTTCGCGCCGAGCAGCTCGATGGCCCGCAGGGACTCGCGCTGCGGCACGCCGGAGACGTCCATCTGGAAGTTCTGCCGGTCGTGCCCGAGGTCGCGGTGCAGCAGGACGATCTTCTCGGCCACCGTCTCCGGGGAGCCGATGAAGTACGCGCCGTGCCGGGACGACTGCATCTCGTACGAGATCCGGTTGGGCAGGGCGAAGCCGCGCTCGCGGGCGATCTTCGTTCCGGCGTCGAGCTGGTAGGGGTAGAAGAACTCCATGGCCGTGGCGTCGTCGTCGGCCACGAAGCCGTGGACCGAGACGGAGACGGTACGGCTGGAGGCGGGGTGCCCGGCCCGCGCGTGGGCCTGGCGGTAGAGGTCCACCAGCGGCGCGAACCGTCGCGGCTCGCCGCCGATGACGGCGTAGTTGATCGGCAGACCAAGCTTGCCCGCCCGCACCGAGGACGCCGGCGAGCCGCCGGTGGCGACGCCGATGCGCAGGTGGGGGCCGAGGGCCGGCTTGTCGGTGGGGCGGGGCAGGATGTTGGCATCGATGAGGGGCGGGCGGAACCGTCCCGACCAGGTGATGGGGTTCTCCCTGTCCAGGGCGAGGAGCAGGTCGAGCTTCTCCTCGTACAGCTCGTCGTAGTCCTCGAGGTTCGCGCCGAACAGGGGGAAGGACTCGATGAAGGATCCGCGGCCCGCGAGGAGCTCGACGCGCCCGCCGGAGAACTGGTCCATGGTGGCGAACTGCTGGAAGACCCGGACCGGGTCCTCGGTAGAGAGCACCGTCACCGCGGAGCCGACATGGATGCGGTCCGTCTGCGCCAGTGCCGCGGCGATCACGGTGGCGGGTGAGGAGATCGCGTAGTCGGTCCGGTGGTGCTCGCCGATGCCCGCGTAGGCCAGGCCCACGTCCTCAGCGAGGCGCACGCGCTCGAGGATGTCCCGGATGCGTTGCCCCGGCGAGGCGGCGCCGGCCCCGGTGCGTGAGTCGAGGTCGCCGAAGGTGTAGATGCCCAGTTCCATGCCTATGCGAACCCCGGGGACGGCCGTCTATTCCGGACCTCGGGCAACCGGAGACGCCTCAGGCCCGGCGCGACGTCAGCTCGTCGACGAGGAGGCTGCCCGCGATGCCGGCGAGGAAGACGTCCTTCGCGACGGCGGTGCCCTCCGCCGTCGGCCGGATGCCATCGCTCTGGGTCAGGCCGGGGACCTTCGTGTACATCCGCAGCAGCGACCCGGAGAACCCGGCCAGGCCGAGCGCGGCGAGCCACGTCGGCACGACCGGGACCAGCAACGCGGCGCCGAGCGCCATCTCCGCGGTGGAGACCAGCTTGCCGAAGTCCTTCGGGGACATGTGCGCGAACTGCGGGAAGGCGTAGACGGCCATGGACTGCAGGCCCGCCGCGGCCTCCTCGGGCAGGTGCCGCTTGCCCAGCCCGGAGTTGAGGATGAACGCGCCCGCGGCGGCGCGGGCGGGGACGTGACGGAGCTTGATCGGCAGGGCCATCGGAGTGCCTCCTGGACCACGGGCCTGGGCGTCGGCACGCGCCGACGGTTCCAGGCTAGCGCCGGCCCCCTCGCGGGCGCACCGGTCGGCGCCGGTGCCCGGACGGGCGCCCGACGACGCACCGGTCGCCGGACCGGCGCCCCGTAGCGCCATGGCACCCGGTCGACCTGCCGCGCGGGGTCAGAGGTGCTTGCGCAGGCTCATCGCCCGCTGGGCCTCGCGCTCGTCCTGCTTCTCGCGCAGCGTCTGGCGCTTGTCCCACTCCTGCTTGCCGCGGGCGAGCGCGATCTCGACCTTCGCGCGCCCGCGGAGGAAGTACAGCTCGAGCGGCACGATCGTGTACCCCTTCTCCCGGGACTTCACGCCGAGCTTCGCGATCTCCTCCTTGTGCAGGAGGAGCTTGCGCTTGCGGCGCGGGCCGTGGTTGGTCCACGAACCCTGCGCGTACTCGGGGATGTGGATGCCCTGGAGCCACGCCTCGCCGCGGTCGTCGATCTCGACCCAGCCGTCGACGAGGGAGGCGCGCCCCATGCGCAGCGCCTTCACCTCGGTGCCGGTCAGGGAGATGCCCGCCTCGTAGGTGGTGTCGATGTGGTAGTCGTGGCGCGCCTTCTTGTTGCGGGCGACCACCTTGCGGGCGTCCGACTCGGCCTTGGCCCGCTGCCCCTGGGTCGGCTTCGCCTTGCCGGGTGCGTTCGTGCCAGCCACTTCTGCTACCTCCGTCAGACCTGTCGCCGTCGCGCTCGCCGCCCGGCGCGACACGCCGTGCGGCGCGCCGATCCTCCAGCGTAGGTCACCGGAGTGCGCGCCCACGACTTGTTTCCCCGCCGGGACAAGCCGTCCGGGTGGCCGCGGGGCCGCCCGGCGACAACCCCTGGCAACCGGCCCGCCGCGGTATCGCGGGAGCGGGTGCCCCGACTATCTTGGCGCAATGACCTGGTTCCAGCATGAAGCCCCGTTCATCTCCCGCCCGGAGATCGAAGCCCTGGCCCTGCGCATGGTGGAGGAGGCGAAGGAGCGCCTCGGCATCACCGAGCTGAAGCGCGTGCTCCTGCTGCCGCCGGACATCACCCGAGCCCACTCTGGTTCGGGCTGGATCACCGAGTTCCTGTACAACAACCTCACCGAGGCGGGGGCGGACGTCCACCTCATCCCCACGCTCGGGCAGCACGTGCCCCACACCCCCGAGGACAACACGTGGATGTTCGGGTCCGTGCCGGAGGAGCGCATTCACAAGCACGACTGGAAGAACGGTGTCGTCAACGTCGGCACCGTCCCGGCCGAGCTCGTGAGGGAGAAGACGGGCGGCGCCGTCGACTGGGAGATGCCGGTCGACCTCAACACCATGCTCATCGAGGAGCAGTGGGACCTCGTCATCAACGTCGGCCACGTGGTTCCCCACGAGGTCCTCGGCTTCGCCAACCACAACAAGAACTACTTCATCGGTCTCGGCGGCAAGCGCCTGCTCGGCTCCTCGCACATGGCCTCCGCGGTGTACGGCATCGAGAACAACCTCGGCAACCTCCTGACGCCGGTGCGCGCCTGCTTCAACTACGCCGAGGAGAACTTCCTCGGGGACCTGAGGGACGTGTACTTCCAGGTCGTCATGGACTACGACGACGAGGGCAAGCTCGTCCACACCGGCGTCTACGTCGGGGACGACCTCGAGACGTACTACGCCGCCGCGCGCGCCAGCCGCGAGCAGAACTTCACCGTCTTCGACGAGCCGGTCCGCAAGATCGTCGCCGTCATGCAGGAGGACGAGTTCCGCGCCACCTGGGTCGCCAACAAGGCGGTCTACCGCACCCGCATGGCCATCGCCGACGGCGGCGAGCTCCTCGTCATCGCCCCGGGCGTGGAGCGCTTCGGTGAGCAGCCCGAGGTCGACGAGCTGATCCGCAAGTACGGCTACATCCCCAAGGCCGAGGTCCTGGAGCTGTACAAGACGCAGGCGGACATGCAGGACATCCCGCACGGCACCGCGCACCTCGTGCACGGCTCCTCCGAGGGCCGCTTCACCATCACCTACGCCCCGGGTCACCTCACGAAGGAGGAGATCGAGTCGGTGGGTTACCAGTACATGGACCTGGCCGAGGCGCAGAAGCGCTACGACCCCGCCGTCATGAAGGACGGGTGGAACACCATGCCCGACGGCGAGGAGGTCTTCTACATCTCCACGCCCTCGGCCGGCCTGTGGTCCACCAAGGAGAAGCTCGACCAGCGCGCCACGCACGAGCAGCACGTCTGAGGAGGCGCCGGTGACCTGACGGGCCCGCGGCGACGACGAAGCCCCCGCCCAGGCGGGGGCTTCGTCGTTCCCGGATCCCGCAGCTCGGGCAACCGCTGGGCCGCCGGCCGCCCCGGACTCAGTTGACCTGGACGAAGCCGGGCAGGTCCATGGGGTCGATGGTCGAGCCGTTCTTCCAGACCTCGAAGTGGACGTGGCAGCCGGTGACGTTCCCGGTGGCGCCGGTCCGGCCGACCGTCTGGCCCTGGGAGACGCGCTCACCCGCGCTGACCGCGAAGCTCGACAGGTGGTTGTAGACGGTGACGTAGGAGCTGCCGCCGATGATGCCGTGGTTGATGAGCACCTGGTTGCCGTGGGTGCCGTTGCCGGCGGCGGGCTTGACCGCGGCGACGGTCCCGCCGGCCGAGGCGACCTGCGGGTTGCCGCAGGCGGAGCGGACGTCGGTGCCGTTGTGCATCCACCACCCGCCGGAGATCGGGTAGATCCGGAACCCGTAGGCGGAGGTGACGTACATCGGGTTGGGCACGGGCGGGATGAGCGCCCCGCCGCCGCCGGTCGCGGGCGGGGCGGGGACCGCCGGGGCCTTGCCCGCCCGCGCGGCCGCCTCGTCCCGGGCGCGCTGCTCGGCGGCCTTGCGCTGGCGCTCCTCCTCGGCCTTGCGGTTGGCCTCGTCGATCGCGGCGATCTCGCCGGCGAGCGCGGCGCCGGAGGACTCGACCTCGGCGAGCTCCCCGCTGTAGGTCTGCTTCTGCGTCTCGAGCTGGGCGGCCAGGGTGGTCATGTCCGCCTCGATCTTCTGGATCTCGGCGGCGCGCTCCGCGGCGGCGGCCCGCGCGGCGTCCGCCTCGGCGACGGCGGCGTCGGCCTCGTCCTTGAGCTCGCCGATCCGCTCGGTCACCGCCTCCTGGCGCTCTCGCTGGTTCCGGGCGACGGCCGCGTCCGTCTCGAGGGTGCCGAGCACCTGGGTCTGCGCGCGGACGGCGGTCTCCATGACGGAGTAGCTCTTGAGGAACTCCTCCGTGGAGGAGGCGTCGAGGACGACGGAGATGGTGCTGACGGCGTTGTCGCCGCGGTAGGTGCTGCGGGCGAGCTCGCCCATGGCGGACCGGGTCGTGTCGATCTTGGCGGCGCCGTCCTCGATCTGCGTGGCGAGCGAGGCCGCCTCGGCCTCGGCGATGCCCAGGCGGGCGGTGACCTGCTCCTGCTTGCGCTCCGACGCGGCGAGCGCCTCCTCGGCGAGCACGAGCTCGGCCTGCGCGAGGGGGAGCCGGGCGCGGGCGTCCTCCAGCGCGAGGTAGGTCCCGGCGAGGTTCGTGTCCACGCCCTCGAGGGAGGCCTCCAGCTGCTCCCGCTGCTCCGCGTTCTCCTGCTGCTGGCGCACCAGGTCGTCGCGCTTGTCCGCCTGCGCGACGCCCGCCGGCCCGGCCACGGCGAGCACGAGGGCCGCCGCGCAGGCGGTGCGGGCGAGCGCGCGCAGCCGTCGGCGCCGGGTGGGGCGGGCGGGACGCACGGTGGTCACGGTCTCCTCACACCTTGGTGTAACGGCCGAGGGTCACGACGGAGCTGAGGCCCGCGAGCACCATCGCCGCGAGCACGAGGAACGGCGCGACCGCCCAGACGTCGGCGGTCCCTACGAACTGTATCCAGGGCGTGGACTGCGCGAGCCAGTCCTCGAGGAGGTACTTGACCCCCACCCACAGCCCGCCCACGGCCAGCAGCGCACCGGCGAGCGCCGCGATGGCGCCCTCCAGCATGAAGGGCAGCTGGATGAACAGGTTGGACGCACCCACGAGGCGCATGATCCCGGTCTCGCGGCGTCTCGACATCGCGGAGAGCCGGATCGTGGTGGTGATGAGCAGGACGGCCGTGACGATCATGACGCCGGCTAGCCCTACCGCGAAGAGCGTCGCGCTGTTGAGGATGCGGAACAGCGGCTCGAGCTGCTCGCGCTGGTCCACCACGATCTCGACGCCGGGGCGCCCCTCCAGCTCGTCGGCCACGATGCGGTACTGCTCGGGGTCGACCAGCTTGACGCGGTAGGAGACCTGCATCTGGTCGACCGTGAGCGACTGCGCCCAGACCGTGTCGGCCATCTGCTCCTGGAAGGCCGCGAAGGCCTGGTCCTTGGTCTCGAAGTACACGTCCTCGACGTAGGGCGCGAGGGCGTCGGACTTCAGCAGCGCGCCGATGTCGTCGATCTGCTGCTGGGACGCCTCGCCCGCCGCGCAGCCGGGCTCCGCGGAGCCGGCCGGGCACATGAACGCGGAGACCTCGACCTTGTCGTACCAGTCGTTCTTGAGGTTGTCGATCTGCATCTGCAGGAGCGCGGCGGCCCCCACGAACATGAGCGAGACGAAGGTGACCAGGGCGACCGAGACCGACATGGCCAGGTTGCGGCTGAGCCCCTGGCCGACCTGGGACAGGACGAAACGAAGACGCACGACCCGCCCCCTACCGGCCCGCGCCGTAGACGCCGCGCGACTGGTCGCGCACCATCACGCCGTCGGCGAGCTCGACGACGCGCTTGCGCATCTGGTCGACGATCTCGTCGTCGTGCGTGGCCATGACGATCGTGGTGCCGGTGCGGTTGATGCGGTCGAGGAGGCGCATGATGCCGATCGAGGTAGTGGGGTCGAGGTTGCCGGTGGGCTCGTCGGCCAGGAGCAGCTGCGGGCGGTTGACCATGGCGCGGGCGATGGCCACGCGCTGCTGCTCCCCGCCCGAGAGCTCGTGGGGCAGGCGCCGTTCCTTGCCGTCGAGGCCCACGAGATCGAGGGTCTCCGGCACGGTGGTGAGGATGTGGTGGCGCGGCTTGCCGATCACCTGCAGGGCGATGGCCACGTTGTCGAACACGTTCTTGTTCGGCAGCAGCCGGAAGTCCTGGAACACGGTGCCGATCTGGCGGCGCAGGTGCGGCACCTTCCACCGGGAGACCTGCGCGAGATCGCGGCCGAGGGCGAAGATCTGCCCCGAGGTGGGGCGCTCCTCGCGCAGCACGAGGCGCAGGAAGGTCGACTTCCCCGAGCCGGACGAGCCGACGAGGAAGACGAACTCGCCGCGCTCGACCTCCATGCTGATCTGGTCCAGCGCGGGGCGGGCGCCCCGCGCATAGACCTTGGAGACGTTCTCGAATCTGATCACGTGTGGGTGTGGGCCATTCTCGACGGTGGGGGAAACTGTGCTCTGACCACTCCGAGACTAAGCACCGGACGGCTCCCCTCCGTCACGGACACGCCGCGACGCCCTGGTCGGGGGCTGTGAGGGACGTCGCCGCCCGGCGGCGCCCCGACCGGTCAGACCGCGACGTTCTGCCGCATGCGCCAGCGGATGCCGGCGTCGATGAACTCGTCGATCTCGCCGTCGAAGACGCCGGACGGGTTCCCGGACTCGTGCTCGGTGCGCAGGTCCTTGACCATCTGGTACGGCTGGAGCACGTAGGAGCGCATCTGGTCGCCCCACGAGGCCTTGACGTCGCCGGCCATGGCCTTCTTGGTGGCGTTCTCCTCCTGCTGGCGCACGAGGAGCAGCCGGGACTGGAGCACGCGCAGCGCCGCGGCACGGTTCTGGATCTGCGACTTCTCGTTCTGCATGGACACCACGATCCCGGTGGGGATGTGCGTCATGCGCACCGCGGAGTCGGTGGTGTTGACCGACTGCCCGCCCGGGCCGGAGGAACGGAAGACGTCCACCTTGATCTCGTTCTCGGGGATCTCGACGCTGTCGGTCTGCTCGATCAGGGGGATGACCTCGACGGCGGCGAAGGACGTCTGGCGGCGGCCCTGGTTGTCGAACGGGGAGATCCGGACCAGGCGGTGGGTGCCCGCCTCGACCGAGAGGGTGCCGAACGCGTACGGGGCCTTGACCTCGAACGTCACCGACTTCAGGCCGGCCTCCTCCGCGTAGGAGGTGTCCAGGACCTGGGTGGGGTAGCCGTGGCGCTCGGCCCACCGCAGGTACATCCGCAGCAGCATCTCCGCGAAGTCGGCGGCGTCGACGCCGCCGGCGCCCGCGCGGATCGTGACGACCGCCTCCCGCTCGTCGTACTCGCCGGCGAGGAGGGTGCGGACCTCGAGCTCGCCGAGGGACTTCTGGATCGCCTCCAGCTCGGTCTGGGCGTCGACCATGAAGGCGTCGGCGTCGGCGCCGTCCTCCTCCTGGCCCAGCTCGACGAGCGCCTCGAGGTCTTCGATCCGCTCCCCCATCTTCTCCACGCGGTCGAGCTCGGACTGCGCGTGGGAGAGCTGGGAGGTGACCACCTGGCCGGCCTCCGAGTTGTCCCACAGGTCGGGGGCGGCGGCCTTCTCCGACAGCTCGGCGATCTTGGCGCGCAGGGCGTCCGGGTCCGTCACCGCGCGGATGGACTCGAAGGTGGTGCGCAGGTGCTGGATCTCTTGGGAGAAGTCGGTGGCCACAGACGGCAAGGTTACGCGATCTGCCGCCACCGCGGCGTCCCCCGGCGTCGCCCGCGGCCGCCGGTGGGAGAGACCCCTGCTCAGTGGGCGGCGGCCGCCCCGTGGAACAGGTGGGTGCGGAACCAGGTCGCGGCGAGGTCACCGGCCACCTCCAGGGTGCCCGGCTCCTCGAACAGGTGCGTGGCCCCAGGCACCACGCGCAGCTCGCTCGCGCACGTCAGCTGCTCCCGGGCCCACCGGTTCAGGGCGAGGACGTCCGTGTCCAGCGCGCCCACGACGAGGAGCGTCGGCGCCGTGACGTCGGCGAGCCGGGGGGCGGCCAGGTCCGGTCGGCCGCCGCGGGAGACGACGGCGCCGAGCCTGTCCGGGTGGTCCGCCGCCGCCCACAGCGCCGCGGCCGCGCCGGTGCTGGCCCCGAAGTACCCGAGCGGCAGGATGGCCAGGTCCGGGACCGTCGCCACCAAGCGCGTCGCGTCCCCGAGGCGGTGGGCGAGCAGCTCGATGTCGAAGACGCGGGAGCGGTCGTTGGCCTCCGCCTCGGACAAGAGGTCCAGGAGCACCGTCGCCAGCCCCACGGCGTTGAGCATGCGGGCGACGCGGGCGTTGCGCGGGCTGAGCCTGCTGCTGCCCGAGCCGTGCGCGAAGAGGACCAGCCCGGCCGCGTCGTCGGGGACGGAGACCACCGCGGGTAGGTCACCGGCCGAGGTGGGCACGGCCATCTCCGCGGTCCGCACGTCGCGACGAACGGCCGGGTACTCCTCGGCGGCCGCGCCCGGCCCCGCCTGCTCGCCGCCCGCGCCCGGCCCCGCCTGCTCGCCGCCCGCGCCCGACCCCGCCCGCTCGCCACCGTGGGCGGCTTCCAGCAGCGCCCGGACCTCGCCGTCGGCGACCTGCCTGAAGTCCTCGTACCAGGCGCCGACGGCGTACAGGCGGTCAGGGGCAAGGAGGCAGACGAGGTCGTCCACGAGCGGGCGCAGGTCCTCGACGGCCTCGCGCGGCGCGACCGGCACGGCGAGGACGATCCTGGCGACCGCCCGCGCGCGCAGGACCGCGATGGCGGCCCGCACGGTCGCGCCGGTGGCGATGCCGTCGTCGACGAGGACCACGGTCCGGCCGGCGACGCCCTCGCCCTCGCCGCCGCCGCGCCACGCCTCGACGCGGCGCTCGACCTCGGCGGACTCGATCGCGGCGAGCTCGTCGAGCCGGTCCCCGGGCACCCGGGCGGCGATGTGCGGGTTCACCACCAGCACACCAGCCTCTCCGACGGCGCCCATGGCGACCTCCGGCTGCCACGGCACACCGATCTTGCGCACGACGACGACGTCGAGCGGGGCGCCCAGCGCCCGCGCCACCTCGGCCGCCACGGGCACTCCCCCGCGCGGGAGCCCGGCGACCACCACGTCTCCCAGCCCCGCCACGGCGAGCCGGCGCCCCAGCAGCCGCCCCGCGTCGACGCGGTCACGGAACCTTCCAGTCACGGCCGGTTCCCTCGTCCGGTCCATGCTCCAGCATGCGCCCGAACCGCGGACCGGGGGTAGTGCAACGGGTACGAACCTGCCGATCTCCACGGTCGCCGGGCCTCGCGCAACCCGACGTGCGCACGTACCGTGAAAGGACGTGCGCCGGTCCGTCCGGTCCGGCCTGATCGAGGAGGATCACGATGAGCACGGAGCCCAACGAGCGTTCCTCGGACGTCCCCGCGATGCCGCGCTACCCCGGTGCCACGGGCGGGTCGGGCGAGGCGAGCACTGCGGGCGTGCCCGGAGCCGCCGGCAGTGGCACGAGTGGCACGTCGAGCACCGGCGGCGCCGGCGGCATCGGCGGGGAGAGCGGCACGTCGGGCGGGGAGACGGGCCGGTCCCTGTCCGAGAGCGGCACGACGGGCGCACCCGCACGGCGCTCCCCGCGGGAGATGGCGGAGCACCTGTGGGACGCGTGGCCCTTCGGCGACATCCCGTGGCCCTTCCGCGAGGCGGGTCGGGCGGGCGGCGCGCCGATCCGGGTCGAGGAGTACACGGACGGCGACGAGCTGGTCGTGCGCGCGGAAATCCCGGGCGTCGACCCGGAGAAGGACATCGACGTCACCGTGGACGAGGGCGTGCTGACCATCAGCGCTCAGCGCAAGGAGAAGACGGAGTCCAAGAGAGGTGGCGGCTTTCGCAGCGAGTTCCGCTACGGCCACTTCGAGCGCCAGGTCCGGCTGCCACGCGGGACCAGCTCCGACGTCATCCGGGCGACCTACCGGGACGGCGTGCTCGAGGTCCGGCTGCCCGCGCCCACCGAGGAACCGACCACCCGCCGGATCCAGATCCAGCGAGGCTGAGGCACACGCGGAGGCCCGGCCCGTCCGCACACCGCGGGCGGGCCGCTGCGCCGCGTCCGCGGGCGGGCCGCTGAGCCGCTTGACGTAGCGAGACCGCCGCTCACCCGCCGGTCAGACCGGCTCCAGGTTCGCGGCGACCTGGAGCATCTGCTCCAGGACCGCCAGGGTCGCGGCCCGCGGTTCGGTCCGGGTGGCGCGGTGGCGGACGAACAGCCTGCGCGTCCCCAGGCCCGGCAGCGCCGCCCACTGGACGTTGTCCGGCAGGTGGCGACGGAGCGCCAGCTCGGGCAGCAGCGCCACCCCCAGGCCCGCGGCCACCATGGAGAGGGCGACGTCGAAGTCGAGATAGCGGTGCACGGTGCGCGGGGTGTAGCCGAGCTCGGTGCCCAGCCTGCTGAGCGCACGGTCGGCGGCGCCTCCGCGCTCGGGCGCGAGCCAGCTGCTGTCGGCGAGGTCGAGCAGCGTCGTCGGCACGGGGGCCTGGGCGGAGAGGACGACGATCCACGGCTCGTCCAGGAACGGCACGTCCCGGGTGCCCTGCGGGGCGGGGGCGGGCGTCGAGATGTCGTGCTCGATGACGAGGAGGTCCAGCTCGCCCCGGCGCAGGGCTCGGCGTCCCTGCTCCTCGGCGATCTCGTGCACGACCAGCTCGACGCCGGGCAGCGTGTGCTCGAGCTCCGCGAGCAGGGGGACGAGCACCGCGCGGATCGCGGTCTGGAAGGCGCCGACGACGACGACGCCCGAGACGTCCCCCTCCAGCGCGGCCAGCGCCCGGCGGGTCTCCCCCACCTCGGACTCGATGCGCTCGCCCGCCTCGGCGAGGACCCGGCCCGCGGGCGTGAGCGTCGCGCCGGTGGGCTGCCGGTCGAGCACCCGGACGCCGGTCTCGGCCTCCAGACGCGCTATTTGCTGAGACACGGCCGAGGGGCTCACCCGCAGCGAGTCGGCGGCCGCGAGGACTCCTCCTGACCTGCTCACGGCCAAGAGAAATCCAAGTCTGCGTGGGTCTATCTCCATGAAGCAGAACTGTATGCCTCATCCGCGATGATTCGATTGCTCTTCATCCGAAAACGCTCCACGATGAGCGTCATGAACGACCTCGCCACCGCCGTAGTGACCATCGTGGGATGGGCCGGCGCACTCGTCTCGCTGGTCACCTACATCATGGTCACCGGCGGGCGCATCTCCCCCAGCACGGTCCGCTACCAGGTGCTCAACATCACCGGGGCGGCGACGCTGGGTCTCAGCGCCCTGGTCAACGGGGCCCTGCCCTCGGCGGTGGTCAACATCATCTGGATCGTGATCGGCGTGTTCGCCGTCGTGTCGATGAAGCGGCACGCGATCCTCTCCCGCCTCGCCACCCACGTGCGCCGGCAGCGGGCCCTGGCCGCCACGCGGCGCGCCCGCCTCGCCGCGTGCCGCACCCTCCTCGCGCACCACACGCGCCTGGTCGCCCGCCGCTCGCCGCTCGCCCCGGACCGCGGCCACCTCGCCCGCAACGGCGCCGGGCAGCTGCGCACCCGCGCCCTGCAGCCGGGCTCGTCGCGGCCCGCGGGACGCTCCGCGTCCCTCAACCGGCGCGCGCGGTCGACGTCACGCGCAGCGTGATGCCCTCGCTCCACGGGAGCAGCGCCCAGGGCACCAGGGGCGGTCGCGCCACGGCCGTCAGGGTGACCTGTGCCGTCAGGCCGTCCGGCGTGCCCGTCGGCTCCGCCACCCGCACGCCGTCGAACTCCCCCGCCACCGCGGGCTGGGCGAGGTAGGCGCGGACGGCGGCGTCCACCGTCGCCTCGCTGAGCGGGACCGTCGTCGCCGACGACGCCCCGTCCGGGGCCGGTGTCGTGGCGGCCTCGTAGTAGGCGGCCTCGTCGATGGCCTCCGCGGCACCGGCCGCGGCGAGGTCCGCGAGCGCGAGCAGGCGCTTGCGCTCGATGTGGACGGCCGAGGCGCTCGCGACGACGAGGACGAGGACCAGCGCCAGCGCGCTGAACGCGAGGGTCAGCAGCATGATCTGGCCGCGCTCGCCGCCGCCGCGCGGGCCGGCACCTCGGCGGGCGGGGCCCGTCCCCGGTGCCCGACGCCTCACGGCGCCTCCCGGAACTCGCCGACGACCGCCAGGTGGGTGGCGGTCACCGGCACCTCGGCCGGGACCGCGGCATCGAGGAAGCTGGGCAGGAGCGGAAGGGCGACGGCGATGCCCACCTCCACCTGCACCACCGCGCCGGGGGTCAGGCAAGGGTCGGCGGCGCACGTCGCCACGAGCGCGCCGGCGCCGTCGACGTCGAAGCCCTGGTCGGCGAACGCGAGCTCGACCGCCCGCTCCGCCCTCGCCGTCGCCTCCGCGAGGGAGGCCGCCTGCGCGACGATCCGCCCGGCCTCGCGGGCCGCCCCCTCGGCGGCGAACGCCGCGGCCTGCACCCGGGAGAGCGTGAGCACGAGGTAGAGGACCGGGACGAGGAGGAGCAGGCTCACGCCGAGGAACTCCACGATCGCGCTGCCCCGGTCCGGCCCGCCCAGCCACCGGGCCAGCGTGCGGGCGCGCCACCGGGCCGCCGCCAAGGTCGCCCGGCTCACGGGGCCGCGCCCCCGGGCTCCTGCTCGAGCACGGCATGCCCGTGGACGGTGACCACCCCTCCGGGGCCGAGGAGGCCGAGCACGGGCAGCGGCGCGCTGACCCGGATCTCGACGGTCCCGCCGGCGCCGTCGGGGATCGTGCGCGCGCTGACGTCCTCCGCGTAGCGCGGCGAGAGGGTCAGCCCGATGAGCTCGCGGGTGCGCGCGACGCCGGCCTCCGTGCTCGACCCCACCAGGGCGGCACGGCGGGCGCCCTCGGACGCCGAGTCGATCAGCGTGTTGCGCACGTGCAGCGCGAGCGTCACCTGGATCAGGCCGACGACGATCACGACGACGAGCGCGGAGACCAGCACGAAGTCGACGAGCGCGGACCCGCGGGACCGCTCCCCCATGCGCCCGCTCCAGGAGCGCTCGGTCCCGTCGCGCGCCGGCAGGCGACGTGGACGGCGTGACCATGACCTCGCGGCGCGCGGGCGTGCCGCGAGGTCCCGGCGTCCCGGACCGCCCGGGGTGAGCGCGTCGGGCATGGTCAGAAGGTGAGCACCCGGGTCATGGCCGTCTCGAAGACGTTCGAGAGCGCGGGCCCGGCGAGCGCCCAGATCGCGAGCACGAGGCCGGCGGTCATGAGGGTGACGAGCACCCAGCCGGGCACGTCCCCGCGCTCGCGATCGTCGTCGCGCATCGGCCGGGCGAGGTGGGCGGAGATGAGCGTGATGAGGGTGGTCCACATAGGTCGTTCCTCCTGGGATGTCGGTCGCGGGGGTGGGTGCCCCGGCGCGGTGCCGCGGCGGGGCCGGGCGCCCCCGGGGCGACGCCGGCTCGGTCATAGGCCCACCCGCAGCACGGCCAGGCCGGGGAAGATCGCGAAGAGCACCGTGACGGGGAGGACGAGGAAGACGACGGGGATCATCATTCCGAGCTCCTTCTTCCCGCCCAGCTCCATCAGGTCCCGCCGGGCGGTCTCCCGCGCGTCCTGGGCCTGGGCCCGAAGGACGTCGGCGAGCGGGGTGCCGCGCTCCAGCGCCACCGCCACGCCGTCCGCGAACCGCGCCACCGCCGGCGCGTCGGTCCGCGCGGCCATCCGCTCGAGCGCCACGGCCAGCGGGACGCCGGACCGCGCCTCCGCGAGCGTGCGACGCACCTCCTCGGCGAGCGCGCCGCGGGTCGTGCGCACCACGCGCTCCAGGGCGCCCACCGCGCCCTCGCCGGCGCCGACGGCGAGGGCGAGGAGCTCGGCGAGGTCGGGCAGCTCGGCCTTCATCCGCTCCTGGCGACGCCGCACCGTCCGGGTGAGGTGCTGGTCGCGCGCGACGGCGCCACCCACGGCGCACAGCGCGACGCCGAGCAGCAGCGGGACGAACGACGTGCCGCGGACCAGGCCGATGGTGAGGGCGGCGAAGAGCCCGGCGGCGAGGCCGAGCGCGCCCCAGAGCATCTGCTCCATGCGGAACTGGTCGTGGCTCGTCGTCCCGCCGGCGAGCTGCAGACGCCGTCGGATGCTGCTTGAGGAGGATCCCAGACGCTCGAGCAGCCGGCCCGCGTCGTGCATCCAGGGCGCGACGAGCCGTTCCAGCGTGGGGAACGGCGTGTGGCTGCGGCCCTCGGCGAGGAGCCGGGAGGTGCGCGGACGTTCGCGCAGGTACGGCCCGATCCGGTCGTCGAGGGTGATCCGCCGGGCCGCGAGGCGCCAGATCACCAGGCACAGGCCCAGGCCACCGGCCAGGCCGACGGCGGCACCCAGCGCGGTCGGCGTCACCGCAGCACGCGCGCTTCCTCGGGCAGGCGCCCGATGCGCACCATCAGCACGTAGGCCAGGACCGAGCAGCCGGCCCCCGCCGCGAGGATGGCGACGCCGGCGGCCGAGTTGTACGCCTGCGCCGTCTCGGGGCGGGTGGACAGGAGCACGAGCACGACCCACGGCGCGGCGACGGCCATCCGGGCGCCGTTCACCGTCCAGGACTGGCGGGCCTCGAGCTCGCCGCGCGTGCGCAGGTCGTCGCGCAGCATCTGGGCGAGGGTGCGCAGCAGCCGGCCCAGGTCGGTGCCGCCCACCTCCCGCGTCAGCCGGAGGGCCTCGACGATGCGGTCCGCCACGGGGTCCGCGAGGCGTGCCTTGAGCGCCTCCAGCGCGTCGACGAACCGGCCGGTGGCGCGGTAGTCCTCGGCGAACCTCCTGAACTCCGCACGGACCTCCTCGGGTCCCCGGTCGGCGAGCGCGATCAGCGCCTCGGGCAGGGAGAGCCCCGCCCGCACGCCGGAGACGAGGTCGTCCAGGACCTCGGGCCACACCGCCCGAAGCTCGGTCCGGCGCCGTCGCGCCCTGGAGCGGACCAGTGCGTAGGGCCCCGCGAGGACGATCGCGGCGAAGCACAGCGCGATCGGTGGCGAGGCCGTCAGGGCGGTGGCGAGCACCAGGGTCAGGAGGCCGAGCGCGACCGAGGTGGCCACGAGGGACGTGGGGCCGACCGTCGGCGCGCCCGCCTGCACGAGGAGGTCCTGGGTCCGCTCGGCCCACGTCGGGCGTGACCGTGGCGCCGGCGCGGCACGATCGAAGAAGGAGAACCAGACCGAGAGCAGCCCGGTGCCGAGCAGCAGGCCCGCGACGACGCCCACGGCTACCGCCCGTCCTCGTCGGCGAGCAGGGCGGCGACGTCGAAGCCGGCGCGCTCGAACCGGTCGTCCCGGCCGGGGTAGCCCCCCGCGCGCACCAGCGCGCCCTCGCGGCGCACGAAGATCTCGGCGGTCTCGACGACTCCGTCCTCGACCCGGCCGGTGACCGAGACGACCTCGCGCACCGTGCGGCGCCCGCGGTGGTCCAGCTCGAGGTGGACGACGAGGTCGATGGAGGCCGCGACCGTGGGGACCACGAACGCCGCGCTGACGTTCTCCCCCGCCAGCAGCGGCAGGGTGCACAGCTTGGTGACGGCCTCCCGCGCGGAGTTGGCGTGCAGGGTGCACATCCCGGGGATGCCCGCGTTCAGGGCGACGAGCATGTCGAACGCCTCGGCTTCCCGCACCTCACCGATGATGATGCGGTCCGGGCGCATCCGCAGGGACTCCTTGACCAGGCGCCGGAGCGGCACCTCGCCGGTGCCCTCCAGGTTGGGCTGGCGCGTCTGCATCGCGACCGTATCCCTGTTGCCCAGCCGCAGCTCGAAGACCTCCTCGGCGGTGATGACGCGCTGGCCGGCCGGGATGGCGCCCGCCAGGGCGCCGACCATCGTGGTCTTGCCGGCCTGGGTGGCGCCCGAGACGAGGATGTTGAGCCCCGCGACGACGGCGGCGTCGAGGAAGGCGGCCGCCCGTGGCGTCAGCGAGCCGAGGGCGACGAGGTCGGTCAGGCGCTGCGCCCGTGTCACGTGCTTGCGGATGTTCACCGCCCAGGCCGACCGGGTGATGTCGGGAATGACGACGTGGACGCGCTCGCCGCTGCCGAGGGAGGCGTCGACGAACGGGGTCGACAGGTCGAGGCGGCGTCCGGACGCCCGCAGCATCCGCTCGACCAGGTCACGGACCTGCGCGTCGTCGAGGATGGTCGTGGTCAGCTCCGGGCGCCCCGACCGGGCGACGAACACCTTCCCCGGCTCGTTGATCCACACCTCCTCGATGTCCGGGTCGTCGAGGTACTGCTGGAGCGGGCCGAGGCCCGCGACCGCGTCGACGACCTGCTTGGCGGCCGCGCCGGGATCCGCCAGCGGCGGCACGAGCCCGGCGAGCGACCGGTCGTCGTAGTCCGCGAGCGCGGCGGCGACGAGCGTGCGCACGCCGTCGGCGTCACGGGCCGGGTCGAGGCCGCGACGGCGCACCAGCTCGCGCACCTCGGACTCGAGGAGCGCCGCTCCTTCGTCCACCGACCACCACCCCCAACGTTGGAGCACAGTTCCGGCCGGATGATCGGCGTGAGTGCAGAACCTATTGGAGGGGAGCCGTCCGTGGGGGAACTTTGACGCGCCTGTGGACAACGGACCACGTGGCCGCGCTCCCCGCAAGGCGTCCTAGGCGATCCGCTGGCGGCGGCCCGTCTGCGGGGCGGGCCGCAGGACGCCCTGAGTCGTGAGGTCGAGAGAGTCCTTGTCCCGCTCCCGTCACCGGCTACACACGTCCTCGGCCCGGACCGGCGCGCTCCGGGGTGGGGCGTAGGTCAACAGCCCGCGCCGGGGTCCGTGAATGCGTGGCTGTAGACGGTGCCGCCGGTGCGCTCGGTCCGAACCGTCGCCCCGACCATCCAGTAGTTCCCCCTGAGCTCGCCGACGCAGTACGGCGTGGTCCGCAGGATGCTGTCGGGGATGGCGTAGCCGGTGCCGGCGGAGTCGTAGCGGACCCCGTAGCTGCCGTCGCCGTACTGGACCCACTGGGAGGTCGAGGGGTCCTGGTAGTACAACGCGACCGTCGCGTCGATGACGCTGTGGGTGGTCGCACAGTTCACGCGGACCCCGCCGATGTGGTGATAGTCGGGCGCGGGCGTCCAGTCGTACACGATCCCGACCTCGACCGTGCAGTCGTCGACGGTGTACGCGAGCGGGTTGGGCGCAACCACAGAGCTGAAGTCACCGGGCGTCGTCGATGCGGCGTCCGCGGGCAGCCCCACGAAGCCCAACGAGGCCATGGCGAGCGCGCCAGCGCCGACGGCGGCGAGGCGACGAGCGGGTCGCAGCGGTCCGAGGGCCTTCATGCCGATCATCTTCAATCTGCGGCGAACGGTTGGGGGGGGCGGCTCCGTGCCAGCGTGCGCGCCCCCCGGCGGATCAGACCAGCCCCCGTTCTGGGGCTGCCGCGCGCACGCCCAGGGCGGTGACACCGCTGGTCTCTCCCCTCGAAACCCTCCTGCCCGGGATCCATCGTCGGTCTCATGGACTGAGATTTCCGTCACCGTGCCGGGGCGCTCGCAGCGACGTGACTACGTTCCTGCGCATGACGACCTACCTGACCGGCGCGGCAGAGCGAATGCCCCCGGCCGCCGCCACGGTTCGTCTGCGCCCGTCCCAGGTGCGCTGACACGCACCGGGCGACGGCCGGCTACACGGCCCCGTTCGTCAGCCCGCGGCGCCGCCAGCCTTCTCGGCAGCGCGCCGCCTGACCTCCACCTCGTGTCATGCCCACCCCTTCAGGGAGACCTCCATGTCCATCGACATCGCCCCCCGCGTCACCCCGCTCGAGCCCGTGCCGCTCGACCCTGCCGCCCTCGGCTTCCCGCCCAGCAACGTCGACTCGATCCCGCCGCTCGCCGAGCAGTGGAAGTCGCTCGACCTGCGCGAGATCCTCTCGCGCCCCGCCGCGTTCCTCTCCGTCAGCCAGTCGAACTCCCTCTACCGGCCCGGTGGCGTGCAGTACGCCGAGGGCCACGCGTTCCGCGGCTCCCTGGAGGCGACCGTCGCGAGCGTCCGGGCCGCGCGCACCGCCTCGAACTTCGTGTCCTTCAACTGGATCGGCTACACCGTCTTCCGGGACACCTACCCGCAGTCGGAGTTCGACCGCGCGCAGTACCAGGCGTGGACCGGCGCGATCGACGCCACCCCCGAGCAGATCGCATGGGACGACGCCCTCGTCTCCGACCTCCAGGAGCTCGTCGAGCCGGGTGACAACGAGCTCTATGAGAAGGCCCTGCAGACGGCGTTCACCGGGACGGACCTCCCACTCGAGCTCGCCCGCAAGAAGGTCGAGACCGTCGTCATCACCGGCATCCACACCGACTGGTGCATCGAGGGCAACGCCCGCGCGGCACGTGACAACGGCTACCTGCCGATCGTCATCGGGGACGCGACGGGCACCAACCACCCCAGCACTGAGCGCTCGACCTTCGAGCGCATCAACAGCTTCTTCGCGCCGGTGATCTCCTCCCGGGACTTCATCGACCTGGTGGCCCGCTGATGGGCACCGTCGGCCTCCTCCTCGTCGGCGTGGTGCTGCTCGTCAACGGGCTGTCCAGCCTCGGCCTCGTGCCCCCGCGCAGCGCCGCGCCCCTCAACCTGTTCGTCGGCACCGTCCAGGTGGTCTTCCCGACGATCATCCTGGTCCAGCACGGCACCGACCCGGCCGTGGTCAACGCCACCTGGCCCAGCCTCCTGTTCGGGATCACGTACCTCTGGTTCGGGCTGCTGAACATCTTCGAGATCGAGCCCCAGGGCTTCGGCTGGTACAGCGCGTTCGTGGCCGCCATCGCCCTGTTCTACGCGGTCACCACCGCCCGGACCGACCCGGTCTTCGCGGTCATCTGGGGAACGTGGGCGATCATGTGGACCCTCTTCTTCGTCCTGCTCGGCCTCGGCCGCACCCGGCTGGGGTCCTTCGACCTCGGCCGGTTCACCGGCTGGTTCCTGGTCCTCCTGGGCGTGCCGACCTGCACGGTCTCGGCGCTCTTCCTGCTCCACGGCACCTGGGCGACGACGGCGACCGCCGGCCTGGCGGCGCTGGCCGGCCTCGCGCTGCTCACGGCCCTGTCCGTCGTCCTGACGCGGGGGGCCCTGCCGGGCCGGGGCACCCGGCGCGAGGGGAGTCCCGCCCGGGCCGGCGGCGAGCTCGTCCCCTCCGAGGCGTAGTCCCATCGGCCTGGGCGCAGAGGCCCCGTTCTTGTCGCCCTGAGCCAAAAGCTTCGCGTCGCCCTGAGCCAATGGCGCGGGAAGGCCTGGATCCCCCTTCGCAGGGGATCCGGGCCTTCCCGCGTCACTTCCGCATCACTTCCGCGCCACGTCGCTCGACCGCGCGGAGCGTGGGCCGCGCACGCGTCACGCGCGTCCCGCCGCGTGAGAGCATCGCGGCTCGGGCGCGGCACACGGCCGCTGCCCGCGGAGGGATGGTGGGCGAGTGCGGCAGTCGTCCGGCACGAGGGTGCCCGTAAGAAAGCCCGGCGGCCCCTGGGGCTGGGCGTGGAACCTGCTCCGGGTGCTGGCGCTCCTGGCGGCGGGGCTGTTCGCGATCGGACTGGTCACCAGGGGCGTGCACGCGGCCTTCTTCGCCGCCGTCGCCGCCGCCGCCGACGGCAACCCACGGACGGTCGCCGTTCTCGTGATGGCGGCGTACGCCGTTCCGCCGGCCTACGTGACCTGGCGGCTCTTCCGGGACACGCGCCCAGGGGCGGCGCTCGCGAGGCAGACCGAGGGCCTCGGAAGCGCCAGAGACAGGTGGGTGCTGGTCGGCCGGTGGGTGCCGGCCGCCGTGCTCGCGCTGCCCGCCTTCCTCATGATGCCCGGCCAGCACGACGCCGGTCTCGACCGCGAGCAGGCCGCCGGGTACCTGGGGTCGATGGTCATGGCCGACGCCGTCATGGACGCCATCGGCGCCGGCGTCCTCGGCCTGCTCGCCTGGCTCGGCCTGTGGTCCGTCGCCCTCATCGGCCTGCGGCAGGCGAGTCGTCGGCGGGCCCTCACGCTGGTGCTACTGGCCCTCGGCATGACGACGTACTGGCTAGTCGCGGGGCGCATCGTGCTGGGTGGGGTCCCGGCCGCGTCGTAGGAGGGCCGGCGGGAGGCGATACCGTCTCCCCCGAACCCGACGGAGGCAACATGTCCGATATTGAGATCTGGGAGTCCGAGCTCCGCACCACGGGGCAGGTGCGGCTGAGCACCAGCCGCAGGCACAACGTGCTCGCGCTGCTCGGGTGCCTGGCGTTCACCGCCGTCGGGGTTGCGCTGGCCCGGGAGTCCCTGTTCGTGGCCGTGCTCGCCGTGGGATTCTTCGGCGTCATCGGGATCCCCGTCATGATCGTCCAGCTGGTCAAGCCGCGGGACGTCGTCGTGACCGCGACGGAGGTGCGCTTCACCTCGGGCCTGGCCGTGCCGTGGCAGCAGGTGGCGGCCGTGGAGATCGGGGCCCTCCAGCGGCAGACGATGATCCTGCTGCGCATGACGCCGGACGGGGCGCCGCAGGTCAAGGCGCAGTACGGCGCCGTGCAGCGCGCGCTGGCCCCCGCCAACGACGGCATCACCGGCGGCCCCACGGTGACGCTGCCCGTCCAGCTCCGCGCCGACAAGGCACACCTCGGGGCCTGGCTCACCGGAGTGCACTACCGGGCCGTGATGAACGAGCCGGACGCCGAGATCGTGCTCTCCGACGGGGACGACGACACCGACGACGACCCCACCTCGCCGGGCGACGACACCCGGTTCATGCCGCCGGAGATGCGCCCGCCCCGGCCCTAAGAAAGGCCCCGGACGCGGCCGGGCCCGGGCCCGGCCAAGCGTGCCGGTGACGGCGCGCTCCGCGAGAGGTCCGACCGGCGCAGGCGCGCGGCGCCCGGGCCGCGCGACGCGTGCGCCCACCGGCGAGCGGGGCGCGCAGGGATCACCGCAGCCTCGCTCGAGGGGGCCCCGCGTGGCGGAGCGCACATTGGACGGCGCGTGCAGCCGACACGGCGGGGCCGCGCCGCCTACGGTTGCGATGTGGTCCGCTCAGCTCTCGCCCTCGCCGCCCTCGCCACCACGGCCGTGCCCGGCCTCGACGTGGTGGCCACGCGGCCGCCCCAACGCGCGACGACCGACTTCCAGACCACCGGCCTGCTCGACGCCGGGGGCCGCCACTGGGTGATCCGCGCCCCGCTGCACCCCGCCGCCGGGGCGGCGCTGGAGGGCGAGGTCGCGCTGCTGGCCAACCTCGCCGCCGTCATCGACGCCGGCGAGCTGCCCTTCGACGTCCCGCGTCCCGCCGGGTTCGCCACCCTGCCCGAGGGCGGCCGCGCCATGGTCTACCGCGAGCTGGTCGGGCGCCCCCTCAACCTGGACCGGCTCGCCGCCGGCCCGGGGCTCGCCGCGGAGCTCGGCCGCGCGATCGCCGCCTTCCACGAGCTGGACGCCGCCGTGATCGCCGACTCCGGCCTGCCGGTCTACGACGCCGAGTCGTATCGCAAGCGCTGCCTCGCCGAGGTCGACGAGGCCGCCCGGACGGGGCACGTGCCCTCGGTGCTGCTCAACCGCTGGGAGCACGCCCTCGAAGACGTGGGCCTGTGGCGTTTCCGGGCCACGCCCGTGCACGGCGACCTCACGCCCGAGCACGTGCTCGTCAACGGCGGACGGGTCACGGCCATGCTCAGCCTGGCTGACGCCCACGTCGGCGACCCCGCCGAGGACCTCGCCTGGCTCCTTGCCGCGGCCCCCGAGGACGCGCTCGACGCGATCGAGGAGGCGTACTCGCTCGCCCGCACCGAGGGCGGCGACACGTCCCTGCTCGACCGCGCGCTGCTCGTCTCCGAGCTCGCCCTCGCCCGCTGGCTGCTCCACGGCGTGCGCACGGGCGAGCAGGAGATCGTCGACGACGCCGCGATCATGCTCCGCACCCTCGCCGAGGACGTCGAGGACGCGCCCCCGATCGGCGCGCGCGAGCCCGTGGTGGTCCGCGACGACCGCCAGGACTGGGTGATCCCCGAGGAGGCCGACGGGATCGAGGCCCCGCTGGAGGCCACCGCGTTCTGGGACGACAGCGGCGCCGTGCAGATCGAGATCGAGGACGAGATCTGGACGGGCCCCGACGATGACGAGGACGAGGACGCCGAGGTGGCCGGCGGTGTGTCCACCGACCCCGCGGCGGTGACCGAGGAGCTCCAGCTCGGCGGGGACCTCGCGGAGGCGCTGGCGGCGGACGGCGGCTCGGACGCCGCGCCCTCGGACGCGGCTGCCACGGGCACCGAGGCGACGGCCCCCGGGCGGGCGGGCGCCTCGGCGCCCGACGCACCGCCCACCGACGCGCAGCCCACCGACGCCCCCCGGACCGCGGAGTCGGCGGCCACGGAAGAGCTCCAGCTCGGCGGCAACCTGCCCGACTTCCTGGTCGAGGACGACGAGGGCCAGGCGGGCGGCACCCCCTCGGAGGCCGCCGGCGACACGCGCCGCTGATCCACGCCGGCACGGCTACGGACGCGGCGCCTGCCCCGCCTCGATCGCGCCCGCCATGCGCGCGGCGATCTCCTCCTCGCTCAGGGCGCCGGCGCGCACGGTCACGTCGTGCGAGACGTAGTAGAACGCGGCCCCCACCTCGTCCAGGGGTGTGCCCGTCGCCCGGGACCACGCCAGCCGGTAGAGCGCCAGCTGCATCTCCCGCTCGGCCAGCTCCTCGGGGCTGCGCGGCGGCCGGCCCGTCTTCCAGTCGACCACCTCGACCCCGCCGGGACCGTCGAACACGGCGTCGATGCGGCACCGCACGATCGTGCCGGCCACCGGCGTCTCCAGGTCGACCTCGACGGCGACCGGCACCCGCTGCGCCCAGGCCGAGGCGCTGAACGTGCGCTGGAACGCGACGAGGTCGGCGTCGGTCAGGTCCGGGACGTCGCCGAGGTCCTCGCCGCTGCCGGCGACGTCCTCGATGTCGAGCAGGGCGCCCTGGCCGTAGAAGTGCTCCACCCACGCGTGGAAGCGGGTGCCGCGACGCGAGACCACGGTCGGCTCCGTCGGGACGGGCCGGCGCCGGTTGCGGGCGAACGCGTGCGGGTCGGCCACCAGGTTCACCACGGCCGAGGCGGACAGGTGTCCGGCGAGCGGGACCTCCTGCTCCCGCTCGCGCTCGGTGTCCCGCTCCGCCAGCAGCAGGCGCGCATCCTCGAGCCACCGGGCCGCCTCGCCCCCGCCCGGGCCCCGGTCCGGCCCCGCAGCCGCGAGGAGCAGGGGCTCCCGGCGCTGGAGCGCAGCCTGCTCGCGCACCAGCGCGGCCGCCGCCTCGAGCGGGCCCCGCCGCACGCCGAGGGGGTCCTGGGGCCAGAGCGCGGTGACCTCCTGCTCGAGCGCGGGGTTGTCCGTGCCGTCCTCGGGCTGGGGTGTCCACGCCGGGGCCGTGTTGGGCCTCGGCACGGCCCCGGACGGCTCCGGGCCCGTCGCGGCGGCGCCAGCCTCGGCCGAGATGGTGCCCGGCGGGTCGGCGACGGGCATGTCGGTGACCAGTCCGGCACGGAGCGGCTCGGCGAGGAACCGCGAGGGCGGCAGCGGCATCTTGCCGGTGCGGAACCACGACCCGGTCAGCAGCAGGGTGCTGCGCGCGCGGGTGAGGGCGACGTAGGCGAGCCGGCGCTCCTCAGCCACCTTGTGCGCGCCGGCGTCGGCGCGGAACTGCTTGCGTGCCTCGTCGACGTCCTTGTGGGTGACGGCGTCGAGCAGGTCGAGGACGGGCAGCGACTCGGCGTCGCCGCGCAGCGGGTAGGGCAGCTCCCGCACGTCCGTGAGCCAGCCCGAGTCGCTGACCGAGCCGTCGGCGGCGGGCTTGCCGTCGTAGCCCGGGAACTGGCTCTCGACCATCCCGGGGACGGCGACGACGTCCCACTCCAGGCCCTTGGCAGCGTGGACGGTGAGGATCTGGACCACCGAGGAGTCCGGCTCGTCGCCGGCGGGCTCCGCGGCGTCGAGGCCGCGCTCGCGTTCCTCGGCGGCGTCCAGCCAGGCGAGGAACGCGCCGAGGGTGGGGGCCTCGACGTCGGCCGAGAAGGTCGCGGCGACCTCGGCGAAGGCGTCGAGCGCGGCCCGGGCGCCACCGCCGCCGCGGCCGGCGCGGGTGGCGACCTCGATGTCGAGGCTCAGCATCTGCTCGGTGGCCAGGACCAGCTCGGGCAGCGGCAGGTAGGACAGCGACCGGAGCTGGCGCAGGGTGCTGCTCAGCCGCCGGACGCGGTCCGCCGCGGCCGCGGAGAACGTGTGCCCCCGCCGGCTCGTCCAGCCGACGGCCGGCGGGTGGTCCACGGCCTCGATGAGGCTGGACTCCTCACGCGGGTCGAGGCGCCGTTCCGGGTCCTCGGTGAGGGCGTGCGCGGCGGTGCGGGCGAGCTCGCGGGCCCAGTCCTGCAGGGCGTGCAGATCGGCGGCGCCGAGGCGCAGGTTCGTCAGGAGGCGCATGAGGGCGTCCCCGCGGCCGGCGTCGTGGGCGGCCTGCAGCGTCGCGCGCAGGTCCACGACCTCCGGCGTGGCGAGCAGGCCGCCGAGCCCGAGCACGCGCGCCGGCACGCCGGCTTCGCGCAGGGCGGCGACCATCTCCGCGAACTGGGACCGCTTGCGGCACAGGACCGCGGCGGTCTGCTTGGACCGGGGGTCCCAGCTGCTCGCGAAGAACGCGGCGACCTGCCGGGCCTCGTCGGCCTGGCTCAGGGCGTAGCCGCCGAGCACCCGCCCGGGCCCGGCACCCGGGCGGGGCAGGAGCACCGGGACCTCGACCGTCGGCCCCTCCGACCGGCCGGCCCGCAGCGGTGTCGAGACGGTGTTGGCGGCGTCGAGGATCGCCTGGTCGTTGCGCCACGACGTGCTCAGGGCGAGGGTCCGTGCGGGCTGACCGGCGGCGGTCGGGAACGTCCCCGGGAACGTCGCCAGCGCCGCGGCGGACGCGCCGCGCCAGCCGTAGATGGCCTGGTTGGGGTCGCCGACCGCGGTGACGGGGTGCCCGTCGCCGAACAGGGCGGAGAGCAGGCGCAGCTGGGCGACGGACGTGTCCTGGTACTCGTCGAGGAGGACGACGCGGTACTGCTCGCGCAGCTGCTGGCCCACGTCCGGCACGTCGGTGGCGATCCGCGCGGCCAGGGCCACCTGGTCGGAGAAGTCCATGAGCCCGTGCTCGCGCTTGCGCCCGGCGTAGGCGGTGACGAGGTCCATCAGGGCGATGCGTTCCTGGACGCTGCGGGCGACCCTGGCCACCTCGGCCATCGGCTTCTTGGTGCGGCCCTCCGGCTCCTTCTCGAGCAGGTCGCGCAGCAGGTCCGCGAGGAGCTCCCGGGCCTCGCCCGGCGCGAGGAGGTGCTCGCCGAGGGAGCCCGCCAGGGCGAGCACCGCGTTGGTCACCGTCCCCGGCGACCGGTCCGTCCCGAGGTCCTCCGACCAGCCCTGCACGAGGTCGTCGGCGAGCTGCCAGGCGGCGGCCTCCGTGATGAGGCGGGCGTCCGGGTCGGCCCCGACCCGCAGCGCGTGGTCGCGGGCGATGTTGCCGGCGAAGGAGTTGTAGGTGGCGATGTGCGGGCGGTCCACGTCCAGGCCGCGCGCCGCGTCGGCAGGCGCGCCGGCCGCGGGCGCCCCGACGGCTGGGTCGGGCCCCGCGGCGCCCACGAGACCGGCGGCGCGCAGGGCCCGCAGGCGCAGGCGCACCCGCTGGGCCAGCTCGGCCGCGGCCTTGCGGGTGAACGTCAGGCCGAGCACCTGCTCGGCGTCGACCAGGCCGTTGGCCACGAGGTAGACGACGCGGGCGGACATGGTCTCCGTCTTGCCGGAGCCGGCGCCCGCCACCACGAGCAACGGCTCGAGCGGCGCCTCGATCATCGCCCGCTGCTCGTCGGTCGGGGTGTACAGGCCGAGCGCCTCGGAGATGTCGGCGGCGCTGTAGCGCACCCGCTCGTCGGGCAGGGTCTGCGTGCTCTGGCTCATCGGGTCACCCGTTCTCCGGTGTCCTGCAGTGGGCAGGAGGTGCGCACCGGGCAGTGGTTGCACTGGTCGTTGAGGCGGGCGACGAACGTGGCGCCCGACATGGCCTCGGCGGCCTCGGTGACCAGGCGCGCCGCCCACTGCGGGTCCTCGGCCTCGGTGAGCGCGGGCTGGGGCCGCAGCGCCGCGCCCTTGCCGGTGCCGAGGTAGACCAGCCGCGCGCCGGCGGAGGTGGCCTCCCCGAAGGCGCCGTTGTCCACGGCCACCTGGTACGCGCCGAGCTGGGCGTGTTCCTCGGCCTTGGCGGCGCTGACCGGGTTCGCCGAGGTCTTGAGGTCGACCACGCGGACCCGCCCGTCCCCGAGGTGCTCGACCCGGTCCATCCGCCCGGTCAGGTGGGCGCGCCCGACGTCGGCGGTGAACTCCCTCTCGACGTCGACCTCGCCGGGCACGGCCGCGACGTAGGCGGCGAGGCGGTCGACCATCCCCTCGGCCAGCTGGCGCTGGCGCCGACCGACCCAGCCGTCACCCAGGCCGAGCTCGGGCCACCGGGCCTCGAGCGCGGCGCGCATCTGCTCGGCGCTGCCGTGCGGGTGCTCGGCCGCGATCTCGTGCACGAGGGAGCCGACGGACTGGTCCATGCTCCGCTCGCCGCGGCCGCCCGCCTGCTCGAGCGCCCAGCGCAGCGAGCATGCCGTGGCCTGCTCCACGCTGGACGGGCTCACCGGGACGGGCGCGTCCGCCGGGCGCAGCGGCACGTCGCTGGTCACGGGGGCGAGCCCCGCCCAGCCGGCGGGGTCGGCGCCCGGCACCCCCTGGTCGGCCAGGTGCGCCAGCAGCGCGGCCGCCACCTCGCGGCGGGCGCCGCCGTGGGGCTGGGCGGCCGGGTCCGCCTCGACGGCGCACCGCAGCTCCGCGACGAGCCCGCGCAGGTCCAGGGCCGGCGGGGCGGTCCGCAGCAGGTCCTCGGGCTCGCCGTCGGGGGCGAGCAGGTCGAAGAAGGAGGACGGGCGCTGGTCCTCGTCGAGGACGGCGGTGACCAGGAGCCTGCGGGTGGGGCGGGAGACCGCCACGGCGAGCATGCGCAGCTCGTCGTCGAGGACCTCGCGGCGGGCGGGGCCGTAGGCGCGGCGCCCGTCCGGGGAGCGGCCGGCCTCGACGTCGGCCAGGGCGCCGGCGCCCAGGAGGGAATCGCGCAGCCGCAGGTCCGGCCAGACGTCCTCCTGCAGGCCCGCGACCACCACCACCTGCCACTCCTCCCCCGCGGCGGCCGCCGGGGTCAGCACCTGCACGGTCTCGGCGCGCACCCCCTGGGCGGCGAGCGAGTCCGCCGGGAGGTCCTGCGAGCTGAGGTGGTCGAGGAACCCCGCGGGGCCGCCGCCGACGGTGCGGTCGGTGTACTGCTCGGCCGCGCGGAAGAGCGCCATGACGGCGTCGAGGTCGGCGTCCGCACGCTCGGATCCCGCGCCGCCGGCCAGTGCGCGCTCGCGCCAGGGGTCGGCCAGTCCGCTCGCGTCCCACAGCGCCCACAGCACGGTCTCGGCCGTGGCGCCCGGCCTGTCGAGGGCGTCGCGGGCGGCCGCGAGCACCCTGGCGACACGCAACGGCCCGCGGCGCACCTGCGAGGGCAGGGCCTCGGCGTGGTCCGTGCCGGCGACGGCCTCGACGAGGAGCTCGTCGATGCCGCGGCCGCCGTCCTGGGCGCGCTCGCGCCCGCGCAGGGTGCGCCGCAGCGCCCGGAGCGAGACGGCGTCCAGCGCCCCGACGGGCGAGGTGAGCAGCTCGACGACCTGCTCGCCGCTCACGGACCGCGCCAGCGCGGCGCGCAGGGCGAGCAGGAGGGGACGCACGGCCGGCTCCTCCCGCAGCACGCCGGGTGCGGCGCTCCCGCCGGAGGGCACGCCCCAGCTCCGCAGCATGCGCTGGAAGCCGGTCAGGTCACCCGACGAGCGCACGATCACCGCCATCTCGGACCAGGGCGTGCGGTGGTGGAGGCGCTCCTCCCGCAGGCACCGCGCGACGAACGCCGCCTCCTGCGCGCGCGAGCGCAGCATGGCCACCTCGACGCCGCGCGGCGCCCCGGTCGCGGCCGGCCGGCTCGGCGCGGCGGCCGCGGCCTTGCGGTGGGCGGCGGTGCCCGCGGTGGTGATCATGCGGGTGACGGTGGCCGAGGCCCGGCGCAGCACGCCGTCGCCGCGGTGCACCGTGCGCAGCTCGATACGGGTCGCGCCGAAGCCACCGAGCTGGTCCCTCGTCTCGGCGAGCCCGACCAGGGCGGGCGTACCGCCGCGGAAGCCCTGGACGCCGACGTCGGGATCGCCGTGCAGCAACAGCTGGGCGCCGTCCTCGGCCAGGACCTGCAGGAGCCGGGCGGTGGCGAGGGTGGAGTCCTGGTGGTCGTCCACGACGACGACCGACCAGCGGGGTCGCGGGTGGCCGGGGACCTCCCGCTCCCAGGCGCGCAGAGCGGCCGTGGCCTCGTCCACGATGCGCGAGGAGTCGAGCCGGGCGCCGCGGTCCGGGGTCATCTCACCCAGGGCGGTGATCTCCTGGTACTCCTGCAGCAACGCGGCGGCGGCGACCCACTCGCCGCGGCCGAACCGCTCCCCGCGGTCCGCGAGGTCAGCGGGGCCCAGGCCGAGCTCGGCGGCGCGCATGAACAGGTCGCGCAGCTCGTCGCGGAAGGCGCCCAGCGCCAGCGCCTCGGGGCCGATGCTCGCGGGCCAGCGCACGGGGGCGCCGAGCCCCGCCCGGTGGCCGGCCAGCAGCTCGGCGAGCGTCTGGTCCTGCTCCGGGCCGGTGATCAGCGTCGGCGGCGGCTCCTGCAGCAGCGCCGCCCGCAGCCGCAGCACCGAGTACGCGAACGACGCGGGCGTGCGCACCATGACCTGGGTGGTCGTGGCGCCCATACGGGCGGCGACGACGTCACGCACGCGGGCGGCACCGCGGCGCGTCGGCACGAGCATCAGGGCGCCCTGCTCCCCCGCCACGTCCCGGACCACGGGCATCTGCGGCGCCGCGGCGGCACGCGCGAGGAAGGACTCGATCGCCGTCGTGGTCTTGCCCGTGCCCGGCGCCCCGACGACCAGCAGATGCCCCGATCGGACGGGCCACGCCACGGCGCTCGCCTGGTCTGCGTCGAGGACGGGAGCTGGGTCGGCCGGGACGGGCAGGCTCAGCCGCAACGACGTGCGGCGGGGCGCGACGGCCGGGGAATCCATGCCCCGATGTCATCACACCCCACTGACATCACGGAAAAGGCCAGCCCGCGGGCTGGCATCCGCCCAGGTCGAGACTTTGCTGGAGCATCACGGGCGCCGGCTGGCCGGGGCCGGGGCAGGTGACGTGGGTGTGGCCGAGCAGGTGACCGACCTCATGGTTCACGAGGTACTCCCGGTACGCCGGGACCGTGCCGCCAGCGGCGAGGAACGGCTCAGCGCCCGCGGACCACCGCTCGACGTTGAGCACGGCCAGCCCGTCGCTCGCGCACGAGACCCGGCCCAGGGTGCGCAGCGGGGCGCACAGCGCGTCCGTCAGCGTGGCGGACGCGAGCACCACCCCCACGTCGGCGGCCCCGTCCGTGCGGGCGAAGACGACGGAGCCGTCGCGCCCCCAGCCCCGCGGGTCGTTGAGGATGGTCATCACATGGTCGGCGAAGGCGGACCCGTTGGCGGGCAGACCGGCCTCGACCTCGACGCGCACCGTCACGACGCGGCCCGCCGCGCGGGGCGGGCCGGCCGCGCCGGGGACGGTGACGAGCTGCCCGGAGGCGCTGGCGGGGATCTGCGCCGCGGTCAGCCCCGCGCGGGCGCGCTGGGCACGCAGGACGGCCTCCGCGCTCGGGGGTGACCACGTCACCTCGGCCTTCGCCGGGCGGCCGGTCGGGTGGTCCGTCGCGCCGACGGCGGGTTCGCCGTCGGCGCCGCGGTCACCGGCGGGGGACCCGGGCGCGTCCGGTCGCTGCACGGCGGTGGTGGCGCCCCCGTCCTCGAGGAGCGCCGGCGTCGTCCCACCGCTCAGCACGCCCACGCCGAGGATGGCGGCCAGGACCGTCGTCAGGGCGCGACGGCGGAGGATGGGCACGACCCCCATCCTGCCACCGGGCGCCCGGGCCGCCCGACGGCGGACCCGCGGCGTGCACAGGCGCGCGGCACAGGCGCGGGGCGCACAGGCTGCGCGCCGCGCCCGGGCGTCCCGGCCGCGGCCCGGCGGCCCCACGACCTACGATGGGCTGCAGCACATCGCATGCCGCACGGCACCGCGTCCCGTGCCGGCCGGGTGAGCCCGGCACCGCGTACAGAAGGAGAAACTGTGGAGATCACCATCGGCGTCCGGAACGTTCAGCGCGAGATCACCCTGGAGTCGACGCAGAGCCCCGACGAGGTGCTCGCCGCCGTGGACAAGGCGCTCACCGACTCCGCCTCGCTGGTGCTGGAGGACGACAAGGGGCGCCACGTGGTGGTCCCGGCCGGCGCCCTCGGCTACGTCGAGCTGGGCCCGGCCGAGCAGCGCCGGGTGGGCTTCGGCCTGGTCTGACCCCGAGCGGCGATCGGGGACGCGGCCTGAGGCTGTCCCCGGGATGGACCGCCTCAGGCCGTCAGCCCGAGGCGGTCCATCCGGCGCGCGTGCCCGGTGGAGAGCTTGTTGCGCACCCAGGCCGCGCCCCCGCCCGCCGCGGCGTCGTCGTCGAGGTGGGCCAGCAGGAGCGGGTGCTCGGCCAGCGCGTGCTGGGCGATGCCGAGCGCCTCGCCGCCGACCCGGCGGCCCCACAGGGCGAGCCGGGCGGCCAGCTGCGGCTCGGCGGCGATGACGGGCTCGAGCGCGGCGACCACGAAGTCGCCGTGGCCGCTGTCCGCCAGGGTCGCCTCGACCGCCGCGCCGGTGGTGGCGTCGAGGCGGGTGGAGAGCGCCCGCTGCAGGTCGGCGAGCACCCCGAACGCCACGTACGTCCGCATGAGGCGCTCCCACCAGCTGCCCGGCGCGGTGCGCTGGTCGAAGTCGCCCAGCAGAGCGGCGTACGAGCCCATGCTCGTGTAGAAGTCCCCGCCCAGGTCGGTCACGAGGCGCTCGAGCTGGTCGAGGTGCGCCAGCTCGCCGGCGGCCATCCGCGAGAGCGTCACCTGCCCGGGCAGGTCGGGGGCGTGCTGGGCGTCCTTGGTGAAGCGCGTGAAGGCCGCGAGCTGGATGAAGGAGTGCAGCCCCAGCAGGTCGACGACGGCGGCGTTCTCGGCAGGGTCCGGCATAGGCCCAGGTTAGGCGCTCGCGCCGCCCCTGCGCGGTCACGCCGGCCCGCGGGGCGCCGCCACCCGGCGTGACCGTGCCCACGTAGCGGCCGGGTCCCGCGCGAGGGGCCGGCGCGCTACCCTTGACAGGTACACGGTTGCCCGGTCGTCTCGTACACACCTGAGCCTGAGCCGCTGACGCGGCGCGAAATGATCACGATCGGCTGCCACGAGCAGGTGGTTCGACCCCTGCGCCACGGCCTCTCGATGCCGGCTGGCGCGCGCGCCACCACTGAGACGACAAGGCACACTTTGACACAGCTCACCACCTCCGGCGTCCTCGACGCCGTCGAGGGTCCTGCCCCCGTGATCGACGAGGTCACCCCGGACATCACCGACGACGGCAGCACCGTCAAGCTCGAAGAGCAGACCTTCGCGGACTTCGGCGTCCAGGACGCCATCGTCGAGGCGCTCCGCGACGTCGGCATCACCCACCCCTTCGCCATCCAGGCGCTCACCCTGCCGGTGGCGCTGAACCGCGGCGACATCATCGGCCAGGCCAAGACCGGCACCGGCAAGACGCTCGGGTTCGGCATCCCCCTCCTCCAGCACCTCGTCGCCCCCGGCGAGGACGGCTGGGAGGACCTCGACGCCTCCGGGAAGCCGCAGGCCCTGGTCATCGTCCCCACCCGCGAGCTCGCGAAGCAGGTCGCCGACGACCTCGCGACCGCCGCGCGCAAGCGCAGCGTCCGCGTCGTGCAGGTCTACGGCGGCCGCGCCTACGAGCCGCAGATCGCCGCCCTGAACAAGGGCGTCGAGGTCGTGGTCGGCACGCCGGGCCGCATGATCGACCTGCTCAAGCAGCAGATCCTCGACCTCGGCCACGTCCGCACCGTCGTGCTCGACGAGGCCGACGAGATGCTCGACCTGGGGTTCCTGCCCGACGTCGAGACCCTGCTCTCGCGCACCCCCGCCACCCGCCACACGATGCTGTTCTCGGCCACCATGCCCGGTGCCGTCGTCGCGATGGCCCGCCGCTACATGTCCCGCCCCACGCACATCCGCGCGCAGGACCCCGACGACCAGGGCGCCACGGTCAAGAACACCCGCCAGGTGGTCTACCGCGCCCACGCCCTGAACAAGGTCGAGATGCTCGCCCGCATCCTCCAGGCGGAGGGCCGCGGGCTGACCATCGTGTTCACCCGCACCAAGCGCACGGCCGCGCGCGTGGCCGAGGACCTCGCCGAGCGCGGGTTCGCCTCCGCCGCCATCCACGGCGACCTCGGCCAGGGCGCCCGCGAGCAGGCGCTGCGCGCCTTCCGCGCCGGCAAGGTCGACGTGCTCGTGGCCACCGACGTCGCCGCGCGCGGCATCGACGTCGACGACGTCACGCACGTGGTCAACTACCAGTGCCCCGAGGACGAGAAGATCTACCTGCACCGCATCGGCCGCACCGGCCGCGCGGGCAACACCGGCACCGCGGTCACGTTCGTCGACTGGGACGACATGCCGCGCTGGTCGCTGATCAACAGGCAGCTGAACCTCGGCGCCGACGACCCGGTGGAGACGTACCACACCTCCCCGCACCTGTACGCGGACCTGAGCATCCCGGAGGGCACCACCGGCCGCCTCCCCCGCGGCGCTCGCACCCGCGCCGGGCTGGACGCCGAGGAGCTCGAGGACCTCGGCGAGACCGGCAAGCGTCACGCCGGCGGCCACGACGGCGGACGGGACTCCGGCCGTGGGCGTGGGGGCCGGGACGCCGGCCGGTCCCGCGACGCCGGCCGCTCCCGCGAGGCCGGCCGCCCGCGCGAGGCCGCGCACGACGGCGCCCACCCGCACCACGACGTGGAGGGCGAGCGTCCCAAGCGCAGCCGCAGCCGCCGCCGCACCCGCGGCGGGAAGTCCGCGGAGGGCACGCAGGCCTGATCGGCGGCCAGTCCGCGGAGGGCACGCAGGCATGACCGGCGGCCAGTCCGCGGAGGGCACGCAGGCATGACCGGCGGCCACCCGCCAACGGCACACAGGAATGGGGACGGACCCGGCAGCGCGCTGCCGGGTCCGTCTGTCTGGACCCTGGCACTGGGCTTTTTCGCAAGTGCTACAGGACGCGCCGACCGCTACAGCGCCCACGTGCCGCACTCGGAGTGCCGAGCAGCACTCGGCACCTGCGCGGGAGGGCGCCCGTGCGGGCGGCCGCCCGCACGCGGTGGTCAGAACTGCTGGTGGATGAACACGAAGACGGCGTCGACCATGAGTTGGACCGCGATGGCCGCCAGCAGCAGGCCCGCCAGGCGCGTGATCAGGGTCGTCCCGCCCTCGCCGAGGATCCGGTGGATGACGCCGGCGAACCGCATCACCGCCCAGATCACCACGTGGATGGCCACCAGCGCCACGCCGATCGCCACCCACCCGGCCACGGACCCGTCGGACTCCTGCACGGCGAGCATCGCGGCCACGATGGCGCCGGGGCCCGCCAGCAGGGGCGTGCCCAGCGGCACGAGGGCCACGTTGACGCCCCCCGAGGAGGGCTGCGGGTCCTCGGCCTTGCCGGTCAGCAGCTCCATCGCCACCAGCAGCAGCAGCAGGCCGCCGGAGAGCTGCAGCGCCGGGATGGAGATGTGCAGGAACTCGATGATGTAGCGGCCGAACAGCGTGAAGACCAGGATCACGCCGAAGGAGACGACGGTCGCCTGACGCGCCGCGGCGCGCCGCTCCTTCGCCGTCATCGTCGACGTGAGCGCCAGGAACACCGGCACGGTCCCGGGCGGGTCCATGATGACGAACAGTGTCGCGAACGTCGTCGAGAGCAGCGTCAGGTCGACGACTGCACTCACGGGCGCACCACGGGAAGGAAGCCCTGGTCCTCGATCATCTCCAGGACCGGCGGGGCGGTGGTGTGCTCGCCCAGCACGTTGGGCTTCCCGTCACCGTGGTAGTCGCTCGAGCCGGTCCTGGCCAGGCCGAGGCGGGCGGCCAAGCCGGCGAGCTCACGCATCGCCCCGTCGGTGTGGTCCCGGTGGTCGATCTCGAGGGCGGCGAGCCCGGCCTCGGCCATCTGGGCGACGACGGCGTCCGCGACCACCCGCCCGCGCACGCTGGCGCGCGGGTGGGCCATGACGGGCACGCCGCCGGCGGCGCGGACCATCTCCACCGCCACGACCGCGTCCGGGGAGCGGTAGGGCACGTAGTAGGGGCCGCGCACGGACAGGACCGTGTCGAAGGAGGTGCCGCGGTCCGGCATGACGCCGGCCGCCACGAGGGCGTCGGCGATGTGGGGCCGGCCGACGGTGGCCCCCTCCGCCAGCTGGTCCTCGACCATCTCCCAGGTGATCGGGTAGTCCGCCCCGAGGCGCTCGACCATCTCCCGGGCGCGGACGTCCCGCGAGGTGCGGGCGCGCTCCATCTCACGAGCCAGGTCGGCGTCGGCCGGGTCGTGCAGGTAGCTGAGGAGGTGCACGGTGATGCCCCGCGCCTGGCACGAGAGCTCGGCGCCGCGCAGCAGCGCCACGCCCGTGGCCGCGACCGCGGCCTCGGCCTCCGCCCAGCCGCGCACCGTGTCGTGGTCCGTCAGCCCGACGACGTCCAGCCCGGCGGCCGCCGCGGCGCGCATGAGGTCGGCGGGGCTGTCGGTGCCGTCCGAGACGGCCGAGTGGGCGTGCGGGTCGATGCGCACCGTCTCATCTGCTGACACAGGGGCCAGGTTACGGCCTGCACCGCGCCCCACCGGCCGCCCGTGGACCCACGGCGTGTGCCGTGCGCCACGCTCTCGCTGGGCGCCGGCGCCGGGTTGGGGTCGCGGTGGGATCATGGGTCAATGAGCGAACCGCAGACATCCCCCACCGAGCAGCCCCTGAGCGAACGCGGGAACAACCGCTCCCAGCGCCCCACGAGCCAGGCCTTCCGTGAGTTCATCGCCGAGGGCTGGGGCCCCCGGCCCGACGGGCTCCCCGAGCGGGCCGCCGCCGCGGACTACGCCGCGCAGCGCCGCGCCGCGCTGGGCCGGCTGTTCCCGGGCGAGCGCCTCGTCATCCCCGCGGGCGAGCTGAAGGTCCGCAGCAACGACGACGACTACCGCTTCCGTCCCCACTCCGCGTTCGCGCACCTCACCGGTCTCGGCACGGACCAGGAGCCCGACGCCGTGCTGGTGCTCCACCCCGTCACGCCTGGTGCACCTGGGGACGACTCCCCCACCCACGAGGCGGTCCTCTACTTCCGCCCGCGCGCCGGCCAGGACACGGAGGAGTTCTACGCGGACTCCCGCTACGGCGAGCTGTGGGTCGGGGTGCGTCCCTCGCTGGAGGAGATCTCCGCCCACACCGGCCTGCGCGCCGAGCACATCGACTCCTTCGGCGACGCCCTCGCCAAGGACGTCGGCGCCGGGCAGGTGCAGCTGCGCGTCGTCCCGCAGTCCGACGTCGCGGTCGAGGCGCAGGTGGCCGCCGTGCGGGAGCAGTCCGGTCTCACCGCGGCCGCCGCCGAGACCGACGCGGACCTCGCCGAGGCGCTGTCCGAGCTGCGCCTGTACAAGGACGACTACGAGGTGGGCCAGGTCCGCGAGGCCGTCGCCGCCACGGCCAAGGGCTTCGAGGACGTCGTGCGGAACCTGCCGCGCGCCGTCGACCACCCCCGCGGGGAGCGCGTGATCGAGGGCGTCTTCGGCGCCCGCGCGCGCGCGGAGGGCAACGGCCTGGGCTACGAGACCATCGCGGCCGCCGGCAACCACGGCAACACCCTGCACTGGATCAACAACGACGGCGCCGTCCGCCCCGGCCAGCTCGTGCTCATCGACGCCGGCGTCGAGGTCGACTCCCTCTACACGGCCGACGTGACCCGCACGCTGCCGGTCGACGGCGTCTTCACCGCCGCTCAGCGCAAGGTCTACGAGGCCGTCCTCGAGGCCGCCGACGCCACCTTCGCCCGCGCCGGCCAGCCCGGCGTCCGGTTCAAGGACCTCCACGCCGCCGCCATGGAGGTCCTCGCGACCCGGCTGGCCGAGTGGGGCATGCTGCCCGGCACGGCCGAGGAGTCGCTCTCCCCCGAGGGGCAGTACCACCGCCGCTGGATGGTCCACGGCACCAGCCACCACCTCGGCCTGGACGTGCACGACTGCGCGCAGGCCAGCCGGGAGATGTACCTCGACGCAGAGCTCAAGCCGGGCATGATCTTCACGATCGAGCCGGGCCTGTACTTCCGCGAGGACGACCTCAAGGTCCCCGCGGAGCTGCGCGGCATCGCGGTGCGCATCGAGGACGACATCCTCGTGCGCGAGGACGGCACGGTGGAGAACCTCTCCGCCGCCCTCCCTCGGACGCCCGACGCGGTCGAGGCCTGGATGGCCGAGCTGCGCGGCTGACCCCGGCCCGCTCCGGAGTACATCCCTCGGCCATACGCCGAGGGATGTACTCCGGAGCGCCCCGGTGGCGATGCCCTCCGGAGCGCCTCGGTGGGGGCGAGGGACCGCGCCGTCAGCTGTCTTCGGGCACGTCCGCGTCCGGCACCGGGCGCAGCGACCCGGCGCCCAGGTGCTCGCGCGCGAACGCGAGGGAGTCGGCCAGGGCGGAGCGGCGCCCGACCTCGGACATCTTGCGCGTGTTCACCTCCACCACCACGGACCCGCCGTAGCCCTCGGCGGCGAGCATCTGCAGCACCTCGGCGCAGGGCTGGTCGCCGCGGCCGGGCACCAGGTGGTCGTCCTTGAAGTTGTCGATGCCGTCCGCCAGGTGCAGGTGCGCGAGCCGGGGGCCGAGCTCGTCCGCCATGGCGAGCGCGGCGTCACGGTCCAGGCCCGCCGTGGCGGTGTGGGACAGGTCGAGGGTCACGGAGCCGTAGTCGTGCTCCAGCGGGTCCCAGCCGGGCAGGTAGGCCTGCATGGTCCGTTCGCGGCGGGACGTGCGTGCCCGCCACGGGAACATGTTCTCCACGGCCATGCGCATCCCGTCGAGACGCTCGCGCTCCGCGATGGCGCCGACGAAATGCTCGGCGTACGTGCGCTGCCACCGGAACGGAGGGTGGATGACGACGACGTTCGCGCCGACCTCGTGCGCCATCTCGGTGGACCGGTCGATCTTGTCCCACGGGTCCCGGCCCCACACCCCCTGGGTGAGCAGCAGCGTGGGGGCGTGAATCGCCAGGATCGGCAGCCCGAACTCCTCGGTGAGCCGCTTCAGCCCGTCGATCTCCTGGCTGACGGGGTCACGGAAGACCATGACTTCCACGCCGTCGTAGCCGAGGTCCCGCGCGAGGGTGAACGTCTGCTCGACGCCCCCGGGATACACCGATGACGTCGAGAGGCCGACCGGGATGCGCACCTCAGCGGTGCTCCTGCCCGGCCTCGTCCTGCGGGCCGCCGGGCTCCTCGCCCTGCTGCGGAGCCGCCTGCCCCGGGGTCCCGCCGGCGCCGTCCTGGAGGTCGTCCAGGCGCACGCCGTAACGCGGCCGCTCGTTAGCGCCCGAGCCGAACTGGCTCGGCGGCACGTCGGCCGCGTCGGTCGCGGCGGGCCGGGCCGGGCTCACCGGCGGGGCCACGTAGCCCGTCGGGGCCGCGTACGGGTTCTGGTTCGGCGGGCTCGACGGCGACGCGGTGTTCTGCCGCGGCGCGACGGGCCGGGTGGCGCCGCGCCCGGCGGCCATGAGCAGCTGGCGGGCCTCGCCCGCCTGCTCGCTGGCGCACAGCACGGAGTAGCGCGAGGCGACCACCTGGCTCGCGGAGGTGAAGTCGCGCTTGCCGCCCGTGAAGGCGTAGGAGACGACGGCGAAGAGGATCCCGAACGCGGCGCCGATCAGGATGCCGGCGGGGATGGGGAAGGCGCTCCCCGGGCTGAACAGGTAGAACAGCAGCGAGATCATCAGGCCGAACCAGGCGCCGCTCATGGCCCCCGCGCCGGCGACCCTGGCGTAGGTCAGCCGCCCGGTGATGCGCTCGACCATCCGCAGGTCGGTGCCGACGATCGTCACCTTCCGCACGTCGAAGGCCTGGTCGGAGAGGTGGTCCACGGCCTGCTGCGCCTCGAGGTAGCTGCCGTACGAGGCGATCTCGTCGCCCGTGGGAAGCGTCGGGATCCTCGGGTCGTTCTGCCTGCGCGTCTGTGCCATGGTCCCGATCTTCCTCCCCTTGGCGCGCCGGTGCCAGACGGTCCACGTCCGCAGCGGCCGCTGCCGAGGGGTCGGGCCGCAGGTGGGAGCGGTTCCGTGTCGTCCGGCTGGCCTAGGCTTGGCGCCGTGAGCACCACGACGAGCAGGAGCAGCGCGCCCAGCCGCGTGTACGTCGCGAAGCTGGCGGGCACCGCCGTCTTCGACCCCCTGGGTGACCAGGTGGGCCGCGTGCACGACGTCGTCGTGCTGATCCGCCCCAAGGGCGTCCCACGCGCCGTGGGGCTCGTCGTCGAGGTCTCCGGCAAGCGCCGGGTCTTCCTCCCGCTCACCCGCGTCACGAGCATCGACGCGGGCGCCGTGATCACGACGGGCCTGCTCAACATCCGCCGCTTCGCCCGCCGGGCCACGGAGACACTCGCCGTCGCCGAGCTCCTCGACCGCCAGGTCACCTTCCGGGACGGCTCCGGCGTCGGCATCGTCGAGGACCTGGCCCTGGAGCAGCAGCGCAACGGAGACTGGTACGTCACCCGGCTGTTCGTGCGCCGCCAGGGTCGCGGCGGTCTCGGGCTGCGCCGCGGCGAGGCCGTCGTCGTCGCCGTCGACGACGTCACCGGGCTCGGCGCGAGCCCCGCCCAGCAGGGGGCCACCGCGCTGCTCGCGACCCTGGAGAACCTCAAGCCGGCCGATATCGCCGACGTGCTCCGCGACCTGCCGGACACCCGGCGCCTGGAGGTCGCCAGCGAGCTCGACGACGAGCGGCTCGCGGACGTCCTCGAGGAGCTCGGCGAGGACGACCGCGTCCAGATCGTCTCCGGCCTGGACCTCGAGCGCGCCGCCGACGTCCTGGACGTCATGCAGCCCGACGACGCCGCCGACCTCGTCTCCGAGCTGCCGACCGAGCGCGCCCGCGAGCTCCTCGACCGCATGGAGCCGGAGGAGGCTGAGGACGTGCGCCGCCTGCTGGCCTACGAGGAGCACACCGCCGGTGGCCTGATGACGACGGAGCCGATCGTGCTTCCCCCCGAGGCGACCGTGGCCACCGCCCTGGCCCACGCCCGTCGCCACGACGTCACCCCGGCCCTGGCCGCCATGGTGTTCGTGGTGCGACCGCCGCTGGAGACGCCGACCGGCCGGTTCCTCGGCGTCGTCCACCTCCAGGAGGCCCTGCGCGAGCCGCCGCACGAGCTGCTCGGCGGGCTGCTGGACAAGGACGTCGACGCGCTGGCGCCCGAGGACGACATCGGCAAGGTCACCCGCCTGCTGGCCACCTACAACCTCACGGCGCTGCCGGTGGTCGACGACGCGCGCCGGCTCCTCGGCGCCGTCTCGGTGGACGACGTGCTCGACCACCTCCTGCCGGACGACTGGCGCGACGCCGACGACGCCGTCACCGACGAGACCATGACGAGGAGCGCGCATGGCTGAGCGTCTCGACACCCCGCTGGAGGCGCGCCGCCGCTGGTTCATGCGTCACCGGGTCGACCCGGAGGTTTTCGGCCGCGCGTCCGAGGGCATCGCCCGGTTCATGGGGACGCCGCGGTTCCTCCTCTACCTCACCGTGTTCTGCGCGGCGTGGCTGCTGTGGAACACGTTCGGCCCGTCGAACCTGCAGTTCGACTCCGCCGCCCTGGGGTTCACGGCGCTGACGCTGATGCTCTCGCTGCAGGCCTCCTACTCGTCCCCGCTGATCCTGCTGGCGCAGAACCGCCAGACCGACCGCGACCGCGTCAGCGCCGAGCAGGACCGCCAGCGCGCGGAGCGGAACCTCGCCGACACGGAGTACCTGGCCCGCGAGATGGCGGCGGTGCGCATCGCGCTGGGCGAGGTCGCGACGCGTGACTTCGTCCGCTCCGAGCTGCGCGGCGTGATCGAGGACATCGTCGAGGAGCGCGACGAGCGCATCCGCGACCTCGAGCGCGAGCTCGCGGCCATGCAGGAACGCCATCAGCGTCACCAGCGCGGTCAGCGGGACGGGGCGCTCGCCGAGCCGCCTACCATGGAGGCATGAGCGCTCCCACCGTCGAGGTCGTCCAGGCCGAGCTCGGCAACGTCATCGATCCCGAGATCCGCCGTCCCATCACCGAGCTGAACATGGTCCGCTCGGTCGAGGTCGCCGACGACGGCCTCGTCGTGGTCGGCATCGACCTGACGACGGCGGGCTGCCCGCTGCGCGAGACCATCACCCGGGACGTCACCAACGTCGTGGGGGCCATCGACGGCGTCTCCAGCGTCCGCGTGGACATGGGAGTGATGAGCGACGAGCAGCGCAAGGAGCTGCGCAGCATGCTGCGCGGCGGCGCCGCCGAGCCGGTCATCCCCTTCGCGCAGCCGGGCTCCCTGACCCGCGTGTACGCGGTGACGTCCGGCAAGGGCGGGGTGGGCAAGTCCTCCGTCACCGCCAACCTCGCCGCCGCGATGGCCGCCGACGGCCTCAAGGTCGGCGTGGTCGACGCCGACATCTACGGCTTCTCCATCCCCCGCATGCTCGGCGTGACCTACCCGCCGACCAAGGTCGACGACATGATCCTGCCGCCGGTCGCGCATGACGTGAAGTGCATCTCCATCGGGATGTTCACCCAGGACGGCCGCCCGGTGGTCTGGCGAGGCCCGATGCTGCACCGCGCGCTCCAGCAGTTCCTCGCGGACGTGTTCTGGGGAGACCTCGACGTGCTCCTCCTCGACCTCCCGCCGGGGACCGGTGACATCGCGATCTCGGTGGCGCAGATGCTGCCGAACTCCGAGATCCTCGTGGTCACCACCCCGCAGGTCGCCGCCGCTGAGGTGGCCCAGCGCGCCGGGATCATCGCCGAGCAGACGCACCAGCACGTCGTCGGCGTCGTGGAGAACATGTCCTGGCTCGAGCAGCCGGACGGTGCCCGCGTGGAGCTGTTCGGCTCCGGGGGCGGCGAGCGCGTGGGCGCCGAGCTGTCCACGGCGCTGGGATACCAGGTGCCGCTGCTCGCCCAGGTGCCCATCGAGATGGGGCTGCGGGAGGCGGGCGACGACGGCGTGCCGCTGGTGCTGCGCGAGGGCTCGAGCCCCGCGAAGGACGCGCTGCGCGGCCTCGCCCGCTCCCTCTCGCACCGCGCGCGCGGGCTGGCGGGCCGGTCCCTGGGCATCAGCCCGCTCGGGCGCTGAGGCCGCCCGGTCTCCCGGCACCGGGTCGTTCCGCCGAGGCGGCCCGGTCTCGCGAGACCGGGTCCCTCGGGGTGCCCTAGTCTCCGGAGACCCGGTCGCTCTGCTGACGCAGCTCGTCGATCAGGGTAGAGGCCTGCGCCTTGGTGAGTCCCTCCGGCACGTCGCGCCCCGCCTCACGGGCCAGGGTCCCCAGATAGCTCAGCTGCGCGCCGGTGGCGGGCTCGTCACCGGTGGTCCAGTCCTCGGGGTCCTTGATCGCGTCCTGGCGGCCGTCGTCGGCGCCGGCGTTCTGCTCGCTCATGCGACCACGCTACGGTCCGGTCGCGCGACGTGCCCGCCGAGGGCGGAGCACCCGGGTGGAGGTCAGGTGGCCTCGTCGTCGAAGGGGACGACGTACACGTCCGGGGCCGCGGCACCGGCCGGCGTCGCGCCGTCGGGCCCGCCGGCGGCCGGCGCGGCTGGCGCAACGGCCGCGGACCGGGTGGGTGCCGCGACCACCGGGGTCGCCGGGGCAACCGCCGGGGTGGCCGCCGCGACCGCCGGGGTCGCCGTTGAGGCTGCCGGGCTGGGCGTCGCCGGCGCGGGCGCTCCCTCGACGGGCGCCGGGGCGGGGGTCGCGACGGCGGGCTGTGCCACGGCCGCCACGCCCACCGCGCCGGCGGCGGCCGTCGCACCTGCCGGGGGCCGGCGCCGGGCGGCGGGGGGACGTGCGGCTGGGTGTGCCGGCGTGTCGTCCTGGAGCGCCTCCCGCACGATGCGGCGGGGGTCGTACTGGCGCGGGTCGAAGGCGGCGAGGTCGTCGAACTCCGGGCCGAGCTCCTCGCGGACCCGTTCCTTGGCCCCGGTCGCGAGGGCCTTGAGCTCCCGCGTGAGCCGGCCGAGCTGCTGCGCCACGGCCGGCAGCCGCTCGGGCCCGATGAGGAGGAAGGCGAGGATCAGCAGGACGATCGCCTCGCCACCGGAGATACCCATCACCGCCTCAGGATAGGCGCCCTGACGGCGTCACGACGACGCACCCCGTCAGCGTGACTCCGCCTCCCCGAGGACCACGGACAACGTCAGCTCGTCGCTCCCGCGGCGCACGACCAGCGTGACCGTGTCGCCGGGGGCACGGGAGCGCACGGCCACGATGAGCTCGTCCGGCACGGTCACCGGCCGGCCGTCGATGCTGAGGATCACGTCGCCCGGGCGGATGCCCGCCAGGTCCCCGGGGCCGCCCGGGGTGACGGCGTCGGTCCCGTCCTGGCTGCCGGTGAGCACCTGGACGCCCTCGCCGGTGTAGCGCTGGTCCAGCGCCACCCCGATGACGGGGTAGGTGGCGCGCCCGTCGGCGATCAGCTGCTCGGCGGTGCGGCGCACCTGGTTGGCGGGGATGGCGAAGCCCAGCCCGATGCTGCCGGTGGCCTGGCCGGCGCCGGAGGCCTGCGCGATCGCGGTGTTGATCCCCACGACCTGGCCGGCGGCGTCCACGAGCGGTCCCCCGGAGTTGCCGGGGTTGATGGCGGCGTCGGTCTGGATGGCGTTGATGAACGTCGTCGTGTTGGCCCCGCCGGCGGTGACCGGGCGGTTGAGGGCGCTGACGACACCCGTTGTCACGGTGCCCTGCAGCCCGAGGGGCGCGCCGACGGCGACCACGGGGTCGCCGACCACGACGGAGTCGGAGTCCGCGAGGACCAGCGGTTCGAGGCCCCGGCGGTCGACCTTGAGCACGGCGACGTCGTAGTCGGCGGTGCGGCCGACGATCTCGGCCTTCTCCTTGCTGCCGTCCGGGAAGCCCACCGTGACCTGGCCGCCGTCGACGGCGAGGTCGATGACGTGGTTGTTGGTGACGATGTACCCGTCCTCGCGCAGCACCATGCCCGTGCCCGAGCTGCCCTGGCCGGAGCCCCGGGCCTCGATGTAGACGGTGGAGGGCAGCACCCGCTCGGCGATGCCGGCCACGGAGTCGGGGTCACGGTCGGGGTCGGCGCCCGTCGACGTGGGGAGGGTCGCCGCACTGCCTCCGATGCCGAACAAGGACCGCGCGCCGACGCCGCCGAGGAGGAGCCCCACGAGCAGGGACACGAGCATCAGCAGCACGACGACGCCGGCCCCGAACACGCGGCGCGGCGTCCGCGGCTCGGGTGCGGCGGCAAAGAGGTCGAAACCGGGCCGGTCCTGGGTGCCGGACAGTGACCCGGTCGGGGCAGGGCCGGACTCCGGTGCCTGCGCGGCCTGCGCCCACGGGAGCGCGAAGCCGGGGCCGGGTCGCGCGGGCTGGTCGGGACCGGGTCGCGCGTGCGCGGGCTGGTCGGGACCGGGCGCCCCGCCCGGGTAGCTCTCGGACGACCCCGGGTAGGCGAACTGACCGGGGTACCCGGACGGCGCGCGCTGGGCCTGGGGCGGCTGATCGTTACCAGACGGCCGCCCGTGAGTCTCGGACGGCCCCCCGTAGGTCTCGGACAGTCCTCGGTGCGGCTCGGCCTGGCCATTGTGCGGCTCGGACGGGCCGAGGCGATCCGGCGCACGGTACGGCCCGGCCGGCAGGGTCTGGGTGTCCCCGGCGGGGTAGGAGGCCGCGGGCGGGTACGACGGGTACGGCGCCCCGGCGGGCGTCGGCGGGAGGAACGGCGGCGGGAACGCCGGCGCGTCCGGCACCGTCCGGTCCTCCGCCCCACGTCCGCGGGCGCCCCAGAGGCGACGCCGCGCGGGGTCGCCGGCACCGGCCGGCTCCGGCGTCGCGCGGGCGCTGCTCGTGCCGCCGACCTGGTGGAACCCCTCCGGCCGGGGCGCGGGCGGCGGCGGGTACTCGTACGCGGGCCGCCGCCAGGGGCCGGCGTTCGCGGCCTGGCGCGGGGCGGCGGGGGCACCGGGGGCAGCGGGCGCAACCGGGGCAGCCGGCGCAACCGGGGCAGCCGGCTCGCGGGCACCGGGCGCGCCGCCCCGCCGCTCGGGGTGCGGCTGCCGCGCCGGATCGGCGTCGTCGTGGCTCATGAGGCTCCCTGCGGCATGGTGGTGGTCCTGGTCGGGCGGCTCCCGCGGGGCCTCACGGCGCCTGGACGATCAGGTCCGTCCAGCCGAGCAGAGTCTGCCAGCCCCGGTCCAGGCGGTCACCGACCCCCGAGCCGGGCGGCGTGCCGGGGAAGGTCTCGGCCACCCGCAGGACGAGGTCGTCCTCGGCGGGCGAGCTCACGAGGACCGTGACGTCGTGGGCCTGCAGCACGACGGCGGTGCCGGGCCCGGGCAGCTCGTAGAGGTCGAAGTCGCCGGCGTCGACGGTGGGCAGCGCCGCCACCGAGGCGGCCTCGAGCACGCCCCGCTGCTCCACGACCCGGATCTGGTGGCCGTCGCCGACCATCTCCATCCCGAGCAGCTCCTCCCCCTCCGGGGTGTGGACGGTGCCGACGTGGTTGATGTGGAGATCCGTGGGCAGCGCCGCGGGCGCGCTCCAGCCGTTGGCCTCCAGCCAGGCCAGGGCCGCGTCGGTGGTGCGGGGCGAGAGGGCGCCCTCGGAGACGTCACGCCCGAGGGTGTCGGCCGAGACCACCAGCTCGGTGCGCCCCTCCCCCGCCCCGGACGCCTGGGCGAGCATGGCCGACGGGTCGCCCGTGCGCTCGACCAGCGTCCCGACGACGACGAGTGCGCCCACCACGCCGGCCGCCCCGGCGACCGCGACGCTCGTGCGCGCCACAAGGCGGCGCCGGGCGCGCCCGTGCGCGAAGCCCCTCGCGCGCCCGTGCGAGAACCCCCGGGCGGGTCCGTGGCCGCCGTGCGGGGGCAGCGCCGGCTCCTGGGCCATGCGCATGAGCCGGTTCGTCAGCTCCACGCTCGGGGCGACGTCCCAGGCCTGGGACAGGCGCTGGCGGTAGGCCCGCTCGTTCGCCACCTCCGCGGCGCACTCCTCGCAGGTGACGAGGTGCGCGAGCGCCTCCTCCGCCCGCTCGGGCGGGAGCTGGCCGTCGACCAGCGCGCTGACGTCGTCGCCGAGGTGGCTCATCCCGCGGCTCCGGGCAGCGCGGGGGTAGACCTGCCGGGACCGCCCGCCGGCGCCGGGCGGCGAGCCGGGCGCACGGCCGCCGGGCGTGCGGTGGCCGCCGCCGCGCCCGCGGGACGGCGGTGCCCGAGCTGGTCGCGCAGCATCGCGCGGGCGCGGTGGATGCGGGACCTGACCGTGCCCATCTTGATGTCGAGCGTCGCCGCGATCTCCTCGTAGGAGAGGCCCTCGATGTCGCACAGCACGACGGCGGCGCGGTACCGGGGCGGCAGGGCGTCCAGCGCCGCCTGGACGTCGAGGTCGAGGTGGGCGTGCTCGAAGCCGCGCTCGGGCTCCTCGGTGTCCCGGGCGGCGGGCAGGCGCTCGGTCGCCTCGCCGATGGGGTCCAGCCGCAGGCGGGAGCGGCGGCGGGCCTGGTCGAGGAAGAGGTTCGTCGTGATGCGGTGGAGCCAGCCCTCGAAGTTGCCGGGCTTGTACGAGTGCAGCGAGCGGAACACCCGCACGAACGTCTCCTGGGTGAGGTCCTCGGCGTCGGCCTTGTTGCCGGTGAGGCGGTAGGCGAGCCGGTACACCCGCGGCGAGTGCTCGGCGACGATCTGCTCCCACGACGGCGGCGACCAGACGTCCTCGGGCGTGACCGTGGGCCCCGTCGGGCTGGTCGAGCGGTCGTTGTCGAGCATGTCCCGTTCCCGTGCGGTATGGATGGAAGACCATCCTAGGGACCGAACCTGTACGCCGCCTGGGAAGGCTCCGTGCCCCGGTAGCATCAGGTCAGTCCCGCCCCGCGGCTGCTGGCCGTCTCACCCGGCGGCCGACGCCGCCCACACAGTCCGGAGGACAACCATCACTGCCGACAAGGCCCTCTCCTGGGCCTACACCGAAGAGTTCGTCGCCGAGGACGCCGCCACCACCGATGCCCGGCTGCGGGCGGAGGAGCTCGGTGTCGTCCCCGTCCCGCCGGGGACCGGTGCGGCGCTGCGCGTGCTGGCCGCCGCGAGCCGCGCGCGTTCGGTCGCGGAGATCGGCACGGGCACCGGGGTGAGCGGCCTGTGGCTCCTGGGCGGCATGGCCCCCGGCGGGGTCCTCACCACGATCGACGTCGAGTCCGAGCACCAGCACGCCGCAAGGGCGGCGTTCGCGGCGGCGGGGGTGCGGCCCGCGCGGACGCGGCTGATCGCGGGTCACGCGCTCGACGTGCTGCCGCGCCTCGCGGACGCCGCCTACGACCTCGTGCTCGTCGACGGCGACCCCGCCGAGGCGCACGAGGACGTCGACCAGGCCGTGAGCCTGCTGCGGCCCGGCGGGATCCTCGCGGTGAACGCCGCGCTGTGGCACGACCGGGTCGCGGACCCCGCCCGCCGGGACGACGCGACCGTCGCGGCCCGCGAGCTCGGCAAGCGGGTGCGCGACGACGACCGCCTGGTCAGCGCGCTGCTGCCGACGGGTGACGGCCTGCTCGTCGCCGTCCGGCGCTGACCCTCAGGGCAGCGTCTCGAGGTAGCGCAGGAGCAGGCGGGCCCCGTAACCGGTGGGCGACCCGGCCGCCAGCTCGCCCTGCTTGCCGCCGGTGCGCCCGGCGCCGGCGATGTCCAGGTGCGCCCAGGGCACCTGGCCGACGAAACGCTGGAGGAACAGGGCCGCGGTGATCGCGCCGGCGCCCACGCGGCTGTCCGTGCTCGTGTGGGCGACGTCGGCGATGTCGGAGTGCAGCGCCGCCCGGTACTCGTCCACCAGCGGCATGCGCCAGGCCCGCTCGTCGGCGTCCTCGCCCGCGGCGAGCAGGGCCGCGGCCAGGTCGTCGTCGGTGGCGAAGAGGGCGGCGCGGGTCCGGCCGAGCCCCATGGTGGCGGCGCCGGTGAGCGTGGCGACGTCGATGACCACGTCCGGCCCGAGGGCGGCGACGGCCCAGCCCAGGGCGTCGGCGAGGACCACGCGGCCCTCGGCGTCGGTGTTGGAGATCTCGACGGTGGTGCCGTCGAACGTGCGCACGACGTCGCCGGGCCGGTACGAGCGGCCGCCCATCGCGTTCTCGGCGAGGGGCAGGACCGCGACGACCCGGTGCGACAGGCCGAGCTCGGCGGCCGCCAGGACGGTCGCGAGCACGGTGGCCGAGCCCGCCATGTCGGTCTTCATCGGGATCATGGCCGCGCGGGGCTTGAGGGAGATGCCGCCGGTGTCGAAGGTGATGCCCTTGCCGACGAGGGCGACCGTGCGGGTCGCGGCGGTGGCGCGGGCCGGCGTCCACGCGACGGTGACCAGGCGCGGCGGGGTCGCCGACCCGCCGCCGACGGCGAGGATGCCCTCCATGCCCTGCCGGCGCAGCCAGGCCTCGTCGTGCACGTCCACGCTCAGCGTGCCCGCGGCCGGGGCGGCCGCGGCGACCAGCTCCCCGGCCTGCTCGGCGACCCAGGCGGGGTTCTTGGTGCTCGACGGCGTGGCGGCCAGGACCCGGGTGAGGAGCGTGGCCCGCACCCCGGCGCGGGCGGCGGCGACGGCGGACGCGGCGGCGTCCCCGGCGGCGCACAGGATCACGAGCCGCTCGGGCGCCGGCTTCCCGGGCGCCGGGGTGCGGCCGGTGCGGGGCATGCGATAGCCGGACAGGAGGAACCCCTCGGCCAGGGCCCGGAGCACCGCCGGGGCCAGTCGCTCCCCCACCATCATCGCGGTGCCCAGCCCGGCCGTGGCGCGCCCCAGGGCCAGGCCGGCCTGGCGCAGCGCGCGGGGACCGCCGTCGCCGATGCCGAGCAGCACGAGGGTCGGGGGCAGCGCGGCCCACGGCACCTGCGCGGCGCCGGGCAGCACGCGGGGCAGGTGGACCACCGCGCTCCCGCCGGCCCGGCCGGTGAGCTCCTGCCGCTCCGCCTCGTGCATGAGGTCGATGCCGTAGAGCGCCGCGGTGTCCGCGACCCCGCCCCGGGGCTGGACCTCGTCCTCCCCCTCGGGCGCGGGCGCGACCGGCACGGCGAGCACCTGCGGCGCGAACGTCGGCCACCTGCCGCCGTCGCCGGGGGGCGTGAGGCGCTCGTCCAGCAGGACGATCTCGGGCAGCACGGCTGAGACGGGCAAGGCGAAGACCCCCGGTGGGACGTGGCGGGCGGCGCCCGGCGGCGCCGGGTGCAGGGCGGCGCCGCGCGGGCGCCGGACGGAGGAACGGCCGGCCAGCGAGGCTGACCGGCCGTTCCTTCAGTTGCTCGTGCTCAGCTGGCCACGGCGCTGAGCGCCTGGCTCAGCTCGCCTGCCTCGGCCGGGGTGAGCTCGACGACCAGTCGACCCCCACCCTCGAGCGGGACGCGCATGACGATGCCCCTACCCTCCTTGGTCACCTCGAGCGGCCCGTCTCCGGTCCTCGGCTTCATCGCGGCCATGTGGTGCACCCCTCATTCCGTAGATCTTCGACCACCCGCGAGCTACGCGGATCCGCCTTCGGACGGATAGTCGCTGGTGACGAGTCTAGTCACTCCGGCGCGCCGCCGGCCTCGGCTGCGGCGGCGGCCTGCGCGCGACGCTCCTTCGCGAGCACCTCGACGCGGGAGCGCACCAGGTTCACCGCCTCCTCGGCGGTGTCCACCACGGGCAGGAGCTCGACGTCCGCGGGGTTGATGGCGCCGTGCTCGAGCATGCTGGTCTTGATCCAGCTGACCAGGCCGCCCCAGAACTCCTTCCCCACCAGCACGATGGGGAAGGAGGAGACCTTCTGCGTCTGGACCAGGGTGAGCGCCTCGAAGAGCTCGTCCATGGTGCCGAAGCCCCCCGGCAGCACGACGAACCCCTGGGAGTACTTGACGAACATCATCTTGCGGGCGAAGAAGTAGCGGAAGTTCACGCCGAGGTCGACCCAGGCGTTCATGCCCTGCTCGAAGGGCAGCTCGATGCCGAGCCCGACGGACAGGCCGCCCGCCTCCGCGGCGCCCTTGTTCGCGGCCTCCATGATCCCCGGGCCGCCGCCCGTGACGACGGCGAAGCCGGCGGCCACGAGCCGGGCCCCGACCTCCTCGGCGAGGGCGTACTCCGCGGTGCCGGGGCTGATGCGCGCCGAGCCGAAGACGGAGATCGCCGGTCCCACCTCGGCCAGCGCCCCGAAGCCCTCGACGAACTCGGCCTGGATGCGCAGCACCCGCCACGGGTCCTGGTGGAGCCAGCTCGTGTCCTGCTCGGGCGCGAGCAGCCGGGCGTCCGTCGTCTCCTGGGGGATCTGGTCGCCGCGCAGCAGCACGGGGCCGCGGCGGTACCCGTTCCGCTCGCGGTTGTTGTGAACCTCGCGTGTCATATGGACATCTTCCTCGCCCTAACCTGCCGGGGCGAGCCAGCCACGCAGGGCGTCCGCGCACGTCCGGATCTGGTCGGCGGCGCAGCGCTCGTCGTCGGCGTGGGCCAGCATCGGGTCACCGGGCCCGAAGTTCACGGCGGGGATCCCCAGCTCGGCGAAGCGCGCCACGTCGGTCCAGCCGTACTTGGGGCCCGGCGCCCCGCCGGTGACCGCGGTGACCGCCGCGACGAAGCCGGCGACGAGCGCGTCGTCGAGGCCGGGCCGGGCCCCGCCGGCGAGGTCGGTGATCCGCACGTCGAAGCCGTCGAAGACCTCCCGCACGTGCGCCTCGGCCTCGGCGGTGGTGCGCGAGGGGGCGAAGCGGTAGTTCACGGTGACGACGCACTCGTCGGGGATCATGTTCGTGGCGATGCCGCCGCGGATGCCCACCGCGTTGAGGCCCTCGCGGTAGACCAGCCCGTCGACGTCGACGTCGGCGGCGGTGTAGGCGCCGAGGCGGGCGAGGATCTCCCCGGCGGCGTGGACGGCGTTGACCCCGCGCCAGCCGCGCGCGGAGTGGGCCGTGCGCCCGTGCGTGCGCACCTCGGCGCGCAGCGTGCCGTTGCAGCCGCCCTCGATCCCCCCGGCGGTGGGCTCGCCCAGGACGGCGAGGTCGCCGGTCACCCAGTCGGGGTGGACCCGCACGAGCCGTCCCAACCCGTTGAGGTCCGAGGTGACCTCCTCGTGGTCGTAGAAGACCCAGGTGACGTCCCAGAGCGGGTCGTCCAGGGCCGCCGCGAGATGGAGGGCCACGGCGACGCCGCCCTTCATGTCCACCGTCCCGCGGCCCCACAGCTCCTCGGTGCCGTCGGGGCCCTCGCGGCGCCAGGTGGGCACGTTGTCCTTGATCGGCACGGTGTCGATGTGCCCGGCGATGACCACCCGCCGCTCGCGCCCCAGGTTGGTGCGGGCGACGACGGCGTCACCGTCGCGCAGCACCTCCAGGTGCGCCAGCCCGGCCAGCGCCGCCTCGATGGCGTCGGCGAGGGGCCCCTCGTCCCCGGAGACGGACGGGATGTCGCACAGCGCGGCCGTCAGGTCCACGACGTCCGCGCCGGTCAGGTCGGGCAGGGAGGAGCGCGGCGGCCTCGGCGGCACTGACGTCTCGGTCATGCCCCCGACCCTAGCGTCAGCCGGCGCGGCCCCGCCGGGCGCCCCCGGGCGCGGCCCTCAGGCCCGGTGCAGGGTCCGGGCCGCCTCGGCGATCGACCCGGTGAGCGAGGGATAGATCGTGAAGACGTTCGCCAGCTGGTCCACGGTCAGTCGCTGCGCCACGGCGATGGTGATGGGGTAGATCAGCTCGCTCGCGCGCGGGGCGACGATGACGCCGCCGATCACCGTGCCGGTGGACCGGTCGGAGAAGAGCTTGATGAAGCCCTCCTTGACGCCGAGCATCTTCGCCCGCGGGTTCCGGGTCAGCGGCAGGCGGGTGATGGCCCCGTCGACCGCGCCGGACTCGATGTCCTTCTGGGTCACGCCGATCGTGGCGATCTCCGGGGCGGTGAAGATGTTCGCCGCCACCGTGTGCAGGTCCAGCGGCGCGACGGCGTCGCCGAGCGAGTGCCACATGGCGATGCGGCCCTGCATCGCCGCGACGGAGGCGAGGGGCAGGACGCCGGTGCAGTCCCCCGCGGCGTACACGCGGGGGGCGCGGGTGCGCGAGACGCGGTCGACCTCGATGTGCCCGGAGGGCTTGACGTGGACGCCGGCCTCCTCGAGCCCCATCCCCGACGTCGCCGGGACGCCGCCGACCGCCACGAGGCAGTGGGAGCCGGCCACCACGCGCCCGTCCTCGAGCGTGACCTCGATGCCGTCGCCGGCCCGGCGCACGCCCGCGGCCCGGGAGCGGGAGAGCACCTGCATGCCGCGGCGGCGGAAGACGCCCTCGATGAGCTCGGCGGCGTTCTCGTCCTCGCCCGGCAGCACCCGGTCGCGGCTGGAGACCAGCGTGACCTGGGCGCCCAGGGCGTTGTACGCGCCGGCGAACTCGGCCCCCGTGACACCGGAGCCGATCACGACGAGGTGCTCTGGGATCTCGGTGAGGTTGTACATCTGCGCCCAGGTCAGGATGCGCTCGCCGTCGGGCTGCGCCGTCGGCAGGACCCGGGGCGTGGCTCCCGTCGCGACCAGGATGATGTCGGCCTCGAGCACGGAGCTCGTGCCGTCGGCGCCGTCGACGTGGACGAGGCGGCCGCCGCGCGGGCTGATGTCCGCCGCGAGCCGCCCGGTCCCGGGCAAGATCTCGATGCCCTCGCGCTCCAGGCGGGTGCGGATGTCCTTCGACTGCTTCCGCGCCAGCATCATGACGCGCCGGTCGACGACGTCCATGTCGGCGCGCAGCGCGCCCGGGTCACCGTCGGGGCCGCCGTCGGCGCCGATCCCCAGCTCGCCGGCCTGCTCCGTGACGGTGAGCCACTCGGCGGTCGCGATGAGCGTCTTGGACGGGACCACGTCGGTCAGGACGGCGGAGCCGCCCATGCCCTGGCGCTCGACGACGTGGACCTCGGCCCCGAGCTGGCGGCCGACGAGGGCGGCCTCGTACCCGCCGGGCCCGCCGCCGATGATGACGACGCGGGAGCCCTCGCGGACGGGCGACGCGCCGGCGCCGACCTCCGGCGCGCGGCGGCGGCCGTCCTGGGGCGTGGCGGCCGCGACGCCGGTCACCTCGGTGGCGGGCGGGGGGACGGGAGTCGTAGAGGTGCTCACGGAGTGCCATTGTGCCCAACTGCGGGCCGCCGCGCGGTCCGGTGCCGCGGCGCGGGCCCGACCGGCTCCCGGCGCGGACCCCGGCGTCGGCGGCGCGACGTCGACGGCGCGGACTAGCGGTAGCGTCAGGGCCGTGACCGCCACCCCGCACGACGCCCTCGACCTCGACGACCCCGCCACCGACCCGTCCGCCGTCGCACACGAGGCGGCCGCCCTGCTCGCCGCCCGCACCGGGGTCGAGCGCCACGACGTCGCGCTGGTGCTCGGCTCCGGCTGGGGCGGCGCGGCCGCGCTGCTGGGCGAGACGGTCGCGGAGATCCCGGCGACGGACCTGCCGGGCTTCTCCGCACCGGCCGCCGTCGGGCACGGCGGCACGCTCACGTCCGTGCGGGTCGAGGGCACGGACAAGCACGCGCTGGTCATCGGGGCCCGCACGCACTACTACGAGGGGCGCGGTGTGCGCCGGGTGGCCCACGGCGTGCGCGTCGCCGCCGCGGCCGGGGCCCGCACCGTCGTGCTCACCAACGGCTGCGGCGGCCTCGAGGAGGGGTGGCCCGCCGGCACCCCCGTGCTCATCAGCGACCACATCAACCTCACGGCCGTCTCCCCGCTGGAGGGCGCCACGTTCGTGGACCTGACGGACCTGTACTCCTCCCGGCTGCGCGACGTCGCGCGCCAGGTCGACCCGTCCCTGCCCGAGGGCGTGTACGTGCAGTTCCCGGGGCCGCACTACGAGACGCCCGCGGAGGTGCAGATGGCCCGCCGGATCGGGGGGCACCTCGTGGGCATGTCCACCGCCCTGGAGGCCATCGCGGCCCGGCACGCCGGCCTCGAGGTCCTCGGGATCTCCCTGGTGACCAACCCCGCGGCCGGGATCTCCCCGGTTCCCCTCGCCCACGAGGAGGTGCTCGAGGCGGGCCGGCTGGCCGGCCCGCGCATCTCGCGCCTCCTCGCCGACATCGTCCACCTGCTCTGAGCAGCCCGCACTCACCGGCCCGGGGCCATGAGGAGAACAGCATGAACGTCACCGCCGACACGGTCCGCGCCTGGATCGACGCCGACCCCGACCCCGCCGCGCGGGCCGAGCTGGCGGCGCTGCTCGCACGGGCGGCCGGCGACAGTGGGGCGGCCGGCGACCGCGCGGCGAACGGCGCCGCGGCGCGCGCCGCCGCCCAGGCCGACCTCGACGACCGCTTCGCCGGTCCGCTCGAGTTCGGCACCGCGGGCCTGCGCGGCGAGCTCGGGGCGGGGCCGCACCGCATGAACCGGGCGGTCGTCATCCGCGCGGCGGCGGGTCTCTGCGCGTTCCTCACCGACCAGGTCGGCCCCGGGTTCACGGTGGCGATCGGCTACGACGCCCGCCACGGCTCCGCCCAGTTCGCCCGGGACACCGCCGCGGTCGTCACCGCCGCCGGTGGCCGCGCGCGCCTGCTGCCCGCGCCGCTGCCCACCCCGGTCCTCGCCTTCGCGGTGCGTCACCTCGCCACCGACGCCGGCGTCATGGTCACCGCGTCCCACAACCCGCCCCGGGACAACGGCTACAAGGTCTACCTCGGCGGCCGCGTCGTCGCCGGCGGGGGGCAGGGCGCCCAGATCGTGCCGCCCTTCGACGCGCAGATCGGTGCGCAGATCGCCGCGGTGGGCCCGGCCGCGCAGGTCCCGCTCGCCGCCGACGGCTGGGAGGTGCTCGGCGAGGAGGTCCGCGAGGCCTACCTCCGCCGCGTCGCGTCCCTGATCCCCGCCCAGCACAGCCGCAACCTGCGGATCGTCTACACCCCCATGCACGGGGTGGGCGGCGCCACGGCGGTCGAGGCCCTGCGGCGCACCGGCTTCACCACCGTGCACGTCGTCCCTGAGCAGGCGGAGCCGGACCCCGACTTCCCCACCGTCGCGTTCCCCAACCCGGAGGAGCCGGGCGCGCTCGACCTCGCGATCACCCTCGCGCGCAGGCTCGGCGCGGACGTCGTCCTCGCCAACGACCCGGACGCCGACCGGTGCTCGATGGCCGTGCCCGACCCGGCCGCCGCCGGCGGGTGGCGCCAGCTCACCGGCGACGAGATCGGCTCCCTGCTGGGCGACCAGACCGGCGCCGCCGCCGCGATGGCCGACCGCGGCGTGCTCGCGAGCTCGGTGGTCTCCTCCCGCCTGCTCGCCAAGATCGCCCGCTCGCACGGCCTCGAGCACCGCACCACACTGACCGGCTTCAAGTGGATCGCCCGCACCGAGGGCCTCGTCTTCGGCTACGAGGAGGCCATCGGCTACTGCGTCGACCCGGCCGCGGTCCGGGACAAGGACGGCATCTCCGCCTCGGTGCGCCTCGCCTACCTCGTGGCCCAGCTGCGCGACGCCAACATGAGCGTCATCGACGCGCTCGACGCCCTCGCCGTCCGCCACGGGCTGCACGCCACCAGCCAGCTGTCGGTGCGGGTGGAGGACCCCGACCTCATCACCGCCGCCATGGAGCGCCTGCGGGCGGCCGCCCCCGCGAGCCTGGCCGGCTCGCCCGTGGTGACGGCGTCCGACCTCGCGGAGGGCTCGGACGAGCTGCCGGCCACCAACGCGCTCGTGTACCTGACCGCGGCCGGGGACCGGGTGATCGTCCGGCCCTCCGGGACCGAGCCCAAGCTCAAGGCGTACCTGGAGGTCGTCGTCCCGGTGGCCGACCCGGGCGACGTCGCCGCCACCCGGTCCGCCGCGGCGGACCGGCTGGCGCGCCTGCGCTCGGACGTGGCGGCCGCCGTCGGGCTCTGACGCCCGCCGGCCGCGGGCAGGTGGGCCCGCCGGCGGCAGGCCCGCCGCCGGCCGGCCGGCCGCCGGCAGGTCAGTCGCTGAGCCCACCCAGGACCGCGGCGGTGCCGGACAGCCCGAGCCGGGTGGCGCCCGCCCCGATCATCTCCAGCGCGGCCTCGGTGGTGCGGATCCCGCCGGACGCCTTCACGCCCAGGCGCCCGCCCACGGTCCTGGCCATGAGCTCCACGGCGTGGGCGCTCGCCCCGCCGGCGGGGTGGAACCCGGTGGACGTCTTGACGAAGTCCGCGCCGGCGGCCTCGGCCGCCTGGCACACGGCCACGATCTGCTCGTCGCTCAGGACCGCGGACTCGATGATGACCTTGAGGACCACCGGGGCGGGCGCGGCGGCGCGCACGGCGGCGATCTCGTCGTGCACGGCGTCGTACTGCCCGGTCGTCGCGAGGGCGAGGTTGATGACCATGTCGACCTCGTCGGCCCCGTCGGCCGCGGAGCGGGCCGCCTCGGCGGCCTTGACGTCGGCGTGGTGCGCGCCGGAGGGGAACCCGCACACGGTCGCCACGAGCACGTCACCGGTGTCGGTCAGCGGCAGCTGGTTCGGGGAGACGCACACCGAGTAGGCCCCCAGCTCCCGCGCCTCGGCGACCAGTGCGGCGACGTCGGCCGCGGTGGACTCCGGCTTGAGCAGCGTGTGGTCGACCATGCGGGCGACCTCGGAACGGGTGGGGCTCATGGGTCCTCTTCCTCCAGATCGATGGCGGCGCGAGGCACGACCCCGGCGCCGCTCGCGGGCCCGTCCGGGCCCGGCACACCACCGTAGTACGCGGGGGCCGGGGCCTGGCCCGGCGAAGGGCCCGGGAGGTCAGAGCTCCTCGTCGTCCACCGCGACGACCTCGTCGTCCTCGTCGCCCGTGACCTCGGCCAGCTGCTCGGCGACGTCGGCCGGGCTGGCCTCGCGCGTCGGCTCCGCCAGCTCGAGCTCGGGCTCGTACTCCTCGGGCTCGGCCGCGACGTCGTCGTCGATCACGTGCTCCTCCCCCAGGATGGCGGGGTCGAGCTCGACTGCCGTCTCCGCTGCGGCGGGATCCGGGCGCTGCGTGCTCATGGCTCCTCCTCGGCGGTCGGGCTGCTTGACCGCCAGCGTGCCTCCCGCCCGTGCGGGGCGCAAGACCGGCGCGCCCCTCAGGCGGCGCCCGCGGCCGGCGGCCACCCCGTCGGCAGGAGCACCCAGCAGACGTGGGTCCAGCCCCCCAGGGCCGGCAGCGGCTCGCGCCGGCCGAGCAGCGCGGCGAGCGGGACGGCGTAGACGCGCGCGCTCGCCGGGTCGTACAGGTGCAGCACCGGCGGACCGGCGGGGTCCGTGCCGCGGTGGGCCCCGCCGGGCGGGGGCGGCACCGCCAGGACCACGTGGCGGGGCACGGCGGTGGCCAGGCCCCGGCCCAGGTCGCCGCCCGCGTACAGCGGGACGGGCACGCCCGCGGCGGTCGCGGCGTGCACGCGGGCCAGCAGGGTCGCGGCGGCGGGCGAGGCGTCGTCGAGCGGGACCGAGCGGTAGCGCACGCCGGGGAAGCGGGCCTCGCGCGCGGCCGTCCACGGCGGGGTGCCCAGGCGGCGGGGCCACGGCACGGGCCCGAGGCCGCGCGCGCACGTGCGGGCCTGCAGGTGCTGCTGCGCCGCGTCGAGGCGGTCGGCCGCCGCGCTCTCGGCGCCGACGAGGGCCGGTGGGATCTCGGGCGGGACGCGGTGCGGGGGCAGGCCCGCCGGGAGCGCGCCCTCCTCCAGCCAGGTGGCGAGGACGGGGTCGCCGGTGGCGGCGAGCATGAGGAGGACGGCGGGGCCGCACGTGGTGGCGTCCCGTTGACGGGCCGGCGCGCCCCCGAGCGTGACGGGCACGCCGCGCGCCCGCTCCGGCGGGATGTGCGGCGCCGTGGCGCCCCCGGCGGTCCCCGCGAGGCGCGCCGGGTTCGCCGCGGGGCCGGCCAGGGTTGCCGCGTGGCCCGCCGGGGTCGCGGCGGAGCCGGCCCGGACGGACTGCGGCGGGACGAGCGGGCGGGCGAGGGCGCCCAGGACGGCGCCCAGCGACAGCCGGCGCCAGCCCCGGTGGGTTCCGCCCCCTCGGGGCGGGGGCTGGGGAGGCGGGGTGGTCACCCGCCCCAGGATGCCGTCACCGCGGTCAGCCGGCGACCCGGTCGAGCACGATCCCGCGCCGCCCCGGCGCCGAGCCCTCCGCCTGGGCGTCGACCACGACGCCGCCGTCGAGCGCCTCCTTGGCGCGGGCGAAGCGTTCGGGCGTGTCGGTGTGCAGGGTCATCAGGGGCTCGCCGCGGCGCACCCGGTCCCCCGGCTTGGCATGCAGCTCGATGCCGGCGACCGCCTGCACCGGGTCCTCCTTGCGGGCGCGACCGGCCCCCAGCCGCCACGAGGCCACGCCGACCGCGTAGGCGTCCAGCCCGGTCAGCACGCCGTCGGACTCCGCCAGCACCTGCTCCTGGTGGCGGGCCACCGGCAGGTCGGCGTCGGGGTCCCCGCCCTGGGCGGCGATCATCTGGCGCCAGACGTCCATGGCGCGCCCGTCCCGCAGCGCGGCCTCCGCGTCGGCGTCCGGCCGGCCCGCGGCGTCGAGCATCTCCCGGGCCAGCGCGAGGGTGAGGTCGACGACGTCGCCCGGTCCCCCGCCGGCGAGGACCTCGACCGACTCGCGCACCTCGAGGGCGTTGCCGACGGTGAGCCCGAGCGGCGTGGACATGTCGGTGAGCAGCGCGACGGTGCGCACGCCGGCGTCGGCGCCCAGCGCGACCATGGTGCGGGCGAGCTCGCCGGCGCGGGCCAGGTCCTTCATGAACGCGCCCGAGCCGACCTTGACGTCCAGGACGAGCGAGTCGGTGCCCTCGGCGATCTTCTTGCTCATGATCGAGCTGGCGATGAGCGGGATGGCCTCGACCGTCGCGGTGGTGTCCCGCAGCGCGTAGAGCTTCTTGTCGGCCGGCGCCAGGCCCGAGCCGGCGGCGCAGATCACCGCGCCGACCTCGTCGAGCTGGCCGAGGATCTCGGCGTTGCTCAGCGCCGCGCGCCACCCCGGGACGGACTCGAGCTTGTCCAGCGTGCCGCCGGTGTGGCCGAGCCCACGGCCGGAGAGCTGCGGCACGGCGACGCCGAAAACGGCCACGAGCGGCGCCAGCGGGAGGGTGATCTTGTCCCCCACGCCCCCGGTCGAGTGCTTGTCCGCCGTCGGGCGGGCGAGGGCCGAGAAGTCCATCCGCTCGCCGGAGCGGATCATGGCCTGGGTCCACCGCACGATCTCGCCGCGGTCCATGCCGTTGAGGAAGATCGCCATGGCCAGGGCGCTCATCTGCTCCTCGGCCACCACACCGCGGGTGTAGGCATCGACGACCCAGTCGATCTGCTCCGGCGAGAGGGCACCGCCGTCCCGCTTCGTGCGGATGACGTCGACGGCGTCGAAGGACTCGGTCATGGGTCAGGCCTCCCGGGCCAGGTGGCCCGGGCCGAAGGCCTCGGGCAGGACGTCGGACATGGGGTGCACGCCGCTGGGCGTCCGCACGGCGAGCGTCGGCCCGCCGTGCTCCCACAGGAGCTGGCGGCACCGCCCGCACGGGACGATGACGTTCCCGTCGCGGTCCACGCAGGTGAAGGCGACGAGCCGGCCCCCGCCGGTGCGCACGAGCTCGGAGACGAGCCCGCACTCCGCGCACAGCGTCACGCCGAAGGCGGCGTTCTCCACGTTGCACCCCGAGACCGCGCGACCGTCGTCGACCAGCGCCGCGGCGCCGACGGGATACCCCGAGTACGGCGCGTACGCCCGCGCCATGGCCTCGGTGGCCAGCGCGCGCAGCGACAGCCAGGTGTCCTCGTCGATCGACGGCATGGGCCTCCTCGGGCCGGGTGACGTGGGGGTCACTTGATGTACGGGATGTTCTCGGCGGCGGGCGCGCGCACCCGGCCCACCAGGCCCGCGACGGCGAAGATCGTCACGACGTAGGGCAGCATCAGCAGGAACTCCGACGGCACCGGAGAACCGATCGTGGAGAGCACGTTGCCGAGGTTCTTCGAGAAGCCGAACAGCAGCGCCGCGGCGACCGCTCCGGTGGGGTTCCACTTGCCCAGGATCATCGCGGCCAGCGCGATGTAGCCCTGCCCGGCCGACATCTCCTTGCCGAACGCCAGCCCGGACCCCACGGTGAAGAACGCGCCGCCCAGGCCCGCCACGGCGCCGCCGAGGATCGTGTTGCGCACGCGGGTGCGGTTGACCTTGATGCCCACCGTGTCCGCGGCCTTGGGGTGCTCGCCCACGGCGCGCACACGCAGGCCCCAGCGGCTGCGGAACAGGAAGATCTGGAGCAGCACGACGACGGCGTACATCAGGTAGACGAGCAGGGTCTGGTTGAACAGCACCGGCCCGATCACCGGGATCTCCGAGAGCACCGGGATCGGCAGCGTGGGCAGCCGCTGGCGGGCGTTGAGCAGCTCGGCGTTCTCGGTCAGGACCGTGGAGTAGAAGAAGCTCGTCAGGCCCACGACGAGGACGTTGAGGACGACGCCGATGATGATCTGGTCCACCCAGTACCGCACCGCGAAGAAGACGAGCAGCACCCCCACCAGCGCGCCGGCGATCGGGGCGGCGATCATGCCGAGGTAGGCGCTGGACGTGAGGGAGCCGACGACGGCGGCGAGGAACGCGCCGCCGAGGAGCTGGCCCTCGATGGCGATGTTCACGATGCCCGAGCGCTCGCAGAGGATGCCGCACATGGCGCCGAAGACGAGCGGGACGGACAGGGCGAGCGCCCCCTGGAGCAGCGTCGTGATGGGGATGACGGTGGATCGGCCGGCGCCGACCCAGGTGAGGAAGGCCAGCACGAAGGCGATGCCGAAGACGATCGGCACCCACACGCCGATGCGGCGGCGCCTCGCCGTCGCCCAGGTGACCAGCCCGGCCAGCCCGAGCATGAGGACGCCGAGCACCCAGTTCGTGGCCGTGGAGGGCAGCGAGAAGTTCGGGATCGCGACGAGGTCGCTGGCCCGGGAGAGCTGGAACGCCGTGTCCCCGCCCGAGGGCAGGATGGTGAAGAATACGAGCGCCGCCAGGGCGAGCACGCCGTAGATGACGGGCCAGCGCCAGCTGATCGGCCGCAGGACGGTCTCGGCCACCTCGCGGGGGCGGGCGGTGGTCGTGGTCGCGACGCTCATGCCGCAGCCTCCTTCACGGCCGGGGCGACCGACCTGCGCCGGCGCGTCCCGGGAGTGGGCAGCCGGAAGATCGCGCGGACCAGCGGGGGCGCCGCGATCAGGAGCACGATGATCGACTGCACCACCAGGATGATGTCGATGGGGGTCGAGGTGGTCGACTGCATGAGGAACCCGCCGGCCTTCAGCGCCCCGAAGAGCAGTCCGGCGAGGAACGTGCCGAGCGGCCGCGACCGCCCGAGCAGGGCGACCGTGATGGCGTCGAAGCCGTAGCTGGCCGCCACGCCACCCGTGAGGACCTTCTCGGTGCCGAGGACCTGCGCGGAGCCGGCGAGCCCACACAGCGCACCCGCGACCACCATCGTCATGACGGTCACCTTGTTCACGGAGATGCCGGCGGTGCGGGCGGCCGACGGGTTCGCGCCCGCGGCCCGCAGCTCGAAGCCGAACGTCGAGCGCTCGAGCAGCCACCACACGAACACGGTCGCGGCGATGGCGACGAGGAACCCGGCGTGCAGGCGGAAGCTGCCGCCGAGCAGGAGCGGGTAGGCGGCCGAGTCGGCCGGGATCGGCGGGGACTTCGGGAAGGGCGACCCGGGAAGCTTGAACGCCTGCGTCTGCAGCAGGTACGCGATGAGGTACACCGCGATGTTGTTGAGCATGATCGTGACGATCACCTCGTTGGCCCCGGTCCGGGCCTTCAGCACGCCGGCGATCCCCGCCCAGATCGCCCCGCCGAGCGCGGCGCCGATCACCGCGAGGACGACGTGCAGGACGACCGGCAGGTCGAAGGCGAAGCCGATGAACGCGGCGAAGATGCCGCCGAGGATGATCTGCCCCTGGCCGCCGATGTTGAACAGGCCCGCGCGGAAGCCGACGGCGATCCCCAGGCCGGCCAGGACGAGCGGCACGGAGAACACGAGGGTCTCGGTCAGCGGGCGGATCGCCCGGGCGACGCTCGCGGCCTGGAAGTCGAAGATCGCGCCGCGGAACAGGGCCACGTACGCGCTCGACACGGCGTTCCACACGGCGCCGAGGAAGTCCGAGGGGCGGGCGAACAGGTACGCGGCGGTGGCCTGGACGTCGGGGTCGGCCAGGGCGATGAGCACGCCGCCGATCACCAGGGCCACGACGACGGCGAGCACCGACACGAGCCAGCTGCTCGAGAGCAGGTCGCGCAGGAACAGGGCGGACCGCGTGGGCTGGGGCGCCTCCTGGCGGCGCGCGACCTCGACCTCGGCGGACTCCGCGACGAGGTCGCCGGGGTGCGCCCGGCCCCTCAGGGTGTCGTTCTCCTCGGCGTCGCTCACTTACGATCCTTCCTGGTCTGCGGCCGCGAGCGCCGTGCGGTGCTCGGCCGCCTGGGTCTGGGCCTCCTCCAGCGGGACGCCGGCCATCATCAGCCCGAGGACGTCCCGGTCGGTGCCGGCGTCGACGATGCCGACCATGCGCCCGCGGTACATCACCGCGATGCGGTCGGCGAGGGCGAGGACCTCGTCCAGCTCGGTGGAGACGATCACCACGGGGGTGCCGGTGTCCCGCTCGGTGACGATGCGGTTGTGCATGAACTCGATGGACCCGACGTCGAGGCCGCGCGTGGGCTGGGACGCGACGAGGAGCCGCAGGGGGCGGGACATCTCGCGGGCGATGACGACCTTCTGCTGGTTGCCGCCCGAGAGCGTGGAGATCGGGTCGTCGACCGAGGTGAGCCGGATGTCGAACTCCTTGACGCGCTCCTCGGCGCTGCGCCGGACCACGGCCGGGCTCATGGCGACGCCGGACGCGAAGGGCTCGGCGTCGTAGAGGTCGAGGACGAGGTTCTCGGCCACGGAGAAGCTCGCGATGATGCCGTCGGTGGAGCGGTCCTCGGGCACGTACCCCACCCCCGCGCCCAGCCGGTCCTTGACCTGCCGGCCCACCAGCTCGTTGCCGTCCAGGGTGATGGAGCCGGACACCGGCTCGGTCAGGCCGAGGATGGACTCGGTGAGCTCGGTCTGGCCGTTGCCCTGGACGCCGGCGATGGCGAGGATCTCGCCGCGGCGCACCGAGAAGGTGAGGTGGTCGACGGCGGTCTTGCCGGCCTCGTCGAGCACGGTCAGGTCCGTGACCTTGAAGGTCTCGTCGCCCACCTCCGCGGGCGCCTTCTCCACCCCGAGGCTGACGGAGCGCCCGACCATCATGGACGCGAGCTCGGTCTCGGTGGAGGTGGGGCTGGCCTCGCCCACGACCTTGCCGCGCCGGATCACGGTGATCTTGTCGGCGACCGCCCGGACCTCGCGCAGCTTGTGGGTGATGAAGACGATGGAGGTCCCGTTGGCCTTGAGCTGGCGCATGATCGTGATGAGCTCGTCGGTCTCCTGCGGGGTGAGCACGGCGGTGGGCTCGTCCAGGATGAGGACCGTCGCGTCGCGGGAGAGCGCCTTGATGATCTCCACCCGCTGCTGGGCCCCGACCGGGAGGTCCTCGATGCGCGCGTCCGGGTCGACGTCGAAGCCGAACCGGTCGGAGATCTCCCTGACGCGCCGGCGCGCCTCCGCGACGTCGATGAGGCCGGCGGCGCCGGTGGGCTCGTAGCCCAGGACCACGGACTCGGCGACGGTGAAGACGGGGATGAGCATGAAGTGCTGGTGGACCATGCCGATGCCCGCCGCGACGGCGTCGCCCGGGCCGCCGAACGTCACCGGGGCGTCATCGATGAGGATCTGGCCGTCGTCCGGGGTGTACAGCCCGTAAAGGGTGTTCATCAGCGTGGACTTGCCGGCGCCGTTCTCCCCCAGGAGGGCGTGGATCTCGCCGGGCTCGACCACGAGATCGATGTGGTCGTTGGCCACCAGGGACCCGAAGACCTTGGTGATCCCCCTCAGTTCCAGCTTCACGGGTGCGATCTCCCTGGTGCGAGCGCGCGGGACGCGCGCGGGTCGGGTGGTGCGTCTTGCTGTGGGGACAGTACTGCAGCGGTCACCGTGACGGCCCGGCCCGGGGCCGGGCCGTCACGGTGCCGGCGCCGGGTCAGGGAGCGTTGGGCGTCTCGACCTTGATGTCGCCGGAGACGATCTGCTTCTGAAGCTCGGTCACCTTGTCCTTGAGCTCCTGGGGGACCTTGGCGTCGAAATCGTGGAACGGGGCCAGGCCCACGCCCTTGTTGTCGAGCGTGCCGACGTAGGGCTCCGCGGAGAACTTGCCGTCCGCCGCCTCCGTGACCGTGTCGGTGACGGCCTGGCCGATCTCCTTGACGACCGAGGTGAGGTACAGGCTGCCGAACTCCGGGTTGGACTCGTACCAGTCCTTGTCCACGCCGACGATCTTGACGTCGCCGCCGCCCTTGTTGGCGGACTCGGCCGCGGCCGCGGCGCCCAGGCCCACGGGGCCGGCCACCGGCATGATGATGTCGGCGCCCTGGGCGATGAACCCCTCGGTGAGGGTCTGGCCCTGCGCCTGGTTGTCGAAGTCGCCCGAGAAGGAGCCGTTCTGGGCCGCCTTGTCCCAGCCGAGGAGCTGGACGTCGCCGCCGTTGTCCTCGTTGTACTTGGCGACGCCGTCCGCGAAGCCGTCCATGAAGATGCTGACCGACGGGATCTGCATGCCGCCGAAGGTCGCGACGGTGCCGGTCTGGCTCATGCCCGCGGCGAGGTAGCCCGCGAGGTAGGACGCCTCGGCCGTGTTGAAGAGGATCGGCTTGGCGTTCTTGAGCTCGACCGGCTTGAAGTCCGGCCCGCTGAACGCGGAGTCGATGAGCGCGAAGTTCGCGTCCGGGTTGGCGTCGGCGGCGGCCTGGATGGCGTCCTCGAGGAGGAAGCCGACGCCGATGGTGAGGTTGCAGCCCTGCTGGACCATGGAGTCGACGTTCGGGGCGAAGTCGGCGTCGGACTGCGACTGGGCCTTCGCCTCCTGGATGCCGAGCTCCTTGACCGCCGCGTCCAGGCCCTCGGCGCCGGACTGGTTGAAGGACTTGTCGTCGAAGCCGCCGGCGTCGGAGACCATGCAGGCCTTGAAGTCGGCCGACGCGCTGCCGGACGCTGCCGACCCGGAGGTCTTCGTGTCCTCGGGTGCGGCGCCACAGGCGGCGAGCGCCAGGACGGCCGAGGCCGCGAGCGCCGTCGCGTAGATGCTCTTCTTCACGCGTTTCTCCTGCATGTGTGTGGCCGGCGGCCTGCGGTGCGGGGTGTGCTCTCAGAGCACCGCGCCACGGGGTCCGGTGTCGGATATCACGTCCGACCCTAGCGGCCCGCCGGAGCGCCCGAGGCCACACCGTGAGACGGCCGCGGAAAGCGTTACCGATTTGATCCCCATCTGGTACACGTCCGCGACGTCCGGACCTGATAAGTCCGGTTTTGGGTGGCGGGCTCTTTCGGCGCCGTCGCGCCCTCAGGGGGCGGGGAGCGGGGGCGGGATCAACCCGTTACCGATCGGCGGCAGCCGGAACGTGGCCGCCTCCCCCTCCTGGGTGGTGATCGCCTTGCCGTTGCCCGCGAGGACGGCGGTGCGCGCCAGCACCCGCGCGCCGATACCGATGGAGCGCTCGTCGAAGACGATGTCCCCGCGGTGCAGGTCGTACGAGGGGCCCCCGGGCGTCCGGGTGCCGAGCCGCACCAGGGCGCCCGGCACCTTCGTGAGGTACCAGGCGAAGTCCTCCCCGCCCAGGGACTGGTCGGTGAGGATCACGGCGTCGGGGCCGATGATGTCCTTGATCGCGGCGTCGATGGTGCGCACGGCCCGTTCCTCGTTGACGACCGGCGGGACCCCGCGCACGTAGCTCAGGGACACGTCGACGCCGTACGGCGCCAGGATCTGCTCGACCGAGTCCTGGACGATCTTCGCCGCCCGCTGCCACACGCGGCCGTCGAGGCAGCGCAGGGTGCCCGCCAGGGTCCCCGACGACGGGATGGCGTTGGTGGCGCGGCCGGCGTGGACGGCGCCCCAGGTGAGGTTGACGCCGGCCCGCGGGTCGAGCCGCCGCCCGAGCACGGCCGGCAGCTGGGTGATGAGCTGGCCGAGGGCGAAGACGACGTCGCCGGTCAGGTGCGGGCGGGAGGTGTGCCCGCCGCTGGAGGAGACGGTGACGGTGACGTTGTCGGAGGCCGCCGTGATGGCCCCGATGCGCGAGCCCAGCTGGCCGACGTCCACCTTGGGGTCGCAGTGCAGCGCGTAGATCTGCTCCACGCCGTCCAGCGCCCCCTGCGTGATGACCGCCTCCGCGCCGCCGGGCTGGACCTCCTCGGCCGGCTGGAAGATGCAGCGCACGCCGGAGGGCAGCTCTCCGGCGTCGTCGAGGGCCTTGAGGGTGAGGGCCGCGCCGAGGAGGGCCGCCGTGTGGATGTCGTGGCCGCAGGCGTGCGCGAGGCCCTCGCGCGTGGAGGAGAACCGCAGGCCGGAGGTCTCCGTGAGGGGCAGCGCGTCGAGATCGGCCCGCAGCGCGATGCGGCGCCTGCCCCGCGAGCGGGGGTCCGCGCCGATGTTGACGGCGAGGCCGGTGCCTTCGAGCAGCCGCGGCTCGAGGCCCGCGCGGCGCAGCCGCTGCGCGAGGAACTCCGTGGCGCCGTGCTCCATGCGGGCGGGCTCGGGGTGGGCGTGCAGCCGGCGGCGGACCTCGACGAGCTCGGGCTCGATCGACGCGACGAGCTCGGTGATGCGCCGGGCGACGTCGGGCTCGGTAGAGACCGGAGGGGACTGCACAGGCTCGACCTTAACCCCGCGCGCGGGGGTCGGACACGTCCGCGTGTTCACCCCACGCTCACCCCGCGGACATCTCGCCGGCGGCCGCCGTCACAGGAGCTGGTCGAGCCCGGCGCGGCCGAGCCCGTCGACCACGGCCTTGACCTGCTGGGCGTGGGCCAGCGTGGTCACGAGCAGCCCGTCCGGCGTGTCGACGACGACGGCGCCCGGGATCCCCAGCACGGCGACCGCGCGGCCGGCGCCCGGCGCCACCAGGGAGCCGTCGGACCCGACGGTCAGCACCCGGGCGGGGTCGCCCAGGACGCGGACGCCGTCCCCGCCGTCGGCGGGCGGCACGAGACGGGCCAGGCTGGCGAAGTCGCCGACGTCGTCCCAGCCCATGGCGGCGGGCACGACGACGACGCCGCCCTGGGCGGCGACGGGCTCGGCGATGGCGTGGTCGATGGCGATCTTCTCCAGGCCGGGCCACACCCGGCCCAGCACGGCGTCGCGCGCGTCGGTGTCCCACGCGTCGGCGATCTCGACCAGTCCGGCGTGCAGGGCCGGGCGCTGGGCGGCGAGATGCTCCAGGAGGACCTCCGCGCGGACGACGAACATGCCGGCGTTCCAGCGGTACTCGCCCGTGGCGAGGTACGCGGCGGCGGTGGCGGCGTCGGGCTTCTCGGTGAAGCCGCGCACGTGCCGCGCCGTCGTCGCCCCGGGGGCCGCCACGAGATCGCCGGCGTGGATGTACCCGAAGGCGGTGGAGGGCTCGTCGGCCTCGATGCCGATGGTCGCCACGAAGCCGGACCGGGCGACGGCGACGGCCTCGCGGACCGCGCGCTCGAATGCCGGGGCGTCCTGGATCACGTGGTCGGCGGCGAAGGAGCCGACCACGACGTCGCCGTGCCGGCGCGCGAGCAGGGCGGCGGCCAGGCCGATCGCGGCCATGGAGTCGCGCGGGGCGGGCTCCTCCAGCACGTCGGCGCCGCCGGGGCCGAGCTGGGCGCGGACCGCGCTCGCGTGGGCGGCGCCGGTGACGACGGTGACGCCGCCGTCGCCGGTGAGGGGGCGCAGCCGGTCGACGGTCTGCTGCAGGAGGGTGCGCCCGGCGCCGGTCAGGTCGAGGAGGAACTTCGGCGCGCTGCGCCGCGAGAGGGGCCACAGCCGAGTCCCGGCCCCACCGGCCGGGATGATCGCGTACAGCTCGGGGCCGCCTGGAGCGGGAAGAAGGACGTCGTCTGGCATGCGAGCCACCCTAGGGCCGTCCGGCCGGGCGTCGTCGGGAATCGGTCAGCCCGGTCGGCGCCCGTTGCCGGGCGCCTGGCGCCCGGCGGCCGCGTACCGCTCCCGCGCCCGGGCCACCCGGCGCTCGAGCCGCCCGATCCGCGCGCGCCGCCACGCGCCGAGCGGGCCCTCGCGGCCCGGTCGCTCGGGCTGCGGCGGCACGTACCCCGGGCGCAGCGTCTCGTCGGGGACGACCGTCCCGGTCACCGGCTGGTACGGCCACTCCTTGGTGTCGGGCTCGGACTCGGTGACGTAGTTCGGCTGCTCGTCCAGGTGCACCTCCTCGGGCGCCTCGGCCTTGCGGGGGGCCGGCGGGTTGGCGGTCCAGGCGGCCGCGACGAGGGTGATGCGAGCCAGGATGTTGACCCACAGCAGCAGGGAGACGACCGCCGCGAAGGAGGCGAGGAGCGGGTTGCGCCCCAGAGACCCCACCAGGCTGGCGCCGAGCAGCCGGAGCGCACCGGAGGCCACCGCCCCCAGCAGCGCGCCCTCGACGAGCTCCCTCCGCGGCGGCCGCACGCCGGCGGTGACCCGGAAGAGCAGGAGGAAGACCGCCGTGTCGACCACGAGGGCCACGAGAAGGCCCAGCGCCGTCACGGCGACGCGGCCCGGCCCGCCGTGGACGCCGAGGGCGCCCAGAACGGCCCCGCCGACGGCGCCGGCCACCAGGGTCAGCGCCGCCGTGACGAGCACGCCGAGCGCCAGGCCGACGAAGCCCGCGAGGTCGCGCACCTTGGCGAGGACGACGTGCTCGGGCGGCGCGACGATGCCGAACATGGCGCGGATCGAGCCCTTGAGCGCGTTCATGACCCGCAGCGCGGACCAGAGCAGCACGAGCGCCGCGATGACGCTGGCGGGGGTGAGCGCCGTGTCGAGCACCAGGTCCTCGGGCCTGACCAGCCCGTTGCCGGAGCCGTTGTCGATGACGCCCGGGATGAACGCCTCGACCGCCGCGAGGACCCTGGCGCGCAGCAGGGCGTTGTCGCCCAGCACGGCCATGAAGATCGTGTAGGCGATCGCCAGGCCGGCGAAGATGGAGAACAGGGCGGCGTAGCTGATGCCCCCGGCCAGCAGGCCGCCCTGGGCGATCACGTACCGGGCGACGGCCCGCCCGGCCCGGGTGTCCTGCAGGCGGGTGAAGGCGCGCCTGGCGCGGGCCACGACGCCGCCGGTGGCGCGAGCTCCCGCATCGTCGCGGGCTCCGGCGTCGTCACGGCGTGCCGCGGCGTCGCGAGCTCCGGCGTCCTCACGACGTGCTGAGGCGTCGCGCGCTTCTGCAGCGTCATGTGCCCCTGCCCCGCCGCGGGCTGCCGCCCTGCCCGGGGCCCCCGCCCCGCCGGGGAGCGCCGCACCGTCAGCGGCTACCGGGGCGTCCCGGGCTCCCGCGGCGTCGTCGACGGCGCCTGTCTTCGCCATGCTGCTCACGGTAGCGGCGGGGACCCACTCCGGCGTGCCGGCGGCATGCTCCTACCGGTGCGCCGGCACGGGGCCCGTCAGCGGCATGCGCGCGATCGTGCGCCACATGCCGTCGTCACCGTGCTCGTACAGCCGCATGCTGCCCGCGGCGTACGTCGCCCGGAAGTCGGCCATCGCCTCCTCCGCGACGTCGAGCGTGGCGTCGTCGAGCTCGTGCGCGATGGTGACGTGCGGGTGGTACGGGAAGCGCAGGTCCTGGGCGAGCACGCCGGTGCGCACGGCCTGCTCCAGCACGGCGCAGCTGTCCCCGCCCTGGACGACCTTGACGAAGACGACCGGGCTGACCGGACGGAAGGAGCCGGTGCCCTCCAGGGACATCACGAAGGCGGGATGCCCGGCGGCCACCTCGGCGAGGTGCGCCGCGACGTCCCCGAGGCGGTCCGGCTCGACGACGGTGGGCGGCAGGAGCGTCACGTGCGGCGGGACGACCTTGGCCATCGGGTCGCCCAGCCGCGCGCGGGTCGCCTGGATCAGCGTCGCGTAGGGCGCCGGGACCTGGAGCGCGACGCCGATGCGGACCTGGTCACCGACGCGTTCGGGTAGATACATGGGTTCCGACCACCCCCTCGGCGCCGGGCGCGCGACGGTGGACGGTCTCGGTGAGCGGCGGGCAGGGCACCGGACCATCCTGACAGGTGCGCACGACCTTCGCCCTCGACCGGCACGGGTCGTCGTCTTGTTTGGCCTTGTTCGTTTCTGTTCGGAATGCCAGGATGGCGACGTGCCCCACGACGACGTCGCCGTCCCCCTGCTCGCTCGCCAGCGCCAGGAGTACGTGCTCGGCCGGGTCGCCAGCACGGGCGGGGTGCGCGTGGCCGAGGTCGTGGACGCGCTGGGCGTGTCGGAGATGACCGTGCGCCGCGACATCACCGACCTGGTCGCGCGCGGGCTCGTGGACCGCGTGCACGGCGGGGCCGTCGCCGCGGCCGGCGCGGCGCAGGAGCCGCTGTTCCAGGCCAAGGCCGGTCGCCGCACGGCGGAGAAGGCGGCGATCGGCGCGCTCGCCGCCGCGCACATCCGCCCGGGGGACTCCGCGGCGCTCAGCGGCGGCACGACGGCCCTCGCGGTCGCCCGCGCCCTGGTCGAGCTGCCGCACCTCGGCACGCTGACCGTCATCACCAACTCCCTGCCCGCCGCCCAGGTGCTGCACGAGGCCGCGGAGCGGGCGCGCGGGCAGTCCAGGCCGGCGCCCACCACCATCCTCACCGGCGGCGAGCGCACGCGGTCGGACGCCCTCGTCGGCCCGGTCGCCGTCGACGTCCTGCGCACCGTGCGGGTGGAGTGGGCCTTCCTCGGCGCCCACGGCTTCGACCCGGAGATCGGGCTGATGACCCCCAACCTGTCCGAGGCGGCCACGAACGCGGCGATGGTGGCCAGCGCCCGCACCCCCGTCGCCGTCATCGACTCCTCCAAGTGGGGTGTCCTGGGGCTGCGGGCCTTCTGCCCGCTCCAGGAGATCGCCGTCCTCGTGACCGACCGCGAGCCCGACGCGGCCACGCGGGCCGCCGCCCGGGAGCACGGCATCGCGCTCGAGGTCGCCGGGGACTCTCGGGGCTCCGGGGACGTCCGATGACCGGGCCGGCGGTGCGCAAGACGGTCACGCGCCTGGCGGATGGGCGTGAGCTGATCTATTTCGATGACTCGGAGCCGTTTGTGTCGGGTGGGGCGACGCGGCGGTTGGATGATCCGCGGCCGTTGCCGGACCGGTTCGCGGACGTGGTGGGCGCGGACGGGGTGGCCCGGCCGGTGACGGCGCCGCTCATGCGCCTGGACGTGCTCACCGGGGAGTGGGTGCCGATGGCGACCCACCGGATGAACCGCACGTTCCTGCCCCCGGCGGACGCGAACCCGTTCGCGCCGGCCCGTCCCGGGGCGGCGTACTCCGACG